>CAWFRK010000039.1:0-172849 GCA_963818175.1 uncultured beta proteobacterium | reverse complement strand
CGCGAGGTCGCACGCGATGAGTGACTACGTCGATTGGAGGGTCAGCCGATGTTGACGACGTAGTCCGGGTCAGTGTCCGGGACCTGTCCCCACCGTGACGTGCGCGGCTGCTGCCTCCAGCGGCGGTCGGGTGCGAAGCTCGCGGGAAAGCCCAAGGGCCCTCGCTCCGTCCGGGGTCCACAGGCCAGGGGAAGGCTGGGCATGGGGTGAATGCCAGTGAACCCTCGCTGATGCCTCGTTAATTGCACATCCTGGGACGGTTTGCGATGCCGGGATGACAGGGACCGGCCGTTGGAAGGCGGCAGGCGGCGGCCAAGGATTGATCGCGGCCGTGTGGACACCGCCGTCCCCGGGGTACAGGGGGCACCCAACCCCAGCCGGGTCTCATGCGTGCGGAACACGGAAACCCCGTCAGGGTCCGCCATGCCTTCGTGGGGGTTGGCGGTAAGCCGGAGGTAACGAAGGCCCAAGTCCCGGGCGGGTACAGGATGCCCAAGAAGCCAACGCCGGCGGCCGAAAGGCGACAGGAAAGCGAACGAGGTGGGTCAGCCCTCCGCTGGCCATTTCGTATAACTGGCCGGATACCGGGTCCGTGGGGCCCGGGCGCGAAAGCGCGCCCACATGGGCAGGTGAGCCTGTGAAGACGAATGGCCGGAACAGCCAGAACCGAAGGGCAAGTTAGACACGATGACGGGATACAGCTGGTCCACCCCTGTGGTGCCATGGCGATGCCAGCCCTCGGAGTGAACGGACCGGAGGACGACGTCCTGGATTGGGACTCCGTGAACTGGCGGGTCCACGAGGACAACGTACGGCGACTACGGCAGCGGATCTTCACGGCGACGCAGGAAGGTGACTGGCCCAAGGTCAGAAGCCTGCAGAAGCTGATGCTGCGTTCCCGGTCGAACACGCTGTTGAGCGTGCGGCAGGTGACGCAGCGCAATGCTGGGCGCAAGACCGCGGGGATCGACGGGGAGGTCGCGTTGACCTCCGAGGCCCGGGCGGATGTGGCGGTGCGTGTGCACTCGAGCATCCGGACCTGGACGCCCTCCGCGGTCAGGCGCGTGTACATACCGAAGGCATCAAACCGTGCGAAGCTGAGGCCGCTCGGAATTCCGGTGATCATGGACCGGTGTCATCAGGCACGGGTGCGTAACGCGCTGGAACCCGAGTGGGAGGCCCGGTTCGAACCCCGCTCGTATGGGTTCCGGCCGGGCCGCAGCTGCCAGGACGCGATCGGCGCGATCTACACGACGTGCAAAGGCCCCCGGGCCAAGCGGGTGTGGGCGCTGGACGCGGACCTGGCCGCGGCGTTCGACAGAATCGATCACGACCGGCTACTCGCCGCGATCGGGCCGTTCCCGGCCAGGGAGATGATCCGGGGCTGGTTGAAGGCGGGCGTGTTCGAGCCGGGCAAAGGGTTCGCCCCGACCGAGGAGGGAACTCCCCAGGGCGGTGTGATTTCACCTTTGCTCCTGAACGTCGCGCTGCACGGGCTGGAGGAGGCCGCCGGGGTTCGCTACGCGTTCCCCGGCACTGGTTCCGGGCAGACCCAGCCAGGGTCCCCGGTCGTGATCAGATACGCCGACGACCTGGTCGCGCTCTGCCACTCCGGTGAGCAGGCCGAACAGATCAAGGCGCGGCTCGCGGAATGGCTGGCGCCCAGGGGTCTCGTCTTCAACGAGGACAAGACGCAGATCGTGCACCTCGGTGAGCAGGGATTCGATTTCCTGGGATTCAACGTCCGCCGGTACGGCTCCAAGCTGCTGATCAAACCGAGCAAGGCGGCCATCAGGCGGCTCCGGCAAAGGCTCGCGTTCGAGATGCGCGTCCTGCGCGGATCGAATTCGGCGGCGGTCATCGCCAGGCTCAACCCGATCATCAAGGGGTGGGCCGCCTATTACCGGGGTGTGGTGTCGTCCAAGGTGTTCCACACGCTGGACTATCAGATGTGGAAACTCACCTACAAATGGACAACATGGCAGCACAACAACAAACCGAAGCGGTGGATCGTCGAGCACTACTTCGGTAAGCGCAACAAGTTCAGGAACGACCGCTGGGTGTTCGGCGATCCCGCAAGTGACGCCTACCTTGTCAAGTTTTCCTGGACCGACATTGTTCGGCATGTCATGGTCCAGGGCGCGGCCTCACCCGATGACCCCGCCCTGGCCGACTACTGGGCCGAACGGCGGCGAAAGGTCAAGCCCCCGTTGGACAATTACACCCTGCGCCTGCTCGCCAGGCAGGATGCGCGCTGTCCGCTCTGCGGGGATCACCTGCTCACCGCCGACCAGCCGCCGCAGTCCCCGCACGACTGGGAACGATGGTGGCAACAGGTCACCCGTCAGGCGATAGCCGCGGACTACCTCGTCCACCACGGGAGATCCGGCCCACCGCACAATGATCAAACCCGCCTCGTGCACGCCTCCTGCCGACGCGGGCTCCGCGCCCGCCGACGCCGGACCCAGCACAGCTAACCTGCACGCCCCCGCGGCTTGCTTGAGCCGTATGCCGCGACGAGTGGCACGTACGGTTCTGAGGGGGGATCGGCGGGGCAACCCGCCGGTCCTACCCGGCGGACGGGCGGGCGCTGCGGATCGAGACCGTGATCAACGCCCCCGACGACCTGGGCTGCCAACGCCGGCTGCACAACCTCGACGAGCTGCAGGCCAAGGCCCGTGCGGTCAACACCCGCCTGCTGCGATACTGAACGTGTCGGCCAGGGCTGCGTCCTTGCGAGTCCAGCCTTTGAGCGGATCGCGCACCCCACCGTCACCGCGGAGGGGCGGAGGGCCCCAGCCCTACGGTTCGGCGACCCTCGGGTCCAAGCCCTGGCCGGCGCCCTGTGCGTCACCCTGCTCGCCGTCACCGGCATCACCAACAGGAGCCTGCGCGCCCTGATGACCGGACTGCTCGGCGGCCCGCTACACCATGCAACCAGGCCAGCTACGACCTGGCCCGGCTACGCCTCAACGGCCTGATCACCCGCCTACCCGCACACCAACACCTACGACCTCACCGGCGACGGGCTGCGCGTTCGCGATCTTCTACACCAAACTCCACGACCGCCTGCTACGCCCACTGCTCGCCGCCGACCAACCACCGGCCCCACCACCGCTCCGAAACGCATTGCGCACCATCGACACTCACGTCACAGCAACATCGACACGCGCAGACTGCCGCCCAAAGCAGCCTGAAAACTCAAGACAACTCTCAACGTTCTAGCGACCAAGGGTCGACTTGCCCGGCGTCGAGATCGATTGGCGAGCACTCTGCATACCCGAACAGGTGCCGCTGCATGCGCCGTTGCCCCGTCGGGCAGCGCGCGAGCCACCAGCCGGATCGTCGAGATCTGGGACAAGGGCAAAGCTGCAGTAATCGTCACCGAGACGTTTGTCTGCGGCAAGGCAGACTCGGCGGCCAGCGTGGACCGTCGACGACGGTCGCGGCGCCCGACACACACCGGATGCTGAAGTTTCGCTGCAGACATTGCCGCAGCAGGCGCTTCCTGCCGGCTCTGCGGCGACCGCGACCCGTCAACGCGCCGCCTCGCCGACTACGAACACGCGCACTATGCTGACAGGAGCCCGAATTCAGCCCACCTGCGGGGTGGCCAAAAACATTGGACGGTCCGGTCACAAATATTGTGTGCAATGCTTCAGAACAGGCCGCAAACGCGAGAAACAATCTGTGTCGACTCAGATCGCCGCGTGTAGTGGATACGAAAACTTGTCAATGAAGGCTGCCGACCGCCCCCTGAGCGTGGCCGCATCATGAGGGCACAGGGAGCGCGAGGAATCGGAATCCTCGTAATTGTGGTGCTGGTCCTCGCCGGCTGTACGTCGCCAAAGATGACGCCGAAGCCCATTGCGGGCCCCTACCTCCGCGGCGTGAACAACATGACGTTTCACTGGTTTGGAGGCTACGACGGACACGCCGGCAATGAATCGGCGGCGTCCTATGCGTTCGAGGCCAGCCACGGCGTGTCGGTGATACGTCTGCCGATCGTGTGGGAACGCATTCAGCCGACACTGGGCGGCAGTCTTGCTCCCGAGGAGGTCGCTCGGCTGAAGGTCGAGTTGGGCCGAGCCCACGCCGCTGGCATCGACGTGATCGTGGACCTGCACAACGGGTGCCGGTACCGGCAGTCGAACGGCACCGTTGTGACGTGTTCGCGCGGTATCAGCATCGACCAGTTCGCCGACGTGTGGACCAAGCTGTCAGCCGTCCTCAAGGATCAACCCGGCGTGCTGGCATACGACGTGATGAACGAGCCGAACAACCTCACCGGACTAAACCGAGCGTTGCGCAGGAGCCAAGCAGACGGCGGCGACCCGCGCGCCGACGCAGCCGTATGGGAGCAGTTCTCCCAAGCCGCGGTCGATGCCGTTCGAGCGGCCGGTGACGACCATCGACTGATGATCGAGGGCGTCAGCTGGTCGAACGTGGACACCTTCGGGGACCTGCACCCGAAGGCTTGGATCAACGATCCACTCGACGCGGTGGTCTACTCCGCTCACCAGTACTTCGACCATACTGGTAGATATATTGTCGCCGGCAGCGATGCTCCCGAATTGCGCTATTCCTACTGGTCCAACCGGTTTCAGGCGGACGGCACTACTGGTGGTCGATCATTTGATGACTGGAACCTGTACCGGCTCGAGAAGTTCATAGATTGGCTGGCGCGCAACCAAGTCCGCGGTGACATCGGCGAAATCGGCTGGCCCTCCTACCAGGCAATGGTCGCGTCCGGCATTTCGCCACCCCAGGCCGCCGACGAGGCGCAGCATTGGAACGCCCTGGCCGATAGGTGGTTTCACATCGCCGATGCAGCGAGCCTCTCAGTGACCTACTTCTCGGCCAGCGGCCTACAGTTCATCACCTATCCGGGTTCACCGGCCGGTCTGCCCGAGTCGAACGCGGTCTTCGTCCACGGAGCAGGAAACGGAGAACTCCGCGACAGCCAGGGCACACCAATCCTTACCCCTGATGGGCACTTTCAGCCCAGGGACATCGATACGGCGAACTCCCAGTACGAAGTATTATCCAAACATCCGTCGAGTGGTGACTGAGCTGTGGGGCGTTTGCCGTGCCGCGTGGGTGATCAGTAGCACGTGGGTGGTGCGCTGTAGCGGCAGGCCAAACCTGACAGCAACACCGCGGCGACCAGCACCACCAACAGCGAGGCGTTCACACTTACCGACCTCCTACCCCGGCATCACCAATAAGAGCCTGCGCGCCTCGATGACCGGGCTGCTCGGCGGCGCCGCCTAATCCATGAATCAGGCCAGCTAGGACCTGGCCCGGCTGCGGACCAACGGGCTGATCACCCGCATCCCGGGCCGCAACCGCTACCGGCTCACCGGCGACGGGCTGCGGTTTGCGATCTTCTACACCAAGCTGCCAGTGAGGCCAGCCTCGGACCGCCGAGGGGGGCGCCCGGGTTGGGTGGGATCGTTGGGGTTGGCTGCTGGTTGAGAAGCGGTCCGAGCCTGCCCTCGCACAATCGCGGCGCCGGACGCTGGTCAGGACCGGCGTGCATATCGATGACTCACCTGGAGCAGTCCGCGAACTAAATCGTGTGCTGAAGCCCGGTGGGATCGCGGTCATCACGCCTCACCTGTTCGCCAGCCTTTCAGGCGGACATAACCTGGAGTGGCTCTGGCCCGACGAGCGAGGAAGCGACAAGGTTGAGCCCTGGGACCACTTGCGAGAAAACCGACATCCTGCCAATGCCTTCATGAACGAGCTGAAACTCTCTGAGTATCGGGCTGCGTTTCGCGAAATCATGGAGGTCGTTCAAGAGCAACTAACCGTCGAGGGTGAGTCTTACTTGACTAAGGGCTCGCTGATCAATTAGCTGGGTTTCGTGGTGCGGCGGAGGCTTGGTTTGTGCTATGTGGCTTGTGTGACTGATGAGGATGTAGCGCGCAGGTACGAGCTGGTGCGGCCGCACCTGGATGAGAAGGCGCGGCGGCTGGTGCTGGGGGCCGAGGCTGTGGCCCTGGGCCGAGGCGGGACCAAGCGGGTCGCCGAGGCGACCGGGGCGCACCCGGACACGGTGGCCCGTGGCCGGCGGGAAGTCCAGTCGGCCGAGCCGCAGGACGGCCGGATCCGCCGGCCGGGGGCGGGACGCCGGCCGCTGGTCGAGACCGATCCGGGTCTGCTTCAGGCATTGGAGGCGCTGGTGGAGCCGGAGACCCGGGGCGATCCGATGTCTCCGCTTAAATGGACGACCAAGTCGACCCGGAACCTGTCCGAGGCGCTGGCCGGGCGGGGACATCAGGTGTCGGCCTCGACCGTGGCCACCTTGCTGACCGGTGAGCTGGGGTACAGCCTGCAGGGCAACGCCAAGACGATCGAGGGCAAGCAGCACCCGGACCGGGACGCCCAGTTCGGCTACCTCAACGCGCAGGCGGAGGAGCACATGGCCGCGGGCTGCCCGGTGATCAGCGTGGACACCAAGAAGAAGGAGTTGGTCGGGCGGTACAAGAACGGTGGCCGGGAATGGCGGCCCGGCGGCGAGCCCGAGCAGGTCAACGTGCACGACTTCGCCGACCAGGACCTCGGCAAGGCCGTCCCGTACGGCGTCTACGACGTGGCGGCCAACACCGGCTGGGTCAACGTGGGCACCGACCACGACACCTCGCAGTTCGCCGTTCAGGCCATCCGCCGCTGGTGGGACACCGTCGGCAAGGACGCCTACCCGGACGCGGGACGGCTGCTGATCTGCGCCGACGGCGGCGGCTCCAACGGCCACCGGACCCGATTGTGGAAGACCGAGCTGGCCGAGCTCGCCGCCGAGACCGGGCTCGAGATCAGCGTGTGCCACCTCCCACCCGGGACCTCGAAGTGGAACAAAATCGAGCACCGGCTGTTCTCCCACATCTCCATGAACTGGCGGGGCAAGCCACTGACCAGCCACGAGGTCATCGTGAACACCATCGCCGCGACCACCACCCGCACCGGGCTCAAGGTCCACGCGGAACTCGACACCGGCAGCTATCCGAAAGGCATCAAGATTCCCGACCGGGAGATGAAGGCGCTGGAACAGGCCGGGACGCTCGTCCGCCACGCTTTCCACGGCGACTGGAACTACACCCTGCGCGCCAAGCCGGGCGACACGCCCGAGACCGACCCAAACTAATTCCGCGCGAGCTCAAGATCGAGGCGGAACTGACCGCGATTGGCTACAGCCGCGAGGATCTCCTGACACGCACGGTCACGTTCTTCGCTCGAAAGCGCCAGTGAGAGCAGCCAGGTGGCATGCGACCACCGCTGGGGATCGTGACTTCCTCGCGCTTCACGGACCGGCTGTCGAGGGTGCGCTCGAGCCGGGCGTCTACATCATGAAATCCCGCGTGGCGAGTCCCCGATACTGAGTCCACCCGGTGTTAGAGCCGGGTTGTCTTGTTCCGGATTCAGTTGATGTCACAGGTCACCAGGTGGCTGTGCCTGCATCGGGCAGCGCACCGGCCGGGATCAGGTAGCCCAGCCGAGTGGCGGTTGGAACACCAACGCGCAGCGTTGACACCTCCTTCACCGCAACGTCGCTCCCCACCTCAGGACGTTCCCGTCTCAGCAACCACAGTTATCGCAGTTCAGAGCGCCTGTCCTCGCGAACTGCTTACCGTCAGACCGACCTACGATGAAGACCCGGCTAACACTTGGTGCTCAAAATCAGCACCGGCGCGTCGATATCAACGATCGGCCAGCGCTGTCGTGCACACCAGGCTAGTCGAGCCGCATGACCGGTTGACTGCTGTAGTATCGTTTCCGACACACAGCAAAACAAATGGAAGGGCGTCTCGCGTTCAGTTGACTAGGGTCTTCAGCCCATAAAGCAGCGTTGCGGCGAGCGTCGAGCAAACAACCTCACAGGGAGCATTGTGGGCATACGCACGTTCCTCACCGTCGTCCGGTCGCGATGGATGCTTGTTGTCGCCGCGATCGTCGCGTGCATGCTTGGTGCCGTGGCGATGACTGCGGTCACCCCCAAGAGCTACCAGGCGTCGGCAAGCTTCTACATTTCGATGTCCGGCATTTCCTCAGCCAACGACGCATTCGAGGCGACGCAGACCGCTCAGTTCCGGCTGTCGTCCTACGCGAAGATTGCCGCCAGCACTGAGGTCGCCCAGGATGCAATCGACTCACTGGGTCTCCACTTGGATGCGCAAGCGCTGGCGAACTCGGTGAAGGTTGATTACGCACCCGAAGCGGTCGTCTTGATCACGGTCACCGACTCCGACCCCAATCGTGTGGTCAGCCTGGTGAACGCGATGGCAGACGAGTTCGTCGCGCTCGTCCCGCAACTGGATGCGACCGCGATTGAGGGTAAACCAGCTCAACAGGTGAGCGCGAGGATGATCCAGCGACCGACCCGCCCCGATGCTCCGGTGAGTCAGCAATACGTAGGTGGAAACGTATTGCTCGGGACGGCGCCGCGCACATAGCCCATCACTCGCTCTAGTTGTTGATGCGAGATGACCGGCCCCAACTGGACGTTGGGGTCGATGCCATTGCCCACACGCAGCGTCTTTGAGAAGGCGACTAGGCGTTCGACGAATTCTTCGTGGATCTTGCGCTGAACGAACAGCCGCGTTCCAGCGGTGCATATCTGTCCGCTGTTGTTGTACACGCCCATCGCGGCGCCAGGCACGGCAAGGTCAAGGTCGGCGTCGGCGAAGACGATGTCGGGCGACTTCCCACCGAGTTCGACCTGCACGCGTTTCATGTTGCTGACGGAAGCCTCGACGATACGACGGCCTGTTGCCACGGAACCAGTAAACACGATGCGGTTGACGTCCGGGTGGGCGGCAAGAGCGGCTCCTGCTGTATGCCCGTATCCGGTCACGACATTGACCACGCCATCGGGAAGGCCGGCTTCCTTGAGCAGGTTCACCAGATACAGCACCGAGAGCGACGCGAGCTCGCCCGGCTTGAGAACCAATGTGCATCCAGTCGCGAGCGCTCCTCCCACGGCGTACCACTGTCCGAGAATCGGGCTGTTCCATGCGAGGATGCCGCCGACCACGCCGATCGGCGCCTTGATGGTCATGCTCATGACTGAGCCAGGCATGCTATTGGGTAGCGTCTGCCCCCCCACGTTGACGGTCTGCGTCGCGTAATACGCGATCGTCTGAAGAACATAGTTCTTGAGATTGCGTGACCGCGTGATCGGAGACCCGTTGTCTAGGGTTTCGAGCAGCGCCATCTCCTCGAACCGCTTGTCGACGAGGTCGTGCACCCGCATCAGCAGGGCTTGGCGCTCGTACGGCTTCCACTTGGACCACGGCCCCTTGAAGGCGGCGCGAGCAGCCTTGACCGCCTTGTCGATGTCGGCCGCGTCGCCCTCGGCCAGGACAGCCAGGACCTTTCCTGTGGCCGGATTCAAGGTTTCAAACACCTTGCCGGACACCGATTCGACGATGCTGCCGCCGATGACGTGGCCAAGTTTCGATTTCAGGAACGGATGCAATTCAGCATCGGTTGGGGCACTTTAGTGGGGCATCCACTTTCGTATTCACAAGCGTCTTTCCAGTTGAAGAAGTGAGACCGCACGCTCGAACGAGCAAGGAGTGCGGGCGAAGGGCATTGGCGACGGCGGCATGACGCCGCAATCGTTTTCCCCGATCTACTTGGCGGTCGTGAAGGCGCCTTTCCTGACCTGCATCACGACAACGGATTCCTTTGTGAGGCCGCGATGATCATCGGGACGTACCTGCCGGCAACCAATTGATGGGGTGTCACCAGAGCCGGCCCAGGGCACCATGACTCGTCATATCGCCGCAGCGCTGTGTGTCCGGCCGAGAAAGGCTTCCTGCGTTGCACTGTCGGCCAGCAGGCTTTCCGACGAGCCGCTGTTCGCGATGCGTCCGTTGATGAGCACGTAGCCTCGATCGGCGAGCTTCAGCGCGGCCTTGGCGTTCTGCTCCACGAGCAGGATCGACACACCGAAGTCGTCGCGCAGGCGCTTGAGCGTGCGAAAGATGCTGGCAATCACCTGCGGCGCCAGCCCCATGGAGGGCTCGTCGAGCAGCAGCAAGCGGGGCTTGGCCATCAGCGCGCGGCCGATGGCCAGCATCTGCTGCTCGCCGCCCGACATCAGGCCGGCCAGCTGAGCGCGACGTTCGGCCAGGCGGGGGAACAGCTCCATCACCATGGCGAGCGTGTCCGACGTCGAGTCGCGTCGGCTGTAGGCACCCATTTCGAGGTTCTCCAGCACCGTCATGTCCGGGAACACGAGGCGGCCTTCGGGCACCTGGATCAGGCCCTTGCGCACGATGGCGCCAGCGCGCGCGCCGCGGATCGGCTCGCCTTCGAACGTGATCGAGCCGTCGACCACGGGTACCACGCCGGAAATCGCATTGAGCACGCTGGACTTGCCCGCGCCGTTGGCACCGATCAGGCACACGACCTCGCCCTTGGCAACCTGCAGCGAAACGCCGCTCAAGGCCTGGATCGCGCCGTAGCGCACGGCGATGTTCTTGAGTTCAAGCATCGGCCGGTTCCTCGGTCTCGGCGCCCAGGTAGGCATCGATGACGTCCTGGTTCTTCTGGACTTCGGCCGGTGTTCCCTCGGCGATCTTGCAGCCGAAGTTCATGACGACGACGTGTTGCGAGATGCCCATCACCATGTCCATGTCGTGCTCCACAAGCAGCACAGTGAGGCCGTCGCGCGCCAGGCTTTGCACCAGGCTTGCGAGCTCGCGCTTCTCCTGCTGGTTCAAGCCCGCAGCAGGCTCATCGAGCAGCAGAACGCGCGGCTGCATCGCCAGCGCCCTGGCGATCTCGACACGGCGCTGCAGCCCGTAGGCCAGGTCGACCGCCGGACGCAGCAGCAGCGAGCGCGGCAATCCCACCCGTTCGAGCGCCCGCAGTGCCTGTTCTTCGAGCCGAGCTTCTTCCTTGCGGGTCTGGCGCATGCGGAACATCGATGAGATGAACCCCGCCGTGCCATGTTGGTGCGCGCCCACCATGACCGTTTCCAGCACGTTCATGTCGTCGAAGAGCTGCGGGCTCTGGTAGGTGCGCGTGAGTCCCAGATGTGCCAGTTCGTGCGGCGTGCGGCCGGCCACCGACTGGCCGAACAGCTGACATTCGCCGCTGTCGGTCATGATGACGCCGCTGATCAGATTGAGCAGGGTCGTCTTGCCTGCACCGTTGGGGCCGATAAGGGCCGTGATGTCGCCCTCCGCGGCGGTGAGGCTCACGCCGTCCACCGCGAGGAGGCCGCCGTAGCGCTTGCTGAAACCTTGCACCTCGAGAGTCATTCGACCCGCCTGCGTTTGAAGAGAGAGACGCCGGCGTCGACGATGGCCTTGCCGAAGCCATCGGGCATGTAGATCATGACGGCGGTCATGATCGCGCCCCAGACGAGCAGCTTGTAGTGCTCGAAGCCTTCGAGGAACGACGGCAGGATCGTGACGAACAGCGCGCCGAAGAGTGCGCCCCAAGGCGTGGCAACCGAGCCCACGACAACCATGATCAGCAGTTCGATCGACAGCCCCACGCCGAACACGGTCGCATTGAACGCGCTCTGGAAATGGGCATAGAGCGAGCCTGCAAGACCGGTCAAGGCAGCCGCCAGCGTGAAGGTGGCGACCTTGTAGCGCACGACGTCGACGCCGAGGCCGGCAGCCGCCACCTCGGACACCTTCAGCGCCTTCAGCGCCCGCCCGATCCTGCTGTGAACGAGGTTGATGACCAGCAGCATCACCGTGCACAACACCACGGCCACCAGCCAGTACATCTTGCGTGGCTCGTCGAGCACCAGCGGGCCGATGGAGAAAGGTGCGAGCGCGGTGATGCCCGGATCGATGCCTCCGGTGATGGAGCGCATCTGCGCGAACAGGATGTAGCAGATCACCCCGAAGGCGAGCGTGCCCATTGCCAGGTAGTTGGTCGTCAATCGCAGCAGCGGCCGCGATACCAGCCAGCCGAAGCTGCCGGCCAGCGCCGTGGCGCACGCCATGCCTACCAGAGGCGGCAGCCCGAGCTGCATGACCAGGTGGGCGCTCGTGTAGGCGCCGACGCCAAAGAATGCTGCCTGCCCGACCGATATCTGGCCCGCGAAGCCGAACAGCAGCAACATACCCAGCGCCGCGATGGCAAAGATCGCCGAGTAGACCAGCATGCTGAGATAGTAGGAGCGCGTCACCGTGAGGCCGATCACGAGCGCGATCAGCGCGAGGCATGCAACGCCGATAACGTCGCGCCGATAGCGGCTGGCGACTCGGCTCTTGCCTGCGTCGACCAGCGCCACTGGCGTAGGCGGTGACGAGAGCTTCGAGGGAGAGGAGACGGACACGACGGACTTGTTCACGGTTAGACCCGCTTTGCTTCGACGCGGCCCAGCAGGCCGCTCGGCCATGCGAGCAGCAGCGCCAGCAGGATTGCCAGCGCGACGGCGTCCTTGTAGGCGGATGATAGGTAGCCTGCCGACAGGCTCTCCAGCAGGCCGATGAGCAATCCACCGACGACGGCGCCGACGGGGCTGCCGAAGCCGCCCAACACCGCGGCGGCGAAGCCTTTCAATCCGAACCCGAGGCCGTATTCGAAGAAAGCGCCGCCGACCGGGGCGACCAGTGCGCCTGCCAGCGCCCCGGCGGCGGCGGCCATGCCGAACGCCAGCGCCGACATGCGCGCCGGCTCGATGCCGCACAACGCAGCTGCGCGCGGACTCTGGCTGGCCGCGCGCATCGCTTTGCCAATGCGCGTGCGAAGGAACAGGTAGCTCAGGCCGCCGCTGACAATGGCGAGCATCAGCACGATCCAGGTCGACTGCGAAGTGAAATAGAGCCCGACACTCTCAGTTCGGGCAGGAACCCGAAGTTGGGCATGAAGAGCACGTCGCGACCCACCCCCACTTGCATGATGCCGCGATACAGGAGGCTGAATCCGATCGTGACCATCGCGTAGCCGAGGATGGTCTTGCGGCGCGCCTGCTGGACACCGAACTTGTCGAGCGCGATGCCGAGCGCTGTGACGACGATGACCGCCGCCGCCACTGCAGCCGGCAGCGGCCAGTTCGCAACGCTGGAGAGCGAGGCCGACACCAGCCCGCCCATCATGACGAACTCGCCGTTGGCGAAATTGGTCACCTTGGTGGCGTTGAACACGATCGTGAAACCCAGCGCGGCCAGGCTGTAGATCGCGCCGATCGACAGCCCTGCTAGAAGGATCTGAAGGAATTGAGACATTGACTGGGCTCCTTGCTTGAGACACATCGGCCTCGAAGCATTGCGCTAAGTTAGATGCATAATGCATTATCCACAATAGGGTTTGCACGTAGCCGGATTGGGGCGCAGGCGGGACCAGCGAGTCACCAGCCCGACTCCGGCGGTCAGTCCGCGAAGCCCCCCCCCGCTGCAGGTGCGTGCGGGAAGCGATTCCAAAGCTGGGGTTGTCTGCCAGCGTCATCGCTAATGCACAACGCATAATGCATAATGCGTTATACTTCGTCTATTCACGTGAATGGACTGGACGTAAGGGCCTGCCCCGAGGAGAACCGCAACATGCTCATAGGCGTACCGCTGGAAACCGCGGCGGGTGAATCCCGCGTCGCCGTCACGCCGGAAACGGCGAAGAAACTCAAGGCCCAGGGCCATACCGTGCGCATCCAGTCAGGCGCCGGCGTTGGCGGCCGCGGCACCTGACGATGCCTACACCGCCGCAGGCGCCGAGATCACCGATGCCGCCGGCGCCTTCGGCTGCGAGCTGGTGCTCAAGGTGCGCTGCACCGGAGCCGCAGGAGCTTGCCCTGCTGAAGCCCGGGACCACGCTGGTCGGCATGCTCAACCCCTTCGACGCCGAGGGCCTGCAGCGCATGGCCGGTGCCGGCCTGACCAGCTTCGCGCTCGAAGCCGCGCCGCGCACGACGCGCGCGCAGAGCATGGACGTGCTCTCGTCGCAGGCCAACGTCGCCGGCTACAAGGCCGATGATGATCGCGGCCGACAAGTACCAGCGCTTCTTCCCGATGCTGATGACGGCGGCCGGCACCGTGAAGGCCGCGCGCGTGGTGATCCTCGGCGTGGGCGTCGCGGGCCTGCAGGCCATCGCGACCGCCAAGCGCCTCGGCGCGGTGATCGAGGCCTCCGACGTGCGTCCCTCGGTGAAGGAGCAGGTCGAGTCGCTGGGCGCCAAGTTCATCGAAGTGGCCTACGAGACGGCCGAGGAAAAGGAAGCGGCCGAAGGCGTGGGCGGCTACGCGCGGCCGATGCCGCAGAGCTGGCTCGACCGCCAGAAGCTCGAAGTGGCCAAGCGCGTGGCGCAGGCCGACATCGTGGTCACCACCGCGCTCATCCCCGGCCGCGCCGCTCCGGTGCTGGTGACCGAGGAGATGGTCAAGGCCATGAAGCCGGGCTCGGTGATCGTCGACCTGGCCGCACCGCAAGGCGGCAACTGCCCGCTGACCGAAGCCGGCAAGACCGTGATCAAGCACGGCGTCACGCTGGTGGGCGAGACCAACCTGCCGGCGCTCGTCGCGGCCGACGCCTCGGCGCTCTACGCACGCAACGTGCTCGATTTCCTCAAGCTCATCGTCACCAAGGAAGCCACGCTCAAGGTCGATCTCGAAGACGACATCGTGGCGGCGTGCCTGATGACCACCGACGGACAGGTGAAACGCAAATGAACGCCTTAATGCATCGAGTGATGCTGCGCGCCAAGCTGCATCGCGCCACCGTGACCGAGGCCGACCTGCACTACGAGGGCTCCTGCGGCATCGACGAAGACCTGATGGACGCGGCCGACATGCGCGAGTTCGAGCAGATCGACCTCTACAACATCAACAACGGCGAGCGCTTCTCCACCTACATCATCAAGGCGCCGCGCGGCTCCGGGGCGATCTCGCTCAACGGCGCCGCCGCGCGCAAGGCCCATGTGGGCGACCTGCTCATCATCTGCACCTACGCGCCGATGAGACGAGGACGCGGCGCGCGACTACAAGCCCAAGGTGGTGCTGCTCGACGAACGCAACGGCATCAAAGAGATCCGCAAGTTCTGAAATCAACAAGGAGAAGGACGATGGAACTCGTCAGTCCGACCATCATCAATCTGATCATCTTCGTGCTGGCCATCTACGTGGGCTACCACGTGGTATGGACCGTGACCCCCGCGCTGCACACGCCGCTGATGGCGGTGACCAACGCCATCTCGGCGATCGTGATCGTGGGCGCCATGCTCGCGGCGGCGCTCACTGAAGGCTTCCTGGGCAAGAGCATGGGCGTGCTCGCCGTGGCGCTGGCCGCGGTCAACATCTTCGGCGGCTTCCTCGTGACGCGCCGCATGCTCGAGATGTTCAGGAAGAAGGAGAAGGCACCCAAGGCCGCTGCCGAGGCCAAGACGGGAGCCGCAGCATGAGCCTGAACCTCGTCACGCTGCTGTACCTGGTCGCGAGCGTCTGCTTCATCCAGTCGCTCAAGGGCCTGTCGCATCCGACCACCTCGATCCGCGGCAACATGTTCGGCATGGTCGGCATGGCGATCGCCGCGGTCACCACCGCGGCGCTGATCGTCAAGCTGGCCGAGGGCAGCATCGGCCGGCCTGGGCTGGGTGCTGATCGGCCTGCTGGTCGGCGGCGGCTACGGCGCCTGGCGCGCCAAGACGGTCGAGATGACCAAGATGCCCGAGCTGGTGGCCTTCTTCCACAGCATGATCGGCCTGGCGGCGGTGTTCATCGCGGTGGCCGCGGTGGCCGAGCCATGGGCCTTCGGCATCGTCGCCAAGGGCGAGCCGATCCCCACCGGCAACCGGCTCGAGCTGTTCCTGGGCGCGGCCATCGGCGCGATCACCTTCAGCGGCTCGGTGATCGCCTTCGGCAAGCTCTCGGGCACGTACAAGTTCCGGCTGTTCAAGGGCGCGCCGGTGGTGTTCCCCGGCCAGCACTTGCTCAACCTGGTGCTGGGGCTGGCGATGATCGGCCTCGGGCTGGTGTTCATGTTCACCGGCAGCTGGCCGGCGTTCTTCGTGATGCTGCTGCTGTCCTTCGTGCTGGGCGTGCTGATCATCATCCCGATCGGCGGGGCCGACATGCCGGTGGTGGTGTCGATGCTCAACAGCTACTCGGGCTGGGCGGCGGCGGGCATCGGCTTCTCGCTGAACAACAGCGATGCTGATCGTCGCCGGCTCGCTGGTGGGCTCCTCGGGCGCGATCCTGAGCTACATCATGTGCAAGGCGATGAACCGCTCGTTCTTCAACGTGATCCTGGGCGGCTTCGGCGGCGACACCACGGCGGCGGTCGCGGGCAGCTCCGAGCAGCGTCCGGTCAAGAGCGGCAGCGCGGACGACGCGGCCTACATCCTGGCCAATGCCGAGACCGTGATCATCGTGCCGGGCTATGGCCTGGCGGTGGCGCGTGCGCAGCATGCGGTCAACGAGCTGGCCGAGAAGCTCATGCACAAGGGCGTGAACGTGAAGTACGCGATCCACCCGGTGGCCGGGCGCATGCCGGGGCACATGAACGTGCTGCTGGCCGAGGCCGAGGTGCCCTACGACCAGGTGTTCGAGATGGAGGACATCAACGGCGAGTTCGGCCAGGCCGACGTGGCGATCATCCTCGGCGCCAACGACGTGGTGAACCCCGCCGCGCTGCAGAAGGGCACGCCGATCTACGGCATGCCGATCCTCGAGGCCTACAAGGCCAAGACGGTGATCGTCAACAAGCGCTCCATGGCCTCCGGCTACGCGGGCCTGGACAACGAGCTCTTCTACATGGACAAGACCATGATGGTCTTCGGCGACGCCAAGAAGGTCGTGGAAGACATGGTGAAGGCGGTGGACTAGTCCACAGCGACTTCGAACTCGAAAACGGCCGCGGCATCCCCGCGGCCGTTTTTCATGCGCGCGGCGTTGGGATCCTTGCGACGATGGAGTTGGGCCTGCACGCCGGGTTCAGGCTCGAGGCAGCCTGGACCCGCTGGCGAAACCTTGCCGCAACCACAGCGCGGCCAACAGCAGCCACAGCAGGATCGCTGCTATGAGCAGCTTCTGGCCGATTCCCCGCGGGGCATCGCGCCAGAGGGCCTGCACCCAGAGTCCGACGAAGCACAGCATCGCCAGGGAGAACGCGGCCGCGAAGCGATGCCGCCAAGCGGCATTGCGGCGCAGCCACCACGATTGAATCAACATGGCCGTGGTGGCGCAAAGGAGGCTGGTCTGTGCCGCCACGCCGTGCACGAAGCCTTCGAGGCTTGGCGTCTTCCCGGCTTGCGGTGTTTCGGCGAAGGCCGTGACGGACAAGGCCAGGCCAGCCACGACAAACAGCAGCAGCGGCGCGCTGCTGCGGGCACCGGCTGGCAGTGCCCCGTAGTACCCGATGCCGAGCAGCACCAGCGAGGCAGAAAGCACCAGGTAGGCTGCCTGCAGCCACGCACCGCCTGGACCGATCAGGTAGAAGCTCAGCGGAGTGCGATACCAGTCCAGGTCGGTGCGCAGCACTTGCAGCAGCACGGCGATGGCCGCGAACATCATGACGCCCAAGGCCACGGCCGTGCCGATGCGGCGTGAAGATAGCGGGCTGCCGACCTGCCCACGCGCGCTGCGCGGCCCCGGTGATTGCTTGAGGGTCCTTGCCATGCCGCGACTCTATCGGGCCCGAGCCTGCAACAGGGTCGCGACGAATGAGGTGCGCCCATTCGGGATGCCGCGCGCCCATGGTCGGTGCACTCGTGCGATCACCGATGCGCGGGCATGCGGGGCGGCAGGCCCGCCCCCATTGCGCAGTCGCGGTCGGGCACCTACAAAGCAAGCACGGACTACGCAGGCATGGGGACTTGCATCCGCCACGAGGAGAAGATCAATGCTTGGCCTGACATCGCTTGGTGTGATCCACACCGCCATCGCCCTGGTCGCCGTGATCGCCGGGGCCGTCGTGCAGGTGCTGCGCATCCGTTCCCGCCACAAGCTGGTTCCCGCGCCCGCCAAGGGCTGAGCCGGTTTGGAGAGCATGGACCGCAGAAACTGGCTCGAGGCCGCAGGGGCCCTTGCGCTCGGCCTCGCCTGCTCGCAGCCTCGCGCACAGGCCTCGGGCGCAAAGCTTCCAGTTGCGCAGCCTTGGCAGTGCTCGATTTCGAGCTGGTCGATGACCAGCGCAATCCGGTGCCCCGGGCGGAGCAGGAGCAACGCCTGCGCAATGCCACCACGCAACTGCGGCGCGAGCTGGCCGAGCGGGAGCTGTACAAGGTGGTCGAACTGGCGCCGGCGGCGGGTCTCCTCGACAAGCTGCGCTCGCAGCAGGAGTACCTGCACCGCTGCGACGATTGCGCCGAGCAGGTCGGCGCGCTGCTGGGCGCAGACCTGGTGATGGCGACCTGGGTGCAGAAGGTCAGCGAGCTCATCCTCAACGTGAACGTCGAGATCCACGACGTCAAGGCGCACAAGGTGGTGCTCACCAAGTCGGTGGACATGCGCGGTAACCGGGATGAGTCGTGGACCCGCGCGGTCAGCTTCCTGGTGCGCGACATTGCGGAGAGGCGCGAGCGCAATCCGACGCTATGGCCAGTGATGCCCGGACAAGTCTTTTTCATAGAGAAACTCCCATTTGCGGGGCGTGTCAGCTTTAAGTCAGAATCCACGCTCCAAACCGGAGCATTGGATGGATAAAAGCTGGCTGAAACACTATCCCGAAGGGATGCCCCACACGATCGATCCCGACCAGTACGGGTCGCTGGTCGACCTGCTGGAAGAGAGCTTCCGGAAGTACGCCGATCGCAGCGCCTACAAGTTCCTGGGCAAGTCGGTCAGCTTCGGGCAGGTGGATGCGCTGTCGCAGGCCTTCGCGGCCTATCTCCAGGCCCAGGGCCTCGACAAGGGCGACCGGGTCGCGATCATGATGCCCAACACGCCGCAATACCCGGTGGCCGTCGCCGGCATCCTGCGCGCCGGGATGGTGGTGGTCAACGTCAATCCGCTGTACACGCCGCGCGAGCTCGAGCACCAGCTCAAGGACTCGGGTGCCAAGGCGATCGTCATCATCGAGAACTTCGCCAGCACGCTGCAGCAGTGCATCGCCAACACGCCCACCAAGAAGGTCATCCTGGCGGCGATGGGCGACCTGATCGGCTTCCCGAAGAGCCTGATCGTCAACTACGTGGTCCGCAAGGTGAAGAAGCTCGTGCCGGCTTTCGAGCTGCCGCAGGCGGTGCGCTTCAACGATGCGATCGCGCAAGGGCGCGCCGCCACCTTCAAGCGCCCCGAGATCCGGCGCGACGACATCGCCGTGCTGCAGTACACCGGCGGCACCACCGGCGTGAGCAAGGGCGCCGTGCTGCTGCATCGCAACATCATCGCCAACGTGCTGCAGTCGGAGGCCTGGAACGCGCCGGCCATGAAGAAGCTGGCCCCTGGCGAGCAGGGGGTCACCGTCTGCGCCCTGCCGCTCTATCACATCTTCGCGTTCACCGTGAACATGATGCTGTCGATGCGCGTGGGCGGCTGCAACGTGCTGATCCCGAATCCGCGCGACATCCCGGCGGTGTTCAAGGAGCTGTCGCAGCACAAGTTCCACAGCTTCCCGGCGGTCAACACGCTCTTCAACGCGCTGGCCCACCACCCCGACTTCCACACGGTCGACTGGAGCAGCCTGTCGATCGAGCGTGGGCGGCGGCATGGCCGTGCAGCAAGCCACCGCCAAGCTGTGGCTCGACAAGACCGGCTGCCCCATCTGCGAAGGCTACGGCCTGAGCGAAACCTCGCCCTCGGCCAGCTGCAACCCGACCGACAGCAAGGCCTACACCGGCACCATCGGCATGCCGCTGCCCTCCACCGAGTTCAAGCTGCTCGACGATGCCGGCAACGAAGTCCCGATCGGCACGCCGGGCGAGATCTGCATCCGCGGACCGCAGGTGATGGCCGGCTACTGGCAGCGCCCGGACGAAACCGCCAAGGTGATGACGCCCGACGGCTTCTTCCGCACCGGCGACATCGGCACGACCGACGAGCGCGGCTACTTCAAGATCGTCGATCGCAAGAAGGACATGATCCTGGTCTCCGGCTTCAATGTGTACCCGAACGAGGTCGAGGACGTGGTCGGGCAGATGGAAGGCGTGCTCGAATGCGCGGCCGTGGGCGTGCCTGACGACAAGTCCGGCGAGGCGGTGAAGCTGATCATCGTGAAGGAGAAAGCCTCGGTCACCGAGGCCGAGGTGCGCGCCTTCTGCGAGCAGAACCTCACCGGCTACAAGCGGCCCAAGGTGGTGGAGTTCCGCACCGAGCTGCCCAAGACGCCGGTCGGCAAGATCCTGCGGCGCGAGCTGCGCGGCAAGTAGCGCAGCGCGTCGGGTGGAGTCGAGCATGGGTCCGATTGCGATCGTCGCGGCGATGCGCGAGGAGTTGCGGGCCCTGCTCGACCGCATGCCCGACGAGCACATGCAGGTGCATGCCGGGCGGGAGTTCTGGCTCGGACACCTCGCCGGGCAGGAGGTGGTGGTGGTGCTCTCGCGCATCGGCAAGGTGGCCGCCGCCACTACTGCCACCCTGCTGGTCGATCGCTTCGAGGCTTCGCAGCTTCTGTTCACCGGCGTGGCCGGCGGCATCGGTGCGGAGGTCAAGGTGGGCGATGTGGTGGTGGCCGATACGCTGCTGCAGCACGACCTCGACGCCTCGCCGATCTTTCCGCGCCATGAGGTGCCGCTCTATGGCCGCTCGCGGTTCGAGACCGATGCGGAAATGACGCGCAGGCTGGAAGAGGCGACCGGCAAGGTGCTTGCCGACGCGAGCGAGCACCTCGGGCGGGAGGTGCTGGATGCTTTCGGCATCATGCAGCCGAGGCGGCACACCGGCCTCGTCATCAGCGGCGACCGCTTCGTCTCCACCAGCGCCGAAAGCGCTGCCCTGAGGGCGGAGCTGCCCGACGCGCTGGCGGTGGAGATGGAAGGCGCAGCAGTGGCCCAGGTGTGCTTCGATGCGGGCGTGCCCTGCGCGGTGCTGCGCGTGATCTCGGACCGCGCCGACGATCTCGCGCACGTGGACTTCGCCGCCTTCATACGGCAGGTGGCGAGCCGCTATTCCGCCGCCATCGTCGAGCGCTATCTCGGTCCGACGTCGGATCAAGCCTCGACGATCGTCTTGAACCCGCCCCAGAACATGCGCATGCCGTCGAAGGGCATCTTCGACATGTCCATCATGTCCTTCATTCGCGGGTCGTCCATCACCTTGGCGTTGGTGGCGTCACGCTCCTCGCGCGACTTGTAGACGATCAACGAGAAGACCACGGTCTCGTCGTCCTTCAGCTGCACGCTCTGCGGAAACGAGGTCACCTTGCCGGGCTTCACGTCGTCGGCGGCGCACTCCCAGACCTGCAGTGCACCGTGCTCCTTCCAGATCTTGGCAGCGCGCTCGGCGATCTGCCGGTACTCGTCGAGCTTGGCGGTGGGGACCGGGACGACGAATCCATCTACGTAGTGGCTCATGTCAGGCTCCATATCGTTGTGGGGTGGCGCGAAATCGCGCTCCATTCCCTACGACGAGCGAGACGAGCCGGGAATCGACCCGCCGAAGTCGCAGGAGATGTAACGGATGGCGTCGGGCGGGCGTGCGAGACGCGCTGCGCGCCCGCATCGCCGCGAGCACTCAGCCGCCGAAGAAGAGGTAGATGAGCACGAGCACGAAGGCCGGAACACCAAGAAGCCAGGCGATGAAGTACTTGCCCATGATTGCTCTCCGGTTGGGTTTTGGAGGTCTTCATGTTCGGCCGGCCGCTCGCTGCGGGCTATCCGTCGCCAAGAAGCTCGGCGTCGGACCGCTCCAGCGAAGCCGTCGGCGCGCTCCTACACCGGGGCGCGTCGCGCCGATCCGGCCACCATGTTGAAGCGGAACGTCTTAAGTTGTCGCCCATAGCAGAGCCGCTGAGCTATGGGGACGAATGGCTATGTTGTGGCTATGCGAGCGTCTTGCCACGTCATCGTAGGGCTGCGCGCCGAGGGCCATGAAGACTGCACTTCGAGGCGTGCTACTACCCCAGCCGCAGCCAAGTCTCTTAGTCTCCTGAGGCGGGCGATCTGCCCGCACCGACCCATGGAGACACCATGAACGAACTCGCTGGCTACGACATTGAAGACCTGGAGGTTGGCCAGACTGCCACCTTCGCCAAGACCATCACGGAAGCGGACATCGTGCTGTTCGCTGGCGCTTCGGGGGACAACAACGCCGTACACATCAACGAAGAATTTGCGCAGACCACGCCGTTCAAGGGCCGCATCGCGCACGGCATGCTGACGGCGAGCGTGATCTCCGCAGCCATCGCGGGCCGATTGCCCGGCCCAGGCACCATTTACCTTCGCCAGAACCTGCGCTTCAAGGCGCCGGTGCGTCCGGGCGAAACGGTGCACGCCACGGTGACGGTCAAGGAAGTGATGCGGGAAAAGGGGCGCGTGACGCTCAACACCGTGTGCACTGTCGGCGGCAAGGTGGTGATCGATGGCGACGCTCTGGTCATGCCGACCTCGCGCCAGAGTTGATCATCGAGTAGGCCACGTGGCCCGGACCGTGCTCCGAGTCTGCGGATTTGCCATGTCGTTGGGCTCGTCCTTGGGCTCAGCGAACGTGACCGGGTTCGCTGGCCGCTCCGTCTTCTTCATCGCGTCAACGAGGCGTTGAGCTTCGTCAGCCATCCACCTCTCCACGTCGTCCCTGCGGCTGAGATAGTTGCTCACGATGGGTACCTCCTATGGAGGCGCTGGTGCCGCCGCGGGTCATGGTTGCCATATGAGCCTCACTTGGAATATTTGTTCACGAGGTCGTCGATATCCGACTCAGCAGATCCAAATCGCCCACGCTTGCCTTGATAGCTTTGACGTCCGAATCGGTAAACTGCGGCCCGAACATTCCACGATCAGCGAATGAAGCAAGGTTATCTGCTAGGTTCTTGTCGGTGTCGAGTTGGTCGGTGATCTGCTTCAGAGCAGCATGGGCAGGAGTGCCGGGGAGCCGATCTGGCCGGTGGGGCTCCTTGGGCATGAACGGCGTCGGGAGGCCCGTGTCGATTCGCCAGCGTAGGGGCATTGGGGGTGCCCTCGGGGCCGTCATACCGATCCGGTCGGGCACGGACACCGTCCTCTGCCCTTTGGAACTGCTTCAGGTCGCGCACCAGGTCTAGTGCCGCCTCATGGCTTATCCAGTCATTGAAATAGGCAAAGGCCAACCGGACGCCCATATTCGGGTGGCGTAGCAGCGCCAGTGCCTTGGGGTCCGTGTAATTGAAGGAGCGCATGGGGACACCTCCTCACTCTGGAGTAGGTGCGGGGTGCCTGTCTGCGTAGGTGTCTCGATAAGACTTGGCGGTGGCCTGTTTCTCCTCCTCCCCCTTCAGTATGTTCGATAATCTCCTGAATCTCGGCGAGGGTGGCGCCCATCGAGAGTGCATCGGCGGGGGTGCCGGGGGCCGGGCCGAGCTTGATGGATTTGGAACGTGGGCGGGTCATTCATCCAATCATGGATGAATGGGGGGGAGGAGGGGTAGTCATAACAGAGGGGGAGCACTGTCTCTATGGGGCTAAATGGGGGGTAAGCCGCGGACCACCTTACCATGAGATTCGAGTCGCTTAATCCGTTGACCAAGATCGCGTAGCGGACTTAGGATTCAGCGCCGTTAGGGTACATTCGTTGGGGGCACCTCTAATCCTTTGCCCATCCATCGAGGTACAGCCCATACCGGAGCCTTCCACGTATGCGTTGATGCTCCCCGGGCTGGGCGTCCTCGGTTGGATTGCATGGCGGCAGCGGCGCGAGAAACGTGGGAAAGCGCAATCCAGCGGTGGCTAGTCGTGAATGACAGAAATCAACGGAAAGAGCCCTTCGCCAACTCGAAGCGGAACAGCCTGCATTCGATCGGCCCGTTCCACATCGGCACGCGGCGGCTTTCCTTCAGGCGCATCTTGCCGGGCAGTTGCATGTCGGGGCAGAGCACCCAGGCCGTCCAGCCGGCGAAGTTGCGCTTCCAGTGGCTGGCCAGGCGGGGGAAGAAGTCATCCGCCATGCCGGTTTCCTCCGCGCTGCGAGCGACGCTGCCGCGCGCCTCGATGCGCTCGCCATAGGGCGGATTGAGCATCACCGTGCCGGCCAGGCCTTCGGGCAGCGCGGGCGCGGGGCGCTCCAGCGCATCGCCGCCGTGGAACTCGATCGCATGGGCCACGCCGGCCCGCTCGGCATTGCGCCGTGCGAAGTCGACCATGCGAAAAGCCACATCGCTGGCGAACACCGGCGCTTGCGGCGCGTGCACGCGAGCACGTGCCGCCTCCTTGAGGGCCTGCCATTGCGCGCGTGCCTGCGGACCGGCAAAGGGCGCCAGGCGCTCGAAGCCGAAGCGCCGCTTCAGCCCGGGCGCGATGCCGCAGGCAATCTGCGCCGCCTCGATCGCGATGGTGCCGGAGCCGCAGCACGGGTCGAGCAGGGCGCCACCGGCTTCGGCGGTGCCGCGCCAGCCGGCCGCGGCGAGCATTGCAGCGGCCAGCGTTTCCTTCAGCGGCGCCTCGCCCTTGTCCTCGCGCCAGCCGCGCTTGAAGAGCGGCTCGCCGGAGGTGTCGACGTAGAGCGTGGCCTGGTCTTCGGTGAGGTGCAGCGCGACGCGCAGGTCCGGGCGCTGCGTGTCCACGTCGGGGCGCTCGCCGGACTCTTCGCGCATCACGTCGCAGAGGGCGTCCTTGATGCGCAGGGCGGCGAAGTTGAGGCTGCGCAGCGGCGAGCGCTGGGCAGTCACGTCGACCTTGAAGGTTTGCCGCGGCGTCATCCAGGCCTGCCATGGCACCTTGCGCGCGAGCGCGTAGAGATCGTCTTCGCCCGCGATAGCCGCCTTGCTCCACCTGCACGAGCACGCGCTGCGCCAGCCGGCTCTCGAGGTTGAGCGACATGACATCGCCGGTCGTGCCTTCGAGGGCGATGCCGCCTCGCTCGATGGTGCCCGCGGTCTCGGGACCGAGGATGCGCATCGCCTCGTCGGCAAGCAATTCCTCGACGCCGCCGGCGCAAGGCAGAAAGAGCTCTGAAATTCGCCGCCATCAACAGGTCCTTGCGCAAGTTGGCCGGCGCGATCTTCAGGGCTTCGCGGTACTTGGCGACGGTGCGCCGCGCCACCTGGATGCCCTGCTCCTCGAGCATCTGGCTGAGCTGGCTGTCCGACAGCGGCTTCTTCGAGTCCTCGGCCGACACCAGCTGCTTGATGAGCGCCCGCACCGCCGTGCTGGACGCATTGCCGCCGGCGTCGGTGTTGAGCGAGGAGCCGAAGAAGTATTTCAGCTCGAAGGTGCCGAAGGGCGTGGACATGTACTTGGCCGTGGTCACGCGGGAGATGGTCGATTCATGCAGGCCCAGTTCGTCGGCGATCTCGCGCAGCACCAGGGGCTTCATCGCGATCTCGCCGTGGCTGAAGAAATTCTTCTGCCGCTCGACGATGGCCTGCGAGACGCGCTGGATGGTCTCGAAGCGCTGCTGGATGTTCTTCATGAACCAGCGCGCCTCCTGCAGTCGCGAACTGAGCGCCTGCGCGCTGTCGCCGTGGCGCTGCTGCTTGATGGCCTGGGCGTAGAGGTCGTTGATGCGCAACTTGGGCATCACGTCGGGGTTGAGCACCACCTTCCAGCCGCGGCCCGACTTCTGCACGATCACGTCGGGCACCACGATGTTGGCCTCGGCCCGCACGAAGGGGCGACCCGGCTTGGGTTCGCAGGCGACGATCAGTGACTGGGCTTCCTTGATGAGCGGCTCGTCGGCGCCGGTGGAGGACATCAACTTCTTGATGTCGCGGCGCGCCAGCGCGTCGAGATGACCCTTGCAGATCATCAGCGCGATGATCTGCGCCTCGCTGCGCGGCAGGTTGCGCAATTGCAGGCACAGGCATTCGGACAGGTCGCGCGCGCCGATGCCCGGCGGCTGCAGGCTCTGCAGCCACTTGAGCGCGCAGTGCAGGCGCTCGAGCAGCTCGATGCTGCGCGTCTTCGTCGTCGTCCGCCAGGGCCCGGGCGATTTCCTCGAGCGGATCGGCGAGATAGCCGTCCTCGTCCAGCGATTCGATCAGCACCATCACCGCGGCCGCATCGGCAGGCGACAGGCGCATGCCCAGCAGTTGCTGGCGGAGATGGTCCTGCAGGCTCACGCCCGAGCTGGCGCGGTCGATCGGGTCGATGTCGTCGTCGTCTACCGCGCCGTTGCGCGAATAGGGTGTCTCGCGGATGCCGTCGAAGTCGTCGCGCTCGGTGCCGTTTTCCCAGTCGTCGCGCTCGGTCGCGCCGAATTCGACGCTGTCCATGCTGGCCGCGCCCTCGGCGGCGGTGGACTCCCCGCCTTCGGAGCCTTCGCCTTCCCAGCTGCTGCCTGACTCGGAGTTGCTCGATTCGGCGCTGGTGGGGCGCTCGGGCGCATTGCGCGAGAGGTCCGCGACCGTGTGAGGCTCCGCGCCATATTCGTCCTCGGGCTCGAGGAAGGGGTTGGCCTCCAGCATCTGCTCGACCTCCTGGTGCAGCTCCAGCGTGGAGAGCTGCAGCAGCCGGATGGACTGCTGCAGCTGGGGCGTGAGCGCCAGATGCTGGGAGAGGCGAACCTGGAGCGAGGGCTTCATGAGGGATGCGACACGGTGGTGGGGCTCACATGCGGAAGTGTTCGCCGAGGTAGACCTTGCGCACGTCCGGGTTCTCGACGATCTCGTCCGGTGTGCCCTGGGCGAGCACGCGCCCCTCGCTGATGATGTAGGCGTGGTCGCAGATGCCCAGCGTCTCGCGCACGTTGTGGTCGGTGATCAGCACGCCGATGCCGCGCGCCTTCAGGAAGGAAATGATGCGCTGGATCTCGATCACCGCGATCGGGTCCACGCCCGCGAAAGGCTCGTCGAGCAGGATGAAGCGCGGCGTGGTGGCCAGCGCCCGCGCGATCTCGACGCGACGGCGCTCGCCGCCGGAGAGCGCCGGAGCCGGCATGTCGCGCAGCTTCTCGATCGAGAGGTCCTGCAGCAGGCCGTTGAGCTGCTGCATGATCGCCTGCGCGCCCAGCGGAGCGCCCTTGTCGTCGCGCTGGAGTTCCAGCACGGCCCGGATGTTCTCTTCGACGGTGAGCTTGCGGAAGATCGAGGCCTCCTGCGGCAGGTAGCTCAGGCCCAGCCGCGATCGCTCGTGGATGGGCAGGCGCTCGACCGGGCGCTCGTCGATGCGGATCTCGCCCGCATCGGCCCGCACCAGGCCCACGATCATGTAGAAGCTGGTCGTCTTGCCGGCGCCGTTGGGGCCGAGCAGACCGACCACCTCGCCGCTCTTGACCGAGAGGAACACGTCCTTGACGACCTTGCGCACGCCGTAGGTCTTCTGCAGCCCCCGAGCCTCGAGGCAGCTGCTGTCGCCGATGTTGGGCTTGGCGCGGTTCAACGCTGCTCTCCCGCGGGTGTGGCATCCCGAGGCGTGAGCACACCCCGCACGCGCCCGCCTTCGCCGCTTCCGCCGGCGACGGTGAACACTTCGCCGAGGTTGTCATAGGTGATGGTCTGGCCCTGCACCTCGTCGGCCATGACCGACCCGCGCAGGCGGCGGATCACGGCGCTGCCGCTCAGGCGCACGGTGTCGGACTTGCCGTCGTACTCGATGCGCTCGGCCTCGCCTTCCATGTACTCGTCCACGCCATCGCGCTTCTGCTTGAAATAGGCGAGCTTGCCCGCCGCCGCATTGGCCACGGCCGCCTGTTGACCGTCAGGGTTCTGGCGCACCTCGACGCGGCCGGCACGCAGCACCATGGTGCCCTTGTTGATGATGACGTTGCCGGTCAGCACGTTGGTCTGGCGTGCGTCGTCATAGCGAAGCGCATCGGCCGTGAAGGTGAGCGGCTTGGTCTTGTCCGCCTTCTCTGCCCATGCGCACGGCGCGACCAGCAGGGCAAGCAGCAGCGCCAAGCCGCACGCCCGTCGAGACGAGGCAGGACGGGCAAGGGAGGTGCGCATGGCGAGGGGACTCATGAAGGCATGAAACTTGCAGTGTCCGGGCGATTCTAGCCTCACGCCGCCCCGAATTCCACGCGTTTGTGAGAGGAGTTGCGGTTGATCCTGTAGGCCCCGCCGCCAGTGAGTGGGAGCCGCGGATCCGGCTCTGCCGGTCCGCTGGCGGAGCCCCCTTGAGGGGGAGCGCCGAAGGCGCTACGGGGGTGGGCCTAATGGGCTGGACGAGCCTGCGCGATGAGGAAGTCAGCCACCTGCAGCGAACGCTCCAGCGAGCCCGTGAGCGAGCCGGAGGTCCAGAAGCGCCCGTTGATGCCGAGGGCGGGCACGCCATCGATCTTGTAGCCCTCGGTCAGCTGCTTGGCCTGGCGGGACTTGGTCTGCACGCCGAAGGAGTTGAACACCTCGAGGAACTTGGCACGGTCGAGGCCGTTCTTGGCCATGAAGTCGGCGATCCCGTCGGCGTCCTTCATCGGGTTGCGATCGACATGCATGGCGTGGAAGACCTTCTTGTGAAGCGCATCGAGCTGGCCCATGGTCTCGAGCGCGTAGTAGATGCGCTGGTGCACCACGAAGTCGTCGCGGAAGGCGACCGGCACGCGGCGGAACGTCACATTGGCGGGAAGCTTCTTGACCCAGCCCTCGAGCATGGGTTCGAAGCGGTTGCAGTGCGGGCAGCCATACCAGAAGAACTCGATCACCTCCACCTTGCCCGCCGCGGCGGTCGGCTGCGGCTGGGACAGGGCCACGTAGTCGGTGCCGGCCTTGGGCGTCTGCGCGTGGGCAGCCGGTGTCGCTGCGGCAAGGCCCATGGCCCCCACCGGCATCAGGCTGGAGCCGCCTACCCATGCGGCCATACCGCCTGTGAACTCACGACGCTTCATCGAATGAATCCTTTCTTGTGGATTTGAAGAGTACCCGCCTGTGTAACGGCTTCCCCATGGAGTCGGAGGACAGGTGCGAAGTTCACCAGGGCAAGTGGCTCGCCGCGTTACCTTTGCACACGAACCAGCGCTGACTCGACACCGTTGTCGGCCAGCTTGGCCTTCGCGTTGTCGGCCTCGGCCTGGCTGTTGTAGGGGCCGAGACGCACGCGATAGACGGTCCGGCCGGTCTGCTCGCGCTCGGTGACCTTGGCGGCGTAGCCCATCATCGCCAGCTTGGCGCGCTGCTGCTCGGCTTCCTCGGTGCGCGCATAGGCACCGGCTTGCACGTAATAGACCAGGGGCGTGGCGGCCTCGCTGGAAGGCGTCGTACCGGTCGACGGTGGGGCGCCGGCCAGGATGCTGGCGGGATCGCGCGTCGAGGACTGGGCCCGCTCGCCAGGCTTGGTGGAAGGCTTGCGCAGCCCGGGCGGCACGTTCGACGCCGCCGCGGCGCTGGCGGCATCCTGCGAGGGCGGTGCCGTGCCCGTGCCGATCGGTGCGGTCGGTGCCGCGGCCTGCGGCGGCTTGGCCGGGGGCTTGCCGTGCAGCGCGCTGTTCGGGTCCCAGTTCTTGTTGCGCTCGACCTCGGCGGCGTCCTGCTCCGGCGTGCGCTGAGGCACCTTGTTGACGAAGGGCACCGGTACCTTGGTGACATACAGGGCCACTCCCAGCGCCAGGGCCAGGCCGCAGAGCAGGCCGACGACCATGCCGACGAAGAAGCCGCCGCGTTGCTTTTTCATAGATCTCCGAATTGAGGGATGAGCAGAGTGGAAAGGTTCGGTTCGGTGAGGAGGCTTGCGATTCACATCTTCTCGGGCGCGCTCACGCCGAGGACCGCCAGGCCGTTGCGCAGCACCTGCGCCGTCGACACCAGCAGCGCGAGCCGCGCACGGGCGAGTTCCGGGTCGTCGACCAGGAATCGCTCTGCCCCATAGTAGGTGTGGAAAGCGCCCGCGAGATCACGCAGGTAGAACGCCACGTCATGCGGCGCGAGGTCGCGCGCGGCTCCGGCCAGCATCTCGGGGTAGTCGGCCAGCTTGAGCATCAGCGCCGCTTCGGCGGGTGCGACGAGGCGATGCAGGTCGGCCTGCGGCAGCGTGCCGGGGTCGCCGCCATGCTGCTCCTGCCACTGCTGGATCACCGAGCAGATGCGCGCATGGGCGTACTGCACGTAGTACACCGGGTTCTCGTCGTTCTGCTTCAGCGCGAGATCGACGTCGAAGGTGAACTCGGTATCGGCCTTGCGGCTGATCAGGAAGAAGCGAACGGCGTCCTTGCTGGTCCACTCGATCAGGTCGCGCAAGGTCACGTAGGAGCCGGCACGCTTGGAGATCTTGACCTCCTCGCCGCCCTTCATCACCGTGACCATCTTGTGCAGCACGTAGTCGGGGTAGCCCTTCGGAATGCCCACGCTCAGGGCCTGCAGCCCGGCGCGCACCCGCGCGATGGTGCCGTGATGGTCCGAGCCCTGGATGTTGATCACCTTCGCGAACCCGCGCTCCCACTTGTTGACGTGATAGGCGACGTCGGGCACGAAGTAGGTGTAGGTGCCGTCGGACTTGCGCATCACGCGGTCCTTGTCGTCACCGTAGTCGGTGGTCTTGAGCCACAGCGCGCCGTCCTGCTCGAAGGTCTTGCCGGCCTCGACGAGGCCGTGCACCGTCTTCTCGACCCGGCCCGTGGTGTACAGGCTCGATTCGAGGAAGTAGTTGTCGAACTTGACGCCGAAGGCCCGCAGGTCCAGGTCCTGCTCGTGGCGCAGGTAGGCCACGGCGAACTGGCGGATGCCGTCGAGGTCGTCGGCCTCGCCCGAGGCGGTGAACTCGCGGTCGTCGGCCTTCACCGTCCGGCGCGCGAGGAAGTCGGCAGCGATGTCGGCGATGTACTCGCCGTTGTAGGCCGCTTGCGGCCATGCTGCGTCCCCCGGCTTGTGGCCCTTGATGCGGCATTGGGTCGAGGTGGCGAGCGTGCCGATCTGCACGCCGGCGTCGTTGTAGTAGAACTCGCGCGTGACCTCGTAGCCCTGCGCTTCGAACAGGTGGCAGATCGCATCGCCGAGCGCGGCCTGGCGGCCATGGCCGACGTGCAGCGGGCCGGTGGGATTGGCCGAGACGAATTCCACCATCACCTTCTCGCCGCGAGCCGGCTGCCGGCCGAAGTCGGCGCCCTTCGCGAGCACCTCCGCCACCACCTGCTGCCGGGCGGTTGATTTCAGGCGCAGGTTGATGAAGCCGGGGCCGGCGATTTCCATCGAATCGACCCAGCGCTCGAAGGCTTCGCGTTGCTTGAGGCGGTCGATGAGTTGTTGCGCGAGTTCGCGCGGATTCTTCTTGAGCGGCTTGGCCAGTTGCATGGCCGCGGTGCAGGCGAGGTCGCCATGCGAGGCCTGCTTCGGGCTTTCGAACGCTGCCGCGGGAGCCTGCTCGGGGGCGATCTCGAGCAGTTCGGCGGCCAGAGCGTCGAGGAGTTCTTGCTTGGCACGGATCATCCGGCGATTCTAAGGTTCGGTCCTGTGGCAGGATGGCGGCGACCGAGCCTGCCCGGTCCATCTGCAACTCCAAGTTACACCTCGCCTTTGCCCTCGATCGCTGACAGCGGCGACACTCGCCCGCGCATGACTTCGTCCCCCGAAACCGAATCTCTCGACGACCAATTTCCCCTGCCCGAACGCATCGGCGACTATCGGGTGCTGCGCCGGCTCGGCGTCGGCGCCAGCAGCGAAGTGTTCCTCTGCCGTGATGAATTCCGCCAGCGCGAGGTGGCCGTCAAGCGCGTGCGCGAGGCCGCGATGCGCGACCCGGTCGATGGACGGCACTACTTGCGCTTCTTCGCCGCCGAGGCCGCCCTGGTGGGTCGTCTCAAGCATCCTCACCTCGTGCAGATCCATGACGCGGTCGATGGCCCGAGCGAGCAGTACCTGGTGATGGAGTACGTCGAGGGCAGCACCCTGCGGCCGTATTGCCGCGCCGACCAGCTGCTGCCGCTGGAGCTGATCGTCGAGATCGGCTTCAAGTGCGCGATGGCCCTCGACTATGTCTCCCGGCAGGGCCTCGTCCATCGCGACATCAAGCCGGCGAACATCCTCGCCGTCATGCAGAACGGCCAGATCACCGATGTGAAGGTGAGCGACTTCGGCAGCGTGCTCAATCTTGCGGCCGACATCACGCAGGTGCATCGCGTCGGCTCGCTCGCCTACATGTCGCCGGAGCAGATCGATGGCGGACCGCTCGATGCCCAGTCCGACATGTACTCGCTCGGCGCCGTGCTCTACCACCTGATCACCGGGCACCCACCGGTCGAGGGCCAGTCGCAGGCCGAAGTGATCCGGCGCGTGCTGGAGGCGCCGGTGGTGGCGCCAAGCGAGCGCCGTCATGGGGTCGAGCCGGAGGTCGATGCCGTGGTGCTGCGTGCCCTGGCCAAGCAGCCGCAGGACCGCTATGCGAGCTGGGACGAATTCGCCACGGCGATGTCGCAGCTCGTGGCCCAGCGTCATGTGCCGCGCGGCAATCTGCATGCCGTGCTCGATTCGGAGCGCTTCCGCCTGCTGCGCTCGCTCGATTTCTTCGAGGACTTCGGCGATGTCGAACTGTGGGAGGTGGTGCACCGCGCCCGCTGGCAACGCTACGCATTCGGGCAGACAGTGATGTCGCGCGGCGATCGCGGGCGTGATTTCCACGTCGTCGCGCAGGGCCGGGTGGAGGTGCTGCGCGAGGGTGTGTGCGTGGCCACGCTCGGGCCCGGCTCGCTGGCCGGCGAGATGGCTTACCTGGCGCCCAGCAAGTCGCTGCGCGTGCGCGTGGCCGACATCATCGCGGTCGAGCCGACGACGACGCTTTCCTTCACGCCCGAGGCGATGGGACAGCTGAGCCTGGCTTGCCGCAGCCGGTTCAACGAAGGCTTCATTGCCGTGCTGGTGCGCAGGCTGCATGCGGCGCAGGAGGCCTTGGCGCATCCGCAACGGGTTCTCTAGCCGCGGCTGGCGTTTGCGTTTGTCGGGGTGGGGTCCTAGTCTGAAGCGAACCCTGCAACACGAAGGAGAGAGCCATGAGGTCCCTCATCACCGCATTCGCATTGACCGCCTGCGCGCTTGCCGCCCACGCCGCCGACGAGCCGAAGCAGGCCAACACCCAGCAGTCGAAGATGACGATGTGCCAGAAGGACGCGGGCGACAAGAAGCTCGAAGGCAAGGCCCGCCAGGACTACGTCAACGAGTGCCTGAAGGCCAAGCCCGAGGCCCAGGCCAAGCAGACCCAGGGCCAGAAGATGGGCGCCTGCAGCCATGAGGCCGCAGCCAAGGGGCTGAAGGGCGACGAGCGCAACAAGTACCTGTCGGAGTGCTCGAGCAAGTGAAGCGCTGATGCGCGGCCGCGGACTCCTGCGCCGGGCGGGGCTTCTATCGATTGAGCAGGAGCTCGGCCATGTCGTCCAGCTCTTGCTTTCTCTCGGCCCAGTCCGGCATGAACGCGGACAGCAGGCGGTAGAACTTCGGGCCGTGGTTGTGCTCCCTGAGGTGGCACAACTCATGGCTCACGACGTAGTCCAGGCAAGCTCCCGGCGCCTTCACCAACTGAGGATTCAGCAGCAGCTCCCCAGTGGGGGAACAGCTGCCCCATTGAGTGCGCATGTTCAGCAGCCGGAACCCCGGCGGATGCGCCAGCCAGGCTGTCTTCGCCGCGAAATGCGCGATGCGCCGTGAGAACACCTCCTGAGCGCGATACCTGTACCAGTCATCGAGCAGGCGCCGCACGCTGTCGCGATCACGCTGGCGGGCGGTGACCTCCAGCCTTCCGCGCAGCAACTTCACGCCAGGTGGCGCCTTCGAGGACACGGCCACCTTCAAGACGTAGCGCTTGCCCAGATAAAAGTGGCTCTCTCCGCTCACGTACTCGCGCGGCAGCACGTGGCGCTTGCGTTCGCGTTGCGCTTCGAGATGCTGCCAGATCCAGCGGGCGCGAAGCCGCACCGCCTCGACCACAGCGTCGGGCCCGGCATCTTGCGGCGCGTCCACCCTCACCGCGCCGTCAGGCAAGACGTTGATGGCCACACGCTGCCGGGGCCGCGGCATGAATCGGATCGTGAAGGCAATCTGCGCGTCGCCGTAGCGGATGGTGCGCCGCATTTCAGTGCTGCGCCACGGCCGCGCCGAAGCCACTGACAGCGCATCCCTCCGGGGCGCAGGCGGAGCCCCGAAGTCGCAGCGTACGGGGGTGGTCCACTTCAGAGCGTTCCGCGGCCCAAGCCGATGCGGGTGACCTGGATCACCCGCTCGATGGCGTGCTTGGCGCGATCCAGGCCCATGACGGCGAACAGCCGCGGCAGCAAGGCCTGGCGAATGGTCGCCTCGATGTTCTGCGGATTGAGCGAATGCTCGGCCACGGCCTTGCGCACCACCTCGTCGATGCCGAAGGCTTCGCTCACGAGGCGGCTCGAATCGGCGGTCGCGTAGTCCGGCTCGCCCAGCACCAAACGGCAAATGCCGAAGTAGGCCCGTGCATGGGCGTTGTCGCCGAAGCGATCCGGCATGCCCTCGATCGCGCGCTCTTCGACCTGCTCCTCGAACTTCTTGAACAAGGCGTACTGCTTGAGCGGGTGATCGAACATGGCCTCGGCCTGCGCAATCGCCTGCTTGAGAAGATCGGCGAAGACCTGCTGCGCGTAGGGGTCGTCGGCGAGATCCTGTTCGATGGTCTTCTTCAAGCGCGTGCGGATCAGGTCGGTCTCGTTGCGCGTCTTTTCCTCTGCCCAGCTGGTCGGATCTTCGGCCTGGCCGAGCTTGTGGACCTCATAAATGCCCTCCGGATCACGCACCTTCAGCCCGACCACTTGCCGGTCGACCATGCGACGGATCTGCTCCTCGTAGGCCGCGTAGTCGACGGTTTCCATGGCATCGCGGCGGGCGGTCTGGCGCAGGTCGGCGAAGAACGCCAGGTGCTCCTTGTAGGTGTCGACTTGCGCCTCGGAAAAGCTGTGATCCTCGAAGAAGCTGCGCGACGAAAGCGCGGTTTGCAGGCACAGCCCGAACTGCGTCAAGGCCTCGTAGAAATCCTCGCGCACCTTCTGGCGGACGTCATGGCTGCGGCCCTCGTCGTCCTCGGCGTACAGCGGCATCAGCACATGGCGGAACTGCTCCAGGTCCTGCCGGTTCTTCACCTCGGCAAAGATGTCCCAAAGCGCTTGGTGCAGGCCGGGCAGGCGCTTGTATTCGGTGCTGAACTGCCGATACAGCCCTTCGACGTCCTCCACGTCATAGCCGCCCTGCGTGCGCGCCTCGAGGTCCTGGTAGGCGCGCACGGCGGTATCGAGCTCCTTGAGGATGCCGCGGTAGTCGACCAATACCCCGTGCGCTTGTACTCGTGCAGGCGATTGACCCGGGCGATCGCCTGGATGAGGTTGTGCTCCTTCAAGGGCTTGTCGATGTAGAGCACCGTGTTGCGCGGCTCGTCGAAACCGGTGAGCAGGCGATCGACGACGATCAGCAGGTCGGGCTCGTCGTCGCTGGCGAAGCCCTCCAGCACGCCGCGTTCGTACTCCGTCCTGGCGATGGCCGACGTTGGCGTTCCACCACTTCTGGACTTCCGGCACCGTGCTCTCATCGACCTCGGTGTTGCCTTCGCGGGTGTCGGGTGGCGAGATGATGATGGCGCTGCGCACCAGGCCCGTGTCGTCGAGGTAGTTCTTGTAGCGGATCGCATCGAGCTTGCTCGCGGTGGCCACCTGCCCCTTGAGCCCCAGGCCGAGCTTCTTGAAGTTTTCATCGAAGTGGGAGGCGATGTCCCAGGCGATCAGCTCGATGCGGTTGGCCGCGCCGTAAACGGCCCGCTTGTTGGCGAACTTCTTCTTGAGGTCCGCGCTCTGCGCCGCCGAGAGGCCCGCCGTGATCTTGTCGAACCAGCGGTTGACGGCCTCGTCGTTGATCGTGAGCTCGGGCACGCGCTCTTCGTACAGCAGCGGCGACACCGTGCCGTCTTCCACCGCGCGCTGCATGGTGTAGGCATGGACGATGGGGCCGAACTTGTTGGCCGTCTTCTCGCGCTTGAGCAGCGGCGTGCCGGTGAAGGCGACGTAGGCCGCGCGTGGGCAGCGCCTTGCGCATGCGCTCGTGCGTCTCGCCGCCGTGGCTGCGATGGCCCTCGTCGACCAGCACGATCAGGTCCGCCGAGGGGTTGTGGCACTCGCGGCAAGCGCGAGGCCGTGGCGAACTTGTGGATCAGCGTGAAGATGATGCGCTCGGTGCCGCTTGCCGATGCGGCGGGCCAGGTCGCGGCCCGTGCTCACCTTGGCCTTCTCGCCCTCCTTCCGGGTGGCGATGGCCGAGCCGAACGCGCCGCTGCTGATGAAGTTGCGCGCGAGCTGGTCTTCCAGGTCGAGCCGGTCGGTCACCACCACCACGCGGCAGGCCTTGCAGGCTGTCGATGCAGCACCAGCGCCTTGGTGAGGAAGACCATGGTGTAGCTCTTGCCCGAACCCGTGGTGTGCCAGACGATGCCGCCTTCGCGCCCGCCATCGGGCCGGCGCTCGCCGATGCGCGCGGATCAGCGCCCGGATGCCGAAGAACTGCTGGTAGCGCGCCACCACCTTGCCGACCTTGCGATCGAACAGCACGAAGAAGCGCAGGAATTCGAGCAGCGCGCTCGGGCTTGAGCAGGCCGACCAGCAGCCGGTCCTGCTCGGTGGGCAGCATGGGCTCGGACCACAGGCGCTCGAAGTAGTCGCGCAGCTTGGGCGGCTTGCCGGCGAAGAGCGCCGCGTGCGTGGCCGCGTCGAGCTTGCGGTTCTTCCATTCGGCCACTTGCGAGTCGGTGAACTCTTCTTCGCGCCAGCGCGACCAGAACTTCGCGGCGGTAAACGTGGTGCCGTAGCGGCCCTCGGTGTGGCTCACCGCGAGCAGCAGCTGGGCGTAGGCAAACAGCTGCGGAATCTCTTCATTGCGCTGGTTGCGCAGGTGCTGGCTGATGCCCTCGTCGACCATGGACTTGCGAGCGTGCTGCCGCTTTCGGGCCGCTTGGCCTCGATGATCGCCAGCGGCAGGCCGTTGACGTAGCACACCACGTCGGGCGCGCGGTGGTGCGTGCCCTGGGTCGGACAGCACGCGCAGCTCCTCGGTCACCTCCCAGCGGTTGGCGGCCGGGTCGCGCCAATCGATCAGCGCGATGGTCGGCTGGTGCTTCTTGCCGTCGGGCATGAACTCGGTGACGGTGATGCCGAGCGCGAGCTTGTTGTAGAGACGCTCGTTGGCCGGCAGCAGCCCTTCGACCAGGCTCAAGCGCCGAGACCTCGCGCACGATCTGGTCGATGCCGCTGGGGGAGAGGGGGTAGAGCTCGCCCTTGTATTCGAAGCGGCGGGTCTGGAGCACCTCGATCAGGCGGGGCTTGAGGATGACCTCGCGCGTGCTGCCGCGCAGGGCGAGGCAGGCAGGCGGCGTCGAAGGTAGTGCCAGCCGAGAGCGCACAGCAGGTGGAGGGTGGGGATGTGGGTGCTGTACTGCTCGCGGGTCTGGGGGATGGCACTCATTGCACCCTCAAAGAAAAAGCCGCCAAGGTTGCGCGTGCATGAGCAGAGGCGTGGCGGCTGTGTTGGCGCGAATGTAGCGGAGAAGGCTTTGGGTGCCAAGGGTGGAGGAGCGGTGAATAAGCTGCTTGCCAGCTCATGCATGGCCTCCCCCCTCAGGAAGCTGTGCTCGGCGCCTGCCGGTCATCAGTTGCTGCATCAAGGCCTGCTTTTCCGTCTGAAGCCGTGTCAATTGGTTTTCGATCAAGTGCTCCTCAGCTTCTGAGGCGTTGAGGGTTTCTGCGATCCTGCGCTGATCGGATATGCGGCGGCACGTGCAACCTGAGTTTGAAGAAATCGGTGACGCTGACGTCAGAAGTCCATGGTTTCGTGCTCCCTCCTGCGCAATACCAACCGGAGATCCTTGGCAATGTCACTTCCTCGCGTCAAGACCAGAACCGAGTGCTGTGGCGCAACGGTGCCCGACCTGCTTGCCCTCATCTGTCAGGCACCAACTCTGATCAGTCTAAGCGCAAGCGCTTCATGTCCTTCGCACGTCACCCAGGAAAATCTACCGTCCGAATAGTCGGTTCGATCTTTGCTCGGAGTGTTTCCGCGACGAAGCGAGCGCAATCGCCGAGCGGCACACGCTTCCAGCCCTCAGGCAGCATCGGTGCCTCCCTCGTGCCGGATCTTTTCCACCGCAGCCAGCTCCGCGATGTCATCGGCATCCGCCTTGATTGCCTCGGACTTCCGGCGCTTGGCGTCGAATTCCTCGTAGCGCTCATGCGCATGTTTCACCATTTGCTCATGACTGATTGTCCATTGCCCTTGAGCAGTCGGACGTTCATTGAAGGCCATGAATTTGTCGACGTACTGCCGCCAATCCGCGATTGCGAGGCGCAGGTGTCGCGCGCGCACGGTCTTCCGCAACTCCAGGAAGAGTGTGACGATGCGATTGAGCTCGTCCACCTCGCTCTCATTCAGTAGTTCTTGGCGATGATCACGTCGGACTTGCGCACGCGGTGTCCGGCCCAGGCTTGCAAGGCCATGTTGGGTCGATCGGCGTCGGCCCGCTGCACCACGATCTCGGCCGCAGTGAGCTGCGTGACGGCAAAGAGCATCTTGTTCTGCACTTCGGCAAAGAACCGCCCGGCGGCTTCGATGTCGTCCCGGTAGTCGACCGAGAGAGCGAACAACTCGCGCACCTTCTGATAGAAGCGCTTCTCCGAGGAGCGGATCTCCCGGATGCGCTGAAGTAGCTCGTCGAAGTAGTCCCAGCCATCGGGCTCCTTGAGCCGCGCGTCGTCCAGCACGAAGCCCTTGATGAGGTATTCCTTCAAGTGGGTCGTGGCCCAGCGGCGGAATTGGGTACCTCGTGCGAACGCACGCGGTAGCCCACGGCGAGGATGAGGTCCAGGCTGTAGAGCTTGAGCGTGCGTCGCACCTGGCGCTCGCCTTCGGTTGAACTTGTAAGTCTTCCTTGACAGTTGCCGCCTCGCCGAAGCTCGCCATCGGCATAGATGGTGCGATGTGCTGGCTGATGTTCTGTGGCGTGGTCTGGAACAGGGCTCGCCACTCGGCTTGCGTCAGCCAGACCGTGCCGCCTTCGGCCCGCAGATAGAACTGCGCGGCCCCGTCGTCGGTGGCATAGAGCACCAGTTCGCCTCGGTCCAATGGTTCTCCCTGAGACGCCTACTCATACCCAAGCTCCTTGAGATACCCCGCCATCTTCTCCTCCAGCACCTCCAGCTCGGCCTTGAGCTTCATCCGCTCCGCCCGCACCGCCATCAGGTCGATCTCCTCCTCTTCCTCGAAGGTGTCGACGTAGCGCGGGATGTTGAGGTTGTAGTCGTTCTCGGCGATCTCGCTCGGGCGTCGCGAGGTAGGCGTACTTGTCCACGCTCTGCCTCGCCGCTGCAGGTCGCGGCGATCTTCTCCAGGTCCTCGCGCCGCAGCAGGTTCTGGTTCTTGCCGTCCTGGTACTCGCGGCTTGCGTCGATGAAGAGCACCTTGTCGTCGTGCTTCTTCTTGCGAAACACCAGCACCGCCGCGGGGATGCCGGTGCCGTAGAACAGCTTCTCCGGCAGGCCGATCACGGCGTCGAGCAGGTTCTCCTCGATCGAGCTGCTTGCGGATCCTGCCTTCGGCCGCGCCGCGGAACAGCACGCCGTGCGGCACCACCACGCGCCATGCGGCCGGTGCCTGGCTTCATGGTCTCGATCATGTGCAGGATGAAGGCGTAGTCGCCCTTGGTGCGCGGCGGCACGCCGCGCCGGAAGCGGCTTGTACTTGTCGGCCGCGGCCGATCTCGAAGCCCCACTTCTCGAGCGAGAAGGGCGGGTTGGCGACCACCACGTCGAAATGCTTGAGCAGGCTGTCGTCGCCTCCAGCAGCTTGGGGTTGCGCAAGGTGTCGCCCCACTCGATGCGGTGGTTGTCCTCGCCGTGCAGGAACATGTTCATCTTGGCCAGCGCCCAGGTGCTGCCGATGGCCTCCTGCCCGTACAGCGCGTACGTCTGCGTAGCCGGTGCGCTCGCGGATCGAGCCGGCCGCACTTCATCAGCAGCGAGCCGGAGCCGCAGGCGGGGTCGCAGATGTCGTCGCCCTCCTGCGGGTCGACCAGTTCGCGCCATCAGCTTGCGAGACCTCGGGCGGCGTGTAGAACTCGCCGGCCTTCTTGCCGCTGGTCGAGGCGAAGTTCTTGATCAGGAATTCGTAGGCGTTGCCGATGACGTCGAGCTTGCCGACGCGGCTCGGGCGCAGGTTGAGCTCGGGCTTGGCGAAGTCTTCGAGCAGGTGGCGCAGGATGTCGTTCTTCTGCGCCTCGTCGCCGAGCTTGGTGGAGTTGAAGTTGATGTCCTGGAAGACGTCTGCGCAGCTTGTGCGCTGTTGGCTTCTTCGATGGCATGCAGCGCCTTGTCGATGCGCTCGCCGTTGCCCGGTTCATGGCGCGCCGCGTGCAGGGCGTAGAAGTTGGCGCTGCGCGGGAGCACGAAGCGCTCGTTGTTCAGCAGCTCCTGGATCAGCTCGGGGTGGTCGCCGTGCTTGGCCTTGTACTCGTCGTAGTGGTCCTGCCAGACGTCGGAGATGTACTTGAGGAACAGCATCGTCAGGACGTAGTCCTTGTAGATGCTGGGGTCGACCGTGCCCCGGAAGGTGTCGCACGCAGCCCAGACGGCGTCGTTGATGGTGTCCTGGTTGATGGGTGTGGTGGTCATTGCGGGGTGTCGGGGTTGTGCGAGAAGAGGTCGAAGGCCAAGGCGTCGAGTTGTCTTTGTCGGTTGTGGATCAGGGCTTCGAGGTGGGTTCTTTCGGCGGCTGCCGCATCGGCCATGGCAATGATCGCCCGTTGCGTCTGGATCGGTGGAACCGCGATGGGCGTGGCCTCCAATACGCCGCGTCGAATGCCGAGCTGGTCCGAGCCTTCTGCGTTGCTTGCCAGATGGCGCTGGGCAGGCGCCCGGTTGATCTGCCAGGCGAGGAATTCTGCAAGGAGGTCGGGAGCCTTGATGCGCAGCAGGAAGAAGTATTGCGAACAAACCGAGGGGATCGGCACGTCCTTCAGGCAGACGGCGTAATTGCGCAGTCCGCGGGCGACGAAGACGACGTCGCCGTCTTGCAGCCGTTGGGGGCTCTTGCGTGGGTCGATGTGTGTTCGGACGAGCCCATTCCATGCCACGCCTCCTTCCGGCGTGACGTCGCGCATTTGGAGCGCAAAGGCGTTACCGCCTTCCACACGCGGAACGCTGCCTCTGAAGGGGTAGCCGGCTTGGACGTGGGCTACCTGGCCTAGAAGACGTTTCATGCTGCACCATTTTGATTGATGCATAGTATTATGCTTGACTATCGGCTTTACTTGCTGCAAGAATACAATTTGTGCGCACCAATCAATTGGTGCTATTTTTGGAGCAACAAATGCACGACGAGTTTGAGGTGAACTGTGTGACCATAGCCGATAGCTATGGCGGGCACGAGCACATCACCCACATAGGCAGCACGCTTGGTGGATGGCGAATCACGAAGGAGTCCGCCATTTACCGGATCGAATCAAAGCGCGACGCGTTCTTTACCCTCGACAAGGGCACTCTCGAGCGCTCATACATCGGTGTGGTGCGTGAGCATGGCCAGGCGCCCTATCTGCGGGCTTATGCCAACGGCAGGTGGAACGACAACCTGCTGGCCCAGGCAGTGTGCGGACGCGCGTGTGCGGTCATCATCTGACTGCTGCCGCCCAGGCTCGCTAGCGTGTCAAGACGCCTCGCGCCAGCAGCACCGCCGCGAGCGGCACGAGCACCAGCAGGTGCGCTTCGATGATGATCACGCGGCGCACCTTCCGCACTTCGGCTTCGTTGGGCAAGGCGCCCGAGGCCTCGAGCTGCCTGCGCCAGCGCTGGAAGGTCAGGGTCGGCCTGATCGACAGCAAGCCGATCACCACGAACAGCGTGAGCTTGGCGTGCAGGAGCGGCTGGCTCCAGTACCACCCGAAGCCCTTGCTGCCCCACCAGGTGCGCGCCAGGCCGGTGGCCAGCACCGCGATGGCCGCCAGCGCATAGATCGCATCCACCTTGGGAAGCCGGCGCACCACGCCGGCGTTCATCCACTCCACCCGGCAAAGCGCGGCCTGGCTGGTGAGGAACACGACCAGCGTCAGGATCGCGATCAAATGCAGATAGGCAAGCACCGATTCGGTCAGCATGGTCAGTCCTCCGTCCGCGTGTCTGGTATTGGTGTGACCGAGCGGCCGGCCGATCTCCAGTAGGCCGTCTCGCCATAGCTGTGCTTGAGGAAATCGATCCACAGGCGCACGCGCAGCGGCAGGTGCTTGCGCTGCGGGAACACTGCATAGATGCCATTGGGCGGCGCCGCGAACTCGTCGAGCAGCGTCACGAGCCGGCCGTCGGCCACGTCGCCCTCCACTTCCCAGGTGGAGCGCCACGCAATCCCCATGCCGGCCAGGCACCAGTCGTGCAGCACCTGGCCGTCGGAGCAATCCAGTCGCGCCGAAGGCCGCATGTGGGCGAGCTGGCCGTCGATCATGAAGGCCCAGCCGCGCGTCTGGCTGGCCTCCGAGCTGAGCACCAGGCATTCGTGCGACGCGAGTTCGCCGGGATGGGTCGGCGTGCCGCGGCGCTTGATATAGGCAGGCGAGGCGACACACAGGCGGCGGTTGTCGGCCAGCCGCAGGCTCACGAGGCTGGAATCGGGCAGGTCGCCGACCCGCACGGCGCAGTCGAAGCCTTCGTTGACGATGTCGACGACCCGGTCGCTCAGGTTGAGCGAGACGGACACTTCCGGATGCAGGCTCATGAAGCGCGGGACCAGGGGCGCGACATGGCGACGGCCGAAGCCCGCCGGGGCGGTCAGGCGCAAGTGGCCGCTGGCCTTCACGCCACCCGCCGAGACGCTGGCCTCGGCATTGGCCAGGTCGGTGAGCAAGCGCTGGCAGTCCTCCAGGAATGCGCTGCCTTCGTGGGTCAGGGTGATCTTTCGCGTGGTGCGCACCAGCAGCTTGACGCCCAGCCGCTCCTCCAGCCCGTCGATGCGCCGGCCGATCACCGCCGGTGCCACCGATTCGACATTTGCAGCCGCCGTCAGGCTGCCTTTGGTTGCCACCAACACAAAAGATTCGATCTGTTTCAGTCGATCCATGATCTTTTCGTCAAAAATCTCTGCCTAGACTATGCGCGTAAAAGTTAAAGATCAAGCATCCTGGCCCGAATTAATCGCGCCCTGAGTATGGAATAAAGTACCGCCACGATGAAATCCGCGCCCTTCAAGGCTGTCCTCTTCGATGCCTACGGCACGCTGTTCGACGTGTACAGCGTGGCGCTGGCGGCCGAGCAGCTGTTTGCCGGCAAGGGCGAGGCGCTGGCAGCCCTGTGGCGCGACAAGCAGATCGAGTACACGCGGCTGGTCACGATGGCCGACCCGGGCGGTCGCCTCTATCGCCCGTTCTGGGAGCTGACGCGCGATGCCCTGCGCCATTCGAGCCGTCGCCTCGGGCTCGAGCTGAGCCGCGAGCAGGAAGAGCGGCTGATGAACGAGTACCGCCACCTGAGCGCCTTTCCCGAGAACCGCGAGGTCCTGCAGAAGATCCAGGCGCTGGGCGTGCCGCGCGGCATCCTCAGCAATGGCGACCCGGCCATGCTCGCCGTCGCGGTGCGCAGCGCGGGGCTGGCCGAACTGCTCGATCCGGTGATCAGCGTGGAGCCGGTGCGCTGCTTCAAGCCCGACCCGCGCGTCTACCAGCTGGGCCTGACCACTTTGCAAGACCGGGTGCCTGGGCTCTCGCCCCGCGAGGTGATGTTTGTCTCCAGCAATGGCTGGGACGCGGCCGGCGCCACATGGTTCGGCTACACGACCTTCTGGCTCAATCGCGCCGGCCTGCCGCGCGAGGAGCTCGGCGTGACGCCGACCTACGAGGGGCGCAGCCTGCATGAGCTGCTGCGCCTGCTGGAGCCTGTTCAATGACGACCCCCACGCTCACTTCGTTCGCTGCCCCCCGAGGGGACTCGACCTCCCTTGGGGGAGAGTGCCGCGGCTCCAAGCCGACCTGCGTCGGCTTGGACGGCACGAGCGCCAGCCGACTCTGGCGGCTGGCGGCCCGGCGGGAGGTCGCATGAGCCCTTCCGATGCCCGCAAGGTGTCGGGCCCGTGGATGCGCCGCCTGGTCATCTCGGTGGGCACATTGCTGTCCGTGCACTACTTTTCAAAGACATTCTGAGTACCTTGCGTCTTTCATCAATCGACCCCCAGGAGTCCCCCATGAGTCTTACCCTGCCCCAAGGCATGCAGATCACCGGCAAGATGGAGCCGGGCTTCGAGCGCATCCTCACCCTGCCCGCCCTCGAATTCGTCGCCAAGCTGCACCGCGCCTTCGAGCCGCGCCGCCAGGAGCTGCTCAAGGCCCGCGCCGAGCGCGCCAAGCGGCTGGACGCCGGCGAGCGCCCCGACTTCCTGCCGCAGACGAAGTCGATCCGCGAAGGCGACTGGAAGATCGCGCCTGTTCCCGCCGCGCTGCAGTGCCGCCGCGTGGAGATCACCGGCCCGGTCGAGCGCAAGATGGTCATCAACGCCTTCAACTCGGGCGCCGACAGCTACATGACCGACTTCGAGGACAGCAATACCCCGAACTGGTCCAACCAGATCACCGGCCACATCAATCTCGGCGAGGCGATCCGCCGCACCATCAAGCTGGAGCAAGGCGGCAAGACCTACCAGCTCAATGACAAGGTCGCCACCCTGCAGGTGCGCCCGCGCGGCTGGCACCTGGACGAGAAGCACATCACCGTCGACGGGCAGCGCACCAGCGGCGGCATCGTCGACTTCGCGCTGTTCCTGTTCCACAACGCCAAGGAGCAGATCACTCGCGGCGCCGGTCCCTTCTTCTACCTGCCCAAGATGGAGAGCCACCTCGAGGCGCGCCTGTGGAACGACGTCTTCGTGATGGCGCAGAACGAGATCGGCCTGCCGCAGGGCACCATCAAGGCCACGGTGCTGATCGAGACCATCCTCGCTGCCTTCGAGATGGATGAGATCCTGTACGAGCTGCGCGAGCACAGCGCGGGCCTCAACGCCGGCCGCTGGGACTACATCTTCAGCTGCATCAAGAAGTTCAAGAACGACAAGGACTTCTGCCTCGCCGATCGCGCCAAGGTGACGATGACCGCGCCCTTCATGCGCTCCTATGCGCTGCTGCTGCTCAAGATTTGCCACAGGCGCGGGGCACCGGCGATCGGCGGCATGAGCGCGCTGATCCCGATCAAGAACGATCCCGAGAAGAACGCGATCGCGATGGCCGGCATCATCGGCGACAAGAAGCGCGATGCGATCGACGGCTACGACGGCGGCTGGGTCGCGCACCCGGGGCTGGTCGAGCCCGCGATGAAGGAATTCCTCGCGGTGCTGGGCGACAAGCCGAACCAGTTCGAGAAGCAGAAACCCGAAGTGAACGTGAGCGCGGCCGACCTGCTGAACTTCCAGCCGGAGCAGCCGATCACCGAAGCCGGCCTGCGCATGAACATCAACGTCGGCATCCACTACCTCGGCTCCTGGCTGGGCGGCAATGGCTGCGTCCCGATCCACAACCTGATGGAAGACGCCGCCACCGCCGAGATCAGCCGTTCGCAGGTGTGGCAATGGATCCGCAGCCAGAAGGGCGTGCTGGAAGACGGCCGCAAGGTGACCGCAGAGATGGTGAAGGCCCTGGTGCCGGAGGAACTCGCCAAGATCAAGGCGGGCGGATTCGAAGGCAAGTTCGACCGTGCGGCGGAGATCTTCACGCGCATGAGCACGCAGGACGAGTTCGCGGAATTCCTGACGCTGCCGCTGTACGAAGAAGTCTGAGCCAGGCCGTCAGCTGCAAGGAAAAGCGCCTTCGGGCGCTTTTTTTTCCTTGCCTTTTGCCGGATTTGGATGCAGCAGAATTCTGTGCATTCATTCTTCCGGACCCCTGCCAATGAATTTGACCTCGAAAGACATCGTGCCCATCACGACGGCACGAGCGAGGCTCACCGAACTGGCCGATGAAGTCGCAAAGAGCGGCGAACCCAAGCTGATTACCAAGAATGGCGAGAGCTATGTCGCTCTCATCACTGCCGAGCAGCTTGATGAGCTCCGCCGCTTTCAATTGGCCGAAGCGGATCCATCTTGCGAGCGACCGCGGAAGCGTTGGAAGACGTCAATGCGGGACGGGTGATGACCTGGGAGGAATACCGGCCAAAGCTGCTGGAGATGCGCGACCGCTTGCGCGCTGCCAAGGAGGCGGGCTCGTCCGCAGCGCGTGCATGAACCACCGGCACCTTACAGCGTTGAGCGTCCGTCCAAGCGGACGCGTCGATGACTCGGCGCCTGTTGATCTCCGAGCGCTTCGATCGGGCCCTTGCCTTGATGGCGGCGCACTACGGGACGCTGCGCCGGCACCACCTGGATGCAGGCTCGACGCTTGATGACTTCATCGAGGCACTGGCCAACCGCATCGGCCCCTTGCTCGTCGCACAGCCCGGCATCGGGCGTCGGTACGTGCCTGCAGAGTTCGTGCTGCCGGATCTGATCGAGGAATTCGGCCGACTCGAAGTGGCAGGCGGAAGCACCGTCGAGTTTCGCCGCTGGCCACATGGGCCCTTCGAGCTCCTCTATGCGGTGACCCGGAACGCCATCATCCTGGTGTCGGCGCGGGACCAGCGTCAGCAGGACTTTCACTGACGCCACCGCCCCGCAAGCTCGGTCGTACCATCCATCCGTAACGACCCGCCCCTGCCCCACCATGTGCCAACTCCTCGGCATGAACTGCAACACGCCCACCGACGTGATGTTCAGCTTCACGGGCTTTGCCACGCGCTCCAACGAGCATGCCGACGGCTTCGGCATCGCCTTCTTCGAGGGTGCGGGCATCCGCCTGTTCGTCGACCACCAGTCGGCGCTGCAGTCGCCGGTGGCCGACATGGTGCGCAAGTACCCGATCCGCAGCACCAATGTCATCGCGCACATCCGCAAGGCCACGCAGGGCCGCATCGCGCTGGAGAACTGTCACCCCTTCGTGCGCGAGCTCTGGGGGCGCTACTGGGTGTTCGCGCACAACGGCGACCTCAAGGGCTATCGGCCGCACCTGCATGCGGCCTTCCGGCCGGTGGGCGACACCGACAGCGAGCGGGCCTTCTGCTGGCTGATGCAGGAGCTCGCGAAGAACCACGCCTCGGTGCCCACGCCCGAGCAGCTCACCGACACCCTGTCCGAACTCGCGCCCCGAATCGCCGCCCACGGCACGCTCAACTTCATGCTCAGCAACGGCCATGGGCTCTGGGCCTATTGCACGACCAAGCTGCACTACCTGGTGCGGCAATTCCCTTTTGCGACCGCGAAGCTGCAGGACGAAGACCTCACCGTCAACTTCGCCGATGTGACCACGCCGCAGGATCGGGTCGCGGTCATCGTGACCGAGCCGCTGACCACCAACGAGAGCTGGACCGCCTTCGCACCGGGCGAGCTGAAGGCCTTCGTCAACGGCGTTCCGCTCGGCTGAACCATCTCTGCGGGCCGAGCGCCGGGCCGCTCTCTCCCCTCGGGGGATCGATCGATGTACCCATCGGGCGAGGGGTTCTCGTCAGCTACGGCTCTTGGCTGGCACGCGCTCGTATTCGCCCGACTCTGCATCCGGCACCGGTTCGGCCCGATCGATCGGCAACAGCAGCGTCACGCAGGTATAGCCCGGGCGCGAGCTGATCTGCACGTCACCGCCCAGCGTACGCGCCCGCCGGCGCAGGTTGCGCAGGCCCCGGCCGCCCTCGCCGCCGCGCGCCATCGCCTCCACATCGAAGCCCTGGCCGTCATCGGAGACGCATACCTCCACATGCTGGCCATCACCGCGCACCGTGATGCGCACGCTGTGGGCGCGGGCATGCTTGAGCGTGTTGGTGAGCGTCTCCTGCACGATGCGCAGGACCTGCAGGGCCGCCGTCGCATCGAGCCATTGGAGCGGCGGCAAGTCGGCCACATTCCACTCCATCACCAGCCCGGCAGCCTCGAGACGGCGGCCGAGGCGATAGCGCAGCGTCGCCAGCAGCGTGACGATGTCGTTGCCGATCGGCTCGAGCGAATCGATCACCAGCCGCAGGTCGTCCACGCACTCGCGCAGTACCGCCGCCACGCCGCGGATGTCGAGTCGCCCTTGCTCGACCAGCACCAGCGACGACATCAGCGTCGAGCCCATGCCGTCGTGCATGTCGCGCATCAGGCGCTGGCGCTCCACCAGCATGGCCTGCTCGCGCTCCACGTCGCGCAGCCTGCGGTGATTGAGCTCCAGCTCGCTGGTGCGCTCGGCCAGGCGCAGTTCGAGCGAGATGTTGGCGCGTGCCACCTCCTCGACTGCGCCGGCATAGCGTCGCAGCACCGCATACAGGAAGGCGGCGAACACCAGCAAGGCCCCGTAGGGCAGCAGATACACGCTCTCCGGCGAGATGCGCAGCGACAGCAGCAGCAGGTCGTGGATGCCGAGCGCAATGCCGATCGCCAGCGCGATGGCCAGGGCGCTCAGCTCGCGCGAGCCTTCGCGGGCAGCGATCCAGCTGATGAAGCCGGTGACGAACAGCGACACGGCCACGTTGAACACATGCTGCACCATCAGCCCGTCCCAGGGCAGCATGGGCAGGGTTGCCAGCGCGGAGACCACGGTGAAGGCGGCCAGGCCCCACTCGACTGCCGGAAAGCGCCGCTGGTGGAAGCGGAACGCGAACAGGTAGTTCAGCACCATCAGCCACGCCAGCGACGCATGCGTTGCCCACCAGAACCAGTCGCTCGCCGGCCCCGGGTCGGGCAGCTGGATGTGATAGTGGAGATTGCGGAACCACCACACCACCGAGGTGAGCGCGAACAGCAGGTAGGCCGACTCGTGGCGCCGGCGCCACCAGAAGCCGAAGGAGAACAGGCCCAGCACGAGGATGGTCAGGCTCGTGACCTGCGGCGCGATCACCTGCAGCATCATCCTGCGGTCGTAGGCCGGGCGGATCTCGTGGGCGGGACCCACGGTGATGCGCGACATCGCATGCGAGAGCCCGGCGTGCCAGGGCAGGCCGACGACGACATCGACCTCCACGTCGCTGGCCGGATTGGTGAAGACCACGTCGTGCGGCATGGGCACGAACAGCGGCCGGTTCCATTGCGTGCTCCAGTCGTCGAGATTGCTCGCCAGCAGGCGGCCGTTGACGTACACCTCTGCCGGCCCTCCCTGCACCCGCGGCACATACACGGCCAGCGGCGGCGACGCACCGCGCGGCGGCAGCACGTAGCGCACGTGGTACCAGTCCATCTGCCAGCGCGGGCTTGCGGCATCCTCGGCGCGATAGGGCGCGCGGCCACGGGATTCAGGCAGGGTGACGGGTGACCAGCCCGGCTCGTAGACGTCGGGCCGCAGCACGCCGGGCGCCTGCAGTTCAGGGCCGATCGGCACGACCATCTTGTTTGCCGAATCGAAGCGCAGCAGCGGCGCGGGCTCGGCGTTGTCGGACGCGCGAGACGGGCCGGCGGCCCACACGCAGACAAGGCTAATCGCGCAGCAGGCCCAGCTTGCGAGCTTCATAGACCGCTTCGGACTTCGAGTTGACCTGGAGCTTGCGGTAGCTTCGCTTCACATAAGTCATCACGGTGTGCTTGGAGACTCGCATCATCTGCGCGATCTCCTCGTACGTGAAGCCCTTGGTGGCCATCGTGAGCACGGCCAGTTCACGTTCGGACAGCACGGGGGCATCCGGAGCGCTGGTATGCACTGGCGAATTGGTGCTTGCGGGAGCCAGGCGCGTGAGCAGCTGGCGCGCGATCACCGGGCTGATCGGGCTGCCGCCCGCATGCAGGGCGCGGATCTGCTCGACCAGGTCTTCCGGGAGGGTGTCCTTGAGCAGGTAGCCGGTGGCGCCTGCCTCCAGCGAGCTCACCACGTGCTGCTCGTCACCGAACACGGTAACCACCATCACATCGCATTCGGGCAGTTGCGCGGCGCACCAGCGGATCAGCTCGATCCCGCCGATGTCCGGCAGGCCGAGATCCACCAGCAGCACGTCCGGGCGGGCCGCCTTCAGGAGCGCAAGGCCGGAGGTGCCGTCCGCGGCGGCTCCGGCCAGGCGCAGGTCGGCAGAGGACTCGATGGCGTGGACGAACGCCTGCCTGAACTTGACATCGTCTTCGATGACGGCGACGGAAAGCTGCCACATGGGCCGCAGTGTAGGCCGTCGGATTCGGCTTGCCCTCGAGCGCGGGGCCCGCCGCCTGCGCTGTCCCCTCTACAGGGGACGCTGGCGTGCGGGCCCCGCGCCGGGCACTTCAGAAAAAGGCCGGGTTAGTACCGGGGGCCTCAGTATTCAGGCGTCAGCGCCGGGTCCTCGATGGACATGGTGCGCTCGCCGTTGACGTCATCCAGCGTGCCTTGAGCGGCGGCCGCGCGGGTCTCATCCTTCACTTCCTCACGGGTCTTGGCCTGCTGCGAATCGTCAGGCATCGAGCTCGTGCCGGAACTCGCCCGCGGCTGCGTTTGCTCGGTCACCGGGCCGGATGGCGTTGGCAGGGTGGGTCGGGTCTTGTCCACCACCGCGCCGGATTGAGGCGGGCTGATCGGTTCGGTCGGGGCCGGAGGCGCCGTGCTGTACTGGGCTTGTACCGCGGCGGCGGTGGCTAGAGTGGCGAGGGCGACGGTCATCGACTTCTTGAACGTCATGGTGATCTCCAAGTTCGTCCCTGGATGCCGGTGGCATCGAACCCCTTGCGGGGCGCCGCCTCGGGGCGGTGGCGGCCAAAAGAGCAGCAGGGGGAACGAACCCCATGCTTGTGTGACGCTCGTGGAGCGGCTGGGTTTCGGGGGGTTCGGCTGCGTGAGCCGCAAACTGCCATTCGTCCTACACCTGCTTGTCGGACACCTGGCGACGCCAAAACGGGCCGCGCATTCCCGCCCGGAACTTCAATGAAGGCCCCAGGCTGGCGAAGGCAATGCTTGGCAGCGCAGGTGATGCAGCCTGTGCATCGGCGGCAATCCGCGAGTGAACACAAGAATTTCCGGATTGGTCGGCATCCGAGGGAATTCCAGGTGCGCTTCGGTTACTGATGCGGTCGGAAGTGCAACTCTGATTTGGAGTCCGTGCTTATCCACAACATCATGAGGAACTGCGATGTTCAAGAATGTGCCGCCCCCCGTTACCGTACTCCCACGGATATCGGATGCCGATTCGACGGGGAGCGATTCGCCGCGACCAGTGGTGCCACCAACGACGGGACATCCGCTTGCTGGCATGCCCCCGTCGAAGCTGAGCGAAAGCCTCATTAAGTCCACAGCACGTGATGGCGGGACGTCTGCCTCGGGCTCAGTGGAGTCCATGGAATTGGAGCCCGTGGAATCGACGTCTGACGAAGTGGACTCCGGTCAAAATGGGCCGCGCATTCCCGCCCGGAACTTCAACGAAGGCCCCATGCATCTGAACATCAACGGCACCATGCACGCGCTGCGCGATGCCGACGTCGACCCGGCCATGCCCCTGCTGTGGGTGTTGCGAGATGTGTTGAACCTCACCGGCACCAAGTTCGGCTGTGGCGTGGCGGCCTGCGGGGCCTGCACGGTGAGGGTGGAGGGCCAAGCTGCGCGGGCGTGCGTGACGCCGCTTTCGGCCGTCGCGGGAAAGCGCATCCAGACCATCGAGGCATTGGGCACTGCCGAGCGCCCGCATGCGCTGCAAGCCGCCTGGATCGCCCACCAGGTGCCGCAGTGCGGCTACTGCCAGAGCGGCATGCTCATGGCCGCCGCCGCGCTGCTGGCCGCCAAGCCCGATCCGAGCGATGCCGACATCGACGCAGCCATCGGCAACCTCTGCCGCTGCGGTACCTACCCGCGCGTTCGCGAAGCGATCAAGTCCGCCGCTTTGCAGTTGCGCCCGACGCGTCCAGGCGGTGAACGCACGAGCAAAGTGCGCACCGCATGAAGCGCCGCGGCTTTTTCTTGAGCGCGCTGGGAGTGGGCGGCGCGCTCGTCGTCGGCTGGGGGCTTCTGCCGCCGCGCAGCAGGCTGGGCGCTCGCGACAGCCTGCCGGTGCGAGACGGCGAAGTCGGCCTCAATGGCTGGATCAAGATCCGGCCCGATGGCACGGTGGTGCTGGCGATGCACCGCAGCGAGATGGGGCAGGGCGTGCACACCGGCCTTGCGATGCTGGTGGCCGAGGAACTCGACGTGCCGCTGTCGCGCATTCGCCTTGAGCAGGCCGGCGCAGACAAGATCTACGGCAACGTCGCGATGTTCGTCGCCGCCGTGCCGGCCCATCCTGCCGGGAACGACCCCGGTCATGAGAGCTCCACCGTCAAGCTCGCCCGCCGGACGGTCGCCAAGCTCGCACGGGAGCTCGGCATCAATGCGACGGGCGGCTCTACCACCATCGCAGACGCCTGGGACGTGTTGCGCCTTGCAGCGGCTTCGGCGCGGGCCAGGCTGCTCGGCGCGGCATCGCTGAAATGGCGGGTGCCCGTCGACGAGCTGCGCATCGAAGACGGAGTGATCAGCCATCAGCTCGGCTTGAGCGCCCACTTCGGCGAATTCGCGCGCCAGGCCGCGGTGCTGTCGGTGAGCGAGGTCGCCCTCAAGGATCGCCACCAGTGGAAGCTCATCGGCCGCAGCCTGCCTCGCATCGACGTGCCAGCAAAGGTGGATGGCAGCGCCGTGTTCGGCATCGACGTGCGCCTGCCCGGGATGCTGTTTGCGGTGATGAGGCATTGCCCGATGCTCGGCGGCGCGCCCGGGCGGGTGGACGTCGACAGCGCGCTCAAGGCGCCGGGTGTCGAGCGCGTGGTGCGCATCGGCTCCTACGCCGGTTCCACGGCTGGCGTGGCGGTGGTCGGCCGTACCTCCTGGCATGCCCATCGGGCGGCCTATGCGATGGACATCGAGTGGCAGGCTCCGCCGCATGGCGTGCTCGACTCCGAGGCGATCTACCGCAGTCTCGAGCGCACGGCGGTCCAGGCCCTCGGGCGCGACGAAGGCCTCGCGTTTCATTCACGGGGCGATGTGCGGCAAGCCGAAACCGGCGCCGCGCGGATCTTCGAGGCCACCTATTTCGCGCCCTACCTCGCCCATGCCACGATGGAGCCGATCAACTGCACGGCGCAAGTCGTCGATGGCAAGGTCACGGTATGGGCCGCGACCCAGGTGCCCGACTTCGCGCGCCGCATGGCCGCCGAAGTAGCGGGCGTCGACGAGGAGGACGTGACGGTGCACGTCACCCTGCTCGGCGGCGGCTTCGGTCGCCGGCTCGAGGTGGATGCCGTGGCCCAGGCGGTGCGCATCGCGATGGAGCTCGGCGGCCGGCCGGTGCAGCTCGTCTGGCCGAGGGAAGAAGACTTCACCCACGACTTCTACCGGCCCGCAGCGGTGGCCGCGATGCGCGCGGCGCTCGATGCCCGCGGCCAGCCGCTCGGACTGCGCATCGCCAGCGCGGGCGATGCCGTCACGCCGCGCTGGATCGGCCGCAACCTGCCGAGCCTGGCGATGCGCTTCGATGCGCCGGACAAGACCACCAGCGAAGGGCTGTTCGACCTGCCGTACGCCATCCCTCACCAGCGCATCGCGCATGTCGCGACCACGAGCGGCGTGCCGATCGGGTACTGGCGCGCGGTCGGGCACTCGCACAACGCCTTCTTCAGCGAATGCTTCGTCGACGAGCTTGCGCATGCCGCCGGGCAGGACCCGGTGGCCTTTCGCCTTGGCCTGCTCGAGTCCATGCCTCGCCATGCGGCCGTGCTGCGGCTCGCTGCGGAGCAAGCCGGCTGGGACACGTCACTGCCCTTGGGGCGAGCGCGCGGCGTGGCGCTGGCCGAGAGCTTCAATTCCATCGTGGCCCAGGTGGTCGAGGTGTCCTGCAAGGCGGCAAGCCGCGCGTGCACCGCGTGGTGTGCGCCATCGACTGCGGCACGGTGGTCAACCCCGGCATCGTCGCGCAGCAGATGGAGAGCGGCGTGATCTTCGGGCTGAGCGCGGCGCTGTTTGGTCGCATCGACATCGAGCAGGCCGTGGTCAAGCAGCGCAACTTTCCGGACTACCCGCTGCTCACGCTGGCCGAGGCGCCGCAGATCGAGACGCACATCGTGGAGAGCACGCGAGCGCCCGGTGGAGTGGGCGAGGCGGGAACGCCCCCGGTGGCGCCGGCGCTGGCCAATGCGATCTTTGCCTTGACTGGACAGAGGTTGCGGCGCCTGCCGCTGGTCGTGGCGTAAGACCTATGAAAGCACTGACCTGCCGCCAACGGGCGGATCGGGAACGCCAACCGCAGCCCGGTTACTAATGCCTTGAATGCCAACCGTGATTTGGCGTTCATTGTGTTTTCAACGGCATGAGGAGAAATCATGGATGGGGTTGATAGAGGCGGGGCGATCCGGTTCACTAAGCTGACAGGAGCGCCAGTGGTGGGTAAAAAGGAAGTGACTGCGGATGGATCGTGGATCGACGGTATGAAGAGCGAGGGTCATACCAGCGAGGCCGCCTCCTCCTCCGAGGAGTTGATTGAAATCCCCACACCAAGGAATCAGCTACGCAGTTGGAGCAGTTCGTGAACGAAGGGATCTCCAATCCTGCCAAGTTCAAGTCGGGAAGGGAAAGGCTTGATGTGTCGGATGTCGAGATGCTGCCCGACGAACATGTAAAGCAGTTGAACGACGAATTGGCCGCGAAGAAAGCCGCCGAGCACGTCGCTCAACCCGCCCAAGTCGCCGCCGCGCAAGGTTTGTTTGGTTCCCCCGCGGTCACCTCTTCGGTCGCCAATTGCTTATGCGAAGGGACGCTTGCCCTGATGGGGCCCGCTCTGGGTGCCGCGGTAGTGGCCGGTCTCCAATCGGGCGGGGCGCAGCCCTTCACCACCAGCATCGGGGGTGACTTCGCCACAGCCATAGCCATCGGTTTCGTTCCGTATGCGACAGTGAAGGCCATCCAGGCTTGCCGGTCCGCGTCCAATCAGTGCACCATTCTTTGATGGCAGCAAGCCCTATTCGATGGATGGGGCGTCATCGTCCTCGTCCAATGGTGGCCTCCGCCCACAAGTAGTCCTCTGGCCATCGCTTCGCAGCCGCCCTCTTTGCAGAGGGCGGAATCGGTCGGGGGAGAGCGCTGCAGCAGCCTTCACAGGCGCTGCCATGCCTGAGTGGCACACCGGCGCGGCTAGTTCCAAGGTTGGCAGGACTTGCGCCAAACAAGTCCAGGGCCCTGGCCTGATGGTCGGCTGACGGCTCCCCGACCGGCCGTCACATGGCGGGCTCGATCGGCGCCAGCTCGTAGCCCGTGCTGCGACCTCCCCCCGGTGTCTTGCGAAGCGCGCCCAGGTTCATCAGCTCGGTGATGTCGCGCAGCGCCGTGTCAGGCGAGCACTTGGCGATGACCGCCCACTTGCTGCTGGTGAGCTTGCCCTCGAAGCCGTCGAGCAGTCGGTTGAGCAACTTGATCTGTCGCTCGTTCATCGGCGTGCCGGCCCAGCGGCGCCAGAAGCGGGCCTTGAAGAGCACGCCGTCCACGGCGATGTGCGCGTCGGCGATGGCCTGCCGCAGCTGGGCCAGGAACCAGGACAGCCACTCGGTGACGTCGAGCGTGCCCTTCTGCGTGCGTTCGAGCACCTCGTAGTAGTCGCGCCGCGAGCGCTGGATCTGGGCCGACAGGCTGTAGAAGCGCTGCGGGCTGCCTTCCGCGCGGGCGCGGGCGATGCCATCACCCCGCGCTGGCTCGGCCGCAACCTGCCGAGCCTGGCGATGCGCTTCGATGCGCCGGACAAGACCACCAGCGAAGGGCTGTTCGACCTGCCGTACGCCGTCCCTCACCAGCGCATCGCCCATGTTGCGACGACGAACGGCGTGCCGATCGGGTACTGGCGCGCGGCCGGACACTCGCACAACGCCTTCTTCAGCGAATGCTTCGTCGACGAGCTTGCGCATGCCGCCGGGCAGGGTCCGGTGGCCTTTCGGCTTGGCCTGCTCGAGTCCATGCCTCGCCATGCGGCGGTGCTGCGGCTCGCCGCGGAGCGGGCCGGCTGGGACACGTCACTGCCCCTTGCAAGGCGGCAAGCCACGCGTGCACCGGGTGGTGTGCGCGATCGACTGGGGACGGTAGTCAATCCCGGCATCGTCGCGCAGCAGATGGAATCGGCGTGATGGGAACTCCAATCGCAGCCCGGTTACTCATGCCTTGAATGCCACCGCACGTGGGGTTAAACCTTCATCAACGACCATCGAGGAGATTTTTCATGGAAGGAGTTGGGTCAGGAGCTGTGCACTTTGGCAACGACCTCGGCATTCGAACTGCACGTTCAGAAACTGACGTCGATGTCCAACTGCGACCTTGGGATGAAGCGACCGTAGACCCCAATGTGCACGCACATCAAGGGGCATCGTCATCCTCGAGCGAAGAAGGGCAGGTGAGCAGCGATTCAGTGGACGACGAAGTGATTGCGGCAGTTGCCGAAGTCCCCATTTGGGAGCGAAGGGAGTATTTGATCGCAGCGGTTGGTGGCGCAATCGGGGGCGCCGGAATTGGCCTTGGTGTCGCCTATGCCGTATCCCCTATTAAAGCCAGCATGGGTGTAGGCCTCGTCGGAGGCTTTGCTGCCGGAGCGGTCGTGTCGGCAATGACATTGAAGGCAATCCGAGCCTGCACAGCCAACCGGTGCAACATCCTCTGACGGTTTCTTTCTGGCGCGATCCCCCATGGCCATCGCGCAAAGTGCTCGTTGAACTGGCACGCGAACCGGTGGATGGCTATCCTCTAGCGCCGGCGCGCAGTTGCTCGATGCGCTTGCTTGCCATGTCCTGCATCTTGGCGTATTCGCTGATTGCGCGACCCAGATCGAACGCTTCCTCGAAAGCACGCAGCGCATGCTCCTTGTCGCCCATGGCCATCAGGCATTCGCCCGCGCGGTACATCGGAGAAAGCGCTTGCCGCCGGGCACCTGGCTGCGAGAAGAGGCGCTCGGCCGCGTCTACTCGGTGAGCCGCACCAAGGTGCGTGCGGCGCTGCTGATGCTCGCGAAGGACAAGCTGGTCGAGACCGTGCCCGACAAGGGCAGCTTCGTCAGCAAGCCCACCGCGCAGGAAGCGCGCGAGGTCTTCGCGGTGCGGCGCATCTTGGAGAGCGAGGTGGTGCGGCTGTTCATCCAGCGGGCGACGCCGCACGACTACGAGCTGCTCGAGCAGCATGTGCGCATCGAGCGTTCCACCTTGCAGGCGCCCACGCCGGGTACGGTGCGCGAGAAGCTGCTGGGCGACTTCCACGTCGTGCTGGCCGAGGCTTGCGGCAACAAGACGCTGGCGGAATTGATCCGCGAGCTGGTGGCGCGCAGCTCGCTGATCGCGATGCTGTACCAGTCCTCCAACGATCCGCACTGCTCTTCCGACGAGCATGCGGATTTCCTGCGTGTGTGTCGTCGTGGCAATGCCGAAGAGGCTGTCACTCAAATGATCGAGCACCTCGACCGCGTCGAGGCCAGCCTGCGGCTGGAGCAGGACATGCCCGATCGTCAGCTCGACCTGGTCAAGGCCTTGCTGATGTGAACCACCCCCGTAGGCGCTTCGCGCGGAGCCAGCCGCCAGAGTCGGCTGGCGTTCGTGCCGTCCAAGCCGACGCAGGTCGGCTTGGAGCCGCGGCACTCACCCCCACTCGAGGGGGCTCCGCCAGCGGCCCGGCAGAGCCGGATCCGCGGCTCCCGCTCGCTGGATTGGTTCGTCGCGAGAGTGCCGATTTGGCCATCGGTCTATGAACTTCGAGCGGCGTTGAGCTCGTCGCGCATCGCATCGGCCGAGCGTCGGGCGGCTTGCGCGAAGTCGTCGCCGCTGCTGGCATAGAGCACGGTGCGGCCGACATTGACGATGACGAGGCCGGTGATGTCTCGCGCCTTGCGCGCGATATCCCGCCTTCACCGTGGCGCGCGCATCGCCTCCTTGGGCCCCGACGCCGGGGATCAGCAAGGGCACCGTCGGCGCCAGCTCGCGCACCCGCTCGATCTCCTGCGGGAAGGTCGCACCCACCACGAGGCCGAGCTGGCCATTGGTGTTCCATGGCCCCTGCGCGAGGCGGGCGAGATGTTCATAGAGCAAGGGCTGGCCGTCGACGTCGGCCAGCCGCCGATTCTGCAGGTCCGAGCCGCCCGGATTCGACGTGCGGCACAGCAGGATCGCGCCCTTGCCCTCGTGGCGAAGGTAGGGCTCGACCGAATCGAAGCCCATGAAGGGCGAGAGCGTCAGCGCGTCGGCGCCATAGCGCTCGAAGGCTTCCTTGGCGTACTGCTCGGCGGTGGAGCCGATGTCACCGCGCTTGGCGTCGAGGATCACCGGCACCCGGGGCGCCACGACGCGGATGTGTGCCATCAGCCTTTCGAGCTGGGCTTCCGCGCGATGCGCAGCGAAGTACGCTATCTGCGGCTTGAAGGCGATCACCAGGTCCTTGGTCGCGTCGACGATCGCGGCGCAGAAGTCGAAGATGCGCGAGGGATCGTTCTTCCACACTCCCGGGAAGCGGCTCGGCTCGGGGTCGAGTCCGACGCAGAGCAGGGAGCGGTTGGCGCGCTCGGCGGCGTGCAGCTGATCGACGAAATTCATGCCGATCATTTTAGGAGCGCCCCTTCGAGGGGCCTCGTGGCTACTTCTTGTACTTCACGAGCAAATCCCGCGCGTCCTGCAGCATCTGCTTGCCCGGCAATCCACGCTTGTCCATGTCGGCCACCCACTCGTCGTAGAGCGGCGCCGACGCCTTGATCCAGTTGTCGAGTTCCGACGACGGGATCTGGTAGAAGGTGTTGCCGCGCTCGGTGGCCGTCTTGCGGCCGGCGACCTGGCTGTCGTCCCAGATCTTGCCGATCTGCTGCGACAGCGCCGCGCCGCTGTTCTTGTCGATCACGGCCTTGAGATCGGCCGGCAGGCCGTCGTACCTGGCCTGGTTCATGCCGAAGATGAACACCGCGGTGTAGAGCGCCGGCTTGGCCGGGTCGGTCTCGGTGTGGTACTTGACCATCTCCTGCAGCTTGATGGAGGGGATCACCTCCCAGGGCAGCAGGAAGCCGTCGATCACGCCCTTGCTCACTGCTTCGGCCACCGCGGGCATCGGCATCGAGACCGGCGTGGCGCCGAGCGAGGCGAGCAGCTTGTTGGTCTGGCGGGTCGGCGCGCGTATCTTCAGGCCCTTGAAGTCGGCCAGCGTCTTGATCTGCTTCTCCCTCGTGTGCACATAGCCTTCGTCATGCACCCAGATGGCGAGGATCTTCGTGCCGGCGAATTCCTTCTGCGCGTACTTGTTGAGGTAGTCCCACGCGGCGCGCGCGCCGACCTCGGCCGAGTTGGTCATGAAGGGCAGCTCGAACACCTCCATCATCGGGAAGCGGCCCGCCGTGTAGCCCGGCAGCGTGATGGTGAGGTCGGTCACGCCGTCGCGCACCTGGTCGACCAACTGGGGCGGCGTGCCGCCCATCGACATGGCGGGGTACACCTGGCACTTGAGCTTGTTGTTGGACTCGGCGGCGACCTTGTCGCACCAGGGCCCGATGAGCTTCTGCGACGCCATCGCCTGGGGGTTCCAGATGTGGTGGAACTTCAGCGTCACGTCCTGTGCGCCGGCTGGCGCCGCGCAGGCCAGTGACAAGGTGGCCACAGCCGTTGCGAGGCCACGGCGAAGCATCGTGTTCATTTTGTGTCTCCTCGAGGTGAACACCACCATCGCGAGCCCATCGTCATGCAGCGCAGCGGCTTCGGCCACTGGGATAAGCCCTTCCCGCCGCGCCCGCCCCAAGCGGCTTCGTCCCTGCCCATAGAATCATCCGATGATTCAGCGGAAGCCGGACTCCATGGACATGCCCACCGCCACAGGCGTTACCCGCCGTTCCCTGGTCGATGTCGCCGTCGACGCTATCCGTCAGCGCCTTGAGCAGGGCAGAGTGGCGGGTCGGCGAACGCGTCCCGATCGAGCCGGAGCTGGCCGCCTTGGTCGGCGTGAGCCGCAATACCGTGCGCGAGGCGGTGCGGGTGCTGGCCGCAAGCGGCTCGCTCGAAGTGCGCCAGGGCGACGGCACCTATGTACGCTCGGCCGTCGATGCGAGCGGCGTGGCGCAGGACCTGTGCCGCGCCACGCTGCGCGAGCATCTCGAGGTGCGCGCGATGCTGGAGGTCGAGGCCGCGCGCCTGGCCGCGCTGCGCCGCACGCCGGAAGACCTGGAGCGCATCCAGGCGGCGCTGGCCTTGCGAGGCGAACGCGCCGAGCGCCGGCGCAAGGATGTCTTCATCGAGCACGACCTGGCGTTCCACCGAGCGGTCGTCGAAGCGGCGCACAACCCGGCGCTGGCCAAGCTGTACACCTTCTTTGCGCGTGCGGTGCGGTCCACCGTCAAGGCGACGCTGGAACTCAAGGACCTGCCCGAGCCCGACTACGCCGCCCACGCCGCCGTGTGCGATGCGATCGCGCGGCGCGATCCGCAGGCTGCGGTGGCTGCGAGCCACGACCTGCTCCAGCCGATCCTCGATGCGCTCGGTGCGGCGGCATCGGATCCCGCCTGAGCACGGCGATGGCGGCAAGGTCCTGGTTGCTGGCCCTCGGCCTCGTGCTGGTCGCGCTCAACCTGCGCCCGGTGTTCACCAGTGTTTCGCCGGTCGCGGCGCAGGTGCAGCAGGGCCTCGGCCTGTCGGCGTCGACCTTGGGCCTGCTCACGACCGTCACCGTGCTTTGCCTCGGGGTATTCGCGCCGCTGGCTCCGCGGCTGGCCATCCGCTTCGGTACCGAGCGCACGGTGCTCGGGATGTTGCTGCTGCTCGCCGGGGGCACGGCCTTGCGTGGTGCCCTGGGGTCCTTCGGGCTCTTTGCAGGCGCCTTGCTGGCCGGTGCCGCGATCGGCGTCATCGGCGTGCTGCTGCCGAGCATCATCAAGCGCGACTTCCCGCAGCGCGTGGGCTTGATGATGGGGCTCTACTCGATGTCGCTGTGCCTTGGTGCTGCGCTGGCCGCAGGAGCCACCGTGCCACTCGGGGAGTGGCTCGGCGGCGACTGGCGACACGCTCTGGCAGCGTGGGGCGCATTTGCGCTGGTGGGCGCGCTTGCCTGGCTGCCGCAGCTGCGCGCGCAGGATCCGCAGCAGGGCACGAACCAGGCCGACGTCGGGCTGTGGCGCGATGGCCTGGCATGGGCGGTCTCGCTCTACATGGGGCTGCAGTCGGCGCTTGCCTATAGCGTGTTCGCCTGGCTGCCACCCATCCTGGTCGATCGTGGCTTGAGCCCGCTCGAGGCCGGCTTCTTGCTGTCGGTTTCGGTCATGTCGCAGCTCGTCACCGCCTTCGGCGGCTCCTGGCTGGCGCTGCGCTTCGGCTCCGACCAGCGACCCACCCTGTGCCTCATGCTGCTGCTTGCGCTCGTCGGCTTGTTGGGATGCCTGCATGCGCCGCTCGAGAGCATCTTGCCGTGGGTGGTGCTGCTCGGGCTCGGCCAGGGCGGACAGTTCAGCGTGGCGCTGCTGCTGATCGTGCTGCGTTCGCGCGACACGCCGACGGCCGCCCGGCTCTCCGGCATGTCGCAGGGTGTGGGCTATACGCTCGCCGCGCTCGGGCCTGTGGCCGCCGGCCTGCTGCACGACTTCAGCGGCAGCTGGAGCTCGCTGGGCATGCTGTTCGCGGCGCTGACCGTGGCGGCCGGGGCATCGGGCTGGATCGCGGCGCAGAACCGCTACGTGGGGGCGGTCGCCTGAGAGCAGTCGAGCGGCGGCACTCGAGGTGACTTCACCGCTTCGCGGCCTTGAGTTTCTTGGCGGCGGCAAGCTTGCCCTCGAGCTTCGCGATCACGACGTCCGCGTCGACATAGTCGCCATTACGCATTGCGTTCTCGATGGACCTGATGCCGCGCGCCACGAATTCGACTTGTTCTCTGCGCTGGCGCAGGGTGTTGCGTACTGACGCTTTGAAGAACTCGGACAAGTTTTTCACCCTTGGCAAGAAGCGCTTCGATGCCTGGTTCAACCCGAGGCGGCGAGCCAGTTCCTCCGCCTTGCCGATGTAGCTGGCGGGCGTCATCGCGAGCAGGCGTGCCTTCTCGGCAGCCGGCATCTCCAGCGACTCGATGAACTGCCTGATCGCCTCGCGCGTGATGGCCTTGCCGCGCGTGAGCTCCTTCAGGCGCTCGTAGGGGTTGGGCAGGCCGTGGCGGCGCATCACCGTCTGGATCGGCTCGGCCAGCACTTCCCACGCGGCGTCGAGGTCGGCGGCCAGCGCCTCCTGGTTGAGCTCGAGCTTGCCCAGGCCGCGCAGCAGCGAGTCGTAGCCGAGCACGGCGTAGCCCAGCGCCACGCCCATGTTGCGCAGCACGGTCGAGTCGGTCAGGTCGCGCTGCCAGCGGCTGATCGGCAGCTTCTGGCTCAGGTGCGTGAGCACCGCATTGGCCAGCCCGAAGTTGCCCTCGGCGTTCTCGAAGTCGATCGGGTTGACCTTGTGCGGCATCGTGCTCGAGCCGATCTCGCCCGCGCGCAGGGCCTGCTTGAAATAGCCCAGCGAGATGTAGCCCCACACGTCGCGCGACCAGTCGATCAGGATGGTGTTGGCGCGCGTCACCGCATCGAACAGCTCGGCCATGTAGTCGTGCGGCTCGATCTGGATGGTGTACGGGTTGAAGACCAGGCCGAGCTGCTGCTCGATCACCTTGCGCGTGAACGCCTCCCAGTCGTGCTCGGGGTAGGCCGAGAGGTGGGCGTTGTAGTTGCCGACCGCGCCGTTCATCTTGGCCAGGATCTTCACCTCGCCGATGCGCGCGCGCGCCGTCGCCAGGCGCACGACCACGTTGGCGATTTCCTTGCCGACCGTCGTGGGGCTCGCGGTCTGGCCGTGCGTGCGGCTGAGCATCGGCAGGGCGGCAAGCTCGCGCGCCATGTCGCTGAGCCGGGCGATGATCCTGTCGAGCGCCGGCAGCAGCACTTCCTCGCGCGCCGCCTTGAGCATCAGGCCGTGGCTGGTGTTGTTGATGTCCTCGCTGGTGCAGGCGAAGTGGACGAATTCGCCGGCCTGCTGCAGCTCGGGCTGGCCCTCGAAGCGGGACTTGATCCAGTACTCGACCGCCTTGACGTCGTGGTTGGTGGTCTTTTCGATGTCCTTGATGGCCTGTGCATCGGCGTTGCCGAAATTGGCCACCAGCTTGCGCAGATGCGCGCGGGCCGCGGCCGACAGGGGCTTGAATTCTGCAAAGCCCGCGTCCGACAGCGCGATGAACCATTCGACCTCGACCTGCACGCGGCGATGCATCAGGCCGAACTCACTCAGCAGCGGACGCAGCGCGGCCACCTTGCCGGCATAGCGACCATCGAGCGGGGACAGGGCGGTGAGAGGTGAGAAGTCCATGGCGGGCTGCGGCGTCGGAGGCCGGGCGGAAGATTGGGGGAAACCCCGAATTTTACGGGGCGCGACTCGGGCGGGCGCCAAGCCGCGGCGATCGCACCTCAAGGCCGGCCGGCCGCCTCGCGGAAGAAGCGAACCCGTTCCGCGTCGGCCGGGTGGCTCGCGAAGGCGATGCCGAGCAGCGAGCGCTTGCGCTGGTCCTTGGTGTCCTGGCTGATCTTGTCGAAGAACTTCACCATCGCGGTCGGCGAGATGCCTGCCGCCTTGAGGATGCGGACCGAGGCCTGATCGGCCTCGCGCTCGGCGCCCCGCGAGTACGCGGCCTGGCCGAGGACCACCGGAGCCGTTGCCAACCAGCCGCTGAAATCGCCGAAGGCCACGCTCGCGACCACAGTGAGGGCGGTGGCCTGCACGAGCATGCGCATGCCGTGGCGATGCTCGACATGGCCGAGCTCATGGGCGAGCACGCCGACGATGACCTCGGGGTCGCCATCGACCAATTTCACCAGCTCGTCGGTCAGCACGATGGCGCCGCCGGGCAGCGCGAAGGCGTTCGGACCGATCTCGCTCTTGTGGATGAGCACGCGATGGGCGGGCACGTCGCCTTGCGGATAGGCCCGGCGCAAGGCCGTGTCGAACGCGCTGTGCAGGCGCTGCTGTTGCTCGGCCGGAAGGGCGCTCGGCGCGAGGGCCTGCGCGCTGATCGATCGCAGGGCCGCGTCGCCCAACGTGCGATCCACGCTTTGGGGCACGAAGCTCAGCACGCCGCGAGCCGCCAAGGGCAGGCCCCATTGGTACATGCCGACGAGCAGGCCGAGCAGCAGCAGCACCGAAGCCGCCACCCAGCGCCAGCTTTGCTGCGCGCGCGAAACGGCAGTGTCGCGCAGGCCATGAGCCTCGGCCCATGCATCCCATGCGGGTGCGTCCTTGGTGTGCAGCGAGGCACCGTCCTTCAAGTGCGCGACGCGCGCGCCGCGGCGATTGCGCTCGGGCCAGGACACCTCGCTCACCGGCACCGAGCGCGCCATGCCCTCGCCGCGCAGGTAGAGCTTGTCGCCGGACAGGTGCGCCCCGACCCTGTGGGCCCGCGCCGAGCGGCCGTCGAAGTAGTCGAGCTCGATCGACTTCGCCATCGATCAAAGCCCCAGGTCGAAGCCGAGCAGGTCGTCGCCCATGTCGGCGGCTGCGTCGCCCTCTCGTGGTCGTGCGGCCATCACCAGTTCGTCGATGTCGATGCGGGTGACCAGGGTCACGGCTTCCATCTGCATGCGGCGCGTGGCCACCGCGGCCCAGGGCCAGTACAAGCCGAGCGTGATGATCAGCAGCAGGTAGTTCTTCAGCTGCAGGCCAAGATAGGACCTGAGCATGAGCTTGCTGCGAAACCTCATGTAGCGATTGCCGGTCTTGGTCCAGAGAAGGTTCTGCATGCGCACCTGCAGGTAGCCCAGCACGACGATCGAAAACCACAGGCCGCCGCCGAGCAGGACGAGCCAGGCGAACGAGAGCAGCGTCATCAGGATGGCGATGGCCACTCCGGCCGCGCCCGCCTTGCCCGCTGCTCCCATCGACAGGAACGCAAGACCCGCGAAAACCACCGGCACCACCAGCGCGAGCCCCAGCGTGCGCAGCGCTACGCCGTAGACGGCCCCGGGGTCGAGCCGCAGCTCGGTCTGCAGCTGGCCGAGGCGGTAATGGTCGTGCTGGTACTTCTTGAGGCGCCAGTAGAAATAGGGCAGCGACAGCAGCAGCACCAGCCAGCTGAGCCCGATCACCTTGAGGAGATCCCATTCCGTGATCCGGGCATCGTCGGTGTCTCCGTAGGCGCCCAGCGCCAGCGGCAGCAGCGACAGCAGCAGCGGCACGGCGACGGCCTTGTAGGCCCCGCCCGTGTTGCCGGCGAACGAAAGGCGCAGGCCCCGCCAGCTCGTGTTGGCCAGCCGGAACTGCATGGCCGAGCGCAGCAGCACCGGCCAGATGCGCGCTCACCAGCAGCGCGCCGATCAGGCCGGCGGTCGCCGAGTATTCGAGCGCCTGCGAATAGAGCGCGAACAAGATGCCCGCCAGCATCGAGCCGCGCAGCATCTTGCGCGGCTCGCCGTGGAAATCGAGGGCGTGCCCGGCGATGCTGGTGTTGCCATGGAAGTAGCGCAGCTTGCGCACCTTGGCCCAGGGGTAATAGATGCCCAGCGTCAACATGATGAGCAGCAGGTTGACGATCCAGATGCGGAAGTACTCGCTGCCCGAGCCGGTGAATTCGATCGGTATGTGGTGGGCCTGCTTGGGTGGCAGCAGCCGGGAGAACGGGCGGCCGGGCGAGCGGCCCGCGCCCATCCGGCTCACCATGCCGAACAGGCTGCTGCTGTCGACGACCGCACCGCCCGATGTGCTCGAGAGAGAGCCGCTGGTGGAAGTGCGAAACGCGGGAGAGGTGCCGTGGCCCGACATGGCGGGATCGGCCGAAGGCGTTGTATTCATGCGATGACTGCCGACTCCAAGACTGCCTGCGAGCGCCTGCAGCCCTCGCTTTGGCGGCCGACTGTAACACTCGCTGCAACAGGCTGGATGGCTAGAATCCAACGCACCTTCCACCCCCGGTCGACCCTATGAAATTGCTCGGATCCTTGACCAGTCCCTACGTGCGCAAGGTGCGCATCGTGATGGCCGAGAAGAAGCTCGACTACAAGCTGGAACTGGAAGACGTATGGTCACCCGGCACCGCGATCGGCAATGCCAACCCGCTGGGGAAGGTGCCCTGCCTGATCATGGAAGGTGGCGAAGCGGTGTTCGATTCGCGCGTGATCGTCGAATACCTCGACACGCTGTCCCCGGTGGGGCGGCTGATCCCCGCCACGGGTCGCGAACGTGTCGAAGTGCGCACGTGGGAAGCCTTGGCCGATGGCCTGCTCGATGCGAGCATCACCGCCCGCCTCGAGCAGACCTGGCCCGGCCGCAGCGAGGCGCAACGCAGCGCCGCCTGGATCGACCGGCACATGCACAAGGTGCATGCCGCCCTCAAGGCCATGAGCCAGGGTCTCGGCGAGCGGCCGTGGTGCTCGGGCATCCACATGACGCTGGCCGACATCGCGGTCGGCTGCGCCCTCGGCTACATGGACTTGCGCTTCCCGCAGATCGAGTGGCGGCGCGACTACCCCAACCTTGCGCGCCTGCACGACAAGCTCATGCAGCGCCCGAGCTTCATCGACACCGCGCCACCCAAGGCCTGAGCGCGTTTCAGTCGGCCCACCTCGAGGCAGCCCTTCAGCAAGTAGCCATCGGCGCCTGCTTCGATCGCCTCCATGACGCGGGATTCATCGCTGTAGCCCGAATAGACCAGGATGTGCGGATGCCAGTCGGTGGCGTTCTCGGTGATGTCGCGGATCAGGTCCGTGCCGTCGCCATCGGGCAGGCCCAGGTCCGAGAGCAGGACGTCGGGTCGGCAGCGGGGGAGTTCGTCCCGGGCCACTGAAGCCTGTCGGCATGGCCCACGCACTTGATGTCGGCCGTCATGCCGAGAGTGGCGAGCACGTGCCGCGCGAGGATCGGGTCGTCTTCGAGCAGGTAGACCGTTGGCAAGGTGTCCGTCCCCCCGTCGTCTTGATTTGGCGCGGATGGTAACGAGCCTGTTACGAACCTCGCAGCCCCGCATGTGAGGGGTCGGCTGCGACAATCGCACGATGAAGCCTGACCACCCCAAATTGTCGGAACCCGAGATCGACCGCCTTGAAGAGATCCTCGCCGACCTTGCCGTGCGCAGCGAAGAGGCGCCCGACATCGAGCAGCTCGACGGCTTCCTTGCCGCATTGGCCTGCGGACCCCGCCAGGTGCCTCTTGCGGACTGCCTCGCAGACTTGCTTGGCGAGCCCTTGCCGTTCGACAGCGATGCGCAGCGCGACGAATTCCTGGCGCTTGCCACGAGTCGCGCGCAAGAGGTGCTTGCGGCCGTGGAAGCTCCGGTGCAACGACTCGATGACGAGCGCGCGCTCAGTCCCCTGCTGACCGACTGGGACGCGGTCGCCGGCCAGATGTCGGACGAGGAGCGCGAGCACTTCGGCCAGTGGCCCAAGCTCGGCGCGGTGTGGGCGGCAGGCTTCCTGCAGTGCGTCGATGCTTTCGAGGACGAATGGCTGCTGCCCGCCGACGACGAAGGCAACGAGTTCGTCGATGCCAGCCTGCAGCTCTTCGAGATCCTCGCCAGCGACGAATCGGAGATGCCGCCCGAGGCAAGGGAGATGAGCCCTGACGAGCGCCTGGCCGATGCCTTGTGGGCCGCCTACGACCTGCGCGACTTCTGGCGCGAGCGTGCCTCGCAGCGCCCGGTGGTGCAGGCGCGCAAGTCCGACGAGCCCGGCCGCAACGACCCCTGCCCCTGCGGCAGCGGCAAGAAGTACAAGAAGTGCCACGGTGACCCGGCCAGGCAGCAAGACGAGCCACCCAAGGTCCACTGAAGGCGAAAGACCCGCAAGGGCGGCCCGTATACTCCTCCCACAGCGCCGATTTGCTCCGGCTTGCGGGCGCTCAATAAATTCAGCTAAAGACGGCAGGGCGACCCGGCCTCGCCTTCAGCGGACGCCGGGTTTTTTTTTTCGTCAACGCTGCAATTCGTCACCCCATGTCCATGCAGTTCGACGCGCCGCTGCCCTGCGCAGCGGCGCCAGCCTGCCCGACTACTCGCTGGTCTACGAAACCTACGGCACGCTCAATGCCGACAAGAGCAACGCCGTGCTGATCTGCCACGCGCTCAACGCCTCGCACCACGTGGCGGGCGTCTACGCAGGACGAAGACCACAGCGAAGGCTGGTGGGACAACATGATCGGCCCCGGCAAGCCGGTGGACACCGACCACTTCTTCGTCATCGGCGTCAACAACCTGGGCTCCTGCTTCGGCTCCACCGGGCCCATGCACGCTCAACCCGCGACACCGGCCGCGCTACGGCGCCGACTTTCCCGTGGTCACGGTGGAAGACTGGGTCGACGCCCAGGCGCGCCTGCTCGACCGCCTGGGCATCGAGCAGCTGGCCGCGGTGATGGGCGGCAGCCTCGGCGGCATGCAGGCGCTGTCCTGGACGCTGCAGTACCCGAGCGCGTGCGCCACTGCGTGGTGGTGGCCAGCGCGCCCAACCTGACGGCCGAGAACATCGCCTTCAACGAAGTGGCGCGCCGCGCCATCGTCACCGACCCCGACTTCCACGGCGGCCACTTCTACGAGCACGGCGTGCTGCCCAAGCGCGGCCTGCGCATCGCCCGCATGATCGGCCACATCACCTACCTGAGCGACGACGTGATGAAGGAGAAGTTCGGCCGGCAGCTGCGCAGCGGCCGGAGCTGGGCTACAGCACGCAGGACATCGAGTTCCAGATCGAGAGCTACCTGCGCTACCAGGGCGACAAGTTCAGCGAGTACTTCGACGCCAACACCTACCTGCTGATCACCCGCGCGCTCGACTACTTCGACCCGGCGCGCGAGCACGACGGCAACCTGACCACGGCGCTGGCCGCCGCCACGGCGAAGTTCCTGCTGGTGAGCTTCACCACCGACTGGCGCTTCTCGCCGGCCCGCCAGCCGCGAGATCGTCAAGGCGCTGCTCGACAACCGGCGCGACGTCAGCTACGCCGAGATCGACGCGCCGCACGGCCACGACGCCTTCCTGCTGGACGATCCGCGCTACCTGGGCGCTGGTGCGCGCCTACTTCGAGCGCATCGCCAGCGAAGGAGGCCGGCGAGCGATGAGCGACTACGACGCGACCATGGAGATCATCGCCGACCTCGTGCCGCCGGCTCGCGCGTGCTCGACCTGGGCTGCGGCGACGGCGCGCTGCTGGCCCTACCTGCAGCGCGAGCGCGGCTGCAGCGGCTACGGCATCGAGATCGCCGACGCCAACGTGCTGGCCTGCGTGCAGCGCGGCGTCAACGTGATCCAGCTCAACCTCGACGAAGGCCTGGCGATGTTCGACGACCAGAGCTTCGACGTGGTGCTGCAGATCGACACGCTGCAGCACCTGCGCAACGCCGAGACCATGCTGCGCGAGACGGCGCGCGTGGGCCGCATCGGCATCGTGGCTTTCCCGAACTTCGCGCACTGGCCCAACCGGCTGCAGGTGCGCGCGGCCGCATGCCGGTGACCAAGCGCTGCCCTACCAGTGGTACGACACGCCCAACATCCGCGTCGGCACCTTCGAGGACTTCGAGGTGCTGGCACGCAAGAACGGCCTGCAGGTCCTCGACGCCTTCGGCATGCAGGACGGCCGCGCGGTGCGCACCCGCCCCAACCTGATGGCCAGCGTGGCCGTCTTCAAGTTCACTCGCGGCTAGAGATCGACGCGCGGCAGTAATCGGTGTCCTCGCCGACCTGCTGGTCGAGCAGCGGCAACTCGATGCTGATCTCGGTGCCGCCGCCGTCGGCCTGGTGGATCTCGAAGCGGCCGCCGAAGGCATCCACCCGGTGCTTCATGCCGCGCAAGCCGTGGCTGCGCAGCTTGCCCGCACGCGAGGCATCGACGCCCACGCCGTTGTCGCGCACGCGCAGCTCGAGCGTGTCATCGCGCAATGCCAGCTCGATGAGCACGCGGGTCGCCCGCGAATGCTTCTGCACGTTGGTCAGGGCTTCCTGCACGATGCGATAGATCGCCGTGCCGCGCTCGCCATCGAGGTTGAGATCCTCCGGCCAGCGGCGCTCCACCTTCACCAGACCCGGCGCCTCGACTTCATCGGCGAGCCCATCGATCGCCGAGACCAGCCCCAGGTTGGTCAGCGTGCTGGGCACGAGGCCCTCGATCACGCGGCGCTTGAGCTGGATGCCTCGCTCCAGGTTCTCCTGCAGCCGCTGCAGGCCCTCGATGGCGCTCTGCCTGGGCTCCAGCCCTCGACGCAGCATCATCGACACATCCATCTTGCTGGCGGTCAGGATCGAACCGAGCTCGTCGTGCAGCTCGCGGGCGAGGTGCGCCTTCTCCCGCTCTGCCATGTGCTGCAGGTGGGTGGCAAGTTCGGACAGCTCGCGGGTTCGCTCATGCACCGCCCGCTCGAGCCGGTCGCGCTGCTCCTGCAGCCGTTGCGCCATGCGCTGCTCTTCCTTGAACTCGCTCCGATAGGCCTGCAGCAGCAGGAGCAGCAACAGGAGCCCGACCGCGATCGAGCCGAGCGTGAACCAGCGCTGGCGGCGCAGCTCATGCGCGGCGGCAGTCTCGGCGCCGTCGAGGCGGCTGCGCTCCTGGCCGACCATGCGGCCGAGCGCCTCGCGCAAGGCACCGTCGGACACCGGGTTGGGCTTGAGCTGGGCCTCGACCACCGGTGGGGTCGCGTCGGTGGGCAAGGCATTGAGGCGCTGCAGTTCCTCGCGCTCTCCGTCGACGTAGCGCAGCGCCGTCTCGACGTCGGCGCTCATCTCGCCGACGCGCCCGCCTTCGGCCAGCACATCGCGCAAGGCGCTGATCTGCTGCTGCACCGAGCGATGGCGCGACAAGGCTTCGGGCGTGCGCTCGAGCAGGTACTCGGCCTGCGTTGCGCCGACCCGCGAGGCCAGGAACGACAGCGTGTTGAGATTGCTCGACAGCACGCGCGAGACCTTGAGGTCGGCGTACACCTCTTCGAGCCGCTGGTAGCCGCGTTCGGTCACCCACAGCATCGCACCTCCCAGCAGCAGGGTGATCGGTATGGCGAGCTTGAGCAGCGCGAGGCGCCGCAGCAGTCGCGCAGGCACCTGGCCTGAGCGTTCCGCGGCGATTTCCAGCTCCTCGCGCGCCACGCGCAATCGATCGAGCAGGGCGCGCCAGCGCGAAGGCTGTGCCGAGGCTGGGGGCGAAGAGGAGGAGGGCAGCAGGGACATGGATGCTGTCAGAGGTTTCCGACACGCGAGAGCACCGAGCGGACTACAGAATCGGGGTCTTCAAGTTTCTACCATGAACTCATCCCTGTCGTGCCGATCGGCACCGAAGCGCAGCCCGAGGGAACGCCGACGCAAGCCGGTGGCGGGGCGGAGACTGACTCGAGGAGCAGACGATGAGCACGACCCTGAAAGCGATCCTTGTCGCGCTGAGCGCGGCCTTCGCACTGAGCGCATGCAACACATTCAAGGGCTTCGGCCAGGATGTGGAGAGGGCTGGAGAGAAGGTCCAGCAGGGCGCCGACAACACCAAGGAGAACATGAAGCGCTGAGTCCGGGTACCCACCACGGATCCCTCCTCCCTCCCCAACCGCGATGTCCGTGGTGCTTGAGGGGCCGTGAATGCACGGTCCCTCTTTTTTTTCGCCGTGGCATAGTTGTTCTTCCTCCGGACAGAAAGGCGCACCATGGAGCGCAAACGCATCCTGCTCGCTGACGACCACCAGATCGTGAGGGCAGGGCTCAAGCAGCTGATCGACGCGGAGTCGGACCTCCTCGTGGCCGGCGAAGCGGCCACCAGTGCCGACTGCCTCGCGCAACTGCGCGATGGCCACTGGGACCTCGTGCTGCTCGACATCTCGCTGCCCGACCGCTCCGGCGTCGACACACTGAGGCTGATCCGCTCCCACCTCGAGGCGATACCGGTGCTGATCATCAGCGCCTTTCCGGAGGAGCAGTACGCCATCAACCTGCTGCGTGCCGGCGCGAACGGCTACATCAAGAAGGACTCCGACGTGGAAGAGATCCTGCGCGCCATCCGCGTGGTGCTGCAGGGTCGCCGCTACCTGAGCCCCACGGTGGCCGACCTGATGGCGAGTCGTCTCGACCAGCCCGGCGCCGGTCCGGCCCACCAGGACCTCTCCGAGCGCGAATTCCAGGTGCTGTGCAAGCTGGCCGGCGGCATGTCGGTCACGCAGATCGCCGACGAGCTGTTCATCAGCGTGAAGACCGTCAGCACCTATCGCGCTCGCCTGCTCGAGAAGCTGCACCTGGGCAGCAATGCCGAGCTGACCTACTACGCCGTGAAGAACGGCCTGATCCAGTGAGTGCCACCCCGCCGAGTAGGCCGGCGCCTACAGACGGCGGCGAAGCGGCTCATTTACCCTTCCGACCGGAATGCGCCGCGGATCGTGCCACGGGCGCATGAGTCGAGTGACCGTCATGAGTTCGCCCGCTGCAACCGATGTCGTTCCCAGTGATTTGCCAGTCCACACCAATCGGGTGCTGGTGGTCGAGGACTCTCCGTTGATCCGCGAGCGGCTGATCGACCTGATCCAGAGCTTCCCCGGCGCACGTGTCACGGCCGAGGCCGATGCCGAGAACGCCGCCCTCGCCGCCTTGCATGAACAGACCTTCGACGCCGCGGTGGTCGATCTCCAGCTGCGCCAGGGCGTCGGGCTTCGGCGTGCTCAGGGCCTTGCGCCAGCTCTCGCCGCAACCGCTCACCATCGTGCTGACCAACAGCAGCATGCGCGCCGTGCGCGATCGCTGCCTGGCGCTCGGGGCGCACTACTTCTTCGACAAGTCCAATGAATTCGATCGCGTGGCGGAGGCCCTGGATGCGCGGCCACCACGGCCGGCGCCAGGGGGTTAGCATGGACAGCGCTGCATGCCTTCGCTTCGCGCCTCTTGGCAAGATGCCACGGCCAGTGCCGTGGTTCCCCCTTCAACAAGGAGCACACCATGCCTGACACCCCCAACCCTGACGCCCCCTTCAATGACCCCATGGAGGAGGGCGAACGCGCCGCGCGGCGTACTGCGCGTGCCGCACGCAATGTCGTGCACGACAGCGCAGCGGCGCTGGAGCGCGAATGGGCCGACCTGAAGCAGGACTTCAACGAGCTGGTCTCCAACCCCGCGGTGCGCGACCTGCCTGAGGTGCGCGCCTTGAAGGAGCGCGTGCAGGAGTCCCTGCGCCGCGCCGGAGATGCGGCGGCCGATGTCTCGCACGACATCACCCGCCGGGCCAAGCACGCGGCCACCATGGCCGATGACTACGCCCACGACGAGCCCTGGAAAGTCGCAGGCGTCGCGGTGCTGGCCGGGCTTGCGATCGGCCTCCTGCTCTCGCGTCGCTGAGCTGGCCCCAACCGGAGACCGCCATGATCGGCCGCATGCTCTCTCGCGAGCTCGAAAAAGCCCTGGCGCGCGGCCGGCGCGCCTTAGCGCTCGGAGCGGAGATGGCGGCTGATCGCATCGAGCTGGCCAAGCTGGAGTGGGAAGACGAGAAAGAGCGCTTGGCCATGGTCGTCGTCGGCGCCTTCCTGGCGTTGGTGCTCGCCATCCTCGCCCTGACCTTCATCGGCACCTTCGTGATCGTCGCGTTCTGGGACACGCCTTGGCGCATCCACGCGGCCGGCGTCGTGGCGCTGCTGATGGTGGCGGGCCTGGTGGCGGCGCTTGGCCTTCACCAAGGCGAAGCTCAAGCGGCGCGATGCGGCCTTCGCCCAGCTCAAGCGTGAGTTGGCGACCGATCTTGAAGTGTTGCGAAACGCGTCATGACCTGAATGACAGGGGTAGCCATGAGCGGCATGTCCAGCGACGATCGAAAGGCGCACCGGAAGTTCCTGGAGGCGCGCATCGCCGAGAACCGGCGGCAGCTGAAGGAGATCCTCGGCAGGGGTCCGGATCGGCCCGCGGTGACGCTTCAGGATGTCGGGGTTCCGGCCGACATGCCGGATTCCGGGGAGCTCGGGACATCGACGATGCCGCACGAGTTCACCGCCGCAGAGGGTGCGCCGACCGCCTTTCCACGCAGCCGCACGATGCGCTGGGCCTTCGCGCACCCGGCGGAAGCGGCCGTGGTGGGAGTTGCGGGCGCTGCGCTGCTCGGGCTGGGTCCGATCAAGCTCGCGCGCTGGGCGGGTTCGACGCGTGCGGTTCGCGCCGGTGCCGGCTTCATGCAAGGCGTGCGTCAAGGTGTGGGCGTGATGCAGCCGCTGCTGCCCTTGCTCACCGCCTGGATGGGCCACAAGTGGCGTTCGGCCGAAAGGCAGGAAGCCACCCGGGACGTCCCCCGAGGCCGGCCCTCGTACTAGCTGATGCGGCGGTGGGTCAGGGCCGGCAGTTGGGCCCGGACCTTGGCCATGCGCTCCAGATCGATGTCGGCCGAGGCGATGCCCTCGCCCTCCTCGCGCAGCGCGAGCACTTCGCCCCAAGGGTCGATCACGATGCTGTGACCCCAGGTGCGGCGCCCGTTCTCATGCACGCCGCCCTGCGCGGGCGCCATCACGTAGCACTGGTTCTCGATGGCCCGCGCGCGCAGGAGGATCTCCCAATGGGCCTTGCCGGTGGTGTACGTGAAGGCCGAGGGCACGACGATCAGGTCGCAAGGCGCCGGCTGCATCAGCCGGCGATAGAACTCCGGGAAGCGCAGGTCGTAGCAGATGCTCAGGCCCACGCGCAGGCTGTCGCCCGAGCGCGAGGTGATGTCGCAGGTCTGCGGCGAATCGCCCGAGCGCAGCACGACACCCTCGTCGTACTGCTTGCGGCCGGTCGGCGTCACTTCGTCGTAGCGAAACAGGTGCACCTTGTCGTAGCGAGCCACGCGAGCGCCCTGCGGGTCGAACACCAGCAGCGTGTTGGTGACGCGCTCGGGATCGTCCGTGGCCAGGGGCAGCGATCCGCCCACCAGCCACACGCCATGCTCGCGCGCGGCCGCGGCGAGGGTGCGCTGGATCGGCCCCTCGCCCACGCGCTCGGCGAGCGGCAGCTTGTCGTGGTCGGCGCGGCCCATGAAGGCGAAGTTCTCCGGCAGGGCCACCAGTTCGGCGCCATCGGCCGCCGCTTGCCCGATCAGCGCGGCCGCCCGATCCAGGTTGGCCTGGACGGAAGTCGACGAAACCATCTGCACGGCAGCTATCTTCATGGGCAGGCTCGGGTTCGGGTTGATGTTCCAGTGTCCGCGCTTGTGCCCGGCCGTTCAAGCCGCCACGCGCTCACTCAGGGCATCGCAAGAGGCACGCCCTCCGAGGGAGCCGACAAGGGTTCGGGCACCGGATCGGTCAGCTTGCGTCGGACCACCTCCACCTTCGGGTCGGTCCAGGAGCCGGTGACGTGGAACTCGCGCGTGCCGGCCTGCATCATCGGCTTGCGCAGGAAGAGCTGCGCCAGGAAGGTGCCCAGCCCGATCGCGGGATTGATCGCCGCGTAGGCCAGCGATGCCGTTCCGGCATTGATCTCGGGCACGACCACGACGCGAAGGTCCTGCGTTTCCTCGTCGATGTCGGCGCGACCCTCCATCAGCACGGCGGCGCTCACGCCGCGCAGCCGCAGGTTGTTGGTCTGCGCCACGCCCTCGGCGATCTTCACGTCGCCCGAGAAGGCATCGAAGGCAAAGCCCTCCTGGTAGACGTCGCGAAAGTCCAGCAGCAAGCGGCGCGGCAGCGATTGCAGGCTCAGGATGCCCGCCAGCTTCGCGATGCCCGGGTCGGCCTTGAGGAACTGCCCCTGGCTCACGTCGACGTTGAACTGGCCGCCGAGGCTGGGGAAGTCGGGCTCGAAGGGCGATCCCTGCCAGCTCACCTGGCCTTCGATGCGCCCCTTGCCGCCGCGCACGACGTTGCGCTGCCCAAGGCGATCGAGCAGGGCGCCGCTGTTGGAGAGGTCGAGCCGGAAGTCCATCACCGCGCGCGGGCGCGAGGCACCGCCCTTGGCGACCTCCCATGCCCCGGAGGCGGCCAGCCGGGCCTCGGGCAGCTGCACATTGAACTTGCTCAGTTTCCATTCGCGGCTGTCGCCGGCGTCGTGGTTGACCGCCTCGATCTCCAGGCGGCCGAGCTTGCGGCCATGCACCTCGAAGTCCTCGACCACGATGTCGAGCGCCGGCACGCTGGCGGTCGGCTGGTCGAGCAGCTCCCCGACGCCGACCTGCCCGGGACCGCTCTCCGGCACCGCAAGCCGCGCGAGCCTCGCGTAGACACGCCCCGGCACGAGCGGCTGCGAGGCGCGGAACTCGACGTAGCCGCTGAGCTGGTCGGCGTCGACATTCGCGCGCCATCCTGCGGATTGCCGCGTGGCCTGGAGCTTCATGTTGGTCAAGCGCCGGCCTTCGACGGTCATCTCCTGCGCGCGCAGCGAGATGCTGTCCGGCTCGTGGCCGGAGGGAGCGGTCGCCGCCGCGGAGCTCGAGCCGGCAGGCGCGGATGCAGGCTCGCCCGGCTGCAAGGCCTTGGCCACTTCCAGCCAGGCGTCGATGTCGAGGCTCTGCTGCTGGATGTGGGCCGACACGCCCGTGGCGGGCATCGGTGCCGCCTCGCCGATGCCCACGCCGCCACGCAGCACGCGTGCTCCTGTGGCGGCGAGCTCGCGTTCGTAGCGGGCTTGCAGCACGGGCCCCAGATCGACCGACAGCCGGTCGCGCGGCGTGCGGCCGGCAGCGAGCGTGGCCGGGTCGAGCGCCAGCTCCACCCGCAGCGGCCAGCTCAGGCCGGCGGGCTTTTGCAGCGGCGCGGGCAGCTTGATTCCCAGGCCCTGCAGGTCGCTGGTCACCAGCACCTCGGGGTGTCCCTGCACGAACCTGAGCTGCACGCGGTAGGCGGCCTGCCCGCTGAAGTGGGACGCCGATCGCGGCCAAGGGCCCGAATTCGCGCGCCTGGCGCAGGCCCTCGGCCGTGACCACTCCCTGGCCCGAGAACTTCAGCGTGCCGTCCTTCTGGGAACCGCCCTCGAAGCTCGCCTCGCCGCCGAGCACCTGGGTGGCGCCGTTGCGGATCGCGAAGCCATGCTCGGAAAACTCGACCACGCCGCGCGTCCTGGCCAGCAAGGGCGTGTCGGGGCTGAACTGGAAATCGTTGCCGGCCAAGCTCACGCTGCCGTTGACGCTGGCGGTCTCCGAGGTCGGCCAGCGGCAGGCGCAGCGCAAGCCGCAGCTGCGCCTCGCCGCTGCCGCGCGCCCGGCCCAGGTCCTCGTTCGTCCAGTGATTGACCGGTGTGGACTGCGCATAGCGCAGCAGGTCCGCCAGCGGACCCCGGCCAGTGCCGTCGATCGCAAGCACGGAATGCGACAGGTCGGCGATGCCGCCTTGCACGTTGCCCAGCTCGACGCCGTACACGCGCGCCCGGGCCTTGCGGATCTGCATCGAGAGGCGATCGAAGACCAGCTCGCCCTTCACCTGCGTGAAGGCGGGCCAGGCCGCCTCGTGGCCGTCTTCGGGCGGAACGTAGGCGAAGCTCGCGTCCTCCACCTGGGAGGCGATCCGGAACTCGCCTTTCTTCGGATCAGCGAACGGAAAGTCGTGCAGGTTTCCCTTCGCGCGAAAGTCCACCTTGCTCGCCTTGCCGGCGATCACGGCCCGCCGCACGTAGTCGCGCACATCCTCGGGGATCGCGGTGGGCAGGTAGCGCCAGGTGCGCGTGGCATCGGCGCGCGTGAGCTGGCCGGTGATGTCGAGCACGCCGGGCAGGCGGGTCTCCGCGGCTTGTGCGCCGGTGCGCCAGGTCGCCTGGAAATGTCCTTGCGCATCCGCGTTGGCAAAGCGGGCCTCGTCGATGCGCAGCTCCACCAGCGGTGGCGCATCTGCGGCCAATCGGCGCGGGCGGGCCACGGACCAGGCCAGGCGTGCCTGCAGCTGGTCGACCGGGATGGCGGGGTCGGCGAAGACGCCGGGGAATTCGAGGGCGCCCTGGCTCAGCCGCAGGCTGGCGGTGCCGCCCTGCTCTGTCGCGCTGAAGTCGACATCGGCATTGCGGATGCCGGGTCGGCCCGCGTGGTGGGCGTCGATCGCCTCGGCATCGAGTGCCTGTGCCGCGAGGCCGAGCGCTTCCAGCCGGCCCTGCACCTTGTAGGTCGCCGGCGCTTCGGGCGCACCCGTCCAGCGGACATCGAGGTTGCGCGCCACGCCCTGTGGCGCGAGTTCTGCGAGGCGCGCTTGCATGGCAGCGCCCAGGGGCAGGCGTTCGGCCAGCCGGGCAAGGATCGCGAGGTCGAGTCGGTCGGCCTTGAGTTCGCCACCCGTCACCTGGCGGGCGGCATCGTGTCGCCAGGCGAGCGAGAAGTCCGAGGCGGGCCATTCGAGCGGCGCTGAAGCCTCGGGGGTGGCTGCGGCGGTGATCACCGGCATGGTGCGGAAGCTCAAGGCCTTGGCCGCAATGGCGTAGCCATCCTTGCGGCGCTCGGCCGAGATGCGGCCTTGCAGGCGCTCCAGCGCCAGCGGGGGCAGATCGTCGTCCAGTCGCAGGCTGACGGCCGCCAACCCGAGATCGGCCGTCACCACCGTCACCGCGCCTTCGTGCATGTCGGCCCACAGGCGCAATGCGCCGGCGCCTTCGTTCAAGTCGAAAGGCAGGTCCAGGTACTGGCGCAACGGTCGCACGTCGGCCTGCGGCAGATCGGCATAGAGACTGCCGCTCCAGCGCTCCAGCTCGCCGGCGCGGCCCAGCAAGGGATGAGTGAAGCGCCCGCGCAGCGAAACGCGCTCGCCCAGGGCCGCCGGCAGGCTGGCATCCAGCCGCCACTCGTGCCGGCGCGAGCCGAGCGCGGAGCCGTTGCGCAGCACCAGGTCGACCGCCTCGAGCTCGAGCGGACCGGCCTGTCGCTGCTCGTCGATCCAGCGAACCCGGCCCTGGCGGATCACGAACTCGGGCTGGCTGAAGAACCAGTCGGCGCCGTCATGCCGGTCCGCCGACGCAGGCCCGCTCACTTCGAGCCCGGCGACGAAGATGTGCCCCTGCGCATCGCGCCTGATCTCCAGCGTCGGCCGATCGATGAGGAGCTGCTCGAAGCGCAATTGAAGGTGCCACAGCGACGCCGCCGAGACGGCCGCCGATACGCTGTCCAGGCGCAATGCCTCTCGGCCCTGGGCGTCGCGCAGCACCACCTGCTGCAGTTGCACGCGCGGAATCCAGCCATGCGATTCGACACTCACCTTGCCGATCTGCACCGGCGCCCCCAACGAGCGTGTTGCCAAGCGCTCCAGCTCGGGACGCCATTCATCGATTCGCGGCAGAATCGCCCAGTTCAAAACGAGCCATGCGACCAGAATGAGGCTCCACGCCAGCAAGACCAGACCCCCAACGATGCGCACCCCGGAGCGCACGACACGCCATACAGGCGCCAAAGCGGTCGGTGAGGGAAGCAAGGACATGAAGACTGCGCGACGAGAGATGAGGCCTGCGGGGGGTGAGTTCCCCGCCGGTGTTAGACCACGCGATGCACGCGCAAGACAAGCTTCGGTGCACGGCCCTGCAGGTGGCGCGAGCAATCTAGCACATGGATCCAGGCCAGCATGATGGGTTTCACCGACGATGTAACTGAATCGGACGACCCGTCGTCCTCAACCGTGGCCCAGGCCGACCACTCGCGCTTCGTGCAGCGCATCCGCAGGCGCTATGCCGACGAGTTGCCCCTGCTGCCGCCGGGACTGCCCTGCGCCGAGACCATCGCGGGCTTGATCGATACGCTGCTGCAAGGCGGCCGCTTGCTGCCATCGGCCCTGCGGGTGGCTCGCCAGCTGACGCTCGAGCGGCTCGCCGTCCTCGACATCGAAGCCGGCGCCCCGATGGTCGACGTGGCGCGCGCCATGACCGAGCTGGCCGAGGTGACGCTGGACCGCGCCCTCGCTGCGGCGCAGGCCGAGCAAGACGCCCGCTTCGGCATGCCGGTCAATGCCGGGGGCGAGCGCATCGACTTCTGGGTCGTCGGCATGGGCAAGCTCGGTGGCCGCGAGCTCAATGTGTCGTCCGACATCGACCTCATCTACCTCTACGAGGAAGACGGCCAGACCACCGGTCGGCCGGAGGGCGGCGGCCACATCACCGCGCATGAGTACTTCACGCATGTGGCGCGCAGCCTGTATGCGCTGATCGGCGACGTGACCGAGGACGGCTTCGTGTTCCGCGTCGACCTGGCCTTGCGGCCGAACGGCAATTCGGGGCCCTCGGCGGTCAGCCTCGGCATGCTCGAGGAGTACTTCCTCGTGCAGGGCCGCGAATGGGAGCGCTTCGCGTGGCTCAAGAGCCGGGTGGTGGCGCCCCTTGCTTCGGTCAGCTCGCGGCCGGGCCCTGCAGTTGCGCGACGTGGTCGTCCCCTTCGTGTTCCGCCGCTACCTCGACTACGGCGTCTTCGAGAGCCTGCGAAGCCTGCACCGCAAGGTGCGCGACGAGGCCCAGCGCCGCGCCGCGGGCCGCCCCGAGCGAGCCAACGACGTGAAGCTCTCGCGTGGCGGCATCCGCGAGATCGAATTCACCGTGCAGTTGCTGCAGGTGGTGCGCGGCGGCCAGTTTCCCGAGATCCGCACCCGCTCCACGCTGATGGCGCTCGAGCGCCTCACGGCCGTGGGCGTGATGAAGCCCGAGACGGCCCAGCGCCTTGCCCAGGCCTACGATTTCCTGCGCCGGCTGGAGCACCGCATCCAGTATCTCGACGACCAGCAGACCCACCTGCTGCCCGGCGCCGATGCCGATCTCGCCTGGATCGCACGCAGCATGGGCTACGAACGCAAGTCCGAGACCTGCGACCTGCTCAAGACCCTCGGAGAGACACGCGAGTTCGTCGCGCTGGAATTCGACGCGCTGCTGCACGACGGCCATGCACCCAAGCCCGCCAAGGCCCGCGGCGGCTGCAAGGGCTGCGGACAACAGGTCGCGGCGCTCGACAGCGAGGCCTTCCTGGAGCAGCTGCCCCCGCGCCTGGCCGAGCGCGTGAAGCAATGGGTCGAGCAGCCGCGCGTGCAGGCGCTGCGCGAGGAGACCAAGCAGCGCCTGGCGCGCCTGGTGACTCGCGCCGCGCATGCGGTCGCGCAGAACGAATGCGCGGAGGACGCGGCCTTGCGCTTCATCGACTGGATCGAGCCGCTGCTGCGCCGCGAGAGCTACATCGCCTTGCTGGTCGAGCGGCCCGAGGTGCAGCGGCGCCTGCTCACCTGCTCGGGCTGGCGGCCTGGCCGATGCGCTACCTGATGCGGCACCCCGGCGTGATCGACGAGCTGGCCGATCCGCGCCTGATCAACACGCCGCTTCGATGCCGAGGGCTTCGTGCGCGACCTGGAGCAGCGCCACACGCGCCTGGGACCGCTCCGGCCAGGCCGACGAGGAGTCGCTGCTCGACACGCTCAGGCGCGCCCACCATGCCGAGGTGTTCCGCACCCTGGTGCGCGACGTCGAAGGCCACATCACCGTCGAGCAGGTGGCCGACGACCTTTCGCTGCTGGCCGACGCCATGCTGGAGTGCACCATGCGCTGGGCCTGGATGCACCTGCGCCAGCGGCATCGCGAGCAGCCCCGCTTCGCGGTGATCGCCTACGGCAAGCTCGGCGGCAAGGAACTGGGCTACGGCAGCGACCTCGACCTCGTGTTCCTGTTCGACGACGATGACGAGCGCGCGCCCGAGGTCTATGCCGCCTTCGCCCGCAAGCTGATCCCCTGGCTCACGCTGCGCACCGCCGCGGGCGAGCTGTTCGAGATCGACACCGCGTTGCGGCCCAACGGCAACTCGGGGCTGCTGGTCACCTCGCTCAAGTCCTTCGAGAACTACCAGGTCGGCCGGGGCAGCAACACGGCATGGACCTGGGAGCACCAGGCCATCACGCGGGCCCGCTTCTGCGCCGGCGACGCCAGCATCGCAGCCGGCTTCGAGGCGGTCCGGCGCGCCGTGATCGCCGCGCCGCGCGACAAGGCGGCGCTGCAGGCAGGAGATCAAGTCCATGCGCGACAAGGTGCGCGACGCGCATCCGATCAAGGGCGGTGCGTTCGACGTGAAGCACAGCCCCGGCGCGATGATGGACGTGGAGTTCGCGGTGCAGTACCTGGTGCTGGCGCACGGCGCCACGCATCCGGAGCTGCATGACAACCTCGGCAACATCGCGCTGCTGCAACGCGCCGAGCGCGCCGGGCTGCTGCCGGAGGGCATGGGCACGAATGCCGCCGACGCCTATCGCGAGCTGCGCCGGGCGCAGCACCGCGCCCGCCTCGACGAGCGCGCCACCCAGTTCGCCCCCGGCTCGCTCGAGCGCGAGCGGGACGCGGTGCTCGCCTTGTGGGGCCAAGTCTTCGGCTCGTGACTGCTCGAGCCCGCAGCCAGCCCGCCTTCGCCTGGGTCGCGCTGGCTTCGGTGCTGTTCGTCGGCTCGCTGCTCGCATGGTTCGCGCCGCCCGAGGCATGGCTGTGGCGGCGCGATGCGCCGGGCGAGGCCTGGCGTTGGTGGAGCGCCGCGTTCGTCCACCGCAGCGGCTTGCACCTCGCGTCCAATCTCGCCGGCCTCGTGCTGGTGGCGATGCTTGGAGCCGCCACCCGCCTGCCCTGGCAGGCTGCAGCAGCCTGGGCGCTGGCCTGGCCGCTCACGCATGCGGGGCTGTGGCTCGCCGAGTCACCCAACGGATACGGCGGTCTCTCGGGAGTGCTGCATGCGGGGCTGGCAGTGGCCGCCGTGTTCATGATCACGGCTCCGGTTCGCGGACACCGCCTGCTTGGAGCCGCCATGGCCCTTGGGCTGGCGGCGAAGCTGGCCATCGAGTCACCCTGGGAGGCCGCCGTGCGGCCCAGCGCCTATTGGGGCTTTCCGGTGGTGGTGGCCGCGCATGCGGCCGGCGCGCTGGCCGGGCTGCTGGTGGCCCTGGCGTTCCAGGCGGGGCGCCGACTTCGCGGATGACGCGATTCCCCCGGCGCGGGCCACGCTCCTGCCGCCCAGGCTCCTTGGTCAGACCGCCTGCGCTTGCGGCCCGCGAGGCACCACTCCGCCCACTCGCGCCGTCAGGTCCTTGCGAAAGCGATTGAGCTCCTGCACGCTCTTGAAGCTGTGATCCATCAGCAGGCTCATGTTGTGCAGGATGCGCTCGACCACCTTGTTCTCCCACACGCTGTCGAACTTGATCTGCTGGTCGAGCCAGCGTTCCAGCCAGTCCGGATTGGGCAGGCGGCTCTGGATGGTGTCGCGCGGAAAGAGCGACTGGTTGACGTGCAGGTTGGTCGGATGCAGGGCCTGCGCGGTTCGACGCGCGCTGGCCATCAGCACGCCGACCTTGGCGAATGCGGCCTTGGCCTCGTCGCCGAAGCGCGTGATGGCGCGCTTCATGTAGCGCAGATAGGCGCCGCCATGGCGGGCCTCGTCGCGCGACAGCGTTTCGTAGATGGCCTTGATCACCGGCTCGGTGTGCCACTCGGCGGCGCGCCGGTACCAGTGGTTCAGCCGGATCTCGCCGCAGAAGTGCAGCATCAGGGTCTCCAGCGCCGGCGCCGGATCGAACTCGAAGCGGATCTCGTGCAGCTCCTGCTCGGTGGGCGCCAGGTCAGGCCGGAAGCGGCGCAGGTATTCCATCAGCACCAGCGAGTGCTTCTGCTCCTCGAAGAACCACACGCTCATGAAGGCGGAGAAGTCGCTGTCGTCGCGGTTGTCGCGCAGGAACATCTCGGTGGCCGGCAGCGCCGCCCACTCGGTGATGGCGTTCATCTTGATGGTGTGCGCCTGCTCCTCGCTCAGCTTGGAGGCTTCGAAGCGATCCCAAGGGATGTCGGTGTCCATGTTCCAGCGCACGGCCTCCAGCTGCTTGAAGAGCTCGGGGTACAACATGTGAATCTCCTGAGGGGTACGGCCGCAGCCGTTGAAACAAAATGAATGATTCTCGTGGAAATGCTGTGAAGGGCGCGTGAAAGGCCAGCCGCCTGCGCAGGTCTCTGCGACAGGGGGCGTATTGCCTGGCATTTGATGTCGATCGTGCTCCTGCCTACGATTGACCCCTTCCCGCTTGCCCAGCCGAGGATCGCATGCAGCTCCATCATCCCCGCTTCCGACCCCATGTTTGCGCGCCTTGATCTGGCTGCTGCTCGCTTGCGCGGCCCTGGCCCTGCCGCGGCTGGCCTCGGCCGCCGGAGCTCCCTGCCCCGAATTGCTGCAGCATCAGGTACCGCGCCTGCAAGACGAGAAACCTCAAGACCTGTGCCAATTCAGCGGCAAGGTGCTGCTGGTGGTCAACACGGCCAGCTATTGCGGCTTCACGCCGCAATATCACGCCCTCGAAGCCCTCCATAAGCGCTATCAGGCGCAAGGCCTGGTCGTGCTGGGCTTCCCGTCGAACGACTTCGGCGCGCAGGAGCCCGGGTCCAACGCCCAGATCGCGCAATTCTGCGAAAACACCTTCGCGGTCCGTTTTCCGATGTTCATCAAGACCTCGGTGGCCGGCCGCGATGCGCCGGCTCATCCCCTGTTCGAGGAATTGGCCCGCCGCACCGGGCAGCGGCCGCAATGGAACTTCCACAAGTACCTGATCGCCCGCGACGGGCAGGTGGTCCAGAGCTACACCAGCCGAGTCGATCCCGAAAGCAGGGACTTCATGCAGGAAATCGACAAGCTGCTGGCCCGGCAATAACGGCTCTTCGGCAAGAAACTCACCATGGGAACTTCCTCCGCGCGCCCTGCTCCAATATTCGCGGGGCGGGAGCCTGCCGAATTTGATAGACGACCCTTGCAAGTCGGGCCATTCGGGCCTATTCAAGAGTCAAGAGTTTTTCCGCTGCGAAGCCTTCCGGTAACGCCGGTCGAAATCCTGGGGCGCTTCTCCTCCTCCTCCCTCCCTCCCTCCTTCGCTCTGGGGCGCTTCGCAGCTACTTCCTTGGCCCACCGAAACGGCCCCCCATGACCTGGGGGGCCGTGCCGCGTGTAGCGATCATCGGTTCCGGCATTTCCGGACTCGGCCTTGCCCGTCGACTGGCGGGCCTTGCGCAGCTCACGCTCTTCGAGGCGAACGACTATTTCGGCGGACACACCCGCACCGTGGATGTCACGCTGCCCGGGCCCGAAGGCCCCGTCACGCATGGCGTGGACACTGGCTTCCTGGTCTTCAACCACCACACCTACCCGCAACTGGTGCGTCTGTTCGAGCGACCTGGGCGTCGAGACGAGCGCCTGCGACATGTCGTTCTCGGTCCAGGTGGCCGACGCGGGGCTGGAGTGGAGCGGCGGCAGCCTGGACACGGTCTTCGCGCAACGGCGCAACCTGCTCAGGCCACGCTTCTGGCGCATGCTGGGCGACATCGCGCGCTTCAACCGACTCGCCACCAGCTTCGCCGAGCGTGACCCCGAGGCGAGCTGGATGCGCCGCTCGGCGCTTTCCTCGATCGGCACGGCTTCGGCGCCGACTTCCGCGAGTGGTACTTCATGCCGATGGTGGGGTCGATCTGGTCCAGCCCGCAAGGCCGGATGCTCGACTTCCCGACGGCCACGATGATCCGCTTCTGCCACAACCACGGCCTGCTGCGCTGGAGCGGACGTCCGCAGTGGTACACCGTGCCGGGCGGTGCACGCCAGTACGTGCAGCGCATCGTCCGCCGCCTCGGCGATGCCCGGCTGTGCACGCCGGTGCGGCGCGTGACGCGCGCTTCTCGGGCCGGCGTGCTCGTCGACACCGATGCGGGCCGGGAACCCTTCGACGACGTGGTGTTTGCGTGCCATTCGGACCAGGCCCTGGCCCTGCTCGGCGACCCGACCCCGGCCGAGCGGCGGCTGCTCGGCAGCATCCGCTACCACGGCAATCTCGCCGTGCTGCACACCGATGCACGGCTGCTGCCACGCCGGCGCAAGGCCTGGGCGGCGTGGAACCATGAAAGCACCGGCGCGAGCGCAGACTCCGGCACCTGCGTGCACTACTGGCTCAATCGCCTGCAGCCGCTGCCCTTCCGGCAAGAGCTCTTCCTGACGCTCAATCCGGTCCGCCAGCCGCGGCCGGACAGCGTGATCGACGAGTTCGAGTACTCGCATCCCCTCTTCGATGGCCCCGCCATCGCGGCCCAGCGCGAATTGGCCTCGCTGCAGGGCCGTCAGCACACCTGGTATTGCGGCGCGTGGACAGGCCATGGCTTCCATGAGGACGGGCTGCAATCGGCCCTCCACGTGGCCGACTCCCTGCTCGCACGAAGCCGGGCATGCGAACTGGAGCCGGCATGAGCGGTCCGGCTCGGAGCCTGCCCTTGATCGGCCGCGGCCAGGTGCGTCATGTACGCCTGCGCCCGGTCCGGCACGCCTTTGCATACCGCACCGCCTTCCTGCTGCTGCCCATGCGCCGCCTGCGCGAGCAGGATTGCAGCGCGCTGCGCCGCAATCGCTGGGGCCTGGTGAGCTTCCACGACTCCGATCACGGCTGCGGCGGCAGCGACGCGCTGGCCTGGCTGGAGAACCTGCTGCACGGCGAAGGCATCACCGACGCCGATGGCGAGGTCTGGCTGCACACCTACCCGCGTGTGCTCGGATACGTGTTCAAGCCGGTCAGCTTCTGGTATTGCCATCGCCGCGACGAATCCCTGGCCGCCATCGTGGTCGAGGTCAACAACACCTTCGGCGAGCGCCACTGCTACCTGCTGGCCGGACCGGGCCTTGCCTTCGGGCAAGAGCTGGCAGCCACCAAGGTGTTCCACGTTTCGCCCTTTTGCAGGACCGAAGGCCGCTATCGCTTCCGCTTCCTGCGGACCGCGGGCGATGCGGCGAGCCACCCGAACCGCACTGTGGTTCGCATCGAGCACGACGATGCCGAAGGCCCGCTGCTGCAGGCCAGCGTCAGCGGCCGGCTGGAAGCATTGACCGCGACCGGCCTCAGGCGGGCGTTTGGCGGCGCTCCGCTCCTCACGCTGGGCGTGATCGCCCGGATCCATTGGCAGGCACTCAAGCTCTGGCTCAAGCGAGTTCCTTTCATCAGCAAGCCCCAGGCGCCCGACGCCTTCGTCTCCCGATGAACCCCTTTTGCTCCACCCTCAGTCCCTCGCTCGACACCCCCGCGCACACCCTTCCGGACACGGCCCCGCGCGCCGCGCGGCTGGTGTTCTCGCTGCTGCGCCATCTCGGTCAAGGCACGCTCGACGTGCAGCTGCCCGATGGAAGCGCCGCACACTTCGGCAGCGGGCATGCGCCGCGAGCCGCCCTCGTGCTGCGCGATTGGAGGGTCTGCGCGCAAACCTTGAAGTCGGGAGACATCGGGCTTGCAGAGGGCTTCATGGCGGGCGACTGGAGCTCACCGGATCTCTGCGCCCTGCTGAGCCTCGTGCTGGCCAACCGCAGCGAGCTGGGGGCCCTCTTCCATGGCCATTGGTGGGGGCGCCTGCTCCATCGCCTGCGCCATCTGCTGAATCGCAATTCACGCGCCGGCAGCCGACGGAACATCCAGGCGCACTACGACCTGGGCAACGAGTTCTATCGCCTGTGGCTGGATTCGACGATGTCGTATTCGAGCGCGTGGTTCGATGGGGAGCTCGAGCTGAGTTCCCGACAGGCGCAGCTCGCCAAGCTGCGACGCGCGCTGGACCAATGCGCCGTCCGCCCCGGCGAACGCCTGCTGGAAATCGGTTGCGGCTGGGGTGCCCTGGCGGAGCTGGCGGCTGGCGAGCGTGGCGCCCATGTGACGGGCGTGACCTTGTCGAGCGAGCAGTTGGCCTACGCCCAGGACCGCGTGCACCGGGCAGGCCTGGCCGATCATGCCGACCTGCGTCTGCAGGACTACCGCGACATCACCGACGGCCCTTTCGATGCGATCTGCTCGATCGAGATGTTCGAAGCCGTCGGGCGCGAGTATTGGCCGAGCTTCTTTGCCACCTTGCGCAGGCAGCTCAAGCCCGGCGGGCGGGCCTGCATCCAGACCATCACGATTCGCGATGATCTCTTCGCCCACTACCTGCGCAGCACCGACTTCATCCAGCAGTACGTGTTCCCTGGCGGCCTCTTGCCCTGCCCCTCGGCCTTTCGCAACGCGGCGCGCAAGGCGGGGCTTTTGATCGTCAGCGAGCTTGCGTTCGGCCCCGACTATGCGCAGACGCTCCAGCGCTGGCGCGCGCGATTCCTCAGCCAGGACACGCAGGTGCGGCAGCTCGGCTTCGACACGCGCTTCACGCGCCTGTGGGAGTTCTACCTGGCCTATTGCGAAGCCGCGTTCGCAACGGGCAACACCGACGTGATGCAGTTCACCCTCGAGCGGCCCGCCGCGCGGAGCTAGCGCTCCCGTCCGAAGCGCACGGCACCGACGAGCACGGTGGCGGCCAGAACAGAGAGCCAGCCGGCCTGTCCGATCGCGCCGCAGCGGTCGAGCACCACGCCGCTGACCAGCGGCCCGAGCGCACCCCCGGCGGTGTAGCCCGCGATGACCGCGGCAGTGCCTGCAATGGCCGAGGAATCGGCGAAGTCGTGCGCCACCCGGATCATGGTCAGCGTGTACAGCGATCCCCCGATCGCACCCCAGAAGAAGGCCCCGGCCCAGATCACCGCCGGGACCTGCTGCGCCAGCGCGAAGGGCGCCGAGCTGGCCAGCAGCACGACACCGGCGCCGAGCAGCAGGCGGCGGGTGGGCACATGGTCGGCCAGCCATCCGGTCGGGTATTGCAGCGTGAAGCTGCCCACGCCCAGCACCCCCGCGATCGACGTGGCGGCAGCGAGCGTCAGTCCGAGCTGCGACCCATAGGCCGAGGTGATCGAGCCCAGGCCCGCTTCGAAGACGCCGCCGACCAATGCGACCCAGACGAGAAAACGATGCCGACGCACGGCCCACAGCATGCCGAGCTGCCGGCGCTCGGGGCGCGAAGCCTGGAGTCGGTCCACGCCAGCGACAGCCGTGAGCAGCAGCCCCAGGGCCAGCGCACCGCAGGCCACCCAGGTGGCTGTCTGGGGACCCATGCGGAACAGTCCAGGCAGGAAGGGCCCCACCATCAAGGCGCCACCCAGCACCATCTGGTAGAGACCGGTGATGCGCCCGCGCCGCGCCGGCGGGGCGTTGTGCGCGATGAGCGCCTCGGTTCCGTTCCAGGCTGCCGCGGCGCCCGCGCCGCTGAGCGAGGCAAGCACGCACCACAGCGTGTAGTTCGTGGTGAGGCCATACCCCAGCGTGGCCGCGAACTCGAGCAAGAGGCCGATGCGATAGGCGCGCCCCACGCCGATGGCGGCAAACACGCGCGGCATGAGGGGAATGAGAAGAGTGACGCTCGCGAAGGGCAGCATCGCGAACACGCCGATCGCGCTCGCGCTCACGCCCGCCTGCTGCAGCCTGACGGCAAGCACCGGGCTCAGCATGCCGAACGCCAGCACGACCAGCGTGGTGGCCGCCGCTACACGGAGCAGGGCAGGCGGCACGCCGCCGCCGATTCGGTCCCCGCCGGGACCTACTTCAGCCATCCCTTGCGGAAGAAGTACCAGAAGGGCGCCACGACCGAGGCGACCATCAGCGCGATCGAGAACGGATAGCCGAAGCGCCAGCCGAGCTCGGGCATGTTGGCGAAGTTCATGCCGTAGATGCTGGCGATCAGCGTCGGCGGCAGCAGCGCGACGCTGGCCACCGAGAAGATGCGGATGATCTTGTTCTGGTTGATGTTGATGAAGCCGACCGTGGCGGCCATCAGGAAGTTGATCTTCTCGAACAGGAAGGCGGTGTGCGAGTCGAGCGAGTCGATGTCGCGCATGATCTGGCGCGCCTCCTCGAACTGCTCGGCATTGAGCATGCGGCTGCGCATCATGAAGCTCACCGCGCGACGCGTGTCCATCACGTTGCGGCGGATGCGGCCGTTCAGGTCTTCCTCGCGGGCGATCGCCGCCAGCGCCACGCCGGCGGCCTTGTCGTCGAGCTCTTCCTTGAGCACCTGTGCGCTCACCTTCTCGAGCGCGAGGTAGATGCCCTCGAGCGAATCGGCGGAGTATTCGGCGTCGGCGTCGTAGAGCTTGAGCAGGACATCCTTCGCGTCCTCGATCAGCCCCGGCATGCGGCGCGCGCGCAGCCGCAGCAGGCGGAACACCGGGAGGTCCTCGGCATGGATCGAAAGCAGCACGTTCTTGTGCAGGATGAACGCCACGCGCACGTTGCGCGAGGTGTATTCGTCCTCGATCAGGAAGTCGGAGCGGATGATGCAGTTCGCCGTTGTCTTCCTCGTAGAAGCGGGCTGATTCCTCGAGGTCTTCATCGACGATGTCTTCGGGGATGCTGACGCCGAAGCGGCCGGCGATCCAGCCTTTTTCCTCGGGCGTGGGCGCTTCGAGGTCGACCCAGATCGGCTGGACTTTCGCCAGCTCGTCGGCGCGCTCGATCTCTTCCTGAAAGAGCCGGCCGTTGGCCAGCGTGAACACATTGAGCATGAAGTCTCCAACCAGTGCGCCGCGCCGTGTGCCTGTGGCGTGCGTGAGGGTCCGATGCAGGGGTTCGGGCTTGCGACCGTCTCACCCCGGTTGGAGTGGACGGTCACCTAGAGTGACTGCTGTCCAAGGAGATCTCCGTGTTGGAACTGGCGGCGATTATGGCACCGTCGCATGGCCCTCGAAGCGGCCAGAGGCCCCTTCAATGCGTGCCGGCGAGGGAGACGGGAGACGTCGGCGCGAAGAACTGCTCGATGTCCCCTCGGCGGGCCAATGCGTCGCTGCGTCCCAGCGCGAGCAAGGCCTGCACGAAGGGCGGCTCGAACAGCAGGTAGCTCGCCAGTGCCGCGCCGGCCTCCTGGGTGCCGCCAAGGACCTTGAGCAGGCGGTAGGCGGGAGCAGGCAGCGCCCGCAGGTGCTGCAGCGCCAGCGCATCGAGGGACTGCGAGGGCTGCAGCGACAGGATGCTCACTGGTCGGTAGGGCAGCACGCCAGCCATGTCCGGCGGGATGCGACGCAGGTGCTCGTTGACGCGCAAGGCCTGCTCGACGTCGCCCGCCAGCGTGTCGTGGAACACGCTGGCCAAGGCATGGCTGCCGATCTGCGCGAGCGAGGGGTAGTGGCTCGGCCTGCTCGACAGGCGAGGCTGCAGCGACAGCCCGAGGGCGGCACGTTGCGGCTGGCCGACGCCGATGGCCATGATGCGCGTGGCGCCGAGGTTCATCGCCGGGCTCAAGGGCGAGATCTGTCGCATCGAGCCATCGCCGAAGTACTCCGCATGGCCGTCCACCTGCAGCTCGATCGACGGGAAGAGGAACGGAATGGCGCTCGAGGCGAGCAGATGGCTGTGGTTCACCGGCTCGAAGGATGCCCTGCGACCGGGACGTCGCCAGGGCTCGCGCTGATGCGCGGCGGCCACCTGGCAGAAGGTCCAGTGGGTGCCGGTGGTATAGCTCGAAGCCGTGACCGCCAGGCCGTGCAGGGCATGCTCCTCGAGCGAGCGCCCGATGTACTGGACTTCGATGCTGCGCCTCAAGGTGTCCACCAGCGGCGTGGCATCGAGCAGGGAGCGCGGCAGTCGGCGGATCATCCAGGCGGGCGAAAGCAGTGATGCCCAGCGCAGCCCTTTGGGCAACTTGAGGGATTCGACGCGATAGACCCGCTCCGAGCGAACCTCGAGCCAGAAATCGACCAGTCGCTGCGTGGCGCGCCCACCTTCGCGGGCCCGCGCGGCCAGGAAGGCCGCATTCAAGGCGCCCGCCGACGTGCCCACCAGCAGGTCGAAGAAGGGCCGGGGATTGGCCCCGAGGATCTCCTGCACTCCCAGCAACACGCCCGCCTGGTAGGCCGTTCGCGCGCCACCGCCCATGAGGACCAGGGCGATTCGCTCGGGCCTGCGCGTCGCGACTTCGCCTACGTTGAGCATGGAGCTGAAGATGGTGCCAAGCGTCATCGGACATCCCGTGTCAGCTGATTCGCAGGCATTGTGCGCGTGGAGCCGGCTCGGGTGGAATAGGCTCGAGCAAGCTCTCGTACACACATGTCCGGGGCGGCCTCCTTCGAAGGTCGTCCCACCTTACCGGGAGTTTTCAGATGAAGTATTTGCCTGAAGCTTGTGATGCGATGCTCCGGCGCGCCACGATGGCCGCCGTGATGAGCCTGGCCGCCGGTGCCGTGGTCGCCGCTGGTGGTGGCGGCGGTGGAGGCGGCGGTGGTGGTGGTGGAGGGGGCGCAAGCGAATACTCCAGCGCGCCCGACATGTTGAGCCCGGCCAAGGACCTGATCGCCGCAAAGGATTGGGACGCCGCGCTGGCAGAACTGCGCCGCGTGAACGACACGGGCAGCGCCGACTGGAACAACCTGATGGGCTACGCCCTGCGCAAGCAGAAGTCCCCCGACATGGCGGGCGCCGAACAGCACTACAAGGAAGCCCTGCGCCTCAACCCGCGCCATCGCGGAGCCTTGGAGTATTCGGGCGAGCTCTACCTGATGAAGGGCGACCTGCCCTCCGCCGAGAAGCAGCTCGCCACGCTCGACAAGGAGTGCTTCTTTCCCTGCAGCGAATACACCGACCTGAAGCGCGCAGTGCAACAGTACAAGGCGGACGGAAATCAATACCATGCCGCCGAATGAGGGGACAAGCGGCTGACGGTGCTTGCACTGTGGTGCCGGGTGGTGGGAGCATGGTGTCCGACGTCCAAGGAGTTGACCATGCCGCACATGAAGTTCCTCGCCTCGCGCACCGCCATCCGCACGGCGCTCGTTGTCGCCATGCTGGCGGCAGCCGGAGCCGGCATCGCCCCGCAAGCCGCGCTCGCCGCTGACGACTACAGCCCCGGCAATGCTTCGTCAGGCGGGCTGGGCCCGGCGCGGGACCTCATCGCCGCCAAGAAGTGGGAGAGCGCCATCGAGGAACTGCGGCGCGTCAATGACACGGGCAGCGCCGACTGGAACAACCTGATGGGCTACGCACTGCGCAAGCAGCCGACGCCCGACCTCGCGAACGCCGAGAAGCACTACAACGCTGCCTTGCGCATCGACCCGAAGCACAAGCGCGCGCTCGAATACTCGGGCGAGCTCTACCTGATGAAGGGCGACCTGGCCACCGCCGAGCAGCGCCTCGCCTCGCTCGACAAGGCCTGCTTCCTCCCATGCACTGAATACAACGAGCTCAAGCAGGCCATAGCCCGCTTCAAATCGGGCCAGAGTCCGCAGGCCGGAAAGTGATCGCCTGAGGCTCCTTTCGCGCGAGCAGTCTCGCCACGCCAAAGCCGCGCCCGACGAGCGTCGCGCGGCTCCTAGAATCGCTCGTTCCTTCCTGACGACCGGTCCAGAGGCCCCGATGGATACGCTTGCCGCTCCCTTTGTCCGCCAGCAGGCGAGGCTGGCCTCGCTGCGCGAGTCGATGCGACTTCATGGGTTGGCGGCCTGGCTGGTGCCCTCATCGGACCCGCACCTGTCCGAGTACCTCCCGGAGCGCTGGAAGACGCGCGAATGGCTGTCCGGGTTCACCGGCTCGGTCGGAACCCTGGTGGTCACGTCCGACTTCGCGGGCCTGTGGGTGGACAGTCGCTACTGGATGCAGGCCGAGGCCCAACTGGCCGGCAGCGGCATCGAGCTGATGAAGATCCAGGCGGCCGCGAGCCCACTGCACGTCGAGTGGCTGGCGGCGAACATTGCGGCTGGGCAGGCCGTGGGCGTCGATGGCCAGGTCCTCTCGCTCGGCGCGGCGCGGCAGCTCGAATCGGCTTTGGAGGGACGCGGCATACGCCTGCGCACCGATCTCGATTTGGCGTCTCAAGCCTGGCCCGATCGACCCGACCTGCCCACGGCAGCGGTGCATGAACATCTCCCTCCACATGCGACGCAGAGCCGCGCCGACAAGCTGAGAGCCCTGCGAGACGCGATGCGCGAACTGGGAGCCCAGTGGCACCTGATCTCCACGCTCGACGACCTCGCCTACCTGCTGAACCTGCGCGGCTCGGACGTCTCCTACAACCCCGTGTTCGTCGGCCATGCGCTGCTCGGGCCGGATCAGGCCACGCTGTTCGTCGAGCCCGGCAAGCTTTCTGCCGAGCTGCGCCAAGCCTTGGCCAAGGATGGCGTGAGCGTCTCGCCCTATGCCGAGGTGGCGCGCCGGCTGTCCACGATCGAGGCCGGGGCCTGCCTGCTGCTCGATCCGCGCCGCGTCACGCTGGGCCTTCGGCAGGCTGTTCCCGAGGGCGTGAAAGTGGTGGAGGCATTGAACCCGACCACGCTTGCCAAGTCACGCAAGACCGAGGCCGAAGCTGCCTGGATCCGCGCGACCATGGAGCAGGATGGCGCCGCCCTGGCCGAGTTCCTTGCGGCATTCGAGCACTCGCTTGCACGCGGCGAGCGCATCACCGAGCTCGATGTCGACGAGCGCATCACCGCGGCGCGGGCCAGGCGCCGCGGCTTCGTGGGCCCCAGCTTCGCGACGATCGCCGCATTCAACGCCAACGGTGCGATGCCTCACTACCGCGCGACGGAGCAGTCGCATGCCGTGATCGAAGGCGACGGGCTGCTGCTCATCGACTCCGGCGGGCAATACCTGGGCGGCACGACGGACATCACGCGGGTGGTGCCCGTCGGCACGCCGAGCCCCGACCAGCGGCGCGACTTCACGCTCGTTCTCAAGGCGATGATGGCGCTGTCGCGCGCGCAGTTTCCGCGCAGCATCAAGTCGCCGCTCGTCGACGCGATTGCCCGCGCGCCGCTGTGGGCGGAAGGCCTGGACTATGGCCACGGCACGGGACATGGCGTCGGCTATTTCCTCAACGTGCACGAAGGTCCGCAAGTCATCAGCTATCACGCCGCGGCCGAGCCGCAGACTGCAATGGAGCCCGGCATGGTGTCTTCGATCGAGCCCGGCATTTATCGTCCAGGGCAGTGGGGTGTGCGGATCGAGAACCTGGCAATGACCCGCCAGGCCGTCACGACGGGGTTCGGCGAGTTCATGCAATTCGAGACTCTCACGCTGTGCCCCATCGATACGCGCTGCCTCGAGCGCAGCCTGCTGCGGCCAGATGAGCTTGCCTGGCTCGACGGCTATCACGCCGAGGTGCGTGAACGGGTCTCGCCTCTGGTCGAAGGCGAAGCCCTGGCCTGGTTGGCCATGCGCACGCAGCCGCTGTGAGGCGCATGGCATGCCGAGGTTTGGGGCTGCCCGGTAGCCGGAAGTGCCGCAAGGAGGCGCGGGCTTGGCGTTCATCGCACGAACGTCGTATCGACCCGGGTACCAACGCTGATGATCGCGCAAAAAGCACGGGTTGGGAGGCTCACGCCCCCCACTTCCCTGGGGACTTCCGTCATCGTCTTGTCATGTGGGGGGGCGGGGAGCACACTGGTTCCAACGACACTCGTCGATCAACTCCCCTCCTTCCCTCCCTCCCCCTGCCCAAGTCCCGTTCCGCCAACCCCCTTTGAAAGGAGGACTTATGAACCTGACGATCAGCGGACATCACCTGGAAGTAACCCCTGCACTGCGTGAGTACGTGCTAGCGAAGCTGGACCGGGTCACCCGGCACTTCGATCAGGTGGTGGACGTCAACGTGCTGCTCACCGTGGAAAAGCTGACGGAGAAGCAAAGACGCCAGAAGGCCGAAGTGAACCTGCACGTGAAAGGCAAGATCCTCTTCTGTGAATCAGCGGACGAGGATCTCTATGCCGCGATCGATGGACTCATGGACAAGCTGGACCGCCAGGTCGTCGAACACAAGGACCGGCTCAAGAAGCATCACCGCGAATCGCCTAAGCGCATGAACGGCGCCACGGGCGAACCCGACTCAACTGGCGAACCCGCCGAAACGGCTCAGTGAAGTGAAGCGAGGAAAATCAGTTCAGGAAGGCGGCCATATGGCCGCCTTTTTGTCATCAATTCCCGACAAACCACGCTTGTTGCGCTGCACGAGGAAGCGCAGAATGGCTCGCAAGGGTGGACGGAGCCCTCTACTCCGTTCTGGATTGGTTTCTATAATTAACTTTTTTGTCACAGAAACGCGTGGGCCCAAGCCTGTCACTGGCCAAAAGCCGGCCGCGGTGACCTCATGAACCGTCTCGCTGCCATCCTCCCCATCAACAACGTGCTGGTGAACGTCGACGCAACCAGCAAGAAGCGCGCTTTCGAGCAGGCGGGCTTGCTGTTCGAAAACCAGCACGCCGTCGCGCGCGCCACCGTCACCGACAGCCTGTTCGCACGCGAGCGCCTGGGATCCACCGGACTGGGGCATGGCGTGGCCATTCCGCACGGACGCATCAAGGGCCTGAAGAACCCGCTGGCCGCCGTGTTGCGCTGTGCAGCAGCCGATTCCCTTCGATGCGCCTGACGACGAAGCCGTCAGCCTGCTGATCTTCCTGCTCGTCCCCGAAGCGGCGACCCAGCGCCACCTGGAAATCCTCTCCGAGATCGCCGAGCTGCTGTCCGATCGCGAACTGCGCGAGAGCCTCAAGACCGAGCCCGAGGCGGCCAAGGTGCACGAGCTGATCGCGAGCTGGGAACCCCTCAAGTCGGTGGCCTGAAGCGCCCCGCCATGCCACCTCCGACTTGAAGCCCTCCGTCATCAGCGCCGAGGCGCTTTTCGAAGAGCCACCGGCCCACCCTCAAGTGGGACTGGATCGCCGGCCATGCCGCATCCCGAGCGCCGCTTCGACGAAGTGGCGGTGCGCGATGCCCAGTCGGCTGCCGACCTGGTCGGCTATCTCAACTACATCCATCCGTACCGCGTGCAGATCCTCGGCAAGCGGGAGGTGGCCTACCTGTCCGATGCCTCGCCTGAAGATCAGCGCCCGCCGCATCTCGCGCATCGTCACGCTGGAGCCGCCGGTGCTGGTGGTGGCCGACGGCCTAAGCTCCGCCCGAAAAGCTGCGTGTCGATGTGCGAGCGCGCGCGAGATCCCGCTGTTCGCGACGGAGGAATCGGTCGGCCTTCGTGATCGACGTGATGCGCGCTACCTGTCGCAAGCATTTCGCCGAGCGCACCACGAGGCACGGCGTCTTCATGGACATCCTGGGCCTGGGCGTGCTGATCACCGGCGAGTCCGGCCTGGGCAAGAGCGAACTGGGGCTGGAGCTGATTTCACGCGGCCATGGCCTGGTGGCCGACGATGCGGTGGACCTGTTCCGCGTGTCCCAAACCGCGCTCGATGGCCGCTGCCCCGAGCTGCTGATGAACCTGCTCGAAGTGCGCGGCATCGGCCTGCTGGACATCAAGGCCATCTTTGGCGAGACGGCGGTGCGCCGCAAGATGCGCCTGAAGCTCATCGTGCACCTGGTGCGCAAGGAGACGATGGAGCGCGAATACGAGCGGCTGCCCTACGAGCCGCTCTACGCAAGACGTCCTGGACGTGCCGGTCCGCAAGGCGGTGATCCCGGTGGACGCCGGCCGCAACCTGGCCGTGCTGGTCGAAGCGGCGGTGCGCAACACGATCCTGCAGTTGCGCGGCATCGACACCTACCAGGAATTCGTCGAGCGCCACCAGCGCGCCATGGAGCAGGCGCGGCTGAGGCTCGACGGCCGATGCGCCTCGTGAGCGTCGCGGCCTAGCGCGGCTGCCGCCCGGCTGGCTGACGGCGCTTGCAGGCCGCTCGGGCGGCTCGTCGTGCAATGCACATACAACGACAGCGAGTGGTCCTGCAGCTCGTAGCCTCGATCCTTGGCGATCTGCTGCTGCCGCTCGCTCGATCTCGGCGTCGTAGAACTCCTCCACCCGACCGCAGTCCAGGCACACCAGGTGGTCGTGGTGCTTGCCCTCGTTGAGCTCGAACACGGCCTTGCCGCTCTCGAAGTGGTTGCGCGAGAGCATGCCGGCCTGCTCGAACTGCATCAAGACCCGGTAGACCGTCGCCAGGCCGATGTCGGCGCCTTCCACCAGCAGGGCCTTGTAGACGTCTTCAGCGGTCATGTGCCGCTGCGTGCCCCTCTGGAACACCTCCAGGATCTTCAGTCGGGGCAGGGTGGCCTTCAGGCCGGTGCTCTTCAGTTCGTCGATGTTGGTCATGGGCGGCTCCGCGCGCAAGGGCCATCGGCGCGGCCTCGCGGGAAGGCCAGCCGGTAGAATCCGTCGATCATATCGAGGTTGCGGGCGCCTTCCGGCCACGCCCGCCACAAAGCCCTATGTCCCTCATCATCCGCAAGGGCCTGCAAGCAGGCCTGATCGCCCTCTGCGGCGTCGTTCTTGGCGCATGCAGTTCGCTTCAATCGTCCGAAAACTTTCTCGGTGTCATCACGCCCTATCGCGTCGAGGTGGTCCAGGGCAACGTCGTCACTCGCGAAATGGCCGCCGCCGTGCAGCCCCGGCATGAGCCGCAAGCAGGTGCGCGACATCCTGGGCACGCCGCTGCTGACCAACATCTTCCACGCCGATCGCTGGGACTACGTCTTCACGATCAGCCGCACAGGGCGCCGAGCCGCAAGCGCGCCGAGTGACGGCCTTCTTCGAGGGCGAAACGCTGGCCAAGCTCGAGGCTGACGAGTTGCCGAGCGAGCAGGAATTCGTCGCCTCGATCGACACCTTCAAGAAGTCGCGCAAGGCGCCGAGCCTCGAAGCTGAGCGAAGAGCAGCTCAAGGCCCTGCCGCCGCCGAAGCAGCGCGAGGCCCAGGCCGCCGCCGCAGCAGCCCCAGCCGCCCGCGCGCGACTATCCGCCGCTCGAATCCGCTTCCCGCTGACACACCCATCATGACCCACCGCATCGCCATCGCCGGCAGCACCGGCCGCATGGGCCACATGCTGATCGAGGCGATCCTGGCGGCCGACGACTGCACGCTCGCCGGCGCGCTGGACATGCCGGACAGCCCCGCCATCGGCAACGATGCCGCCGCCTTCCTGGGCCAGGCCAGCGGCGTGCCGGTCACGGCCGACCTGCAGGCCGGGCTGCAGGACGCCCAGGTGCCTGATCGACTTCACCCGGCCCGAAGGCACGCATGGCGCACCTGCAGCGCGTGCCGCGAGCTCGGCGTCAAGGCGGTGATCGGCACCACCGGCTTCAGCGACGCGCAGAAGGCGCGAGATCGCCGACGCTCGCCCGCAGACATCGCCATCGTGATGGCGCCCAACATGAGCGTGGGCGTCAACGTCACGCTCAAGCTGCTCGAGATGGCGGCCAAGGCGCTGGCCAGCGGCTACGACATCGAGATCATCGAGGCGCACCACCGCCACAAGGTCGATGCGCCCTCGGGCACCGCGCTGAAGATGGGCGAGGTGATCGCCGAGGCGCTGGGCCGCGACCTGAAGGAGTGCGCCGTCTACGCGCCGCGAAGGCGTGACCGGCGAGCGCGACCCGTCCACGATCGGCTTCGCGACCGTGCGCGGCGGCGACATCGTCGGCGACCACACGGTGCTGTTCGCCGGCACCGGCGAGCGCATCGAGATCACGCACAAGTCGTCCAGCCGCGCCACCTATGCCCAGGGCAGCCTGCGCGCCGTGCGCTTCCTGGCCGGCCAGCGGCAGGCCTGTTCGACATGTTCGACGTGCTCGGGCCTGCGCGTGAACGGCCTGGTCCAGTTCTGGCTGCGAGGGCGACGCGGTCAGCCGCGCCGTGGCGGCTCTGCTGCTGGTCATGTCGGTCGCGCGCTGGGTGGTGATCCTCTGGAAGGCGTGGCTGCTGCGCCGCGCGCGCCGCGACGTCGGCCGCAGCACGTGCCGCTCGTTCTGGTCCGCACCCACGCTCGACGAGGCGCGCGCAGCAGACTCGCCGCCTTCGACCGCGAGGGTCTGGTGCTGCCGCTGCTCGCCGCGGCGCTGCACAGCCCGCCGCCGGGCACGCTGGCAGTCGGCCGGGCTGATCGAATCCAGCAGCTCACGCGCCTGCTGCGCGACGCGCTGCACGGCGTGCTGCGACAAGCTGCAGTTCGGCCAGGTGCTGCTGGCCATCGGTCGGCTCGCACCGCGCCCTTCGTCGGCCTGCTCGGCACGGTCTGGGGCATCTACCACGCGCTGACGGGCATCGCGGCCGCTGGGCAGATCACCATCGACAAGGTGTCCGGCCCGGTCGGCGAGGCGCTCATCATGACGGCCGCCGGCCTGGCGGTGGCCATTCCGGCGGTGCTGGGCTACAACATCTTCGGCCGGCTGGTCGGCCGCATCGAGGCCGACCTGGAAGGCTTTGCGCGCGACCTGCGCGAGCTGGTCAGCGAGCAGGTCATCGCCGAGGGCTGACGAGGCGAACCGACCATGGCTTTCGGCCGGCTCGAACGCACCACCGGGCCGCCGCCGATGAGCGACATCAACATGACGCCGCTGGTCGACGTGATGCTGGTGCTGGTGGTGATCTTCATGATCACCGCGCCGCTGCTGGCCAGCCTCAAGCTCGACCTGCCGCAAGCGAGGCCGCCAGCCCGACGACGGCGCCGCAGTTCGTGACGGTGGTCGCTCGACCCGGCGGGCGAGTCTTCGTCGACGACGAAAAGCTGCCCGACGACGCAGCTTCGCCGAGCGCGTGGCCGCGGCGGCCAGGCGCAATCCCGACACCGAGGTGCAGCTGCGCGCCGACCAGGCCGTGCCCTACGGGCGCGTCGCCGAGGTGATGGGCCTGGTCGCAGAAGGCGGGGCTCAACCGCATCGGCTTCGTGGCGGAGCCGGTCGCACCGCGCTGAAGCGGCCAGTCGCTGAAGGGCCGCTTCCTATAATCCTCCAACTTTCCGTCAGACCTCCGCCGGGCGCCACAGGTGCCCCTTGCGCACGATGAGCACCCAACAAACGACATACAACCACCGCCAGGTGGAAGCGCCGCGCAGGCCGCACTGGACGCGCCGGCGACGCCTACCGCGTGACCGAAGACGCGCAGCAAGAAGAAGTTCTACGCCTGCTCGATGCTGCCCTACCCCTGCGGCAAGCTGCACATGGGCCATGTGCGCAACTACACCATCAACGACATGCTGACGCGCCACCTGCGCATGAACGGCTACAACGTGCTGATGCCGATGGGCTGGGACGCCTTCGGCCTGCCGGCCGAGAACGCGGCGATGAAGAACAGCGTGCCGCCGGCCAAGTGGACCTACGACAACATCGCCTACATGAAGGGCCAGATGCAGGCCATGGGCCTGGCCATCGACTGGAGCGCGAGATCGCCACCTGCGACCCGAGCTACTACAAGTGGAACCAGTGGCTGTTCCTGAAGATGCTGGAGAAGGGCATCGCCTACCGCAAGACCCAGGTCGTCAACTGGGACCCGGTGGACCAGACCGTGCTGGCCAACGAGCAGGTGATCGACGGCAAGGGCTGGCGCACCGGCGCGCCGGTCGAGAAGCGCGAGATCCCCGGCTACTACCTGAAGATCACCGACTACGCCGACGAGCTGCTGGACCACGTGCAGCACAAGCTGCCCGGCTGGCCCGAGCGCGTGCAAGCTGATGCAGGAGAACTGGATCGGCAAGAGCGAGGGCGTGCGCTTCGCCTTCACGCATGACATCCGCGGCGACGACGGCCAGCTGATCGGCGACGGCCGGATGTACGTCTTCACCACGCGCGCCGACACCATCATGGGCGTGACCTTCTGCGCCGTGGCGCCGGAGCATCCGCTGGCCACGCACGCCGCGCGCACGCAACCCGAAGCTGGCCGCCTTCATCGAGGAGTGCAAGCAGCGGCGGCACCACCGAGGCCGAGCTGGCCCTGCAGGAGAAGAAAGGCATGCCCACCGGCCTGTGCGTCACGCACCCGCTGACCGGCGAGCCGATCGAGGTCTGGGTCGGCAACTACGTGCTGATGGGCTACGGCGACGGCGCCGTGATGGGCGTGCCCGGCCACGACGAGCGCGACTTCGCGTTCGCGCTGAAGTACGGCCTGCCGATCCGTGCAGGTGGTCGCACGTCGACGGCGAGCACCTACGACTACGACGCACTGGCAGGACTGGTACGCCGACAAGCAGCGCGGCGTGACCATCAACTCCGACATCTTCAGCGGCTTCGCGCTACAAGGATGCGGTCGACGCGGTGGCGCACGCGCTGGAGCACAAGGGCCTGGGCGAGAAGAAGACCACCTGGCGCCTGCGCGACTGGGGCGTCAGCCGCCAGCGCTACTGGGGCACGCCGATCCCCATCATCCATTGCGACGAGCACGGCGCCGTGCCGGTGCCCGAGAAGGACCTGCCGGTGGTGCTGCCGCAGGACTGCGTGCCCGACGGCTCGCGGCAACCCGCTGAACAAGCGCGAGGACTTCCTGAACGTGCAACTGCCCGGTGTGCGGCAAGCCGGCGCGGCGCGAGACCGACACCATGGACACCTTCGTGGATTCGGCCTGGTACTTCATGCGCTACTGCGACCCGACGAACGAGCAGGCCATGGTGGGCGCAGGCACGCAGTACTGGATGCCGATGGACCAGTACATCGGCGGCATCGAGCACGCCATCCTGCACCTGCTGTACGCGCGCTTCTGGACCAAGGTGATGCGCGACCTCGGGCTGGTCAAGGTCGACGAGCCCTTCACCAAGCTGCTGACGCAGGGCATGGTGCTCAACGAGGCCTTCTCGCGCACGCACCGAGACGGGCGGCAAGCAGTACTTCTGGGCCGCACGACCTCGACGATCGTGCGCGACGAGCACGCCAAGGTGATCTCGCGCCACGGCTCAAGAGCCGACGGCCGGCCGGTGACCTACGAGGGCTGGACCACGATGTCCAAGTCCAAGAACAACGGCGTCGACCCGCAGGACCTGATCGAGCGTACGGCGCCGACACGGCGCGCCTGTACACCATGTTCACCGCGCCGCCGGAAGCCGACGCTGGAGTGGAACGACGCCGGCGTGGAAGGCGCTCACCGCTTCCTGCGCCGGCGTCTGGAACTTCGGCACGAAGCATGCCGATGCGCTGCGCTGCGCCGGCGCCCGGACGGCGCGCCTCGGTGCAAGCATGCCAAGGCGCTGCGCCGCGAGATGCACACGCGTGCTCAGGCAGGTCGACTACGACTACCAGCGCATGCAGTACAACACCGTCGTCTCGGGCGCGATGAAGCTGCTCAATGCGCTGGAGGACTTCAAGGCCCGAGGGCGACGGGTGCCGCCGCGGCGCATGCGCGAAGGCTTCGGCATCCTGCTGCGCGCGCTCTACCCGGCCTGCCCGCACATCACCCATGCGCTGTGGCAGGACCTCGGCTACGCCGACGTGCACGGCGACCTGCTCGATGCGCCCTGGCCGCAGGTCGACGAGGCCGCGCTGGTGCAGGACGAGATCGAGCTGATGCTGCAGGTCAACGGCAAGCTGCGCGGCGCCATCAAGGTGCCGGCGGCGCGGACAAGGCGGCGATCGAGGCCGCTGCGCTCGCGACACCCGAATTCGCCAAGTTCGGCGACGGCAGCCCGCCAAGAAGGTGATCGTGGTGCCGGGCCGCCTGGTCAATGTGGTGGTCTGACATGGACCGCTCGGACGGCGCCGTCCGCGGGCCGCTGGCGCATGCGGCCGTGCCGTTGCTCGCCGGGCTGGCCGGCTGCGGCTTTCGCCTGCGCGGCGAGACCCACCTGAGCTTCAGCAGCATCCGCGCTGGCGTTTCCTGCCGCGCTCGCCGATGGGGGCCGAGCTGAACGGCAGCTGCTTCGCGTGCCGGGCGTGCGCGTGGTGGAAGCTGAAAAGGATGCCGAGGTGGTGATGGACGTGCTGGCCGACCGCGTCGATCGGAGCGCCGGCGCCTCCACCGCCGCGGGCCAGGTCCGCGACATCAGCATCACCACGCGCCTGAGCTTTCGCCTGCGCACGCCTGCCGGAAAGGAGCTGATCCCCGACACCGAGCTCGCGCTCGGACAGCCGCATGACCTACAACGAGGAGCAGGCCCAGGCCAAGGAAAGCGAGGAAGCGCAGATCGTGCCGGGCATGCGTCGCGACATCGCGGCCCAGGTGATGCGCCGCCTCGAGACGCGTCAAACTGTAGGAGAGCCTCCGCCATGCAGATCCGCCCCGACCAGCTCGACGCCCAGCTCAAGCGGGGCCTCAAGCCCCTGTACACGCTGTACTGCGTGAATGGCGACGAGCCCCTGCTGGTGCAGGAAGCCGCCGATGCGATCCGCGCCGCCGCGCGTGACGCCGGGCATGTCGAGCGCTCGGTGCACACCGTGGCCGGCGCGCATTTCGACTGGAGCGAGCTGCTGGCTCGCCGCAGGCCCTGAGCCTGTTCGCCGACAAGCAGCTGATCGAGATCCGCATCCCCGGCGGCAAGCCGGGCAAGGACGGCTCGGAGGCGCTGCAGCGCTATTGCGAAGCCATCGGCGACGACGTGGTCACGCTGGTCACGCTGCCGCAGCTGGACCGGGCCACGCAGATCGAGCGCCTGGTTCACGCGCGCTGGACGAGCGCCGGCGTGACGGTGCAGGTCGATCCGGTCGAGCGCAAGGCGCTGCCGCCTGGATCGCGCAGCGCCTGGCCGCGCAAGGGCCAGCGGGTGCAGGGCGGCGAGGCGGGCCAGCGCACGCTGGCCTTCTTTGCCGACCGCGTCGAAGGCAACCTGCTGGCCGCGCACCAGGAGATCCAGAAGCTCGGCCTGCTCTACCCGGCAGGCGAGCTGAGCTTCGAGCAGGTCGAGGCGGCGGTGCTCAACGTGGCGCGCTACGACGTGTTCAAGCTCGCCGAGGCGGTGCTGGCGCGGCCAGGCGAGCGCGCGCGCTGCGCATGCTCGACGGCCTGCGAGGCCGAAGGCGAGGCGGCGGTGCTGGTGCACTGGGCGCTGGCCGAGGACATCCGCGCGCTCAAGCGCGTGAAGGACGCGATGGCCGCCGGCGGCCGCTGCCGCTGGCCTTGCGCGAGCAGCGTGTCTGGGGCGTCAAGGAAAAGCTGTTCGAGCGCGCTGCTGCCGCTGCTGCAGCGACACCGCGCTGGCCGCGCTGGTGGAGGCCGCCCAGGTGTGCGACGGCATCGTCAAGGGCCTGAAGCACCCCGACTGGCCGCCGGATCCGTGGGGCGCGCTGCGGCGACTGGCGCTGCAGATGCTGGAACAGACCGTCGACAGGCGCAGGCCAGCTGGCATTGCGCTCCGCGATGGCGGCGACTAGCGGTCGTGCTCGCCGATCAGTACCCGCGCGTCGGTCGACCAGGTGCGCCAGCGGCTGCCCGGCCCGCAGGCGCGCACATTGCCAGCCGCCACCGCGGCGGCGCTGCGCGGATCGGTCTGCGCCGCCACGTGCGGCAGCACGGTCACCCGCGGATGCGACCAGAAAGCGTGGTCGGCCGGCAGCGGCTCGTCGTGGAAGACATCGAGCACCGCATGGCTGCAGCTGACCGCCATCGAGCGCGGCCAGCAGGTCGGCGTCGACCACGTGGGCGCCGCGCGCCAGGTTGACCAGGCTCGCGCCGGGCCGCATCAGCGCGAAGCAGCGCGCGTTGAACAGGCCGCGGGTGGCCGCGCGTCAGCGGCAGCAGGTTGACGACGATCTCGCGCGCTCAGACCAGCCGAGCCGGCATCGCGGCATGGCCGACCCCGTCCAGCGGCCGCGCGGCGGCTCCAGCCCGGCACGCGGTAGCCGTTGCGCACCAGGCGCCGCGCCACCGCGCGCCCCATCTCGCCCAGGCCGAGCACCGCCACGCGCGACCTCGTCGGCGCGCCGCTGCGGGTGCTGCAGCCAGACGCGCCTCGCGCTGCTGCGCGGCGTAGCCGAAGAAGCCGCGGTGCAGGCTGAGCACCGCCCACAGCGCGGTCTCGGCCATCGCCTCGTTCATCGCCGGATCGACCATGCGCGCCGAGCGGCACGTCGGTCGGGCACGGTCGGGTCGGCCAGCAGCCGGTCGACGCCCGCCCACAGCGACTGGATCAGCCGCAGCCGCGGCAGGCCCTGCAGGCTGCCGGGCGGCGGGTTGGCGACCATGGCGATGTCGATCGTCGCTGCGGCGTCGGCTGCGGCGATCGAGCACCAGCGTTCGCCGGGCAGGGCCGCTCCAGCGCGGCGCGCCACGCGGCACCCTCGCGCTCGTCGAAGCTCGCCGAGAGCAGTATCGCCATCAGGCGGCCGTCGCCAGCTTCAGCACCCGCTTGAGCGCGTGGCGCGTCGCCGAGGCCCGGATCCTGGTGCGGTCGCCCGGGAACAGCATGCACTCGGTCTCGACGAAGTCCTGGCCGCGCGCATAGGCATAGCCAGACCGTGCCGACCGGCTTGCCCAGCACGGCGCCACCCGGGCCGGCGATGCCCGTCACGGCCACGCTCACTCTGCGCGCGCGAATGCTGCAGGGCGCCCTGGGCCATCGCGATGGCCACTTCGCGGCTCACCGCGCCATGACGGTCGATCACCTCGGCCGGCACGCCGAGCTGCTCGGCCTTGGCCTCGTTGGAATAGGTGATGAAGCCCCGCTCGAACCAGTCGCTCGAGCCGGCGATGGAGGTGCAGGCGCCGGCGACCAGCCCGCCGGTGCAGGACTCGGCCGTGACCAGCTTGAGCTGGCGCTCCTTGAGCGCCCGGGCGAGCTGGGACAGCAGGCTCTCGAGCGCCTGCACGTCCACCAGCCGATCGAGTCCCAGGCTGCCCATCAATGCTTCCTATCAACGCACAAACGCCACACGCCGATGGCCATGACCACCAGTGTGCACCCCGCCGCGACGAGGTCGTCGAGACAGAATGCCGAAGCCCCCACGCCAACCGTCCGCCCTTGAATGCGCGGTCGGCCCAGCGCACCGGCCGGGGCTTGACCGCGTCGAAGAAGCGGAACAGCACGAAGGCCAGCAGCTGGGTCGTGAAGGAGGCCTGGCCGCCGGCGGGCGTCACCAGCCAGAGCACCAGCCAGAACGCGAGGATCTCGTCCCACACGATGCTGCCGGGATCGGATTGGCGCAGATGTGCGCGCGGTCACGGTGCAGGCCCACCAGCCGATGACGAGGCCTGCAACGAGCACCAGCGCCCATTGCGCGTCGGTGAGCCAGAGGTCGAGCACGATGAAGCTCACCCAGCTCCACAAGGTGCCCACGGTGCCGCGATGCCACGGCGACTCAGGCCGCTGCCGAAGCCCAGCGCCAGCAAGTGCGCCGGGTGGCGAAAGCATGAAGCGCGCGGTGGGGCGCAGCGGCGCAAGCGGCGGCCGTGGCGGGGTGGCAGTCGTCATGTGCGGAAATGGTCGAAGGAGGCAAAGCGTTGCTCGACCGTGGCGCCGGCGTGGTCCAGCAGGCGCAATCCGGGAGCCGCTTCGATGCGGCCGATGCGGGTCACGGTGATGCCGGCCATCGCTCGCGGCGGCCTCGGCTTCGATTCGTCGCCGCTGGCGGAGCAGTGAAGAGCAGCTCGTAGTCGTCGCCGCCGGCCAGCGTGCATTCGCGCTGGACGGCGAGGCCCTGGCGGCGAAGCACGTCGCTGCGCGGCACCGCATCGACCTCAGACGCTGGCGCCCACGCTCGGAGCGGCGCAGGACGTGGCCCAGGTCGCCGAGCAGGCCGTCGGAGACATCGATCGCGCTCGTGGCCACGCCGCGCAACGCCTGCCCGAGCGCCACGCGAGGCTGCGGCTGCTCCATCGCGATGCGGACCCGCTCGAAGTCCTCGCCGGCCAGGCTCGCGGCACCGCGAAAGACCTCCAGCGCAAGGCGGGCATCGCCGAGCGTTCCGCTCACATAGAGGTCGTCGCCCGCCCGCGCGCCGCTGCGCAGCAGGCCTCGCCGGCCGGCACTTCGCCGAACACCGAGATGCCGATGGTCAGCGGGCCCTTGCGTCGTGTCGCCGCCGACCAGTTCGCAATGGTGCTCATCGGCCAGCGCCAGCAGGCCGCGCGCGAAGCCTTCGAGCCATGCGGCCTCGGCCCGCGGCAGCGCCAGGCTCAGGGTGAAGGCCAGCGGCTGCGCGCCGCAGGCGGCCAGGTCGCGACAGGTTCACCGCGAGCGCCTTGTGACCGAGGCGCTCCGGCGGCACCGTGGAGAGGAAATGGCGCCCCTCGACCAGCATGTCGGTCGAGGTGGCGACCTGCATGCCGGGGTGCGGCATGAACAGGGCGCAGTCGTCGCCGACGCCGAGCGCGGCGCGCCGCGCCGGGCGCGTGAAGAATCGTTCGATGAGTTCGAATTCGCCGAGAGACATGGGGCGATTCTCTCCCGGCCCGGGTGCTGTCTTCAGGTCTCGATGTCGCGCAGCAGGTTGGCCAGCTCGACGGCCGACTTCACCTCCATCTTGTCGAACACCCGCGCGCGGTGCACTTCCACCGTGCGCACGCTGATGTCGAGCTCGTCGGCGATCAGCTTGTTGGGCCGGCCCTCGACCACCAGCCGCATCACGTCGCGTTCGCGCTCGGTCAGCTCGGCCAGCCGCGCGCGCAGCCGACTCGCTGCCGCGCAGGCGCAGCGAGCACTTCGCGCGCTGCGCGCCAGCGCCTGCTCGATGCGGTCGACCAGCGCGTTGTCGGAGAACGGCTTCTCGACGAAGTCGAAGGCGCCGCGCTTGACCGGCCGCGACCGCGGTCGGCACGTCGCCGTGGCCGGTCAGGAAGATCACCGGCATGCGCCTCGAGCAGGCCGCGCTCGACCAGCCGCTCGAACAGCGCCAGCCCGCTCATGCCGGGCATGCGCACGTCGAGCAGCAGGCAGCAGGGCGTCGCGCGGCAACTGCGCGGCGGACATGCCGCGCTCCGTCGAGCATCGGCCTCGAAGGCCTCGGCGCTGGCGAAGCCCTCGGACAGCAGCCGGCGCGAGCGCAGCAGCCAGGCCAGCGCGTCGCGCACGCACTTCCTCGTCGTCGACGAGATAGACGGTGGGGATGCCTTGCGCGGTGGTGATCATGTGCGTGACTGGTCCTCTGACTGGGATGCCAGCGCCGCTGGTACGCCCTGCGCGTGACGGCTGGCTGCGCTGCCGGCCTCGGCAGGCAGGGTGAAGCGGAATTCGGTGCCACCCGCGAGGCCCGGCGAAGTGGCCGGCCGGCTGTCGAACACCGAGCGCGCCGCCGTGCTGCTCGACCACCGTGCGGCACAGGCTCAGGCCCAGGCCCATGCCTTCGCTGCCTGGTGGTGAAGAAGGGCGTGAACAGCCGCTCGCGCCACCTCGGGCGGGATGCCCGGGCCGCTGGTCGATGACGCTGAAGACTGACCCAGCGCGGCGTGCGGCTGGCGCACCCGCGATGCGTCAGCACGCGGTCGCGCCAGCGGCGTGCGGCTCTCCATCGCCTGCATGCGCATTGCGCGTCAGGTTGAGCAGCACCTGCTCGACCATCGTGCGGTCGCACACCACGCGCGGCAGCGGCGCCGGCGGCGCGGCCAGTCGATCTCGACGCGCGCGCCGCTCTTGCGCGCCTGCAGGCGCACCAGCGGCATCACCGCCTCGATCAGCGCGTCGGCGCGGCACCGCCTCGCGCGCCTGCTCGCGCCGGCGCACGAAGTCGTGCACGCTCTTGATGACCCGGCCGGCGCGCTCGGCCTGTTCGGCGATGCGGTCGCATCGCCTGCAGGATCATGCGCTGCGGTCGCTGCATCGGCGCCGCCGGGACGCAGCAGGTTGAGCGAGCCGCTGGCATAGCTGGAGATCGCCGCCAGCGGCTGGTTCAGCTCGTGGCTCAGCAGCGAGGCCATCTCGCCCACCGTCGCCAGGCGCGCCGTGGCCTGCAGCCGCTCCTGCTGCTGGCGCGAGAGTTCCTCGACGCGGCGCTGGTCGCTGAGGTCGAGCACCGCGCTCATCCAGCCGGTCTGGCGGCCCTGGCGCGTCGACCAGCGGCGCCTCGATAGATCATGCACCGGAAAGCGCTCGCCGTTCTTGCGCATGAAGATCGTCTCGAAGCCTTCGCGCGGCGGCGGCGCTGCCGGCCAGCCGCACCTCCTGGCGCTGCGTGTACTCGTCGGCCAGCTCCGGCGGCCAGTAGGGCGCGGGCGTCGCGTCTGCCCGACAGTTCCTCGGCAGAGAAGCCGACCATCTCGCAGAACGCCGGGTTGACGTAGGTGATGCGGCCCTGCAGGTCGCGCGCGCGCAGGCCGGTGACCAGCGAATCCTCCATCGCCTTGCGAAAGGCCAGCGCCTCGGCCAGGCCGCGCTCGGCCTCGCGCGCGCCGGCGCACGTCGCGCGCCAGCAGCAACACCACCGCGACCAGCGCGAGCGACAGCCCGAGCACCAGCGCCGTCGCCAGGTTGGGGATCAGGTCGGGCTTGCCCGAGCGCGCTGTCCAGCCGCAGCAGCAGCGTGGTGCCCGGCAGGTCGAGCAGCGCTGCGCCACGAACACCCGCCTGCCCGCGCGCGACGGGCCGGCGCGCGCCAGCCGCGTGCCGTCGCCCTCGACGAAGGCCAGTTCGTGGCCGCTTGCTGTCGTCGGGCTTGACGGCCTCCGTCAGCAGCGCCCTGCAGGAATAGCTGGCGACCATGTAGCCGGTCAGCCCGCCGCGGTCCTGCATCGGCACGCACAGGTCGATCACCTCCAGGCCCAGGCCGCCGGGCAGCGGCACGAAGTAGCTGCGCGAATAGGCCGGCCCGGCAAGCCGCCGTGCGGAGGTGCAGGCCACCTCGGCATCCACGTCGATGTCGTCGCGCGCGGATCTGCGTGAAGACCGGCGGCCGGTAGGGCGAATCGACGCGCCTGCTCGATGTCGAAGGCGAGGTTCCGACGCTCGATGCGCACCAGCTCGCGCCGCGCACGCAGCAGCTCGGCCGCGTCGCCGCGCCACTGGTGGGCCGGCGGGTCGTTCCACAGCAGGGCCTGCAGGCTCTGCAGGTTGCGCCCCAGCGCTTTGCTTGATCTCGGCCGCCGCCGCCGCGGCCGCGAGCTCGACGTGGTCCTGCGCACGTGAAGACTCGTAGTCGAGCGTCAAGCGCACCAGCAGCGGTCTGGGCCACCGCGATCAGCCCCACCAGCGCGATCCAGGGCAGGGCGCGCCGCAACGCCGCGGGGCGGCACGGGCGGAAAAGGGCAGGTCGAGGGGCATCATGGGATTGTGGCGCGACCGTCCCGCACGGGGCGTCGATGGCGCACCCTCGACTATTGCGAACTGGCACGCAAAACTCGATACGCAGTTTTGCGCATGGCCGGGCGCTCCTACAATCGCGTCTCCCCGCCCGCGCCGACGGCGCCCTGGCGATGGTTCACACCAGGAAGGATCGCGATGCCCACTGCTGAAGAAAAACGCGCCGAGCTGCGCAAGGCCGCACTCGAATACCACGAGTTCCCGACGCCCGGCAAAGTGGCCATCAGCGCCACCAAGCAGCTGTCCAACCAGCGCGACCTCGCGCTGGCGTATTCGCCCGGCGTGGCGGCCGCCTGCGAGGAGATCGTCGCCGACCCGGTCAACGCCTTCCGCTACACCGCGCGCGGCAACCTGGTGGCCGTGGTCACCAACGGCACGGCCGTGCTGGGCCTGGGCGACATCGGGCCGCTGGCGGCCAAGCCGGTGATGGAGGGCAAGGGAGTGCTCTTCAAGAAGTTCGCCGGCATCGACGTGTTCGACATCGAGGTCAACGAGAAGCACGACCTCGACAAGCTGGTCGACTGCATCGCCGCGCTCGAGCCGACCTTCGGCGGCATCAACCTCGAGGACATCAAGGCGCCCGACTGCTTCTACGTCGAGCGCGCGCCTGCGCGAGCGCATGAAGCATTCCCGGTCTTCCACGACGACCAGCACGGCACCGCCATCGTGGTGGGCGCCGCGGTGCTCAACGGCCTGAAGGTCGTCGGCAAGGACATCCGGGAGGTCAAGCTGGTGACCTCGGGCGCCGGCGCTGCCGCGCTGGCCTGCCTGGGACTGCTGGTCAAGCTGGGCATGCCGCGCGAGAACATCTGGGTCACCGACCTGGCGGGCGTGGTCTACGAGGGCCGCACCGAGCTGATGGACGAGGACAAGGCGGTCTATGCGCAACACACCGACCAGCGCACGCTGGCCCAGGTGATCGAAGGCGCGGACATCTTCCTCGGCCTGTCTGCCGCCGGCGTGCTCAAGAAGGACATGGTGGCCAAGATGGGCCCCAAGCCCGCTGATCCTGGCGCTCGCCAACCCGAATCCGGAAATCATGCCGGAGGAGGTCAAGGAGGTGCGCGACGACGCCATCATGGCCACCGGCCGCACCGACTATCCGAACCAGGTCAACAACGTCCTGTGCTTCCCCTACATCTTCCGCGGCGCGCTCGATTCGGGCGCCACGACGATCACCGTCGAGATGGAAATCGCCGCGGTGCATGCGATCGCCGAGCTGGCCCAGGCCGAGCAGAGCGAGGTGGTCGCAGCCGCCTATGGGGGCGACTCCCTGAGCTTCGGGCCGGAGTACCTGATTCCCAAGCCCTTCGACCCCCGCCTGATGATCCAGATCGCGCCGGCGGTGGCCCGGGCCGCCATCGATTCGGGCGTGGCGCTCAGGCCGATCTCCGACTGGGACGCCTACCGCGACAAGCTGCAGAGCTTCGTCTATGCCTCGGGCACGTCGATGAAGCCGATCTTCGCCGTCGCCAAGAAGGCCCCGAACAAGCGCGTGGTGTATTGCGAGGGCGAGGAAGAGCGCGTCCTGCGGGCGGTGCAGGTGGTGATCGACGAGAACCTCGCCCGCCCGACGCTGGTCGGCCGGCCCAAGATCATCCAGCAGCGCGCCGAGAAGTTCGGCCTGCGCCTGCAGGAAGGGCGCGACTACGACGTCGTCAGCACCGATTTCGACCCCCGCTATCGCGACTACTGGCAGACCTACCACGCCATGACCGAGCGCAAGGGCGTGACGCAGCAGCTGGCCAAGATCGAGATGCGGCGGCGCCTGACGCTGATCGGCGCGATGCTGCTGCACAAGGGCGAGGTCGACGGGATGCTGTGCGGCACCTGGGGCACCCACGCCAACCACCTGCCCTATATCGAGCAGGTGATCGGCCGGCGTCCCGGCGTGAAGACCTACGCCTGCATGAACGGGCTGATCCTGCCCGGCCGCCAGGTCTACCTGGTCGATACGCACGTCAACTACGACCCGACCGCCGAGCAGATCGCGGAAATCACCGGCCTGGCTGCCGAGGAAATGCTGCGCCTCGGGCTGCAGCCCAAGGCGGCGCTGCTCAGCCACTCCAACTTCGGCTCCAGCAACCAGCCTTCGGCCGTGAAGATGCGCGAGGCGCTCGAGCTGATTCGCGTGCACTTGCCCTGGCTGGAAGTCGACGGCGAGATGCACGGCGACATCGCCCTCGACGCCACCGCCCGCCATCGGGTGATGCCGCGCAGCGTGCTGAGCGGCGAGGCCAATCTGCTGGTGCTGCCGAACATCGATGCCGCCAACATCAGCTACAACCTGCTGAAGATGACCGCCGGCGGCGGAATCGCCATCGGGCCGGTGCTGCTTGGCGCGGCCAAGCCGGTGCATGTGCTCACCCCGTCGGCGACCGTGCGGCGGATCGTCAACATGACGGCCTTGACCGTCGCCGACGCCAACGCCGCACGCTGAACAGGCCTCAGGGTTGCGCGCCCCTCCAACGCTCCGTGCCAGGGCATTGGAGGGCCCTCCCCAGGAAGCGCGCACGAGTCAAATCATTGCCTGCCATTCCTAACGCTGAGAGCGATCGCTAACTTCCTGCCCTGCCTGGGCCCGCGCATCCTGCTGAATTCTGAGGCAGAGCCTTGAGGTTTCTGCCCCAATTCGGTACGATCGCGGTTTCAGATTTTTCAGGGAAAACCCCGTGGCACGCGCTGCTTGGTCACTTCGGTGGCAGTCACTCCGGAGCTTGGGAGTCGCCGCCGTCGCAGTTGCAGCGATGGTTTCGGTTCCCGGCGTCTCGCTCGCCAAGGGCGATACACAGGCGGTCGGGCTCGAGGCGAGCAGCGGGGTGCAAGGCGTTGCGCTGGTCGACCTGCCCAGGCAGGCTCAGGACACCCATCGATTGATCCGCTCGGGAGGGCCTTTCCCGTACGAGAAGGATGGAACGGTGTTCGGCAATCGCGAGCGCCTGCTGCCGCCCAAGCCGCGCGGCCACTACCGGGAGTACACGGTCAAGACTCCAGGACAACGTGATCGTGGCGCGCGCCGAATCGTGTGCGGCGGCCAGCCGCCCAGCATCCCTGAAGCCTGTTACTACACCGACGACCACTACGCGAGCTTTCGCTGGATCGTCGAATGAATCTGCTTCTGAAACCTAGGGGATCGCGACCATGCTCGTTGCAGACCGTCCGTCCGAACATCGTGCAGTCCATACGCGCCTACCGCGTGGAAGACTTGATGCAAACCGCGAATGAGACCGGACAACATTTCCTGTACGTCAACCTGGGCAACGCCCAGACGAAGCAGGATGTACTCGAAGGCATTGCCGATGCTTTCATGTTCCCGGCCCATTTCGGCAAGAACCTCGACGCCTTGTACGACTGCATGACCGACCTGGTTCACCGGTCGGGGCCGCAGCCGGGCTTCATCGTCGTGCTGGAGCAGATTCCGGACAACCCCCGCTTCGATCGCGAGGCGCGAGAGCAGTTGCTCGATGTCTTCCGCGATGCAGCCGACTACTGGGCGGACCGAAAAATACCCTTCAGGTGTTTTTATTCTTTTCTGTAGCCCGCTCCCAGGAAATCGGGTCATGGGAGCGGGCCAGCGAAACGGCCCAGAGCGAAATCAGCGTGAAAGCCTCGTCCAAGTCCAAGGGCGGAGCCAATCCATCGTTCGGAATGAACATGCCGCTGATGAGCAGCGCATTCGACACATCCGCCTGGCTGGCTGCAGCCTGAGCGAGACCACATCGCCGACGTAGAGCGGCGACTGCCATCGAAAAAGCGGCCCCAGGGCCGCTTTTTCATTGCGCCGCAGGCTGTGACGGCAGCGCGCGGACCAGCGCCAGGTATTCGGCCACCGGGACTTCTTCGGCCCGGCGCTGGGTGTCGAAATCGCCGCTGTAGCCCTGCTTGCTCCAACCAGGCGCCCAGGGTGTTGCGCAGGATCTTGCGACGCTGCGAAAAGGCCACCGCGACCACTTCGCCAAGCCGAGCCGCATCCACGGCCGCTGCATCGCGCAGGGGTTGCATGCGCACGACGGCAGACTCCACGCGCGGCGGCGGGTCGAAGGCCTCGGGCGGCACATCGAACAGCGACTCGATCTCATAGCGCCACTGCAACATGACCGACAGGCGCCCGTAGTCCTTGTGGCACGGCGTCGCGGCCATGCGGTCCACCACTTCCTTCTGCAGCATGAAGTGCTGGTCCTCGATCGCAGCCACGTGGTCGAGCAGGTGGAAGGCGATCGGCGAGGAAATGTTGTAGGGCAGGTTGCCGACCACGCGCAGCTTGCCGCCCGCCTCCTCGGCCAGGGCCGTGAAGTCGACCTTCAGCACATCCGATTCGACGACCCGCAGTTCCTTGCGCTTGCGCAAGCGCGCCGCCAGGTCCCGGTCGAGCTCGACGACGGTGAGCTGGCCACAACGATCGACCAGCGGATCGGTCAGCGCACCGAGCCCGGGGCCGATCTCGACCAGGCACTCGCCCGGCCGCGGATCGATGGCACGCACGATCGCATCGAGCACCGTGGAATCGGTGAGGAAGTGCTGTCCGAAGCGCTTGCGGGGAATGTGCTTCACTGCGGCGCTTCGCGCATTTCGACGTAGGCTCGCTGGCGGATCTCGCGCGCCCATTCCTCGTAGGTCGTGTCGAACTTGCGTTCCTTCAGCGCATTGGTCGCCAACTCCCGCTGCTGGCGCTCGTCGAGCCGGGCCTCGCGCCGGTCGGTCACCTGCATCAGGTGCGCGCCGAAACGCGACATGAAGGGCTCGGACAGCTTGCCCGCGGCCAGCGGCCCCATCACCTTCTCGAACTCGGGCACGAACTGGCCGGGATTGGCCCAGCCGAGGTCGCCGCCCTGGGAGGCGCTGCCATCCTCCGAGAACTCGCGCGCAAGCTGGGGGAAGGTGGCCGAGCCGTTCTCGATGCGGCGCTTGAAGTCTGCGAGGCGAGCCATGGCCGTCTCCTGCGAGAGCTGCGGCGACACGCGCAGCAGGATGTGGCGTGCGCGGATCTGGGTGATGGTGAACCCGGCCTTCTCCTTGCGCTCGATCAGCTTGATCACGTGAAATCCCGCCGGCGAGCGCACCAGGGCCGGCGCCAGTTCGCCGGCCTTCAGATTGCGCACCGTCTCGACGAAGAGATCAGGCAAGCGCGAGACGGGACGAAGGCCGATCTGGCCGCCCTGGTCGCGATTGCCTCCCTCGGAATACTCCTTGACTGCCGCGTCGAAGGCGCTCGCGCCCGCTCGTGCCTTGGCAAGCGCCTCTTCGGCCCGTGCGCGCCGCTCGGCTACCTGCGCCTCGCTTGCGCCTTCAGGCACCGTCACCAGGATCTGGGCGATGTTGAGTTCGGTGGCACCCGAGGCCTTCCCGCGCATCTCGCCCAGGTACTGGTCGATCTCCGCTTCGCTGACGCGAATACGGCCGTGCACCTCGCGCTCGCGCACGCGCTGGAGCAGCAGCTGGTCGCGCACGTTGTTGCGGAAGCGGGCGAAATCCATGCCTTCCGTGCGCAGGCGCTCGCGCAGCTGGGTCAGCGAGATCTGGTTCTGCGAGGCCACGTTGGCCACTGCACGGTCGATCTCGCCTTCGTCCACCCGGATGCCGACGTCACGGGCATGCGAGAGCTGCGCGCGGTCGTCGATCAGCGCATCGAGGACCTGGCGACGCAATTCGTCGCGCGGCGGCAGGCGCTGGCCGTTGCGCGTCGCGTCCTGCTCGATGCCGACGAGGCGCCGCTGGACCTCGCTGTTGGTGACCAGTTCCTGGTTCACCACGGCGACGATGTAGTCGCCGGAACGCTGGCTGCTCGCGCTCGCCTGCGCTCGGACGAGCGAGGGCATGGTGGGCAGGGACACGACCAATGCGGTGAGCAGCAGCGTCGCGGCATGCAGCGCGCGGCGGCGCTGCTCAATGAAGAGTGGGGTCATAGGCGATGATATTCAGGGCCGCGGCGGGTCTTCGCGTAATAGCTGGTAGCCGGGGATATTTTGCTTCAAGGCCGAAAGCGGGTTGGAGCCCAGCCGGGACAAGCCCACGAACTCGATCTGGAACATGAGGCGCGTGGTGGCCTCGGACAGGCCGGTGGACCGGCGCAAGGCGACCAGCCGGCCGATCCAGCAGCCGGAGTCGTACTCGAAGCCCATCAGCATGTCGGTCAAGCGGTTGTCCTGCATGCTGTAGTTGAAGCGGCCCACGCTGTACCAGGATCCTTGGCACGAATTGCTCGATGCCGCGGGCTTGCCGCCGGCGTCGCTGCCGCGGTAGTTGGCCCCTCGGTAGAGCGGCCATTGCCACGACAGGTCGATCTGTTCGGCCGAGTCCCGGGTGAAGCTGTAGCCGACGCCGATCGTGCGGAAGGTGCCGGGTGAGTAGCGCACGCTCGCAGTCGAACGCACCGTTTGATCGGTCTCCGGGTTGTATTGCACCGTGGTCGAGAAGGTCCAGTGAGGAATCACGCTGGTCGAGCCCAGCGCGTAGATGTCGCTGAAGCGCCGCGTGAGGGGCGTGCCGTCCGGGGTGACGAGCTGGTCGCGCAGCAGGTAGCGCTGGGCGAGGCCCAGGCTCAGTGCCTCTGCTCCGGTGTCCTGGCTCAGGAAGCGCGTGATCGCGCCGACCGTCACCTGGTGGCCGTCGGCCACGCGGTCGACGCCGGAGAAGGGATTCGGGTCGTACAAGGTGGTGAACGACAAGTCCTTGATCGCCGAATCGAAGTTGGGCAGGTCGACCTGCTCGCGGAAAGGCGTGTTCGCATACAGCACCCTCGGCTCGAGCGTCTGCAGGTAGCGGTTGCCGAACCATTCGGATTCACGCTCGAAGATCCAGCCGCTGTCCACGCTCACGGTCGGGATCACGCGCGAGGCGTCCTGGCGGATGCCGGGGGTGGCCTGGTCCATCCTGTAGCTGGCCGCATTGAATGCGATCTTGGGTGTCAGCTGCCAGCCCGGCGTGGAGACGAGGGGCCAGGCGAGGCTGCCGAGGGCATGCAGCCTGTTCCCGTCGCTGCGGCCGAAATCGGCGTTGTCGGTGAGGATGAAACGGTTGGCCTCGGCTTCCAGCGACAGCAGCAAGCCGCCGGCGATATGCAGGTCGCTGCGCGTACCCACCTGCGGCGCGCGCGAGTAGGGTGCCGAGATCAGTGCGGTGGGATCCTGCAGCACCTGCCAGCTCTGGGCTCGCGCATAGAACTGCCAGTCGCCGCGCCACCAGCTGGCCCGCGCGTCGCTCTCCAGCAGGCGCGGGGTGATGCTGGCGATGTTGCGTTCGAAGTCCTTCCAGTACTCGTCGTCGGACACGCGGTTGACACCCACGCGGTAGCTGCCTTCGCCGGGCAGGCCGCCGAACTGCTGGAGCGTGAGCGAATAGCGGTCGGTGCCGGTGATCCGGTCATACGGCAGCAGCTCGAGATTTGCGCGACCCTGGTGCTGCGGCAGCAGGTAGCGCACCTCGGTGCCGACTGCCACGCCACGCTTCGTCATCACCGTGGGCGTCAGCGTGGCGTCCAGGTTGGGCGCAATGTTCCAGTAGTACGGAACCGAGACTTCGAAGCCGCTCTTGTTGTTGAGATCGAAGGTCGGCGGCAGCCAGCCCGACTTGCGCTCGTCGGACAGCGGAAACGTGAGGTAGGGCGAACCGAGGATGGGCACGCCATAGAAGCGCAACACCGCGCCGGAGGCCTGGCCCTCGTTCTTTTCGAAGTCGAGATTGACGCGGTCGGCCTGCATGATCCAGGCGTACTCGCCCGCGTCATCGGGCTGGCAGCTCGAATAGGTGGCGTCTTGCGCGCTGAGGTGGTTCTGGCCGAGGAAATCGATGCGGCTCGCGCGTCCGCCGGCGTCGGTCAGCGCAAAGTGATACGCCGGGCTCATGAAGAAGCCCTCGTAGCGCTCGATCTGGATCTGCACCTCGGGACCGGTGAAGGTGTTGCCGTCGCGCTTGATGTGCACGTTGCCGACGCCCCGGGCGATGCCGGTCGTCTGGTTGTACTCCAGCCGATCGGCGTTGATCACGGTCGTGCCTTGCGTGAGCTGGGCATCGCCTTCGGCAATGACATCCTGGTCGGTCTGGCCGCGCAACTCGCGAGCCTCGAACTGGATCGGCAGGCGCTTCTGGGCTTCGGTATCGGGCTTGGCGAGCGGCTTGGCAGGCTGTGCGTTGGCCATGGGGCCGCAGAGCGCGACCGCCATATAGGCCACCGCAGCCCAAATCGCTGCAGTGATGGGTCGAACGCGCAGATCAGGCGGGGCGTCTGGCAAGCAGGGCAAGGCGAGAGACAGGCGAGGCCACGCGAGACTACGCGGGCGTGTTTCTTTTGGGAACTGATGGAGCCTTTACAGGCCTTCGGGCCCGTCGATGCAGCACATCCGGGGTGATGCGCGCAAGCAGCCGTCCATCAGGCGATTTGTAGAATCCATTATTCCATGAGCCCCTCGCCACGCGAGGCGGATCCCAGCCCTTCCACCATTCCTCTCGATGAGCCTGCCTGCCGCACCGACTGCTTCCCAGCCCCATTCAGACCAGCAAGCGGGCGTCTCCTGGGCCGACGAGAAGCGAAGACAGGCTTTCGAACACTGGCTGCTGACCCTCGACCGGCATGAGCTCGACCGAGCTTCGGTCCGAGCGGCCAGCGCCGATGCGAGCTTCCGGCGCTACCTGCGCATCGACTCGCCCTTCGGTTCGCGCATCGTCATGGATGCGCCGCCTTCGCATGAAGACTGCCGCCCCTTCGTGACCGTGGCGAAGCTCTTGCGCGAGGGCGGGCTCAATGCGCCCGAGGTGATCGAGTGGAACGAGGCAGAAGGCTTCATGCTGCTGTCGGACCTGGGCTCGACCACCTACCTGGACCGGCTCGACGCCGACAACGCGCCCGCGCTGTACCGCGACGCGACAGACGCGCTCGTGCGCATGCAATCCATCGCTGCCGAGCAGTTCGTTCCGCCCTACGACCGGGCCTTGCTGATGCGCGAGCTGCAGCTCTTTCCCGACTGGTACATCGAGCGCCACGGCGGCGTCACGCTCGGCGAGCAAGAGAAGAACGACCTGGAGCAGAGCTTCGAGCTCATCCTGCGCGTGTGCCTCGCCCAGCCTTGCGTGCTGGTGCATCGCGACTACCACTCCCGCAACCTCATGGTGTGCGATGAAGCCGGGTCCGTCGCCAATCCCGGCATCCTCGACTTCCAGGACGCGGTATGGGGCCCGGTCACCTACGACCTCGTCTCCTTGCTGCGCGATGCCTACATCGAGTGGGACGAAGAGCAGCAGATCGACTGGGCCGCGCGCTACTGGGAAAAGGCCCGCAAGGCCGGCCTGCCGGTCGGCGCGGATTTCGGCGACTTCTGGCGCGATTTCGAGTGGATGGGCCTGCAGCGCCACCTCAAGGTGCTGGGCATCTTCTGCCGCCTCTACCACCGCGATGGCAAGGACGGCTACCTGAAGGACCTGCCGCTCGTGTGGCGCTATGCGCATCGTGTCGCGACACGCTACAGCCGGCTCGCGCCGCTGGCCCGGCTGCTCGAGCGCCTGGGTGGCAAGAAGCTGGAGTTCGGCTACACGTTCTGAGCGCGCCCGGGCAGCGGCTCAGGCGGCCTGCCGGGTGATCGATTCCTGGCGAGAGCCTGTGCGGCTCGATGTTTCGCAGCCGGCAGACACGAGCCAGGGGTCGCCCTCATCGCTTCCGAACGCGCCGACAAGGAACTCCATGAAGGCCCGGGTTCGCGCCGGCACGTACTTGCGACTGGGCATCGCGGCGTATATCTCGAGGGCCGTGATGCGCCATTCGGGGACCACACGCTCAAGCGCGTGCTCCAGCAGCGCGTCTTCCACCAGGTAGGACGGCAGGCACACGATGCCCAGCCCCGCAAGACCCGCCGCGTAGAGCGTGTCGCCATGATCGGACGTCAGCGCCGGATGGGGCTCGACATCCACGGCTTCAGTCTCCGGCCGCGGCACGGTGCCGTGCTCGAAGCGCCACATGCGAGACGTGTTCGGCATGCTCGGCACCAGGCACTGATGCTTGCGCAGCTCGTCCGGATGATGGGGACGGCCATGGCGGTCGAGGTACGCCGGCGCGGCACAAGCCACCACTTCGCTCGCCGCAAGGCGGCGCGCCACGAAGTCGCCGTTGGGCAGGCCATCGTTCGTGATGAGGATCGACACGTCGAAGGCTTCGTCCGCGGCTTCGAGCAGGCCGGTCCCGGCCGTCAGTGCGACCGTGACTTGCGGACACTGCTCTCGAAAGCTGGGCAGATGCTTGGCCAGCTGGTGCACCGCGAAGGCCGCGGGAACCAGCAAGCGCAAGTGCCCCCTCGGTTCGCTCACCGTGGCAATGGCGAGTGCATCGGCCTCTTCCACGTCGCTCAGGATCGCGCGTACGCGCTCGAGATAGGCGGCGCCCGTGTCGGTGAGCGCCAGGCGCCTCGTGCTTCGGTGGATCAGGCGCGCGCCGAGATGCGCTTCGAGATCCGCGACGAGCCGCGTCACCACGGCCGCTGACACATCGAGGGCCCTCGCCGCAGCCGCAAAGCTGCCTTCGTCGATGACCCTGGCGAACACGCGCATCGAATGTAGTCGGTCCATCCGGCTCCTCGTATTTGTTGCAGCCGCCGCAATTCTTCATTGAAGCATATGCCGTTTTTCCCGAGAGGGTTAACCCCTAAATTTGATTCATCGATGAGAACGACGCCAACCACGGGCCGCCTGTGACTCAGCGAGCCGGAGGTTCGGGCAGAGCGCCCGACGCTTCAGGGTTTCACAAACTGGTCAGATGGAGAGTTGAATCATGAATGCCAAGAGTCTTCTTACTGCGTTGATAGCCACTGTCGCCGCCTCTGGGGCATTTGCGCAGTTCAATGGCGAAGCCACCTACGAGTACCCGGTTGCGACCGGCTCGACCACCACTCGCGCCCAGGTCACGTCGGAGTACTTCGCGGCCCGCGACGCCGGCCAGATCCGCGATGGCGAGGCCGGCTATGTCGCCGATCCGTCCCAGGGCAGCACGGCCGTTGCACGCAGCCGTGAAGCCGTGAAGGCCGAGACGGTGCAAGCCAACGCACGTGGCGAACTGTCGGCCTTCAACGGCGAAGCGACGTACGAATATCCGCAGCCGAGCCTACTCCGCCCGCAGCCGGGAAGACGTCCGCAACGAGACCATCGCCGCCATGCGCTCGCAACGCAATGCAAATTGAGTTGGCCTCCGCTGAACCCCAAGACACCCGCCACGAGCGGGTGTTTTCGTTTGAGGCGCGATGGGTGAATGCAAGCCGAAGAGCGCGGGGCGCGGGCCTTCAGGCAAACTGCCGGGCATCCCCTTGTCTCCGTTTCCCTGCGCCGCGCCATGCCCCGCATCTACGTTCCCGCGTCCCTGACCGCCGGCCTCGAGCTCGGCTTGCCGCCCGGCCCCGCCCGACATGTGCAAGTGCTGCGCCTGCAGCCGGGTGACGCCCTGACTCTCTTCAACGGCGAGGGCGGCGAGTGGGACGCGAGCATCTCGCGCATGGGGCGCAGCGAGGTCGATGTGAAGGTCGAGGCACACCGAGCCGTCGATCGGGAGTTGCCATTGGCCATCACGCTGGCGGTCGGCATGCCGGCCAACGAGCGCATGGACTGGCTCGTCGAGAAGGCCACCGAGCTGGGCGCAGCAGTCGTTCAGCCGCTCGTTTGCGAACGCTCGGTACTGCGCCTTGCGGGCGAACGCGCCGCGAAAAAGGCAGACCATTGGCGAGGCGTCGCCATTGCCGCCGCCGAACAGAGCGGGCGCACGAGAGTGCCGCTGATCGAGCCGGTGCGAAGCTTGAAAGACTGGCTGTCCGGCCGCAGCGGATGATCCGGACGGCTTGCGACGCCGTGCTGAGCCTGCAGGAAGCGCGACCCTTGCCGCTCATCGAGCCTGTCCGCGGCAGTGCCTGCTTCCTCAGCGGTCCGGAGGGCGGGCTGACCGACGCGGAGGAAGCGCTGGCACGTGCACAAGGCTTCCTGCCGGTCAGCCTCGGCGCGCGGGTTCTTCGCGCCGAGACGGCGCCGCTGGCCGCACTGGCCTATCTTGGATGCATCAATTTCGGAGCAGCCTCATGAAGATCTTTCAATCCCTCCTCGGCGGCTTGGGCGTGGCCGTCGCACTGATGGCGGCAGGCAACGCGCAGGCGGCCGACCTGCTCGACGACGTGAAGCAACGCGGCAGCCTGCGCATCGCGGTGGAAGGAACCTATCCGCCCTTCAACTTTCGCGACGAGCAGGGCAAGCTCACCGGCTTCGATGTCGAGATTGCCGAGGGCATCGCCGGCAAGCTGGGCGTCAAGCCCGAATTCACCACCACCGAGTGGAGCGGCATCCTGGCCGGCCTGCAGGCGGGCAAGTACGACGCGATCGTCAACCAGGTGGCCGCCACCGACCAGCGGCGCCAGACCTTCGACTTCAGCGAGCCCTATGTGGTCTCGAGCCCGCAGCTGGTGATCCGCGCCAACGAGACCCGGCCGCTCAAGACCCCGGCCGACCTCAAGGGCAAGAAGATCGGCGTGGGGCAGGGCACCAACTACGCCGACATCGCCCGTCGCATCGAGGGGGTGGAAGTCAAGGTCTATCCCGGCGCCGCCGAGTACCTCCAGGACCTGGCCTCCGGCCGCATCGACGCGGCGCTCAACGACAGCCTGCTGATCCCCTACCTGATCTCGAAGACGCGGCTGCCGGTGAAGGCAGGCGCGCCGCTCGGCCAGGTCGAGAGCAACGCGATTCCCTTCCGCAAGGGCAACCCCAAGTTCAAGGAAGCCGTCGACAAGGCGCTGGCGGACATGAAGGCCGACGGCAGCTACGCCAGGATCTCGAACAAGTGGTTCGGCCGCGACGTCAGCAAGCCGCCGCAGCGAGTAGGAGCGACTCTGCTGCGCGGAGACGTCCTGCTCCCTCGCGGGCGGCTCCAGCTCGATCCGGCAGATGCCGATCTGGGAGGAACTCGATGGATCTCGTCTCGCTGCTCGAGCTCGCCCTGCCGGTGATGCTCAAGGGCACCGGCTATACCTTGCTGTTCGCGGTGGCCTCCATGGTGCTGGGCCTCGCGCTCGGCGCGCTGATCGCGCTGGTACGCGTGCTCGAGATACCGATCCTCGACCAGGTCGCCCGCATCTACGTGAGCGCCTTTCGCGGCACGCCGCTGCTGGTGCAGGTCTTCATCATCTACTACGGGCTGCCGAGCATCGGCATCGAGTTCTCGCCGGTGACTGCAGGCATCCTCTCGCTGACCCTCAACGTGGCCGCGTACATCTCTGAAAGCCTGCGGGGCGCGGTCATCGGCGTGGCCTGCGGGCCAATGGATGGCCGGCAAGAGCCTCGGGCTCACGCGCGTGCAGACCCTGCGCTACGTGATCGCCCCGCAGGCGCTGCGCTCGGCGGTGCCGAGCCTGAGCAACAGCCTCATCAGCCTGATCAAGGACACCTCGCTGGTCTCGGTGATCGCAGTGACCGAGCTGATGCTGGCGACCAAGGAGCTGATCTCCACCACCTTCCAGCCGTTTCCGCTCTACATCGCCGCGGCGGGCGTGTATTGGCTGCTCAGCCTGGGCTTCGAGCAGGTGCAAAGGCTGCTCGAAAGACGCCTGGCCTTCCCGCACTGAAGACCGGGCAGCCAAGTCCCTGTCACGGAAAGTTGACTTGATCTTTGGGGAGTGCGGTTCCACACTGCCCATCCCTACCACCGTGTGGAGACGACCATGGGACTGCTGGAATCCGTGCTTGGCGCTGTTCCTCGGAGGCAACCAGGGTCGCGCAGCAAGGCGGCCAGAACCCGCAGGCCATGATGCTGCAGGCCGTGCTCGGCATGCTGCTCCAGGGTCAGCAAGGCGGTGGCGGCGGCGGTGCGGGCGGGCTGGGCGGCTTGATGAGCGCCCTGCGCCAGGGCGGCCTCGGCGGCCAGCTCGATTCCTGGATCAGCACCGGCCCGAACCAGGCGGTATCGCCCGATGACGTGCAGGGCGCCCTTGGGGGAAGCGACCTGCTCGGCAACCTCGCAGCCCAGATGGGCGGCTCGCAAGGCGACGCGGCTTCCATGCTCTCGCAGTTGCTGCCCGGCCTGATCGACCAGATGACGCCCCAGGGCCAGCCGCCCGAACTCGACGACGCGGGCGCTCCCACCAACGTCGACGTGGGCAACATGGACTTCGGCGCCCTGCTCGGACAGCTGCAACCCAAGTCCTAGCCGGAGCCTCGGCGAGCCACTGCTCTCTGCCGCCCAGGCTCTCGCTAGGGCATCGCCGCGATCACGCTGGCGACAGCCGCCGTGAGCTTCTTGCCATAGGGCACATGCAGGAACTCATTGGGCCCGTGGGCGTTGCTCTTCGGGCCCAGCACGCCGCAGACCATCATCTGCGCCTTGGGAAAGCCCTCCTGGAGCTGCCTCATCAGCGGAATGGTGCCGCCTTGCCCGATGAAGCCTGCCGGGGCCTGATAGAAGGCCTGTGACGCCGAATCGAGCGCCTGGTGCAGCCATGCGGGCAGGCTCGGCGCGTTCCACCCGGTGGCCGAGCCGTGGTCGCTGTGGAAGGTCACCTTGGCACGGTAGGGCGGGTCGACCTCCAGCAGCTCCTTCAGCTGCTGCGCGGCCTGCACGCCATCGACCAGCGGCGGCAGGCGCAATGAAAGCTTGAACGCCGAATAGGGCCGCAGCACGTTGCCCGCGCCGCCCAGCGCCGGGAAGCCCTCGGCGCCCGTGACGCTCAGCGTGGGCTCCCAGGTCCGGCGCAGCAGCGCCTCGGTGGGGTCGGTGGTGGTGGGCAGTGCGAACTTGCCATCCGCACCGCAAGACCAGGGATAGCTCTTCCAGACCTCGTCGCCGAGGATGCCGGCGGTGGCCTGGGCCTGCGCGATGCGCTCGGCGGGAATCTCGCAATGGAAGCTCTCGGGCAGCAGGCGGCCGGTCCTGGAGTCTTCGAGGCGGTCGAGCAGCTGGCGCATGATGCGAAAGCTCGAAGGCACCAGCCCGCTCGAATCGCCCGAGTGCACGCCCTCGTCGAGGATCTCGACCTTCAGCACGCCGCTCACCATGCCGCGCAGCGAGGTGGTCAGCCAGAGCTGGTCGTAGTTGCCGGCGCCGGAGTCGAGGCAGATCACCAGGCTCACATTGCCCAGTCGCGGGCGCAGCGCGTCGATGTAGGCCGGCAGGTCGTAGGAGCCGCTTTCCTCGCAGGTCTCGATGAGGCCCACCACGCGCGGATGCTCGATGCCTTGCCGCTGCAGGGCCAGCAAGGCGGTGATGGAGGCGTACACCGCATAGCCGTCGTCGGCGCCGCCGCGGCCGTAGAGCTTGTCGTCCACGTACTTGGGTGTCCAGGGACCGAGGTCCGAGCGCCAGCCGTTGAATTCGGGCTGCTTGTCGAGGTGGCCGTACATCAGGATGGTCTCGGCCTGCGCGTCGTTGCCGCCGGCCCGGGTGGCGGGCACCTCGAAGAAGATCACCGGGGTGCGGGGCTTGCCCTGGGCGTCGGTGAGGCGCACGACTTCGAGCTTGAGGCCCGCGACCTTCTTGCGCCTCGACCCAGGCGGCGGCGTTGCGGACCACGGTCTCGATGTGCTCGTTCTTCGCCCAGTCGGGGTCGAAGGCGGGGGACTTTGCGGGGATGGCGATGTAGTGGGTGAGCGCGGGGACGATCTCGCGGTCCCAGGTTTCGTTGACGAAGGTCTGGATCGAGGAGGTGTCGAGGTGCGGCTGGTGCGGGGCTGGCTCGGGCGAGTTCATGCGAGGTCCTGTGCGCTGCGGGTTCGTTCGAGTTTAGGACGCCGTCCGCCCCGAGCGGCGACCCGAGGCCCATCGTCGAGCGCGGGAAGCGTCGTCCAGCCAGGCACCGAGCAGCGCGAACACCTGCTCCTTCTCGGGCTCGTTGAAGAGCTCGTGGTAGAGCGCCTCGAAGCGTGTGACCGCACCACGTCCGGCGGCGCCTTGGCGGCGAATTCGGCGCTGCCCGCGCGGCGCGACCAGCCGGTCGGCGCCGGCCCACATCAGGAGGGTGGGCACGCTCCATTGCGCCGCCCGCTCGCGCGCCAGCAGCGCCTCCGTCGACGATCGCACGCACCAGCCTGGCCGTGACCTTGCCGTGCACCAGCGGGTCGCTGCGGTAGGCCTGCACCACCTCGCGGTCGCGCGAGACGAAGTCGGCATCCAGCCCGTTGGGACAGCCCCAGGTCGGGCGCGAGCGCGAGCTGCGCCGAGCAGGCAGCGATTGAAGATGGACAGGCCGACGTCGAGCGCGGGCGAGGACAGCACCAAGGCATCGACAGGCCGCATGCGCTCTGCGACGAAGCGCGCCGCCACCTGCCCGCCCATGCTGTGGCCGAGCAGCACGATCGGCCCTGGAGCCTTCCCGCGCACCGTGTCGAGGACCGCGCCAGGTCGTCGAGCAGGTCCCCGCCCGAGCGCAAGCCGCCGCGCGGTCCCTGCGAGCGCCCATGTCCGCGGTGGTCATAGTCCTGCCGACTGCGAAACCCCAGCCCCGCAAGCGCTTGAGCCACTTGCTCGTAGCGGCCGATGTGCTCGCCCAGCCCATGGACGATCAGCACCGTCGCCCGCGGCCGGACGCCTTCGAGGCCGAGCGCAGGCCAGTGGCGCAAGGCCAGCCGGGTGCCGTCGGGCGTATGGAAATAGAGGCTGTGGCCGGTCGAATTCCCGGCATCGGTGGAGGGCTTGCTCATGGCGGGCGCAGTGTAGAGGCTGCCCGGCGCCCGTGAGGTCTCTTCACGCCATCACCCATTGGTGTCATCCCGCCCCCCTGTCCAGGCGAGGTTCACGCTCACGGCGCCTTGAGGGTCGCCTCGGCAGGCGGCCACTTCACAGCACGCGCTGCAGGAACCACAGGCCGCCCAGGACCGCAAGGGCCGCCGAGCCCAGGTCATGCACGCGACGCGGCGCATCGATGCCGCGCGCGAGCGCAGCCAGGGCCAGCAGCGCCGATGCCACGATCACCAGCTGGCCCAGCTCCACCCCGAGGTTGAAGAGCCCCAGCGCCGCGGCGAGCGCCCCGGCGGACAGCTCCAGCGGCACCAGCACCTCGGCAAAGCCGAAGCCGTGCAGCAGCCCGAAGCCGAACGCGATGGCAACGGCGATGCGAGCGTGGCTGCGCCTCCCACAGCAGGTTGTGCAGTGCCGCCACGGCGATGCTTGCCGCGATCGCGGGCTCGACGATCTCGGCCGGCGGCGACCAGAGGTGCAAGCTGGCAAGCGCGAGCGTGATCGAGTGGGCGAGCGTGAAGGCGGTGATCACGACCAGCAGCCGCTTGCAGCGCGACCCGACGGCCGGGCGCGCCGAGCACCAGCGCCACCGGCAGCACCAGCGTGAGCACGAAGGCCACATGGTCGGGGCCGCGCAGGATGTGCGCCGTGCCCTCGCGAAGGAAGGTTCCGGCAGCGAACCCGCCTGCTTCGCCGGCACGCCCTGGTCAAGGACGAGGCTCCATCGGCGTGCCGGCATCGCGATGCGCCCGCCGGGCGCGACGACCGTGGGGCCGCGTTGCCCATCGGCCACCAGCAGGCGGTGTGTCGGATCGACATGTTCGAGAAATCGGTAGGCCGCATCGGAGATCCTTGCATCCGCCTCGCATCGCGGCCGCCCCTCGAAGCGGGCATGGCCGACGTCGCCGCGGCGCTCGCTGCCCACCAGCCGCCAGGCCATCGTGCAGGCCTTGCCGCCCGCGCGCCATTCGAAGCTTCGCTCCGCCAGGGCCACCAGTCTCTCTTGTGCCGCCTGCGCCTCCGCCCACGTGAGCGCACCATCCCGGTCGGCGTCGAGGTCGAGCAGCGCGTCGAGATCACGCCATGAGGCCTGCCATTCGAAGACTTCGACGGTCGTGCCCTGGGGCTCGATCCGCCGCAGGCTGGCGTTGCTGCTCGTGTGCGCGGCGGCGTCGAATGCCGTCACCGCGGCCAGCAGCGCGAGCGTCCCGGCGAGTGCCGCCCGGAAGAAGATTTGCAGCGATCTCATGGCGTCAAGCCCTGCGCAAGTCCGCTTGCAACGCTGACCGCGGGGACGCCTGAGCTTCCGCCTTGCAGGACCCGTTCGAGCCGAAGGTCGCGCAAGCCGCTGCGCGCCGCGAACGCGCGCGTCTCCACCAGCAAGCCTGCATCCCCGCAGCGCATGGCGGCTTCGGCGGCAATGCGCAAGTCGATGGGCTCCTTCTGCTGGGCGAAATTCTCGGCAGCCCAGTGGCAGGCGGCACGCGCATCACCGTCAGCCCACAGGTGGAACAGGGCCCGCTCGCGCGCGTGCAGCCGGGCCTCTTCAGCGGACGCGGCGCGCCAACCTCGTCTCCAGCTGCACACGCAGCGAGGCTGCATCCGCGCGCTTCAACAACTGCAGCGCACGAAAGCGTCGCAGCAGCACGGCATCGGATGGCGGCAAGCCATCGAGCGCCCGCAGCGCATCGGCAGGACGGCTCGAGCGAAAGCAAGGCATCGACCAGGGCCAGCGCGTCATAGAGGTCGCCGCTGACAGCCGCGGCCTGAGCCAGCCAGCGCTCGGCTTCGCACGGCATGCCCAAGCCGCATCAGGCTCTCGCCCAGCAGCGAGGCCGCCCAGCCGGAGAGCTGCGGATCGCCACTCCCTCCGATGGCACGCAATTCGGGCCAGGTACCCTCCACCGCGCCCGTCAGCCCATCCACTTGCAGGCGACACAAGCGCGCCACTTGCGGCGCTTGCGCCGCAAAAGGCTCGCAGGCGCGACGTGCGCCGGGCAGGTCGCCACGCACGATGCGCACGGTCGACAGGGTCAGGCCACCCTGCACATGCTCGGGTTGCCTCGCCAAGGCTCGCTCCAGCAGCGCGAGCGCCTCGCCGAAGCGGTGCTGCGACTGAAGCACCGTGGCTTGCACGACGGCGAGATCGACCGGCACATCGTCGCGCTCGCGCCATGGCGCGAGCGCCGCCTGCGCGTAGGCCACGAGGCGCGGATCGCCCTCGACTCGTGCGCGGCGCAGGAACCCTTGCGCCAAGACCTGCGCATCGCGCTGGCGGCGAGATTCATCAGGAGGCATGCGCGATCGGTGCGCTCCAATGCCGCGACCTGGCGCTTCACCTCGCGCGGCAGCAGGCGCGATTCGACGACCTCCTCCGGCCTCGGTTGTGCTGGCGGACGCTCGCCCGCCCAAGCCGAGACACACAGCGCGGCGAACAGCGCGAACACTGCGAGCCTCGTGCTTGCCGACGGCATGGGCCCGGTCGCGCGGCGGCAATGCCGCCGCGACCTGGCCCAGCCTCAGACGCCCATCGGCTCATCGGCTTCATCCTGCGGCGCATTCACGCCATCGAGCGACCATGGCTCGCTGTCGGCCGAGGCGGTGGTGATCATGCGCTTCAGGAGGGCGAAGTAGTCTTCACCCGAGGCACCGCCACCGCCACCGCCACCGCCGCCGTCGGGCGCGCCACCGACGACGCCCCCGCCAGCGTCTCCGCTGTTCGCGCCTCCGTCACCACCACCTCCACCGCCCCCGCAGCCAGCAACCGCCAGCGCCATTGCCAATGCGGTCGTTGCAATCGCCGCGCGCTCGTACATCCATCTCGAATTGCTCATGACAGCCTCCCATCACTGCGCGCCGGGAACCGGCGTGAGGAGATACGGGAACGTCGCGTTGAAGTTCGCATCGCTCACGTTGGTGCCCCCATCGGTCAGCGCGAGCCCACCGGAAGGCGCATCGGCACTGGAGCAGCCGAACACCTGCGGGTTGTTCAGCGTGCACAGCACGCCCATCGCGACGCGCAGCTCGGCATCCACCACGTCGTCACCCGGCCGCCGCCCGTTCGGAAAGCCCGCGTTGTCGCCGGCGAGCACGCCCAGCGGCTTCTGCATGCCCTTGGGCACCGGCGCGATCGAGGTATTGAGCCGCATCATCTCCGCAGGCTTCACCGAGGCCGGCTGGTTCAGGCCCGGCACGCCCGTGAGGAAAGCCACCACCAGGTCATTGCGCGGGAACTTCGTCGGCGCCTTCACGCCGGCCGAGGAGAACAGCGTCTCGATCAGCGCCGGCAGGGTCGGGTTGGTGACATAGGTGGCGAACTGCCCGTCGTCCTTGGGCTTGCTGGAATTGAAGCGGTCCTTGTCCTTCAGGCCGATGACCACTTCGTTGACCAAGGGCATGCCCAGCCGCGAGACCTGCGACCACGGCCCGCCCTCGAGCGAGGCGCCAAGCTGGTGGCCCGGCGCGGCCGGCGTGCGCAGCAGCCGGCCCTGGCGGCAGGCTGGCGGTGGTCCAGGCACCGATCACCGGGTCCCTGCCGCTGGCCAGGCACGAGGTCGCCACTTCCATTGCGATGGTGGTGACGTTCTTGAAGGCCAGGTCGTCCCTGCCGCCCGAGGTGGCGAGCGGGTTGAGGTTGATGAGGTCGAAGGTGCGCCCGAGGTTGACCACGAACGGGTCCTTGCGCTGGCCCACGAAGACACGCCCCGGCGTCGAGCAGCCTGGGATGTTCACGCTGTAGAGGTGCTGCCCCACGTAAGCCTCGTAGGCGGCGATCGAGCCGAAGGTCTTGGTGCCGATGAAGTCCGTGGGCTTGTCGAACTCGGTGCCGCCACCGCTGGCATTGCTCACATCGCGTCGCTTGCCGCGCCGGTCGCCATTGACCACCTTGATCGAATACGTCTCGCGCACGTTCAGCGCGGCCGGGTTCACGCCGGAGAGGCCGCCCGCCTGCACCAGCGGAATCGGCACGCTCTGTCCGCCGACATTGAGCGCGAGGTTCTTCAGCGTGTTCTTGAAGCGGAACTGGAAGGTGATGTCCTCGCGCGCGTCGCCGTCGTTGTCGATGTGGATCTCGTAGAGCGCGTTGGGGTCGAGCGCAAAGTAGTTCGGCCCGCCGTAGCCGTCCTGCAGAGGCAGGTAGTTGGCGATCAGGGTCACGAAGTCCTGCCGGCCGCTTTCGTAGCTGCGGAACATGTACATGTCGGTGCCATCGACCTTCGGCACGGTGGTGATGAAAGGCGCCTCGCGGTGGCTCGAGGCCTGCGCCAGCGTAGGCAGCATCGCGGCCGGCGCGCACAGCGCAGCCACCGCAAGGGAGAGCAGGCGGGGTGGGTGTTTCACGATGAGCTCCTGGGTTGAGGAAGGTCATCGCTGATACGGGCCGCGCCCGCTTTCGGATGCGGCGCCCTCACCTGGGGAAAACACCCCTTGATGCGCTCATGGCCCGACGGCGGTGGCGCCGGCGCAGGCATGGTCGATCGGCACGCACCACGCCTACCTGCGCCTCAGCGGTAGATGTCCGTCTCGCGCAGGACCGGTCGCCCTTGAGGGTCCATGCTGCCGTCGCACACCCAGGGATCCTCATGCGCGCTGGCATCTCGAGGAGCGCGCGATCGCGTGGTGCTCGGCAACGCAGGACTCGATGTTCAGGCGCAGCACGCCGATGTCCTTGAGCGTCGCATCGTCGAGGCGCTGCAAGGCCGCCACATGCCGGCGCCACGACAGCCACTGCACGCCGCGCCACAGCCAGTCGCCGAGCGCGTGCAGCATGCGCAGCGGGTGGGGTGTGCGAGTGCGGATGCGCACTTGCCGCGGCACGGGGGCGCACAAGGGGCCGGCCGCAGCCTGGTCGTTGTCTCGATGGATGCGCATGATTCACTTCCTCCGCAGGATGCGCGTTGAACATGGAGCAAGACTAGGGAGCGCTCGTAACCGCAGGCTTTCGGGCGGCGGCTTCTTTGATGGCCATATGTGACCCGCAGGTTTCAGTCCGCCATCGGGCAGGGGCCGCGTCGGATAATTCGATTCATGCAGCGCAACACGACCGGCGTCGACAGCGTGCTCATCGTCGATGACGACGAAAGCGTGCGCAGCATGCTGACCGAATACCTCGGCAGCCATGGCTACGACGTCGAAGCCGTGGCCGATGGCGTGGCCATGCGCGAGGCGCTTGCGCGCCGGCTCCCCGACGTGGTGCTGCTCGACCTGAACCTGCCCGGCGAAGACGGCCTGTCCCTGGCGCGCTACCTGCGTGCCAACCACGAGCTCGGCATCGTGATGGTCACCGGCGCAGGCGATCCGGTCGATCGCGTCGTCGGGCTCGAGGTCGGTGCCGACGACTACGTCGCCAAGCCTTTCGATCCACGCGAGCTGCGTGCGCGCATCAGGAGCCTGCTCAGGCGGCTGAAGGCCCATCCCGGCGCAAGCTCCGGCATGGAGGCGACGACCGACCCCGCCGCGGCGCGTGCCGGTCGGCCGCTGCGAGCTGGACCTGCCGGCGCGGCAGCTGTTCGACCGCGAGGGCCGCGAAGTGCCGCTGACGACGATGGAGTTCGACCTGCTCAAGGCCTTCATCGACCGGCCCAACCAAGTGCTTTCCCGCGAGCTGCTGCTCAACCTCACGCGCGAGCGCGAATGGGGGCCCTTCGACCGCTCCATCGACATCCGCATCACCCGGCTGCGACGCAAGATCGAGGAAGAGCCGGACAAGCCCCGCGCGATACGCACGGTGCGCGGTGCGGGGTACATGTACGTGCCCGCACCACGCTAGGAGCCGGCTCGTTTTCGATCTTGTAATCGCTGCGTAACCGCCGCGTAACCGCCGCGTAGCCGCCAGGCAATCGCGCCGGCGGCCTGATGACAGGGGCGCGGTGGAGGCCTAGACTGGATTTCACTTCGATGGAGCCTGTGCAGCGCCGCCGCACCGTAGGGGGCAACAATGACCAACGCACGCCCGATCCAGGATCCCGAGCGCCGCGGCATGCCGCGCCGCGCCGCCGACGTCGAAGCCCGGCGCCTGGCCACCACCCTGGCCATCACCACCGAGGCGGCGCTGGCGGTCTCCAGCCTCGAAGGCCCCTCCACCTTCTGCGAGCTGTCCCGCCAGCTCGCGCGGCTTGCGGGGGTGGATGCGGCCATGATCGCCGTGCATCTCGACGCGTCCGCCAGTCGAGTCCCCGCGCATGCATGCGATGGCCACCTGGGTCGATGGCAAATGGCTGCGCCCGTTCGACTACGAGATCGACCGCACGCCCTGCCGCTTCGTCATGGGCCGCGAAACGCGTTTCGCCGAGCAGGGCGTGCATCACGAGTTCGCGGCCGACACGCTGTTCTTCGCGCAGGGCTTCGATGCCTATGCCGCGCGTTCGCTGCTCGATTCGAGCGGCCGGCCGCTCGGACTGATCGCGGTGATCAACCGCAAGCCGCTGCTCGACCGCGACCTGATCGAGCTGCTGCTGCGCATCTTCGGCATCCGCGCCGCGGCCGAATTCGAGCGGCAGCGCGACGGAGAGGCGGTGCGGATGAAGGAGGATCAATACCGCGCCATCTTCAACGCCTCGGCCGACGCCCTCATCCTGTGGGACAACGAGCTGCGCATCATCGACGTCAACCCGGCATGCCTGAAGATGTACCGCTTCGAGCGCGAGGACATCATCAAAGGGCAGATGCCGAGCGCCTACCCCGCCGACTATGTCGATGATCGCCTTCGGCTCGTGCGCCGCGCGCTGGAAGGAGAGGCCTGCCACCTGGAGACGCAGTCCATGCGTGCCGACGGCAGCCTCTTCGACGTGGAGCTGCGCTTCATCCCGGTGCAGCATCAGGGTGTGCCGCATGTGCTGTCGATCTCGCGCGACGTGAGCGAGCGGCGCGCGCGCGAGCAGGCGCTCGCGCGCAGCGAAGAGCAGCTTCGCCAGGCGCAGAAGATGGAGGCCATCGGTCATCTGGCGGGCGGCATCGCGCACGATTTCAACAACCTGCTGGCCAGCATCATGGGCTACGTGGTGCTGGCCGAGGAGCGACCCGCGGCGCAGGCCGATGCCAAGCTGCTCGCGCACCTCGACCAGACCCAGCACGCCTGCCGGCGCGCGCGCGACCTGATCCGCCAGATGCTCACCTTCAGCCGCGGCCAGCGCGGCGGCGATGCGCGCCGGATCGCGCTGGCCCAGGTGATCGAGGAGACCACGCAGATCCTGCGCGCCACGATGCCGGCGACGATCGCGCTGACCACCCGCATCGATGCGAATGCCGGCTTCACGATCATCGACCCGGTGCAGGCGCAGCAGGTGGTGCTCAATCTCTGCATCAATGCGCGCGACGCGATGGATGGCAGCGGGCGCGTGAACCTGGAGCTGCGCCACCGGCAGGTTCGCGGCGTCTGCGCCAGCTGCAAGAGCCCGGTGGATGGCGCCTTCCTCGAGCTGGCCGTGGCCGACACCGGGCCCGGCGTGAGCCCGCAGGTCGCCGAGCGCATGTTCGAGCCCTTCTTCTCGACCAAGGCGCCGGGCAAGGGCTCGGGCATGGGCCTGGCCATGGTGCACGGCATCGTGCATGACCACGGCGGACACGTGATGATCGACACGGCCCCGGGCGGCGGCGCATTGTTCAGGGTGCTGCTGCCTGCCGTGGGCGGCGATCTCGCACCCGCACCCGCGCCGGCGCGCAAGCAGCCGGCGGCGCCGCGCAAGGCCCAGCCGGCGGCCTTGCGCGGCCAGGTGCTGCTGGTCGATGACGAGGAGTCGGTGCTCGGCTTCATGCGCGAGCTGCTGGAGAGCTGGGGCCTCAAGGTGCGCGCCACGCGCAGCCCGCTCGAAGCGCAGATCTGGCTGGCCCGCAAGCGCTGGCACTGCGACCTGCTGCTCACCGATCAAGCCATGCCGGGCCTCACCGGGCTCGAGCTTGCGCGCGGCCTGGTGGGCACCGGCAGGGAGGTGCCTGTCGTGCTCTACAGCGGCCATGCGGAAGGCATCGACGAGGACGAGGCGCGTGAAGCCGGCGTGCGGCGTGGTGCTGCACAAGCCGGTGGAGCCCGGCGAGCTGCGCGAGGCGCTGTCCTCTTGCCTGCGGCCCGCTGCCAGCGTGGAGCGCTAGCTAGCGGGCCGAGCGCCGAGGGGCCGTCATCTGCCGGCCGAACATCATCTGCCGCGCAAGCATCGTCTTGACGGGACCCAGCCGCTGCAACGCAGCCAGGGCCAGCCCACGCGCCGTGCCCATGCCGGGCAGCCTCCAGGTGAAGCTGCGCGCGAGGAAGTCCGTGGTGGCGATGGCGCCCCAGCGGTCGGGTGCGCGCTGCCATTCCACGCGGCGCAGCGCGGCCTCGGTGCTGCTCTCGCGCGCGAGCCGGTGCACCAGCTCGAACGCATCGCGCAGGCCGAGGTTCAGGCCCTGGCCCTGCGACCGGATGGAGCGTCTGCGCGGCATTGCCGATGCGCACCACGCGGCCATGCACCAGGCTGCGCTCGGCGTTGAGCCCGAGCGCGAATGACTTCAGCGAGGTGATGCCGACGACCTGCCCGGTACGCGGATGGAATACATGGTTGAGCACCGCCATGCGCTGCGTGTCGCTGAGTTCGCGCACCGGATCGTCATGCGTCGGCACGCACCACACCAACGCGGCCCGGTCGGCGGCCAGGGGGAGCAACGCTGCCGGTCCGCTCGCGGTGAAACGCTCGAAGGCCATGCCCGGCGGCATGCCTTGCATCGTCACCTGGCCGACCCAGGCCGTCTGCCCATAGTCATGGGCGAGCGACTTGCGGGCCTGGTCCGCGAACACGCCGCCTTCGGCCACCACCGCGAGGTCGAAGCGTCTCGGCGATGTCGGCATCCACCTCCACACCCGCACCGAGCGCCTTCAGCGAGCGCACCGGCGTGGCGAAGCGGGTGGACAGGCGCTCGGGCTCGTCCTGGCAGGCGGCAAGCCAGGCTTGCTGGAGCGGCGCCAGCAGGCTGCCATAGCTCAGCACTGCGCCGAGCATCGGAACGCCCTCGGTCATGGCCTCGATCAGCACCTCGGGCTCGGCCCAGCGCGCAAGCAGGGTGGCAGGCGGCTGCTGCGACACATGCACGCCCTGGATGGGCTGCGCCCGATGCGCCGGCCACGCATCGAGCCTTTGCAGGATCTGCACGCTGCCGAGCGACAGCGCGAGCGTGCGGGGATCGCTGGAGACGTCGGTGTCGAGGCTGCGCGAGTCGAAGACCGTGATGCGGGCCTGGGGCAGCTCGCGGGCCGCGAGCAGGGCGAGCGCGAGGCCGACCGGGCCGGCGCCGATGACTGCGATCGTCAGGGACGTGGTGCTGATGGAAGGCATGGGAAGGATTCTCGCGAATGGTTGGGGTAATCACCCCCGCGACTACCTCATTCATGGGGTGCTCAGACGTCAATGCGAGGTCTAGTATCCCTTCCATCAACAAAGCAATCAGGAGGAGACCATGAAGCTGAAGAGTCTTGCAGCATCAGCCGCGCTGGCGCTCGCGACCGTGGGCATGGTGCCCGCGGCACATGCCGGCTTCGTCGAGGACCTGGGCGTGCTCGGCCCGGTGGCGAAGAGCTTCGGCAACTCCTTCGGTGCCTTCGAGCAACTGAGCTTCAATGACTACTACAGCTTCCGCATCGATGACACCTCCAAGGTCATCGGCGGCACGCTCGACTTGTACCTCGGCCTGTGGGGCGTCGATGTCGAGTCGGTCAGCGTGAAGCGCCAGGACACCGCGAGCTGGAAGACCGATTCCACCCTGTCTGACGGCTTCTCCTTCGCCGATCTGGGCGCGGGTCTCTACGACATGAAGCTGAGCGGCGATGTCGGCCTGTTCGGCGGCTCCTACAAGGGCGCGATCCAGGCCATCGCCTCGGCGGCTCCCGAGCCCGAGGCCTACCTGATGATGCTGATGGGCCTGGCCGGCGTCGGCTGGGTCTCCGCTCGCCGCAAGGCCGCTCGAGGCGATCGCTGATGAAACCGACCGAAGGCTCGCGGGCATGCCGCTCGCGAGCCATGCTCGGGATGGTGGTCGCGCTGGCTGCCCTCGGCGTGCTGTCCGGATGCGGCAACCGGCAAGCCGGCAACGACACGCAAGTCGCGGCCCGGATCAACGACGAGGACGTGTCGGTTCATCAGGTCCAGCACGTGCTGCAGGAGCAGCCGCGGCTGATGGCAGAGTATGGGGAAGCGGCGCCGCGCAAGGCGCTCGATGCGCTGGTCGAGCAGGAGCTTGCCGCCCAGGCCGCGCACGACGCTGGCATGCAAAGCGATCCCTCCGTGATCCAGGCCCTCGAGGCGGCCAGGCGCGAGACACTGGCGCGAGCCTTCCAGGACCGGCTCGCCCGACAGGCCATCCAGCCCGATGCCGACACCATCGACCGGTACTACGACGACCATGCGGATCGCTTCGCACATCGGCGTCTCTACAGCCTGCAGGAATTCAGCATCGAGGCCAATGCCAGGCAGCGCGAAACGGTGCGCGCGCTGGCCCAGGCCTCCGCCACGCTGGCGGAATTGCAGCAGGGATTGAGCGGCAACAAGCTGCGCTATTCGACGCGGCCCCTGATGTTGGCGACCGAAGCCATCCCGACGCCGCTGCGCGCTGAAGTCCAGGCCCTGCAGGTCGGGCGCGCGCTGATGGTGGAGCGGCCGAGGGGCATGCAGCTCCTGTATCTCGTGGCGGTGCAGGACTTCCGGCTCGATCGCAATGCGGCGCGCCCCATCATCGAGGCGGAATTGCTGGCCCAGAGCCGCCGCGAGCGCGTCGAGCAAGGCATGAAGCCCTTGCGGCAAGCCGCGCGCATCGACCTCATGGGCAAGTTCGCGCAAGCCGAGTCGCCCTCGGCCGCAGCCTCCTCGCCCTGAAGCGCAGTCCGCATGGAGCAACCGCAGTCTCGATTGCTGCGCAGCGCCTTTCGGCAGCACGCGACGCCGGCGCCCGCAGCTTCCTTGACGGCGGCACGGCCTTGCTGCTCCTCGCCGGCATCGCCTCGCTTTTCCTTCCCACCTACTGGGACCTCGCCGAGGGCGTCAACGCCTCGTACTTCCAGGGCCATGAACCGATGGTGCTGGCGGTGAGCGGCTGGCTGCTGTGGCGCAAGCGCGAGGCGATCCTGACTGAGCCAGCACGAATCGGCACCGCTGGGCCGGAGTCGTCTTGCTGGCGTTGGCCCTGCTGGCCTATGCCTTCGGGCGCAGCCAGGGCCTGCTGCGCATCGAAATGCTGTCGCTGGTGTTCGTGCTTCTCGCGACGCTCTTGTGCATCGGCGGCGCGAGGGCGGTCCGTCACGGCTGGTTCGCGCTCTTCTTCCTGCTGTTCACCATTCCACTCCCATTCAGCCTGGTGCTGACGCTGACCGGGCCGATGAAGGCCGCCGTCTCGGCCGTGGCGGCGTGGATCCTCCAGGTCGCGGACTATCCTGTGGGCCGCTCCGGCGTGCTGATCACGATCGGCCAGTACCAGCTGCTGGTGGCCGAGGCCTGCGCCGGCCTGCACACCATGTTCACCCTGGAGGCGATGGGCCTGCTGTACCTGAACCTGATGAACTACGCCTCCCGCGCCCGCAACCTGGCGATCGCGCTGCTGGTGGTGCCGGTGTCCTTCGTCGCCAACGTGCTGCGGGTGATGCTGATCGCGCTCGTGACCTATCACTTCGGCGACGCGGCCGGCCAGGGCTTCATCCATGGGGCCGCGGGCCTGGTGCTGTTCGCGGCTGCCCTGGCGCTCATCCTGGCAGCCGATGCGCTGCTCGGGCGGCTGCTGCCGCCGAGGTGGAGGACATGACGGCTGCTCGCCTGCGCCGCAGGATCGTGCTGATGTCGCTCGCCATGGGCGGTGCGGCGCTCGGCGCGCGGGCCTGGCGGCCGGAGGCGACGGCCGATGCCTGCCCGCGCCGGCCTGCCGCTGGAGCGCCTGTTTCCCCGCGAGGTCGGCCCATGGCAGGTCGATCGCGCCTACGAGGCCTTCGTGCGCCCCGCCGACCTGGCCGGCCGGCGCTCGCAGATGTACGACCAGGTGCTCGAGCGCGCGTATCTCGATCCGCGGGAAGGCAGCTCCATCATGCTGTCCGTGGCCTATGGCCGGCAGCAGTCGGTCAGCCTGCAACTGCACCGGCCTGACGTCTGCTACGTCGCGAGCGGCTTCGAGGTGGACGATCGTCATGCGGCGCGCCTTGTGCTGCCGACGCACACCATTCCCATCAACCGCATGCGGGCGCGCAAGGCGGGCCGGTCGGAGCCCGTCACCTATTGGGCATTGCTGGGCGACACCGTGATTGCAGACGGCTTCGACTTTCGGCTGCAGCAACTGGCCCTCGGCCTGCGAGGGCAGATCCTCGACGGCATGGTGGTCCGGCTATCGTCGATCAGCGCCGATGCGCGCGAGGCCTGGCGGCAGCACGAGCGCTTCGCGCTGGCGCTGGAACGTGTGGTGCCGAAGGAATTGCGGGCGCGGGTGGTGGGGATGTCGGCTTCGAAGGCTTGAGAACCGGGTCGCGCCTGTTGATCACGCAAGCAAGTTGGCCAGTCGCTGACCGCGCTCGGTTCGGTACACACCGAAGTCGCGTTCATCCAGCGTCAGGACTTGATCGAGCTCCAGGTGTTCCGCCAGCCACACCAGGGAAGCGTCTGCCAGATCCATCGGAAGATCCGCATACTTCTCCATGCGACTGGCGAGGACGCTCGCCACCGCTGCAGGCATTTCGACCAGGAAAACCCCACCTTGTGCGACCCAACGCATGAATGCCGGCACGAGCCGCTCGGGTAGCAAGTGACAGACCTCCGTGAGCACTGGCCACGTGGTCAGCAACTGTCCCGAAAAATGATCGAGCAATTCGGCAACCCTCTTGTGGTCTGCATCCCCGCGGTCGAACCACGCCACCAGCGGACCCGTATCCACGAGGACCTGCGCATGAGTCGTAGTGGACGCGCTGCTGCGAGCCCCTGGTTTCGCTGGCCTTCGGCGGCTAGCCGCTATTGCACGCTTTGGAGTCGCCATCCTTGGCTCATCCAGGGCGGCGGGCGCTTCCGCGCAACTTGGCCTTTAGATGGAGAGAGTGATCGCGGCCAAGATGACGATTGCCGCTGTCGAACGCTCCGATCAGGCCAAGCTCACGAGCAAGCGCGGCGGGTGTCGGCCGCTCCTGCTGCGCAAACAGTTCGATGGCGGCCTTCAGCGCGGCGGTCTGGCTCATCCCTTGCTGTTCGCACACTGCGCGCAGCAGTGCGTCGGTGTGTTCATCGAGGCGGACGGATATCGTGCGCATTTCGATCCCCTGCGTAATGCATCGCATATTACACGACTCGATCGAACTGCACCCCCTCACTCCTGCGCCCAAGGATCGTACGTCCCCACGTTCCAGATGTGCCCCTCCATGTCGCTGCAGGTGAAGCCGCGGCCGCCGTAGTCCTCGTCCTTGATGTCGAGCAGGATGGCCCAGCCGGCCTCCTTGGCGCGGGCGTACACCGCGTCGGCATCGGGCACCACGAGATAGGGCGACTGCGTCTCGCGTCCGTCCACCTCGGCGGGCTGCGCCATCAGCCGGCCGAAGGGCGAGTCGACCTTGGAGCCGAGCATGATCATTCCCTGGCCGAGGGAGAGCTCCGCATGCGCGAGGGTGCCCGCCTCGCCGGGAACCACCATCTTCTTCTCGAAGCCGAGCACGCGGCACAGCGACTCGATGGCCGACTGGGCGTCGGCATAGCGCAGGCAAGGGATGACGGTTGCTGGCATGGGTGTTCCTTTCGAAGCAGGCCCGAAGGCGGTGCTGGTCAGTTGAACCGCACCGGCCTCTGCGGGTTGCGATTGACATGGAGCTGAAGCACGTCGGCTCGGGCATAGTGCCCCGCCACATCGAGCACGCGCCGCGCAGCGGCCACGCGCTCGAGGTCGACGTCGGCAACCAGCGTGCCCAGTTCATTGCGCATCGGGCCCGCGACGATCTTGCCGCCTGGGGCGACGATCACCGAATCGCCCTGGTTCACCCATTCGGCCGCATCGGGATAGAGCTGCGCCTTGCCGGGCATCGTGTCGGGGATGTCGCTGGCGCGCAGCGCATGTCCGCTGCCTGCGACCCAGCAGCCGCCTTCGCGCGCGATGTGCTGCATGCTGGCCACCCAGCGGTCGCCGCAGTCGTAGGTGGGCGCGACGTAGATCTCGATGCCCTGCGCATACAGCGCGGCGCGCGCCAGCGGCATGTAGCTTTCCCAGCAGATCAGCGTGCCCACGCGACCGCAGGGTGTGTCGACCACGCGCAGGCCTTCGCCGTCGCCGAAGCCCCAGACCATGCGCTCCGGGTTGGTCGGCATGAGCTTGCGATGGCGGTTCTGCATTGCACCATCGGGGCCGATCACGACCACGGTGTTGTAGAGCGTGCCGCGGCTGAAGCTGCCGTCTCGCTCGGTGATGCCGCAGACCGCGGTCGCGCGATGCTCGCGGCAGGCCTCGGCAAGCGGCGCCAGGTCATCCGTCTCCAGGCACACCGCCTGGTCGAGCAGGCGACCGTGCAGTTGCTCGGCCAGGGCCATGTCGGTGCCGGGGCGGGTGCGCCAGATCCAGGCCGGATAGCCCGGGATGAACGACCTCCGGAAAGATCACCAGCTGGGCACCCTGGGCGACTGCATCGGCGAAGTGCCGCACCACCTGCTCCAGGGATTTCGCCCGGTCGAGAAAGGCGGGCGGCTGCTGAACGATGGCGATGCGGGACATGGCACACCTCCGAGTCTGCGGGTGACGCTCAATATAGGCCCCCCTGGACCTGCGGCGGTCCGTGATTCACGCCACTCGCGAGCCGTCGCGCCAGACCTCGCGCACCACCGGCATGCCACGCACTTCCTTCACCCGCACGAGGTCGGCGAGCCGCCCGACGGCGATCTCGCCGCGATCGAGCAGGCCGCAGGCGCGCGCGGGATCGAGGCTCACCCGCCGGATGGCCGCGCTCAGCGTGAAGCCGGCGTCGCGATGCAGGCGCCAGGCGCCGGCCAGCAGGCTGGTGGGCGCATAGTCGGACGACAGCGCGTCGAGCAGGCCCTCGTGCGCCAGCTCCATCGCCGCGACGTTGCCCGAGTGCGAGCCGCCGCGCACGATGTTGGGCGCGCCCGCCACGATGGCCAGGCCGTGCGCCTTGGCCCGGCGCGCGGCCTGCAGGGTGGTCGGGAACTCGCTGACCGATGCGCCCAGCTCCAGCGCCTCGTCGACGTGATCGAGCGTGGTGTCGTCGTGCGTGGCGAGCGACAGCCCATGCTCGCGGGCATAGGCGACGAACCAGTCGCGGTTGGGCCTGGCATGGCGGGCCTGCCGCTCCGGAGCCAGCTGCAGCTCGCGCGCGAACTTCGCCTCGCTCCAGCCCTTCTTCGCGGTGTAGTGGGCCCGCGCCACCTCGATGTCGGTCCACTGCCGCTGTCCGGGCGTGTGGTCCATCAGCGAGAGCAGCTTGAGGCGGGGGTGGCCCGCGAAGGGCTCGAACAGCGCCCGCGCGTTGGGGGCCGGCAGCTCGCAGCGGACGTGCAGGTAATGGCGGGAGCGCAGCACGCCGGCATCGTGGAGCAGGTCCAGCACGTCGAGCAGCTCGCCCTGGTCGCTCGCGCGAAAGCCGTCGCCGTAGGGGTCGCCGACGCCGATGGCGTCGAACACCGTCGTGATGCCTGCAGTGGCGATCTCGGCGTCGTGTGCCAGCACCGCGGACTGCGGCGGCAGGTGCACGCCAGGGCGCGGCGTCACGTGACGCTCGAGGTTGTCGGTGTGCAGCTCCACCAGCCCGGGCAGCAGGTAGTCGCCTTCAAGATCCAGCGCCTCGGGGAAGCGCGTGGCGCCCTCGACGAGGGCCGTGATGCGGCCGCCACGCGTCATGAGGCTGCCGAGAACCACGCGATCGGAAAGGACAAGCCGGGCGTTGGTGAAAATCTGCTCGTTCATCCCTTGGCCACCCTTCGACACCATGTGCTCGACCCGAGTGTCTTGCAGCGTCCCGGCTTCGCACAGCCCCCACTTCATGGGGTCGCGATAGATGGGTGCGCCACGCTTTGCCCTGTATTTCGCGCCGGCTGTCAATCACCCATTGTGGGAGGCCGGATGCAATTGGTTGCAGCGCGATGCCGCCCGGCCCGAGCGTCGCTGGACGCCGCCCGCGCGGCCCTGGACCGCCGCCCCTCGACGCTACGGCTTCCATGCGACGCTCAAGGCGCCGTTCCAGCTTCGGGACGGGGTGGCCGAGGAAGACCTGCTGACGGCGGCGCTGGCCTTCGCACGCGGGCAACCGGCCTTCGACATGCCCAGGCTCGAGGTCGGGATGCTCGCAAACTTCCTGGCCCTGCGGCCGGTGCATCCGCCCGCGGCCAGCCATCCCTTGAGGCGACTGGCCGATGCCTGCGTCGAGCGCTTCGAACCGATGCGAGCCTCTTCGGCGCCCGCTGATGCAGCCCGGCGGTATCCGGATGCCTTGAGCGAGCGACAGCGCGAGCTGCTCGGCCTCTGGGGCTACCCGTATGTGTTCGAGCAATGGCGCTTCCACATGACGCTCAGCGATGGCTTCGACGACCCGAAGCGGCCGGAGGCCCAGGCGCTGGCCGAACAGGCGCGCGCTCACTTCCAGGCGGCGCTGGCCAGCCCGCTGCGCTGCACCGACCTGGCCATCTTCATCGAGCCGGTGCCGGGCGAGCCATTTCATCTCGCCCATCGCCTTCCCTTCGGGAGCTGATGTAGAGTGCGGTCTGATGTTGTACGGCATCAGTTGTCATACAACAGAATGCGAGGCAGACACGATGTCCACGGAAACGATGCCGCTCACCCGACGCAAGTCGCGTCCCTTGACGCTCGAGGTGGTCGAGGCGCTGGGTGAGCGCATCCGCGACGGTCGGCTTCCCGTGGGAGCCAAGCTGCCGACCGAGGCGGCGATCATGGCCGAGTTCGGTGTCAGCCGCACCGTCGTGCGCGAGGGCATCTCCCGGCTGCAGGCGGCAGGGCTGGTCGAGACCCGGCATGGCATCGGCACCTTCGTGCTCGGCACCGGCGAGGGTTCCAACTTCCGCATCGCGGCCGACCAGGTCGCCACCGTGCGGGAGGTGATCGCGGTGCTCGAATTGCGCATCGGCGTGGAAGCCGAGTCGGCCGCGCTGGCGGCGGCTCGCCGCACCGAGCTCAATCTCCAGGCCATGCGCGAGGCGCTGCGAAGCTTCGGCGAAGCCATCGAGGCGGACACGGACGCCGTCGCCGCCGACCTGCAGCTGCACATGGAAATCGCCCGCGCCACCCAGAACCCGCACTTTGCCGACCTGATGAACCACCTGGGCACCATGCTGATCCCGCGCAGCCGGATCAACACCGCGCGGGTGGCGGGCGAAGGCCGGCGCGAGTATCTCCACCGCGTGCATGCGGAGCACGAAAGCATCGTCGTGGCGATCGCCAACGGCGACCCGGAAGCGGCGCGCGCGGCCATGCGCACGCACCTCGCGAACAGCCGCGAACGCTTGAAGCGCGCGCAGGAAGTCTCCGGCTCCGGGGCTTGAGAAGTCAGCTCCCGGCGCCGGCAGGAATGTTGTCCGGGGCCTTGCCTCAGCGAGCCCACAGTCATACGATGACGGACAACAATTGAGCCATACAGGAGGCGTCATGAAGATGGCCCTGGCGCCGCTGGGGTCATATGGCCTGACGGGGCGCCTTGAGGCACCATCGAAACTGATATCAACAGGAGGCTTTCACCATGAATCTCGGATTTATCGGCCTGGGCATCATGGGCGCGCCCATGGCCAAGCGACTCGCCGAAGGCGGCCACACGCTTTACGTGCACACCCGCAGCAAGCTCAACCCGGAGGTCGCGGCGGCGGGCGCCAAGGTTTGCGCCAGCAACCGCGAGGTGGCGGAGCGCGCCGACATCGTCTTCACGATGGTGCCCGACACGCCCGACGTGGAGGCGGTGCTGTTCGGCAAGGGCGGCGTGGCCGAAGGCCTCGCCAAGGGCAAGACCGTGGTGGACATGAGCTCCATCTCCCCCATCGAGACCAAGGCGTTCGCCAGGCGCATCGAAGAGCTGGGCTGCGACTACCTCGACGCGCCGGTCTCGGGCGGCGAGGTGGGCGCCAAGGGCGGCACGCTCACCATCATGGTGGGCGGCAAGGAGGCGGTCTTCGAGAAGGTGAAGCCGCTGTTCGAGCTGATGGGCAAGAACATCACCCTGGTGGGCGGCAACGGCGACGGCCAGACCTGCAAGGTGGCCAACCAGATCATCGTCGCGCTCAACATTGCCGCGGTGGGCGAGGCGCTGGTGTTCGCGAGCAAGGCCGGGGCCGATCCGGCCAAGGTGCGGCAGGCGCTGATGGGGGGCTTCGCGGCCAGCCGCATCCTGGAAGTGCACGGCGAGCGGATGATCAAGCGGACCTTCGCACCGGGCTTTCGCATCGGCTTGCACCAGAAGGACCTGAACCTCGCGCTCCAGGGTGCGAAGGCGCTCGGCGTGGCCTTGCCGCAAACCGCCAATGCCTTGCAGCTGATGCAGGCCTGTGCGGCGCAAGGCTGGGGAGAGCTGGATCACTCGGCGCTGGTGAGGGCGCTGGAGCTGATGGCCAGGCATGAGGTGGCGCCGGGCAGCTGAGTTCTCCGGCGCCCTCCAGGCCGATGCTTGCGTGAGGCACGCACGAACCTGTGAAATGCGCACGAACCGGGTGGGAACGGCGTTGAAGGCCGGGTGACTCTCTCCACGCCTTGCTCATGCGAGCAGGCGAATCCGTGGAGGGAGAAACCTGTGACGATCAGGACACAGACGCTTTTGATCGTGGCCTCGTTGCTGGCCGCGGCGGTCCTGGCCACCGCGGGCCTTCTCGGCTGGAGCTCGCGACAGGCCCTGCTTGCCGAGACCGAGGCCCAGGGGCTCGTGGTGGCGCGGCTGTTGGCGCGCAGCGCGGCCTTCGGTGCCCGGGTCATGACCGACGTGGAAGGCGCCATCGGCGAACAGATGGTCGTGGAGGCCACCATGGCGGCGCATTTCGTCGCCTTGGGGGAATCGGCTGGAGTCGGCCCGCAGGAAATCAACCGGCGACTCAGGCAGATCGCCGACGATACGGTGCTCGACGAGATCTGGATCACCGACGAGCAGGGGCACGCCTACCTGAGGAACATCCCGGAAATCGACTTCACGTTCAGTCCGGACCCCAGGAAGCAACCCCAGGCGGCGGTCTTCTGGCCGCTGCTGACGGGAGAAGACAAGACCGTCGTCCAGGAGGCCTGCCAGCGCGATGTGGACGCGCAGGTTTTCAAGTACGCGGGGGTGCAGGGGAGTCGACAAGCCGCGCATCGTCCAGGTCGGCTACAACGCCGCCTTCCTCCATCAGCTGCGGCAGCGCATGGGACTGGAGCGCCTGGTCCAGCAGCTGGTTTCCGAAGGAAGCGTCATCGCGATCCGCGTGCTCGACGAGCAACATGGCCACCGTGGCCTATGCCGAGAGCCTTCGGGCCCGACAAGCTGCCCGAACCCGCGCAGGTCGATCTCTCCAGGCTCCGCAAGCTGGTGAGCCAGGGGCGGACCGAAAGTCATCTGGAAGACTCGCTCCTCGAGCTGGCGGCCCCGATCGGCGAGGAAGGGGGCGAATTGAAAGGTGGCGTGATCCTGGTGACGCTGCCTACCGATCGCATGCAAGCCGCCATTCGCGGCGGCACCCTGCTGGCCATGGCCGTCAGCGGCATCGTGCTCTTGCTCGGATCGGCCATCGCGATTCTCGGCGCCAGCAGGATCTCCCGGCCGATAGCCGACCTGACCGAGATGACCCGCCGGATTGCCAGCGGCGATCTCAGCCAGGCGATCGACATCAGGTCGAGGAACGAGATCGGCGCCCTCGCCGCCTCGTTCAACGAGATGACACGGCGCCTGAATGAATCCATCGAGCATCTCAAGGAAACCACCGCGGCCAAGAAGCGGATCGAAAGCGAGCTCGAGATCGCCCACGAAATCCAGATGAGCATGGTGCCGAAGGTCTTTCCGCCTTTTCCGGATCGCAGCGAGTTCGATGTCTTCGCTGCCCTGGTGCCTGCGAGGGAAGTCGGAGGCGATCTCTACGACTTTTTCTTCATCGACGATGACCACCTGTGCTTTGTCGTGGCGGATGTCTCCGGCAAGGGAGTGCCGGCTGCACTGTTCATGGCCGCCACCAAGGCCTTTTTCAAGGCGATTGCCGCGAGCTGCGGCAGTCCGGCAGAAATCCTCGGCCGATTGAATCCTGAACTCTGTCGCGATAACGAGTCGTGCATGTTCGTGACCCTCTTTTGCGGCATATTGAATGTCCGCACGGGTCAGGTCGACTACAGCAACGCCGGCCACAACTTGCCCTATCACCTGCACCAGGGCGGTGTAAGACCGCTGGAAAACATCGGTGGCCGGGCCCTGGGAGTCGTGGAGGAGAGTCAATATGCCTGCGGGCGGATTGTCCTTGGGCCGGGTGATGCCCTGCTGCTTTACAGCGACGGAGTCACCGAAGCGATGGACGAGAGCCAGGCCTTTTATTCAGACGACCGGCTCGAGGGTTTCCTTTCGAGCCATCTCGGCTGCGATCCTCGTCAAATCGCCGGCAATCTGGTTGCAGACGTCAAGGCTTTTGCGGGCGAAGCACCTCAGTCCGATGACATCACGGTTCTCGCGCTGCGTTATTTCGGGACGGCCGACGAAATGACGGAAGTGCTGGAAATCAAGCTGGGCAACAAGCTTTCCGAGCTTGCGAAATTCAGTCGAAGCCTGTCTGAATTCAGCGGGAGGCTGGGCTTGAATCCCAAGGTGACACAAGAACTCGAACTCGCCTGCGAGGAAATTCTCGCCAATATCGTCTCGTACGCTTACCTTGACGACCGGGAGCATGAGATCAAGGTGCGCCTGAGCGCGCAGGCTGGCGAGCTGAGGGTCGAGGTGGAGGATGACGGCCATCCCTTCAACCCGCTGGAGGCGCCGGACCCCGACCTCACGACCGATCTCGAAGACAGGAAGATCGGCGGGCTCGGAATCCATTTCGTGCGCAAGCTCATGGATGGGCTCGAGTACCAACGGCAAGGAGACAGGAACCTCCTGACCCTCAGGAAGCGGACGAAGCAGTCTTGAGCCCTGCACGCCCCCCCGATGCTTCGCACCTACTGGTCGGCCCAGGTGATCACGTCATCCACCGCCGCGCGCGAAGTGCGGAACGCATTGACCGGATCCGACTCGTCCGCATAGCCGAACGAGATGCCGCACAGCACGCGGCGGCTGTCGTCCATGCCGAAGTGGCGACGCACGAAGTCGGAGTGCGAAGCCAGCGCCGCCTGCGCGATCGCGCCGAGCCCCAGCGCCTGCGCCGCCAGCAGCAGGTTGGCGACGAAGCCGCCGCAGTCCACCGCGCCGTAGGTGCCGAGCGCCTCGTCGGTGGTCACGATGGCCACGTGCGGAGCGCCGAACAGCTCGTAGTTGCGCAAGGCCTGCCGGTCCCTGGCCGCGCGGTCGTTGCGATCGATGCCGATGCTCGAGTAGAGATCGAAGCCGCACTCCCGCCTGCGATCCAGGTAGACGCCACGGTATTCGCGCGGGAAGGGCAGGTCCGGCGCAGGCGGGCTTGCCCGCAGATGCTCCACGTAGGCCTTGCGAAAGCGCTCGGTGGCCGCGCCTCGCGTGACGAGCACCTGCCACGGCTGGGTGTTGCACCATGAAGCGGTGCGTTGCGCCACGGTGAACAGGCGCGTGATCAGCTCGTCGGGCACGGCCTGCGGCAGGTACGCCCTGCAGCTGCGTCGCTCGGCCAGCAGGCGCTCGAGCGTGTCGATATCGGTGTCGGTCATCGGTGCTTCCTGAAGGAGCCGACATCGTATCGGACCGGCTCGCCTACCCGCCGGCCGAGGGGCTGTCATCCCGTCATTGGCAACCGCCTGCCGCAAAGGCCACCTTGGCGCGCCGCTGGATTTCCTCGGGCGAGGGGTCTTCCTTGTGCGTGGCGACCATCCACTGGTGCCCGAACGGATCGACGATGCAGCCGGCCCGGTCGCCCCAGAACTGGTCCTGCACCGGCATCGTCAGCCGGGCGCCCTCCTTCACCGCACGCTCGACCACCGTGTCGACATCGGGCACGTAGACGACCGCGGTCGAGCCGGAGCCGCCGATGGTGGTCGGGCTCAGCGCGCCGTATTTCGGCTGCTCCTCGGAGAGCATGAAGCGCGCCGGCCCCACCTCGAGTTCGGCGTGGCCCACGCTGCCATCCGGGCCGTCGAGCCGGAAGCCCGTCCTGGCGCCGAACACGCGCTCGTAGAAGCTGATCGCTTCGGCGGCGCCCTTGACCGTGAGGTAAGGCGTCGCGCCGCGCGATTCGGGAACGGCGCCGCTCTTCGCGGCCTGGCTCGCGCCCGCCTGGGCCTCGATCTGCGCGCGCAGGCGATCCTCCTGCTCGCGCAATTCGGGCGTGAACTCCGCGCCGAAGTCGTCCGCCTCGAACACCTGCCGGATCTCGATCTCCGACTGCGTTCCGGTCGGGTTGGGGCAGCGCTTGACCCATTCGATCGCTTCGGCCAGCGACCCCAGCTTCCACAGCCAGAAGCCGGCGATCAGCTCCTTCGACTCGGCGAACGGGCCGTCGATGACGCTGCGCTCCTTGCCCGAGAAGCGCACGCGCGCGCCCTTCGAACTGGGGTGCAGCCCCTCGCCGGCCAGCATCACGCCCGCCTTGACCAGTTCCTCGTTGAAGCGGCCCATCTCGGCGAGCAACTGCTCGCTGGGCATCTCGCCGGCTTCAGTGTTCTTGTCTGCCTTGACCAGGACCATGAATCGCATGTCGGATCTCCATCGGTTGAATTGGGAAGCTCGGGGCTTCATCGAGACGACGATCGAGCATGCGGCAAGTTCGACACGCGGCGCTTGGTCAAGATGTAAAGAGGCCTGGCGGTCAAATCCGCGGCTACTTGGTCCCCTGGCTTCTTGTCCTGGGTCAATAGTCGTCGCAGCGCGGCCTCTTGCGGATGCGCATCAAGCGGGGGCGTGTCGGGGATGAGCTGCCGCGCATTTTTCTGTGGCCTGGTGGTCTGCGTCATTACAGGCGGCGGCTGCACCGCACTGACGATTGCATGATCGTCGTTCTCGAACATATCGTCCGGAAGCAGGTGCGGAACGTCCAAATCATCGTCGTGCTTGTAGCGAATGGGCGCAGCGAGCATTTCTTCGTCGAGAAAGACCGGAAGGTCCGATTCATCGTTCGTGGGCGGCCCGTCCGAAGCAGTCAGAGTCGCGAGGAATGACGCAGCATCCTCCGTGCAGGAGATCTTCAGAAATTCAAGCCAGTCCGCGGGGATGTTGCCTGCCAGCGAGGGTGTCATAAGACGGCTGTCTCTGACACTCAATAACCCTAGATTCGCAAATTTTTCAGGGAGGGCCTCCACAACTGACTGCGGCGCTTGTGACAGGAAGAAGGTCCTGATGCATTCTTTGGACTCCTTCGTCCACCTTCGGGAAATTGAAATTGAATCGGTCCGACCGCGACGGCACGTCATTTGCCGAAGTTGCCTGATGAAGCTTTCGCCGAGCCGCTTGCGCTCCTTGGAGCTTTCAGCTCTGCAGATTGCGGCAGATCCGAGCATCAGGAGTTCAGTGAGGTGTTTCTCCCTGTCGTTGAAGTCGAAAGGGTTGCAGATCGTTCCCAAGTCTGCCTCGAAGTCCTGATCGGCTGCACTCAAGTCGCCAATGAAATCCTTGGCTTGCTTGCTCAATTGGTTGAGGCGAAGAAAGGACGTCGGGTCGTACTTCTGCTCAGCGTCGTCGTCCACAGGAACGATGTTCTCGGTGGGAGGGATGCGGCAACGTTCGGGGCGACGTCCAATAGAAATTCACGCCAGTCCGACCTCGTTCCGGGGCGCCTGGCCGTTTCCTTCAGGCGTTTGGCAACGATCCGCTTCAACCTCAGCTCTTTGCGGTACGTTTCGAGTTTTTTGCTTCCGAGCGCCTCGGCGACCATTCGCGGCGCTTTGGGAATCAGGTTCTTGAGGATCTGTGCTCCTCGGCTCCTCCCCAAGGGCTTGGCCGCATAAACAAGTTGACCGATGAATTTTTCTGTGAAGTTATTGCGCTCGGATGCCGTACCCAAGCAGCATATTGCGGCGAGGCCGCACACCGCAAAGTCAGCGATGTGATCCGGAGTGGGCTTGTCCAGGGCTTGCTGGTGGAGAAGCTCGATGCCATTCAGTACGGACTTCGTTGAGTTGAAGTCCCCGATGACTTTCAGTGCAAGCGGGCTCACGGCGCGATCAGTCAGCGCGCTTGCATTGGTGCGGGCGGACTTCTGTGTGGGGGAACCGGGAGGCTGGTCGTTCTGACGGCGCTTCGGCTTGCGCCGGACGGGGGTTGCCACGATGTCGCCCGTCATGTCGACCTGTTGCCGATGCACATCCAACGGCGGTGGCTCCGTACCGGTGACGGGCGCCACTTCCGATTCGTCCTCCGCTTGGTCGAGAGCCATCTCTGTGGCGAACAATTCAAAGGCAGTGTCCCTTGCAGCCTGAATCCACAGAGGCGCTCTCCAGCAACCTTGTCGCTGCGTCAGCGACCTCCTTCACCTTGTCCATGTTCTCCTTGCTCGGATGCTCCAGATGCAGCCGCATCAGCAATTGCGCGCTCTCCTTGAACTTCCTTGCCGACGCAGTCACGTCAACCGGATCGATTGGACGGGCCCAGAGGGACGCTTGCAAATCAGCTGCTGCCTTGTCGCGCGCCTGCTCCGCTGCATGAATCTGAGCCGTTCCTGCGTCCATGGTTGGCGGGAACTTGGCTCGCCATGCAGGACTTTTTCCGCCGACATTCATGGTCATGGCAATTGCTCCTTTGAGAAGACGTGACCGTCCTTGGTATTGCTGAAATTCGGGCGGGTTCGGAACAGCCTGATGGACCCCGAACCGGGTCGGAGGCACGGACGCCCGCGGCCTAAGTAACCGGCGGGTCCCGAATGTTCCTTCAGGGCTGACGGTGGAGCCGCCGATATTCGCTGTAGTGCCTGATGGCCTTGGTGGCGTGCCCGAGCTGCTCGTGCAGCCGGGCCGCGTTGTAGTGCGCATCGGCAAGGTCGGGCGCCAGCTTCAGGCTGCGCTCGTAGCAGGACAGCGCTTCCTCGATGCGCCCGGAGTCTTCCAGCGCGACACCCATGTTGAAGTGCAGCAGCGACTCGCCCGGACAATGCGGCAGGGCTTGCAGGTAGAGCTCGATGGCTTCATCGCCACGGCCTGCCTCGCACAGCATCACGCCCAGGTTCAGGTAGGGATCGACGTAATCCGGCGCAGCGCCGATGGCGCGCCGGTAGGCGAGTTCGGCCTCGGCCCGGTCACTCGCCTCCAGCTCGACGCCGCGCTGGAACCAGGCGCACGGATCTTCTTCCTCCACCGGCTCGGGCGCGGGCGGCAGCAGCTTCACGGCGAGCACGTTCGCCGAGCCTTGCCCCGGCATCACCTCGAAGTCCATCAGCAGCTGGCCCGAATCGGCATGCCACTGCGTCGAGCCTTCCTTGACCGCGATCTCGTTGCCGACCGCGGTGATGCGCAGGCCCGTCAAGGGCAGCTCGCTCGGCAGGCTCGCCCTCAGGCGCTTGAGCGAGCGCACGATCTTGCTCGGCGCGATGCGGGCCGCCTGCAGGCTGTGCGCCGTGCGCAGCAGCACGATGTCCTGGAAGCTGAAGCGGTACTCGCGCCGCTTGCCGCGGCTCGGTGTCACGAAGCCCGAGGCGACGAGGCCGGTGATCACGGCCTTCGAGAGGCCGAGCATCGACTCGATGTCGCGCAGGCTGTAGGTCTCCATCCGCGCGGGGGGTCACTTCCTCGCGCGGGCGCGCGCTGGTGCGGGAGCGGCGGCAGCGGTGGCGGGCGCACGCTTGGCGCCCTTGCGCTCCTTGGCTGCCTCGACCGCGGGGGCAGGGGCCGCCGCAGGCGCGGCCGCCTTCGCTGCCGGCTTCTTCGACTTCAGGCTCGCACGCAGCGCCTCGGTCAGGTCGATGATCTGGCCGCTCGCGGGCTCGGCCTCGTGCTCGTTCACCACGATCTCCTTGCCGGCGATCTTCTCGTCGATGGCCGCGAGCACGCGCTTCTTCTCCTCGTCCTCGAAGTCGGTGGGCTCGTAGCTGTCGGCCGAGATCTGGTCGATCAGCTGCAGGGCGAGCTGCAGCTCGGGCTTCTGGATGTCGGCCTTCTCGATGTCGAGATCCTTCATCGAGCGCACTTCGTCGGCATAGAGCAGCTGCTGCAGGATCAGCCCGTCCTCGCCCGGGCGCACCTGCACCACGTACTGCTTGCCCTTCCAGACCCAGCGCGCCAGCGCGCAGCGGCCGCTTTCGCGCATGGCTTCCAGCAGCAGCCGGTAGGGCTTGCCGCCGCGCTTGTCGGGCGCGAGGTAGTAGGCCTTGTCGTAGTAGATCGGGTCGACCGCGCTCTGCGGGATGAAGGAGATGATCTCGATCGTGTGGCGCGCCGACTCCTCCAGCGCCTTCAGCTCGGCGGGCTGGAAGGTGACGTAGCGGTCCTTGTCGAACTCGTAGCCCTTGATCATGTCGGCGCGCTCGACCACCACGCCTTCCTTCAGGCAGACGTATTGCTGCCTGAGCCGCGAGCCGCAGTTGTGCAGCAGGTTGAAGCTGACGCCCGACGAGCTTTCAGTGGCCGAGTAGACCTTCACCGGGATCGACACCAGGCCGAAGCTGAGCGAGAGCGTTGCGAGGGAGCGTGCAGCCATGACACCACCTGCGATTCGTTCTGGGGCGTCAAGCGTACGCCGAAGGGCGTGGGCTTGCCAAGTCAGGCGTCCGACTACCACGAACGATCGCGCTAGCCGGGAACCCACGGTGAAGTGCAGCAGCGACGCGCCCGGACAGTCGGCTTCGCGTAGAGCTCGCAGGCGTCGTCGCCACGGCCTGCCTCGCACATCTTGCCCAGCGCGTCTCGCACATCACGCCTTCCGGCCTGGGAAGACCGGCGTGACAAGCTGAGCCAGACCACGATGACCATCAAGTGGGCAAGTGACCGTGCAGCGGCGACATTCGGGACCGGCTGGGACTCAAGTCAGCGACAAGATGACCTTCACCATGCTTAGCGATGGCACGGTCGTCATGCGGCCGAAGACGCGGCGCCTGGCCGACTTGGCCGGCTGCTCACGAGGCCTGGCCAGCTCAAGGTGTCCACGAGGATATGGACCCCTTCGAGCGATGGAAACGTGTCGCGGCTGACATGAATGCGAGCTCTTGCGGCTGGGCTGTGCCGAATATGATCCCCACTTTCTTCTGAGAAGCGCGGCTTCGATACGCCGCACGCTGAGGATCTTCATCGGCCGCGTCAGGGTCTGCTTCGCGCTCCAGTAGTCGGCCCACGGATCGGTCTTCTGGAACGACAAGTACTCGCGCGCCGTCGCGATGGTCCATTGCGAGCCGCCCTTCAGCGAAGGCAGTTGCTCCCACGAGACGGGCATCGAGACACCCAGCCCGGCCGGGACCGCGCCGAGAACGCGGCCGCAGTGGTCGCGCCGAATCCGTTGCGCAGGTAGTCGACGAATATCTTGCCGACCCGGTTGGAGGCCCCGCTCTTGGCGACGAAGCGCGACGGGATGGTGCGCGCCAGGTGCTGCACCAGCGCCTGCGAGAAGGCCTTGACCGTGTCGTAGTCGAGCCGCGGCGCGAGCGGCACCACCACGTGCAGGCCCTTGCCGCCGCTGGTCTTGAGCCAGCCTTCGAGGCCGAGCTCGGTCAGCATCGTGCGCGTCAGCAGGGCCGCTTCCTGCACCCGCGCCCACGACACGCCTTCGCCGGGGTCGAGGTCGAGCACCATGCGGTCGGGCCGGTCGATGCGCTTGACGGTCGAGTTCCAGGTGTGGAACTCGATGACGTTCATCTGCGCCGCATTCACGAGCGCATCGGCGCTCGGCACCTCGAGCAAGGCCGGATGCCCGGGCCACAGCGCCGGGTCGAGCTGGCGCAGGCCGGGGATGCTCTGCTGCTCGTCGTGCTTCTGGAAGAACAGCTCGCCGGTGACGCCTTCGGGCCCGCGCACCAGCGACACCGGCCGGCCCGCGAGGTGCGGCAGCATCCATTCGGCGATGCTTTCGTAGTAGCGCACCAGGTCGAGCTTCTTCAGGCCGGTCGATGGATCGATGACACGGTCGGGGTTCGACACCTTCACCTTGCCGACACGCGAGCCGGTGGTTGCCGCTGCCCGTCGTGCCTGTAGCGATGGCCTTTTCGCGCCGCACCGTCCTCGCCGGCTTGTCTTCCCGCAGGCCCTGGAAGACCGCGTGGCGAATCCGCTCGTCCGGCGTCCAGCCGCCGAAGCGGACCTCGGCCACGAGTTGCGGCTTGACCCATCGCTCCTGTCCCGGCGCTGCGCCTGCGACCAGCGGCCCGGCTGGATGCTGCCGGTCTCGAAAGGGGACTTGCGGGTCTCGAGCCGCACCAGGCGCTCGTGCAGGTCGCTGGCGGTTTCCGCGTCCCAGCCCGTGCCGACGTTGCCGGCCGGCTTGAGGTTGCCTGCATCGTCGTAGTACCCGAGCACCAGGGTGCCGACTTCGCTGCTCGACCCTTCGCGATCGATGAAGCCGCCGATCACGAACTCCTGTCGATCAGCCGTCTTGAGCTTCAGCCAGGCCTCGCTGCGGCCTTCGACATAGTGTGCATCGACGCGCTTGGCGATGATGCCCTCCATGTTGAGCGCGGCGGCGGACTGCAGCAGGCTGGCCGGGTCGGCGGCGAAGTCGGCGCTGAAGCGGATCCCGTCGCTGCCGCGCTCGTCGACGAGCTGCCTGAGCAACGCACGCCGCGCATAGAGCGGCACCTTGCGAAGGTCATGGCCCTCGAAGTACGGCAGGTCGAACAGGAAGTAGCTGATCGCATCGGTGCGCGAGGCATCGAAGGCGTTCTGCAAGGCGTTGAAGTTCGGCTTGCCCTCGTCATCGAGCACGACGATCTCGCCATCGAGCCAGGCGGAGTCGAAGCCCAGCGCCTCCACCGCCTTGGCCAGCGGCTTCATCTTCGAGGTCCAGTCATTGCCCTGGCGAGTGAACAGCCGCACCTTGCCTCGCTCGATGCGGGCAAGGAGCCGGTAGCCGTCGAACTTCAGCTCGTAGATCCACTCGCCGCGCGTGGGAACGGCCTTGGCCAGCGTGGCGAGTTGAGGGACGAGCTTGTCCGGCAGCGGAGCCTTGATGGCGCCGGGCAGCTCGGCAGGGGCCGTGGCGCCGGTCGGCAGGCAGGGCTTCGGGCGCGCCCGAAGTGCGCGGCTGCCTCTGCTCGATCAGGCCCGAGCGGCTTGTCGACCACGCTGTCCGGCAGCGCCGCGATCACGTCGTACTCGGCCAGGGGGCGCGCCCAGGCATCGCGCTTCTTGAACAGCATCCACAAGTCCTGCTTGTCGCCCGGCTTGGCGATGCGCACCAGCTCCCACAGGCCCGCGAGCTTCTCGCCGTGCAGCTTGAACACCAGCTTGCCCTTGGCCATGCCTTCGTGCGGATCGCCGACGGGCTCCCAGCTGCCGCGGTCCCACACGATCACCGTGCCGGCGCCGTATTGCTTCGGCGGGATGGTGCCCTCGAAGCTGCCGTAGGAGACGGGATGGTCCTCGACATGCACCGCCATGCGCTTTTCCTTCGGGTCGAAGCTCGGGCCCTTGGGCACGGCCCAGCTCAGCAGCACGCCGTCGAGCTCGAGGCGGAAGTCGTAGTGCAGGCGGGTGGCCCAGTGCTTCTGGATCGACGAAGCCGAGTGCGTCGGCCTGCGGTCCGCGCTCGGCGCCGGGCTCGGGCGTGACGGCGAAATTGCGCTTGGCGGCGTAGCGACCGAGCTTGTCGCCCGCGGGCTTGGCGCTCGTGCTGTCAGCCTTGCGTGGCCGGGGCATGGGCTGGGGCCTATTGATGGTCTATGGGAAGGCTTGCGCCGGCGCGGCTGGCAGGCCCTAGGCGGCGACGACCTTGGCGGCCCAGGCAGCCAGGGTGTCGAGCATCGCGTCGAGCACCTGCGCATCCTTGCGTCCGCTGCGAGCAGGCACGTGGAAGGAATGGTCGGCATCGGCTATCGCCTCCAGCGTCGCGCGCTCGCCGAGCTGCGTGATGATCGGACGCAGCAGCTCCAGGTGGGCCAGCTCGTCGCGCGTGCCTTGCAGGAACAGCATCGGGCATGTCACCTGCAGAAGGTGCTGGCCGCGCTCGACGGCAGGCTTGCCCGCCGGATGCAGCGGAAAGCCGAGGAACACGAGCCCGCGCACGCCGGGCAGGGGCGATGCGGCCTGCGCCTGCGATGTCATGCGGCCGCCGAAGGACTTGCCGCCGGCAAGCAGTGGCAAGCCAGGCAGCCGTTGCGCCGCCTCGGCCACCGCGGCGCGTACGGTCGCGTGCGCGAGTGCCGGCGCGTCGGGCCGCTTCGATCCGCGCTCCATGTACGGGAACTGGTAGCGCAGCGTCGCGATGCCGCGCCGCGCGAGGCCGTCTGCCACGGCCTGCATGAAGGGATGCGTCATGCCGGCACCGGCGCCGTGCGCGAGCACGTAGCAGCAGGTCGCATCGGGCGGGTGCTGCAGCAGCGCCGAGACGGTGGCGCTCTCACCGATCGCGAAGCCGAAGGCTTGCGCGGTCGCTTGCGTGTCGGAAGGTCGGGGGTGGGAAGCCATCGTCGCGGCTCGTTGTGTCGAGGCATTCTGGTCCGTGTCGCCCCGGCCTGTCGACACCCAGGTCTTGTCCGATGTGCCTGGGCGCTTCACGCCGGACCCACCTTGCGAACGGCAGCATCAGCGTGCGACCATGCGCGGTCATCCGCAGTACGCAATCACGCGCTCAGCTGCATGATCGACGTGACGCCGACTTCGAGAACTCGAAACTCCGCCAAGTAGAGCGTGGTGGCCTCCTTCAAGTTGGCCAGCGCTTCTTCGACCGTTTCGCCTTGCGTCGTCGTTCCGGTTTCCGGGTTCAGGGCAACGAAGCCGCCCTCTTCGGCCGGCGTAAGGACAGCTGTCAGTTCCATGGGTATGCCTCCGCAAGAGATCGCAGCATTGTGGCGCAGAGTACCCAATGACGCCCAACGGTTCGCTGGTCCGTGTCAAGAACGAGCCGCACGCCGCTGCTCGGAAGCCTGAAGGCAGCGGGGAACGGGCCTCAGGGGCGCTGCGTCGGGCGCTCTACAGGATGCAGGTGCTGCTCGGTGGCCAAGCGCGCCAAGAACTGCGCGAAGGCACTTATGTTCTTGTCGCCGCTGGCTTGATCCAGTGCCTGCATGTACTCCTCCCGCGACTGCAGCGTCACAATCGTCCAGCGGTAGCCTGCCGTCGTCAGCATGAAGTTCATGATGAAGCGGCTGATGCGACCGTTGCCATCCATGTACGGATGGATGTACACGAAGATCAAGTGACCCAGGACTGCGCGCACGGCTGCGTCCTGCTCCTGCTGCATGAGCTCAAGGAACACGGGCATCGACTGCCGCGCCCACTCGGGCGCCGGCGGCACGTGCCTGGCGTTGCGGATGTAGATCGGGTGGTTGCGGTAGCCAGCCAGCGCCGCAGGGGGAACGATGCCGGCTTGAACGCTGGGCCCGTACATGGTCCGGTACCAGTTGGGCAGATCCTTCTTGAACAGCTCGCCCACCGGAACGCCTTCGCCCAGGACGCGTTCGATCAGCCCCCGTACGTGGCGGTGCAACTCGAAGTAGCCGCGCGCGTTCATGGCGTTGACGATCTCCCGGTCTGCGGGGTTGCCCTCGGGGCGCCAGTTGCCGGTGCGAACCCTTTGAATGAGTTCGTCTGTCACCTGGAAGCCCTCGATGGACAGCGAGTGGTAGGCGTCAGCCTGGTAGCGCGCCTCGACGTCCTGCAGGAACGCCGGGACGTCCTTCACGTCCAGCCGGGGAACGTCGCGGAAGGCCTCGATGACGACCGGCCGCATCTGAGCCCACATCGCTCGGATGCGCTGCACGTGCGGAGATTCGTTCTGACGCCACTCGAAGGAGGGGATCTCCTGCTCGAAGGGATTGCTCTCCCGTACATCGCGATGGCCCGCGGCGCGCATCGCGCTCAAGATGGAGTCCGCGTCGTCGGGGCGGCCCACGGCCCGCAGGGCTCCGGCCATGCGACCCGCGATCGAGGTGTGACTTCCGGCCAGCAGCACCCTGGACAGCTCAGTGGCGTCCACGTGCCGCATCGCAATCTGGGCAGCCAGCGCCTGGCTCACGAAGAAATAGGGGCTCACCGTGACGAGGGCCTCTTCCAGGGGAAGCACCCGAAGGCCCGAGGACAGCGGCACCGTATTCGAGCTGAGCGTGCTCTCTTTCACCTTGCTCAGGAAGATCGAGCAGCCATGAAGTAAGTCCAACTTCATGCTTGCTGGAGTCAGGTGACTGGATCACCAACTGTCGGATCGCGCCCATCTCGCCGGAGTGGCGCAGCACAGACACCTCCGCGGCGGCCTGCCAGCGGTGGCCAAAGCGGGAGTTGGCGTAGGCCGCAACAAACGGGTCCAGGTGCGCGTACCAGGCCGTGGTCGACCCTGGAGGCTCGCCGGGCTGCCTGCCAGGTACCAGCCCTGGATCACCGGAACGATGAACCCTTGCGCCAGCAGTCGCTCGCGATGGACGCGGGTTAGCTCCTTGTGCTTCGCGAGCTCGATGATCGGCCCGCTTTGCTCCTGTACGACCTTGAGGATGGCGAGGGAATTGGCGAGTTTGACGTGCGGAGCGGCCATGGTCGGTGTGCGATATCTCTAGCTACCAAGGGAGGCCCCCCGGCTCTGCCGGGGAGGCAGTAGAAGTTTGACGTTTCCCGAAGTTGGCATTGCCGCAGGCGAGTTCGGGATGGCAGCGTTGGGTGTTGAAGGCCCAGTGGTGCGGCGCGGCCAAGTGAGCCCGAGCACAGGTGGCGGGGCGGACACGAAGGAGTCCTCGTCGTGCAGTCAACGGGCTATAGAGGAAGGCAGCGCGAAGCGCCCACGACATGAAGGACTCCAGCCGCTTTGAGCGGCTCACATCCCGAATGCCCCCGGCTTTGCCGGGGGATGGTTACTTTTATGCTGTAGTGTAGCTCTAGATTGATGTCGTAGATAACGCATAGTATGATGCCGTGCGATCGCTCTAGTTTTGTGTCTATTTCCCGGGGTGGTGGGGGAAGGCACCACCTGACATCGACCGCTTTCAGGTCCCTATCGCCCCTTTGCCCCGCGCCTGCGCTTCGTCGGTTGAAGAACCAGTCGAGCCTCGAAACTGTCGATCTGCTCGTCCGCATGCACCTTGGAAAAGTTGATCGACAAGGCCTGACCCGCACGGGTGGCGTGGAACAGAAGGTCGCCAAGCTCCCTGTACGGCTCATGGATGCGCCACATGTGCTCCGGGTGGCGAGGCAGGACTCGGTGCACGACCCAGTAGTCGCAGTTCATCCAGAACCGCATCGGCCCCATCAAGCCATCGGGGCGGCAGCGTCGCAGCCAGAACTGGAAGCCGTCTGCGTGCCAGCCGGCATAGTCGATACGCGCAGGCCATTTGAAATTCGCCGGCAGCAGACCCGTCGCCTCGATCCTGGCGCGTGGCCCGTGCCATTCGATGTAGCCATAGGGGGAGATCGTGAGGCGCAGGTCGTCGCCCAGGGGAGATGAGGTCATCGTTGGCTCCGTGACGGCAGCAGTTGATTCGACTGCTGCCCATCACGAACACCAACAACCGGGGCGGCAGCCCAGACGGGTTGGTCTACCGGGAACACCGCGACGCGAACCGGCGAGCCTTGCGGCTCCCCGCCTGGGCCGCCATAAAGCGGGCCCAAACGCGAGAAAGCCGCGAGGCAAGAATCGCGGCTTTTTCGCCGCGGTGTGACGGGAGACCAATCCCGGTCGCTGTTTTTTTCAGCGACAGGCCGCAGGATAGAAAGCCCCCCGCCCTGTGTCAATCAGACTCGGCCTTCGTCAATCAGACTCAGCCCTCGTGCGCCGCTCGATTCACTTGGCCCGCGGCGCGCGCAGCTCCCGGTCCGGCCGGCTCAGCTTCCCGGCCCGCAGCTCGCCCACCGCCGCGACCACGGCCCGCGCGACGTTGCGCACTTCCTCCTGCACCCCGGCATCGCGGTCGAGCGCCTCATGGCTGTTGTAGTAGGGCTCGTAGTAGCCGATGTAGCGGTCGAGCATCGAGGATGCTCCCGCGTCCACCAGCCCCATCCATTGCAGCCAGTCGACCAGGTTGCGGCGCTGGCTTTCCACGCCCGCCACGTCGCCATGGACCACCACGCCGAACACCCGCCCCGCGAGGTGCTTCGGATAGTCCCAGCCCTGCTCCTCGATGCGCTTGGCCTCTCGACCTTCTTGCCATGCGTGGAGGTGGGATCGGGATTGCCGCCGTCGGCGCAGACCAGCCGGTCGATCATCAGCTTGAGCGGGCTGGGCGACTGGTACCAGTAGGTCGGCGTCACGAGGATCACGCCGTGCGCGGACACCCAGCGCTCGTAGATCTCGTTCATCCAGTCGCCCACCTGCCCGAGGGCGTGGTTCGGGATAGCAGCTGCAAGGCCAGTGGCACAGGGGCATGGCGGTCGACACGCAGCCCTTGCACGGGTGGATCTGGCGACCGTATTCCGAGGTCTGCCGGCTCAGGTCGAGCACGTCGGCGTGACGCCGGCGGCCTGGACCACCTCGCGGGCGATGTTCGTCAGCCGCCATGCCTTCGACATCTCGCCGGGACAGGTGCCGTCGTTGCGTCGCTGCCGCAGACGATCAGCACGCGCGAGGGCGTGGCTCGCGTCGCCCCATGCCGCCTGCGCGGCGGCCAGCCTGTCGCGTGTGTCGAGCCATTCGACCGAGAGGTCGTAGGCCGGATCGGCGAAGCCAACGCCCGCCTTGCGAGTCGCGGGCGCCTTGCGCCCCTCGCGGTACGCATCCCAGGCGATGTCCTCCAGCCTTGCGATGGCGTCGCGCTCCGCATCGAAGGCCGGGTCGAAGAACCGGACCACGAAGCGCTCGTGAAAGGCCTTGCGGTCCAGCATGTCGGGGGCCTGGCCCTTGCGGATCGTGGTCATTGCGGGCACCTCCGATGCTGCTTCTGGCGAGTATGCGAAGCGGGCATCCGTCACCGCGCCTCGCGGCCGGTGCCGACGTGGCGCAGGCCCAATAGAGCGCCGGGCTCAGTGGTGGTTGCTCTTCTTCCGGGCCGGTACCTTGGCACATCAGAAATAGAAATGACGACTACTCCGCGCCCACGCTGCCGGTCACCGGCAGCACGATGCCCGTGATGTAGCTCGAGCACGCGGGCGAGGCCAGGAAGACATAGGCCGGCGACAGCTCCTCCGGCTGCGCGGCGCGCTTCATGTCCGTCTTCTTGCCGAACTCGGCGACCTTTTCGGCCGGCTTGTCGGCCGGGTTGAGCGGCGTCCACACCGGCCCCGGCGCCACCGCATTGACGCGAATGCCCTTGTCGATCACGTTGCTCGCGAGAGCCTTGGTGAAGGCGTGGATCGCGCCCTTGGTGGTCGAGTAGTCGAGCAGTTGCTTGCTGCCCTCCAGGCCCGTGACCGACCCGCTGTTGATGATGCTGGCGCCGCGCTTCATGTGGCGCAGCGCGGCCCGCGCCATGTGGAAGTAGCCGTAGACGTTGGTGCGCAGCGTCTCGTCGAAGCGCTCGTCGGTGATCTCCTCGATCGACGAGGCATGCTCCTGGAAGGCGGCGTTGTTGACCAGCACGTCGAGCCTGCCGAAGGCCTTCACCGTGCGGGCGACCGCGTCCTCGCAGAACGCCGGGTCCTTCACGTCGCCCCGGATGAGCACGCACTTGCGGCCTTCCTTCTCGACGTGCTCCTTCGTCTTCTCGGCGTCGACGTCCTCGCTCAGGTAGGCGATCGCCACGTCGGCGCCTTCGCGCGCGAACAGCACCGCCACCGCGCGGCCGATGCCCGAGTCGCCGCCGGTGATCAGCGTGCCGAAGCCCTCGAGCTTGCCGCTGCCCTTGTAGTCGGGCGCCTCGAAGCGGGGCTGCTCCTTCAGCTCGGCCTCCAGGCCGGGCTTCTCGATGTGCTGCGCCGGGTGATCGGCCGGCTGCTCGCGTGCGGAGGTCTGCACGGGCTGCTTCGATTCCGGCTTCTCGCCGGCTTCGCGGTCACGGCGGTCCTGCTGTGACTGGATGCGTCTTTGCGTGCGCTGGACGGGGTGGGTGCTTGCTCGGCTCATGGTGCTCTCGCGAATCGGTTGGAGGAACGATGTGAGTCAGTGACGACTCGCATGATTCGCCCGCGCGCGGCCTGGGGCATTCGGACGCTCACGTGTCAGGTTGTCAGTCCAGGCTTACATCCCGTGGCGAGCCGGCCCTCGCTTGTGCATGCAAGCTCTTGTAGCCTGTGGCCTTTCAGCGATCCGACCGCCCCTGCGGCGGGCCCTGCTTCATGGAATGGCTCGAGTTCTCGCCTTGGTCCCGACCTCTCCTCGCGGCGCTGCTGGCCGTCGTGATCGGCCTGGCCGTGCACCGCATCGGCCGGGTGGTAGTCCTGCGCCTGGTGGGCTTCTCCGTGGTGCTGGCCTGCGTTGCGCGACGTATCGACCGGCCGGCCCAGCTGGTACTGCCGCTGCTGGGCCTGCAGGTCGTCTGGCACGGCGCGTCCGACGACCTGGACCTGATCGGCGGCCTGCGCCACTTGAACGGCCTGTTGCTGATCGCCGCGCTCACCTGGCTGCTGGTGGAAGTCGTGCGAGGCATCACGCAGGGGATCCTCGCGCTCAATCCGGCCGACGTGCTGGACAACCTCGGTGCACGCCGCATCCACACCCAGACACGCATGCTGGCGCGTACGGCGACGGGGGTCATCGTCATGGCCGGCATCTCCTTCATGCTGATGACCTTTCCCGGCGCGCGCCAGCTCGGCGCCAGCCTGCTGGCCTCGGCCGGCGTGGTGGGCCTCATCGCCGGCGTCGCGGCGCGCTCGGTCATCAGCAACCTGATGGCGGGGCTGCAGATCGCGCTGGGCCAGCCCTTGCGCATCGACGACGTGCTCGTCGTGCAAGGCGAGTGGGGCCGCGTGGAGGAAATCACCCGGACCTACGTGGTGCTGCGCATCTGGGATGAGCGGCGCCTGATCATCCCGCTGCAGTGGCTGATCGAGAACCCGTTCCAGAACTGGACGCGCAAGAACGCCCAGATCCTCGGCTCGGTGATGCTGTGGGTCGACTACACGCTGCCGCTCGAGCCGGTGCGCGCCGAAGCGCGGCGCCTGTGCGAGGCCTCGCCCGAATGGGATGGCAGGCTGTGCCTGCTGCAGGTGGTCGAGGCCAGCGAGCGAGCGATGCAGCTGCGCGTGCTGGTGAGCTCGGCCTCGTCGGGCCAGAACTGGGACTTGCGCTGCGCCGTCCGCGAAGGGCTGATCGACTTCATCCGGCGCGAGCATCCGGAGGCGCTGCCGCGGGTGCGCGCGGAGATGGGCGAGCAGCGCGCGGTGGGTGGCTTGGACGGGTGAGGGCCTCAAGCTTTGAGCCGCCCAGGGCCCGGCCCGACGATTTGTGCCTAAAAAAGCGGCAAATCGTCATTGAACTTCCCAATCACGCCCATTTCGGCATTCAATCCCCGTCGCTTTGGTTGACTGGCACAATCGCTCTTGTCGAATCGATTGATTCTTCACATCAACCAACCGGAGGACACCCATGTCCCTGATCAACACCCAAGTCCAGCCGTTCAAGACCCAGGCTTTCCACAACGGCAAGTTCATCGAAGTCACCGAGCAGAGCCTGAAGGGCAAGTGGTCCGTCCTGATCTTCATGCCGGCCGCCTTCACCTTCAACTGCCCGACCGAAGTCGAAGACGCCGCCGACAACTACGCCGAGTTCCAGAAGCTGGAGCCGAGGTCTACATCGTCACGACCGACACGCACTTCTCGCACAAGGTGTGGCACGAGACCTCGCCGGCCGTCGGCAAGGCCAAGTTCCCGCTGGTCGGCGACCCGACCCACACGCTGACCCACGCCTTCGGCGTGCACATCGCGGAAGAAGGCCTGGCCCTGCGCGGCACCTTCATCATCAACCCGGACGGCGTCATCAAGACCGTGGAAGTGCACGACAACGCCATCGCCCGTGACGTGAAGGAAACCCTGCGCAAGCTCAAGGCCGCCCAGTACGTCGCCAAGAACCCGGGCCAGGTCTGCCCGGCCAAGTGGAACGAAGGCGCCAAGACCCTGACGCCGTCGCTGGACCTGGTCGGCAAGATCTAAGGCCGAACGGCCTCAGGGCGTCGGCCCGAACCCACCGGGTGCCGCCCGAGCGCGGCCGCCCTGATCCCGAGACGAGACCCGTTCGGGCCTCGTCGAAAGCCGTCTTCCGCAGCGGAGGACGCTTTCGACCGGGCCTGGATGACCCACTCCCTCATTTCGACAGGAAGGACACGCCATGCTCGACGCAACACCCAAGCCCAGCTCCAGGCCTATCTCGAGCGCATCAGCCAGCCGATCGAGCTCGTCGCCAGCCTCGACGACCGTCCTGCCTCGCAGGAGATGCGCGAGCTGCTGGAAGAGATCGCCGCCATCGCGCCGGCGAAGATCAGCGCCCGCTTCGACGGCACGGACGCCCGCCGTCCCTCCTTCTCGATCAGCCGCGCCGGCCACGACATGGGCGTGCGCTTCGCCGCCATCCCGATGGGCCACGAGTTCACCTCGCTGGTGCTGGCGCTGCTGCAGGTCGGCGGCCATCCGCCCAAGGTCGAGGCCGACGTGATCGAGCAGATCCGCGCGCTCGGGACGGCGACATTCGTGTTCGAGACCTATGTCCCTCACCTGCCACAACTGCCCGGACGTGGTGCAGGCGCTGAACCTGATGGCGGTGCTGAACCCGCGCATCAGCCACGTCGCGATCGACGGCGGCCTGTTCCAGGACGAGGTCGAGGAGCGCCAGATCATGGCCGTGCCGACCGTGTTCCTCAACGGCAGCCGTTCGGCTCAGGGCCGCATGGAGCTGGAGGAGATCCTCGCCAAGGTCGACACCGGCGCCGCCGCGCGCGACGCAGGCAAGCTCGCCGCGAAGGACGCCTTCGACGTGCTGATCGTCGGCGGCGGCCCGGCCGGCGCCGCGGCGGCGGTGTACGCGGCGCGCAAGGGCATCCGCACCGGCATCGTCGCCGAGCGCTTCGGCGGCCAGATGCTGGACACGCTGGGCATCGAGAACTTCATCTCGGTCAAGGAGACCGAAGGGCCGAAGTTCGCGGCCGCGCTGGAGGAGCATGTGCGCGCCTACGACGTCGACATCATGAACCTGCAGCGCGCCGAGGCGCTGGAGGCCGCGCCGCAGTCCGGCGGCTACGCCACCGTGCAGCCTGAGCAACGGCGCCGCGCTCAAGAGCCGCTCCGTCGTCCTCGCCACCGGCGCGCGCTGGCGCAACATCAACGTGCCCGGCGAGCAGGAGTACAAGAACAAGGGCGTGGCCTACTGCCCGCACTGCGACGGCCCGCTGTTCAAGGGCAAGCGCGTCGCGGTGATCGGCGGCGGCAACTCGGGCGTCGAGGCGGCGATCGACCTGGCCGGCATCGTCGAGCACGTGACGCTGATCGAGTTCGACGACGCAGCTGCAAGCGCCGACGCGGTGCTGGCAGCACAAGCTGCACAGCCTGCCCAACGTGACGGTGCATCACCAACGCGCAGACCACCGAGATCACCGGCGACGGCCAGAAGGTCAACGGCCTGCGCTACAAGGACCGCGCGACGCGGCGAGGAGCAGCAGGTCGAGCTGGAAGGCGTGTTCGTGCAGATCGGCCTGGTGCCCAACACCGAATGGCTCAAGGGCACGGTCGAGCTGACGCAGGCACGGCGAGATCGTGGTCGACGCCAAGGGCCAGACCTCGCTGCCCGGCGTGTTCGCCGCGGGCGACGTCACCACGGTGCCGTACAAGCAGATCATCATCGCCAGCGGCGAAGGCTCGAAGGCGGCGCTGTCGGCCTTCGACCACCTGATCCGCACCCCGGCGCCGGTGCAGTGAGCTGAGACGTCCGCTCGCCCAAGGGAGGCCCTATGAACGCGATCGTGATCGAGCATGTGCCGGTGGCCGAGTTGCCCAAGGCCTGGCGTGAACAGCTTGGACAGTCCGCCGACGCGCGCGTGACGGTGCGCATCGAGGCCGAGAGCGCTACCGAGGTGCAGGCTGCCGCAGCCGAGTTCGCCGACGATCCGCTGTTCGGCATGTGGCGCGACCGCGAGGACATGGCCGACGTGGCGAGCTACATCCGGCGTATCCGTGCCCCCCGCTTCAACGCCGACGGCTCGTGCAATGAGTCCTGAGCCGGCGCCGACGATGCTGATCGATTCCGAGCGCGCAGCCGAGGGTCGGGCTTTACGGCCTACTTGACGCCCTTCATGCAGGGAGGAAACTCCTGACGCGGTGCCCGCCAGGCGCGGGCCTGCCGCCCTCACCATGCATGAAACGGTTCATGTCTTCCCGCCGGCCGCCACCCTCGCAGCCCCTGGAACGGGGCGGCCGCGAACGCCCGCGAGCAGCGAGCGGCAACGCATCCTGGACACCGCCCTCGATCTCGGCGAGCGCCTCGGCTGGGACGCGCTCCACATGCACGAGATCGCGCAGCAGCTCGACCTGACGCTCGCCGAGCTCCAGCTCCACTACGACACCAAGGACGAGATCGCCGAGGCCTGGTTCGACCGTGCCGACGCCGCCCTGCTCGCGCTGCCGGAGAGCGTGGCCTGGCAGGCGCTGGACCCGCGCCGGCGCCTGCATGGCGCCATCCGCGCGTGGCTCGATGCGCTGGCTCCGCACCGCCGGCTGACGGCCGCGATGCTGGGCTACAAGCTCCAACCCGATCATCTGCACCTCCAGGTCCTGGGCCTGCTGCGGGTGAGCCGCACCGTGCAGTGGATCAGCGAGGCGGCGCTGCTGCCGTCCGTGGGCTGGCGGCGCGAGGCCGAGGAGGTGCTGTTGACGTGGATCTACCTGTCCACCTTTGTCCGTTGGCTGAGGGACGACTCGCCCGGCAGCGCGCGCACCGACGCCTGGCTCGACCGCCTGCTGGCGCTGGCCGAACGAGGAGCGCTCATGCTGGGCTCGCGCCGCTGAACGATGGATGTCGTGACGCACGCGCTGCTCGGTGCGACGCTGGCTCGCGTCACCGAGAGCCGGCGTTCACGCTGGCGCGGGCGCGAGCGGCTCATGCTCGGCGGACTGGCCGCGGTGTTCCCCGACATCGACTTCGCGCTGTTCCCGATCGACCCGCTGTCCTTCCTGGCGGACTGGCATCAAGGCCCGACGCATTCGCTGGTGCTGCTGCCGCTGTGGGCGCTGCTGATCGCCGCCATGGCCTGCGCCCTGGCGAGGCGCCGGCGCGGCCTTCGGCGAGGCCGCGCTGGTGAGCGCGCTGGGCGTGGCCTCGCACATCGGCGCCGACTTCATCACCGCCTACGGCACGGCGGTGTTCCATCCCCTGAGCCGGGAGCGCTTCAGCCTGGGCTCGAGCTTCGTGATCGATCCGCTCTTCACCGCGATCCTGCTTGCGGGCCTGGGAGCGAGCCTGTGGACCGGTGGACGCCGGCCGGCCGTGGCCGGGCTCGCGATCCTCGGGCTCTACGTCGCCGCCCAGGTGCAGCTGCAGCGGCGGGCCGTCGAGATCGGACGTGCCTCGGCGCAAGCGCAGGGCGTGCACGTGGGCTCGATGAGCGCGCTGGCACAGCCGTTCTCGCCGTTCAACTGGAAGCTGGTCGGCATCGAAGGCGCGCTGTACCACGAGGCGCATCTCAACATCGCGGGCCACCCGCCGCTGGTGCCCGATGGGCCGGGCCTGCGGAAGCTGCACGACATCGCCGCCGCCTACCAGCCGAAGGAGCAGCTGCGCTGGCAGCATCGCCCGCGCTTCGGCGAGCCGGCGCAGCAGCCCTTGGCCGAGGCGCTGTGGAACGAGCCGCGCTTCGGGCCGTTCAGGCGCTTCGCCGTCTACCCGGTCGTCTCGCGCATCGAGAGCCAGGGTGGCGAGAGCTGCGTCTGGTACACCGACCTGCGCTACGACCTGCCGGCCCTGCCGGACACCTTCCGATATGGCTTCTGCCGCGATGGGGCCGATGCGCCCTGGGTGCTGTATCGGCTGCGCTACTTCTCCGATCGAGCGCGGCAGCGGCTGTCGCCCTAGAAACTCACCCGAACGCCCGCGGTGGCCTGGTAGGCGTTCTGCCCCGAGCCGCGGTATTCGTAGTTCGCATCCAGGTAGCCCGAGACCCGCTTCGAGAACTGCCCCGACAGCGTCGCCCCCAGCGTCAGCGCGTTGCGCTTGAGCGGCGTGCCGTTGGCGGTGAAGCTGCCCGGCTGGCCTGCGAGGCTGGCCGTCACCGGCGAGTTGTTGTCGCCGGAGAGGTGCGAGGCCACCGCGCGCAACTCCAGCCCGCCCTTGCCCTGGTTGAACAGCCGCACGAAGTGCACGCCATAGGAGAACAGCGTGTTCCGTGTCGTGCGATCGGCTACCGCGAGGTCGCCGGCGCCTGCCCCGTCTCGCTGAAGCCGCTTTCGTCCAGGCGGGCATGGCGCAACCCCATCAGCGGGCGCAGCTCCCAGTCTCCCATCGGCATCGGAGCCTCGACCTGTGCGGACAGTCCCCATTCGTGGCCGGCGTGGCTCGAGCTGGCATTGGACCTTGTGCCGCCGATGGTGACCGTGCGGTCCGTGCTGAAGTCGTGGTTGGCGTAGGTCGCATCGAAGCGCACGCGCCAGGCGTCGCTGGCATAGCGCGCATAGAGGCCGGCTTGCGGAGAATCGATGTCGCCGTTGGTCGGGTCGTCGCTGGTGGCGTTCCATGAGCTGCGGCTGTAGCCCAGCGCTGCGCCGGCCAGCCAGGCCTCGTGCACCGGCTGGTCGTAGCCGAGCGTGAAGCCATTGCTGTGATAACGCCAGCCACTGCTGTTGCCGTCGCTGTCGACATGGCCTCCCGAGCCCAGCGCCTGCAGCCAGAGGCCGCGCTCCTGTGAGGAGGGCAGGGGCGTCTCCACGCCGCGAGCCGGGCTGGCCTGGGCGACCTGCGCGTCGCTCATCACCGTCAGGGGACCGAACCGGCTGGCATCGAGACTGGCGAGCCTGCGTGCTTGCGAGCGCGGTGCTGCTGGGAGGGCCGGCCAGGCTGAAGCTGGTGCGCCTGGACAGCGTTGCCGAGAAGTTGCGCCCCAGGGCGGCAGCGACCTGGCTCGCCGAGGCATGGGCCGAGCCCGACAGGGACTCGAAGGCCTGGCGCGCCTGCTCGGCGGTGGAGTTGTCGATCTGCTGGATCAGCCCGCCCGCCGTCGCGTTGCCGGGTGCGTCGGCGAAGCCGTCGAGGTGGTTCGCCACGGCCGCCTGGTTGGGCGTGTGCGCCACGCTGGGATAGTCGCCGGCCTGCAGGTCCAGCAGCACGGCCTTGCCTTCGTAGATCAGCGTCGGGGTGAGGAAAGCGAGATTCGTCGTCGCGTCGGCGAAGCGGCCCGTGATGCCGTCGCCGGAGTCGAGGATGGTGTAGCGCGTGTTGCGCTGGTAGCTGCCGCCGCTGGCCTGCACGTCCACCGTGCCGCCGGAGATGGCAATCGTGCCGGTCGTGTTGACACGATCGGCCGCGCCGGTCGCATCGGCCTTCACGCGGTAGATCGAGCCGGGAGCGAAGCTCAGGTTGCCCTTGACCGTGAGCGTGCCAATGGAGTTGCCCGGCGCCAGCGTGCCGCCGGAGGCGACCGTGACGCTGCCCACCGTGCCGGTGCCGCCGAGCGTGCCGCCGTTGTTGACGATGGCGGGCCCGACGATGGAGCCGTTGACCGAGAGCGTGCCCGCATTGACCAGCGTCGGCCCGCTGTAGGTGTTGGCAGCGGTGAGCACCAGCCTGCCGGAACCGGCCTGGGTCAGCGACCCCGTGCCGCTGATGACGTTGCCCACTGTGTAGTCGTTCGACCGATCGAAGCGTAGCGAACCGTTGTCGAGGACCTCGCCGGCACCCAGCGTCCCGGAAGTCCCGCCCTTGCCGATTTGCAGGACGCCGTCGATGTGCGTTGCGCCCGTGTAGGTGTTGTCGCCGGAGAGGACGAGGCTGCCGGAGGCCGACTGCGACAGGGTGGCGTCACCCGTGATCGTGCCTGCGAAGTCTCCGGAGCCGACCTCGAGCGTCGTTCCCTTGGCCCATACGGTGCCTGCGCCGAAGAGCCCATTGAGCTTGCCGTCGCCCTGGTACTCGATGGCCGCGCCCGCATCGACGGTCACGGAAGCGGCGCGCGAGGTGAACGAGGAAAGCTGTGTTCCGCGCAAGGTCCCGGCGGCCACATGGATGCCTGTCGTGGCGGAATGGTCCGCAAGGTCGCCTTCCAGGTCGATCGCGCCGGCCGCGTTGCTGCTTCCGAACCGTGCCACGTCGCGCGCAAGCATCCGGCCGCTGAAGGACAGCGTCGTTCCCGTCGCTGCGGCCAGGGCGCCGGCCTGGCCGGCGACGAACTGGATGTCATTGGGGAGCGTCATGTCCGCGGTGGTCGTGAGTTGCCCGCCTTCGAGCGTGACGGGGCCGGTGCTCAGGGCCCGGGCCTCGCCGATCTGAAGCTCGCCGGCCGCGATGCGGGTGCCGCCGAGATAGGTGTTGTTGCCCGTCAGCACGGTGGTGCCGCTGCCGAACTGGGTCACCGAGCCCAAGCCGCCGATGGCATTGCCGACCGTGAGCGTGTCGCTGCGGTTGAAGGCCAGGACACCGTCGTTGCTGACACCGACCGTGCCCAGGCTGCCAGTGCTTCCGCCATCGCCGATTTGCAGCGTCCCGGAGGAAATCGTCGTCGTGCCGCTGTAGTCGTTGTTGCCCGTAAGCACCAGCGTGCCGGTGCCGGCCTGGGTCAAATCGCCGAAGCCGGAAATGCTGTTGGTGACCGTGATGAGATTGCTGCGGTTGAAGACCAGCCTGCCGTCGTTGAAGACATGGCCGGTACCGAGGCTGCCGGTGGTGCCGCCGTCGCCGACTTGCAAGGTGCCACGAGCGGGACCTGGGTGAAGCCGCCATAGCTGTTGTTGCCGGTGAGAACGAGCCTGCCCGTGCCGGCCTGCGTCAGCGAGCCCGAGCCGCTGATGTCATTGGCGACCTTGTGGTCGTCCATCCGAGCGAAGGTAAGCTCACCGTTGTCGAGGACGGTGCCCTCTCCCAGCGAGCCCCACACCAGGCCGTTGCCGATCTCCAGGCCGCCACTTATTTGCGTTCCGCCCTTGTAGGAGTTGTCGCCGTAGAGCATGAGCCCCCCGGAGCCCGAGGACTGCACCAAGGTGGCGGGGCCCGTGATCTGGCCGCCGAAGGCTCCGTAGCCGATCTGGAGCGAGGTTCCGTTGCCCCGCAGCGTGCCGTCACCGAAGAGCGAGTCGATGGGGGCTTGGCCGGCGTAGTCGACGGTGTCGCCGAAGCTGATTTCCAGGTTGATGATGGGATCCGCGGCGACGTTCGCACTGCAGGCCGCGAGGGTAGCGGTATCGAAGGCCCAGCAGGCAGCAAGGCTTGGAGTGGGCGCGCCGGCGCAGGCAAGCAGGCAGGACCATGCGATGGGCCGCAGCGGCGAAGGCATGGGCGCCCCCTGGTGTCGGGCTCGATGTTTCGATCGGCCACCGGTGGCCCCGCGCTTGGCACAGGTCGACAAAGCTTGCATGGATTTCCTCATAGTTGCGCCGCTCGGTTCGATGGCGAGCGGCCGGCCTGCCGCACTGAAGCATGCGGACCGACCCCAGTAACCGTGCGGCGGAGCGAGTTCCGCGGAAGGGTGTGGCGGCGCTTGAGGATTCGCCAAAGATGCCGATTCGTACTGGCGGCGCGGATGTGGACGTCGCGTGCTACGCGCTGTCCGTCGTCGCCAGGGTCGAGGCCGTTGCGGAGTCCCGCAGCACCGATGACTCGTGCTCGAGCGGCAGGAC
>CAWFRK010000038.1:0-934535 GCA_963818175.1 uncultured beta proteobacterium | reverse complement strand
AATGGAGTCCGAGCATGACGAGATTCACCGCCCCTCTGTCGATCGGCCTCCTGGCCGCGGCGATGTCGCCCTGGGCCTCGGCCCACGTCACGCTGGAGCGCAACCAGGCACCGGCAGGCAGCTACTACAAGGCCGTCCTGCACGTGTCGCACGGATGCAAGGGCTCGCCGACGGTTGCGGTGCGGGTACGCATTCCCGAAGGCATCATGAGCGTGAAGCCGCAGCCCAAGCCGGGCTGGAAGCTCGCCATCACGCACGCCAAGCTGCCGCAGCCCATCGACGCCGGCCACGGCCGCATGGTGAGCGAGCGCGTGAGCGAGGTGAGCTGGTCGGGCGGCCTGCTGGCCGACGAGCACTTCGACGAGTTCAGGATGATGCTCAAGCTGCCCGACCGGCCGGGCACCACGCTCTACCTTCCCGTGGTGCAGGACTGCAAGGAAGGCGTCTTGCGCTGGATCGAGATACCCGAAGGCGGAAGGCCGGCGTCCGAGCTCAAGGAGCCCGCGCCGGCGCTGCAGCTCACGCCCAAGCCGTGAATGCCTTGCGCTCGTGGGCGGCGCTGCTGCTCACGCTCTTGCTGGTGCTGGGCGTGCAGCAGGCTCATGCCCACGCCTCGCTGCTGTCCTCGGAGCCGGTGGATGGCGCCGCGCTCGGTGCCCCACCGAAGGAATTGATCCTGCGCTTCGACGAGCCGGTCGCCTTCTTGCAAGCACGCCTGGTGGACAGCTCCGGCCAAGCCGCAGGGCCGGTGGTTCCGCGCATCGACGGCCAGTCGCTGCACGTCGCGCTGCCAGCGGGCATGGCCCGGGGCACCTACCTGTTCAGCTACCGCGTGACATCGCTCGATTCGCACCCGGTGAGCGGCTCCATCGTGTTCTCGGTCGGCGAGGTCGCAGCGTCCTCGCGAAGTGCCGTGCCGCTCGCCGCCGCAGGATTTCCGGCCACGGCCTCGATCGTGCTGCGGGCCTTGCGGGACATGGCCTTGCTGGCGGCCGCGGGCGCGGCCTTGTTCGTCTTGTGCGTCACGCCGTTCCAGGGCCAGCGCAGAGTGCTTGCGACCGCAGGCATCGCGGCTGCCGCGCTGTCGGTACTGTGCATCGGCGTGCATGGCGCCCTGCTGGAAGGGAGCGCCGATGTGCTTGCGCCGCACGCCTGGGACACCTCCTTGCGCACTTCGTTCGGTGTCAGCTCACTGATGGCCGCCGCAGGGTCCGCCTGCCTCGCATGGGCCTCCACTTTCGGCGGAGCCCGCGCAAGGCCGCTGCTGCTCGGACTCGGCGCACTGATGTGCGCGGCGAGCCTGCCGCTGACCGGGCATGCCGCTGCGGCACAGCCGCGCTGGCTTGCCGGCGCCGCGATCGGCGTCCACGGCCTGGCTGCGGCATTCTGGTTCGGCTCGCTGCTTGCGTTGCATGTCCTGCTGCGACGCGACGTGACGCAAGCCTTGCCCGCGTTGCAGCGCTTCTCGAGGCTCGGCGCCGGCGGCGTGGTCGTGCTGCTGGCGGCCGGGGTCGGTTTCGCAGCCTTGCAACTGCATTCGCTCGCCGACCTGACGCAGAGCTCCTATGGCCGCCTGATGCTGCTCAAGGCCGCCTTGCTCGCGGCGCTGATCGCGCTGGCTGCCATCAACCGATTCGTCCTGATGCCACGGCTGTCGCGCGGTGCAGTCGATGCCCTGGCCAAGCTGCGTCGCACGATCGCCGCCGAGATCGCGATGGTGATGGCGGTGCTCGCCGCCACCGCCGTGCTGGTGCAGACGCCGCCGCACCGCGGGCCGCTCTCCAGGTCACTCGAGGCGGGCGGTCGCCATGCCACGCTGACGCTCGATCCAGGGCGGGCCGGACGCAATGTGATCACGGCCGTGCTTGCCGACGCGCAGGGCCGTGCGCTCGACACGGCGGCAGTGGAGATCGAGTTGTCCAACCCGGGCGCGGGCATCGAGCCGATGCGACGGACCATGCAGCGCGTGGCGGCGGGCCGCTACCACCACGAAGGCGGCGAACTCGCATTCGCAGGGACATGGCAGGTGGAGATCCGCGCGCGCATCGATGACTTCGAGCGAGTCAGCTGGTCGACTCGGCTGGATCTGCGTTAGCGCGGCCAATACGCCAATACCGCGCCCAAGTCGCCGAACACGGTTCAATGACGCGCGGCCCAGGCGCGTGAGGGCGACGTCAGCCCAGCGTGAAGGCTTCGTGCACGGCCGACTGCACGCCCCCACCCAGCACCGCGCCACCACCCGCGACGTAGATCCAGTCGCCGATCGCGCCGGCGCCGACCGCATGGCGCGGCGTCGGCATCGTGGCATGGCGCTGCCAGGTGTCGCTGGCCGGGTCGTAGCTTTCCATCTGGCCGTAGACGCGCGCCTGGCGCGGCACGCCGCCGACGATCATGCCGCCTTCGCCGCCCATCGCCCACAGGCGCTTGCGATAGACCACCAGGCCATGGCCGGACCGTTCGCTCGGCATCGGCGCGCGCAACTCCCAGGTGTCACGCGCCGGGATGTACACGTGGTGCAGGCTGGTGTTGTATTCGAAGGTATTGAAGCGGCCGCCGATCACGTGGACGAGCCCGTCGTGGGCGACGCAGCCGACATGGTCGCGCGCACCGGGCAATGCCTTGCGTGCGCTCCAGCGGTCGGCCTTCGGGTCGTAGACCTCGTGCCAGCCGACGCTGGCGCGTTCGGCTGCGGGCTCCGAGGCGCCACCGATCAGGTGGACCTGCCCCTCGAGCAGTACCGCCGCCGCGGCACCGCGCGGACGCGGCAGCGGCGCGATCGCGGTCCAGCGGTTGGACTCGATCTCGTAGACGTAGGCCAGGCTGTCGGAACGCCGGTTCTGCTCGACGAAGCCGCCGAAGGCCCAGACGCGCGTGTCGTCCGAGGCCACCGCGACGTGGTTGGCCCCGCGTGGCAGCGGCGCGCCATCGAGCCAGCGGTCCTCGGCGGGGTCGTAGATGTGGTGGTAGTCGCGATTGACGGTGCCTTCGCCGTAGCCGCCGACGATGTGCATGCGGCCGCGCGCGACGGTGGCCCAGGCCATCTCGCTGCGCGGGATCGGCAGCGCGGCGCGCGCCATCCACCGTCCGTTGGGGCCGGCCGGCGCCGGGCTGTCGAGGACGCGCTGCGCTTCCTGCTCGGGCGTGAGGTGATGCGGCACGCCGCCCTGCAGCCGGGCGTACGGCGAGGAGGCCGAAGGCGCCACAGGCAGCGGCGCCCGGTGCTCGGCATGCGACTGGGCACGGGACGTGCCCACCAAGGGCAGCGCGGCCAGGGTGGCGAGCAGGTGTCGTCTTTGCATGGGGCGATCATCCTCACGCCGACCGCCACGCGCAAGCGCCCGACTCCGACTCTCGACTCGGGAGTAAGCTGCCTTTCAAAAGCACAGGAGGCTTGTCCATGTTTGCTTCCACGCAAGACCACATCTCCTTACCTTTCCTCTTCGGCGCTGCGGCATCTCTCATGAGCTGCCTCATGCTTGCCGGCTGCGCATCGACCCAGGTCGGCGCGCAGTGGGTCGATCCGGCATTCAAGGGCCAGTCCTTGCGCGGCACGCGCCTGCTGGTGGTGTGCGATGCAGCCGAGCCGGCCGTCCAGCGCCTCTGCCAGGACGAGGTGTCCGCGCAAGTGAAGGCGCTCGGCGCCACGCCCGTGCAGGCGCCCGGCGCGGGAGCGAACGGTGGGCAGGCTTCCATCGAGCAGATGCTGTCAGCCGCGCGCATCGCCGGGGCCAAGGCGGTCTTCAGTACATCAGTAGCGCCCGATGCCACGATCGTCAGCCCCGGCCCCACCTTCGGCATCGGGATCGGCGGGTTCGGCGGCTACAGCAGCGGCGTGGGCGGCGGCGTGGGCATTTCGGTGCCCACGGGAGGCGGCCAGGTGAGCACCGGGTATGCCGCCAACGGCATGCTGACCGACGTCGCGAGCGGCCGCATGATGTGGTCGGCCAAGGCCACCGCCCCGGCGCAGTCGAACGTCAATGCGCAGCTGTCGGAGCTGGCGAGAGCCGTGGTCGGCGCGGCGCAGCAGGCGGGGTTGTTCTAGGCCGCACGCCCGGGCTCAAGGCGTTTCGCTCGGTGGTGTCGCCGGCACGATCTGCCAGCCGGACGGGCATTCGCTGACGTGCGGATAGAACATCTGCGAGTCCGCACAGTAGTGCCACGGTGCGGTGGACCGTGGCGTCGCCTGCGCGGAGGCGCCATGCAGCACGACCATTCCAGGATAGCCGTACGCATACGGGTAGTCGTAGGCCCATGGAGACCACCCGAAGGGATACGGGTAGCCGTAGAAGCCCGGCCACCAGAAGGGGCCGCCAATCCACGCGCTTCCCCAAGCGCCGCCATGATGGTGATGCCCGCCATGCCCGCCATGCCCTCCACGCCAGCCGCCGGCGTCGACAGTGTCAGCAGCCAGGCAGGCGATGGCGACCATGGCCACGATCTGCCCGATGCGCAAGGATGTCTTGCTCATGAGTGGTGTCCTGCTCAATCTGCGGTGATGTTGCGGCTCTTGATGACCTTGGCCCAGTACTCGGTGTCCTTCCTGACCAGAGCGGCCAGCTCGTCCGGACCGAGGTAGCGGGGCTCGACGCCGAGCGTGGCGGCGCGCTGCTTCGTCTCGGGCAGCTCGAGCGCCTTCTTCACGTTCTCGGACAGCTTGGCGATCACCTCCGGCGGCGTGCCGGCCGGCGCGAACAACCCCACCCAGGCCTCCAGCTCGAATCCGGGCATGCCGGCTTCGCCGGTGGTCGGCACGTTGGGCAGCATGGGGTGGCGCGTCTTGCTGGTCACGGCGTAGGCCTTCAGCTTGCCGGCCTGCACATGGCCCATCACCGAGGGCGGCGTCGTGATGAACACCTGCACCTGTCCGGCCAGCACGTCCTGGATCGCGGCGCCCGAGCCCTTGTACGGCACGTGCACCATGTCGGTCTGCGTCTGCTGCTCGAACAGGGCCGTGCCCACGTGCGACAGCGAGCCGTTGCCCTGCGACGCGAAGTTCACCTTGCCCGGATGCGACTTCACGTACGCGATGAAGTCCTTCAGGTTGTCGGCCGGCACCGAGGGGTGCGCGGTGATGACGTTGGTGGCCGCGACGACCAGCGCCACCGGCACCAGGTCCTTCTGCTCCCACGGCAGCTTGGCGAACATCGACGGATTGCCGACGTGGTACGCCGAGTAGGACACCAGCAGCGTGTAGCCGTCCTTCGGCGCGCGCGCGACCTGCTGATAGGCGATGTTGCCGCTCGCGCCGCCCTTGTTCTCGACCACCACCGACTGCCCGAGCAGCTTGGTCAGCGGGTCGCCCGCCAGCCGGGCGGCGGTGTCGACCACTCCGCCCGGCGGGTTGGGCACGATGAAGGTGATCGGCTTGGCGGGATATGACTGCGCCAGCGCGGCGCATGACGCCAGGGAGAGCAGCGAGGCACAGGCAAGGCGACGGGTGAGCATGGTTTGTCTCCTCTATGGAAGAGTCAATTTTGGTCGACGTACCCTCAACCACAGATGGAGGATCGATCGGATGCCCGCGCTTATCAACCTGAATCGCTTCGACCTTACATCCTTACCCGTCCCCTTCGGCTATTTCACCTGCACGCTGTCGACGTAGGCCTTGATCCGGGCGATGTCGCCTTCCGGCAGCACGCTGCCCCAGGCCGGCATGCCCTTGTCGAGTCGGCCCTTGCGCACGGTGTCGTCGAACACCGTGTCCTTGTCCTCGTGGTAGCGGCGCTTCAGGCGGCGCAGGTCGATGCGCGCGTCGGGCGCGGCCGCGTCGGGCCCATGGCAGTGCGAACAATTGGCGTTGAACAGGTTGCGGCCGATCTCGATCGAAGCTCCGCCTGCGGCCGCCGTGTTGTCTGCCACGGGCGTCGCCTGGGCAAGCAGGATCGGTGCGGATCCGGCCTGGGCAAGCAGGATCGGCGCGACCCCGCTGTCCTCTGCCGCCGAGGGTGAGCCCTGCTGCGGAAAGCCGTAGCGCGCTTCGGCTTCGGCGATCCACGGCTCCAGCCGGTCGAGTTCGCGCTGAACCTCGTCGCGCAGCGCCGCGTCGTCGCGCCGGAACGCCACCGCCACCGGCCAGGCAAAGTCCTTGCCTTCGGCCGCTTGCACGCGCAAGCGTTCGCCATAGGCGGTGCGGTTCAGGTAGCCCGCGCTGGGCCCCCACAGATACGCTGCATCGGCCTTGCCTTCGGCCACGGCCTGCATGCCTTCGTCGGCGCTGCGCACGGTGACGGGCTCGACACCGTCCTGCGCCGCCAGCATGTGGTGCGGCGGAGTGGCGAGCTGCACCGCGATGCGCCGGCCGGGCAGGCTTGGCGGGCGCTGCCGCCGGCTGGCGCGCATCGGTCACGAGGGCGTAGCGCAGCGTCGCGAAAGGCCTCGACATCAGGAGCCGCTTCTCCATGAAGTCGCTCGCCGGAAGACCGACGAACAGATCGCACTGTCCTGCCAGCAAGGTGTTGCGCAACGCGCGCCTGGCGTACTCGGTGCGATGCCAGACGGCCACCACCGGGCGGCCGAGCGCCTCGCCGAGGCGTTCGGCCAGTTCGACATACAAGCCCTTCGGTCCGGATGCCGAACTCGAGAACGGCAGGTTGTCGGGATCGGCGCAGGCGCGCAGGGGCGCCGTCGCGGACTCCGCGGTCGAGGCCATCGCCCATGCCGGGGAGGCGCCCGCGAGGATCGAAGCCATCGCCAGGGCGGACAGGGTCGAGGCAAGGCTCCGCCCGCCTGCTGCATGCAGTGTGGTCATGTCAGTCTCCTGATCTGGGGTTCAAAGCGTGAACACGAACAAGGCGCCACCTTCGGGCGTGGTGAGCATGGTCTTGCCGAGGTCGCCGATGAAAGCCGGGATCGAGCCGCTGCGCCCGACCACCACGGCCACGTACTGCTTGCCGTCGACGCTGAAGCTCATCGGCGCGGCGCTGATGCCCGAGCCGAGGTTCATGGACCACAGCTGCGTTCCCTTGCGGGCGTCGAAGGCGCGGAACATGCCGCCGTTGTTGCCCGCGAAGACCAGGCCGCCGGCGGTGGCCAGTGTTCCGCCGTTGAAGGGCGAGGTCTCCTTCACGCCCCAGGCCTTCGCCTGCTTCACCGGATCCCAGGCCACCAGTTCGCCGAGGTGTCCGCCCGGGCCCGCCTTGGCCGGGAAGTCCTTGCCGAGGTACATCGTGCCCTTGCGATAGGTCACTTCGGTGGGCGCCATGTCCATGCAGACGTTGTTCGTCGGTATGTAGACCAGGCCGGTCTGCGGGCTGAACGACATCGGCTGCCAGTTCTTGCCGCCCAGCAGGTTGGGACAGATGTCGACCGCCTTGTGGCCGTTGCGCGGTCGCTTGTCGGGCACCTCGATCGGCCGCGCGGTCGCGAGGTCGATCCCGGTGGCCCAGTTGGTCGGCACGAAGGTCTGCGCGCTGATCAGCTTGCCGCTGGTGCGGTCGGCCACGTAGAAGAAGCCGTTGCGGTCGGCCTTGAGCATCACCTCGCGCTTGCCGTCGGCGAGCTTCAGGTCGGTGAGCACCGCCTCGTTGACGCCATCGAAGTCCCAGGCGTCGTAAGGCGTGCTCTGCAGGTGCCACTTGATCTTGCCGGTGTCCGCATCGAGGGCGACGGTGGACGAGGAGTAGAGATTGGTGAACTGGCCGTAGTCGCTCGAGTCGGGTCCGCGCACCGCGTTGTTCCACGGCGCCGGGTTGCTGGTGCCGTAGAGCACCGTGTTGGTCTTCGGGTCGTACGAGCCGACCAGCCAGGCCACCGCGCCGCCGTTCTTCCAGCTGTCTCCTTTCCAGGTCTCGCTGCCGGGCTCGCCTTCTGCCGGCGTGAGCCAGGTGCGCCAGGCCTGCTTGCCGGTCGCGGCGTCATAGGCGGTGAGGTTGCCGCGCACGCCGTACTCGCCGCCGCCGAAGCCGGTGATCACCAGGTTCTTGACGACCAGGGGCGGCGAGGTGATGACCGCGCCCTCCTTGTAGTCGACCACCTTGGTGTTCCACAGCTCTTCGCCGGTCTTCGCGTCGAGCGCCGCGAGGCGCCCGTCGAGCCGGCCGACGAAGATCCTGCCGTCGGCGTAGGAGACGCCGCGGCTCACGACGTCGCAGCAGCCGTACTGGGCCGTGTCGCTCGGCAGGTCGGGCTCGTAGCGCCAGCGGATCGCGCCGGTCTTCGCGTCGAGCGCGAACACCGTCTTCGGTCCGGACGAGCTCGACACATACATCGTGTCGCCGATCACGATCGGCGTCGCCTCGTTGGAGCGCAGCGCGCCGAGCTGGATCGTGTAGGCGAGCTTGAGGTTGCGGGCGTTGCCCGCCGTGATCTGCTTGAGCGGGCTGTAGTGCGTGTTGGCATAGTCGCGGCCGTACATCGGCCACTGTCCGTCCTGCGTGGCGAGCTTGCTGAGCTCGTCGTTGGCGACGGCGGCGAGCGCCGCGCCGGCGCAGGCACCGGCGATCGCCCACCGGCCGAGCCGGGTGAGTGCTGCGGTCATGATCTGTCTCCTCTGGATCATAACAACGCCAGCGAGCGGGAGCCGCGGAACCGGCTTTGCCGGGCCGCTGGCGGAGCCCCCTTGAGGGGGAGCGCCGAAGGCGCTACGGGGGTGGGTCAATCTTAAAGAACCCCAGCGCCTTGTCGCTGTAGCTCACCAGCAGGTTCTTGGTCTGCTGGTAGTGGTCGAGCATCATCTTGTGGTTCTCGCGCCCGATGCCCGACATCTTGTAGCCGCCGAACGCCGCATGCGCCGGGTAGGCGTGATAGCAGTTGGTCCACACCCGCCCGGCCTCGATGCCGCGTCCCATGCGGAAGGCCATGCCGGTGTCGCGCGTCCACACGCCGGCGCCCAGGCCATAGAGCGTGTCGTTCGCGATCGCGAGCGCCTCCTCCTCGTCCTTGAAGGTGGTCACCGAGACCACCGGGCCGAAGATCTCCTCCTGGAAGATGCGCATCCGGTTGTGGCCCTTGAAGACCGTCGGCTCGACGTAGTAGCCGCCTTCGAGTTCGCCGTCCAGGCGCTTCCTCGCGCCACCGGTGAGGCACTGCGCTCCCTCCTGCTTGCCGATGTCGATGTAGGAGAGGATCTTCTCGACCTGCTCGCTGGACGCCTGCGCGCCGATCATCGTCGCCATCTCGAGCGGGTTGCCCTGCTTGATCGCCTTCACGCGCGACAGCGCACGCTCCATGAAGGCGTCGTAGATCGACTCCTGCACCAGCGCGCGCGACGGGCAGGTGCAGACCTCGCCCTGGTTCAGCGCGAACAGCGTGAAGCCTTCGAGCACCTTGTCGAAGTAGGCGTCGTCCTGTGCTCATCACGTCGGCGAAGAAGATGTTGGGCGACTTGCCGCCGAGCTCCAGCGTGACCGGAATGAGGTTCTGGCTGGCGTACTGCATGATCAGCCGGCCGGTCGTCGTCTCGCCGGTGAAGGCGATCTTCGCGATGCGCTTGCTCGATGCGAGCGGCTTGCCGCACTCGATGCCGAAGCCGTTGACCACGTTGACAACGCCCGGCGGCAGCAGGTCGCCGATCAGCTCCATCAGCACGAGGATCGACACCGGCGTCTGCTCCGCGGGCTTGAGCACCACGCAGTTGCCGGCCGCCAGCGCCGGCGCGAGCTTCCACACCGCCATCAGCAGCGGGAAGTTCCACGGAATGATCTGCCCCACCACGCCGAGCGGCTCTTGGAAGTGGTACGCGTAGGTCTCGTGGTCGATCTGGCTGATGCTGCCTTCCTGTGCGCGCACGCAACCGGCGAAGTAGCGGAAGTGATCGACCGCGAGCGGCAGGTCGGCGAAGGTGGTCTCGCGGATCGGCTTGCCGTTGTCCCAGGACTCGGCGGCCGCCAGGGTCGGCAGGTGCTGCTCGATCCGGTCGGCGATGCGATTGAGGATGTTCGCGCGATCGGCCGGCGAGGTGCGGCCCCAGGCGGCCTTGGCGGCGTGGGCGGCGTCGAGGGCACGCTCGACGTCGGCCTCGCCGGAGCGAGGGATCTCGCAGAAGGGGCGACCGGTCACCGGCGTGATGTTCTCGAAGTACTGGCCATCCACGGGCGCGACCCATTCGCCGCCGATGTAATTGCCGTAACGCTTCTTGAATGCGACCGGGGTGCCGAATTTGCCGGGCTCGAGCATGTTCATTGCAGTGTCTCCGTCGAAAAGAAGTAAGCAGGTTGGCGGAAGGAAGCACGGCGGGTGGCCGCGCTCCGGTGGACCTATCCGCAGGCCTCGTGCCACGAGTTCGAGGGTTTCCCCCGATGCTTGCGCTTCCTCGCTCGGAGAACGAGTGCGGCCCGCTGCGCCGACAATCGAATCCGGCCCTCCGCAGCGCCCGAGCGGCGGTGCCTGTCGCAGATTGCGACCGTCGCGGCGGCCGCATCCGTCGCATCGGGCGACAACGAGACAGACAAGGCGACAAGCGATGAGGCCCTTCCCGCCCGACTCGGACGCCATCAAGGCCGCACGCCAGCAGTTCTTCGGCGAGGGGCGGCTGCCCGACGTGCCCCTGTCCTTGTATGTCGGCCGTTCCTGGCAGCGCTGCCTGCAGTGGGTCGACAGCCGCCTGCCGGGACCCGAGCCGCTGGGACGCGGCGATTTCCAGGCGCGCCGGGAGGCCGCACGCCAGCTGATCGAGATGGCGCTGCCCGAGATCGAGACGCTCGCCGGCCAGATGAACAACAGCCACAGCGTGCTGATCCTGACCGACGAGCAAGGGCTGATCGTCGAAGAGCAGGGCAACACCGATTTCCTGCGCCGCGCGCAGCGCGTGGCCCTGCAGCCGGGGGTCGACTGGTCCGAACCGCATTGCGGCACGAACGCGATCGGCACCGCGCTGGTCGAGCGCGAGGCGCTCGAGGTGCGCGGTGCAGAGCACTTCCTCGATGCGAACAAGATCCTCAGTTGCGCGGCGGCGCCGATCCTGTCGTCGCGCGGCGAGGTGCTGGGCGTGCTCGACGTGTCGGGCGACGCGTCGCAGTTGCACTTGCATGCGCTGGCCCTGGTCAAGCTGGCCAGCCAGCAGATCGAGCATCGGCTGATCCACGCCGCCGCACGCGGGCGCCGGCTGCTGCGTTTCCACACCAAGGCGCCGATGCTCGGCACGCCGCGCGAGGCGGCACTGCTGCTCGAGGACGACCGCATCGTCGGCGCGAGCCCGACGGCGCTCGAGATCCTCGGGCTCGACTGGAAGCAGGTGCTCGACCAGCCGCTGGACCGGCTGTTCGACAGCCGCTGGCGCTCGCTCGGCCATCAACAGGGATCGCTGCGCACTCACCGGGGCCTGGCCTTCGTGGCGCAGATGCAGGCCGGCGCGCCGGCGCCGCATGCCGTCGTGTCCGACACGCGCGCGCAGCCATCGTCACGCGGGGAGCTCCAGGCAGACAACACCATCGAGCCGCTGCTGGCGCGCGCGCTGCGGGTACTCGATGCAGGAGGTTCGGTGCTGCTGCAGGGCGAGACGGGGGTCGGCAAGGATGTGTTCGCCGGCCTGCTGCATGGGCGCAGCAGGCGCGCTCGCGGCCCGTTCGTGGCGCTCAACTGCGCCGCGCTGCCCGAGACGCTGATCGAGTCCGAACTGTTCGGCTATGCCGAGGGTGCATTCACTGGCGCCCAGCGCAAGGGCCGCATCGGACGCGTGCGCGAGGCCGACGGCGGCGTGCTGTTTCTCGACGAGATCGGCGACATGCCGCTTCTGCTGCAGGCGCGGCTGTTGCGGGTGCTGCAGGAGCGAAGCGTGACGCCATTGGGCGATGGTCGCAGCGTGGCGGTGGACTTCTCGTTGATCTGCGCGACGCACCACGATCTGCAGGCGATGGTCGATGCGGGAGAGTTCCGCGCCGACCTGTACTACCGCTTGCAGGACTACACGGTGGCCCTGCCTGCGCTTCGCGAGCGCAAGGACATCGGGGAGCTGATCGACCGGCTGTTCGAGCAGGCCGGCGCCGCCGCAAGCGGCCTGAGCCTGACCCGCGAGGCCCGCGACGAACTCGCGCGCCGGCCGTGGCCGGGCAATCTCCGGCAGCTCGCGAGCACCTTGCGCACGCTGGTTGCGCTTGCGGAGCCGGGCGACGTGATCGGGCGCGACCAACTGCCACCTTGTGTCCCTGCGCCGGGCGGCAATGTGATGGCATCGGCGACTGCAATCCCATCACAAGCGGCACACGCCGACGCAGTGCCGCTCGGCTTGCGCGAGCGGACGGCGGAAGCGATCGATCGGGCGCTCGCGGCACACGAGGGGCATATTGCGGCCGCGGCGCGCGAGCTCGGCGTTCACCGCAGCACGATCTATCGGCACCTGGCCCAGCGCCGCTCGTCCGCGGGGGGCGACGAAGGCTGACCTGCGCCAGCGCCTGTCGGCTACGGCGTCGGACGACGCCGAGCCGTCGCGGCAGCCACAAGAGCCTGCTCCTCTGGAGATCCGGGCAGCTTGGGCAAGTCTGCAAGCCAAGGCATTGCCGAGTGCTGCCATATCTGCAGCGTTGGCTCGAGTTGCGCCCGCTCCTGGATGCAGCCAAGCCGAATGTTGACCACGGTCGGGTTCTCCACCGCGCTCGCATACAGCGGTGTTCCGCACTCCGGGCAGAACACCTGCGCCCTTCGATTGCCGCTTTGCGCCACCTTGATGTAGGTCTTCGGCGAGCCCGAAAGATGAAACGAATCGATCCGTGCGGGAACGTTGGTTCGGAAGGGCGAGCCCGAGAGCACCTGGCAGTCGGTGCAATGGCAGACCATCACTCGGGACGGATCGATCTCGGCGGTGAAGGAAATCTGGCCGCAGTGGCAGGCGCCGTGGATTTGCATGGTTCTCTCCAAGCGAAAGCTCGCGCGCATGTGGCGCCTGGATTCTACGAGTCGCATGTGGCGCACCGACGGTGTCCTTGGCGCCGGCAGGGGTCGCCAGCGCCGCCACGCACTCCGACTTGGCCAATCGGCTCGACGAGCTTGAACAGAAGACCGAGGCGTTGGCGCTCTCGCAAGACAACTTCAATCGCAACACACGCAAGGAGCTCAAGCAGGTGTTCGATACCTTGCGTGAACTGATGACTCCAGCAGAGCCACAGAGACGGCCCATCGGGTTTGTCGTGCCCGATGACAGACGCAAGTAGGCGCAGTTCGTCTCAGCGGACATTAGCCTGGGCATGGGGTACCTGGGCCTGCATACTCCATCTCCTGCATGACCCAGTCGCGCCGCGAGGCGCCGTAGCGCTCGGCGATCTCGCACAGCGTGCGGTCGAGTTGCTGCACCGGCTTGAGTGCCGGTGAAAGCGGCAGGCGCGGCGAGCCTCTGCAGCGGGTCGCGTCATGAGCACGAGGCCGCTCTTCAGCGTCACCGGGCCCGAAGCCGATGCGGCCTCGACGCTGGCGTGTCCGGTGCGCGACCAGGCATCGGCCACCAGCGCCAGGGCGATGTCATCGGCGCCGTCCTGCACGTCGACGCTCCAGCGCTCATCGCGCCAGAACGCGGCCTTGTTCAGCACGTAGCTCCATGCTCGACCTGCAGTGAGTCCGAAGCGCGCACTGTCATGCTCCGTGCCCCAAGAGGCCACGCCGACTTCGGCGGCGAGCGCGCTCGCCTTCTCGCGGCCACCGATCGCTTCCACCAAGGCGAGCATGGTCGGCACCGATGCGGTGACGCCGGTGCTCGTGGCGACGCCGCGGTCGACCACATAGCGCTGGTTCGGCACATAGGTCGCACCGGGGTGGCGCTCGAGAAGCGTGCTGCGGTCGTACCAGTGGCCCGTGAAGCGCCGGCCGTCGAGCAGGCCGGCACGGCCTACCACCCGCACACCCGAGCAGACGCCGATCACCCGCGCTCCCTTCTGCGACTGTCGCTGCAGCCAGCCCGTCACGGCTGGCTCGTCGTCCTCGAGCATCGCCGGGACGATCACGTAGTCGGCGCCTGCAGGATGAGCCCGATCGAAGCCGGCAAGGTCCTGTGCGCCGTCGATCTGCAGCGCGGGGTACAGCGCGACCCGGCCGCCACGCGGCGCCACGACCTGCACATCGGCCACGCCCGCACGCTTGAGCAGCGCATGCGGCAGCAGCAGGTCGGTCATCTCGGTGCCTTCGTTCGATGCGAGCACTGCGACCACCGGCCTGCCTTCCCGACGCGGCTTCAAGGCCTCTACGAAAGCTTGCTGCTCACGCTCGCTCGTTGGAGTACCTTGGGCTGGCGGCAGCGGCGCGTCCGCTGCAAAGCCTGCGCAAGCGAGCATTGCAATGCTTGCCACGACCAGCGCCCGTACCGACCACGACATACCCGGTCCTCCATTGACAGCCATGTCTCGAGCCTACGAATGACTGCGCCGCACCACAAGGACGAAAAAGCCGCGCTTCCTGCCAGCGATGTGGTGCTCGTCGCGTTCGAAGGCGTCGAGGCGATCGACATCGCCGGCCCGGCCAGCGTCTTCAGCAAGGCCGAGCAGATGCGTCCCGGCACCTACCGCCTGCACATCGCATCGCCTGCAGGTGGCGACGTGCTGACGAACGGCGGCCTGAGCTTTGCGGGCACACACAGGCTTCACGAACTGCCTTCCGCCATCGACACGCTGATCGTCGCGGGTGGCGACGAGCCGGGAGTGCGCGCGGCCATCGTCGAGCAACGCATTGGTGCCTGGCTCAAGGAGATCGCTCCACACGTCCGCCGCATCGCCAGCGTGTGCAGCGGAGCCTTCGCACTCGCTGCGGCCGGCCTGCTCGACGGCCGCGAGGCCACCACGCACTGGCGCGCCTGCGACCAACTGCAGGCGCTGCGGCCGCAGGTGCGCGTGCGGCGCGACCGCATCTACGTGCGCGACGGCCCGGTGTGGACCTCGGCCGGCGTCACCACCGGCATCGAACTGGCGCTTGCGCTGGTCGAGGACGACCTCGGCCATGCCGTCTCGATGGAGATCGCCCGCACGCTGGCGCTGCCGATGCTGCGCGGCGCGCAAGAGCCGCAGTTGAGCCAGGCGCTGCAGGCACAGGCCGCGGCCAGCCATCGCTTGCGTGAGTTGGTGGCGTGGATGGCCACGCATCTGCAGGCGGACCTGTCGGTCGAGGCCCTGGCCGAGCGCGTGCAGATGAGCCCGCGACATTTCGCCCGCGTCTTCGCGGCCGAGACCGGTTGCACGCCGGCGCGCTTCGTCGAGCAGACCCGCGTGGCCGCTGCCGCGCAGTTGCTTCGGCAGACGCGATGGACGCAAGACAGGATCGCGGGCTCGAGCGGCTTTGGCTCCGTGGACGCGCTGCAGCGCGCGTTCGTTCGGCAGCATGGCCTGACGCCTCAGGCTTGGCGCGCACTCAGCCCGCGAGCGGAGCCGGTGCGGCAGACCTTCAGAACTGGATCGCAACCTGGGGAGCCACATGCCGAGTGACACGAGCGGGGTCGGTGGCGAACCGCCGGCGCGGTTGGAGGTCCGCCTTCTCGGCGTAGTCGAGATCATCCTGGACGGCCGTCGTCTTCGCGCCTTCAACTCTCTTCGCTTGCAACGGTTTCTGGCGTTGATCGCGTTACGGAGAGGCCCGCAGCACCGTTCACGACTCGCGTTCGAGCTCTGGCCCGACTCCGACGAACGCTCAGGCGCGCACCAACCTCAGGAAGCTGCTCCACGACTTCCGTCATTCCCTTCCCGACATCGGTGAGTTCGTCGAGATTGGCAACGAGACTGTCCGGTGGGTTCCGACCGGGCCGAGCGAGGTCGACGTGCTGAGGTTCCGCGATGCCATGGCAGCCGGTGATTTCGAGGCCGCCGCGCGCCTCTATTCGGGCGATCTCCTTCCAGCTTGTCATGACGACTGGGTCCTGGACGAGCGAGCGAAACTTCGAGCCGAGGCGCATGCGGCCCTCGTGCGGCTGACAGAAGAGGCTGCGGGCCGTGATGACCACAAAGCCGCGATCAGGCATGCCCAACGCATCATCGACCTGGAGCCGACCGACGAAGCGGCCGTTCGAATTCAGATGCAAGCACATCTCGCGCTTGGGCGTAGAGCCGCGGCGCTGCGCTCCTACCATCGGTACGCGGAGGTGCTCGAGCGCGATCTCGCGGTGGCACCGGGCGAGGCGATCGGGGCCATGGTCCAACAGCTCCGGGCTGGCACGCTCAACCGCGACGAAGTGCAGGGCAAGGACCTACCCGTCGCCGAATCGCCTTTCGTCGGCCGCGACCTCGAATGGAACCAGCTCCACGAGGCATGGAACACCGCGCAGGAGCGTGGGGCACATCTCTTGTTGGTGACCGGGGAACCGGGGATCGGAAAGTCCCGTCTTGCACTGGAACTCGGCCGCCGCGTTCGAGCAGAGGGACACGTGGTGGCATCGGCTCGTGCGTACGAGGTTGCGGGCAGACTGCCGTGGGGTCCCGTCGTCGACCTGCTCCGATCGGATGCTCTGCGAAGCCACATCGACACGCTCGACACGGTCTGGAGGGCTGAGCTCGCTCGTCTCCTGCCCGAACTCCGCGACGTTTCCCAGCCATCTGAACGGAGCCAGTCGGGCGACCTGGCTCAGCGCCATCGCTTGTTCGATGCTGTAAGCCGAGCCATCGTCGCCGGCGACCGCCCGCGCTTGCTGATCATCGACGATCTGCAGTGGTGTGACGCCGAGACCATCGAGTTGATCGGTTTCGTCATCCGTTCCCGGCAGACGGCACCAGTCCTCATCGTCGGTACTGTCCGCTCGGAGGAGATCCCACAGCATCATCCCCTCGTTGCACTCGTCGACGCCTTGGGCCACGACCAGGCAGTGACCACCGTGCCACTCGACCGACTCGACGAAGCCACCACTGCGACGCTCGCTGCCCGGCTACGCGCCGAGGACACGATCGATCCGAAACTGGCGGCACGACTCTGGAGCGAGACCGAAGGCAATCCACTCTTTGTCATCGAGGCTCTTCGAGCCGGGATCTCCTCTGATGGAAGTCAAGCAGTGCTCACACAGACGATGCGGGCGGTGCTGCGCGCCCGACTGGGCCAACTGACTGACGGCGCTCGGCGACTGGCCGAAGTGGCGGCCGTCATCGGTCGGCCCTTCTCGATCGGTCTGATGGTCTCGGCCACTGGGATCGATGAGCGCGAGCTCATCGATCACGTCGACGAGCTCTGGCGTCGACGGATCATCCGCGATCAAGGGCTCACGTACGATTTCAGTCACGACAAGCTTCGGGCGGTCGCGCTGGAGATGGTCAGCCCAGCTCGTCGACGCCAACTCCACCGGGCTGTCGCCGAGGCGATTGCGGTCGAGCTCCACGGCGACATCGACGCGGCCAGCCCGCAGCTGGCCGCACACTACGACCAGGCCGGCATGGTCGAACCGGCCATCGATGCCTACCGCGTGGCGGGGGGCCGAGCGGTGGCCGTGTCGGCCCTCGAAGAAGCGGTCACCATGTTTCAGCGAGCGCTCGCACTGCTCGCCGACCTGCCACCGTCACCCGACCGCGATGCACTCGAACTCGATATCCGGATCGCCCTCGGATCCCCGCTTGTTGCCCTCGGAGGTTACGGCTCCAGGAATGCGCACCAACTCTACGAGCGAGCCCTTTCGCTTTGCCGCAAGCTTCACAGACCCGTGGAGCCGCCGATCCTGCGGGGTCTCGGCCTCGCCCGGCTGCAGGGCTGCCGCTTCGACGATTGCGATGAACTCGCTCGGGCCCTTCTCGAGCATGAGAGCCATGATCCGATCGCCAGGACAGAGGGCCGATACCTCCTCGGCGTGAGCGCGTTCTGGCGGGGCGATCTGGCCGGAGCCCGCCACTATCTCGATGGCGCTGTCGAAGCCTATGACCTATCCCATCGCGACCAGCATCTGGCCTTGTACGCCCAGGACCCGAAGGCGGTTTGCCTTGTACGGCTGGCCCTCGTCGAGCTGTGGGCCGGAGATGCCGGCAGGGCCGGCCACGACAGCCCGATCTGCACTCGCGATCGCCGTCGATCTCGATCATCTGATGACGTTGGGGTACGTCATCACTTACGCGGCGATCATCGCAGCCGAATCCGAAGATCTCGCCCGCCTCGCCGAGCTCCTCGCGGACGCCGACCGTCTATGGAAGCGTCTTTCGGACCGCTACCTCATGGTCGTCCTGGAGGCCCTTCGGGGCTGGCTGGACGTCTGCGAGGGATCGGCTGGGGGCATCGAGAAGATCGTGCAGTCGGTGGCGCGCTCGCGTGCCGAAGGCGAGACCCTCCACCTGACCTACACACTCCTTCTCCTCGCCCGGGCTCGCGGCATGGTCGGCGAGTTCCGCCAGGGACGAGCCGCCACACGCGAGGGGCTCTCGTGGTCACACAGGTGCAATCAGCGCTATCTCGAGGCCGAGCTGTGGCGAGTCGACGGTGAGCTGGCGTATCGCAGCGGGGAAACGGAAGCCGCCGCCGCTTCTCTGCGCCGTGCCGTCGAGATCGCCAGCGCTCAAGGGGCGCGCTGGCTGGAGCTTCGGGCGCTCCACTCCTTGGCCAGGCGATTTCCCGATCAGGCACTGCGTCAGCAACTTGGGGACCTCGTCGAGACTCTCCCGTCGGGCCATGATCTCCCGGCGTTCCGGGCGGCAATTGGCCTTCTGAGCGAGTGGGGTTGAGAGGGAACGCTTTGGGAACGCCCGCGGGTGCATCCTCTGCAAAACCGAGCACAGGAGCACCCAATGAGCGACATGATCAAGGCTCATATGGCTGTTCAAGAGCGAAACCTACGACAACTGCAATTGCGCCGTGAATTGTGGTTGCCAGTTCAACTTGCCGAGTACCCATGGATTCTGTCAGTCGGCCTTTGTCGGCAACATTGTCGAAGGCCATTTCAACGATATGCCGCTCGCGGGGCTGAATTGGGCGGCGCTGTACAAGTGGCCTGGCGAGATCAAGGACGGAAACGGAAAACGCCTGATCGTTATCGACGAACGTGCGGATGAAGCTCAACGGGCCGCACTGGAAACCATACTCTCAGGCGAGGCCTGCGAACCATTGAGCAATCTCTTTTCCGTTTTCGCGTCCACATGCTCGGAATTCTGCGAGACCTTGTTCCTGCCGATCGATCTCGAAACGGACATGGGGCTCAGAACCGCAAGGGTTGACATACCGGGCGTCATGGAGAGCAGTCGGCAGACCGATCATCAACGAGTTCAATGGCGAACCGTTCCACGTTGCGCTGGCGCGTCCGAGTGGCAGTTTCGAATTTACCTACGCGGAGATCGGACAGGGGACGACCACGGTGACGGGCGACATGAAGATGGCGTTCGAAGATTCATGGGCGCATTACTGTGTTCACCACTTCAACCAGGATGGCCTGGTCCGCGAAAGATCAAGGCTCACGGCATGGCTTGACGCGTGAGGAGACACCCCGAATTTGGCGAACATGATCGGGTGAAAAGTGAGGACGGCATCCATCGACGCCACACTTGAGGCAATGGTCAGGCGCGATCGCCTGGTCGTCGTTACCGCGCTTGCTGCGGTCATCGCTCTGTCGTGGGCGTATCTGCTGGCCGGCGCCGGCATGGGCATGTCGGCGTTCGAGATGACCCGCGTGTCGCAGCTCGGGATAGCAAGGGACATGTCCGAAGAGGGCATGGCCTGCATGGCGATGATGGCGCGCGCGGTCTGGACGCCCGGCTATGCAGTGCTGATGTTCTTCATGTGGTGGGTCATGATGGTCGCGATGATGCTGCCCAGCGCGGCGCCAGTGATCCTCTTGTTCGCGACGGTCAATCGCAAGCAGCGCGACACCGGCCATCCCTACGTCGCGACGAGCATTTTCGCGTTTGGCTATCTCGCCGCCTGGGCTGGCTTCAGCCTGGTCGCGGTCATCCTGCAGTGGGGGTTCGAGCTCACCGGCATCCTTTCACCGATGCTCGTCGCGACCAACGTGATCTTTGGCGGCTTCCTGCTGCTCGCCGCCGGCGTTTACCAACTCACCCCGATCAAGCATGCCTGTCTTCGCCAGTGCCGATCGCCGCTTGCATTCCTCAGTACCCATTGGCGGCGGGGCGCCCGTGGCGCGCTACGCATGGGTCTTTTGCACGGCGCTTTCTGCGTCGGCTGCTGCTGGTTCCTGATGGGGCTGATGTTTTTCGGCGGCGTGATGAACCTCTACTGGATTGCGGGCCTCGCGCTGTTCGTCCTGTGCGAAAAGACTGTCCCTGCGGGGCACTGGCTCGGCTACGCGACCGGCGTCGCTCTGCTCGTCTGGGGTGCCGGGATGCTGGCGCTCGCGTTCTGATGCGAAGCGGGAAATCCAGACAGACCTTGGCACGCACTCAGCGCGCGAGCGGAGCCAGCGCGCGGCGCCCGCGCACTCGCGCCAGCAACACCAGCACGATCGCCAGGTTCAATGCATTCCAGGCGATGCCGTTGATGAAGGCCGCGTGGTATGAACCCGTCAGGTCGAAGACCAGGCCCGACATCCAGCCTCCCAGGGCCATGCCGAAGAGCGTGGCCATCAGCACCGTTCCGACACGCGCGCCCGCCTCGGCCGGCGGGAAGTGCTCACGCACGATGATCGCGTAGCTCGGCACGATGCCGCCCTGGAACAGGCCGAACAGCGCAGACACCACATAGAGCGAAACCAGCCCATCGAAGGGCAGGAACAGCAGCAGCGCCACCCCCTGCAGCACTGACCCGAGCAGCAGGGTGCGCAAGCCCCCGATGCGATCGCAGATCACGCCGGACACCAGCCGGCTGACGATGCCGCAGGCCAGCATCAACGACAGCATCTCGGCCCCACGCGCTGCGCCATAACCCAGGTCACCGCAGTAGGCCACGATGTGCACCTGCGGCATGGCCATGGCGACGCAGCACGCGACTCCGGCAACGCACAGCAGGGCCTGTGCCGTGCCCATGCTCAAGCCAAAGGGCCGCATCGGCGGCACGGGGCCGCTCGGCGTGGCGGCCGTGCCCGACAGCGCCGGAGCGCGACGCCGCAGCAGCAGCGCGAGCAGCGGCATCGTCGACATGCACAGCAGGCCAAGGCCGAAGTAGGTGGATCGCCAGCCGGCCGCCTCGATGAAATGCTGCACGACGGGCGGCCAGATCGCGCCGGCCAGGTAGTTGCCGCTGGCACAGATGGCCACCGCGATTCCGCGCCGGCGCTCGAACCAGAGCGAGGTGTCGGCCACGAGCGGGCCAAAGGTCGCGGAGCTGCCCAAGGCGCCGAGCAGCAGGCCGTGCGCCCATGCAAACTCGCCCAGGCTGCGCGACATGCTCGCGGCGATGAAGCCGCCGCCGAGTCCGACCGAGCCGAGCAGCACCGCCCACATGACGCCACGGCGGTCGGCCAGCTTGCCCATGAAGATGCCGCCGAGGCCGAAGCCCACCATCATGAGCGTGTAGGCCAGCGAAGCATCGGCGCGCGCCGCGCCGAACTCGGCCTGGACGGCGGGCAGCACGACGGCGACGACATACATCGCGTTGCTGCCGATGGCCATCAGCGCGAGGGTGACGAGGAGCCGTGTCCAGGCATAGCGGGAGTCGGCGGTGTGTGGGGTCATCGGGCGATTCCGGGAACGCAAGAAGAAGGTGGCTCCGGGAGTCTACGGCCGGCCTGTTGCGAGCTTGAGCTCCACGCTAAGGGACCAACCCAATGTCAGGCCACATGGTCCTGCCAATAAGATGGGATCGGACGCAGTCGGTGGGGCCGACACAGCGCCTCAACAAAGAGAAAAACAAACATGGCACGTCGAAGGCGCACCAGCCCTGCAGAAGACTTGATGGACCTGATCGGGATGCTGCCGTGGTGGGCAGGCGTTGCGTTGGCGGTGGTGGCGTACGTGATGCTTCATCACGTGGCGGGCCAAGCTGTCGTTGCGACGGCACGGAACGGCCAGATCGGCGACATGTTGACGCAGACCTTGTTCAAGACGCTTGCTTCGTACGGGCAATACGTCGTCCCCTTGCTTTGTCTTGCCGGCGCCGGCATGTCCGCCTGGCGACGCCGAGAGAGGCGACAGCTCGTCGAGAACGCGGTGCGCAGCCCGGCTGCCGATGCACTTGACGGCATGAGCTGGCAGCAGTTCGAGCAACTCGTCGGCGAGGCTTTCCGGCTGCAGGGGTACAAGGTCGTGGAAACCGGAGGTGGCGGCGCTGACGGTGGCGTCGACCTGGTGTTGAACAAGGACGGCGATAAGCACTTGGTTCAGTGCAAGCAGTGGCGCGCCTTCAGGGTTGGCGTTGACGTTGTGCGCGAGCTCTATGGGGTGATGGCCGCCCGAGGTGCGGCTGGCGGTTTCATCGTGACGTCGGGGAAGTTCACCGAAGAGGCGACCAGCTTCGCCCAAGGTCGAAACGTGAAGCTCATCGACGGCGGGAGACTTCATGGGCTGCTTCGGTCGGCGCGGACTGCAAGCAAGCCGGACTCCCTTGCTCCTCGCGAGGAACCCATCGCTTCATCGATTTCGCAAATCGGTGCTCCTGCATGTCCGGTGTGTTCCAAGCCCATGCAAGCGAGGACTGCGAAACGAGGAAGCCGGGCCGGTGGTCAGTTCTGGGGGTGCGGCGGATACCCGGCTTGTCGGGGGACGCGTCCCATGGCCTAGAAAAGGGCAAGCCCGTCAAATCATCTTGCGCGACACCCTTGACGGACCGCGAACGGTAGAGTAGGGATGTGACGCGGTGGCTGTAGGTCGTGGCATCGCTGTTGCCGCCCCTTTCGGTTGGCGGTGCCCTATGAGCCAGACCATGACTCCGTTTTCACATCCCCCTCATCGAACCGGACGTGCAGAGCTACCGCATAAGATGTGGTCGACCACATCTGGTGCGTAATGTGGCGCCGGCTCATATGTGGCGCCCAACGGCATCTGCCTCGGAGCCGCGGTCGCTGAACGCCACATAAGCTTCTTCCACCGTACTGTCGGATCCCCCAGTTCACCCGGGAGATCCGGCCATGTTCGAGAGCCTGTATCGGTATTCGCGCGTCTTGGCTCGCCACCTCGATGGACCCGCTGCCGAGGAACGTGATCTTTATGTCGAGCACTGCGCTGCAGAAGGTGCTGCGCGTGAGTCGGTGCTGCACTTGGCGAGCGAGTTGCTGATCGTCGCGCAGCACTTGAACACCAACGGAACGCGGTCGATCTCGATCGAGGAGATCGCAACAGCCGCGGACCGTTGGGTGCGACATCAGCGTCGGCGCGGTCGCATCAGAGCCGCGCGCTATAGCCGCCAGAGATTTGTTCAGGTCGCCACCGACTGGCTGCGCTTCCTGGGGCGGCTTGAGCCCGCGCCCGCGACGCAAGGTCCTGGTGACTACGTGGTTGACGAGTTCGCTGCCTACATGCGCTTGGAGCGGGGCTTGTCGCAGCACACCGTCAACAATCGCTGCTGGCACGTTCGGGCGTTTCTTACCTGGCTCGACGAGCAGCATCGCTCGGCTGACGCAGCCACTCTGGAAGATGTCGATACGTTCCTCGCGCTCCGTGGCGCTCAAAAGTGGTGCCGCGTGTCGATCGCTTCGGCGGCCACTGCTCTGCGATCGTTCTACTCTTACATGGGCGCCACTGGTCGGTGCGGCCAGGAACTTGCCGCAGGGATCCAAGGGCCGCGCCTGTTCAAGCACGAAGCACTGCCCGTAGGTCCGCGGTGGGAGGACGTGCAACGGCTGGTCGCGAGCACCGACACGGATCGACCTCAGGACATGCGTGACCGAGCCATCTTGCTGCTACTCGCCGTGTACGGTCTGCGGTGCAGCGAGGTCGTTGCGCTGAACCTGGACGACATCGGATGGGAGCAGGACATCCTGCACGTCACGCGCCCGAAGCAGCGCTGCAAGCAGGACTACCCGCTGACCACCGACGTCGGCGACGCGATCCTCCGCTACGTGCAGCACGTTCGGCCTCGCTGCGCGTTACGCAGCCTGTTCCTCACGATCAAGGCTCCGTTGCGGCCGCTGGTCGCCAGCAGCTTGCACCACTTGGTGGCGCCACGCATGCAGGCCCTGGGCATTCACTGCCCGCGGCAGGGGCCGCACGCGCTGCGCCACGCCTGCGCGACCCATCTTGTCGCTGAGGGACTGTCGCTCAAGCAGATCGGCGATCACCTCGGCCATCGCAGCCCCTTCGCCACGCGCACCTACGCCAAGGTGGATTTGCCTGGCCTGCGCGAAGTCGCCGACTTCAGCCTGCGGGGACTGCTATGAAGGTCGATCATGCGGTATCGGCCTATGTGGCCTACAAGCAATCCCTCGGGATGCGCTTCGCAACCGAGGCGCGCACGCTGAAGTCATTCAGCAAGTACGTGGGCGACGTCGACTTCGATCGCGTCGGGCCGAAGTTGGTGCGCAAGTTTCTGGATGGCAACGGACCGTTGACGCTGTTTTGGCATCGCAAGTTCGGTGTTCTCACCGGCTTCTACCGCTTCTGTCTCGCGCGTGGGTACGTCCGCACCGTGCCGTTGCCGCCGCGTGCGCCCAGGTGTCCACAGGTCTTTACCAGCTACATCTACTCGGAAGACGAGATCAGACGGCTTCTTCAGGCCGCAGCCGCACGGGTGCGCTGCAACATTGACGCGTCGACCAGCCGAACGCTGCTCTTGCTGCTATACGCGACGGGACTGCGCATCAGCGAGGCACTGCACCTGAACTTGGCCGACGTCGATCTGAACGAGCGTGTGCTGCAAGTTCGCGAGACGAAGTTCTACAAGACGCGGCTCGTACCGATAGGCACCGATCTGACGGAGGTGCTGCGCGGGTATGCGCTACAGCGCTTCAAGCGCCCGCCGCTCGACCCCGACGCCCCGTTCCTGCTGACACGCCGGGGCCAGCGCGTCTCGCGTGCTGGCGCCGAGGAAGCCTTCAAGCAGCTGCGCGAGCGGGCCGAGGTACGACGCGTCGACGGCGCGCGCTACCAACCGCGGCTGCATGACCTTCGGCACGCGTTCGCTGTGACGCGCCTCGTGCGCTGGTATCGCGAGGGCGCTGACGTGCAGCGCCTGTTGCCGCAGTTGGCGACGTATCTGGGGCACGTGCACATCACTGGCACGCAGCGCTACCTATCGATGACACCAGAGCTGCTGCAGCAGGCCAGTCTGCGCTTCGAGCGATTCTTCTTCGGGGGGACCGATCATGCGTGAGCCAGCCGCCCTTGGTCCTTGGATCCGACGGTTCCTGCTGGAGCACCTGGTCAGCGAGCGCAACCTGGCGGCGAACACGCGACGCAGCTACCGAGACACGCTGTGCCAGTTGCTGCCGTTCGTGTCGGTACGCTTGCGCAAGGTCGTGGATCGCCTGGAGGTCGTCGATGTCTCGGCTCAGGCAGTGCGCGAGTTCCTTGGCAACGTCGAGACCGGTCGCGGCTGCGGTATCGCCACGCGCAATCAGCGCTTGGGCGCCATTCATGCGCTGGCCCGGTTTATCGGCGAGCACAGCCCCGAGCACATCGCCTGGTGCGCGCAAGTGCGCTGCGTTCCCTACAAGAAGGGGACTCACGCCACCGTGCCCTACCTGGACAAGGCAGAGATCGATGCGCTGCTGGCAACCCCGGACCGCCGCACACTGCAGGGGCGTCGCGACTACGCGCTGCTGCTGTTCCTCTACAACACCGGTGCGCGCGCCAGCGAGGCGTCGGACTTGATCATCGGCGACCTGCATCTCGATCACGCGAGCGTCGACATCCTCGGCAAAGGGCGTAAACGCCGCCAATGCCCGTTGTGGTCGGCGACTGTGCGCGAGTTGCGCGCCCTGGTGAGCGGCCGCGCGCCGAACGAGCAGGTCTTCCTCAACCGATGTGGCCAACCCATGACGCGCTTCGGTGTTCACGCCTTGGTCGAACGCACCGCGGCGCGGGCACAGGACGCCATGCCATCGCTGGCGACGAAAAGGGTCAGTCCGCACTGCATTCGCCATTCGACAGCGACACACCTGTTGAGCTCGGGTGTCGAGATCAATACCGTGCGGGCCTGGCTCGGTCACGCCTCGCTCGAGACGACCAACGTGTATGCCGAGATCAACCTGGAAGGCAAGGCGCGCGCCCTCGCCAAATGCGAGGTCACCACCGGACAGGCGCGAAGCAAGCAGTGGCACACCGACACGAACATCATGCAGTTCCTCAGGTCGCTGTGAGCCGAAATCTATGTGGCGTTCAGCGACTGCGGCTCCGAGGCAGATGCCGTTGGGCGCCACATATGAGCCGGCGCCACATTACGCATCAGATGTGGTCGACCACATCTGGTGCGGTAGATCCGCACGTACGGATCTGTGGAGGGGGTGCTCGGTACTGGGCATCCCTACTCCTACGGTTGGGTTTCGGGTTTCGCTCGGGAGTGGCCACGGCCAGCGAGGCGTCCGGCGCCGCGGGTTGCAGCGCGCGGGCGATTTCGATGGGCCCTGGCTGTCGACCACACCACGGGACCGTCGGCTTTCCGGCGATGAAGTTAACGGATCCGAGACGTCCGGATGGGGTCGCGAAGGTGAATTCGTCACCGTCCGCTTTCTTCAAGGCGAGTCATAACCCCCGAGCGCCATTGTCGTCGGCGCCCACGCGTAGCTCATCAAACGAGCTCGATTCGCGGTTGCTCATCAGCCCAGCGTAGGCGAGTGCAGATCGGAAAGCATGCGGATGTCATGACGGACGAGCTTGCGATGCGGGCCGGCTGCGAAATGACTGTGCTCCGCAAAAATGCCGTTTCGCTGAGCCCCACCTCGACCGCTTGGTGCCTTTGGGCAATAGGCCGTCGGCCTTCAACCTTGGCTGAGCAGCAGGTGCAGCGGTATGAAGCAACACAGTACCGTGGCGTGGCTGCTCGAGCGGCTTCAGGAGGTGGCCGACCACTGCACTTGCGCGTGGCCAGGTGTTCACGCCTCGAGCAGAAGTGATGCCGCGGGGGAGCGGTCAACTGACTCACCGGCCACATGGCAGGCAGCTCAGCACTGAAGGGACCGTGAAGGGACTTGACGCAGCAGGACAGTACACGACAGAGGAGAGATTGATCGCCTTCGATCGATGGCTTGAATCCAGGGAGGTCGGGGTCCGACGCGATGTTGCGATGCAATAGGCGCCTCGGGATCGCCCTCTGCCAAGCCGACGGGCGTGCCTCAATAATCGCGCGATGACGATCTTCTACTGGGTGATGGGTGGCCTCATCATCGCGACACTCCTGCCGTCGGTGCTGTTCATGGCGCTCTACGCGGCAACGGGCAACGATGTTCTCGCGCAGCGCGCCGGCGCCTTCTGGGCCGCCACCCGGGCGCTGGCGCTGTTCGGATTCAACATCCTCATCTGGGGCCACGTGATCGGTGCGCTGTGGCAGATATGGTTCCACTAGAGCGGCGTGTGTCAGACGCGGTAGCGATCGACCAGCTGCCTGGCAATGACGGTGCGCAGGATCTCGTTGGTGCCTTCGCCGATGCACATCAGCATCGCGTCGCGGTAGTAGCGCTCCACGTCGTATTCGACTGAATAGCTGTAGCCGCCGAAGATGCGCATCGCCTCCTGTGAGCAGAAGGCGCCGGCTTCGGAGCCCGCCAGCTTGGCCATGGCCGCCTCGAGGTCGCAGCGCTCTCCCCGGTCGAACTTGCGCGCCGCCTGCTCGATGAGGCGCTTGGCACCCTCGACCTGCGTCACCATGTCGGCCAGCTTGAGCTGTATCGCCTGGTGCTGCCAGATCGGCTTGCCGAAGGCGCTGCGCTCCTGCGCATAGCGCAGCGAGAGCATCAGCGCACCTTCGGCGATGCCGGCCCCGCGCGAGGCGACGTTGATGCGGCCGAGCTCCAGCCCGCCTGCCGTCTGCACGAAGCCTTTTCCTTCCTCGCCGCCCAGCAGCTTGTCGGTCGGCACCCGGTAGTCCTCGAAGCTCAGCTCGCAGGTGTCGATGGCGCGGTACCCCATCTTCTTCAGCTTGCCGACCACGTTGAACCCTGGGCCCTTGTCGGCGATCAGCAGGCTCATGCCCTTGTGGCGCGGCTGCGCTTCAGGGTCGGTCTTCACGAGCAGCAGGGTGCCGTGGCCATGCATGCTGTTGGTGATCCAGGTCTTGCTGCCGTTGACGACGTAGTGGTCGCCTTCGCGCCGCGCCACGGTGCGGATCGCCTGCAGGTCGGAGCCGCAATTGGGCTCGGTGAGGCCGATGCTGCCGCGGTATTCGCCCGAGGCCATGCGCGGCAGGTATTCGCGCTTCTGTGCCTCGGTGCCGTTGCGCTCGATCGCCGAGGCCATGATGAGGTGCGAGTTGAAGATGCCCGAAGGCGCCATCCACGCGCCTGCCACCTTGATGACGATCTGCGCATAGGTCCAGGCCGACAGGCCCAGGCCGCCGTACTCCTCGCCGATGGTGGCGCCGAAGAGTCCCAGCTCCTTCATCTGCTCGACGATCTCGTGCGGATACTCGTCGGCCAGGTCGTACTTCTTCGCCGCGGGGCGCAGCTCCTTCTCGACCCAGCTCTCCACCGCGTCGACGAAGGCCTGCTGATCGCTGTCCTGTGTGCGTGTGTCCATCAGTAGCCCACCTTGTCCTCGACGCTGTGACCGCGCTTGGCGATCAGCATGGTGCGGTTGAAGGTGCAGACCTCCTTGCCGTCCTGGTTGGTGCCGACGGTGCGCACGGTCACGATGCCGGCGCCGGGGCGCGAGCTCGACTCGCGCTTCTCGAGCACTTCCGACGTGGCATACAGCGTGTCGCCCGCAAACAGCGGGAAGGTCAGCTTGATGTCGCTCCAGCCCAGGTTGGCAATGGCCTTCTGGCTCACGTCGGTCACGCTCATGCCGACCATCAGCGCCACCGTGAAGGGGCTGCAGACGATGCAGCGGCCGAACTCGCTGGCCTTCGCGTACTCGGCGTCGAAGTGCATCGGATGGGTGTTCATCGTCAGCAGCGTGAACCAGGTGTTGTCGGTCTCGGTGATCGTGCGTCCCGGGCGGTGCTCGTAGACGTCGCCGACGTTGAACTCCTCGTAGTGACGGCCGAAGCTCTCGCGATAGCGCTTCTCTCCGACGACTTTGGCGGTCTGGACCATGCGGTGTCTCCTTTGGGTGGATCAGGTGGATGGACGTGCGCGCTCTACGGTGCGCCGGGCCTTGCAGATCACCGGCGCATCGACCATGCGGCCCTGGAAGATGAAGGCCCCGCTGGCATCGCCTTCGGGCAGGGCCTGCAATAGCGCCTCGGCCCAGGCGAGTTCGGCCGGCGCGGGCGCGAAGGCGGCGTGGATCGTGGCAAGCTGCTGCGGATGGATGGCGCTCTTGCAGTCGTAACCCAGCGCGATGACGCGCCGGGTCTCGTCCGCGAGGCCGTCGGTGTCGGCCAGGTCGATGTGAGGCACGTCCCAGGCCGAGAGGCCGGCGGTCTTGGCCGCGTTGACGATGCGGCCGCGCGCGTAAAGCAGTCCGTCCCAGCCGAATTCGCAGCCGAGTTCGGCCGACAGGTCGGCGCCGCCCAGCATCAGGGCCGCGAGCTTGCCGCCGGCTGCGGCGATGGCTGCCGCGTTCTCGATGCCGCGCGGCGTCTCGACCAGAGCAGCGATGCGCTCGAAGCTGGCGCCGGCCCAGGCCTGCAGCGCCTGTAGGTCGGCGGCATCCTCGACCTTGGGCACCAGCAGCCACTCGACGCGCACGCCGCCGTCGTGCAGCGCGAGCAGGTCGCGCAGGCCTTCGACGGTGCGCAGGCCGTTGACGCGCAAGGCGATGCCCTCGGGCTCGGCGCTCTTCAGCCAGGCCAGCACCTGCTCTCGCGCCTCGGCCTTGCGAGCGGGCTGCACCGCGTCCTCGAGGTCGATGCACACCAGGTCGGCGCCGGCTGCCACGGCCTTGGGGAAGCGCTCCGGCTTCTCGCCGGAGACGAACAGCATGGATCGGGGTGAGGAGAATGTTTGCATAATGTCCGGACATAATAGGCGCCGCACAACGCAAGGTCAAGCGCAGGGAGATGTGTTGAAATCGCGCCCGTGAATGCCGCCGCCCGGAAATCTCCAGCCGCCAAACCCCCTGCTGTCGAGGAGGAACCTACCCTCAACGGCCTGCCGCGCTACCAGCAGATCGCACGCGAGCTCAAGCGCGGCATTGCGGACGGCAGCTATCCGGTAGGCGCCCGGCTGCCCACTGAACTGGAGTTGTGCGAACAATTCGGCATCAGCCGCTTCACCGCGCGCGCCGCGGTACGGGTGCTGTCGCAGGCCGGCCTGATCACTCGTCGTCAGCGCGTGGGCACGGTGGTGATCGCAACACCCGACGATGCGCGCTTCACCCATGACGTAAGCACCGCGAGTGACCTGCTGCAGTATGCGCAGGACACCGACTTGCGCCTCATGTATGTCGGCCGCATCGTGCTCGGGAAGACGCAGGCGCGCGAGTTCGGCGTGCAGGCCGGCGAAGAGTGGATCTACGCCGTGGGCCTGCGCCACAGCGGCAGCCTCGGCGAGAAGCCCTTCTGCGTGACCCGCCTCTACCTCAACCCCGTGCTGCGGGGCATCGAGGGCCGGCTGCGCAATCGCAAGGCGGCGATCTACTCGATGATCGAACGCGAATTCAAGCGCCCGATCGAGCGCATCGAGCAGGACATCCACGGCGTGGTGCTCGATGCCGACGACGCCGCCAACCTCGGCAGCGAGCCCGGCGCGCCGGCGCTGCGCATCGTGCGCCGCTACTACGGCGAAGACGGCCGCATGCTCGAGCTGGCCGACAACGTCCACCCCAGCGACCGCTTCACCTATCGCATGCAGCTGCGCAAGTAGCGCGCGCGGCTCGCTTTCCCGATACAAGAAGAAACCCCCGCCGTGTCGCGGAGGCTTTGACATGTCCAGTTGTCAGGACTAGTATTGTCCGTACAAATTGGAGACGCACCCATGTTTCGATTGCCTCGTTCCATCGTCCTCGTGCTTTCCTGCCTGGTCGCCGCTTCCGCCGCAGGCGCCCAGACCGACTATCCCAACAAGCCGGTCAAGGTCCTCACCGGCTTCCCCGCCGGGCAAGCGACTGACGTGCTCGGGCGTGAAGTCGCCGCCAAGCTGGCCGAACAGCTCGGCCAGCAGTTCTTCGTCGACAACAAGCCGGGCGCGGCCGGCATCATCGCGACGCAGGCCGCGATGAGTGCGCCGGCCGACGGCTACACCCTGCTGCTCAGCTCCAGCGGGCCGCTGGCCGTCAACCCCGGCCTCTACAGCAAGCTGCCCTATGACCCGACCAGGGACTTCGTCCCCGTCGCGGGTATCGCGCTCGTGCCCCTGGTGCTGGTGACCAACCCGGGTTTCGACGCGAAGAGCATCAAGGAGCTGGTGGCCATGGCGAGGTCCAAGCCGGGCAAGATCAACTACGCCTCGGGCGGCAATGGGGTCACCAATCACCTCGTGATGGAGATGTTTCGCAGCGCAGCCGACGTGAACATCACCCATGTGCCCTACAAGGGCGGGCCGCCGGCGCTGACCGACCTGATGGGCGGGCAAGTCGACGTGATGTTCGAGACCACCGTCGCGACGCTGCCCTTCGTGAAGCAAGGCAAGCTGCGTGCGCTCGCGGTGAGCAGCTCCAGGCGCTCCAGCGCCGCGCCTGAGCTGCCGACCGTGGCCGAGCTGGGCTATCCGGGCTTCAGCGGCGTGCCGTGGGTGGCCATCATGGCGCCTGCCAACACGCCGGCGCCAATCGTCTCCAAGCTCAATGCCGAGATCAACAAGGCGCTCGCCAGCAAGACGGTGCGGGACAACTTCCTCGCGCAGGGCGCCGAGCCGATGCCGATGTCGCCCGAGGAGCTGGGTGCCTTCATCAAGTCGGAGATCGGCAAGTGGACCAAGGTCGTCAAGGACTCCGGAGCGAAGGTCGAGTAATGGACCACCCCCTACGCGCTTCGCGCGCCCCCTCGAGGGGGGAGAGTGCCGCGGCTCCAAGCCGACCTGCGTCGGCTTGGACGGCACGAGCGCCAGCCGACTCTGGCGGCTGGCTCCGCCAGCGGCCCGGCAGAGCCGGATCCGCGGCTCCCGCTCACTGGACTGGGTTCACGCGTCGAGGGCGGCGCTTGGGCCATGGAGAAGCAAGATGACAAACGACACCATCGCCCGCACGCTATCCACCTTCGTCAGCGGCCTGCGCCTCGAGGCCGTGCCCGATGCGGTGAGCCTGCGCGCCCGACACCTGATGCTCGATGCGATCGGCTGCGCGCTCGCGGCTCGGCGCGAGCCCTTCGCCCTGAAGTTCTCCGAGGCGGCGCATGCGCTGGCCGATGGCGTCGACGGTACGCGCGGCGTGATCGGCTTCGGCCGCCGCCTGCCGATGCGCGGAGCCGCCCTGCTCAACGGCGTGCTGACGCATGGCCTGGACTACGACGACACGCACATGAGCGGCATCATCCACCTCAGCGTGAGCGTCCTGCCGACGGTGCTTGCGACCGCTGCGCACGTGGGTCTGAGCGGACGCGAGGCGCTGACGGCCTACATCGGCGGCCTCGAAGCCGGGGCGCGCATCGCCAGCGCCACGCGCGGCGGACTGCATGCCCACGGCTTCCACCCCACCGGCGTGGTCGGCGCGTTCGCAGGCGCCTTGGCCGCTGGCCGCCTGATCGGGCTCGACAGCGAGGGGCTTGTGCATGCGCAGGGCATGGCGCTGTCGCTCGCGAGCGGCAACCTGCAATTCATCGAGGACGGCGCCTGGACCAAGCGCATGCACCCGGGCTGGGCCGCGCAGGCGGCGATCACTGCGGCCACGTTCGCCGCGGCGGGCATTCCCGCGCCGACCTCGCCCTACGAAGGTCGCTACGGCTTCTACCGCTGCTACCTGGGGCAGGAGGAGCATGCGCGGATCGACCTGTCGCTCGCCACCGCGGGGCTCAATGCCGATGGCAGCGCGAGCGTGTGGGAGACCGGGAACATCGCCGTCAAGCCATTCCCGGTATGCCACTTCATCCACGCCAGTGCCGATGCCGCGATCGCGCTGCACCGGTCGGGGCTGGATGCGGCGCGCATCGCTTCGGTCGAGGTGCGGGTGCCAGCCGGCGTGATGCCGGCGGTGTGCGAGCCCGTCGCCACCAAGCGCGTGCCCACGAGCGACTACGACGCCAAGTTCAGCCTTCCATATGGCGTGGCCAGCGGCCTGCTGCGCGGCAGGCTCGGCCTGAAGGAACTCGAGCCCTCTGCATTCACCGACCCGACGGCGCTGGCGCTGATGCAGCGCATCTCCTGCACCGTCGATGCCGATTCGACCTTTCCACGCCACTACACCGGCGAGGTGCGTGTCACTCTCGATGACGGCCGTGTCATCGGTCACCGCGAAAGCGTCAACCGCGGCCACGCCGAGCGGCCGCTCTCCAACGACGAGATCCGGCAGAAGTTCTTCGACAACGCGACGATCAACTTCCCCGGTTCCCATGCCGAGGAGGTGTGCGAAAAGGTGCTGTCGCTCGATCGGCAGGACAGCATCCGCTCGCTCGAGGACCTGCTCGCGCGCGATCCCTCACTCCACTGAAAGACCTTTCATGAGCAGCCACGACACACCCACCTCCAAGCTGCCGCTGGCCGGCCTGCGCGTGCTCGCCGTCGAGCAGTACGGCGCAGGGCCGTGGGGCACGCTGTACCTCGCCGACCTGGGCGCCGAGGTGATCAAGATCGAGAACCACAAGGACGGCGGCGATGTCGGCCGCCACGTCGGTCCTCACTTCTTCGGCGAGGAGGACAGCCACTTCTTCCAGACCTTCAATCGCAACAAGAAGAGCCTCACGCTCGACCTCAAGCATCCCGAGGGCAGGGCGGTGTTCCATCGCCTGGTGGCGCAGGCCGATGCGGTGCTCGACAACCTGCGCGGCGACCTGCCGGCCAAGCTCGGGCTGGACTATGCGGCCCTCAAGGAGGTCAACTCGCGCATCGTCTGCTCGCACCTTTCGGCGTATGGCCGCTCGGGCTCGCGTGCCGCATGGCCCGGCTACGACTATTTGATGCAGGCCGAGACCGGCCACATGACGGTCACCGGCGAACCCGACGGCCCCCCGACGCGCTATGGCCTGTCGGTGGTCGACCTGATGACCGGCCTCGTCGCGGCCTTCGGCCTGCTGGCCGGCGTGATCCGCGCGCGCGCCAGCGGCGTCGGCATGGACCTCGACACCTCGCTGTTCGACCTTGCGCTGCACAACCTGAACTACCCCGGCACCTGGTACCTGAATGCCGGCACCGTCACTGGCCGCACGGCTCGCAGCGGACACCCGAGCCTGGTGCCGAGCCAGCTCTATCGCACGCAGGATGGCTGGCTCTTCATCATGGGCAACAAGGAGAAGTTCTGGCCGCCGCTGGCCCGCGAGCTGGGCCACCCGGAATGGATCGACGATCCGGAGCTTGCCAGCTTCGCGCAGCGCTTGAAGCATCGCGAGCGCGTCACCCACCTGCTCGACGAGGCCCTGATGCAGCAGCCCACCTCGGTGTGGATCGAGAGGCTGGCGGGCAAGGTGCCGGTCGCGCCGGTGTTCGACATCGCGCAGGCGCTGGAGAACCCGTTCGTGCAGGAACGAGGTGGTGTCGCGGGCTACCAGTACCCCGACGGCCGCAACGCCCGCATGATCGCCAACCCCATCCGCGTGCCGGGCCTGGACCTGCCGCAGCGAGCGGCGCCGCGCATGGGCGAGCACAACGAGGCGCTGCTGCGCGACGCCGGCTTCGACGCCGCCGCAATCGCCAAGCTGCGCTCGCTCGGCGTGATCGCGGACTGCAAGTCAGCTCATGCCACGGGGCAGGATGTCGGACATGCCGCCGGGCCCTGAGCCTGGATCGCCGGCCGCGGCTGCATCTCTGTCGACGCGGGCGGCGGGTTCGTACTTCACGCTCGCTGCCACGCTGCTCGTGCAGTCGGCCGTCTCGGCCGCGGTGCTCGCACCCACGGTGGCCGCACCCCGCCTGCTCGCGCAGCTGGCGCTTCCCAACGTGGCGATCGGCGTGTACGTGGCCATCGTGTATTTCGCGGCCATGCTGTCGAGCCAATGGGGCGCCGCGCTGGTGCGCCGCTGGGGTCCGATACGCACCAGCCAGTGCTCGCTCGTGCTGGCCGCCATCGGCTCGATGCTGACGGGTAGCGGCGACGTGCGCATCGCGACGGCCGGTGCCGTGCTGCTCGGCCTGGGCTATGGGCCGGTGACTCCCGCGAGCTCCGACATGCTCGCGCGGACCACGCCACCAGAGCGCCAGGCGCTGGTCTTCTCCATCAAGCAGACTGGCGTGCCCCTGGGCGGCTTGCTGGCCGGCGTGCTCGTGCCGCCGCTGCTCGAGGGCGGCGGTGTGTCGCTGGCGCTGGCTGCGGTCTCCGTGCTGTGCCTGGTGGCGCTGGCCTGCGCCCAGCCCTTGCGGGCCGACCTCGATGCGGGGCGCGACGCCCGCGCCTCGCCGCCCACCATGGCGCGGCTGCTGCAGCCGGTGCGCATGGTGCTCGCGCATCGCACGCTGCGTGGCATCGCCTTGTGCACGTTGGTGCTCTCGGCGGTGCAGGTCAGCCTGAGCTCCTACGTGGTCACCAGCCTGACGACCGATCTCGGATGGAACTTGTGGTGGGCAGGGGTCGGCTCATCGCTGGCACACGCCGCCGGCGTGGCGGGCCGGATCGCCTGGGGCTGGCTGGCCGATGTGTCGGGCCGAGCGCGCGGCACCTTGGTGGGTCTCGCCATCGGCATGGCCGTCTGCGGCCTGCTCATGGTGATTCCCGATGCATCCACTGCGCCCGGCTGGGTCCTGGCCCTGCTGCTGGCCTACGGTGCCTGCGCGATCGGCTGGAATGGCGTGTTCCTTGCCATGGTGGCCCGGGAGGTGCCGCACGACAGCGTGGCGGCCGCCACGGCCGGCTGCCTCTTCTTCACCTTCCTGGGCGTCGTGATCGGCCCGCCGCTCTTTGGCGGGCTGGCGACCCTGGCGGGGTCGCTCTCCGCGGCCTTCGCCTGGCTGGCGCTGCCGCTGCTGGCGACGATCGTGCTGATGCTCAGGGCCGGGCGGCCACGTGGGCTCCCCTGAACAGCTTGCGATGGGAGCCAGACGGGTGCCTCGGCTCGGAAGGGGGAACACGAGCGCGGCCGCAATCGGGGTGAGGCGGGAGCTTCGTCGCTGCCGCCCGAGGGGCGCGCTGCGTCGGTGCCGCGATCCGGGTGCGGACGTGGGCGGGCTGCTCGAGCCGCTCCGACTCGACGAAGTAGGACTTGAATTCCGAGCGGCTCACGCCAAGGTCCCTCAGCGCATGGTCGTCGAGCTCGTTGATCTGCTCGCGCGCCTTCGCCCACCTGCGCCGACGTGCGAGGGCCTGAAGGGCGGAAGTCGTGGCTTTCGTGAGGGCAGGAAGAAGGGCGCTGCCCACGTAAGCAAAAAGAACATATGACATGGTCGAACTCCTGGCCCGGTTCGACCTGCATTGCGATGCGGACGCACCTGGCTCAGGGAGAGGATAGGCAGGCCATGTATCCGCTGCGTTTCAGCCGTTCGCTGATTTGTTCTTGCAGGACTCGGGAGGCGCTTACCTTTGGAAGCGGCTCGGTAGTTTCCCGCGTCATCTGAACGCGCCGGCGAGGCGTTATCCGGACAGCACGACCCAGCAAAGGATATGTCGCATGGCTTCGTCCCGGTACCACACGCACGTTCATCCTGGCCCCGAGGGGCTGGCTCTCGATGCCCGTCGCATCCTCGACGACGTGCTCAGCGCCTTGCAAGGCGCGCGAAAGATGAACGGACCGGACGCCCCGGATGCCGAGTGCCTTGATGGCGGCCATTGCCAACGAGGCGATGGCGCGCATGCAAGAAGGCTCGCCGGCGCTCGAAGCACGCCGGCAGCACATTCGACGCCCTGCCTCGATCGCGACGACTGCGACTGCGGGCTCGACTCCGAGACCGAGCCGCCGCTGATCATCTCGAAGGCCGAGATCCACTGAGGCGCTTGCCTTCGGCCCATGTCGCCGACAGGCGACTGTCAGCCTGTCGCCGGCAGGCGACCCTCAACCGATACGCACCGGCACGAAGATCTTGTCGCCGTTGCGCTGGATCAGCAGGGCCACCGACTTGCCGGACTTCGACACCACATCGCGCACCTGGTCGATGCTGCTCACGGGCTTGCCGTTGACAGCGAGCAGCACGTCGCCCGGCTGCACGCCAGCCTGTGCCGCCGCGCCGCCGGCGCCTTCGACCAAGAGGCCGCTCGTGCCGCCGAGCTGGCTCTTTTCCTGCGGCTGGAGCGGCCGCAGCGACAGGCCGAGCTTGCCCTTGGCGGCCGCGTCATCGCTCTTGGCCACCTTGGCGGACTTCTCGCTCGCATCGCCGAGCTTCGCGCTCAGCTCCTCCGCGCTTGCCCTCGCGCCACACTTCGAGCGTGACCTTCTCGCCCGGCGCCGACTGGCCGATGAGGGCCGGCAGGTCGCCCGAGGACACGATGGCCTGGCCGTTGACCTTGCGGATCACGTCGCCCGCCTTGAGGCCGGCCTTGTCGGCCGGGCCGTCGGCTTCCACGCTGGAGACGAGCGCGCCTTCGGGCTTGTCGAGCTTGAACGAGTCGGCCAGCGTCTGGTTCACCTCCTGGATCGTGACGCCCAGCCGCGCGTGGCTTGCCTTGCCGGTGGCCACGATCTGGTCCTTGATGTTGATCGCGAGGTCGATCGGGATCGCGAACGACACGCCCTGGTAGCCGCCCGAGCGGCTGTAGATCTGCGAGTTGATGCCCACCACCTCGCCGCGCGAGTTGAACAGCGGGCCGCCCGAGTTGCCCGGGTTCACCGCCACGTCGGTCTGGATGAAGGGCACGTAGCTGTCATCGGGCAGCGAACGGCCCTTGGCGCTCACCACCCCGGCCGTCACGGAGTTCTCGAAGCCGAAAGGCGAGCCGATCGCGAGCACCCATTCGCCGACGCGCAGGTCGCGCGTGTTGCCCAGCGGCACGACCGGCAGGTTCTTGGCTTCGATCTTGAGCACCGCCACGTCGGTCTTCGGATCGACGCCCAGCACCTTGGCCTGGAACTCGCGCCGGTCGGTGAGCTTGACCGTCACGTCCTTCGCGTCGCGCACCACGTGGGCGTTGGTCAGGACGATGCCGTCGGGGCTGATGATGAAGCCCGAGCCCATGCCGCGCATCGGCACCTGGGGCTGGCCGGGCATGCGGCCGTTGGGGCCCTGGAAGCGCTTGAAGAATTCGTAGAAGGGGTCGTCGGGGTCGATCCCGAAGGGCATGCGAGGCTGCGCGGTGGAGCCGCCTTCATCGTCGCTCGCGCGCTGCGAGCCGCTGACGGTGATGTTGACCACCGCCTGGCCATGGCGCTCGGTGATCTGCGAGAAGTCCGGCATGCCGGTCGGCCCGGTCGTGACCGGTGCGGTGACTGCGGCAGGGGCCGCGGCGAAGGCTCCGGTGCCGGTGAGGTAGGTTGCGCCGGCACCGCCGAGCACGCCGGCCGTCACGAGGGCCAGCACCAGTCGAGTGGGGGAGGAGGCACGAGGCGTCATGGAGGTTCCTTTGGGTCGGTTCGATCGATGACTATCGCGAACACGAACCGACTATCGGCGCCGCGGCTTAGGTGGTGCTTAGGAAGACTTAGGCGAGGCTTAAGGTGCGCATCGCCTGGGCGTGGCAAGGGATGTGAGCCATGAGTACCGCTCGGCTGTGCCCGAGGCCTCAGATCTTGGCCAGGGCCACACTGCCTGCGAGCCGTGCATGCACCTCACGGCGCACGCTGTCGGGCGCGTCGACCAGGATCGCCGGCCAGCTGGCCTTGGCATGCAGCACGGTCTCGCGCGCGGCGCGCATGAGCTGGCCCACCCGGCGCGAGTTGAGCCCGCCCCTCTGCAGCATCGCTTCCAGGTCCTCCGCCCGGAAAGCCTTCAGCTTGGCGTCAATCGACCGGTTCAGGCCGTAGCCGCGCTCACCGACTGATTCGAAGAAGGCAGTCACGCACACCGGGTCGTACAGCGGCGCCAGGCGTGGCGTGCGCCCATCGGCATAGAGCAGGCCCCAGTTCTTGAGGTGAGCGTCGCAGTTGCCCATGAGGATGAAGGCCACGAGGCGGGAGACGAACTCGGTGAGGTCCGGTACCGGGGCTGCCGAGACCTGCTCGAGGACGCCGGCGATCGCACCGAAGTCCTTCTCGATGCCCTGGCCGTATTTCTGCTGCGGCTCATACCCGAAGGCCTGGCAGAACTCCTCGAAGTGGACCCGGCGGATGTGACCGTCGGCCGCCGGCGCGCGATCAAACCGCTCCACGGCCAGCACGTGCGGGAACTCGATGTGATCGGGCAGCTCGGCGTCGGCCCGGGAGATGATGTGCGCACGCGCGCAGTGGAGCTCCAGCACGTGGCACAGCCTATAGCCCGTGAACTCGTTCTCCACGAGATCGGGGTGACGGGTGGAAGGCAGCTTCAGGATGTAGGCGCCAGCCTCACCGTGGCGCTTCACGACATAGCGCCTCCCATCCTTCACGGCCGAGAACTTGTCCACCACACCCGGAATCGACGAGCCGTCCTCGACTGGGAACTCCACGAAACCCGGCTCCAGCACGTCCAGCCCCAGGGCGGAATGCCAATGGCGCACGACGGTCGGGATTTCCTCCTGCGGCGCCACGGGCTCGACCTCGAGCGCGCCCATCAGGTCGTGGCCGGCAGCCGCCAGAAGCTCGAACTCATCCTCCTCGGAGCAGCCGCGCTCGCGCGCCAGGCGCGCGCGGTTATGGGCTTCCGGCAGGAGGTTCATGAAGTAGGCCGGCAGGTGGCCGTCGTTGCGCGATACGCGCGTGTCGCGCGCCGCGGCCAGGATTGCCCGGGTCTGGGCATCGTCGCGGCCGGCATAGGCGAGCGACAGGAGCGGCCGGGCCGGGTCGTTGACGTAGGCCTCGTCGAAAGACACCCGAAGGATGTCGCCGTACTGGGACAGGTAGCCGATCGGCCGGCGCTGGATCAGGCCCTGCCGGTCCGGCGCATGCAGGTAGAGGCGCAGGTACTTGATGGACGTGCTCATCAGCCCTGCCAAGTGGAGCAGGACCGCCAGCCACCAACGAATCACTCGATGATGCAGAGCGCGCCGATTGCAGTCAACATGAATCGGCTCGGCGAGTGGCTGGTCAAAGCGCCGGAAACTCCACCTCCACCCGCAGCCCGCCGAGCCGCTCGGAGCGCGAGAGCCGAAGCGTCGCGCCGTGCAGGTCTGCGATCGACTTCACGATCGAGAGCCCGAGGCCGCTGCCCGGCGCCGCGCTGCCGGCAATGCGGTGGAAGCGGTCGAGCACGCGCTCCCGGTCATCGACCGCAATGCCAGGACCGCTGTCCTCGACCCCCAGCACCAGCCGATCGCCCTCGCGGTGGATTCCGACATCCACGCGCCCGCCTTCCGGGGTGTACTTGAGCGCGTTGTCGAGCAGGTTGCGCACCAGGATGCGCAGCGCTTCCGCATGCCCTGAGACGCGGCCCTCTTCGGCCTGCTCCAGGCCCAGGTCGATGCGGCGCGCCTTGGCCGCCGGGGCCGCATCGGCGATCTCCAGGCGAGCGACTTCGGACAGTGCGACCGGCTCTGGCCGGTCCTGCGCGGACGAGTCCGACTGAAGGCGCGCCAGCACCATCAACTGCTCCACCAGCCGCACGGCGCGGTCGATGCCGGCCTCGAGGCGCGCCACTGCGAGCCCTCGTGCCGTCTCGTCGGGCGCCCGCTGAAGGGCTTGCGCCTGCAGCTTCAGCGCCGCCAGCGGCGATCGCAGTTCGTGCGCCGCTTCGGCGACGAAGGCCTCCTGCGCCTCGAAGGCCTGGCGCACGCGGCCGAACAGCAGGTTCAGCTCCTCCACCAAGGGGCGGATCTCGCCGGGCAGGCCGGGTTCGGTCACCTCGCTCAGGTCATCGGCCTGCCGCTCGGCGAGCTGGCGGCGCAGCCGCGACACCGGGGCGAGCGAAGCGCTCACCACCCACCAGACCACCAGCATCAGCAGCGGCGCCGCCACGGCGATCGGCCCCACCGTGCGCAGCGCTATGGTGCCGGCCATCTCGCGGCGCACCGCCATGTCCTGCGCCACCTGGATCACCTGCGAGCGCGTCTGCATCGAGAACACGCGATAGGTGGTGCCATGGGCCTCCACGTTCGAGAAGCCGAGCACGGCACGCTGCGGAAGCGTCGCGCGCGCGGTGGAGCGGAACACGCTCAAGCCGTCGGCGGACCAGATCTGGACCATGAAATCGAAGATCTCCTCGCCGGGCTCGCCGCCCAGCGCTCCCCCCGGGCCGCTCGAAGGCAAGCCGGGACGCAGCGACATCGCCATGCGCTGCATGTGGTAGTCGAACAGCTCGTCGGCCTCGGCTCGCGCGGTGCGATAGACGACGAACGCCTGCACCAGCGCCACCGCCACGATCGCGGCGAGCAGCGACCACAGCAGCCGCGAGCGCAGCGAGTGGGGCGGGCCGAGGCTCATCCGCGGGGCACCATGTAGCCCACCCCGCGCACGTTCTGGATCAGCTCGGCGCCGAGCTTCTTGCGCAGGCCGTGGATGTACACCTCCACCGCGTTGCTGCTGATCTCGTCCTTCCACCCGTAGAGCTTCTCCTCGAGCTGCGCGCGCGAGAGCACCGCGCCGGGACGCGCCAGCAGCGGCTCGAGCACGGCCCATTCGCGCGCGGAAAGCACGACGGGTTGGCCATCGCGACTCGCCTCGCGGGTGGCGGGGTTGATGCTCACGCCCATGTGCTCGTAGACCGGCTCGGCCCGGCCGGCCGCGCGCCTGAGCAGCGCGCGTATGCGGGCGAGCAGCTCGTCGAGGTCGTAGGGCTTGAGCACGTAGTCGTCCGCGCCGGCGTCCAGCCCCTCGATGCGTTGCTGCACCGAGTCGCGCGCGGTGGCGACGAGCACGGGGATGCGCTCCTTGCGCGAGCGCAGTGAGCGCAGCACGTCGAGGCCGTCCTGGCCGGGCAGCCCGAGATCGAGCACCACGAGGTCATAGGCCTGCGTGGCGAGCGCCGTATTGGCCATCTCGCCGTCCTTGACCCAGTCCACCGCGTAGTGCTCGGCACGCAGCTGGTCGAGCACCACCTCGCCGATCATCGTGTCGTCTTCCACGAGCAGGATGCGCATGGCTTGCCGTTCCTTCGCAGCGTCATCAGCCGACTCTATGCGGCGGCGCTTAGGCGAGGCTTAAGCAGCTCAGCCGTGCGCGGGATGGATCTGGCCCGCATGCAGCAGCGCCAGCACGGTCTCCCGCTTGTGATCGAGGTGCTCGACCATCACCGCGCGCATCGCCTGCGCATCACGGGCATCGAGCGCTTCGATCATGCGCTCGTGCTCCTTCACGGCCAGCTTCCACTTGGCCTCGTCCTGGTTGGTGCGAAAGCGCAGGGACTGCACGCGGGCATTGATCGCCTTGTAGGTCTTGGCCAGCACCGGGTTCTTCGCGGCGGCATTGATCGCCGCATGGATCTGCGCGTTCAGGCGGTAGTAGCCCGACAGGTCGCGACGCGCATGGCAGGCCAGCATCTCGTAGTGCAGCGCACGCAGTTCTGCCCGCTCGGCGTCGCTGATGCGCTGCGCCGCCAGCTCGCCCGAGAGGCCTTCCAGGTCGGCCAGCACCTCGAAGGTGTCGACGATGTCGGCCTCGGTGAGCTTGACGGCCACCGCACCGCGGTTCGGCAGCAGGTCGACCATGCCTTCGGCGGCCAGCAGCTTGATCGCCTCGCGCAGCGGCGTGCGCGAGACGCGCAGCAGCTCGCACAGCTCGCGCTCGTTGAGCTTGGCTCCGGGCGCGATGCGGCCCTCGACCAGCATGGTGCGCAGGCGCGCCGCCACCTGGTCGTGCAGGCCCATGCGCGAGATCTCGATCACTTCTGCCATCACTGCTGCTCCTTGCGACCGCATTTATGCGGCGTCCTCAGTCCTTGCGCAAACGGTCGAGCAGCCGGGCCACGTGGATGGCCTCGCGCTGCGCGCCGTCCGCGATCTGGTGGCGGCAGCTCGTGCCGTCGGCCAGCACGATGGCGTCCGGCGCCTTGCGAACAGCCGGCAGCAGGCTCGCCTCGGCCATCTGCATCGACACTTCGTAGTGACCCGCTTCGAGGCCGAAGCTGCCCGCCATGCCGCAGCACGAGCTCTCGATCAGCTCGACTTGTGCCTGCGGTATCAGCCGCAGCACCTCGAGGATGGGCCTCACCGCGTCGAAGGCCTTCTGATGGCAATGGCCGTGCAGCAGGATGGGCTTGTCCGCAGGCTTGAAGGCCAGCTTGAACCGGCCGGCGCGCGCTTCGCGGGCGATGAATTCCTCCAGCAGAAGCGCCTGCTTCGCCACCACTTCGGCCTTGTCGCCGAGCCCCATCACCCGCGCCTCGTCGCGCAAGGTCAGCAGGCACGAAGGCTCGAGGCCGACGATGGCGACACCTGCTTGTGCAAGCGGCAGCAAGGCGTCGATCAATTCCCCGGCGCGCGCCTTCGCCTCGTCGACCATGCCCGAGGCGAGGAAGGTGCGTCCGCAGCACAGATGCCCGCGCGGCCTGGTCGGCACGTGAAGCGTGTAGCCGGCAGCCCGCAGCACGCGCGCAGCCGCCAGGGCGTTCTCGCTTTCGAAGGTGCCATTGAAGGTATCGACGAACAGCACCGCCGCCTTCTCGCCGGAGGCCGCGGCCGCCAAGGTCTCTTCGCGGCTCGCAAGGCCTGCGATCTCGCCCGAGCGCCAGAAGGTGTCGCGCCGCCACCTGGGCAGCGTGCGGCGCGCCGAGAAGCCCAGCAGCCTTTCGCTCAGCCGGCAGCACCCGGCGAGCGTGTCGCGCAGGTTCAGCAGCCACGGCATGCGGCTGGCGAGCCGCGCGTAGTCGGGCAGCCGGGCGATGAGGCGGTCCTTCAAGGTGTGGCCGTGGCGTGCCTTGTAGTGCGCCAGGAACTCGATCTTCATCCTCGCCATGTCGATGCCCGTGGGGCATTCGCGCTTGCAGCCCTTGCAGCTCACGCACAGGTCCATGGTCTCGTAGAGCGCGTCGCTGGTGAATGCATCGGGCCCGAGCTGACCCGAGACGGCCAGGCGCAGCGTGTTGGCGCGACCGCGAGTCAGGTGCTGCTCGTCGCGCGTGACGCGGTAGCTCGGGCACATGGTGCCGGCGTCGAACTTGCGGCAGTGGCCGTTGTTGTTGCACATCTCGACGGCCTTCGCGAAGCCGCCGGTCACGTCGCCTCCCGTGCCGGGCGCGGTGGTCTGCTCGGTCACCGGGTCGTTCTGCACGTCCCAGGCCGACCAGTCGAGCGCGGGCTTGATCGCGATGCGCCGGTAGGGGCCGGGCGCGCTCGGCGGCGCGAAGCGCAGCAGCGACACGTCGTCCATCTTCGGCGTGTCGATGATCTTGCCGGGGTTGAAGAGGCCGATCGGATCGAGCTCGTGCTTGATGGCGCGGAAGGCCTCGTCGATCGCCGGGCCGAACTGCCAGCGGATCCATTCGCCGCGGCACAGGCCGTCGCCGTGCTCGCCGCTGTAGGCGCCCTTGTACTTGCGCACCAGCTCTGCCGCCTCTTCGGCGATCGCACGCATGCGCGTGGCGCCGCCTTCGGGGCCGTCCTGGCGCATGTCGAGGATGGGTCGCACATGCAGCGTGCCGACCGATGCATGGGCATACCAGGTGCCGTGCGTGCCGTGCCGGGCGAACACCTCGGTGAGGCCGTCGGTGTATTCGGCCAGGTGCTCGAGCGGCACCGCGCAGTCCTCGATGAAGCTGACCGGCTTGCCGTCGCCCTTGAGGCTCATCATGATGTTGAGCCCCGCCTTGCGCACCTCCCACAGGTTCTTCTGCGCCGCGTCGTCGGTCATCTCGACCACGCTGCCGGGCAGGCCGAGATCGCCCATCAGCTCGACGAGCTGCCTGAGCCGGGGCAGCAGCTCGGCCTTGCTCTCGCCCGAGAACTCCACCAGCAGGATGGCTGCGGGGCGCCCGATCAGCGCCGTCTCCATCGTCGGGCGGAAGGCCGGGTTGTCGAGCGCGAGCTCGATCATGATGCGATCGACCAGCTCGACCGCGGTCGGCCCCAGCTTCACGAGATGCTGGGCCGATTCCATCGCGGCCCGGAAGCTGGGGAAGTTGCACGACACCCAGCACCTTCGCGCGCGGCAGCTCGGCGAGCTGCAGCGTGAGCGTTCGGGTGCAGGCCAGCGTGCCCTCGCTGCCGATCAGCAGGTGCGCCAGGTTGACGCTGCCATCGGCGGTGTAGGGCCGCTCGCTCTGGTTGTGGAAGATGTCGAGGTTGTAGCCGCCCACGCGGCGCATCACCTTGGGCCAGCGCGCCTCGATCTCGGCGCGGTGCGTGGCCGCGAGTCCGCGCACGAAGTCGGCGATCTCGCGCGCGCGGCCAGCCGAGCGCGGACACCGGGCCGAAGTCGACGCGCTCGCCGTCGGAGAGCCACACGCTCGCGCCCAGCACGTTGTGCACCATGTTTCCGTACGCGATCGAGCGCGAGCCGCAGGAGTTGTTGCCCGCCATGCCGCCGAGCGTGGCCTGCGCGCTGGTGGACACATCGACCGGAAACCACAGGCCGTGCGACTTCAGTTGTGCGTTCAAGTGGTCGAGCACCAGCCCCGGCTGGACCACCGCGGTGCGTGCATCGGCATCGATGTCGATGACGCGGCGAAAGTGCCTGGTGTGGTCGATCACCAGCGCGGCGCCGGTGGTCTGGCCGCACTGGCTGGTGCCTGCGCCGCGCGGCAGCACCGGCACCTTGAGCTCGCGCGCGATGGCGATGGCCGTCTCGATGTCCCGCTCGGTCTTGCGGCACCAGCACCCCGGCCGGCATGATCTGGTAGATCGACGCGTCGGTCGCGTAGCGGCCGCGCGAGGCCGCGTCGAACAGCACCTCGCCTTCGGTCTCGCGGCGCAGCCGGCGCGCCAGCGCCTCGCAGACTTCGTTCGGGCGGCAGTTGCGTCCCGGGCGGCCGCAGGCGGGTGTCGGATTCGATCAGCATGGCGGTCCTCGATACGGTCTCGCCAGATTTTGAATGCAAAAACTCTACCGCACAAGTGTGGTAATTCATGGGTAAACGAGCATGCTTCTTTGTCTTTTGAATGCAAAACTAGCTTGTCCTTGACGTGGAGGGACCCGCATGTTGAGCCTCGATTTCCACCCGACCGGCCGCCACTTCCTGCAGATTCCCGGGCCCAGCCCCGTGCCCGACCGCATCCTGCGTGCGATGAGCCTGCCGACCATCGACCATCGCGGCCCGGAGTTCGGCGCGCTGGGCCTGAAGGTGCTGCAGGGCATTCGCCAGGTCTTCAAGACGCGCCATCCGGTGGTGATCTATCCGGCCTCGGGCACCGGCGCCTGGGAAGCTGCGCTGGCCAACACCATGTCGCCCGGCGACCTCGTGCTGATGTACGAGACCGGCCACTTCGCCTCGCTGTGGAACGCGATGGCGACGCGGCTCGGGCTGGTCACCGAGTTCCTCGCCTTGCAGGGCAAGGACGAGCACCTGCCGAATGCGCCGAGCTGGCGCCACGGCGTGCAGGCGGGGCTGATCGAGGAGCGCCTGCGCAAAGACGGCGAGCATCGCATCAAGGCCGTCTGCGTGGTGCACAACGAGACCTCCACCGGCGTCACCAGCGACATCGCCGCCGTGCGTCGCGCGATCGATGCGGCGGGTCATCCGGCGCTGCTGCTGGTCGACACGATCTCCGGCCTCGCCTGCGCCGACTATCGCCACGACGAATGGGGTGTCGACGTGAGCGTCAGCGGCTCGCAGAAGGGCCTGATGCTGCCGCCCGGCATCAGCTTCAACGCGCTGTCGCCGAAGGCGATCGAGGCGAGCAAGCGGGCCAGGCTGCCGCGCTCCTTCTTCGCGTGGGACGAGATCCTGGCGATGAACGAGCAGGGCTACTGGCCCTATACGCCCAGCACCAACCTGCTGTACGGCCTGAGCGAGGCGCTCGACATGATCCTCGGCGAGGGGCTGGACAAGGTGTTTGCCCGCCACGACCGCTGGGCCGCCGGCGTGCGTGCCGCCGTGAAGGCCTGGGGCTTGCCGATCCAGTGTGCGGACCCGGCCGTCCATTCGCCGGTGCTCACCGGGGTGATCATGCCCGCGGGCGTCGATGCCGACGCCGTGCGGCGCCTGATCCATGAGCGCTTCGACCTGTCGCTGGGCACGGGCTTGTCGAAGGTGAAGGGCCGCATGTTCCGCATCGGCCACCTGGGCGACAGCAACGACCTGACCCTGCTCGGCACGCTGGCCGGCTGCGAGATGGGCCTGAAGCTCGCCGGCGTGAAGCTGCAGGGCAGCGGCGTGCAGGCGGCGATGGACCATTTCTCGCAGCATGCGGCGCCGAGCGCGCTGAAGAAGGCGGCCTGAGCACCGCACGGCCGCTCCCGACGCGACCACCTGGTACACCACTCTTGGCCACGCCTTGCCGGCCCACGGCCGGCTTGTCATTCATGCTGGAGCCACCCTCCCGGAGGGGGGCTGGGGGGAGCCCAACATTCGGCCGAAGGCTAGGAGGCGCAGCCTCCTAGCCATCCACCAATGCGGCCCCGAACTGCCGGATCACCGCGGGGAGGTGCGCCGCATCGAGCCAGCGCAGCACCACCACCGAGTCGAGCGCCGGATCGAGCCAGACGGTGTGGCCGCCGGCTCCGAACATGAAGAGTGCCCGTGGCGATGCGCCGGGGAAGGCACGCCTGCCCCGATTGAGCCAGACCAGCCTTCCGTAGAACGGCGCCACCGCATTGGGCTCGGCCATCGACTCGACCCAGTCTCGCGTGACGACAGGCTGGCTTGCGCCTCGCAGCGCGCCGAGCATCATCTGGCCGATGCGCGCCTGGTCGCGCGCACCGATCGACACGCCGCCGCCCCAGTGCGTCCCGCCGGGCACGGATTGCACGCGCCCGACGCCCGGCAGCTCCACCCAGGCGTCGTCGTAGCCGCGCCAGGCGAAGGCTTCGCTGTCGCCGCCGAGGGGCTTGAGCACGTTCTCCAGGAACACCCACGGCAGCGGCGCGCCGAACAGATGCAGCAAGGCCAGCGAGAGCTGGTTGATGCGCACGTCGTTGTATTCCCAGTAGGTGCCGGGGGCCTGCAGCGGACGTGCGCCTCCCTTCGGTCCGGCTTGCGGCCGCGGGTCCTGCTCGACCTTGCGCCAGCGATCCACCGTGTCCGGCAGGCCGAAGCAGCTGCCCTCCCATTCGCTGGTCTGCGTGAGCAGGTGGTACCAGGTGATGGGGCGGTTGTGCTCGCTGTCGAAGCCGATGCCGGGAAACCGTGCGGCCACCGGTTCATGCACGTCGGGAAGCAGCCCCTGTCGCTGGGCGACGCCCGCCAGCAAGGCGAGATAGGTCTTGGCGACACTGAAGGTGAGGTCGGCGCGATCCGGCTCGCCCCAGGCCACGAGTTCCCGCCCGTGTTGCCACACCACGCCGGATTGCGGGCCGCGCGGATGCACCGGCCCGCGCAGGCGGTTGTAGGGCGGCGGATCGTCGTGATGCACGCCCCAGGGGCTCTGCCCCGGTCCGGGCTCGGCGGCCGGATCGCGCGGCCAGGGTGTCTCATGGGCTTGCGCGAAGGCGGCGATGGCTTTGAAGGCGGCGTCCATGTGGTGGGCTCCGGTCGGGCTGACACGATGCACTGTATCGGCATCGGGCATGCCCGACCACGCCGCCTTCGGGGCGGCCCATCAACCCATGAAGCCGATCGACTTCTGGCTGAAGTTGGAGAGGTTCGGCAGGATGGTGCTGAGGTGCGGCTCGGCTGGCGCCGAACCATTGCAGCAGCGTGGACGCGTACTGGTCCACGCCGATGGTCGGGATCCAGCGGCCGTGCCGCTCCCATTCGTCCTCGCCCATGTCGTCCGCGCCGCCCAGCACCAGCTCCGGGTAGCGGCCGTAGGTCGTGCCGCCACGCACGGCGCCGCCCATCACGAGGTGGTTGTTGCCCCAGCGCATGGTCGGTGCCGCGGCTGTTGTTGGGCTTGAAGGTGCGGCCGAAATCGCTTTGCGTGAACAGCGTGACCTGCTCGCTCATGCCGATGTTCTTCATCGCCTGGTGGAACGCCGCCATGGCCGCGGCGAGCTGCCCGAGCAGGTCGGCGTGGGTGCCGTTGGTCGCGCTGCGAGCCGACCTGGTTGCCGTGGGTATCGAAGCCGCCGAGCGAGGCGAAGAAGATCTGCCGGTTGCCCTGCACCGTGGCGTTGCCCTCGATCATCTTGGCGATCTGGTAGAGCTGCGCCGCCGAGCTGCGTGGTGATCTTGCCGTTCGAGATCAGCGGCGCAAACGCCTGGTTGAGCGCCGGCGAAGCGTTGGCGTCGCCGGGCTGCGTCTTCAGCGAGCGCGCCGAGCCGCGCGGAATCCGCGAACGCCTGGCGCTGCTGGCGCGAATAGGCCTCCAGCATCTGGTTCGACTGCACCTCGGCGTACATCGCGATCGAGCGCCGTCCTTGCGCGTCGCGGTGACCGGATTGGCGATGTCCGCCGGCGTCAGGCCGTCGACGCCGAAGGTTCGCGCCAGGCCCGGGCAGCGCCAGCGGAGTGCGCATGGATCGACAGGCCGAAATGCCCGTTGCCGCCGACCGAGATCACCGGGTTCGTGGTCGTCAGCACCGATGCGGCGCGTCCGCCCCAGCCGGTGCGGGTGTTCGCCTTGGTGGCGCTCGCCGCCCACAGCACCTGCTGGTCCGCATGCGAGAACAGGCTGTCCGGGATCAGCGAGGAGCCGGGCGCCGCGGCGCGGAACTCCGCCTTGCTCATCGGGCGCAGCAGCGGGCCGACGTTGAACACCGGCGCGAGCGCCTTGTCCGCCCAGACGCCGGCCAGCGGCGACATCGCCGGGTGCAGGCCGTAGCCGCTGCCGGTCAGCGGTACCAGGCTGTCGCTGCGGCAGCGCAAGCGGGCCGCGCACCGCGGCGTACTGCTGGTAGCGGGCCGCGTCCATCGGGGTGATGGTGTTCAGGCCGTCGTTGCCGCCGAACAGGAACACGCACACCAGCGCCTTGTAGTCGGCGGCGTGCGCCGCTTGCGGGGCAAGCATCAGGCTGGCGAGGCTGGTGGTGCCGAAGGCGCTCGCAAGGCTCGCGCCGGAGCGCTTGAGCCACTCGCGGCGGCCCATCGCGGGCCGGTGGGCTTGCTTGTCTTTCTTCATGGGAATTCCTTCAGCGGATGATCTGGTAGTGCGGCGAGCCGAACACGAGGTAGGCGGCGGTCTTGACGCGCATGCGGAGGTAGGTCGTGCCGCTGTTGTCGGCGTTGTGGGTGCCTACGGCGCGGATCACTTCCGTGCGCGCGCTCGCGGGCAGCGGCTGTCCGAACGCGAGCATGGACATGCGGTCCACCAGCTTGGTCGGCGTCCGGCGCGTCGTTCATGAAGGGCGCGAGGTCCACGCGCGTGCCGATAGCGTTGGGCACGCCGGCGGCGGGCGGCGAGCCGTCCCAGTACAGCAGGTAGGTGATGTAATTGAGCCTGCCCAGTGCCGTGGCGGCGCTGTGGATGCCGAAGGCCGGGCCCACCAGGTCCGTGCCTGCGATCGGGAAGTTCGGCGGATAGAAGTTGAATACCGAAGGCGAGCGGAACACATACTGGCGCAGGCTCCCGCCCCACCATCCGCCGAACGGGTCGCCGTCGGTGCGGCCATAAAGCGCTCGCAGGAGGCCGACCATGTACTGCACAGGCTCGCGCAGGCGGCCGGCGCGATTGCCGGGGGTCTCGGTGCGAGCCTCGGCATCGAGCAGGATGGCCGCGATGGTGGCCTTCATGTCGCCGCGCGTGCCGGAGCCGAAGCCCTGGAATTGACCGCTGGCGAAGGCGGTGGCCACGCGCTGCACGTAGGCTGGCGAGGGATTGCTCGTCACCAGGTGCTGGATGAGCTGCTTGCCGATCGAGGGCGCGATGTTCGGATGCTTCATCAGGCTGTCGAGCACCGCCTCCAGCGCCTGGGGAGCGGCTGTGCCCTTCCGCCAGCGAGACGCCGGACGAGCAGCTTGCGCGGCTGCGAGTCGTGGTGCGCGGCCAGCGGAACCATGTCGCCAGCGTAGTAGAGGCAGTTGGCGCCCCTGGGCCAGCAGGTTCCGTAGGGGTTCACGCCGCCGGGCGGGTAGGTCCAGCCGGTCAGCGCATCTGCGTAGTCGCGCACCCGCTCGTTGTTGTAGACCGGCGTGCAGGCCCCTCCCTTGAGCGACCCATCCATGTTCAGCTCGCAGGTGCCGACCGAGAAGAGCTGCAGCAGCTCGCGGCTGAAGTTCTCGTTCGGCGTGGTCATGTTGTTGTTGGCGTTGTCCAGGTAGGTTCCCATCACCGGCGACAGCGCCACCTTCTTCAGCAGGCTGCGGTAGTTGCCGAAGGCCTCGTCCAGCAGCATGTTGTGGTAGTTGCGAAGGCCGTAGGTGCCCTCGACCTCGAGCCCCGAGACCACCACGATCTGCTGCAGCGCAAGCGCGACGCGCTGGCGCAGCTGGTCGGGCTTCTCCACCGCGTTGCGGTAGAAGTCCCACTGCAGGGGAGTGCTGGACTTCCAGTCGCGGCTGCAGTTCGCGCCGCGGCTGTCGCAGAAGCCGGGGCTCGCCTGGTCCACTGGTGCACCTCCGGGCCCCTGCCGCTCGTGTAGCGCGACTTGGGCGCGGCCATCTGCGCCGAGATCCACTTGGCCGCGCCCTTGGCGCGGATCTCGCTTGATCAGCGCCTCGGTGGCGCCGAAGCTCGCCTGGTCGGCCAGCCGCACCGCATCTCGCTGCGAGGTCGGCTGGTCGGGCAGGTTGGAGGGCGACTCCCTATGGCGCGCGACGTCTTCGCATCTGCCCGCCATCGGTGGTGGAGCATCGCCGCCGGTCTGCGGCCTCGCTGCGGGGCCGTTGTCGCCGTCCCCGCCACCGCCACCGCCACAGGCGGCGAGGGCCAGGGCCAGGGCCGTGACGGCCCATGTCGAGCGCGCACGAAACCGCCCCTCCGAGCCTGGTCGGATCGTTTTCATGTCAGTACCCCAACGCGGTTTTTGTGGGGCGAAGTTTGGGAGACCGAGCGCAAGCCTTGTGAGGAAACGTCACACGATGGTCCGTATCGCCAGGAAGGCGTTACGCACATTCACAGAATAGGGAACCTTCTCACGATTGGCCGCGCGAAGCTTTCACGTCGATGGCGCCGTGGAAGGCCGCTGCGCCTCGAATCGCCATATTTATTTAACGAGGTTAACTAAATTGAGAACATGCCGGCGAATGTCGGCGTCATGAGCGCTGGTAAACCCTAGTTTTCTTTCTCAATGATAGTTAACTAACTTAACTATCGAATCAAGGAAAAGGACCTCATGGACCACAAGCCTTCTCCTCATCGAACACGACGGCCCGATCGCCCACCTGCGGCTGAACCGCCCGGCCAAGCGCAATGCCCTCAACGACGGCCTGATTGCCGCGATCCACACCGCCTTCATCAACCTGCCCGAGTCGACCCGCGCGGTGGTCCTCAGCGGCGAGGGAGAGCATTTCAGCGCCGGGCTCGACCTGTCGGAGGTGAGCGAGCGCAGCGTCGCGGAAGGCATCGTGCATTCGCGCATGTGGCATGCCGCGTTCGAGCAGGTCCAGTTCGGCCGGGTGCCGGTGGTCTCGGTGCTGCATGGCGCGGTGGTCGGCGGCGGGCTCGAACTGGCCAGCTCGACCCACATCCGCGTGGCCGAGAGCAGCACCTTCTACGGGCTGCCCGAAGGCCAGCGGGGCCTCTTCGTCGGCGGCGGCGGCTCGGCTCGCATCCCGCGCCTCATCGGCGTCTCGCGCATGACCGACATGATGATGACCGGCCGCGTGCTCGATGCCGCCGAAGGCCAGCAGCTCGGCCTTTCGCAATACCTGGTGGGCGAAGGCGAGGGCCTGGCGAAGGCGTTCGAGCTGGCGCGACGCGTGGCGCAGAACGCGCCGCTGTCCAACTTCGCGGTGATGCACGCGCTGCCGCGCATCGCCGACATGTCGCAGTCGGACGCGCTGTTCGTCGAATCGCTGATGGCCGCGATCGCGCAGGGCGACGAGGCGGCGAAGGAGCGCATCCGGGCCTTCCTCGAAGGGCGGGCGGCGAAGGTTCGCAAGGCCTGAGGTCCGAGGGCAGAGGAGACAACACAAGATGAGCAGCGAAGCAGGGGTTCGCGAGGCCCGCGTCGGCGGATGCCTGTCGGCCGACGTCGAGACGCGGCCCGACGGCACGATGGTCATGCGATCGACCGAGGCGCTCGAGGCGCACCCGCCCCGCCTGGCCGACCGCTTCGAGCACTGGGCGCGCGTGGCGCCCGATCGGAGCTTCGTCGCCAAGCGAGGCAAGGACGGCCAATGGCGGCACATCAGCTATGCGCAGATGCTCGATCGCGCGCGGCGCGTCGGGCAGGCGCTGGTGCGCCGCGGGCTCTCGGTCGAGCGGCCGGTGGCGATCCTTTCCGACAACGACCTCGAGTACCTGACGCTGGCGGGTGCCTGCATGTGGGTCGGCATCCCCTACGTGCCGGTGTCGCCGGCGTATTCGCTGGTCTCCACCGACTTCGCCAAGCTGCGCCACATCTTCGCGACGACCACGCCCGGGCCTGGTGTTCGCGAGCAGCCCCGCCTATGCCCGCGCCATCGAGGCCGTGGCTGGGCAGGATGTGGAGGTGGTGCTGGCCGAGGGTCATCTCGAAGGACGCGCGACCACCGCGTTCAGCGAATTGCTGGAGACCGAGCCAGGCGAGGAAGCCGCCGCGGCCCACGCGCGCACCGGCCCCGAGACGATCGTGAAGTTCCTCTTCACCTCCGGCTCGACCAAGGACCCGAAGGGCGTGGTCAACACCAACCGCATGCTCTCGGCCAACCAGCAGATGCTGCGCCAGTGCCTGGCCTTCCTGGCCGACGAGCCGCCGGTGCTGGTCGACTGGCTGCCGTGGAACCACACCTTCGGCGGCAACCACAACGTCGGCATCACGCTCTACAACGGCGGCACGATGTACATCGACGACGGCAAGCCCACGCCCAAGGGCATGGCCGAGACGCTGCGCAACCTGCGCGAGATCTCGCCGACCATCTACTTCAACGTGCCCAAGGGCTTCGAGGAAATCGCCGCGGCGATGGAGCACGACGACGCGCTGCGCGAATCGCTGTTCCGTCGCGTCAAGGCCTTCATGTTCGCCGGCGCCGGGCTCGCGCAGGCGGTGTGGGACCGGCTCGACCACCATGCGCAGCGGACGATCGGCAAGCGCATCCGCGTGATCACCGGGCTCGGCATGACCGAGACCGCGCCGAGCTGCACCTTCGCCGTCGGCGCGGACGTCAAGGCCGGATGGATCGGGCTGCCGGTGCCGGGCGTCGAGGTCAAGCTCGTGCCGCTGGGCGACAAGACCGAGATCCGCTTCCGCGGCCCGAACGTGATGCCGGGCTACTGGCGCGCGCCCGAGCAGACGGCCGAGGCCTTCGACGAGGAAGGCTTCTACCGCACCGGCGACGCGGTGAGCTTCGTCGATCCGGCCGACCCGGGCCGCGGGCTGGTGTTCGACGGCCGCATCGCCGAGGACTTCAAGCTCTCCAGCGGCACCTTCGTGAGCGTCGGCCCCTTGCGTGCCAAGGTGCTGGCGCTGGGCGCGCCGCGGGTGCAGGACTCGGTGGTCGCCGGCCTCAACCGCGACGAGATCGGCTTGCTGGTGTTTCCGCGCATCGATGAGTGCCGCAAGCTCGCCGGGCTGGGCGAGCAGGCCGATGCGCGCGCGGTGCTGGCCCATCCGGCAGTGCGCGGCTTCTTCCAGGAGCTGGCAGACAGGCTGTGGCGCGAAGGCACCGGGGGCGCGAACCGCGTCGCGCGCATGCACCTCCTGGTCGAGCCGCCGTCGATGGAAGCCGGCGAGCTGACCGACAAGGGGTCGATCAACCAGCGCGCCGTGCTCAAGCATCGCGCCGCGATCGTCGAGGCGCTGTACGACGGCAGCGATACGCAGGCCATCCTGCCGAACAAGAACTGAAACAAGAACTGGAAGAGGAGCACAAAGCATGTTGAATCGACGCCAATTCGCCATCGCCAGTGGTGCCGCCGCATTCGGATGGCCCTCGTTGTCACTCGCCGAGGCCCTGGCGAGCCAGCAAGGTGCTGTGCGGCTTCCCTGCAGGGGGAACGACCGACGCGGTCTCGCGCCGCGTTGCCGAGAAGCTGCAAGGCGGCGGCTACGCCAAGGTCAGCGCTGGTGGACAACAAGCCCGGTGCCGGCGGCCGCCTGGCCGTCGACGAGCTCAAGCGCAGTCCGGCCGACGGCTCGGTGCTGCTGCTGACGCCGGCCTCGATGATCACCTTGTATCCGCATCTCTACAGCAAGCTCACGTATCGCGTGGAGGACGTGACGCCGGTGTGCACTGCCTGCAAGCTGGTGTTCGGCTTCGGCGTCGGCCCGGCCGTGCCCGAGACGGTGAAGGACCTGAAGGGCTTCCTCGCCTGGGCCAAGGCCAACCAGGGCATGGCCAACTATGGATCGCCCGGCGCCGGCACGCCGCCGCACCTGCTCGGCGCCTTGCTCGGCAAGGAGTCGGGCGTCGACCTGCGGCATGTGCCGTACCGGGGCTCGGCGCCCGGCATCCAGGATCTGCTGGGCGGCCAGGTGGCGTCGATGACCTCGCCGATCGGCGACTACCTGCCGCACCTGAAGAGCGGCAAGCTGCGCCTGCTCGCCACCTCCGGCCCGACCCGCTCGCGCTTCGCGCCCGACGTGCCGACCTATGCCGAGCAGGGCTTCAAGAATCTCGACGATGGGCGAGTGGTACGGCTTCTTCCTGCCCGGCAAGGCATCGCCCGAGGTGGTGCAGCGCGCCGGCGGACGCGATCCGCGCCGCGGTGAGCGCGCCGGAGGTGGTCGAGGCCTTCGCGCAGCTCGGGCTCGAGGCCGGCGCGAACACGCCGGCCGAACAGGCCAAGGCGGTCAAGGACGAGAACGCGGCCTGGGGGCCGATCGTCAAGACGGTGGGCTTCACGCCGGAGGACTGAAGGCTGAAAGGGCGATGGACACGCAGAAGCTGATCGCCATCGACACGCACACCCACCTCGAGGTGTCGTGCCGCAACCCGTTCGACAACTACGGCGAGGAGTACGACCGCGCGGCCGACAAGTACTTCCGCTCCAGCCGGCGGCCGACCATGCAGGAGACGATCGACTTCTACCGCGAGAAGAACATCGGCTTCGTCAACTTCACCGTCGATGCCGAGACGCAGATGGGCCGCCGCCGCATCCCGAACGAGGAGATCGCCGAGGCTGCGCAGGCCAACAGCGACATCATGATCGCCTTCGGCAGCATCGATCCGCACAAGGGCAGGATGGGCGGCCGCGAGGCGCGCAAGCTGGTCGAGGAATACGGCGTCAAGGGCTTCAAGTTCCACCCGACGGTGCAGGGCTTCGAGCCCGCCGACCGGATGGCCTGGCCGATCTACGAGGTGATCGCCGAGCACAAGCTGCCCGCCGTGTTCCACAGCGGCCATTCGGGCATCGGCAGCGGCATGCGCTGCGGCGGCGGCTTGCGGCTGCAGAACTCCAACCCGATGCTGCTCGAGGACGTGGCGATGGCCTTCCCCGACATGCAGATCATCCTGGCCCACCCGTCGTGGCCGTGGCAGGACGAGGCGCTGTCGCTGGCGATGCACAAGCCCAACATCTGGATCGACCTGTCGGGCTGGAGCCCGAAGTACTTCCCGCCGCAACTGGTGCAGTACGCCAACACCTTGCTGAAGGACCGCATCCTGTTCGGCAGCGACTTCCCGCTGATCACGCCCGACCGCTGGATCAAGGACTTCGCCGAGGCCGGCTTCAAGGAAGAGGTCAAGCCGCTGATCCTCAAGGAGAACGCGATGCGGCTGCTCGGGCTCGGTGCCGTGCAATACGAGACGCGGCGCCGCCGGCCGGCCCGCCGGGGCCGGCCGCCTGACACTCGTCGACCCGGCGGCGTCAGCCAGCCGCCCCGCGGCTCTTCCCCGGCATCGCCCGCATCACCCGCGCGCAGCAGCAGCGTCACCAGCACCGCCGAATCCTCGCGGGCGCTCATTCGCATGACGCTGCCCGCCCGGCAGCACGACGAACTGGCCCGGCCCGAGGCGCCGGTTGCCTCCGGCATGACCACCTCGACATCGCCTTCCAGGCAATGGATGGTGCACTCGTACGCCACGGCATGCTCCGGCTGGTCCTGCCGCGCGGGCAGCACCAGGTGCAGGAGCTGGAGGCGATCGGTCTTGATGAGGCTGGTGCTGAAGCTGTCGATCAGCGCCTCGCCGAGGGGCCGGACGTTGATCACGTCCAGAGGCTGGGCATGGGGCATTGCCATGAAGCACTCCTTGGCCTGGGCCGATTTTCCGCGTGCGTCGAATTGTAAAAAGCACCGGGCAGCCGCCAGAGCCTTACACGTCAATGTTTGCCGCGCAACATCTCCGTGCGAGCCTGCTTGGCGCGCGAGGCCCCGATCTCGGTTTCCACCTGCTTCACCTCCTCCGGCGGAGGCAGGACGGCCGGGAAGCCGAGCGCGTCGATCCACAGTTCGCGCGACCAGCCCTTGGTGTGATAGAGGTGATGGTCTTCGTCCTTCTCGACGGCCTCATGGGCCTTCTTCAGCACGCTGGCCGCCGTGCCCGAGAGCTTCTTCGCCGCCAGGCCGATGAGCTCCCAGTTCGCATGGTCCTTGGTCTCGGCGAGGACGACGCATTCGGCGGCGACCCGCTCGGCGGCACTCGGGTCGCCCGCCTGCTTCGCCATCTGCATGGCCTTGACGAGCGACTCGCCGATGTGCGAGACGACCTGCCTGCCGGGAGACTGGGCCTGCGGATCGAGCCCCAGACCTTCGAAGACGCTGAGCATCACTTGCTGGTGGGTCTGGGTCTGCTCGAGGTATTCGCCCCATTCCTTCTTCAGGTCCTCGTTCTGGGCGCATTCGAGCGCGGTCTCGTAGATCTTGATGCCGCCCATTTCGGTCTCCAGGGCCTGGAGGAGCAATTCCTGGAGCTGTGCGCTGTTGCCTGAACTGCGTGCCATGTCCGAATCCTTTCGTGCAATGAATTGATGTGCGCGACAACTATCGCGATGCGATGGTCATCGTGATGTCAGAGAGATGGTGAAGGCTTGTAGGTCTGGCACGGGCCGCGCGCATCGGACGGCGCGGGCACGGCGATTGCCTGCCGTGGGGGCGGTGCCTTGCCGTGCGCTCAAGGAGTGCGTTCATGACCCGTATACCCATTGAAGGGCAGGTCCGCGAGATCGCGGTGTTTCGTGCCCTCGGGCTGGGAGACATGCTTTGCGCCGTGCCGGCGCTTCGGTCATGGCGGCACGCGTTCCCGCAGGCCCGCATCACGCTGATCGGCCTGGCATGGGCGCAGGAACTGGCCCGGCGCCTGTCCTGCGTGGATGGCTTCATCGCCTTCCCGGGCTGCCCCGGCGTGCCGGAGCCCACCTGCAACCGTGCGGCGCTGCGCGACTTTCTCGTCAAGGTGCTGAACAGGCGCTTCGACCTCGCAGTGCAGTTGCATGGCAGCGGCCAGATCGTCAATGCCTTGGTGGCCAGCTTCGGCGCAGGGCAGAACGCAGGCTTTCGTGATGCGCAGGCCTGGTACCCGCGCCACGATGGGGCGCGCTTCGTCGCCTGGCCTCACGAAGAAGCATCCGAAGTCGAGCGCTTGCTGAGGCTTTCGGACGGCCTGGGCCTGCCGCGCCATGGCTCGGCGCTCGAATTCCCCCTCAAGGACGAAGACCGGCAGCCGTTGGTGGAAGCCTGGCCGGGTGGGTGGACGTCCGGCCCTATGCCTGCCTGCACATCGGTTCGCAGCCGCATTCGGAGCGCTGGGAGGCCGGGCGCTTTGCCGCGGTGGCCGACGAGCTCGCCGGTGATGGCCGCACCCTGGCCTTGAGCGGGAATGCCGACGAGCGCGAATTCGTCTCGGCAGTGATCGAGCAGATGCGCGCGCCGGCGATCAACCTGGCGGGCAAGACCAGCCCGTGGACCCTTGGTGCCTTGCTCCAAGGCGCTGAATGCGTCGTCGTGTGCGACGACCCGACGGTCACGCTCATTGCGGATGCGTTGAAATGCCGCTGCGTGGTGGTCTCCACCACCGCGTTGGCGCACGAGCCTGCCGATGAATCGGCAGGAATCGAAGAGAGCGAGTCCGGCTCCAGCGAAATGATCGACCTGGACGACTGGGTGCCGACGCCGCAGTCATGCGAGCCGAGCTGCCAGGCTGCCGACATCCGCGCCTGAGCCGTCGGCCCCGGAGACAACATGGACATCACGCCTTACCTGTTCCTGAACGGCCGCTGCGATGCGGCCCTGTCGTTCTACCAGTCCGTGCTTGGCGCGGAGATCCTGTTCGTGCAGCGCTTCAAGGATGCGCCGGTGCATGAGGAGGGGCCGATGAGCTCTCCGGACGCGGTGATGCATGCATCGTTCAGGATCGGCTCCAGCACCTTGATGGCCTCCGATGGCGACGGCACCGATCGGCCCTTGAGCGGGTTCTGTCTCTCGATCTCCGTCAAGGACGTTGCCGAAGGGGAGCATCTGTTCGGCAAGCTGGCCGAAGGTGGGAGCGTCGTGCTGCCCTTCGGACCATCCTTCTGGACCGAGGGCTTCGGGATGGTCACCGATCGCTTCGGCGTGCCCTGGATGGTCAGCGTCGCCCACTGAAGTCTTCAGCCGGCGAATCGATCGGCGGGCAGCCCGGTCGCATCGGTTTCAACGGCGAACAAGCGCGCCGGCGAGCGGCTCGGCCTGCAACTGCGCTGCCGTCAGGTCGGTGCGCGCGCTGGTGATGAAGAGCGTCGTGAGGCTCGGGCCGCCGAAGCACACGTTGGTGACCTGGCTCACCGGCAGCTCGACGCGCAGCAAGCTCGCGCGCGCTCTCCGGATCGCGGCAGCTCACGCAGCGGCCGGCCCAGTGCGCGATCCACAGGCGGCCCTGGGCATCGGTCGTCATGCCGTCGGGATAGCCCTCGCCAGGGGCGAAGCGCAGCCACGGCCGCGGATTGGAGAGCGTGCCGCGCTACGGGGTCGATAGTCGAAGGCGTTGATGCGCCCACGCGCGGTGTCGTTGACGTACATCGTGCGACCGTCGAGCGACCAGGTCGGGCCGTTGGTGACCGGATAGCCCGCGTCGAGCATGCGCGTGCAGAGGCAGTCCGCATCGAAGCGATAGAGCGCCCCGGTGGGCGCCTTGCAGTCCCAGGACATCGTGCCGCCCCAGAAGCGGCCCTGCGCATCGCACTTGCCGTCGTTGAAGCGGTTGTCCGCGCGCTCGGGCTCGGGCTCGTGCAGGCGCTGCAGTCGGCCACGCCCGTCGTTGGCGTCGGGGTCGAAGAAGGCGAAGCCGCGCCGCAGGGTCACGATCAGGCCGGGCGCTCCACGCCGTTCGGCCACCGCGGAGATGGTCTCGTCGAAGTCCCACTGCTCCTGCCTGCCGTCGGCGGGGGTGTAGCGATAGAGGCGCTGCTTCAGGATGTCCACCCAGTACAGCGCCTGCCTCTCCGCAGACCAGCACAGGCCCTCGCCCAGCAGGGCTTCGGCCGGCCAGACCACACGCAGCTCCCCGAGCAGGCGAGGCGCTGGTGTCGCGGTGTCGGGCATGGGTCAGTTCCCTGCTGCGGTCCTCAGTGCGAGTCGCGCGGCACGCCGGCGCCGCTGGCGCCCACCAGGAAGTCGAGGTCCGCGCCCAGATGGGCCTGCTGCACGTGCTCGACGTAGAGCTTGTACCAGCCGCGCTTCGGTGCGGGCGGGCGCTGTCCAGGCGGCACGGCGGCGCGCCAGCTCCTCGTCGTCGACCTCGAGATGCAGCCGCCGCGCCTCCACGTCGAGCTCGATGAAATCGCCATCGCGCACCAGCGCCAGCGGCCCGCCGGCGGCGGCCTCCGGCGAGGTGTGCAGCACCACGGTGCCATAGGCGGTGCCGCTCATGCGGGCGTCGGAGATGCGCACCATGTCCGTGATGCCCTTCTTCAGCACCTTGGGCGGCAGCGGCATGTTGCCCACCTCGGCCATGCCCGGGTAGCCGCGCGGCCCGCAGTTCTTGAGCACCAGCACGCAGTGCTCGTCGACATCGAGCCCGGGCTCGTCGATGCGGGCGTGGAAGTCCTCGATGCTCTCGAACACCACCGCGCGGCCGCGGTGCTTGAGCAGGTGCGCCGAGGCGGCCGAGGGCTTGATGACCGCGCCGTCGGGCGCCAGGTTGCCGCGCAGCACCGCGATGCCGGCGGCCGGCATGAAGGGCTGGTCCAGCGGGCGGATCACCTCGCGGTTCCAGCACGGCGCCTCGGCGATGTTCTCGCCCAGCGTGCGGCCGTTGACGGTCGGCGCCTGCAGGTGCAGCAGGTGGGAGATCTCGCGCATCACCGCGGGCAGGCCGCCGGCATAGAAGAAGTCTTCCATCAGGAAGCGGCCCGAGGGCTGCAGGTCGACCAGGCAGGGCAGCTCGTGGCCGAGCCGGTCCCAGTCGTCGAGCGAGAGCGGCACGCCGATGCGACCGGCGATGGCCAGCAGGTGGATCACCGCATTGGTCGAGCCGCCGATCGCGGCATTGGTGCGGATCGCGTTCTCGAAGGCTTCGCGCGTGAGGATGCGCGACATGCGCAGGTCCTGCTCGACCATCTCGACGATGCGCCGGCCGGTGAGCTGCGCAAGCCGGTTGCGGCGCGTGTCGGCCGCGGGTATGGCGGCGTTCTCGGGCAGCGCCATGCCGAGCGCCTCGACCATGCTCGCCATCGTGGAGGCGGTGCCCATGGTCATGCAATGGCCCTTCGAGCGATGCATGCAGCTTTCGGCCGAAGTGAACTCGTCCATCGTCATCTCGCCGGCACGCACCATCTCCGACATCTTCCACACGCCGGTGCCCGAGCCGAGGTCCTGGCCGCGGAACTTGCCGTTGAGCATCGGCCCGCCCGACAGGCCGATGGTCGGCAGGTCGCAGCTCGCCGCGCCCATCAGCAGCGAGGGGGTGGTCTTGTCGCAGCCCATCAGCAGGACCACGCCATCGATCGGGTTGCCGCGGATCGATTCCTCGACATCCATGCTCGCCAGGTTGCGAAACAGCATCGCGGTGGGTCGCAGCTGCGTCTCGCCGAGCGACATCACCGGAAACTCGAGCGGAAAGCCGCCGGCCTCGTAGACCCCGCGCTTGACGAACTCGGCCAGTTCGCGAAAGTGCCCGTTGCAGGGAGTGAGCTCGCTCCAGGTGTTGCAGATGCCGATCACCGGGCGGCCGTCGAGCAGGTCGTGCGGGTAGCCCTGGTTCTTGAGCCAGCTGCGGTGCACGAAGCCGTCGCGGTCCTGGCGACCGAACCAGGCATGGCTGCGGCGAAATGGTTTCTTGCCACTCCATGACAACGCTCCGTGCCTTGACGCGGAACATGCTAGCCCCGCAAACTGATACGAGAAAAATGAAGAAATGAGTCGTAGAGATATCGAAAGCGATATCAAAGCGCTCGTACCCAGCCAGGAGACCGCCATGAGCTCTTCCCTGCCTTCGACGCCGCAGCCCGAATTCACGCCGGCCCACTATCCGAGCCTGTCGGGGCGGCGCATCTTCGTGACCGGTGGCGGCTCGGGCATCGGCGCGGCGATCGTCGCGGCGCTGGCGCAGCAGGGCGCACGCGTGGCCTTCGTGGACGTTGCAGAGGAGGCCAGCGCGGGGCTGGTGCAGCGCATCGCCTCTGCCGGCCAGCCGACGCCCTGGTGGCGGCGCTGCGACGTGCGCGATGTCGAGGACTTGCAGCGCGCCGTCGCGGAGGCGGCGGCGGCGCTCGGCGGCGACATCGAGGTGCTGGTCAACAACGTGGCGAACGACGACCGGCACACGCTCGAATCGGTCACCCTGCAGTACTGGAACGAGCGCATGGCCGTCAACGAGCGGCCGGCCTTCTTCGCCGCGCAGGCGGTGGTGCCGGGGATGCGGAGGCTGGGGGGTGGTTCCATCATCAACCTGGGCTCGATCAGCTGGCAGACCAAGCAGAGCGACCTTCCCTGCTATGCGATCGCGAAGTCATCGGTCAACGGCCTGACGCGCGGGCTGGCCGGCTTGCTGGGGCCGGACCGCATCCGCGTCAACACCGTGACGCCCGGCTGGGTGATGACGGAGCGGCAGATGCGGCTGTGGCTCACGCCCGAGGGCGAGCGCGAGATCGACCGCAACCAGTGCCTGCCCGACCGCCTGCAGCCGGAGGACATCGCGCGCATGGTGCTGTTCCTGGCGGCGGACGATTCGCGCATGTGCACCGCGCAGGAGTTCAAGGTCGACGCGGGTTGGAGTTAGTTCGTCGCCGGCTGCCAAGCCGGCTCGTGGTTCGAACTGGAGCCCCCTCGCGGAGGGGGCCGGGGGAGCATGACGTTCACCCGCAGCGGGGCGAGGCCTCAGGCCGCGCCTGCCTCGATCGCCATGCCGTAGACCTGCAGCGCGGTCTTCTTGATGGCCCTGAGCATCGTCCTCGCCGAGGGCGAGAACAGCCGGTCGGTGCGGGTGATGAGGCCGAAGGCGTCCATCTTGCAAGGCAGGGTGATCGGCAAGAGAGCCACCATGCCGTGGCCCGCGTAGTAGCGGCCCACGTCGGTCGCCACCACGGCGAGCAGGTCGCTCTGCTGCAGCATGCGGGTGACGAAGAGCAGGGCCGAGCTCTCGATCAGGTTGGCCGGCACGTCCAGCCCCTCTTCGGGGAACATCAGGTCGAAGCGGTGCCGCAGCACGCTTCCTGCCGCCGGCACGATCCAGCCGGCGCCGACCAGGTCGCGCAACGCGAGGCGGGGCTGGCCCAGCAGCGGATGGCCGGGGCGCGCGATGGCACACACCGGCTCCTCCACCAGCGCCTCGTAGCGCAGGTCGGTCTTGTCGTGACGCTCGAACAGGCGGCCCACCACCATGTCGAGCTTGCCCTGCGCCAGCCGCTCGATGAGGACGTCGCTGGTCTCGATCTGCACCGCCACCCGCAGGTCGGGGTGCTCCTTTTTCACAAGCGCCACCGCCGGCGGCAGCAGGGTGATGCCCGGCGCGGTGATCGCGCCGATGCTGACCTGGCCGAAGCGGCCGGCCTTCAGGGCCTCGATCTCCTCGTGCGCCTGCGACAGGCTGGCCAGCGCCATGCGGGCGTGGCGGATCAGCGTCGCGCCGTATTCGGTGGGGCGCATGCCGCGCGGCAGGCGCTCGAAGAGCTCCACCCCGAGCATGTCCTCCAGGTCCTTCAGCAGCTTGGAGGCGGCCGGCTGCGTCATGTTGAGCACCTCGGCGGCGCGGTGGATGTTGCCGTGCTCCTCCAGTGCCAGGAGCAGCAGCAGCTGGCGCGTCTTGAGGCGGGCGCGGATGAACCAGTGGGAGTCCGGACATATTGCAAAGCGTATATCGGCAGGTGCCAAAAATCTATTGGCTGGTTATCGGGTGACTTCGTACCATGCGCCGGAATGGACTCCGATCACGTCGCCCGGCCGAAGGCGGCCGGCAAACGCTTGCCAGCAGAGGAGACACCATGGAACGACAAAGACGAATCGTGATCGCGGGCTTCGCAGCGATGGGCTGGGCTACCGGCTGGCCGCTCGGGGCATTCGCTCAGCAGAAGATCGTGCTCGGCTTCAGCCAGATCGGCGCCGAATCGCGAATGGCGCACCGCCAACACCGAGTCGATCAAGTCCGCCGCCAAGCAGCACGGCATCGACCTCAAGTTCTCCGATGCGCAGCAGAAGCAGGAGAACCAGATCAAGGCGATCCGCTCCTTCATCGCGCAGAAGGTCGACGTGATCGCGTTCTCGCCGGTGGTGGAAAGCGGCTGGGAAACCGTGCTGCGCGAAGCCAAGACCGCCAAGATCCCGGTCATCCTGACCGACCGCGCGGTCAACGTGAAGGACGACTCCCTGTGGGTCACCTTCATGGGCTCCGACTTCCTGGAAGAAGGCCGCAAGGCCGGCCGCTGGCTGGTCGAACAAATACAAGGGCACGTCGGGCGACGTGAACATCGTCGAGCTGCAGGGCACGGTGGGCTCGGCGCCGGCGATCGACCGCAAGCGCGGCTTCGAGGAGGTGATCAAGACCGACCCGCGCTTCAAGATCATCCGCTCGCAGACGGGCGACTTCACCCGCGCCAAGGGCAAGGAAGTGATGGAAGCCTTCCTCAAGGCCGAGGGCAAGAAGATCAACGTGCTCTACGCGCACAACGACGACATGGCGATCGGCGCGATCCAGGCCATCGAGGAAGCGGGCCTGAAGCCTGCCAAGGACATCACCATCATCTCGATCGACGCGGTGAAGGGCGCCTTCGAGGCCATGATGGCCGGCAAGCTCAACGTCTCGATCGAATGCAGCCCGCTGCTCGGGCCGCAGCTGATGCAGGCGGTGAAGGACCTCAAGGCCGGCAAGCCGCTGCCCAAGCGCATCGTGACGGAAGAGGGCATCTTCCCGATGGAGACGGCGGCCAAGGAGTTCCCGAAGCCGCAAATATTGATGACTCCCGGACGGCAGATTCGCGCATGCCGAGCCCTCGACAGCGATCGCCGGTGCTGGCAGCTGCGCGGCATCAGCAAGCGCTTTCCGGGCGTGCGGGCGCTTGCAGGGCGTGGACTTGCGCCTGTTCGCGGGCGAGGTCCACGGCTTGATGGGGCAGAACGGCGCGGGCAAGTCCACGCTGATCAAGGTGCTCACGGGGGTCTACCCCGCCGACCAGGGCGAGATGCTGCTCGAGGGCCGCGAGATCCGGCCCGCGACGCCCCACGAGGCGCAGCAGCTCGGCATCAGCACCGTCTACCAGGAGGTCAACCTCTGCCCCAACCTGTCGGTGGCCGAGAACATCTTCGCCGGCCGCTACCCGAGGCGCCGTGGCTGGCGCATCGACTGGCCGCGCATGCAGCGCGAGGCGGCCCGGCTGCTCGCAAGGCTCAATCTCGAGATCGACGTGACGCGCCTGCTCTCCAGCTATTCGGTGGCGGTGCAGCAGATGGTGGCGATCGCGCGCTCGCTGGCGATCTCGGCGCGCGTGCTGATCCTCGACGAGCCCACCTCCAGCCTCGACGACGAAGAAGTGCAGCGCCTGTTCGCGGTGCTGCGGGCAGCTGCGCAGCGAAGGCCTGGCGATCCTGTTCGTCACCCATTTCCTCGACCAGGTCTACGCGATCGCCGATCGCATCACCGTGCTGCGCAATGGCGAGCTGGTGGGCGAATACCCGGCGCGCGAGCTGGGCCCGGCGGCGCTGGTGGCCGCGATGGTGGGGCGCGAATGGAGCGCCACGGTCGCTGCAACGTTCGAACCCTGCGACGCAGCTCCATGGAAACCACGCCCACCCTCCATGTGCGCGGGCTGGCGCGCCGCGGCCAGCTGCGGCCGGTGGACCTCAGCCTGTGGCCGGGCGAGGTGCTGGGGCTGGCCGGCCTGCTGGGCTCGGGGCGCACCGAGCTGGCGCGGCTGCTGTTCGGCCTGGACCGCGCCGATGCGGGCGAGATCGAGTGGCAAGGCGTGCCGGTGAAGCTGGACCAGCCGGCCGCGGCGATCCGCCTCGGCCTGGGCTTGTGCCCGGAAGACCGCAAGGCCGAGGGCATCGTCCCCGAGCTCTCGCTGCGGGAGAACATCGTGCTGGCGCTGCAGGCGCGACTGGGCGTGTGGCCGCGGGCTCACCCATCGCAAGCAGGAGGAAATCGCCGAGCGGCTGGTGCGCCGGCTGGGCATCCTGGCGCCGACGCTCGATACGCCGATCGGCCAGCTGTCCGGCGGCAACCAGCAGAAGGCGCTGCTCGCGCGCTGGCTGGCCACCGAGCCGCGGCTGCTGATCCTCGACGAGCCCACGCGAGGCATCGACGTGGCGGCCAAGCAGGAGATCATGAACGAGATCCTCGCGCTGCGCAGGCAAGGGCATGGCGGTGCTCTTCATCTCGTCGGAGATCGACGAGGTGGTGCGCGTGTCGCGACCGCATCGCGGTGCATGCGCGACCGCCGCAAGGCCGGCGAGCTGCCGGGCGGCAGCGACGTGCAGGCGGTGCTCGACATGATCGCCAGGCAGGCATGACAGAGGCCGGGCACACCGCGCGCGACGCTCCGGGCGGCATGGTGCGCCGGCTCACGGAACACCCGCTGTTGTGGCCGATCGTCACGCTGCTCCTGCTGCTGGTGGTCAATGCCGCCTTCAACCCGGGCTTCCTGCGCCTGCAATGGCGCGACGGCCACCTCTACGGCAGCCTGGTCGACATCCTCAACCGCGCCGCGCCGCTGATCCTGGTCTCGCTGGGCATGACGCTCGTCATCGCCACGCGCGGCATCGACATCTCGGTCGGCGCGGTGGTCGCCATCTCGGCCGCGCTCGCCGCGCTGCTGATCGGCGGCACGCTGGCGATCAAGGACGGCCAGCAGACCCATGTCAGCCACGTGCCGATGGGCGCCGGCGATCGCGGCGGCGCTCGGCGTGGCCGCGCTGTGCGGACTGTGGAACGGGTTCCTGGTCGCCAAGGTCGGCATGCAGCCGATCATCGCGACGCTGATCCTGATGGTGGCCGGGCGCGGCATCGCGCAGCTCATCACCAACGGGCAGATCATCACCATCTACTACGCGCCGTACTTCTTCATCGGCAACGGCTTCCTGCTGGGGCTGCCCTTCGCGCTCTTCATCGCGCTGGGTGTGTGGCTCGCGCTGCACCTGGTGGTCAAGCACACGGCGCTGGGCCTGTTCATCCAGTCGATCGGGATCAATCCGGCCGCCGCGCGGGTGGCGGGCGTGCATGCGCGGGCCATCACGGTGGGCCTCTATGCGTTCTGCGGCTTCACGCGCCGGCGTGGCGGGCCTCATCATCAGCTCGAACGTGAAGAGCGCCGACGGCAACAACGCCGGCCTGCTGATGGAACTCGATGCGATCCTCGCCGTCACGCTCGGCGGCACGCTTCTCACCGGCGGGCGTTTCACGCTGGCCGGCAGCGTGATCGGCGCGCTGATCATCCAGACCCTGACCTCGACGATCTATTCGATCGGCGTTCCGCCCGAGATCAACCTGGTGGTCAAGGCGGCTGTCGTGTTCGCGGTGATGCTGCTGCAATCGGCCGAATTCCGCCGCAGCCTGCGCGCGCTGGTGTGGCGGGCTGCGCCAAGGGGCCGGGCATGAGCAGCACGCCCGCGGCCGGCGCAGTGAAGGCGCGCGCCGCGGCACCGGGACGACACTTCGCCATGCCCATCGATTCGAAGTACCTGCCGCTCGCGGTGACGATCTCGCTCTTCATCGCGATGGCCGCCTTCGGGTCGGTGTTCTACACAGGCTTCCTCTCGCCGCAGGTCTTTCTCAACCTGCTGATCGACAACGCCTTCCTGTGCATCGTCGCGGTGGGCCTGACCTTCGTGATCCTCTCGGGCGGCATCGACCTGTCGGTCGGCTCGGTGCTCGCGCTGACGACCATGGTGTCGGCCTCGCTGGTCGAGCATCACCATTGGCCGGTGGCGCTCGTGCTGCCGACCGTGCTGCTGATGGGCGCGGGCTTCGGGGCAACGATGGGCTTGCTGATCCAGCGCTTCCGGCTGCAGCCCTTCATCGTCACCCTGGCCGGCATGTTCCTGGCGCGGGGCTTGTGCTACTTGATCAGCATCGATTCGATCAGCATCGGCAACGAGTTCTATGCCCGGGTGGCGCAATGGCGCATCCCGCTGTGGGGCGAAGCGGCATCCATCTCGATCGGCGCACTGCTTGCGCTGGGCATCGTCGCGCTGGCGATCTGGCTGGCCCACCATACCGAGTTCGGGCGCACCGTCTATGCGATCGGCGGCAGCGAAAGCTCGGCCGTGCTGATGGGGCTGCCCGTGGCGCGCACCACCGTGCTGGTGTATGCGCTCAGCGGCTTGTGCTCGGCACTCGGTGGTGTCGTCTTCACGTTCTACATGCAGTCAGGGTACGGCCTGCATGCGATGGGCCTGGAGCTCGATGCGATCGCCGCTGTCGTCATTGGCGGGACGCTGCTCACCGGCGGCATGGGCTACGTCGTGGGCACGCTGTTCGGGGTGCTGATCCTGGGGATCATCCAGACCCTGATCATCTTCGACGGCAGCCTCAGTTCCTGGTGGACACGCATCGTGATCGGCGTGCTGCTGTTCGTGTTCTGCCTGCTGCAGCGCGCCTTCGAGGCCGGGCGGGTCAAGCGCGGGCTGGCATGAACCGGATGACGTGAACAGGCCCGTGCCGGGCTGCTACTTCGATGCGCTTGAGGGAGGTTCCGGCGGCAACTCGGCAAGGCGAGCGGGTGACAGACGCCAATGCAGGAAGAGCGGTTCGGCCAGCGGCTCGATGGGGGCGTGCTGCTTGCCCCGCAGGCTGAGCTCGTACGTGCTCGACAAGTCATGATGGAAGCGGGTGAGGGATTCGGCGTACTGCTTGGAGAAGCGACGCTGGACTGCCACCGCGCCGGCCGCATCGCCCGACGCGTGGCGCAAGCGCGCATCCACCATGCTGCCTTCGGGACTCTGCTCGATCCAGTTCTGCAGATGCTCGATGCTGCTCCTGGCCTCGGCAAGTTCTCCCCGTTCGAGGTGGAGCCATGCAAGGTCGAGGCTGATCCTTGCATGCGCCTCGCACACCGGCGTCGAGCGGATCACGTCGTGCATGCGCTTCAAGGCCGAATCGGCATCACCGTCCGAGAGGTAGGCCGCGAAGGCAGCGGCATGCTCGATCCAGGGCAGCAGGCGCCGGTCGCGCGGCGCCGAATCGCGCAAAGCGGCGCAGGTCCGCAGGAGATCATCCAGGCGCATGGCCTTCAGCAGCACGTGCAGCCGCGCCTTGTCGCACTCGGCTTCGATGACCGGATGGTTGGCGGGCAACCAGGCGCACGCGGGCGATGCATTCGAGCGCGGCATCGACGTGGCCGGTCATCCTGAGGAAGGTCGAACGGATCACCACCTCGCGCGCATGAAGCATGTGCAGTGAGCGATCCCCGGCGTGTGACTGCATGCGGCCGAGAAGATCCACTGCACCATGGATCCGCAAGCTGGCGAGATTCGCCAGTGCGGCGACCGCGCAGGCGATGCCGAAGTCGGGCTGCCGGCCGCAGGCCTCGGCGTTGTCGACTGCGAGGCGTGTCGATTTCAAGGCGCTGTCGAGCTGGCCGACCTGCATCTGCGCCCAGCCGAGTTGCGCATACGGCAAGGAGTGGAGGGATTTCTCCATTTGCGGCAGGACGGCAACGGCGCTTTCGGTGTGGGCCAGGCATGAGGGAACATCGTTCCTCAGGCCGGCGATCAAGCCAGCTGTCGTGTACGCCTCCAGCAGCAGGCTTCGGTTGCCCAGGCGCTCCGCCCGGGCGATCGCCCTGGACAGCATGGGCTGGGCGCTGTCATCGAGGCACTCCGCAAGCTGGGCGACGCACTTGAGCATGCACTCCACAGCGAACTCTCCAAGGCCGGCGGATTCGGCGACTTCGATGGCTTCGCGCGAGGCGGCAACGGCCTGCGGAAGATTGCCGAGCTGCTGCTGCAGGATCGCGCACAGGAAATGGCTCAAGGCCTTGGAGTGCAGGTCGCCGCTGCGGGAGGCCATCTGCTGCAGGGCCTCGACTTCCGCGAGCGCGCGCTTCCTTCCCAGCAGTGCCTGCACCCTCGCGTACTCCCTCATGAAGGCCGGGGCGCTCTCGCCGCTGTCGCGTACCACGTCGAGGAGGCGCTCGGCCTCGGCCAGCCGGTTGTCGGCTGCCTTCGACAGGGCCCGCGCGAAAGCCTGGCGCATGAAGCCATCGCTGCCGTCCAGGTCGGCATGGGCCGAAGACTCATCGGGAGCGGACAACCAGTTGCGCATGCGCATGGCGGCCTCTGCGGCCATCCTGGCGGGATCGCTGCCGGTCGCCACGCCATGCAACTTGGGGCTGTCGGCGGCCTCGATATTGAAATGGAGCAGAAAGCGCCCGAAGCCGCCCGTCACCTCGCCCCAGGCGACCAGCTCGCTACCCAGCGCACTTCTCAGGGCCTGATGCTTCTCAGCGCGGGACATCGGGCCTGCCAGGTTGTCCAGTGCAGCGAGCACGTCCCGGGTCGGCACGATGAAGATGCCCTTGAGCGACTGCAGCGCCTTGCTCACGAGCGACATGAGGCCGAGCTCGACCCACCCCAGTTGGTCGTCATGAGTCGCATTGAGGAACGGCAGCAGCACCAGCCTTTTCCGCGAGAACCGCTGTTCGTGGCCCTGCGCTTCCCGCGTGCGCGGAGCCGTCTGGAGGACCTCGAACTCCACCCGGCCCATGAACCTGTAGCCCACTCGGTGGATGGTCTTGATCAGCGGTGCCTTGGGGTCGAAGTCGCCGATGGCCTGCCGCACCTTCATCATGGAGCGGGCAAGTGCACCGTCGCTTACGACGGGATCGCCCCAGCAGCGGGCCAGGATCTCGTGCTTGCTGACTACCCGGTGGCGTTCCTGGAGCAAGTACACGAGGACGTCGAACGCTTTCGGCTCCAGTGGCCGCAGGGTTCCGCCCACCAGCAGTTCACGGCGATGCCGATCGACCGTGCAGTCCCGGAATCTGGCGACGGACCAGTCAGTGGCCGTGAATGCCGGATTGTCACGCGAGCTCATTGGGATGGGGGTGGATCCAGCGGGGTGACCGGTGCCGGGGCACGCTGGAGAGTGAAAAGTAGGGCCGCACCATAGCCAGTTGCGGCGACGTAGTTGCCCCCCTTCGAGGGGGGGCGATTGGTTTGGCGGGCTGGATCGGGAATTTCGCGGCCATTGCCCTTTCCCAAAGGGCCTCGAAAACCCCAAGTCAGAAATTCATCGCAACTTGGTCGCCTGTTTGCGGGTGGCCTGGTTCAAGCTCGCCGCCATTCTGGAACGAGCGTTTTGATCATGACAAAGGTCTCATCGGAGCCGTGCGATGCCGCCAGCGTGTCGGGCAGGGCGGAGGACGCATGGCAGGCCCAGGAAGCGTCCGTGTTGCGTTGCCTTCACTCCCTCGCCTACCGGCGCGACAGCGAGACGGCGTGGCACACCATGCGGATGGCCCGCTATGCGGCCGCCCTGGCCGCCGGCCATGGCGTCGATGCCAAGCTGCAGGACCTGATCCTCCTGGCGGCGCCCTTGCACGACATCGGCAAGCTCGGGACCCCGGATGCCATCCTCCTCAAGCGGGGGCCCCTGACGGAGGCCGAGTGGGTGGTGATGAAACAGCACACCATCCTCGGCCATGACATCCTGAGCGGGCTTGAGGGCGCTGTCTTCGCGATGGGCGCGGAAATCTCGCTTTCCCACCACGAACGATGGGATGGCAGTGGATATCCGCACGGCCTGACAGGATCTTCGATCCCACTGGCCGGGCGCATCGTCGCAGTGGCCGATGTCTTCGATGCGCTGACCTCGGCACGCCCATACAAGGCGGCCTGGTCCTGCGACGAGGCCCTGGGCTACATCAGCCGCAACGCTGGCTCCTTGTTCGATCCGGAGATCGTGCAGGTCCTGCATGACAGGCTGGATGCGATCCTTTGCATCAAGGCGCGCTTCCGGGATGCACCTGCGCTTGGCAGGGCCCCGACGATGGATGGCATCCGTGGGTCTGCTCACCCATCGACCGCGGTGGCGCGAGGCTGCACGGTCTGTTGAGCATGGCAGGCCACCCGTGAAGGCGCCTGCCAGGGGCTCGCGAGTCATGGGCCGCGGTGTCGATGACATTGCGCTCAAGATCCTCCCGCCCAAACCAGTGCAGGCAACCGTAGTTCGCGATCGCCTCGCCCTCGCTTCTTCGCGGTTTTCGGGCAAGTCGGTGATCGTCGTGCAGGCGCCTGGCGGCTTCGGAAAGACCCAATTGCTCGTTCAGTGGTATGCACAAGCGTGGCGCAGGAGCGAAGTTGCAGCCTGGCTGACTCTCGACGATCGCGACGACGGCAGGCGCTTCATTGACGGCCTTGCGGCGTCCATGGACATGGCCCAGGGACGCCCGGCATTCCGCGCTGCCGTCGAACAGGCGCAGCGCGAAGGCGCCGACCTTGGGACGCAGTTGAAGCGCTGGCTCGCCCAGATCGCGGCGCTGGGCTGCGAAACCATGCTGGTCCTGGATTGCGCCCATCGGCTTCCACCATCGACCGTCACCGGCACGCTGGCCGAGCTCCTGCTGGGGGCGCCACCGAACCTTCGTGTGGTGCTGGCGACCCGGGAGAGCCTTTCGCTTCCGTCGGCCGAATTGATTGCATGCGGACGCTACGAGGAGGTGACCGAATGCGACCTGTCGTTCGAGATCGAGGAGTCGTGCGAACTGTTTCGCCTGCGCTTCGGTTCACGCAGACTGCTCGACCATTGCGCGCGCCTGCACGAACTCACTGCCGGCTGGCCCCTTGGCGTGCAACTGGGCATGAGCGAGCGCGGCGAGATGCTGCCCGAATCGCCAGACGGTGTTGGCGAGCCCGACTTCCGGTGCAAGACGGTGCATCGGTTCATCGAATCTGCCCTGGTCGAACTGCCGTCGGAGGTCAAGGAGTTCCTGATGCGGGTGTCCGTGCTGGCGGTGCTCGACCCTCAAGCCTGCGAGGCCGTGACTGCCGTTCGCAATTCCGGGGCCTTTCTTGAGCGCTTGTTTCGAGAGACGTCGCTCTTCTTCCGTCGATCGGTCTCGTGCGCTGGCGAGTTCCAGCCGCTGATCCGGCTGTGCCTGCAGGCCCTGATGGAGTCGTCCGATCGACGCATGGCGCACGAGCATGCAGCCCTATGGTTCGGCAGCAAGGGGCAACACCTTCACGCGATACATCACGCCATGAATGCAGAGAGGCCCGAGCTGGCCATGCAGCATCTCGAGTCGGCCTGTGCCTTGATGCTCGAACAGGGTCGTCCGGATCGGGTTGTCAGATGGCTGGACCGCTTGCTTCCGCGAGCCTTCGGCAGGTGCCCGCGGGTCGCGCGCCTCGGCGCATGGGCACATGCCCGATTCGGGCGGCCCGAGTTGGCGCAGCCCTGGCTGGGCGCCGCTCAAGGTCTCGCCGTGCATGGTGTCGCGCGACATGTTCGAGTTCCAGGCCGTCGAGTCGCTGATGGCGCTGCGGCTTGATCTGCTCGAGCCTTGCGACGCATTGGTAGACGCATGGGCAAGCCGGGAGGCGGAGCTCGGGCCCGATCACCGGGCCGTGCTGGCCCACCGGCGTGCGCTGGGCATCCTGTATTCAGGCGCGCCGGCACGTGCCCGACTCATCGCCCAGGACGCGATCGACAAGCTTCAAGACGGCGGGGCTGCGTGCCGCGACGATCTCGTCGTCCTGATCGGGCGCACCTATCTTTGGGAAGGCCAGCTTCAGCTTGCCGAGGATCACTTGCGCAAGAGCCTGTGGCATGCCGAGGCAGCTGTCGGCCGTCGTGGCACCTTGTCAGTCCGGCTGGCCGCCTTGCTCGCCGCTGCACTGTGCGAAGGCAACCAAACGGACGAAGCGGCCCTGCTTCTGGCCGATCGCATGGACGTGCTTCAGGAGTGCGGCGATCCGGAGGAGGTCGTCCTGGGGATGGTCGCTCTGGCGCGTTGCGCAGCGGTGAGACACCCGCATCGGGCTCATCACCTGCTCGACCGCCTTCGTGCGATGGGAGAAGACCGGGGCATCGTCCGCTTCGAGCTGGCTGCCTTGGCCGAGCAGATTCGCATGCACTCAGCGAGCAATCGCTACCACATGTGCGCAAGCCTGTTGCGGAGGCTGAGCGTGTCGTCCGACAACGCAAGCAATGCGCTACGCCGGGTGGTGGCTCCTTCCCTGGAGCTGGTGCTGAGCTTTGCCCGAAGCTACACCAGTCTTGCCAACGGAGACTGGCGAGCGACTCTTTCCAATGCATGCCATGCCGCCGATCTGGCAGGAGTGCTGGGTCGCTTCGGAGATGGGATTCAAGCCGAACTGCTCAAGGCCCTGTCTCGCCGGCGCCTCGGGGAGGCCGATGGAGCTCTGGATGAAGCGCTGGGCCTTGCCCAGGCCTATGGCATGCGGCGCCTGCTGTCGGATGTGAAGCACCACGGGGGAATTGGCGAAGTCGTTGCCGACACGACTTGCAAGACGGCTGATTCTTCGTCGACCACCTCATTGCATCCAGCGGCCGCAGGCCTGCCGGCGGTGCACCAGAGCGTGCTCACGCCCAAGCAGCTCGAGGTGCTCCACCTCGTGGCACGGGGGCTGTCGAACAAGGAAATTGCCAGGGCCGTGCATGTCGGGGAAGAAACCGTGAAGTGGCATCTGAGGAAACTGCGCGAGCGGTTCGCCGTGGGAAGCCGAAAGCATGTGGTTGCCAGGGCGCGGCTCCTCGGCTACCTGTAGGCACTGCGAGGATCAGGCCGCGCTGATGGCGGGTTGGAGATCCGCCCGGTTCGGCGGCCGCGCGGCAGGGGCGGCCTGGTCATCGGCCCAGACCTCGAGCTTGTAGCCCAATGCGTAGAGTGTGCGCAGCTGGACACCCGTATCGGGTGACAGTCGAAGCTTCTTGCGCAGCTTGTACACATGCTGCTCGATGGTGCGCTCGGCAACTTCCGAACTTGTTCCCCACACCGACGCGGCGATCTGCTCCCTGCTGAGTCTTACCCCCAGGTTGGAAAAGAGCATCCATGCCAGTGCAAACTCACGCGAGGTCAGATCCATGAGGCTTTCGTTCATCCAGAGCCGGGTGGTGTTGTGATGAAGGCGATACGAACCGACGTCCAGAAAGCCTTGCGTGGGGCTGCTGATGCCGCGCCGGTGCTTGATCGCGCGCCAGGTTCGCGCACGGCATTCGTTGCAGTTCAAGGGAATGGCGACCAACTCGTCGGGACAGGCTTCTATCGACCGGGCGAGCACATCGGGCTGTGCAAAGCTGGTCAACATCACGACGACCGTGCTGCTTGCCGCATTGCAGTCTCGCCAATTGACGATCGGCTTGCCGGTGACGCCTGCCAGTGCTGCATCGATGAAGATGACATCGAAGGTCGCGCTTCGCATGGCATACAGCAGCGCATCCTCGCTCCCGAACAGGCGCCACACGAATCGATCCGTCATGAAGCAATTTTCAATTCGCGTGAACAGGCTGGAGTCGCTGCTGAGGATTGCGCCGATCATGATCTCTGTCTCTTGGTACGAATGGGCTGAGAGTCGTGTGAACGCTGCCCGATCAGCGACAATTCTTTCGTGGGTGTCACGCGAATGCATGACCGATTCATCCCGGATTTGTGGCCGAGCCTCACTGGGTGTGAGATTTCTTGGGAATGACGGGTTTGCAGGGCCTCGGGCACGCCGATCAAAGCCGTTTCATCCCTTCGCAATGACTGCGTAGAATTCCCCGATCCGGGCGGTACTTGAACCGTCCAGCTTTTGAAATCGCCGATGCCCACATCGGCCTTTTTCATGGTGGGCCGCATCATGAGCAAGGCATTCACCCGCGAACCCGACAACGACGACGACGACATCGAATTGCCCGCATTGCCGCAGGGCACAAAGAACTACATCACGCCGCAGGGGTATCACCGCCTGCGCGAAGAGTTGATGGGGCTCATGGACGTCGAGCGTCCCAAGGTGGTCGATATCGTCTCGTGGGCCGCCTCCAACGGCGACCGTTCAGAGAACGGCGACTATCTGTACGGCAAGAAGCGGCTGCGCGAGATCGATCGCCGCATTCGATTCCTGACCAAGCGGCTGGACATTGCCGAGATTGCCGATCCTTCGGCGCATCATGGCAACGACCAGATCTTCTTCGGTGCCACGGTCACCTATGTCAATGCCAAGGGCGAGGAGCGCACGATCACCATCAAGGGCGTTGACGAGGTTGACCCTCTGCAGGGGGAAGTGAGCTGGGTCGCCCCGATCGCGCGGGCTTTGATCAGGGCGCGCGAGGGTGACGAAGTGCAGCTCGCCACGCCCGGCGGGATCGAAACGATCGAGATCCTGGAAGTGCGCTATCCGGCGCGCGGCCGCTGAGGATCGTCGCTCTCGTTCGGCGGGCGGAGCCGATCCCTACTGGGGCTTTACGCGTGCGACGCGCAGCACGAGCGGCGAACGCTTGAGCGTGCGCAGAACGTTGGCCAGGTGCAGCCGGTCGCGAACCGCCAGGAGCAGCCTGAGCTCCGTGGTCGAATGGCCCGGGTCGTGGCCCATGTCGATATGGGTGATGTCGGCCTCGGCTTCGCTGACGGCCTGTGCCACCTTGGCGAGAACGCCCTTGCTGTTGAGCACCAGCACGGTCACCGCCGTGTCGAACATGCGCTGTGGCTCTTCTGACCACTCCACCGTGATCCAGCGCTCGCTGTCCCGCTGGAACAGGCGCTTGCCGACATGGCATTCGGACGTGTGCACGACCAGGCCCTCGCCACGGCCCAGGTAGCCGACGATGCTGTCGCCGGGAATGGGTCGGCAACAGGTGGCCATCTGGACGGTGGCGCCTTCGTTTCCGTCGATGGTCACCATGGCCTGGGAAGGGGTGCTGTCGTCGGTGACGTAGCGACTCATCGACAGCGTCAGCGCGTCCGGCTTGGTGCCAGCTTCGGCCAGCAGCTTCGCGAGCCGCTTGGCGACGATGGTGGCGATCTTCTTGCCCAGGCCGATGTCGATCAGCAGCTCGCGCTTGCCGCGATTCCCGCTCCAGCGTATGAGCGCCTGCCAGATCGCCGTTTGCGGGCCGCTGCTTTCGTCTCCCGCCGGCATGTGCAAGCCTTCCGCCCGAATGGCCTGCGCGAGCAGCTTCTCGCCCAGCTCCAGCGACTCCTCCTGCTTCATGTTCTTCAGGTAGTGCCGGATCTTCGAGCGGGCGCGCCCCGTGCGCACGAAGCTCAGCCAGGCTGGATTCGGGCGGGACACCGGCGCCGTCGTGATTTCCACCACGTCGCCGCTGCGCAGTTCGGTGCGCAAGGCGACCTGCTCGCCATTGACCTTGGCAGCGACGGTATGGTCGCCAATGTCGGAGTGGATGGCGTAGGCGAAATCGACCGGCGTGGCGCCACGCGGCAAGGCCAGGATCTTGGACTTCGGCGTGAAGACGTACACCGCGTCGGGGAAGAGGTCGACCTTCACGTGTTCGAGGAACTCGGCCGCATCCCGGGTTTCGTCCTGGATGTCCAGCAACGACTGCAAGGAGACCGCACCCATCCGCTGCGCCTCGCTGCCCTCCGCGATCTCGCCGCCCGCCTTGTAGAGCCAGTGCGCCGCAATGCCCTTTTCGGCGATCAGGTGCATGGACTCGCTGCGAATCTGGAATTCCACCGTCGTGCCGAGCGGGCTGACGAGCGTGGTGTGCAAGGATTGGTAGCCGTTGGACTTGGGGATGGCGATGTAGTCCTTGAAGCGGCCGGGCAAGGGCTTGTAGAGCTGGTGCAGGACACCCAGTGCCAGGTAGCACTGCGGCAGCGCATCGACCACGACACGAAAACCGAAGATGTCGTTGACCTGGGCGAAGCTCAGGTGCTTTTCGCGCATCTTTCGGTAGATCGAATAGAAGGTCTTTTCCCGCCCATAGATCTGGACCTTGACGCCTGAATCGCCGAAGGCGCGGTCCACGTCGGCCTGGATCCGGTTGACCAGGTCGCGCCGATGGCCGCGAGCCTTTTGCACGGCCTTGTTGATGGCCGCAAAGCGCCAGGGCAGCAGGTACTCGAACGAGAGGTCCTGCAGTTCCCGATACACCTGGTTCAGGCCCAGGCGATGGGCGATCGGCGCGTAGATGTCCAGCGTCTCGCGGGCGATGCGGCCCCGCTTGTTCGTGGGCATGGCGCGCCATCGTCCGCATGTTGTGCAGCCGGTCGGCCAGCTTGATCAGCACCACCCGTACGTCGCGGGCCATCGCCAGGAGCATCTTTCGGAACGACTCGGCCTGCGATTCCTCGCGGGTGGAGAACTGCAGCTTGTCCAGCTTGGTGAGCCCGTCGACGAGTTCCGCGGTCGGGGAGCCGAATTTCTCGATCAATTCGATCTTGGTGGCGCCGCTGTCCTCCATCACGTCATGCATCAGCGCCGCCATGATCGCCTGGGCGTCGAGTTTCCAGTCGGCGCACAGGCCGGCTACTGCGATCGGATGGGTGATGTAGGGCTCGCCGCTGGCCCGGAACTGGCCCAGGTGGGCCTCGTCCGCGTACTTGTACGCTTCGCGGACGCGCTTCGCCTCGGCGGTATCGAGGTAGTCGAGCTTGTGGGTCAGGGCGGCGAACGAGGCGGCTGCCGCGTCGATACGCGCGCCGTGTGGCGCGGCCTTGGACTCCGGAAGCTTGGCGACAGTGGCGGTTCGGGCACCCATGGGGCAAATTTAGCGCGGATTTCCGCGGCCGGCGGCCAGACGGCCGAGATCCCCCCAAACGACAACGCCCGAAACGAGGTTCGGGCGTTCAGCGGGCCGGCTTTGCAGCCGTGGGAGCCGGGGCTCAGAGCGGTACCTTGCGCAGCATTTCCACCCCGACCTCGCCAGCGGCGATTTCGCGCAGGGCGGTCACTCCGGGCTTGTTCTTGGAGTCGATCTTGGGGGCATGGCCCTGGCTCAGCATGCGGGCGCGGTAGGTGGCGGCAAGGACCAGTTGGAAGCGGTTGGGGATCTTGTGCAGGCAGTCTTCGACAGTGATGCGGGCCATGAATTCTCCGGGCGCTTGGGTCTGGCGCGTGCAGGTCAGGTGAGATTGAGAGCGTCGAAGACGGCTTTCTTGCTTCGGCGCTGGGCAGCGTACTTGAGGCGCTGCGCGTGGACGATCGCCTTCAGGTCAAACAGCGCCGTCTCGAACAAAGAATTGATTATAACGAAGTCGAAGTGCCGAGCCTGAGCCACTTCGATCCTTGCGTTTTCCATGCGCGTCTCGATCACCTCAGGATGGTCTTCGCCCCGGCGATGGAGGCGCACCAGCAGTTCGTCCCAGCTTGGCGGCAGGATGAAGATCAGTACGGCGTTCGGAAAGAGCTGCTTGATCTGCAGGGCACCTTGCCAGTCGATTTCGAGCACCACGTCTTCGCCAGCTGCCATCCGGGCCTCGATGGCCGCGCGCGAGGTGCCGTAGAGGTTTCCGTGCACCTCGGCCCATTCGAAGAAATCGCCGTGGTCGATCTTTGCGCGAAATTCCTCCTCGCTGATGAACCAGTATTCGCGCCCTTCCCGCTCTTGGCCGCGCGGCGGACGGGTGGTATGCGATACCGACACCACCAAATGGGAATCGAGCTCGAGCAAGGACTTGACGAGGCTGGACTTGCCGGCCCCGCTCGGAGCGGCCACGACGAAGAGATTTCCAGGGTATTCCATGATCAGCGCGTGAGCCTTATTCGATGTTCTGGACCTGCTCGCGCATTTGTTCTATCAGGACCTTCATTTCGACCGAAATCTGGGTGAGTTCCAGAGCTGAGGACTTTGAACCCAGCGTGTTGGCCTCGCGGTGCAGTTCCTGGATGAGGAAATCCAGCCGCTTGCCAATTTCGCCACCGACCTTGAGCAGTCGGCTGATTTCATCCAGATGGGCCGTCAGCCGCGACAGCTCCTCCGCCACGTCGATACGCAGCGCGTAGGCGGCGGCCTCGTTGAGCGCACGCTCACGCAAGGCATCGGCGCTCATGCTCTGGGTGCCGCCGGCCGCTTCGAGCGCCTGCTGCCACCGCTCGAGGAAGCGCTGCTGCTGCCGCTCCACGACCTGGGGCACGAAAGGGGCCGCCTGCTCGGCCAGCTCCCGCAGCTTGGCAATGCGCTCCATCAGGATGCTGACCAGCCGGTCTCCTTCTCGGGCACGAGCGTCGGCCAGGCCCTCGATGCATCTGCGCGTGGCGTCCAGGGCGGCTTCGTCGAGTCGTTCGGCCGGGGCGCTGCCCTTGCACCATTGCAGGATTTCATGAACCGACAGGGCGGCGGCCTTGGGCAGCCAGTTCTGCACGTTGCTCTCGAGGCGGGCCAGGCGATGCAGCTGGTCGGGTTGGGGCTGCGGCAGCCCGCTGTCCCCCTCGCGCTGGGTGTTGAGCCGGAACTCGATCTTGCCGCGCCGGAATCGCGACGTGAGCAGCTCCCGCATGGCGGGCTCGATGGCTCGCAGGTCGTCCGGCATGCGAAACGCCAGGTCCAGGAAGCGGCTGTTCACGGAACGAAGCTCCACCGTGACCGACGCATGTCCGCGTGTTTCCGGGCGAATCGAGCCTTCTTCACCGGGGGAACCCTGAGGCTGGGAGGCCACGCTGGCATAGCCAGTCATGCTGTAAACTGCCATGGAACTATCGCATTGCAAAATCCGATTATGTCAAAGCCTAAGCCGGCCCCGTTGCCTCCAGGCACCGTGGTAGGTGGTTACCAAATCATCAAGAAACTGGCGGCCGGAGGCTTTGGCGTCGTTTATCTTGCGGAAGATCAGGACAAGCGCCTGGTGGCCCTGAAGGAGTACCTGCCGTCTTCGCTGGCGGAACGGTCTCCCGGAGAGCTTGCCCCGCGAGTCAAGCCCGAGAAGCAGCCGCTCTACCGCCTGGGCCTGAAGAGCTTTTTCGAAGAAGGACGCTCCCTCGCGCAGATTTCGCACCCGAGTGTGGTTTCGGTGCTGAATTTCTTCCGCGAGAACGAAACCGTCTACATGGTGATGAACTACCTGCAGGGCGACACCCTGCAGGACTTCATCGTCACGGCTCGTGAACTCAAGCGCGACAAGGTATTCCGCGAGTCGACCATTCGCTCCCTGTTCGACGAGATCCTGAGGGGCTTGCGCATCGTGCATCAGCACAAGATGCTGCACCTGGACATCAAGCCCGCCAATATCTTCATCACCAACGACAACAAGGCGGTACTGCTCGACTTCGGCGCTGCGCGCGAAGTGCTGTCGAAGGAGGGCAACTTCATCCGCCCCATGTACACCCCGGGTTTCGCCGCTCCCGAGATGTATCGCCGCGATGGCACGCTCGGGCCCTGGACCGACATCTACGCGATCGGCGCCTGCATCTACGCCTGCATGCAGGGCTATCCGCCCAACGACGCACCGCAGCGCATCGAGAAGGATCGGCTGACGCTGTCCCTCTCGCGCCTGCGCAACATCTACTCCGACAACCTCATCGAAGTCACTGAGTGGTGCATGGCGCTCGACCCTCTGTCTCGTCCGCAAAGCGTATTTGCACTGCAAAAGGAACTGGCCCGCGAAACCGAGAGGCGATACACCAAGCTGAGCTTCAGCGAGCGCCTCAAGCTCCAGCTCGAGAGCCTCAAGGGCGGCAAACCCGCCTGAGCTCGGGCCAAGGTTAAAGGATGAGGTTCTCCGTATACCAGGTCAGCCGCAAGGGCGGTCGCGAGAAGAACGAAGACCGGATGGGTTACTGCTACACCCGCGACTCGGCCCTGTTCGCACTGGCCGACGGCATGGGCGGGCATCCTGAAGGCGAGGTGGCTTCGCAGCTGGCCCTGCAGACCTTGTCGGCCCTGTTTCAGCGCGATGCCAAACCCGTGGTGAAGGATCCGGTACGTTTCCTGCACGACTCGGTCATCGCTGCCCATCATCAATTGCTGCGCTACGCGACGGAGCGTGCGCTCATCGATACGCCGCGCACCACCGTGATCGCCTGCCTCATGCAGAACGGCGCCGCCTACTGGGTGCATTGCGGAGACTCGCGGCTGTACCTCGTGCGTGGCGACAAGCTCATCGCCCGCACCCGCGACCACTCTTATTCCGAACTGCAGGAAGCGCTCACCGGCGTGGTGCCGATGCCCGAGCGATTCAATCGCAATGTGCTGTTCACCTGCCTGGGCAGCCCCGGCAAGCCTGTGATCGATACCGTCGGCCCCATGCTGCTGCACCAGGGCGATCGCGTCCTGCTGTGTTCGGATGGACTGTGGGGCAGCGTGGCCGACCACGTCATCACCGAGCAGCTCGCCACGCGGCCCATACCCGATGCCGTCCCCGAGCTGGTCGAGCTGGCGCTGCGCAAGGCGGGCAGCAAGAGCGACAACGTCACGGCACTGTCGGTGGAATGGGAGTCCTCCGAAGACTTCGACTCCACCAAGGCCATTTCCACCCAATCGCTGGGTGAGGAGGTGTTTGCCTCCACCATACAGGCCAGCGTGCTCGGGCAGGAGCCCGATGAGCTGGACGAAGCCGAGATCGAGCGCTCGATCCGGGAGATCAACGAGGCGATCAAGCGCTCCTCGCAAAAGAAGACTTGAGGGCCCTGGCCCTCGATCCGTTTGGGCGCCCGGTCGGTGAGAACGGGCGCCCAGGTTTCATTTTCAGATCACAGGAAGATTCATGACTTCATTTGCCCGCAGCGGCAATCGCGCCCCCGACGCCCTGCGTCCCGTCCACCTGACTCGGCACTACACGAAGCATGCAGAGGGATCGGTGCTGGTCGAGTTCGGCGACACCAAGGTCCTGTGCACTGCGTCCGTCGAGGAGCGTGTGCCGCCTCACAAGAAGGGCAGCGGCGAAGGCTGGGTGACAGCCGAATACGGAATGCTTCCGCGCTCGACCCACACGCGCAGCGATCGGGAGGCCGCACGCGGCAAGCAGAGTGGGCGCACCCAGGAAATCCAGCGACTCATCGGACGCTCGCTGCGCGCCGTGTTCGACCTGACGCTGCTGGGCGAGCGCAGCATTCATCTGGATTGCGATGTGATCCAGGCCGACGGCGGCACACGCACCGCGGCGATCACCGGTGCATTCGTTGCAGCGCATGACGCGGTGAGCGTGCTGCTCGCCGCAGGCAAGATCGCCCGCAGCCCGGTCAAGGACTTCGTCGCCGCCATTTCCGTCGGCCTTGTGAACGGGGTGCCGCTGCTCGATCTCGAATACGTCGAAGACGCCGCCTGCGATACCGACATGAATGTCGTGATGACCGGCGCTGGAGGATTCGTCGAAGTGCAGGGTACTGCGGAAGGCAACGCCTTCACCCGAGCCCAGATGGATGCGCTCCTGGGTCTCGCCGACAAGGGCATTCGGGAACTGATCGCCTTCCAACGCAGGGCGCTGGGGCTTTGAGCATGCGCCTGCTCCTCGCGTCCAACAACTCCAAGAAGCTGATCGAACTGCAGGCGCTTTTCGGCCCGCTGGGCGTCGAGCTGGTGGCGCAGGGTGCGCTGGGCATTCCAGAGGCCGAGGAGCCTCATGACACCTTCGTCGAGAACGCGCTGGCCAAGGCCAGGCATGCGGCTCGGGCAAGTGGCATGGCGGCGATCGCCGACGACTCGGGGCTGTGTGTCGAGGCGCTGGACGGCATGCCCGGCGTGTTGTCGGCGCGCTATGCCACGCTGTTCGGGCGGCCGAAGAGCGATGACGAGAACAATCGCGTGCTGCTCGAAAAGATGCGCGGCGCCGTCGATCGGCGCGCGCGCTTCGTCAGCGTGCTGGTTGCCGTACGCAGCGCCGCCGACCCTGAGCCGCTGGTGGCCATGGGGCGCTGGCATGGCGAGCTTCTGCGCGAACCCCGCGGCGAGGGCGGTTTCGGCTACGACCCCTTGCTATTCATCCCGTCGCTGGGCAGGAGCGTGGCCGAGCTCGATGCGGCGACCAAGAACACGCACAGCCATCGCGCCCTGGCGGCCGCCCAACTCCTCGCCCTGATGAGAGAGGCCTGGCACCTTGGCTGATCACATCACCTCATCCCCGGAATCGACCGTTGACCGCTACCTGCGGCCGGGGACCTTGCAGCTGGGCGCACAGCCGCCGCTGGCGCTCTACGTCCACCTTCCCTGGTGCTTGAAGAAGTGTCCCTATTGCGACTTCAATTCCCATGAGTGGCGGGGCGGCGCAACGCCACCCGAGGCTCGCTATCTCGACGCGCTGCGTGCCGACCTGGAAGCCGCCCTGCCCCTGATCTGGGGCCGACGCATCCACAGCATCTTCATCGGCGGCGGCACACCGAGCTTGTTCTCCCCGGAAAGCATCGATCGACTGCTGGCCGATGTCCGCGCGCGCCTGCCGCTCGAGCCTGGCTGCGAGATCACGCTGGAAGCCAACCCCGGCACCTTCGAGAAAGACCGTTTCCGCGGCTTTCGCCAGGCTGGCGTCACGCGCCTGTCGATCGGCGTCCAGAGCTTCGATGATGCCAAGCTCAAGGCGCTCGGCCGAGTGCACGATCGCGGCCAGGCGATCGCCGCGATCGAGGAGGCGAAGAACAGCTTCGATACCTTCAACCTCGACCTGATGTATGCCCTGCCTGGGCAGACGGTGGCCGAATGCGAGGTCGATGTCCGCACGGCCCTGCAATTCGAGCCGCCGCATCTGTCCGTCTATCACCTCACGCTCGAGCCCAACACCTATTTCGCCAAGTACCCGCCGGCGGTGCCGGACGAGGACACGGCTTTCGAAATGCTCGACCGCATCACCGAACTTACCGGCGAAGCGGGTCTCGCGCGCTACGAGATCTCCGCCTATGCGCGTCCGGGCCATGCCTGCCGCCACAACCTGAATTACTGGCAGTTTGGCGATTACCTGGGGATAGGAGCCGGCGCTCACAGCAAGCTGAGCTTTCCGCATCGGGTCGTGCGCCAGGTCCGCTTTCGAGAACCGGCGCGCTACATGGAAGGCGCCCTGGCCGGACAGGCGGTGGCGCAGGACGAAGAAGTCTCGCGCAAGGAGCTTCCCTTCGAATTCATGCTCAACGCCCTGAGGTTGAAGGACGGCTTCCAGCTTGCGCAGTTCTCGGAGCGCACGGGGCTTCCGCTATCGGCCATCTCAGCCGCGCTGGAGGCGGCCGAGCAGCGCGGTCTCATCGCGCGCGATTGGCAGCGCGCCTGGCCCACGCCACGAGGATTCGACTTCCTGAGCGATCTCCAGGGCCTGTTCCTCGCCCCGGCACCCTGAAATCACGCCTCGGCCAGAGCCGTCTCGCCCACAAGTCGCAACGCGGCTTCCTGCACCGCGCCCGCCTGTGGCACTCCGGCCTGCTCGAGAGGCCAGGAGGAGGCGGCCGGCGCATCGGGACCGGTCAGTCGCAGCACCGGCGCCTTGAGCGCGCCGAAAGCCTTCTCGGCGACGATTGCAGCCACCTCCGCACCCACGCCGCACAGGCGCGCCGCCTCGTGCACCACGATCAGCCGGCCGGTCTTGCGCGCCGAAGCCAGCAGCGTGGCTTCGTCCAGCGGCTTGAGGGTGCGCAGGTCGATCACCTCCGCCGACACGCCTTGCTTCGCAAGCGCCTCGGCCGCCTGCAGGCAGGCGCCGACGGTCTTGGCATACGAGATCAGCGTCACGTCGCTACCCGCGCGCAGCACCGCGGCCTTGCCCAGCGGCACCACATGCTCGCCTTCGGGCACCTCGCCGGGCACTTCGCCCAGCGCCAGGTCGGTGAAGAAAAGCACCGGGTTGTCGTCGCGGATCGCCGCCTTGAGCAGGCCCTTGAAGTCGGCCGCATTCGACGGCATCACCACCTTGAGGCCCGGAGCGTGCACGAACATCGCTTCGAGGTTGTGGTTGTGTTGCGCGCCGACGGCCCAGCCGGCGCCGGTCATCGCCATCACCACCATCGGAAACTCGAACTGGCCGCCCGACAGATAGCGCAGCTTGCCGGCGCTGTTGACGATGCCGTCCATGGCGAGCGTCAGGAAGGGCGCGAACAGGAGGTCGATCACCGGCCGCAGGCCGGTCGCTGCCGCGCCGGCGGCGGTGCCCGCGATGATGCCTTCGGCCAGCGGCGTGTTGCGCACGCGCGCAGCGCCGAATTCGGTGAGCAGGTCCTGCCGCTTGGTGGCGACGCCTTCTCCGAACATCAGCACGCGCGGGTCGCGGCGCATTTCTTCGGACAGGGCTTGCGCAATGGCTTGGTTCACGGTGAGGGAGTGCATGTCGGTGCTCCAGTGGGTGCTTGCAAGATCAGGCGTAGACATCGGTCTCGAGTTCGGCGGCTTCCGGGAAGGGCGAGTTCTTCGCGAACTCGAGCGCGGCATCGACCGTTGCCTGCACGCGCTGCTGCAGATGGGCGACTTCGCCTTCAGCCAGGACCCTGGACGCCACCAGGCGCTGGCGCAAGATGCCGATCGGGTCGCGCGCACGCCAGGCGGCAAGCTCCTGCTGATCGACATAGGCCTGGTCATCGGGTTCGTAGTGGCCGCGCAAGCGGTAGGTGCTCGCCTCGATGAAGTAAGGCTTGCCGGTGGCGCGGATGGTGGCCAGCGGCTTCGGGCGCTGCGGCATTCACGGCCTGGACGTCATTGCCATCGACCGTCACCGCCGGCATCCCGTGCGCGGCTGCCCAGGTGGCGATGTGCTCGACCGGCATCGTCTCGCGGCGGTGCACGTAGGCCTGCCACTCGTTGTTCTCGCAGACGTAGAGGATCGGCAACTGCCAGGTGGCGGCGAGGTTGAGCGACTCGTGGAAGATGCCCTCGCAGGCCGCGCCGTCGCCGAAGAAGCACACGACGATGCCGTCCTTGCCGAGCATCTTCTGCGACAGCGCTACCCCGGGCGCCAGCGAGAGCTCGCCACCGACGATGGTCGAGGTCAGCAGCACGCCCAGTTCCTTGGCCGAGATGTGCAGCGAGCCGCTCTTGCCCTTGCAATAGCCGGTGCTGCGGCCGAGCACCTCGGCCAGCATGCGTCCGGCATCGGCGCCTCGGGCGAGCAGGTGGCCGGCGCTGCGATGGTTGGTCAGGATCAGGTCCTGGGGCGCGAGCGCGCGCACCACGCCGACGGCGGCGGCTTCCTGGCCGACCGAAGTGCAGGTGCCGGCCGCCTGGCCCGAGGCATTGAGCGCGACGAGGCACTCCTCGTAGCGGCGGATCAGCAGCATGGCTTCGAGCATGGAGACCAGCGTGGTGGCGGTGGATGAGGTGGGCATGGAGTCCTCCGGGTTGCGACTGAAAAAAAGGCCGTATGGCCTTGGCACGACGCAGCGGACTCTAGGCAAGCGCGAGCCGTTTGTGGAGCCCACCAGCCTTCGCTAAGAAGGATTTCAGAGGCCTTTAGGAATCTCTTAAGAAGGCTTAAGAAGGGCCGCCCGAATCGAGGGTTGGTGAGCTTTTGGCAAACTGTGGGGATGAACAAGATCAAGCTGGGCTCCAGCGACCTCCAGGTCACCCCCATCTGCCTCGGCACCATGACTTTCGGCCAGCAGGTCGACGAACCCGCTTCGCATGCGCTGCTCGATCGCGCCGTCGAGCGCGGCATCAACTTCATCGACACCGCCGAGATGTATCCGGTGCCGCCCTCCGCTGCCCGCTATGGGTGGACGGAGACCTATATCGGCAACTGGTTCGCCAACCGGCCCGGCATGCGCGAGCGCGTGGTGCTTGCCACCAAGGTTTCGGGGCCCGCGCGTGGCTACGAGTGGATCCGCAACGGCAGTCCGGACCTGACGGGGGCCGACATCGTGGCCTCCTGCGAGGCCAGCCTCAAGCGCCTGCGGACCGATCGCATCGACCTTTACCAGATCCATTGGCCGGTGCGCAACCTGCCGATGTTCGGCAATATCTACTTCGATCCCTCGCGCGACAAGCCGGTGGCGTCCATCTTCGAGCAGCTCGAAGCCTTCGACCGGCTGATCCGTGCCGGCAAGGTGAGGGCGATCGGCCTGTCCAACGAAACGCCCCATGGCGTGGCGGAATTCATTCGCGTGGCCGAACAGCATGGCCTGCCGAAGGTGGCCACCGTGCAGAACCCGTATTGCCTCGTCAACCGCAGCGTGGAGAACGGGCTCGACGAGGTCATGTACCGCCACGGGGTGTCGCTGCTGGGATACTCGCCGCTGGGATTCGGCTTGCTGACCGGCAAGTACGACGAAGCCGGCCTGCAGGCGCCCGGAGAGCCGCGCGGGCGGCTGTCGCTCTTCGAAACGATGCGCAAGCAGCGCTGGGGGCGCGCGGACGCATTGGCCGCAGCCCGGCGCTACAACGCCCTGGCACGCGAGCATGGCCTTTCACCCGCGCGTCTTGCGCTTGCCTTCTGCTACACCCGATGGCAGGCGGCCAGCACCATCATCGGCGTGACCAGCCAGGCCCAGCTCGACGAGAACCTCGACGCCTGGGGCACCACGCTCACGCCGCAGCTCCTGGCCGAGATCGACAAGATCCGATGGGAGATGCGCGATCCCGCGCAGTGAGCATGGCACGCAAGGACCAGGCCAGAGGGCGCTCCGAAACGCCGGCCACGCAGCTTCTCCGCCGCCACCAGGCGGCTTTCACGGAGCACCTGTACGACTACGTCGAGCACGGTGGCACTGCCGAATCCGCCCGTCAGCTCGGCGTGCACGAGCATCGAGTGGTGAAGACCCTGGTGATGCAGGACCAGGACGCCCGGCCGCTCATCGTGCTGATGCACGGCGACCGGCAGGTGAGCCTGAAGAATCTGGCGCGCCAGATCGGCGCCAAGAAGGTCGAGCCCTGCAAGGCCGAAGTCGCGCAGCGTCACAGCGGCTACATGATCGGCGGCACTTCGCCCTTCGGCACGCGCAAGCCCATGCCGGTGTACGTGGAGGAGAGCATCCTCGCGCTGCCCTCCATCTACATCAATGGCGGCGGGCGCGGCTACCTCATCGGCATCGAGCCGAAGCTGCTGGTCGATCTGCTCGATGCCAGGCCGGTGCAATGCGCCGGTGCAGAATAGCCTCCAGCACCACACAAGAATTCGGGACCTTTTCCCCATGGAGACATTGAACGCAGTCGTGGCCATCGTGGCTTCGTACCTGATCGGCTCGCTTTCGTTTGCGGTAATCGTCAGCCGCGTGATGGGCTTGAACGACCCACGCACCTATGGCTCGAAGAATCCGGGCGCCACCAACGTGCTGCGCTCGGGCAACAAGGCCGCCGCCATCCTGACGCTGCTTTTCGATGCCGTGAAGGGCTTGCTGCCCGTGCTGCTGGCGAGCCACTTCGGGCCACGCTTCGGGCTGGGCGAGGGCGCGATTGCGCTTGTCGGCCTGGCCGCCTTCCTCGGGCATCTCTGGCCGGTGTTCTTCAGGTTCCAGGGAGGCAAGGGCGTGGCCACCGCGGCGGGGGTTCTGCTCGGACTCAATCCGTGGCTGGGTCTTGCCACGCTGGCGACGTGGCTCATCATTGCCTTCTTCTTCCGCTATTCGTCGCTGGCGGCCCTGGTGTCAGCCGTGTTCGCGCCGTTCTACCAGTTGCTGGGCTGGGGCGCTGGCCCCACTGCCGGCGTCGTGCTGGTGATGGGGCTGCTGCTGATCTGGCGTCACAGCGCGAACATCAAGAAGCTGATGGAGGGCACTGAAAGCAAGATCGGGCAGAAATCTGCAACGCCTGCGCCAACCGCGGCCTCACACCACCACCCGCGCAAGCACGGAAGACACTGAAGGGCCGAATCCCGCTCCGCTCAGTCCGGCGACAGGCGGGTTCACGCCAACCCGAGCGGCTCCAAGGCACCTCTGCCGACGCGGCCCACCACTGGCTCCTCGCCGGTCAGGTCGACCACCGTGGTCGGCTCCATCGAGCAGCCGCCCGCATCGACCACGGCCTGGATCAGCCTCTGAAAGCGGTGCCGGATTTCCACCGGATCGTTGAGGGGCAAGTCTTCGCCGGGAGGAAACAAGGTCGTACCCAGGAGCGGCTCGCCGAAAAGGGCGAGCAGTTCCTGCGTCACCTGGTGGTCAGGCACGCGCAAGCCCACGGTACGCCGCGACGCGGGCGATGCAAAGCGCGGCACCTCCTTCGTCGCCTCCAGCAAGAAGGTGTACGGCCCCGGCGTGGCGTGCTTGAGCAAGCGGTACGCGCGGTTGTCCACCTTGGCATAGGTGGCCAGTTCCGACAGGTCGCGGCACAGCAGCGTGAGGTGATGCTTGTCGTCGACTCCCCGGATCCGCCGCAGGTTCTCCGCCGCGTTCTTGTCATCGAGGCGGCAGACCAGCGCATAGCTCGAATCGGTGGGGATGGCCGCGATGCCGCCCTCATGAAGAATCTGCGCGGCCTGCTTGAGGAGGCGCGGCTGCGGATTCTCGGGATGGACTTCGAAGTACTGGGCCATGGCGGATTATTGTGTGAGCTAATTCACGGCTTCCCCGCCCTGGGGAACCCTTGCCCGGCCCGCTGGCTATTCGCCCATCGTGTCGGCCGCCACCACCGAGGCAGGTGCGCGGCGCTCGGGTGCAGCCCGCACATTGAGCCAAACCGAGGTGGCGCCGCTGGCTGCGATCACGCCCATGCCGATGAAGGCCCAGATGTCCGGCACATGGGCGAAGACGAGGCCGCCCAGCGCAGCCGCGAACGCGATCTGGGCGTAGGTGAAGGGCATCAGCACGGCCATGGGAGCGCGGCCAAGGGCGTAGATGAAGGCCAGGTGTCCGACCGTGCCGAACACGCCGGCCAGGATCATCAGCGCCCATTGGCCGGAGGTGGCCTGCGCCAGCACCGGCATCAGCTCGACCGGGCTGACCAGCAAGGCCAGCGACATCAGCACGGCACCCACCGCGCCGGTGTAGAAGTGCGTGGTCATCGGCGATTCGAGCGATGACATGCGGCTCGTCAGCACCTGGAAGAACGCGCTGGCGAAGGCCACCAGAAGCGGGAACAGCGCCGCCGCGCCGAACAGGCCGCTGCCCGGCCGCACGATGATCAGCGCTCCTGCAAGCGCGACGATCACCAGCGCCCAGCGTGCTGGCAGACACGTGCTCCCGCAGCAGGAAGGGCGCCATCAGCGTCACGAGCACCGGGGCAAGCATCACCACCGAGGTGAATTCGGCCATCGGCATGTACTTGAGGCCGTAGAAGGCCAGCGCGCTGGTCGACAGCAGCAGCGCTCCGCGCAGGATCTGGAAGCGCGGATGCGTCACCTCGAAGTGCCGCGCCCCGCCGCGCCAGGCCAGCCAGACGCCCATGATCAGGGCCTGCACCGCATAGCGCACCCACACCACCACCAGCATCGGCAGGAAGGCGCTCAGGTGCTTGACGCAGCTGTCGAGCGAGGCGAAGCACAGCACGGCCAGCAAGGTGAGTCCGATGCCCGAGAGGGTGCGCCGCCGTGTCATGACGGCCCCTCGCCGCACGCCGGATCCTTACTGCGCGCCAGCGCGCGCGGGGAAGTGAATCCGCTCTCGCAACCCTTCCCACACCGGAGTGAGTTCGCTGCTCAGGTAGGGCAGCTTGCCGAGGTCGGTGTGGCTTTCGTTGGGCGAATGGAAGTCCGAACCGCGCGAAGCATGCAGGTCGAACTCGCGCGCGAAGCCGGCGTACTTGACTGCATCCTGCGCGGTGTGGCTGCCCGTCATGACCTCGACGCCGCGACCGCCGTGCTCCTTGAATTCGGTGAACAACGCGAATTCCTCGTTGGCAGTGAACTTGTAGCGACCTGGGTGGGCGATCACCGCCATGCCACCAGCGCCAACGATCCAGCCCACCGCCTCGCCAAGCTGCGCCCACCGGTGGGGCACGAAGCCAGGCTTGCCCGTGGTGAGGTACTTGCGGAACACTTCCTGCGTGTCGCGGCACGCGCCCGTTTCCACCAGATGCCGGGCGAAGTGAGTGCGGGAGATCAGGTCGGGATTGCCGACGTACTTCAGCGCACCTTCGTAGGCGTTCTTGATGCCCACGCGCGCCAGGTCGGCTGCCATTTCGCGTGCGCGCCGCTCGCGCCCGCCGCGGGTGCGGGCCAGGCCGTCGAGCAGGTCAGGGTGGTCGGGGTCGAAGCCCAGGCCCACGATGTGCACGGTTTCGCCGGCGAAGGTGACCGAGATCTCGGTGCCGGTCAGGTAGGGCAGCCCGGCGGCCATGGCCGCGGCCAGCGCCCGCTTCTGGCCGCCGATCTCGTCATGGTCGGTCAGGGCCCACAGCTCGACCCCGTTGGCCTTGGCGCGCGGCGCCAGTTCCTCCGGGCTCAGCGTGCCGTCGGAGACACTGGAATGGCAATGAAGGTCGGCGTTGAGGATGTTCACCCGGCCATTGTATGGATGGGGCCGCATGGGCGCCCCATGCATGCCGCATGCCCGCCCGCAATCAGGGGGCTACCGAAGCGTGTCGGCGAGGGGTCGAGCCTCTACCGCTCAAGGCGCAGGATCCGCCCGTCCTCGTTGTCGGTCAGCAGGTAGAGCCAGCCGTCGGGCCCGAGCCGCACGTCGCGGATGCGCTCCTTCAGGTTCTGCAGCAGGCGTTCCTCGCGCACCACCTTGCGGCCGTCGAGCTCCAGGCGGATCAGCACCTGCTCGCGCAGCGTGCCGATGAAGAGATTGCCCTGCCAGCCGGGATAGCGGTTGCCGCTGTTGAAGGCCATGCCGCTCGGCGCCACCGAGGGCACCCAGCGGGCGATCGGCTGCTCCATGCCCTCCTTGGCGGTGCCTTCGCCGATCTTCATTCCCGTGCCGTACTCGCGACCGTAGGTGATGACGGGCCAGCCGTAGTTCTTGCCCGCCTCGGTGACGTTGAGCTCGTCGCCTCCTTGCGGCCCGTGCTCGTGCGTCCACAGCTCGCCGGTGGAGGGATGCAGGGCGGCGCCCTGCACGTTGCGGTGCCCGTAGCTCCAGATCTCGGGTCGTGCGCCGGCCCGGTCGACAGAAGGGGTTGTCCGAAGGCGCTGCTCCCTCGGTGTCCACGCGCACGACCTTGCCCAGGTGGTTGCCAAGGTTCTGCGCCTCGTCTCGAGGACGGAAGCGGTCACCCAGCGTGATGAAGAGCCGGCCACCCCGGTCGAACACGAAGCGCGAGCCGAAGTGGCTGGTGCTGCCGTACTTGGGTGCCTGCCGGAAGATCACCTTCACATCGGCCAGCCGCTCGCCGTCCAGGCGGCCGCGGGCCACGGCCGTGCCGTTGCCGCCCTCCCCGGACTCGCTGTAGCTCAGGTAGACCCGGTGGTTCTCGACGAAATTGGGGTCGATCGCCACGTCGAGCAAGCCGCCCTGGCCGCGGGCATCGACTTCAGGAACGCCCTTCACCGGTGCGCTGAGCGCACCCTCGCGCGAGACGAGGCGCAAGCGTCCGGGCCGTTCAGTCACCAGCATGCGTCCGTCCGGCAGGAAGGCGAGCCCCCAGGGATGCTGGAGGCCCTTGGCCACCGTGACGGTCTTGAGGGATTGGGCGGTCGCGTCGGCTGCAAAAAGAATCAGCGCCGCAAGGGCCGCGAGAAGAAGCGCTGGCATGCCGGTCTCCTTGTTGGATCCCAAGGATGTCATTGGCGCCGGGCAAGTCAATCGGCGGAGGCCTCGATCACCATCTGCACCCGCAGCGCGCCGTTGAACTCGTCCACCGACAGCCGGTAGGCGAGCCGGGCCCGCTCGGGGACCGGCTCGACCCGCCCGAACCAGATCGCGTCGCGCAGCAGGCCGCAGTGCCGCAGCGTGAGCTTCAGGTGCCTTTCGCCCACGATGCGCTGGGACACCACCTGCACCTCGTCGCAGAACATCGGTGCCTCGAAGGCCTGGCCCCAGACCTCGCGCTCCAGCACCAGGGCCACCTCGGGCGAGAACCATTGGACGTCGAGCGGGCCGTCGGTGGCCACCGTGCGGGCGAGCAGGCTCGGATCCAGCCATTCATGCGCGACCAGCGCGAAGGCCTGCTCGAAGGTGTCGAAATCCTCCTCCGCCAGGGTGCAGCCGGCAGCCATCGCGTGACCGCCGAATTTCTTCAGCACGCCAGGATGCCGCTTGCTCACGAGATCGAGCGCGTCGCGCAGGTGAAAGCCCGGGATCGATCGGCCCGAGCCCTTCAGCATCCCGTCCTGGCCGAGGGCGAAGACGAAGGTGGGGCGGTGCAGCTTGTCCTTCAGGCGCGAGGCCACGATGCCGACCACGCCCTCGTGGAACTCGGGGTCGAAGATCGAGACCGCGGGCGGCGGCTCGTCTTCCGGCATCAGCGATTCGAGCAGGGCCTCGGCCTGTTCGCGCATGCCGGCCTCGACGTCGCGACGCTCGCGGTTGATGCCATCGAGCATCTGGGCCAGCTCGGCCGCGCGCGCCGTGTCGTCGGTGAGCAGGCATTCGATGCCCAGCGTCATGTCGGCCAGCCGGCCGGCCGCGTTGATGCGCGGACCGAGGGCAAAGCCGAAATCGAAGCCGCTGGCCTTGTCGTGCTTGCGGCCGGCGGCCACGAAAAGGGCGGCGACCCCGGGCTGCATCCTGCCGGCGCGCACGCGCTTCAAGCCCTGCGCCACCAGGCGGCGGTTGTTGGCGTCGAGGCGGACGACGTCGGCCACCGTGCCCAGCGCCACCAGGTCGAGCAGGGTGTCGAGGCGCGGCTGCTCGGCGGCGCTGAAGGCGCCGCGCGCGCGCATCTCGGCCCGCACCGCGAGCAACACATAGAACATGACGCCCACGCCCGCCAGGTTCTTGCTCGCGAAGCTGCAGCCCGGCTGGTTCGGATTGACGATCACGCTGGCGACCGGCAGCACGATTTCGCCGTCGACCAGCGCCGGCAGGTGGTGGTCGGTCACGACCACCTCCAGGCCGTTCTCGCGCGCATGGGCCACGCCCTGCATGCTGGCAATACCGTTGTCGACCGTGACCAGCACGTCCGGGCGCTGCGCCAGCGCGAGGTCCACGATGGCGGGCGTGAGGCCATAGCCGTGCACGGCACGGTCGGGCACCACGTAGCCGAGCGATTCGGGCCGCAGCGCCCAGCAGGCGGAAGCCGCGCAGCGCCACCGCGCAGGCGGTGGCGCCGTCGCAGTCGTAGTCGGCCACTACGCACAGGCGCTTGCCGCCGAGGATGGCGTCGGCCAGCGTGCGCGCGGCATCGCCGGCGCCCTTCAGGCCATCGGGTGGCAGCAGCCGGCCGAGCGAATCGTCCAGGTCCTCCTTGCTGCGCACTCCGCGGGCGGCGAACAGCCGGGCCAGCAGCGGATGCACGCCGGCCTGCTCGAGCGCCCAGGCGGCGCGGGGGGATACGTCTCGGAGAGTGATGTTCATGGTTTAGGCGACTTCAACAGCGCCTCAGCAGAGAGTTGAGCAGCACGGCATTCGCCTGCACGGGGCTCAGCCGGCTCTTGACGTGCTGCCAGAGGCTGCGGGTGGCGGGCTGGAAGCCCTGCGCGCTGCGTTCGCCGCACAGCGTGAGCCGCACCGGCCGGCCCGCGCGCAACGCATCGAGCGCGTCGCTCACGGCGCTTTTATCGAGCTCGCGCCAGGCTTGCGCCCAGGCGGCCCAGTCGTCGCGCATCAGGCCGGCGCGCAGCCGGGTGTCGACCACCAGCTCGGAGTCGGCGCTTTCCGACTGGCGCACCCCGCAGCCGCTGAGCCAGAAGCTGTTGACCGGCAGGAGACCAAGTTCGGCGCGCCGGTCGTTGAGCGGATGGGTGTAGAGCAGCATCTGCACTTCCTGCTGCAGCCGCCGCAGCAGGCGCGATTGCGGATGGTCGGGCATCCAGGCATCGACATTGCGGCCGATCACGCGGTCGACCGAGGCGGTGGGCAGTTCGGAAAGACTTTCGTGCGCCGCATACCAACGCGTCGGCGCGCCCCAGGCCAGCGCCCAGCCTTCGCTTTCGAACAGCGGCCTCACGGCATCGAGGAATTCGCGCGACTCGTCTTCGCCGAGTGCCAGCGTCTCGGGGTCGAGCATCGTGACGTGGTCGACGCCTACATGCCAGTGGGTCGGGGTGAGCAGCCCCCAGCTCAGGTCGCCGGTGTCGATGCCGTCCTGCGCCGCCAGGCGCGCGGCCCAGGGCAGGCCGCCGTCCGGCCCGGCAAGGCCGAGCGCCTCGGCAAGGGCCCGCTCGTGCGGCGTGGACAGGCTGAATTCGTCGGCTTCGCTACGCGTGCTGGGCTCCATGCGCGAGAGCAATGCAGCCAGCTGCGGCAGGTTCAGGTCCTCGAGGACGTGTCGGCACGATTCCGACAGGGCCGAGGCGTGGGCAATCAGCAGGTGCATGGCCCAGGATTATCGTTGCGGCGACGGGGCGGGCTGGCGCTCGGGTACGATCGATCGCTTCCTCGAGTGCATCCATGAACTGGCCTTACGAACTGCAGATCGGCTGGCGCTACACGCGCGCCGGCCGCGCCACCCGGCGCAACGGTTTCATCTCCTTCATCTCCGGCGTCTCCATGCTCGGCATCGCGCTGGGTGTCGCGGCGCTGATCATCGTGCTGTCGGTCATGAACGGCTTCCAGAAGGAGGTGCGCGACCGCATGCTGTCGGTCATCTCGCATGTCGAGGTGCTCGATGCCCGCGGGCAGGCGCTGCCCGACTGGCAGGCCACCGCCACGGAGGCGCGGCGAAATCCGCAGGTCGAGGGCGTGGCGCCGTTCGTTTCCTCGCAGGCCCTGGTGGCACGTGGCGACGACATGCGTGGCGCGCTCATCCGCGGCATCTCGCCGACCGACGAGCCCCAGGTCACGCCGCTCGCGGCGCAGCTCAAGGACACCGTGTTCAAGCGCCTCGTCCCCGGCGAGTGGGGCATCGTGCTCGGCGGCGAGCTGGCGCGCAGCCTCGGCGTGCGCGAGGGCGACAAGGTCACCATCGTCTCGCCCGGCGGACAGACCACGCCGGCCGGCGTGGTGCCTCGCCTGAAGCAGATGACCGTGGTCGGCACCTTCAATGCCGGCCACTACGAGTACGACAGTGCGCTGGCGCTGATGCACATCGACGACGCAGCGAAGCTGTTCCGCGTGGAAGGACCGACCGGCGTGCAGCTGCGGCTCAAGGACGTGCAGCAGGCCCGCACGGTGGCCGACCAGCTCGCCTCGCAGCTCGGCCCAGGCCTGCTGGTGCGCGACTGGACGCGCACCAATCGCAACTGGTTCGACGCCGTCCAGATCGAGAAGCGCATGATGTTCATCATCCTGACGCTGATCGTCGCGGTGGCGGCCTTCAACCTCGTCTCGATGCTGGTGATGACCGTCACCGACAAGCGCTCGGACATCGCCATCCTGCGCACGCTGGGCGCGAGCCCGAGCTCGATCATGGGGATCTTCATGGTGCAGGGGGCGGCCAGCGGCGTGATCGGCACCTTGAGCGGGCTGCTGCTCGGCCTGCTGGTGGCCTTCAACATCGACGTGATCGTGCCGGCCATCGAGCGCCTGTTCAATGCGAGCTTCCTTCCCAGCAGCATCTATCTGATCAGCCGCATGCCCAGCGACCCGCAGTCCTCCGACATCATGCCCATCGCCGTGATCTCCCTCGTGCTGGCCTTCCTGGCCACTCTCTACCCGAGCTGGCGCGCCAGCCGCGTGCAGCCCGCGGAAGCCCTGCGGTATGAGTGAGGTCATGACGAAGGCAGCGGTCCTCAGCGCACAGGACCTGCACAAGCGCTATCACGAAGGTCCCCTCGACGTCCATGTGCTGCAGGGAGTGAACATCGCGGTCCAAGCGGGCGAGACGCTGGCCGTGGTGGGCGCTTCGGGCTCCGGCAAGAGCACGCTGCTGCACCTGCTGGGCGGGCTCGAAAGGCCCACCCGCGGCAGCGTCTGGCTCAAGGGGCGTGAATTCGCGCCGATGGGCGCGAGCGAGCAGGGCACCTGGCGCAATCGACACCTCGGCTTCGTGTACCAGTTCCATCACCTGCTGCCCGAATTCGTCGCGCTCGACAACGTGGCCATGCCGCTGCGCATCCGACGCGAGCCCGAGGTCGACGCGCATGGCGAGGCCCTGCGCATGCTGCAGCGCGTGGGGCTGGGCGAGCGCGCGCTGCATCGGCCGGCGGAGCTCTCCGGCGGGGAGCGGCAGCGCGTGGCGATTGCCCGCGCACTGGTCACGCGGCCGGCCTGCGTGCTCGCCGACGAGCCCACCGGCAACCTCGACCGCGCGACGGCCAACTCGGTGTTCGAGCTGATGCTTTCGCTGGCGAGGGAGCAGGGGACGTCCTTCGTCGTGGTCACGCACGACGAGTCGATCGCGGCGCGTTGCGACCGGGCGCTGCGGCTGGTGGCGGGGGTGCTGGTCTAGTGACCCCGATGTGGATCGACACGCACTGCCATCTCGACGCCGGCGAGTTCGATGCTGATCGCGGCGAGGTGATCGCCCGAGCCGAGGCTCGCGGCGTGCAGATGATCGTGATCCCGGGCGTGACGACGGGCAACCTCGATGCGGTGCGCGAGCTGGCGCATCGGCATGGCTATGCCTACGGCCTCGGCCTGCATCCGCTCTACGTGCACCGCGAAGCCGGCCGATGCGATCGACACCTTGCGCGAGCATCTCCTTCGGCACCGTGCCGATCCACGGCTCGTGGCGATCGGTGAAATCGGCCTCGACCACTTCGTGCCCGGCCTCGACCACAAGCTCCAGGAACTGTTCTACGTGCGGCAGCTCGAGCTGGCACGCGAATTCGAGCTGCCGGTGATCCTCCACGTGCGGCGCTCGGCCGACACCCTGCTCAAGCACCTGCGGCGCATCGGTGTTCCCGGCGGCATCGCGCATGCCTTCAATGGCAGCGAGCAGCAGGCCCAGGGCTTCCTCGATCTCGGCTTCAAGCTCGGCTTCGGAGGCGCGATGACCTTCGATCGCGCGCTGCAGATCAGGCGGCTTGCGCAGTCGCTGCCGCTCGAAGCCATCGTGCTCGAGACCGACGCGCCGGACATCCCGCCTCATTGGCTCTACAAGACGGCGAGCCAGCGTTCCGCGGGCGAAACCAGTCGCAACGAGCCAGGTGAACTGCCGCGCATCGCTCAAACGCTTGCGGAACTGCGGGGACTGCCGCTGGAAGAGATCGCGCGACGCACTGCGACGAATGCTCGCGCCGCGTTGCCACGGCTGGATGCATGAGCAAGCGCCTCCTCGGGCTTGCGCCGGTGCTTGCCCCCCATACCCGGCTTGTCGTGCTCGGAAGCTTTCCGAGCGTCGCCTCGCTCCAGGCGGGCCAGTACTACGCCCATCCGCGCAATCACTTCTGGCCCATCCTGTCGGCGCTCTGGGACATCGACATGCGCAGCCTGCACTACGAGGAGCGCATGGCCGAGGTTCGCGGCCGCGGGCTCGGCATCTGGGACGTCTACGCCTGCTGCCGTCGCGAAGGCAGCCTCGACAGCGCGATCGAGGATGCCGAGCTCAACGATCTCGCAGGCCTCGCGCAGCGAGCCCTGCAGCTGCAGGCCTTCGCCCACAACGGCGGCGAGTCGGCCCGCGCCATGGCGTTGACGCGCTCGCTGGGCCTCGAAGTCCATCGCCTGCCCTCCACCAGCCCGGCCAACGCCTCATGGAGCTTCGAGCGCAAGCTCGCGGCGTGGCGCGAGGTGTTCGCCCGATACCGGCTCGCATGAAGCGATGACCAGACGCAAGACGCCTGCACTGCCGCCCGCCACCGTCTCCGAATCCGACGGCGTGCGCTACCTGCACCTCGACACCCCATGGGTTCAAGGCGCGATGCGCATGAAGAAGCCCAACGACATCGAGCTCGAATACGTGCAGCGCATGATGGCCTGGATGCTGCTGCGCCCGAGCGAAGACCTGACGCGAGGCCACGCGGTGCAGCTCGGGCTGGGCGCGGCGGCCATCACCAAGTTCTGCCATCGCAGGATGCGCATGCGCACCACGGCGGTCGAGCTCAATCCCCAGGTCATCGCCGCCTGCCGCGCGTGGTTTCGCCTCGGCGACGATGACGAGCGCCTGACGGTCATCGAGCAGGACGCGGCCCGCTATGCCAACGACCCTCGCCACGCCGCCAGCGCCGACGTGCTGTGCGTGGACCTCTACGACCATGACGCGGCGAGCCCCGTGCTCGACGACGAGGCCTTCTACGGCGCCTGCCTCGGACTCCTGGCGCCCGGCGGCGTGATGAGCGTGAACCTGTTCGGCCGCGATGCCAGCTTCGAGCGCAGCGTGGGCCGCATCGGCACGGCCTTTGCCGGCGAGGCGCTGTGGAGCCTGCGGCCGACGCGCGAGGGCAACACCGTCGTGCTCGCGACCAGGGCCGTGGAGCCTCCGGCCCGCGCCGAGCTTGCCGCAAGGGCCGAAAACATCGAAACTCGTTTCGGCCTTCCGGCCCGCAAATGGCTGCGCATGATGAAGGGCTTGTCTACATGACCGCTGCAACGACACCAAAGGCCACCGCGCCCGCCAAGGCGGTCAAAGGCTGCGTACAAGGGGCGGCTGGACTGGCGGGTGCTGGTCGATTGGCTGCGCGAAGATGGCCTCGTCACCCCCGGCGACGCTCAGCGCATCGCACAGCGCCTGGCAGCCGGCGACAGCGCGCAGCATCCGCTGGTGCGGCTGGCCAACGTGGGGCTCGACAACGCCCGCACCGGCAAGTCGCTCGACACCGAGGCCCTCACTGTATGGCTCGCCAGCCGCGCCGCCTGCGACTACCTGCGCATCGACCCGCTGAAGGTGGATGTCGGTCGCGTCGCCGACGTGATGTCCATCAACTACGCCGAGCGCCGCCGCTCGCTTCCGGTGCTGGTGGGCAGCGCCGAGATCACCATCGCCACCTGCGAGCCCTTCGATACCGACTGGATCGCCGAGATCGAGTCGCACACGCGCAAGAAGGTCAGGCTCGTGGTCGCCAGCCCCGTCGAGCTGCAGCGCTACACGACCGAGTTCTACACGCTGGCCCGGTCGGTGCGCGCCGCACAGAAGTCAGGCCAGCTTTCGGGCCAGTCCAACTTCGAGCAGCTGGTCGAGCTCGGCAAGGCCAAGAACCTCGATGCCAACGACCAGGGCGTCGTCCAGGTGGTCGACTGGCTGTGGCAATACGCCTTCGACCAGCGCGCATCCGACATCCACCTCGAGCCGCGCCGCGAGATGGGGGCGATCCGCTTTCGCATCGACGGCGTGATGCACACCGTCTACCAGCTGCCGCTCACGGTGATGGGCGCGATGACCAGCCGCATCAAGCTGCTCGGCCGCATGGACGTGGTCGAGAAGCGCCGGCCGCTCGACGGTCGCATCAAGACTCGCAACCCGCGCGGCGACGAAGTGGAGATGCGGCTGTCCACGCTGCCCACCGCCTTCGGCGAAAAGCTCGTGATGCGCATCTTCGACCCCGACACCACCGTCAAGAGCCTCGATGGGCTGGGCTTCGGAGCGCACGATGCGCAGCGCTGGGAGCAGCTCGTCACGCGGGCGCACGGCGTGATCCTGGTGACCGGCCCGACCGGCTCGGGCAAGACCACGACGCTCTACTCCACGCTCAAGCGCCTGGCCACCGACGAGGTCAATGTCTGCACGATCGAAGACCCGATCGAGATGATCGAGCCCGCCTTCAACCAGACGCAGGTGCAGCCCCAGCTCGACCTGGGCTTCGCCAACGGCCTGCGCGCGCTGATGCGCCAGGACCCGGACATCATCATGGTCGGCGAGGTGCGCGATCTCGAGACCGCCGAAATGGCGATCCAGGCCGCGCTCACCGGCCACCTCGTCTTCACCACGCTGCACACCAACGACGCGGCTTCGGCCATCACCCGCTTGCTCGACCTGGGCGTGCCGGCCTACCTGATCAATGCGACCGTGCTGGGCGTGCTCGCGCAGCGCCTGGTGCGCACGCTGTGCTCGCACTGCAAGCAGCCCGACGAGGCATCCAGCCGCGAAACCCTGGCCGAGGCGATCCAGCCCTGGCGCATGAGCGGCGGATATCGCCCATACAAGCCGGTGGGGTGCATCGAATGCCGCATGACCGGCTTCCAGGGACGCGCCGGGCTTTACGAATTGTTGACGGTGACCGAGCCGCTCAAGGGCCTTATCCATCAGACTCCGGACTTGGCCCGCGTGCGGCAGCAGGGCACCCAGGATGGCATGCGGCCATTGCGGCTGGCCGGCGCGATGAAGGTTGCCGAGGGCCTCACCACCCTCGAGGAAGTGCTGCGCGCCACGCCGGCGTGGGACCAATAGCCACCGGTGAAACGCCGGTTTGAAATCGCCCGAAATACCCGCTACGTGTAATCCACAGGCACTTCCGTAGTGGGCGCTACCTAGAATCGCGGCAGTTTTTGGTATTCCGTGAGGAGACAACATGAAGATCAAAAGCCAACGGGACTTCGTCTCAGGGCTGGCGTTCATCGTCATTGGCATCGCCTTTGCGTGGGGTGCCACGGCGTACAGCTTCGGTGAATCGGCAAGGCCCGGCCCCGGCTATTTCCCCTTCGGCCTGGGCGTTCTCCTGGCCTTGCTCGGAGCGATCGTGGTGTTCGGCGCGCTCACCATCGAAACCGAAGGGGGCGACCTCGTCGGGCATATCGCCTGGAAGCCGCTCATCGTGATCCTGGCCACCGTGGGCGTGTTCGGCTATGCGCTGCCCCACCTGGGGATGGTGATCGCGGTTCCCCTGCTGATCTTCATGGCAGGACTTGCCGGCGATGAGTTCAGCGTGAAAGACGCCATCATCAGCAGCGTCGTGCTCACGATCGGCTCCTACCTGATCTTCATCAAGGGCCTGGGACTGATCATCCCGGTGTGGCCGGCCTTCGTGGCGGGTTGACGGACCTCCCGCATATACAACAGGAATCGAGCACCCCATGGACCTGATTCACAACCTGTCGATAGGTTTCGGCACCGCGCTGACCCTCACCAACCTGATGTACGCCTTCTTCGGCACCCTCCTCGGGACGCTGATCGGCGTGCTCCCCGGCCTCGGCCCGGTGGCCACCATCGCGATGCTGCTGCCGTCGATCTACGCGCTCGATGCGACGCCCGCGCTGATCATGCTCGCCGGCATCTACTACGGCGCGCAGTACGGCGGCTCCACCACGGCCATCCTGATCAACGTGCCGGGCGAGTCCTCGTCGGTCGTGACCGCGATCGACGGCTACGCGATGGCGCGCCAGGGTCGCGCCGGAGCGGCCCTGGCGGCGGCCGGCCTCGGCTCCTTCTTCGCCGGCTGCGTGGGCACGATCGTGATCGCGGCCTTTGCGCCGCCGCTGACCGAGCTGGCGTTCAAGTTCGGCCCGGCCGAGTACTTCTCGCTGATGGTGCTGGGCCTGATCGGCGCGGTCGTGCTGGCCTCGGGCTCGCTGGTCAAGGCGATCGCGATGATCCTGCTCGGCCTGCTGCTGGGCCAGGTCAACACCGACGTGATCTCCGGCGTGCCGCGCTATTCCTTCGACATCCCCGAACTCAGCGACGGCATCAACTTCGTCGTGATCGCGATGGGTTGCTTCGGCTTCGGCGAGATCATCGCCAACCTGGGCCAGCCCCCCGAGCATCGCGAGGTGTTCACCAAGGACGTGAAGGGCCTGTGGCCGACCAAGCAGGACTTCAAGGAAGCCGCTCCGGCCGTCTTGCGCGGCACGGCCCTCGGCTCGATCCTGGGCGTGCTGCCGGGTGGCGGTGCGCTGCTGTCCGCCTTCGCCGCGTACACGCTGGAAAAGAAGCTCTCCAAGCATCCCGAGAAGTTCGGCAAGGGCGCCATCCAGGGCGTGGCCGGTCCGGAGTCCGCCAACAACGCGGGCGCCCAGACCTCCTTCATCCCGATGCTCACGCTGGGCATTCCGCCCAACGCCGTGATGGCGCTGATGGTCGGCGCGATGACCATCAAGGGCATCCAGCCCGGCCCGCAGGTCATGACCAGCAACCCCGAGCTGTTCTGGGGCCTGATCGCCTCGATGTGGGTGGGCAACCTGATGCTGATCATCCTGAACCTGCCGCTGATCGGCATCTGGATCAAGCTGCTGACCGTGCCCTACCGCTTCCTGTTCCCGGCCATCCTGCTGTTCTGCTGCATCGGCTTGTACACGCTCAACAACAATCCTTTCGATGTGTACATGGCGGTGCTGTTCGGCCTGATCGGCTACGCGTTCTTCAAGCTGAGCTGCGAGCCTGCGCCGCTGCTGCTCGGGTTCATCCTCGGCCCGATGATGGAAGAGAACCTGCGTCGCGCGCTGCTGCTGTCGCGCGGCGACTGGAGCACCTTCATGACCCGGCCCTTGTCGGCCGGGCTGCTGGTGGCGGCGCTGATCATGGTGGTCATCGTGTTGCTGCCCTCGATCCAGAACAAGCGCAAGGAAGCGTTCCACGAGGAGCTCTGATCTTCAGGCCCCGCGCGCCCGGGAGGCGCGCGGCCGGAGCCCCGACAAAAAGGCCACCTTCGGGCGGCCTTTTTGCCTTTGTCCATCGTTTGGATAACCATCGGACGTTTCCCCGGCGCGATGAGCTCATGAAACCCTTCCTCTACGACCATCCGTATCCGACTCCGCGACTGCCGGTATTTGCGCGCAACGTGGTCGCCACCTCCCACCCGGCGGCGGCGACAGCCGGCTTGCGCATGTTGTGGAAGGGCGGCAATGCCGTCGATGCGGCGATCGCCACGGCCGCCGCGATGACCATCCTCGAGCCGGTAAGCAACGGCCTGGGCAGCGACGCCTTCTGCATCCTGTGGGACGGGCAGCAGCTCCATGGGCTCAATGCCAGCGGTCGTGCGCCCGCGGCCTGGAGCCTCGACTATTTCCGAGCCAAGTACGGCGACGACAGCCGCACGCCGCCCCGCCGCGGCTGGGATTCGGTCACGGTGCCCGGCATGGTGGCCGGCTGGGTGGCTGTGCACGAACGATTCGGCAAGCTGCCTTTCAGCGATCTGCTCGAGCCGGCCATCGACTATGCCGAGCGCGGCTATGCCGTGCCCACGGTGGTGGGCGCGAAATGGGCGGCGGCGGCGGCCGAGCTGGGCACGCTGCCAGGGTTCGCGCAGGCCTTCCTGCCGCACGGCCGCGCGCCAGAGGTCGGCGAGCTGTTCGCCTTCAAGGAGGCGGCGCGCAGCCTGCGACTGATCGCCCAGACACGCGGCGAGGCCTTCTATCGCGGCGAGATCGCCAAGGCCATTGCCGATTTCGCCGTGCAGCATGGCGGAGCGATGACGCAGGCCGACCTGGCCGCCTGCAGGCCCGAATGGGTCACGCCCATCAGCCAGGACTATCGCGGCTACACCTTGCACGAGCTTCCGCCGAGTGGGCAGGGCATCACGGCGCTGGTCGCGCTGGGCATCCTTTCGAACTTCGACCTTGCCGGCCTCGAGCGCGACGGTGTGGACTCGTTGCACCTGCAGATCGAGGCGATCAAGCTCGCCTTTGCCGACGCCTACCGCTACGTGGCCGAGCCATCGAGCATGGAAGTGTCGACCGCGCAGATGCTCGATCCCGCCTACCTGGAGCGGCGCGCCCGCCTGATCGACATGGAGCGGGCACAGGACTTCCATGCCGGCACACCCGCCAGTGGCGGCACCATCTACGTGAGCGCCGTGGACGAAAGCGGCATGATGGTGAGCTGGATCCAGAGCAACTACCAGGGCTTCGGCTCCGGCGTGGTGGTGCCGGGCTACGGCATCTCGCTGCAGAACCGCGGGTACGGCTTCTCGCTCGACCCTGCCAGCCCCAACGTCGTGGCACCGGGCAAGCGGCCCTTCCACACCATCATCCCGGCCTTTCTCACCCGCAATGGCGAGCCGGTCATGAGCTTCGGCGTGATGGGTGCCAACATGCAGCCGCAGGGCCATGTCCAGACGCTGGTTCGCATGCTCGACTACGGCCAGGACCCGCAGGCCGCCTGCGATGCGCCGCGCTGGCGCTTCAACTCGGGCCTGTCGCTCAATGCCGAGGCGAGCATGGATCCGGAGGTCGTGCGGGGCCTCATCGCGCGCGGCCACTTGCTGGAGGTCATCGAGGATTCCTACCAGGACTTCGGGGCCGGCCAGTTCATCTGGCGCCTGGGCGATCCGGGTGTCGAGGGCTATGTCGCGGCCAGCGATTCGCGACGCGACGGGCAGGCGGTGGGATTTTGAGTGCGATCGAGATGAAGGCGGCACCGACCGAGGGCGACACGCCCAACGGCCAGTCCGCACGCAGGCTTGCGAGGCGCACGACCGTCGGGCTGACATTGGCCATGCTTGGCGCCATCGCGTTCTCGGGCAAGGCCATCATCGCCAAGCTCGCGTATCGCTACGGCGTCGATGCGGTCACGCTCATCATGTATCGCATGCTGTTCGCGCTGCCCATGTTCGCGCTGATCGCGTGGTGGGCAGGTCGGGGCAAGCCTGCATTCACGCGGCGCGACTGGCTGGGCATCGGGCTGCTGGGCGTCACCGGCTACTACCTGGCGAGCTTTCTCGACTTCTCCGGCCTGCAGTACATCAGCGCCAGCCTCGAGCGGCTGATCCTCTATCTCAACCCGACCCTCGTGCTGGCCTTGAGCTGGCTGCTCTTCAGGAAGAAGGTGGGCGCAAGGCAGCTGCTGGCCATCGCCATCAGCTACTGCGGCGTGCTGCTGGTGTTCGGCCACGAGGTGAATTTCCAGGGTCCGGACATCCTGCTGGGTGGCATGCTGGTGTTCGGCAGCGCCGTGTCGTATGCGGTCTATCTCGTCTACAGCGGCGAGATGGTGCAGCGGCTCGGGGCGCTGCGCCTGGTGGGCTGGGCGACTCTCGTGGCCTGCCTGTGCTGCATCGTCCAATTTCCGCTGCTGCGGCCATGGTCGGCAATGATCGTCGCGCCTGAGGTGATCTGGCTGTCGGTGCTCAACGCGACCTTGTGCACGGTGGCGCCGATCCTCATGGTGATGATGGCCGTCGAGCGCATCGGGGCGGCCGCGGCGGCACAAACCGGCATGATCGGGCCCGTGGCCACCATCATCATGGGCGTGCTGCTCCTGGGCGAGCCTTTCACCGCCTGGATCGCCGCAGGCACGGCGCTGGTCCTCGCGGGCATCTGGTTGTTGACGAAGTGGAGGTAAGGCGATGGATCTCGCAATCGCAGGCAAGTGGGCGCTGGTGTGTGCCTCGAGCAAGGGCCTTGGCAAGGGCTGCGCCACGGCGCTGGTGAATGAAGGCGTGAATGTGGTGATGACCGCGCGCGGCGCCGAGGCGCTCGAGGAAGCGGCATCCGAACTGCGCGCTCTCGGCAAGGCCGAGGTGCGCTCGGTTGCCGGCGACATCACCACTGCCGAGGGACGCGCGGCGGCGCTGGCGGCATGCCCGCAGGTGGACATCCTCGTGAACAACGCGGGCGGCCCGCCGCCAGGCGACTTCCGCGACTGGGACCGCGAGGCCTGGATCAAGGCGCTCGACGCCAACATGCTCACTCCGATCGAGCTCATCAAGGCCACGGTGGATGGCATGGCCTCGCGCGGCTTCGGGCGCATCGTCAACATCACCTCGGGGGCGGTGAAGGCACCGATCGACGTGCTGGGCCTGTCCAACGGCGCGCGCAGCGGCCTGACCGGCTTCATTGCGGGCCTGGCACGCAGCGGCATCGCCGCGCGCAACGTGACGATCAACAACCTGCTGCCCGGCGCCTTCGACACCGATCGACTGCGCAAGACGATCGAAGCCGGCGCACAGAAGGCAGGCATTGCGATCGAGCAGGCGCTGGAGCGGCGCGCGCAAGGCATTCCGGCGCGGCGCTTCGGCACGGCCGAGGAGTTCGGCGCGGTCTGTGCCTTCCTGTGCAGCCAGCAGGCCGGCTACATCACCGGTCAGAACCTGCTGATCGATGGCGGGGCGTATCCGGGGACGTTCTGAGGCCGCTCTCCTTCCATCATCGGCCGGCGGACCTCGTGATCCGCATGAAAAGCCTGGCCATCCGAGAGCCCGATGTCGCGGAGTTCGCGTGCACTCAGACCGCGGATTTCATAGCGGCCGCTTCCCCATCGACAGGCTCGGCCAAGCTGGCTCAACAGGCGCCGGAGGCATTCGATCAGTCGATTGGTTCGTGGCTGAGGCAGAGTGCTCACATCAACTCCTGCGGAAGCTCTGCCTGCGGACTGGCTAATTCCGGATCCGCGGCTCCCGCTCGCTGGCACCGGGGTCATGCGACGAGCGTGGCGCAAACCACCATGGGCCACTGGTGTGTGACGTGACTGACGCCGGTCCGGAGCGCATCCGGGGCGACTTCAGAACGCATCGCGAAGACTCCGGGGCCATGCCTGGTACGTCGAAGCCGTGCTGCGTAAAGAGTGCCAGCACCCACCGCTCGAGTTTCTTGTCAATCGTCAGACGAGTTTTGGCGTAATTCGGCATTTTCCTTCCTGAGGCGCTTCTCTGAGAACCTCAGGGCACCATCGACTCCTGCAATATCGAAGTCCTCTGTCCTGCAAGCTGCTCGTTGGTTCTCACAGCATGCCTTGCTCTGAATACTGGTGAAGTTTCGCAACCAGCAAGTCAACCGAGAACAGGCTGAGCCACTTTTCCTTTGGGAACCATTCGTGCCAAGGCCTGGTTTCTACATTCAGACGTTTCCCCATTTCGAGATATTCCGGGGCAAGGGTTTTCCACCGCCAAGCGACGCGCTTGTCGAGATTCTCGAAGGTCGCGAACCGGACGCTCAGGACGAGCGTCTCCGGCAGCTTGTTGTTCTTCTGAGGCAGCTCGGTGAGCGCCATCATGTCCTCTAGATGGTCGTTCTGGGCGAATGCCGTGTACATCTTTCGTCCAGGTAGCGAATCGCCAACGGCTTCCTGCCAGCGACTTCCGCCGAACACCAGGACCTCGGGGGTGTAAGGAAGTCGCGCAATGTGCTCCCGCCGCAACCCACGCCAATCGATGTTGGAGTCGGCGATCTTGATGTTCTGCCCCGCGGCCAAGGCTTCGGCGGCTCTTGCTTGTTTGGCGGGGCTGTAGATCAAGGGGTTCAGGAGGTAATTGGCCGTCCCGATGGCGCCGAGGACCAAGAGAATGCAGGCGATGAAGATGGCGAGATACCTGGCCAGTCTGGGTTTGCTTGGATGCATTTTTCTCTTCCAAAGTGAGATGAAGCGCCTGCGTCCGAATCACGCGCTTCGGAAAACATGACGATCGGTCTTGGAAAACTACCTAATGCGGAACTACAGCATTACAGGACGCCCGTGAGTAGCGTGCGCCAAAGCTTAACAAAACATTGCTGAAATTGGCGCTACAAGCTTGTTATAGAATCTCAACAATGCGCAACTCGTTCGATTGGCTCTTCCTCGTGGCCACCCTTCCTACGGCACAGACCACATCGCGGATGCGCCTTTGGCGTTCGCTGAAGGCGTGCGGGGCAGCATCCATGAAGGACGGTGTCTACCTGCTTCCAAACACCCCGGCCGCAAAGGAGGCCTTCACCAATCACGCACAAGAAGTGGTCAGCGCAGGAGGCGAGGCGTGGCTGCTGCGTGCGGATGCACTGTTCGAGAACGAGTCGGCCGCCTGGCGGGACTTGTTCGATCGCACCAACGACTACCGCGCGCTCATCGACGAGGTGAAGTCCACCGACCCGCGCGAGTGGCCCCCTGCCCATGGCACGCGACGGCTGCAGGCGCTCTGGCGCAGACATGCGCAGATCGTCCAGACCGACCATTTCCCCGGCGACGCGATGAGCGAAAGCCAAGCTGCGCTCGAGGATCTGCAGGCGGCTTGGCTGCGCGTGAGCAACCCCGAGGAGCCGCATGCCACCGCAACAGCGATAACGCGGCTCGATCCGGCCCGCTACGTGGCACGCGTATGGGCCACCCGGCGGCGCCCCTGGGTCGATCGCCTTGCGAGCGCGTGGCTGATTCGACGCCACATCGATCCGCAGGCCAGCTTTCGCTGGCTGGAGAAGACGAGCGATTGCGCGCCCGACTGGCTTGGCTTCGATTTCGACGGTGCCGCCTTCACGCACGTCGAGGCCCGCGTGACGTTTGAATCACTGCTCGCAAGCTTCGGCCTGGAAGACACCGGCTCGCTCGCCCGCATCGGCGAGCTTGTTCACTTCCTCGACGTGGGCGGCGCGCCTGTGCCGCAGGCTTCCGGCATCGAAGCGGCCCTCGCGGGTCTTCGCGACTACCTCACGAACGATGACCAACTGCTCGAAGCGGCCTGTGCCGTCTTCGACGGCCTGCACCGCAGCTTCGAAGCAAGCAACACCACCAAGGAGGTATCCGGTCCATGACCACTCCAGCCCGGCCCCATCCCCCGACCTTCTGGGAGGCGTTCCGCTTCTGGTTGAGGCTGGGGTTCATCAGCTTCGGCGGGCCTGCCGGCCAGATCGCGGTGATGCATCAGGAACTGGTGGAGCGTCGACGCTGGATCTCCGAACGGCGCTTCCTGCACGCGCTGAACTACTGCATGGTGCTGCCCGGCCCGGAGGCCCAGCAACTCGCAACCTACATCGGATGGCTGTTGCATCGCACATGGGGCGGCATCGTGGCGGGCGGCCTGTTCGTGCTTCCCTCACTGTTCATCCTGATCGGCCTGTCGTGGATCTACATGGCCCATGGACAAACACCCGTTGTCGCAGGGCTGTTCTACGGCATCAAGCCAGCCGTTACCGCGATCGTCCTGCATGCCGCGCACCGGATCGGCTCTCGGGCACTGAAAAGTCCGCCCCTGTGGGCCATCGCTGCCGCCGCGTTTGTGGCGATCTTTGCATTGAACGTTCCATTTCCGCTGATCGTCCTGGCGGCGGGCATCATGGGCGCGATGGGCGGCCGTTGGGCACCGCAGCACTTCGGCACGGGGGGCGCCCACGGTTCGGCCCAGGCTGGTTTCGGCCCCGCTGTGATCGACGATGACACGCCTGCGCCGGCCCATGCGGTGCACCAGTGGAGGCAGTTCTTGATCGTCGCCGGCACGGGCCTCGGCATTTGGATCGCCACGATGGGGCTGCTGAACGCAACCGGAGGAGAGAACGGCACGCTGTCGCAGATGGGCTGGTTCTTCACCAAAGCCGCACTCATGACCTTTGGCGGCGCATACGCCGTGCTGCCCTACGTGTACCAGGGTGCCGTCGAAAATTTCCAGTGGCTCAGCGGACCGCAGATGATCGATGGCCTGGCCCTCGGAGAGACCACACCCGGCCCGCTGATCATGGTGGTGGCCTTTGTCGGCTTCGTCGGCGGTTGGTCCAGGCAGGTGCTGGGCCCTGACGCACTGGTCGCTGCCGGGGTGCTGGCCGCCGACTGTGGTGACCTTCTTCACCTTCCTCCCGTCGTTCATCTTCATCCTGCTCGGCGGGCCGCTGGTGGAGTCCACCCACTCGAATCTGAGGTTCACCGCGCCCCTGACTGCCATCACCGCGGCCGTGGTCGGGGTGATCCTCAACCTGGCGCTCTTCTTCGCGTACCACGTGCTGTGGCCGCAGGGTTTCCAGGGAAGTTTCGAATTCGTCAGCGCGATGCTGACGGTGGCCGCCGCGATCGCGCTGTTCCGCTTCAAGCGCGGCGTCATGGAGGTCATCGCCACTGCCGCCGTGCTCGGCTTGCTTTGGTCGCTGTCACGACCCTTTTTGTAGCCCCAGGAGGCAACATGGACATGCAAATCAAACCCTTGGCGTTCGACCTCAATGCACTTGACGGCCTGTCGGAACGGCTTGTCGCGAGTCATCATCAGAACAACTACCAAGGAGCCGTGAAGCGACTGAATGCCATCCGCAGACAGTTGGCCGAAGTCGACTGGCCGACCGCGCCCGTCTTCACGATCAACGGACTCAAGCGCGAAGAGTTGATCGCATCCAACTCGGCCGTGCTGCACGAGCTTTACTTCGCCTGCCTGGGCGGCGACGGAAAGCTTCCGGCTGGTCCGCTGAGCGTGGCCATCGAGCGCGATTTCGGCTCCTTCGAACGGTGGCGAGCCGAATTTGCCGCCTTGGCCAAGGCCATGGGTGGAGGGTCGGGCTGGGCGATCCTCTCCTGGTCGGCACGCGAGGCACGGCTGGTCAACCATTGGGCTGCGGATCATTCCGACTTGCTCGCAGCCGGCTCGGCGGTCCTCGCCCTGGACATGTACGAGCATGCGTACCACCTCGACTTTGGTGCCCAGGCCGGCGCGTATGTCGATGCGTTCATGAGGAATATCCAGTGGGCCGCGATCGAGGCAGGCTATGCGGGTGCGGTCCAGGCTTCTTCCGCACCGCTGGCGATCGAGGCGTCGGCGGTCGCGGGCCTTCCCGGCGTCCAGCTGGTCGATGTGCGGCGAGCGGGGGTATTCGCCAACGCCGAAGACCTGGCGGCAACTGCCACTTGGCGCGATCCTGCCCAGGTGTACGACTGGGCTGGCGCCATCGATGCATCTCGACCGGTCGCCGTGTACTGCGTGTACGGTCATGAAATCAGTCGCTCGACCGCATTGGCCCTGAAGGCAGTGGGCGTCGATGCCAGGTTCGTTGTTGGCGGCTATCAGGCATGGAAAGCGGCCGGGTTGCCTGTCGTTCCCAAGGGGGATGCTCATGAACACGCCCGGACGGGCTAGCGCCGAGACGACACAACGATGCCTGCTGCGATCAGCACGAAGGCAAGCGCGTGGTACCAGCGCGGCGCCTCGGCTAGCACGGCCGCCGAGAGGAGGGCGGCAAACAGCGGCGTCAGGTTGTTGAAGAACGATGCCACGGCCGGGCCCACGGTCGCTACGCCCAGCCCCCAGCAGCGGTAGGCGATGAGCGAAGGTCCGATGGCGACGAACAAGAGCAGCGCCGCCACCCAGCCGTTCCACTCGATGTGCGTGCGGCCGAACGCCCATTCGCCGCCAGCCGCCAAGAGGCCCACACGGCCCCGAACACCACCTGCGCCATCAGGAACTCCGACCACGGCCAGCGCTGCGCGGAGTCGTCGCTCGGCCGCGCGAGCATCCACGAATAGAAGGCCCACAGCATGACGGCCAGCAGCATGAACAGGTCGCCCGGCACGAGGCGCACCTGCATCAGCGTCGACCACTCCCCCCGAGAGAGCACCAGCGCCACGCCTGCCAGCGAGAACGCCGCGCCGAGCAGTTGCTTGCGGCTGGCACGTTCTCCGTAGCGCAGCGCACCGACCGCGAGCATCCACACCGGCATGCTCGAGGCAATGAGCGTCACGTTGACCGGCGTCGAAGTCTGCAAGGCCAGGTATTGCAAGGCGTTGTAGCTGCCCACGCCCAGCAGGCCCAGCGCGGCAAAGCGGCGCCAGCGCTGCCACAGCAGGCTTTGCGGCCGCAGCACCCTCCAGCCCAGGGGCAGCAGGATCAATGCGGCGATCGCCCAGCGCAGGCCGTTCAGCAGCATCGGAGACACGGCCCCTACGGCGAGACGGCCAGCCACGGCATTGGCGGCCCACATCAGGGGAGGAAGCGTGAGCAGCAAGCCAATGCGCGGCGTGAGGCGGGCCATGCAACAAAAAAGCCGCGAGGTGCGGCCCAGGTGGATTCAGGAACCGGGCATGTTAGCCCCGCAGCGCCAGCATTGCTCGAAGGGCCCTTCGATGAGTTCCTGGCAGGCCGGGCACACCCAGCGACGCTCTCTTGGATGCTGCAGCTCGAACAGCAAGGCACGCGCCTGTGCCAGCTGGCTGTCCTCGAGCACCCAGACTTCGGGCAGGCACTGGTCGGGCGGAATCTCGCCGGCGATGCTGCTCGTGTATTGCCGCTGCACGATGGCCTCGACACCGGCGCGCGTCAGCCAGTCGGCCCACAGCGTGGCGATGGCGAGGTTGGAAGCCTGGGTGAGGCGGATCATGTGCTGGCTCGGAGGTTGTTCGACCCCGCGATGATGCCCCCGGACGTGCAAGGTGTGTCAAGCCGGCTTATCGTGCGGCGTGATCCAACAAGAGGAGAGACTCCATGGCCCGTGCCATCCAGATCCAGCAGTTCGGCGGACCCGAGGTCCTGCAACTCGTCGATGTTCCCGTAGGCGAACCCGGTCCCGGCGAGATCCGCATCCGCCACCATGCCTGCGGCCTCAACTTCATCGATGTCTACCATCGCACCGGCCTGTACCAGGGCAAGCTTCCGCTGACGCTGGGCATGGAAGCGGCCGGCGTCGTGGAGGCGGTAGGCGAGGGCGTCACCCACCTGAAGGCCGGCGACCGCGCCGCCTATGCCAGCCAGCCGCCCGGGGCGTACACCGAATTGCGCGTGATGCCGGCCAAGTGCGTGGTCAGGCTGCCCGACTCGATCAGCTTCGAAGACGGCGCCGCGATGATGCTCAAGGGCCTCACGACCCAGTACCTGCTGCGCAAGACCCAGCCGCAGGGTGGGCTGCAGGCGGGCGACCATGTGCTGTTCCATGCGGCGGCCGGCGGTGTCGGGCTGATCGCCTGCCAGTGGGCCAGGGCGATGGGCCTGCAGCTCATCGGCACTGCGGGCAGCGACGAGAAATGCGCGCTCGCGAAGGAGCACGGCGCGGCCCATGTCATCAACTACAACCGCGAGGACCTCGTCGCGCGCGTGAAGGAAATCACGCAAGGGCGCGGCGTGAAGGCCGTCTACGACGGCGTCGGCAAGGACACCTGGGACCGGTCGCTCGACTGCCTTGCGCCCTTCGGCCTGATGGCGAGCTACGGCAATGCGTCCGGGCCCGTGCCGCCGATCACGCTCGCGACGCTGTCGGCCAAGGGCTCGCTCTACGTGACGCGGCCGACGCTCTTCACCCACATCGCCACGCGGGAAGCCACGCAGCCGATGGCCGACGACCTGTTCGAGATGGTCACCAGCGGCAAGGTGAAGATCCGCGTCGACCAGCGCTATCCGCTGGCCGAGGTCGCGCAGGCTCATCAGCGACCTGGAGTCGCGCAAGACCACCGGATCGAGCGTGCTCTTGCCTTGAGGACGTGGGGCGCAAGCCCCTCGCCTTCACGCAACAGCGCTCGCTGGAACCGAGAACTGGAGGGACAGTTACTAAGCGGCGGTCATCAACTTCACAGGGTTTCCGTCGCCATGAACGCATATTCTTTGCGGCTTCCAGGCCGCTTCGTGGATGAGGGCAAGCGCAGGCTGGCGCAGCCCCGTGAGTGCCGTGGTGCTCGCGCTTGCACTGTCGGCTTGCGGTGGGGTGGTGGAGGCTCCAATGAGGTCGATACGCCCACTACCACTCCGCCCACTACCACTCCGCCCGCTACCACTCCGCCCACCGGCAACAGTGGAGCCCCGCTTGTGCTCTCCGACGCCGTGCTTCCGGGCAGCAACGAGTGCCCGGCAGGCGGCACGAAGTTCTCCGTCGGGAAGGATGCCGATGGCAATGGCACGCTGAACGATGGGGAAGCGACGATCACCTACGCCTGCAACGGCGTGGCGGCGCAGGTGATGGGCTGGGTCGATGTGACGCAACCGGTGGAACCCTTCCTCCAGGCACTGGCCAACACCGGCTACGTGGCTCGACAGCGAGCAGCAAGTCACCATCAAGCTGCCTGCGGCACCCGCTCGGAACGACCTTGTACGCATCAGTGGCCTGGGCTCGGGCGGCTGGAAGGTCGTGCAGAACGAAGGGCAGAGCATCATGGTCGACAACCTGCCCGTGCCATGGGACAAGCATCTGTCAGGTGACTGGGCGTCTGTTGCATCGTCTGGCAACGGTGAAATTCTGCTGGCCGTCGAGGACCGGAACGACGAGCCGTCTGACCAGATCCGTGTCTCTACTGATGCAGGCCTCAACTGGAGCGTCAAGCCGGTGAGCCCGGATGGATTTGCCGAGCCTGCCGAACGAACCGGACATCGTCTGACTGGTGCACTGACTTGTCGGGCGGGGGCGTCGTCGCGCGGCGGCGAGCTGTTGATCGTGTCGGGGCACAAGACCGAAGATCCTTGGGACTGAGGACGACCGGACGTATCAGGAAAGACTTTGTCTTGATCTCGAAGGATGGAGGCAAGAATGGATTGACTATCCGACGCCAGCCCTCTTCACTTCGGTGGCTTCGTCATCCAATGGCCAATGGCTGGCGGCGGTGTCGTCGATTCGGTACGGGTCGGATCTATACCTCCGAGGACTATGGCCAGACCTGGGATGCTCGTGATGCACCTGGCCCGTTCGGCGACGCGCAAGCCTGGGCTTCCATCGCAATTTCGGACAGTGGACAAGGAGATGGTGGCCGCGGTGCAGGGCGGGCAGATCTACACGTCCGTCGACTATGGCGAGACCTGGGTCGGCAATCCGGCCACTGATTTCAGGGAGTGGGCGGCCGTCGCGATGGCATCGGGAACCAACGGCCAGAAGCTGGTGGCGCGCGGAACGTTGCGGACCGATCCACGTGTCCGACGATGGCGGCGCCACTTGGAACGCCGCGCGGTCCCGGGCGTGACTGGGCATCTGTTGCGGTGTCGTCAGATGGCCAGACAATCGTGGCGGTCAGCGGACGACATCAGTTATCTACGTCTCCACCAATGGGGGTGAGAGCTGGGTGGGGCGCGAGAGTGCTCGCGAGTGGACTTCCGTCGCATGTTCGGCCGACTGTCACCAAGATCGTGGCGGCTGAAAAGGCGGCTCCATCTACACCTCCGGCCGCCCGAACCACAGTCACGGACGGCTCGGCTCGCCGGCGGACAGTACGATGCAGTCGAGTTGCTGTATCGTCGGTGAAGGCTGTTCTGGATCGTGCCGAGCCACTCCACCGGCGCACGCACGCAGCGGCTTCACAGTGCACTAGGCCAGCATCCGTCTCGCCGACCTCCTAGCTGCTGCGCCGCACGCGCAGCAGCTCGTCGAGGATCAGCAGGATCGCCCCCAGGGTGATCCCGCTGTCCGCCACGTTGAAGGCCGGGAAGTGCCAGCCGCGCGCGTGGAAATCGAGAAAGTCCACCACGTAGCCGTGCATCGCCCGGTCGATCACATTGCCCACCGCGCCGCCCAGGATGAGCGCGAGCGCCCAGGCAAAGAGCTTCTGATGCCCGTGGCGCTTCAGCATCCAGACGATGAAGATCGCCGCCGCCCCGCCCAGGACCATGAAGAACCAGCGTTGCCATCCCGATGCACCGGCCAGGAATGAAAACGCCGCGCCGGTGTTGTGGGCCCGCACGATGTTGAAGAAGGGCGTCACCGGCGTGCTCTGGCCCAGGTGGTAGTAGCCGACGATCAGCGTCTTGGTGAACTGGTCCACCAGCACGATGACCAGCGCAATGCCCAGCCAGGGCCACAGGCTCGCGCCTGACGAGGTCCTGCTCCGCATCAGGCCGCCTTGCGCGTCTCGCCCGCGCCGTAGAGGTTGCTCACGCAGCGACCGCAGAAGGTCGGATGCGCCTCATCTGCGCCCACGTCTTCGCGGTAGTGCCAGCAGCGCTCGCACTTCGCGCGCGGTGCTGGGCGTGACCGCCACGGCCAGCTCTTCGGCCGAGCTCGAGCCGCGGCAGCCGAAGTGATGAAGACGAACTTGAGATCGTCCCCCAGGCTCGCAAGCAGCGCGCGATCCTCCGCGTTCACGGCCACCGTCACCGTGGCCTGCAGCGACGAGCCCACCTGGCCCGCCGCGCGCAGCACCTCGATCTCCTTGTTGACGGCATCGCGGATCTCGCGGATGCGCGGCCATTTGGCCAGGAGCCCCTCTTCGCCGCCACGGGCAGGAAAGCCCCAGTAGGTCTCGGTGAAGATCGAGACCGACGCGCCCGGCGCGAAGATCTTCCACGCCTCCTCGGCCGTGAAGCTCAGGAACGGCGCCATCCAGCGCAGCATGCCGTGCGTGATGTGCCACAGCGCGGTCTGCGCCGAGCGGCGCGCGAGCGACTTCGGCGCGGTGGTGTAGAGCCGGTCCTTGAGCACGTCGAGGTAGAACGCGCCCAGGTCCTCGCGAGCAGTAGACCTGCAGCTTGGCCACCACCGGATGGAACTCGTAGGCATCGAAGTGCCGGAGCACCTCGGCCTGCAATTGCGCCGCGCGGGCCAGCGCGTAGCGGTCGACTTCGAGCATCTGCTCGAGCGGCACGGCATCCTTCGCGGGATCGAAGTCGCTGGTGTTGGCCAGCAGGAAGCGCAGCGTGTTGCGGATGCGGCGATAGGCGTCCACCACGCGGGCGAGGATCTTCTCGTCGCCGGCGATGTCGCCCGAATAGTCGCTCGCCGCCACCCACAGGCGAATGATCTCGGCGCCGAGCTTCTTCGAGGTCTCCTGCGGGTCGACACCATTGCCGAGCGACTTGCTCATCTTGCGGCCCTGGCTGTCCACCGTGAAGCCGTGCGTGAGCAGCCCGCGATAGGGTGCGCGCCCCTCGAGCGCGCTGGCGATCAGCAGCGACGAGTGGAACCAGCCGCGATGCTGGTCGTGGCCCTCGAGGTAGAGGTCGGCCTCGGGCCCGCTGTCGTGCCGGCCTTCGGGGTGGCTGCCGCGCAGCACGTGGAAGAAGGTCGAGCCGGAGTCGAACCAGACGTCCAGGATGTCGGTGCTCTTGCTGTACTGGTCGGCTTCGTCGCCGAGCCATTCGGCCTTGTCCAGGCGTGCCCAGGCCTCGACGCCGCCTTGCTCGACAAGCTGCGCTGCGCGATCGATGAATTCGAGCGTGTCCGGATGCAGCTCGCCTGTCACCTTGTGCAGGAAGAAGGGCAGCGGCACACCCCAGTTGCGCTGGCGCGAGATGCACCAGTCGGGGCGGTTGGCGATCATGTCGCGCAGGCGGGCGCGGCCGTTCTCGGGGTAGAAGCTGGTCGCGTCGATCGCCTCCAGCGCGGTCTGGCGCAGCGTCTTGGGCGCCTTGTCGACGGTGAAGACTCCCGTGCCTTCGTCCATGCGCACGAACCATTGCGCCGCGGCCCGATAGATGACGGGCGACTTGTGCCGCCAGCAATGCGGATAGCTGTGCTGGAGCTTGGCGGAGGCCAGCAGCCGGTCGGCATTGCGCAGCGCCTCGACGATCTGGTCGTTGGCCTTCCAGATGTGCTGGCCGCCGAACAAGGGCAGCGCGGCTTCATAGACGCCGTTGCCCTGCACCGGGTTGAGGATGTGGTCGTGCTTGAGGCCGTGCGCGACGCAGGAGTTGAAGTCGTCCACGCCGTAGGCCGGCGCCGAGTGCACGATGCCGGTGCCTTCCTCGGCGGTGGCGTAGTCGGCCAGGTAGATCGGGCTGCGACGGTTGTAGCCCGGGTGCACTGCGCTGAGCGGATGGTAGAAGTCGAGCCGGTCGAGCTTGGCGCCCGGCGTGGTGGCCAGCACCTTGCCTTCGAGGCCCCAGCGCTCCAGGCATTTCTCGACCAGGTCCTCGGCCACCATGAAGAGGCCGCGCGGAGTGTCGACCAGCGCGTAGTGGAGGGCAGGGTTGAGGTTGAGCGCCTGGTTGGCGGGGATGGTCCAGGGCGTGGTGGTCCAGATGACAGCGAAGGCATCCTTGTGCAGCCTCGGCAGGCCGAAGGCCGCCGCCAGGCGGTCGGGCTCGGCGCAAAGGAAGGCGACGTCCACCGTCGGCGAGGTCTTGTCGGCGTATTCGATCTCGAACTCGGCCAGCGACGAGCCGCAATCGAAGCACCAGTACACCGGCTTCAGGCCGCGATAGACGAAGCCGCGCTCCATCAGGCGCTTGAGCGCGCGGATCTCGCCCGACTCGTTGCCCGGGTCCATGGTGCGATAGGGGCGGTCCCAGTCGCCCAGCACCCCCAGGCGCTTGAAGTCGGCCATCTGCTGGGCGATCTGCTCGGTGGCGTAGGCGCGGCTCTTGGCCTGCACTTCATCGCGGCCGAGGTTGCGGCCGTAGGTCTTCTCGATCTGGTTCTCGATCGGCAGGCCGTGGCAGTCCCAGCCAGGCACGTAGAGCGAGTCGAAGCCGGCGAGCTGGCGCGCCTTGACGATCATGTCCTTGAGGATCTTGTTGACGGCATGACCCATGTGGATCTGCCCGTTGGCATAGGGCGGGCCGTCGTGCAGCACGAACTTGGGCGCCCCGCAGCGGGCGTCGCGCAGCTTCTTGTAGATGCCTTGCTCCTCCCATTCCTTCACCCAGCCGGGCTCGCGCTTGGGCAGGTCGCCGCGCATCGGGAAGGGCGTGTCGGGGAGATTGAGGGTCGCTCGGTAGTCTTTGGAGTCGCTCATGATCGTGGAGCGCGCTTCTTGGCGCGCTTGAAGGGTCCGAGGACGGGCTGCGTGGAGACGCTGGTGCAGGCCCGCTGTCGCGCGAGGCGCGGAAGTGATGGCGAGCGCTAAATTCGGTCGCGCGTGGTCTGGCGCCGGGTCTGCTGATGCAGCGACGCGAAGAACGTGCGGGCGTTTTCGACGTCGCGGTCGATGGCGGCTTGGAGGGCGTCGAGGTCGTCGAAGCGAGCTTCGTCGCGCAGTTTGTGCAGCAGTTCCACGCGGACGATTTTACCGTAGCCCCCCTCGGCGCCGAGGTGCTCGGGCCAGTCCAGGCAGTACACCTCGAGCAGCACCCGGCCGGCATCTTCCACCGTCGGGCGGATTCCCAGGCTGGCCACGCCGTCGATCGGCTTGTCGGCGAGGCCGTGGGTGCGCACCGCGAAGATGCCGTGCGCCGCCGCCTTGCGGTGATGGAAGCGCAGGTTGAGCGTGCGAAAGCCGAGGTTGCGTCCGAGCTTGCGGCCGTGGATCACATGGCCGCTGATGCTGTAGGGGCGCCCGAGCAGGCGGGCCGCGTGCTCCATGTCGCCGGTGGCCAGCGCCTCGCGCACCGCCGAGCTCGACACCCGCTGCCCGTGCACTTCGTAGCTCATCATCCGTGCGACGTCGAAGCCGTGGGCATCGCCCGCTGCGTCGAGCATCGCGTAGTCGCCGGCACGCTTGGCACCGAAGCGGAAATCGTCGCCCACCAGCACGTATTTGGTGCCCAGGCCTTCGACCAGCACGTCCTTGATGAAGGCCTGCGGAGACAGGCTGGAGAGCTGGCGGTCGAAGCGCAGCACCACGACCTGGTCGATTTCGCAGCGCTGCAGCTCGGTCAGCTTGTCGCGCAGGGTGGCGATGCGTGCCGGCGCCAGCTCGGGCTTGCCCGCCACCGCCGCGAAGTAGTCGCGCGGATGCGGCTCGAAGGTCAGCACGCAGCTCGGCAGACCGCGATGGCGGGCCTCGCTGTGCAGAAGGGCGAGCATGGCCTGGTGGCCGCGATGCACGCCGTCGAGGTTGCCGATGGTCAGGGCGCAGGCCGGCGCCAGGGCCGCATGGTGAAAGCCGCGAAAGACTTGCATAAGGGTCGAGATTATCCGGCCGGGCCGAGTATGTCTTGCGGCCCGGCCAGCCAGCGCCATTGGCCCGGCGCGAGGTCGCCCGGTAGCTCCAGCGCGCCGAAGCGGCTGCGATGCAGGCCGATCGACGTGGTTGCCCGCTGCCGCCACCATGCGCTTGACCTGGTGGTACTTGCCTTCGGTGAGCGTCAGGCGCAGGGCTCGCTCGCCGGTGATCTCGCAGGCGGCGGCGCGCACCGGCATGGGGTCGTCGTGCAGGATCACGCCGGCCAGCAGCTCAGCGACCTGTTTCGAGTCAACCGGATCGGCCGTCTCCACCTCATAGACCTTCGCCACGTGCTTCTTCGGCGAGGTGAGGCGATGGATCAGCGCGCCGTCGTCGGTGAGTATCAGCAGGCCGGTCGTGTCCTGGTCGAGCCGGCCGACTGCCTGCACGTTGCGGCGGCGCAGGGGCATGGGAAGCAGGCTGTAGATGCTGGGCCAGGCCGAGGGCTTCTGCGAGCACTCGTAGGCGGCCGGCTTGTGCATCAGCAGGTAGGCCTTGTCGTGGTAGGGCCAGGCTTGTCCCGACACCGTGAAGACCAGGCCCTCGGTATCGAACTCCTCGCCGGGCTCTTCACAGACCTTCCCATCGATGACGACTTCCCCCGCATGGAGAAGCAAATCGCATTCGCGACGCGTTCCGAAACCTTGGCTGAAGAGGATTTGCGAGAGGCGCATGGCCTTGAGGAATGTGCAGGCAGGATGAGAAAAGCCGCCCGCGGGCGGCTTGTGGGATGCAGTAGTTTAGGTCGATCCCTCAGGCAAAGACCCCGGCCGAATCCTGCATGCGCGCCGAGACCTCGCCCAGGTGGTGGAGCGTGTCGCCGAAGGTCATTTCGAGGCAGGTCAGGCGCTTGAAGTAGTGGCCGGCGATGTACTCGTCGGTCACGCCGATGCCGCCATGCAGCTGGATGGCCTGCTGTCCGACCAGTCGCATGGCTTGGCCGAGCTGCACCTTGGCCTGCGAGAGGGCGCGCCGCCGCGAGTCGGTGGCATCGCCCAGCTTGAGCGTGGCGAAGTAGCTCATCGATCGTGCCAGCTCGAGCTGCATCTTCATGTCGGCCACGCGATGGCGCAGGGCCTGGAAGGTGCCGATGGCCACGCCGAACTGCTTGCGGGTGTTGAGGTACTCGACCGTCACGGCGAAGAGCTTGTCCATCGCACCCACGGCTTCAGCGCATTGGGCGGCGATGCCGATGTCGATGGCGCTTTCCAGGGCCTCGTGGCCTTGGTCAGGCCCGACCAGCAGCGTGGCCGGCGCCTGGGCAAGCTTGAGCTCCGCGGCGCGCGAGCCGTCTTGCATGGGATAGCCGCGGGTGCTCGTGCCGGGCGTGCGCTCGCACCAGGAAGAGCCCGATGCCCTGCGTGTCGTCCGCCGCTCCGAGACGCGCGCCGGCACGATGAAGGCGTCGGCCTTATCGCCCATCGGCACCACGCCCTTGGCGCCATCGAGCACCCACTTGTCGCCCTGCTGGCGCGCCGTCGTGCTCACGTAGCTTGAGCACATGGCGCGCATCGCGCTCCTGGTGTGCCAGCACCACCAGCGCCTCGCCGGACGCGATGCGCGGCAGCCAGTCCTGCTGCACGGCTGCGGGGGCGTGCCGGGCCAGCAGATCTGGTCGCCACGAGCGCGACCGCCGCATAGGGCTCCAGCACGATGCCGCGGCCGAGCTCTTCGGACACCACCATCGCCTCGACCGGGCCGAAGCCCATGCCACCATGCGCTTCAGGCACGGCCAGGCCCATCAGGCCGAGATCCGCCATCTCGCTCCACGCCTCGCGCGAGAAGCCGCCTTCCTTCACGATGGCCTGGCGACGCTCGAAGTCGTAGCCCTTGTCGACCCACTTGCGCACCGCATCGCGCAGCTGTTCCTGGTCGGAATTGAAGTCGAAATCCATGGTCACACCCCCAGGGTCGTCTGCGCGACGATGTTGCGCTGAACCTCGTTCGAGCCGCCGTAGATCGTCGTCTTGCGCATGTTGAAGTAGGTCGAGGCCAGCGGTGCGCAGTGCATCGCCCCGACGTAGTCGCCCTGCCAGCCGGCTTCCATCGCCTCGTGGATGAAGGGCAGCGAATAGGCGCCGCAGGCCAGCATCATCAGCTCGGTGAGGCGCTGCTGGATCTCCGAGCCGCGGATCTTGAGCAAGCCCGCGATGTCGAGCGCCTTCTTGCCGCCTTGCTCGGCCGAGAGCACGCGCAGCACCATCATCTCGAGCGCGACGATGTCGACCTCCAGCTGGGCGACCTGGTCGCGGAAGCGAATGTCTTCGATCAGCGAACGGCCGGCGCTCTTCTCGGCCTTGGCGATGCGCTTGAGCCGCTCGAGCTCGCGCTTGGAGCGGTTCACGTCGGCGATGTTGGTGCGCTCATGGGCGAGCAGGTACTTGGCGTAGGTCCAGCCCTGGTTCTCCTCGCCGATTCGGTTCTCGACCGGGACCTCGACGTTGTCGAACCAGACTTCATTGACCTCGTGCTCGCCGTCGAGCGTGATGATCGGCCGCACGGTGATGCCGGGCGACTTCATGTCGATGAGGAGGAAGCTGATGCCGGTCTGCGGCTTGCCCGAGGAGTCGGTGCGCACCAGGCAGAAGATCCAGTCGCCGTGCTGGCCGAGCGTGGTCCAGGTCTTCTGGCCGTTGACGATGTACTTGTCGCCCTTGAGTTCGGCGCGGGTCTTGAGCGAGGCGAGGTCCGAGCCGGAGCCCGGCTCGCTGTAGCCCTGGCTCCACCAGTACGTCGCCGCTCATGATGCCGGGCAGGAAGCGCTTGTGCTGCTCGGGCGTTCCGAAGGCCATGATCACCGGCGCCACCATCACCGGGCCGAAGGGCAGGATGCGCGGCGCGCCGGCCAGCGCGCATTCCTCCTCGAACAGGTGCCGCTGCACCGCGTTCCAGCCCGGGCCGCCGAATTCCTTCGGCCAGCCAAAGCCATGCCAGCCCTTCTTGCCGAGGATCTTCGCCCAGCGCTGCAGATCGTCCTTGGAAAGCCGCAGCGCGTTGTGCACCTTGTGGCTGATGTCCTGGGGGAGGTTGTCCCGCACCCAGGACCTTGTTTCCTGGCGGAAGGCTTGTTCCTCCGGCGTGAAATTCAGGTCCATCGCTTATCTCCAGTGGCTCGTCGTGCGCTGATGCGGCGCACCTTACAAGAGGGCTAGTTTAAGCACGACCATTCGCGAGAGCGTGTCGACTCGGCGACTGCGAGCCCATCGTGCTTCTGGCTGGAACCCCCTCGTCGGAGAGGTGGCGGAGGGGAGGGGGCCGGGGGAGCGGTAGGTTCGGCGCTTGCGCTTCTAGCCGTTTCGCGGCTAGAAGCGTTTCTCGAGCGTGAGCTGGTCGTTCTCGCGCTTCATCTGGAAGCGGCTGAGGAAGCTGTTGCCCAGCAGCACGAACGGCATGTCGCGAGGGGCGACGATGCCTTGCACGTTGTAGACCTCCACGTCGCCGACCCGCACCGAATCGAGCGTGACGGCATGCGCCACGATCGTGCCGTTGGCGGTGTGGAGGTTGACGCGGGGGGCATCGCGGTACTTCAGGCCGATGGCGTCGGCCTGCGCGGAGGTCATCGAGACGGAGGTGGCGCCGGTATCGACCATGAAGTAGACGGCCCGGCCGTTGATGCTTCCCTGCGTGGAAAAGTGCCCGCCCGATCCGGCGGTGAGGACGATGCGGCTGCCACCTCCTGCGCCACCCGCGCCGCCGAGGTTGACCGGCGAGGCGCCGAGCGACACGGTGCGACGCTGGCCGCCCACATCGATCACTGCATCGGTGGCCGTGACGCTGACCACCTTCACGCCCGCGACCGTGCTGCCTGCGGCGACGGCGCGCGGCGCGCCGCCATCGATGACCAGCAGGGCGCGGTTGCCCATGCTGCCTGTCATCGCGACAGTCTGGGCGCCGGCTGCGCCGACCACCGTGAAGCTCAGAACGAGGAGGGCGTGGCGCAGCAAGCGAAAGATCATTGCAGTTCTCCGTGGCGCCGAAGCACCCACCCTCGCCGCATGAACCAAGTGCCAGCGAGCGGGAGCCGCGGATCCGGCTTCGCCGGTCCGCTGGCGGAGCCCCCTTTGAGGGGGAGCGTCAGCGCCGTCGCTGAGGCGAAGCAGCGACTCTGGCGGCTGCTCCGCGCGAAGCGCCTACGGGGGTGGTTCACTTCAGTCCCGGAAGTTGGTGAAGGAGAGAGGTACCTCGGTGATTTCCTTGCGCAGCAAGGCGATCACTGCCTGCAGGTCGTCGCGCTTGGCGCCGGTGATCCGCACGATGTCGCCCTGGATCGCCGCCTGGACCTTGATCTTGCTGCCCTTGACGAGCTGCTGGATCTTCTTGGCCAGGTCGGACTCGATGCCGGCCTTGACTTTCACGAGTTGCTTGACCTTGTCGCCGCCGATCTTCTCGATCTTGGCGCTCGTATCGAGAAAGCGCACGTCGACGCCGCGCTTGGTGAGCTTGGCGACCAGCACGTCCATCACCTGCCCGATCTGGAAATCGGAGTCGGCGAAGAGCGTCAGCTCCTTGTCCTTTTGTTCGATGCGAGCACTCGAGCCCTTGAAATCGAAGCGAGTGCCGATTTCCTTGCTGGTCTGGTCGACGGCGTTGCGCACCTCGACGAGGTTGGGTTCCAGGACGGTATCGAAGCTGGGCATGTCGTTGAGGGATAGGGGAAACTGAGGGATCGGCGAAAATTCTGCCATGCAAATCGAGACAGGCGTGAGCCTGAAACCGTATAACAGCTTCGGCTTGCCGGCGATCGCACAAAACCTCGTGCGCATCGCAAGCGACTCGGACGTGCGCCGGGTGCTGGACCACCCGCAATTCGGTCGCGCGCCGAAGTTCATCCTGGGCGGCGGCAGCAATGTGGTGCTGACGCGTGACGTGACCTCGCTGGTCCTCAAGATCGAGGTGCCGGGCCGGCGATTGGTGGAGGAACGCGACAACGCGTGGATCATCGAGGCCGGCGCCGGGGAGAACTGGCACGAGCTGGTCGCCTGGACGCTCGAGCAGGGCTGGCCGGGGCTGGAAAACCTGGCGCTCATTCCTGGCACGGTGGGTGCCGCCCCGGTGCAGAACATCGGCGCCTACGGCATCGAGCTGAAGGACCGCTTCGAATCGCTCGACGTGGTCGATCTCGTCACCGGCCGCACCGTGACGCTCAACGCGACGAGGTGCCACTTCGGCTATCGCGACAGCGTGTTCAAGCAGGCGCTGGCAGGCAAGGGCGTCATCACGCGCGTGCGGCTGCGGCTGCCCAAGCCCTGGAAGCCCGTGACGAGCTATCTGGAGCTGGCCCGCAAGCAGGCCGAGGAGGGCGTCGCCGACCCGACTGCGAGGCAGATCTTCGCCTGGGTCTGCGCCATCCGCCGCGCCAAGCTGCCCGACCCGGCGGTGCTGGGCAATGCGGGCAGCTTCTTCAAGAACCCGGTGGTCACGGTGGAGCAATGCCGCGACATCATCGGCCGCGACCCGGAGATCGTCCACTACCCCATGCCCGACGGCAGCTTCAAGCTCGCCGCCGGCTGGCTGATCGATGCCTGCGGCTGGAAGGGCAAGAGCGTCGGGCGCGCGGGCGTCTACGAGAAGCAGGCGCTGGTGCTGGTCAATCGGGGCGGCGCGATCGGCGCCGAGGTGGTGACGCTGGCCAGGGCGATCCAGGAGAGCGTGTATGGGCGCTTCGGCATTCGGCTGGAGCCGGAGCCGGTGGTCGTCTAGATCTGCAGGTCGAACTCGCCGATTCCCTCCCGTCTGAAGTTTCAACGAGCATCCAGGGTGAACTTTTTCAGGGCATTGGTTACCCCACGCTTGCCAAAGCGTGGCGAGCAGCCAGGAAACCCAACCAGGAGTACGAACGTGGTAGATCGACGTCAGGCAATTGCTTTGCTGGCTGGAATGATTGGAGCGGAGGCGGTGCCCTCGCAGGCGATGGCTCAGGCAGCCTGCGCGGTCCTGACCCCGGCAACTCAACAGGCAGTGACCCCGGAGGCCGCGCTTGCGAGGCTGAAGGAGGGCAACGAAAGGTTCATCAGCGGGCGCACCCTGAACTGCGACCTGATGAAGCAGGTGAAGGAGACCGCGACCCACCAGTCGCCCATTGCGGCCATCGTCGGCTGCATCGACAGCAGGGTTGCGCCTGAACTGGTGTTCGATCAGCGCATAGGCGACATCTTTGCCGCCCGTGTCGCGGGTAACTTCGTCAATACCGACATCATCGGCAGCCTCGAATTTGCCACCGCCGTGGCCGGGGCCCGCCTGATCGTCGTGCTGGGACATGGCGAGTGCGGTGCCATCAAGGGCGCGATCGACAACGTGCAGCTCGGCAATCTCACATCGTTGCTCCAGAACATCCGGCCTTCGATGGAGAAGCTGGGCTACAGCCGCACCGCCAGCTCGAAGGACAAGCAGCTGGTGCAAAAGCTCGCAGACCAGAATGCGAAGGACGCGGTGCAGAACCTGCTTGCCAGGAGCGAGGTGATTTCCGGCCTGGTGAAGGAAGGCAAGCTCAAGGTGGTGGCGGCCATGCACGACGTGAGCACCGGCAGGATCAGCTGGTTCGCGTAAGCCCCCTCCAGCCTCGGGGTTTGCGCAATGGGCCCGAAAGCGAAACGGGCACCGAGGGGTGCCCGTTCTCATTGATCGCTGACGCGATCAGTCGGCCAGCGGCGCACCGCCGCCGGTCAGCAGCGGAATGCTGCCATCGGAGTTCTGCGTCCGAGCAGCCCCGTGCGGGTGTACACGCCCAGCTTCTCGCGCGTATCCGCGATGTCGAGGTTGCGCATCGTGAGCTGCCCGATGCGGTCGGCCGGCGTGAAGGCGCCCTCGACCTTCTCCATCGACAGGCGCTCAGGCGCGTAGGTGAGGTTGGGGCTGGTGGTGTCCATGATCGAGTAGTCATTGCCGCGACGCAGTTCCAGCGTCACCTCGCCGGTGATGGCGCGCGCCACCCAGCGCTGCGCGGTCTCGCGCAGCATCAGGCACTGCGGGTCGAACCAGCGACCCTGGTAGAGCAGGCGGCCCAGGCGCCGGCCGTTGATGCGGTACTGCTCGATCGTGTCCTCGTTGTGGATGCCGGTCACCAGTCGCTCGTAGGCGATGTGCAGCAGCGCCATGCCCGGGGCCTCGTACACGCCGCGGCTCTTGGCCTCGATGATGCGGTTCTCGATCTGGTCGCTCATGCCCAGGCCGTGGCGGCCGCCGATGCGGTTGGCTTCCTCGAACAGGGCTGCCGCGGTCGGGAAGCTGCGGCCGTTGAGCGCCACCGGCTGGCCTTCCTCGAAGCGCACGCTCACCGTCTCGGGCTTGATCGCCACGTCTTCGCGCCAGAAGGCCACGCCCATGATCGGGTTGACGATGTGCATGCCCTTGTTCAGGAACTCCAGGTCCTTGGCCTCGTGCGTCGCGCCCAGCATGTTGGAGTCGGTCGAGTAGGCCTTCTCGACGCTCATCTTGTAGTCGAAGCCGCAGGCGTGCAGGTATTCGCTCATCTCCTTGCGGCCGCCGAGCTCGTCGATGAAGGCCTGGTCGAGCCAGGGCTTGTAGATGCGCAGGGCAGGGTTGGCCAGCAGGCCGTAGCGGTAGAAGCGCTCGATGTCGTTGCCCTTGTAGGTGCTGCCGTCGCCCCACAGGTTGACGCCGTCCTCGCGCATCGCCACCACCAGCGCCGTGCCGGTCACGGCTCGGCCGATCGGCGTGGTGTTGAAGTAGGTGGCGCCGCCGGTGGAGATGTGGAAGGCGCCGCACTGGAGGGCCGCAATGCCTTCGGCCACGAGCTGCGCGCGGCAATCGACCAGCCGGGCGATCTCGGCGCCGTAGGCCTTGGCCTTGCGCGGGATCTCGTCGTAGTCGGACTCGTCGGGCTGGCCGAGGTGGGCGGTGTAGGCGCAGGGGATGGCGCCCTTGGAGCGCATCCAGTGGACGGCGGCGCTGGTGTCCAGGCCGCCGGAGAACGCGATGCCGACGCGCTCGCCGGCGGGAAGCTTTTGCAGGATGGTCGCGGCCACGGGCGTCCTTTCAGCCGAAGTGGCAGATGTAGTGGTAGGGCTCGCCCTCCACCTTGATCTCGAAGCTCGAATTGCCGGGCACGTCGAACTTCTGGCCTTCGCCGTAGCGAGCCCATTGCGCCTGGCCGGCGAGCTTCACCTCGCAGGAGCCGCCCACGCCTTCCATCACTTCCGGCGCGCCGGTGTTGAAGGTCAGGCTGGCGGGCAGGATCACTCCGACGCTCTTGCGGGTGCCGTCGGCCAGCGTGACGGTGTGCGAGACACACTTGCCGTCGAAGTAGACATTGGCCTTGGCCGTGACGGAAACCTTGTCGATCTGGGTGCTCATGCTGCGGGGAGGATTGCGGGAAAACGAAGATTCTAGAGCCGGCCCCAGGGGCCGCTGCCACAATCCCTCCATGCCCGACCTGCTGTCCTCCATCACGACCAGACGACCCCGCCAGCGTCCCGCTGGCCGAGCGCCTGCGGCCTGCCAGCCTGGACGAGGTGATCGGCCAGCAGCACCTGCTGGGGCCCGGCAAGCCGCTGCGGGCCGCGTTCGAGTCGGGCCAGCCGCATTCGATGATCCTCTGGGGCCCGCCGGGCGTCGGCAAGACCACGCTCGCGCGCCTGATGGCCGATGCCTTCGAGGCCCAGTTCATCCAGATCTCGGCCGTGCTCGGCGGCGTGAAGGACATCCGCGACGCGGTCGAGCAGGCCCAGGTCGCGCGCAGCATGGGCCGCCGCACGATCGTCTTCGTCGATGAGGTGCACCGCTTCAACAAGGCCCAGCAGGACGCCTTCCTGCCGCATGTGGAGTCGGGCCTCTTCACCTTCATCGGCGCGACCACCGAGAACCCTTCCTTCGAAGTCAACTCGGCCCTGCTGTCGCGTGCCACGGTGCATGTGCTGCACGCCATCGGCGACGAGGACATGGCGCGGCTGCTCGAGCGGGCGCAGGCCCTGCTCGACTCGCCGGGCCTGACCGAGGCGGCCCGCAACCGGCTGGTCGGCTATGCCGACGGCGATGCGAGGCGCCTGCTCAACACCTATGAAAACCTGGCGAGGATGAGCGGGAGGCAAGGCGGGCCCGGGCTCATCGACGAAGCCATGCTCGAGCATTCGCTTGGAGAGCAGCTGCGCCGCTACGACAAGGGCGGTGACCAGTTCTACGACACCATCTCGGCGCTGCACAAGTCGGTGCGCGGCTCCGACCCGGATGCCTCGCTCTACTGGTTCGTGCGCATGCTCGATGGCGGCGTGGATGCCCGCTACATCGCCCGCCGCCTGGTGCGCATGGCCAGCGAGGACATCGGCCTGGCCGACCCACGCGCGCTCAGGCTCACGCTCGATGCGGCCGAGACCTACGAGCGGCTCGGCTCGCCAGAGGGCGAGCTCGCGCTCGCGCAAGCGGTGGTCTATCTCGCCATGGCGCCCAAGTCCAATGCCGTCTACACCGCCTACAAGGCGGCGCGTGCCTTCGTCAAGCAGGACGGCACGCGTCCCATACCGCTGCATCTGCGCAACGCGCCCACTCGCCTGATGAAGGACCTGGGCCATTCGAAGGGCTATCGCTACGCCCACGACGAGGACGACGCGTACGCGGCCGGCGAGAACTACTTCCCCGAGGGCATGGAGCCGCCGCGCTTCTACGAGCCCGTGGCCCGAGGGCTCGAGATCCGCATCGGAGAAAAACTCGAAGAATTGCGCCAGAAGAACGAACAGGTGCGCAAAAGACGGTGATTTCGCTGAAGCATCGTCGGATTCGCCGTCTGCCGGGGTAAACCCCGAAAAATCCACCATGGGGCCGGTGGCTAAAATCCGCGCCACTTTGCACGCCGGCCATCGGGGGATGGGGATCATCCCTCGTGGCCGGCGTGCTTTTAGCAACTAGAGTCAAGCGCAGCCCAAGGGGCCCACAGAGTCCCATGACAGCGGCCCGGTCATTGCCGGAGCCCCTGCGTTCAACCTTCGCGGAGTCCATCGAATGGATATCTTTCTTCAACAGATCATCAATGGTCTGGTGCTGGGCAGCATGTACGCGCTGGTGGCCCTGGGCTACACGATGGTCTACGGGATCATCAGCCTCATCAACTTCGCCCACGGTGAAGTGCTGATGGTCGGCGCCCTGACCAGCTGGACGGTGATCCAGGGCCTTCAGTCCGTGGCGCCCGACATGCCGGGCTGGCTGATGATGCTGCTCTCGCTGATCTGCGCCATCGTGGTCTGCGCGGCACTCAACTTCACGATCGAGAAGATCGCCTACAGGCCGCTGCGCAATGCGCCGCGCCTGGCACCGCTGATCACTGCCATCGGCATGTCGCTGCTGCTGCAGACGCTGGCGATGATCATCTGGAAGCCCAACCCCAAGCCCTATCCGCTCCTCCTGCCGACTGAAGTGATCGAGATCGGCGGCGCGGTCATCACCGTGACGCAGGTACTGATCCTGGTCACCACGGGCGTCATGCTGGCCGGCCTGCTCTGGCTGGTCCACCGCACCAAGCTCGGCCGCGCGATGCGCGCCACCGCCGAGAACCCGCGCGTGGCGAGCCTGATGGGCGTGCGGCCCGACATGGTCATCTCGGCCACCTTCATCATCGGCGCTGCGCTGGCTGCCGTCGCCGGCGTGATGTGGGCCGCCAACTACGGCACCGTGCAGCACGCGATGGGCTTCCTGCCGGGCCTCAAGGCCTTCACCGCGGCAGTGTTCGGCGGCATCGGCAACCTCGCCGGCGCCATGGTGGGCGGCATCCTGCTGGGCCTCATCGAGGCGATCGGCTCCGGCTACCTGGGCGAGTTCACCGGTGGCGTGCTGGGCAGCCACTACGCCGACATCTTCGCCTTCATCGTGCTGATCTTCGTGCTCACGCTGCGGCCTTCCGGCCTGCTCGGCGAGCGCGTGGCGGATCGCGCCTGAGACCGGGGAGAAACTCATGACGCAAAAAAGCAAACTGCTCTGGATGGTGCTGGCCGCCATCGGCCTGGCCATCCTGCCGCACTTCGCGCTGTACTTCGGCCAGGGCTGGGTGCGCATCATGGACCTGGCCCTGCTGTACGTGCTGCTGGCCCTGGGCCTGAACGTGGTGGTGGGCTATGCCGGCCTGCTCGACCTGGGCTACGTGGCCTTCTACGCGGTCGGGGCTTACACGTTCGCGCTGCTGGCCTCGCCACACTTGTGGGAGACCTTCCCCGCCGTCGCGGAGATGTTCCCCAACGGCCTGCACACCCCGATCTGGCTCATGGTGCCGCTGGCGGCCGCAGTCGCGGCGGTAGCCGGTGTGCTGCTGGGCACGCCGGTGCTGCGCTTGCGCGGTGACTATCTGGCCATCGTGACCCTGGGCTTCGGCGAGATCATCCGCGTGTTCCTGAACAACCTCGAGCAGCCGATCAACATCACCAACGGTCCGCGAGGCTTGAGCGCGATCGACTCGATGCGCATCTTCGGCTTCGACTTCGGCCAGGCCCTGATGATCGGCGACTACCGCATCCCGCCGGTGGTGCTGTACTACTACCTGTTCATGTTCCTGGTGATCGGCAGCATCGTGCTGTGCTACCGACTGGAGAACTCGCGCATCGGGCGGGCCTGGATGGCCATCCGTGAAGACGACACCGCCGCCAAGGCGATGGGCATCAACGTGCGCAACATGAAGCTGCTGGCGTTTGCGATGGGCGCCACCTTCGGCGGCGTCTCGGGCTCGATGTTCGCGGCCTTCCAGGGCTTCATCTCGCCGGAGTCGTTCAGCCTGATGGAGTCGGTCATGATCGTCGCGATGGTCGTGCTCGGCGGCCTCGGCCACCTGCCCGGCGTGATCCTCGGCGCGCTGCTGCTGGCGGCGCTGCCCGAAGTGCTGCGCTATGTGGCGGGGCCCTTGCAGCAGATGACCGACGGCCGGCTCGATTCGGCCATCCTGCGGCAGCTGCTGATTGCGCTCGCGATGATCACCGTGATGCTGTTGCGTCCGCGAGGGTTGTGGCCTACGCCGGAACACGGCAAGGCTGCGCCTACTCCGGTGACCAAGTAAGGAGAGGCGCATGACGACAGAAAGCATCCTCAAGGTTCAGGGAGTCTCCAAGCGCTTCGGCGGCCTGCAGGCCCTCTCGGATGTCGGCATCGACATCCGCCGCGGGCAGGTCTTCGGGCTGATCGGCCCCAATGGCGCCGGCAAGACCACCTTCTTCAACGTGCTCACCGGCCTGTATTCACCCGACTCCGGAAGCTTCGAACTCGAAGGCAAGGCGTACAAGCCCAGCGCGGTGCACGAAGTCGCCAAGGCCGGCATCGCGCGCACCTTCCAGAACATCCGACTGTTCGCCGAAATGACGGCGGTCGAGAACGTGATGGTGGGCCGCCACGTGCGCACCCACTCGGGGCTGATCGGCGCGGTCTTCCGCACCAAGAAGTTCAAGGTCGAAGAAGCACAGATCCGCGCCCGCGCGATGGAGCTGCTGAACTACGTGGGCATTGCCAAGTTCGCCGACTACAAGGCGCGCACGCTGAGCTACGGCGATCAGCGTCGCCTGGAGATCGCGCGGGCGCTGGCCACCGACCCGAAGCTGATCGCGCTCGACGAACCCGCGGCGGGCATGAACGCCACCGAGAAGATGGTGCTGCGCGAGCTGATCGACCGCATCCGCAACGATGGACGCACCATCCTGCTGATCGAGCACGACGTGAAGCTCGTGATGGGCCTGTGCGACCGTGTCACCGTGCTCGACTACGGCAAGCAGATCGCCGAAGGCACGCCCGCCGAAGTGCAGGGCAACGAGAAGGTGATCGAGGCCTACCTCGGCGCCGGCCACAAGGCACATTGAAGAGGCACTGACGGAGCGCAATCGATGAATCAAACCATGCTCAAGATCAGCGGCCTGAAGGTGGCCTATGGCGGCATCCAGGCCGTCAAGGGCATCTCGCTGGAAGTCAGGCAGGGCGAACTGGTCAGCCTGATCGGTGCCAACGGCGCGGGCAAGACCACCACGCTCAAGGCGGTGACCGGCACCCAGCCGGTGGCCGAAGGCTCGATCGAGTTCCTCGGCAAGGCATGCAAGGGCCAGGGCGCGTGGGACCTGGTGAGCCAGGGTCTCGTGATGGTGCCCGAAGGCCGTGGCACCTTCACGCGAATGAGCATCACCGAGAACCTGCTCATGGGTGCCTTCACGCGCAAGGACAAGGAGATCGAGGCCGACATCGAGAAGGTGTTCTCGCTGTTCCCGCGCCTGAAGGAGCGCCGCAACCAGCTCGCCGGCACCATGTCGGGCGGCGAGCAGCAGATGCTGGCGATGGGGCGTGGCCTGATGGCGCGGCCCAAGGTGCTGCTGCTCGACGAGCCGTCGATGGGCCTGTCGCCCATCATGGTCGACAAGATCTTCGAGGTGGTGGCCGACATCCACAAGCAGGGCGTGACCATCCTGCTGGTCGAGCAGAACGCGAGCCGTGCCCTCGATCTGGCCAATCGCGGCTATGTCATGGAGTCCGGCGAGATCACGATGAGCGGCGATGCCAAGCAATTGCTCAGCGACCCGAAGGTGCGGGCGGCGTATCTCGGCGAGTAGCGACGCCTCTCCTTCCCTCGTGAAGCGGCCTGCGGGCCGCTTTGTGCTGCACGTCCTTTGAGGGGCGTGACGACCTATGCCGCGCCCTTCAGTGCGAGCGACCACGATCCTTGTCTGCGGCTCAACATGATCGGCTGGGCGTCGGCAACAGGGCGAGTATCCGGCCGCGTAACGCTTGACGACGCCAAGGCTCTCGTCCTTGTTCCGGCGCAAGGGCGACCCGACCCGTTGACGACTGGCCTCGGCAGGGGCCCCTTAAAATCCGCGGCTTCCCCTGCAAGCCGACGGATGCACCGCACCATGGACCCCAACAGCGCCATCCCGCCATCTGCAACCCGAAGTTGCGAGGTGTTCATTGCGGGCGGCGGGCCCGGTGGTTCCACGCTCGCCGCCTTGCTCGCGCGGCGCGGCCGTGACGTGGTGATGGTCGAGAAAGAGCATCACCCGCGCTTTCACATCGGCGAATCGCTGCTCCCGGCCAACGTGGCATTGTTCGACGAGCTCGGCGTGCGCGAGCAGGTCGAGCGCATGGGCATGCCCAAGTGGGGCATCGAGTTCGTCTCGACGGAACACGAGCACCGCAGCTACGTGGAGTTCGCCGATGCCTGGGACAAGTCCGCGCCCTATGCCTGGCAGGTGCGGCGCTCCGAACTCGACGAGATGCTGTTCCGCCACGCCGGCGGCCAGGGCGCCCGCACGCTGGAGGGCCATCGCGTGCGAGATGTCATCTTCGACGCCGAAGGCGCGACGGTGGAGGTGGATTTGCCTGACGGCAGTCGCCAGACCTGGCGCACGCGCTTCTTCGTCGATGCGACGGGGCGCGATACCTTGCTGGCCAACAAGTTCAGGTGCAAGAGCAAGAACACCAGGCACAACAGCTCGGCCCTGTTCGGGCACTTCCGCAATGCGCGCCGCCTCGAAGGCAAGCGCGAAGGCAACATCAGCATCGCCTGGTTCCCGCACGGCTGGTTCTGGTTCATCCCGCTCGCCGACGGCACCACGAGCGTGGGAGCGGTGTGCTGGCCGCACTACCTGAAGTCGCGCAGGAAGCCACTGGTCGAGTTCTTCCAGGACACCATCGCGATGGCCCCCGAGATCGCGGACCGCCTGAAGGATGCGGAACTCGTCGAGCAGCGGGTCCACGCCACCGGCAACTACTCCTACAGCGCCACGCACGCCAGCGGCCAGCGCTACGTGATGCTGGGCGATGCCTTCACCTTCATCGACCCGGTGTTCTCTTCCGGCCTGTACCTGGCGATGCGCAGCGCCTTCAATGCCGTGGAGGTGGTCGAGGCCACCCTGGCGCGGCCGCGCGAGGCCGCCGCGGCGCGCAGGCGCTTCGAGGCCGTGATGCGCTTCGGGCCCCGCCAGTTCTCCTGGTTCATCTTCCGCGCCACCTTGCCGGTCATCCGCGAGTTCTTCATGTATCCGCGCAATCCCCTGCGCATGAAGGAAGCCCTGCTGTCGCTGCTGGCAGGCGACATCTACGGCAAGACGCCGATCTGGACCTCGCTGCGCCTGCTCAAGCTCGTCTATTACACGGAATCATTGCGGCACTGGTCGCGCAGCTGGCGGGCGTGGCGCCAGCGCAGGCTCGACATCCGCGACGTGGAAGCGGCGGGTCAGTGAGGTTCGATCGCGTGCAGGGAGCTGTCGTGCCGCTGTCCTCACCCTCGCCATCCCTGGCCTTTTGCCGAAGCGCGCCGGGCGAGCACCGGGGCGCAGGCGATGGCATGCATCTCCTGGGCGAGCGCCTGCTGCCTGCCAGCGAAAGCGCCGACATTGCGGCGCCGGCGCTGCTGCCAGAAGGCACTCGCGTGGCGCTGCTGGAGCGCTGGTGGGTCGAATCCCCCGTGAGCCACCACCAGCGCGGCAGCCTGCGCTATTGCACCGACGGGCATTGGCTCTACGGCACCGGCTGCATCGACGATCTGCGCATGGAAGGCGGGATCGAGGCGGCGGCCGAGCAGCTCTACCGCGACCTGTTCGAGCTGTTGCACGACAGCGGTTGCGAGCACGTGGTGCGACTGTGGAACTACATGGCCGGCATCAACGCCGTCGAGGGTGCGCTCGAGCGCTACCGGCGCTTCAATATCGGTCGGCAGCAGGCCTTTCTTTCCGCGCGGCGCAGCGCGTTCGCGGGTGCGCCGGCCGCCTGCGCGCTCGGAACGAAGCAGGGACCGCTCACAGTGCATTTCCTCGCCGGCCGCTCGCCGGTGCGGACGGTCGAAAACCCACGACAGACGAGCGCCTACGAATACCCGAGCCAGTACGGCCCCCGCAGCCCCAGCTTCTCGCGCGCGGCGGTGGTCGACCTCGGCGGCGGCGGCGAGGCTCTCTTCATCTCGGGAACCGCCAGCATCGTGGGTCATGCGACCCTGCATGCGGGCGACGTGCGGCGCCAGACCGAGGAAACGCTCGACAACATCGAGGCGGTGCTGCAGGCCATTCCCGGCCAGCTGCATCGCGCCGATGCGCTCGACTGCACGATCTACCTGCGCCATGCCGGGGATCTCGCGGCGGTCCGCGAGGTTTTCGAAAGGCACGTGGGGACAAGCTCCCATTCAGTGCGCGAGGTGGCGTACGTGCGGGCCGACATCTGTCGTGCCGACCTGCTGGTGGAGATCGAGGCGCAGAGCATCGTCCGGCGCGGGGTGCGCGCGTGACGCCTCTCGCAAGACTGCACCGCAGCATGGCGGTGGTGATCGCCTTGTGCGCCGGAGCCTCCTGCCATGCCCAGGCGAACGAGGCCGACGCGCGCCCGCCGCTGCCGCCGGCGCGCAAGGTCGAGAAGCCGCTGTGGGAGCTGGGCCTGGGCGTCGCCGCATTGAGCCTGCCCGCGTACCGCGGCTCCGCAGACCGCAGCGAGTATGTGTTGCCGGTGCCCTATGTCGTCTATCGCGGCGAATTCCTCAAGGCCGACCGCGACGGCGCACGCGCCGTGCTGATGGACACCGATCGTGCCGAGATCGACCTGAGCCTCTCGGGATCGCTGCCGGTGCGCTCCGAAAGCAAGGGCGCTCGCGCGGGCATGGACAAACTCCCCGGCACGGTCGAGGTCGGCCCCAACCTCAACCTCACGCTATGGCGCTCGGCCACGCGAGCCGCCAAGCTCGACCTGCGCTTGCCGCTACGCGCTGCGATCACGCTGGAAAGCTCGCCGCGGGTCATCGGCGGCGTGTTCGCGCCCAACCTGAACCTCGACCTCGCGAGCTGGGCTGGCGGCTGGACCGCCGGGTTCCTTGCGGGGCCGCTGTTCCAGACGCAGGACTACAACCGCCACTACTACGGTGTCGATGCAAACGATGCGACCGCAAGCCGCCCGGCCTATCGTGCAGCGGGCGGCTATGCGGGCTGGCAGGCCGTGGCCGCCACCTCGAGGCGGTTCGAGGATCTGTGGGTGGGCGCCTTCATGCGCTACGACAGCCTGCGCGGCGCGGTCTTCGCCGACAGCCCGCTGGTGGAGCGCCATTCGGGCTTCGGCGCCGGCATCGCGGTGGCCTGGGTGCTGGGCACCTCGCAGCAGAAGGTGCTGGTGGATGAGTAGGGCTGGGATCCCCGGCGTGCTCGTGCGGGCGCTGCTCCAACTCTGGCTCCTGGTGCTGCTGGTGTGGCTCGGAGCCATGTCGCTGGCCTGGAGCCTCGTTGCATTCGTGCTCAAGCCCTTGCTGCCCGAGGCCAGTGGCCGCCGGGTCGGCCGGGCCGGCGCTGCCTATGGCTACCGGGCCTACTGGGCTTGCGCGACGGCGAGCGGCCTGATGCGCATCGAGACCGGCGCCCTCGACGCGCTGCGCGACGAGCCGGGCGGCCTCATCATCGCCGCCAATCACCCGAGCATGGTGGATGCGATGCTCATCGTGGCCCGCCTGCCGCGCAGCGTCTGCATCATGAAGGCTGCGCTCATGCACAACATCTTCCTGGGCGCAGGCGCAAGGCTGGCCGGCTACATCTCCAACGACTCCCCGCGCCACATGGTCCGCAGGGCGGTCGCCGATCTCAAGGAGGGCGGCCAGCTCGTGCTCTTTCCGGAAGGCACCCGCACGGTGAACAGGCCGCTCGACGCCTTTCGTCCCGGCGTGACGCTGATCGCCCACCGGGCCGACGTGCCGATCCAGACGGTCATCATCGAGACCGACTCGCCCTATCTCGGGAAGACCTGGCCGATCTGGCGCCTGCCGCCGCTGCCCATCGTGTTCAAGCTTCGCCTCGGAGAGCGCTTTGCGCCCTCGGCGGACTACCATGCGGCACTTTCGCGCCTGGAAGACTATTTCAGGAAGGAGCTCGGCTCGTGAGCGTTGCGCCCGAAGGCACCCACGCGGTCATCATTCCAAGCTACAACACCGGTCCCAAGGTCCATGAGACCGTGGCGGCCGCGCGTGCGCAGTGGGCGCCGGTGTGGGTGGTGGTCGACGGCAGCACCGACGGCACCGCGGAGCAACTGCAGCGCATGGCGGCCGGCGACCCCGATCTGCGGGTCATCGTGATGCCCAGGAACAGCGGCAAGGGCGCCGCCGTGCTGCAGGGCTTGCGGGCTGCACGGGCCGAAGGGCGCACGCATGCGCTCACGATGGATTCCGATGGACAGCATCCGGCCGAGCTGATTCCCGAATTCATGCGGACCTCGGCCTTGCATCCCGAGGCGATGGTGCTGGGCAAGCCGGTCTTCGATGCGTCCGCGCCGCTGCTGCGCGTGCGCGGACGCCGCATCTCCAATGCCTGGACCAACCTGGAGACGCTGGGCGCCGGCATCGCCGATTCGCTCTACGGATTTCGGGTCTATCCGATCGCCGAGCTCATCGAGGTGATGCAGCACCAGCCGTGGATGCGGCGCTTCGACTTCGACACCGAGGCCGCGGTGCGCCTGGCCTGGCGCGGCGTGGCGCCGATCAACCTGCCGGCGCCGGTGAAGTACCTTCGGCCCGAAGAGGGCGGGGTCTCGCATTTCCGCTACGGCCGCGACAACGCGCTGCTCACCTGGATGCACACGCGGCTGATGCTGGAATTCCTGCTGCGCCTGCCGCTGCTTGCCTGGCGGCGATTCAGGGGCAGGCCACCCTTCCATCACCCGAAGCGGCAGGGCTGAGGAACGGCAGCGGCAGCTACTTCGCCGCGGTGAGCGGGGTAGCGCTGCTTGAGCTCCTTCGCGACCAGCACGGCGATGGCCTGCACTCCGGCATCCATGCTCTCCGCCGCCTGGGGTTCGCTCGCGAACAGGGTATCGAAGCTCTTGTAGCGGTACTTCGCGTCCGACGGGGCGCTCCAGTATTTTTCGCCGCGCGAATCGGCGCCGTAGTAGAAGGCCTCGTTCAGGAGATAGGCCTTGGGCCGCTGAGGCCTGAGGACCCGCACGCCGGCATTCAGGCGGGGCATGAAATCGACGGTCTGCGCAGGCGAGTACATCTCCGCGGCATCGAACCACAGGTGCAACACCGGATCCTCCGTGGCGAGCTTGGCGTAGTCGACATCCTCGGCGTCGTCGCCGGTCGGCCTGGCTCCCTGGAACACGGACGGCTGGTAGCCGGCCTTCCTGAGCTCGCTGACCAGGGCCGTCGTCATCTTGTCGCCGAGCGTCTTGCGATCCTTGTCGAACGCGCTCGTGAAGCTCTCGCTGCGTGCGCGGTTGTCCGCGGCCTGCGTCCAGTCGGCATAGGCAACATTGCTGGTGATGCCACGCACTTGCGCCGAACGCCCGTAGGGGCTTACCACGGGCAACACCACGATCTTCGTGATCTGCTTTTCCTGATCGCTGATGACCGGAGCGGCGCAACCTGCGAGCGCGGCGGCAACCAGGGGGGCGGCGAAGATGCGGCCGGCGAAAGTGACAGCTTTCTTCATGGCATTCCTCCTGCGCGATTGAGCATTGGCGGCCAGGGCTGCGGCCGGTGCCCGGACGATTCTATGGCGCGGGCCGTGCCGGCGCGGTACCTTCTGGCGCCTTCGGCTCGAGCCGCGTTGCCGGCAACCAGCGCCGCAGCGCCGGCGTCGTGACGACCGTGGTGACGATGGCCATCAGCACGAGCATCGTGAACATCTCGCGGCCGATCACGCCGAGGTCGTAGCCGACATTGATGACCACGAGTTCCATCAGCCCGCGTGTGTTCATCATGATGCCGAGCGCCTTGGCCTCGGGGCGCGCGAGGCCTGCAAGGCGCGCGGCCAGGTAGCAGCCGCCGAACTTGCCCAGCGTCGCCACGCCGATCAGCGCGACGCACCAGCCGACAGCCTGCACGTCGGCCAGCGAGCCGACGTCGGTGCGCAAGCCGGTGTAGGTGAAGAAGATCGGCAGGAAGAAGACGTTCACGAAGTGGCCGACGTGCTCCTTCCAGTCGGCGGCGAAGGTGCTTCGGTCGTGCAGCAGCACCCCGAGCATGAAGCCGCCGAATATCGCGAAGATGCCGAGACCGTAGGTGGCCATGCCGGCCAGGAAGATGCATGCGAGCACCACGCCCTGCACGGTCGCCGGCGTGCGCTGCGAGGCCTGCATCTGCCGGTCTACCCAGCGGCCAAGCAGCGGACGAACGACCCACCAGCACAGCGCGCAAAAGCCCAGCACCGCGAGCACCCGCAGCCCGAAGCCCGCGCCGCTGAATTGCGCCGTGGCCAGCGTCGTCACGAGCGCGAGCGCGAGCCAGCCCATCACATCGTTGACCGCGGCCGCGCTGATGGCGATCACGCCGAGCCAGGAGCGTGTGAGGCCGAGTTCCATCAGGATGCGGCCGAGCACCGGCATCGCGGTGATTGCCAGCGCGGTGGCGAGGAAAAGCGCCCCGACCAGGGTGCCGGACTGCCCCGCCGGGCCCCAGTAGCCTTGCGGCAGGACGAGGGCGAAGGCCGCCCCGAGCGCAAACGGTGCCGCGATGCCCGTGCCCGCCACGAGCAGCATCGCCCGGCGGTTGCGCGGCTCGGTGAGATGTGCGAACTCGAACTCCAGGCCGATCTGGAACATCAGCAGCAGGAGCCCGACTTGCGCGAGGATGTTGAGCGGCTGCGGCGGGGTGGAGAGGAACACCTGCGCGAAGGCCTGCGGCGCGACCGCGCCGAACAGCGTAGGTCCGAGCAGGATGCCCACCACGATCTCGCCCACCACTGCGGCCTGCCCGAGGCGCTGCGCGGCCCAGCCGCCGAACCTGCCCGCCAGCACGATGACGGCGAGCTGCAGCAGCGTGAAGAAGAGCAATGCCTCGGTGGCATGCACCGCGGAATCCTTCATCACGCCATGCCCCCGTTGATGGAGACCACCTGGCCGGTGATGTAGCCCGCCTCGTCGCCTGCCAGGAAGGCCACCAGGGCCGCCACTTCCTCGGGCGTGCCGGCCCGCTTGGCGGGCACGAGCTGGGCGATGGCCTTGGCATCGAATGCCGCAGCGGCCATCGGCGAGGCGATGATGCCGGGCGCCACGGCGTTGACGGTGATGCCGCGGCTGGCCACTTCGAGTGCGAGTGCCTTGGTGGCGCTGTTGAGCGCTCCCTTGGCCGCCGCGTAGTTGACTTGCCCGCGGTTGCCCATGATCGCCGCGACCGAGGAGATGTTGATCACGCGGCCCCAGCGGCTGCGGATCATCGGCATCATGAGCGGCTGGGTCACGTTGAAGAAGCCGTCCAGCGACACCGAGATCACGCGATCCCATTGCGACTCGCGCAACGCGGGGAAGACGCCGTCGTCGTGGATGCCGGCGTTGTTGACGAGGATCTGGATCGGCGCCGACTGCACGAGCGCCTCGATCGCGCCATGAGTGGCGGCGCGATCCGTCACGTCGAAGGCGACCGCCTGCGCCGAGCCGCCGGAAACGCGCAGCTCCTCGGCGAGCGTCTCGGCGGCTTCCAGTCGCGAGTTGGCGTGCACGATCACATGCGCGCCGTCGCGCGCGAGGCGGCGCGCGATGGCGCGGCCGAGCTCGCCGCTGGCGCCGGTGACGAGGGCTCGGCGGCCAGCGGCGCTCATCGACCATCCTCCGTTTCGATCACCACGGCGGCGCGGCCCTCGGCAATCGTGGTCCCCACATGGCTCACCGTGAATGCATATTGGAGCTGGCGATCGTCGCCGGCCAGGCGTTCGGCCTTGACCTCGAGTGCGTGCGGCAGGTCGTCCAGCCGCAGCCGATGCATTCGCACGCCGCGCGCGCTGACGAGCATGCCGGGCCGCGGCTTGCTGCCGGAACACCCGGCGAGCAAGGCGCCATGCAGGGCCATGGCCTGGGCGGCGTACTCGATGGCGGCCGTCGCCAGCAACCCGCGCGCAGTGCGCAGCGGGTGGTCGGCTCGTGCGTGAGTCACGGCTACGCACTGGATGTGCACGGCATCCCAGTGCAGCAGCCGATCGAGCAGGCACATCGTGCCGGCATGAGGGATCAGGGCAGCGATGCCGGCATGATCGAGCGTTGCGGGTGCTTGTTGCGGGTTCATGCAGCAGGCTCGCTCTTCACGAAGCAAGGAGCCGCACTCGAAGACGCAATCCGCGCTGGAAGTCCAGCACGACGGGATCCGTGCTGCCCTTGGCCAGCGCTTCGAGCAAGGGCAGCGCCCGCGCGGCGGGTATGGACTGCCGCAGCGCTTCGAGCGCGGCATCGCCGCAAGCCGTGGCTGGCCCGGACTCGTCGGCACCCAGCAGTTCCGCGCTGATGGAGGCGCCTGGGTGCTCTTCGTTTCCTTGGTCGGGTGAGAGCACCAGCGCCACGGCGAAGCTGCCGGGCAAGGGCCGCGTGGCATGCAGCGGCTCCGGATAGGGTGTGTCGCTCGCGACGAGCAGCAGCGGGCTGCCGGTTGCCTGCAACTGGATGAGCGCTTCGATCAGTCCTGCGCCGAAGCTGGCATCGAACGCGCAGACGGTGGTCGAGGCTGCCTGGTTGCCTGCCGCAATGTGCCAGTAGCCCGCAGCCGCGTTGTGGACCGAGTTGGTGAAGCGCGTCGGGGAGACGAGCCGGTCGGCGCCTGCCAGGGTTTCGCACAAGGCGTGGCAGTTGGCGCCGTCTCCGGTGGATGTGCAGAACACGCTGCCGAGCAACCCGGGGTCGATGGCGGCGTCTGCGCAGGCCTGCTCGGCTGCGGCCAGGGCGATCTTGATCGCGGTGCCTGCACGACGCCGCTCGGCGGCCGGCAGGCGCGCCGGATTGGGCACCGACGTCGCTGCCTCGGCGTAGGCAGCAAGCCCCGCGAGCACGGCCCGCGTCGCTGGCCAGTCGGCCAGGCCCGGTCCGAGCACGCCGACGCCGTGAAGACGGGCCATCACGATGCGGCTCCCAGCACCAGGCAGGCGTTGGAGCCGCCGAAACCGAAGGAATTGCTGAGCACGTGGCGCAGCGGCGCGCGCCGGTTCTCCAGCAGGTAGTTCACGCGCAGCGACGGGTCGGGCTCGCGTACGTTCAGGCCGGCGGGCATCAGGCCCTGTTCGAGCGCCAGCAGGCTGATCGCGGCCTCCACGGCCCCCGCCGCGCCGAGCGTGTGGCCGGTCGCGCCCTTGCTGGAACTGCAGGGCGTGGCCTCGCCGAACACGCCCTGCACCGCGCGATCTTCCGCGGTGTCGTTGCTTGGCGTGGCGGTGCCGTGCAGGTTGATGTAGTCGATGTCTTGCGGCCTCAGGCCCGCCTCGGCAAGCGCCTGGCGCATGGCCATGATCGCGCCGGCGCCCTCGGGATGAGGCGAGCTCATATGGTGGCCATCGCTGCTCTCGCCGGTGCCGAGCAGCCAGCCTTGCGGGCGTGCGTGCTCGCGTTCGAGCAGGGCGAAGGCGGCGCCTTCGCCGAGCGAGAGCCCGGCGCGATGCGCATCCCAGGGGCGGCAGATCTCGGAAGAAAGGAGTTCCAGCGAATTGAAGCCGTAGAGCGTTGTCAGGCACAGGCTGTCCACGCCGCCGACCAGCGCGGCATCGGCCCAGCCGGCCGCGATCAAGCGGGCCGCCGAGCCGAACACCTTCGAGCTCGACGAGCAGGCGGTGGAGATCACCCAGCTCGGGCCGCCCAGCCCAAGGGCGTGCGCCACGAAGCTCGCGACCGAGCCGGTGTCGTGCGTCTGCTCATGGTGGAAGTCGGGTGGCAGTGCCCCGTCGGGACCGCGGCGGCGATAGGCGAGTTCGGTCTGCAGGATGCCGGAGGTGCTGCTTCCGAGGATCACCGCGACGCGATGTGCGCCCCAGCGCTCGCGCGCGGCCTGCACGCCTTGCGCAAAGCCGTCCTGCTGCAGCGCGAGCCAGGCCAGGCGGTTGTTGCGGCAGTCGAAGGGGGCCAGTGCTTCGGGCAGGCGAACCGTGTCCACGCCGGCGACCTCGCCGACATGGCCGGCGAGTGCCACGTCGGAGAAGCTGCAGGGGGCAAGCCCGGTACGCCCCTCGGCCAGGGCCACGCGATGTGCCTCCTTGCCGGCGCCGAGCGCGGTGGTCAAGGTGGCGAGGCTGATCGGTAGGGGCTTCATGCTGCAATTCCCTGCGCCGCGGCGTGCGGCATCTCCCGCCGCGCCACCAGCAGCACGTTGGCAAAAGGCACGCCCTGGCTCATGGGGCGCGCTTCGACCGCGAAGCCCAATGCCTGCAATTGCCGTATCCACGCCTGCAAGGGGCGGCAGTAGGTCGGTGCCACCTTGTGTCCACGCACGCGGGTGACCAGCCGGTCCACGTATTGGCTGATCGCGAAGCCGCGGCGCTGCCCGGCGTCGCCCACGCGCAGCAGCAGCCGGCCGCCTGATCCGAGCGCGTCGCGCACCCGCTCCAGCACGCGGTCCTGGGTCTCATGATCGACGTAGTGGAGCACATCGAGGATCACGACGGCGTCGGAGGGTGGAAACTCCGCCTCGCGCATGTCGGCGCACACGAAGCGGGCGCGCAAGCTCGCCGTGCCCAGCGCATCGCGGGCGCGCTGCACGTCGCGCGGCATCAGCTCGATGCCCGTCACGCTCACTCCTTGCGGGGCGGGGGGCCATTGCGGTGGCCAGTGGCTCGAGGAGTGGGCATCGCTGTTTCCCGCGGCCAGCAGCAGGCTTGCAAGCAGTCCCTGGCCACAGCCGATGTCGAGCACGCGCTCGCCGGGGGCGATGAGGCCTTCGCTCAGCAGATGTCGAAACACCGGGTCGATGCCCAGCTTGCCGCGCGCGAAATGCCAGGCGAAACGGCCGGCCTGCCGGTACGGGGCGCTCGCCGCCTCGAGCAGGCGACGCCAGGCGATGTCTTGTGAATTGCGCGTCATGAAGCAGGGCGAGGGCAAGGCGAAAGGGCCTGAGGCAGCGTCACGGGCCGCAGGCCGCTGCGGCGGCACTGTTCGAGCAGCGCGGGCAGCACTTCGAGCACCACCGCGCGGCCATCCGCGGTTCGCGCCGCATGGCCATCATGCAGCAGCAGGATGTCGCCGGCGCTCAATCCGCGCGTGAGCCGCGCCAGCACCTTGGCCGGATCGCGCTCGCGCGTGTCGTAGCCTCGACGCGTCCAGCTCACCAGGGTCAGGCCCAGCCGGTGCAGCACCGGGGCGAGAAAGATGTTGCGCAGGCCCGCCGGGGCGCGAAACAGGGTGGGCGCAGCGGGCAGCAGGCCTTGCATGGACGCCTGCGCAGCCAGTACCTCTCGCTCGATGCCACGCGGCCCCATCAGCGAAAAGCGATGCGAGTGATCTTGCGTATGGTTTTGCACGCTGTGGCCGCGCCGCACGATCTCGCGCAGCAACCCGGGGTGGGCCGTGGCATGCCGCGCGATGCAGAAGAAGGTCGCGCGGGCGCCTGCCGCGTCGAGCTGGTCGAGCACGGCCGGCGTCACTTGCGGGTCGGGACCGTCGTCGATGGTGATCGCCACCTCGCGACGCGCGGTGGCGGCTGCGGGCAAGCGCGTGAGATTCGTTCCGAGCCACTGGGACCGCGGCCACAGTCCGATGGCGGTGAGGAGCAGATGGTTGGCCAGCACGACCAGTGCAATCCAAGGCCAGGCGTCCGGAGCCACGAGCAGCCAGGCCCCGGCCAGCAGGTGCAGCAGCAGGCTGGCCCGCAGCACGAACGGAAGCCGCCAGCGCGGGACGCGGCTCGTCAGGGTGGTGGAATGGGTGGCTGTCATGTCTGGCGGTGGAGAAACGCCGGGCCGCTCCCCGGTTCCTTGACTCTCCTCGGGGGCCTGGCGCGCAGCGACAGGTTCGGGATTTTCCCACAGGCCCCCTACGGGCTTGCGCCTGCCGACCAGGCAGGCCGATAACAGCAGGCACAGCAGTGCCCCGGGCCCCACCACCTGGCCGATGCTGGCGAGCGCCGGCACGTTCGAGCTCGCGAGCAGCCCGAAGGTGGCAACCGTCGTGAGATTGGCCAGCAGCAGCGAGGCGAGGGTGTCATCGTCGGCCTGGCCACTCAGCCGCAAGTGGTCGAAGAAGAGCGCGTAGTTGGATCCCACCGCCGCCACCAGCAGGAAACCCACCAGGTGCAATACCCCGAGGGCGACGCCGGCCAGCGTCAGTCCGGCCAGCACGAGCAAGATGCTGGCCGCCAGCGGCGCGCAGATGCGCAGCAGGCGCCGAAGCGAACGCAGGTGGGCATACAGCAGCAGCAGCACGAGCGTGCCGCCGAGCAGCGCTTGCACGAGACCTTGGTGGAGGTAGCCCGCGTACATGGCATCGAGCTCGGGCTGGATCTGCACCATGCGGACCTGAGGCAGGTCGGCCAGGGCTGCTCGGAGGCCCTGCATGGCGCCCTTGCCTGCGGCGTCGCCGGCCAGGTGCAGGCTGACCAGCACGGTCCAGGGACGACCATCGCGGCCCTCTAGCAATTGCGCCTGCAGGGCGCTGGCGAGCGGCGTGCCGGCCAAGCTCTCGCGTGTCACCAGCGGCAGGCGGCGCTGTGCCTGCACGTCCGCGACGAAGGGATCCAGCCTCGGCGCAGCCAGCGGCCCGCCTTCGGTGGCCCGGGCAAGCCGCTCCCGCAGGGTCGCCTCGTCGGGCAGGGCTGCCTGCCGGGCGGCCTGCGTGCGCTGGCTGGGCAACAGCTTCGACGGGGATTCGTAGCCCAGCAGCAGCCCCTGGTCGACCAGCGCATCCAGCCGCTCGCCAAGCTGCTCGGCACGCTCCAGCGCAGCGGCTTCGCTGGAGGCCTCGATGGCCACGAGCGCGCTGCCATCCGGTGCACCCAGATCCTGGCGCAGCGAGGCATCGAGCGCGATCGCGGCGGACGTCACGGGGCTCAGCGCCGCGAGGCTGCCGCGCCAGGGACTCGGCTGCAGCAGCACGAAGCCGAGCGCCGCCAGCGTCAGCAGCCCCAGCGGCCAGCGCAGCCGCGGAAGCCAGGCCGCCGCGCGTGCCGTGCCTCGCCCGAGATGACGTCGCAAGCCCGTGCCGGGTGCGCCGTCCGGCGCCAGGCGCGGCAGCAGGAAGCGCGTGGTCAAGGCCGCGGCGACCAGCCCCGCGATCGAATACACGCCCAACTGCGCCAAGCCGCCGAAGCCGGAGAAGGCCAGCGCCGTGAAGCCGGCCAGCGAAGTCCACAGCCCCAGCCGCACGGTTCGCCAGTTCTGCGACAACCAGCGGTGATGGCCCTGGCGCGCCTGTACCAGGTAGTAGATCGAATAGTCCACGGCCTCGCCGATCAGGGTGGTTCCGAAGGCGAGCGTCACGCCGTGGACCTGGCCGAAATACAGCGCCACGGCCGCGATGCCTGCCAGCACGCCGCTGGCCACCGGCAGCAGCGCAACGCCCACTGCGCGCCACGCGCCGAAGGCGAGCGCCAGCAGCGCAACGAGGGCCACGGTGTCGATCGTGGCGAGGCGGCGCACCTCGGACTCGATGTAGGCGCGAGACTGCACGCTCAGCACCCCGGCCCCCGAGACTTCGAGCTGCAAGCCTCGCGCGGCCAGGGGCGCGAAGGACTGCTCGACCCGATCGATGGCGCGAGCCTGCGCGTCCAGGTCCGACCCGTCGGCATGCGTGGTGGCCACGAGCACGGCGCGAGGCGCGCTGCGCGACACCCACACGCCCTCTTCCACGCGCGGCGCGAGCGTGGGCATCATGGCCTCGCCGATGCGCATCGCTTCGCCGGTGGGGTCGCGCCAGATCAGTGGCTTGACGAGACTGCCGGCAGGCGTGCCCAGCAGGCTCACGGTATCGGCGATGGCGGCCCGCAGCCCTTCGACCGTGAAGCGCTGCGCATCCACGGCGGGGCTCAGCAGGTAGCGGTGCGAGAAGATGAATTCGCCCGCGGCCTTCCAGGCTTCGCGATCGCCGTTGTTCACCGAATCGAACTCGCCGCCGGCGCGCAGCGCGGCCGCCAGTTCGCGCGACGCCTCGGCGCGCGCGGCCGGATCGCCGCCCTTGATGCCGATCAGCATCACGCGCGTCGTGACGCCGTGCTTGATCTGCTCGAGCAGCACGCGCTGCTCGGCGGTGGGCGTGGTCGGCAGGAAGGCCGACAGGTCGGCGACATAGTCTGCACGTGCGGCGATCAGCCCGGCCAGCAGCATCAGCGCCAGCCAGATCGCGACGACATGGCGCTGGAGCGCGCGAAAGCTCATCGCGCGACGGCTGTCAGCGGCTCGATGCGCATCAGCGAACGGTCGCCGTCAGCCTGCAGCACTTCCATTTCGGACACTTCCGCCTGGCGGCCTCTCACTTTCACGTTGGCCACCTGGCCGCGCAGGCGCGCCTCGCGCGGCACCAGCTCCAGCGTCCAGCGCTCCAGGGTGCCGCCGAGGCGGGTGCTGAAGTGGCGCTCGAGCAGCTCGCGGTTGCCGGTGAGGGTGCCGCGGATGGCCTCGACGATGACTTGCGCCTCCGGAGTCGCGTCCAGCATCACGGTGCGGCTGCGGCCCCCCTGGCTCATCGTGACCGTGTTGCCCTTCACGGCGAGCATCTGCGGGCTCGGCTTGAGGGTTTCGCGCACGAAGACGTCGGGGGCCGAGAAGGACAGGCGGCCCGAGGATTCGAAGGTCTGGTTCATGTCGGGGACTTCGCGCCGCTCGGTGAAGCGCGCTTCGCCCGACTTGACCGCGGCGAGCGTCTGCATCAGCTGCTCCAGGCTCAGCTCGGCCGCGTGGGCCGGCAGGCAAAGTGCGGACAAGGCCAGGCAGGTGGCCGCCAGCACGGCGGCGCGGCGGCTCATTGGGGTGCCTTCGTGCTGCGCGCTCCGGTATTCGCCCTTTGGGCGGCCCTGCGGGCTCATGAAGGCTTCAGTGTGGAGTCGCATCGGCGGGTTGCCGGGCCGGCGCGGGAGCTGCCCAGAAATCGAAGAAGTTGAACCAGTTGTAGGGCGTTTCGCGGCAGAGACCGGAGAGCGTGTCGGCGTATGCATGCACTGCCGCGCGCAGGGCCTCGTCCTGCGCTGCGCCGCTGCGGCGCTCGCGGAAGTCCGCCAGCGGCGTGAAGCGCAGCTCGTAGCGATTGCCGCCATGGTAGAGGCCGGCCATGAAGATCATCGGACGGCGCAGCAGCGCCGCTAGCCGGAACGGCCCGTCGGAGAGGGTGGCGGGCGAGCCGAGAAAGTCCACTTCGTGCAGCGTGACCCGGTGCGACTGCTGCGGCAGCGTGCGATCGGCCAGCAGGCCGGCAACCCCGCCCTCGTCGAGCCAGTGGCGCAGCTCCAGCATCGCCTCGAGCCGCCCGAGCGCGATCGTGTGCAGCGGCGCATCGGGTGCGATGGCCAGCAGCGTGTCGTTGAGCATGCGCGCGTTGTCCTCGTACATGAGCATCGCGACCTTCAGGCCCCGGCGCGCCTGTCCGAGCGAGCGCATGACCTCGAAGCTGCCCAGGTGCGCGCCCACCAGCAAGGCGCCTTGTCCTTCGGCCAGCACGGCGTCCAGGTGGTGTGCGCCCTGCACCTCGATCTCGAATTGGTCGAAGCGCTGCTGCAGCAGGTAGACGCGGTCGAGGATGGTGGAGGCGAAATGGTGGATGTGACGATAGCGTTCGATCCAGCGCGGCGGCCTGCCGAACACCCGCGCAAGATAGCGCTGCGATTCGCGGGCTGCCACGCCGCCGAAGAGCAGGAAGTAGAGCGTCGTTGGATGCAGCACGAGGCGCGCGCAGCGGCGGCCGAGCGCCACGGCGATCCAGCGCATGAGGCGCAGCATGCGCAGGTTGCTGCGCTCGTGCTGTGCGGTCCAGCGTTCGGGGGCGCCGGCATCGGCGGCGATCGGTGCGGGCTTCATGACTGGCCGATCGCCTCGAAATGGCCCGTGGCGATCGCGACGCGCGCCCTCGATGCGGGTGATCTGGAAGCGCACGCGCGTGGCCGAAGGCTCCCATTCGACACGCAAGCGCGTCCCCGGTCCTGCCGGCGCAAGGAACTTCACGGCGCCGAGGGTGGGCGCGTCTCCAAGCCGGCGCGCGGTGTCGGCGTCGGCCAGCATCGCCTCGAGCGCCTCGGCCAGCAGCAGCACGCCCGGCACGACCGGCCGGCCGGGAAAGTGCCCGGCGAAGGCGGGGTGGTCGACGGGAATCTCGAGCGAGGCGGCAAACATCGCGCGAGTGATCCTCAGCCCGGATCCGCAGCCGCGCCTTCGCGCGACAGCAGCGAGGTGGCCAGCGTCTCCAGGCGTGCGGCCGGGAGCTTTCCGGTCGGGTCGCGCGGCAGCGAGTCGATCATGACGATGCGCCTGGGCAGCAAGACCGCCTCGACACGGCGGCGCAACTCGGCCAGGAGCCGTTCGCGCGGCAGCGTCGGCGCCACCACGAAGGCGACCAGCCGCGAGACGCCTTCCACCGAGTCCGCCGGCGGCAGCCAGAAGGCGCCATCCTGCACGCCTTCGATGCTGTTGAGCTGGTAGTTGAGATGAGACAGCGAACTGCGCTTGCCGGCGACGTTGATCAGGTCGTTGGAGCGGCCGAGCAGGCGAAATCGCGTGGGAGACAGGACCTCGAGCACGTCGGCCAGCGGCGTGGGCTCGGGCACGTGGCCGCCGCTCACGACGCAGCGCTCGCCGTCGCCGCTCATGACCAGGCCCCGGTAGGTCTCCCACTCGGGACCTTCGACCGTGCGCCGGGTGGCCACCTGGCCCGCCTCGGTGCAGCCGTAGATTTCCATCAGCTCGCCACCGAGCGCTCTTTCCGCGCGCGCGGCCATCTGCGGAGACAGGGGTGCCGTGGCGCTCACGACGAGATCGACCGTGGGCAGTTCGAGCCCGGACTCGAGCAGCGTCTTCAGATGGAAGGGCGTGGTGACCAGCACGCGGGGCCGTGGCAGTCGAGACAGCGTGTGGATGATGTCGCCGGGGAAGAACGGCCGCTCGGCCGCGAAGGAGGCGCCGCCGATCATCGCGATCAGCACCGTCGACTCGAAGCCGTACATGTGGTGCGCCGGCACGGTGCCGACGACAGTCACGCCCTCGAGGCTCTCGCGCCGCAGGTGCTGCGCCATGCGGGCGGCCTCGGCGTCGATGTTCTCCACCAGCAGGCCCCAGAGCTTGGCATGCCGTGTCGGCTTTCCGGTTGAACCGGAGGTCAGCATCTGCGTGACGATGGCATCACCGGCGATGCGGGGCACCGCGTCGCTGGGGGCACTCTCGATTTCATCGAGTTCGAAGCGGTGGCAAGGCAGGTCGACCGACGGTGCATCGTCGTCCAGCAGCGCCCAGGCCCGGGGGAACAGTTCGCGCAGGCGCGCCACCATGTCCGGCGTGTGGTTCGGCGGCAGCAGGTTGGGCTGGCCACGCAGCATCGCTGCGCCGAGCGAGAGCGCGAAGCGGTAGCGGTCGTTGGTGATCGCGAGCACTTCGCCTTGCAAGGGCCAGCGGCCGGCCAGCGCACGCACCTCGGCGAGATATTGCCGGCGCGAGATGGGGCGGGTGCCGCGCCAGGCGATCGGAGCGTCCAGGTCGGAGCCCATGACCAGTGGAAACGTTGCAGTCATGCCTGGTCGCGGCCTCAAGGGCGATGACGATAGGCCGCAATGGCCGCGCGCATGCTCACCCGCTCGAACTCGGGGTGAAGGCGATAGCGCAGCAGGTATTCACCTGCGAACATCGCGACCAGCGCGAGCGGGGTGAGCAAATTGGCGAACAGCGACCACACCGAAAACGGCGCGGCGACGAACAGCAGCAGCGAAGCCGCCGTCAGCGTCATGAAATAGACCACCCACGCAAGCGTGACCTGGCGGGTGTAGCGGACCTGTGCCTGCGGCAATTCGCCATGGAGGTGCCGTGCCACGCTCGTGATCAGCGGCGTGCGGCCGGCCAGCAGCGTGCTGCCGAACCACAGGCCGAGCGCGAGATGCACGCCTGCATGCTGGGCGAGGTACAGCAGTTGGGGGGTAATGCGTCCGCCGTTCATGGCGTGTGCCGCCAAGGCCAGCGCGCCCGCGGCGAGCAACGCGGCCACGAAGCGGCGCCCGGCCAGATACAGGCTCACGATGGCCGCTCCGCCCATCGGGCCCAGCACGGCGGCGAGCGCCAGGGGCGAGTCCGGCATGCGGATCATGAGCAGGCAGGACGCCACGGCGTAGGCGGCACCTGCGGCCGCTGCCAGCACGTAGCGCGCTTGCGCGTTCATGGCGCGGGTGCTGGCGGGATGGTCCGATGGGTCGCGATGTGCTCGACCAGGCTGCCCAGCGTCGCGAAGATGCGGACGTTGTTCTCGTCGTCGGAGCGCAGCTGGAATCCGTAGCGCTTGGAGACGACGAGCGCGACTTCGAGGATGTCGATCGAATCGAGCCCCAGGCCGTCGCCGTAGAGCGGCGCGTCGGGCTCGATCGCCTCCGGCGCGATCTCGAGGTTGAGACTTTCGATCAGCAGCGTGGCAACTTCGCGCTGCAAATCGGTGTCGGAAGAAATCATGCTTGCCCGTCCTGTCATGCCTGGATATCGCGCCGGGCCTGGCTGCCGGCGCCTGGCGCCGGCACCGTTGCTTGCGCTTGGCAGTCCTCGCGCGTCCCCGTGCCAAGCCTGTTGATATGAGCCTTCGATTTTACCAAACGGCCTCTCGCCGACCGTGATGACAGCTTCACGACGCCACTGGCCTCATATCATGCGGAGTCACCCAACCGGCCGGAGCGTCATCGCCGTGCTTCCAGACACCGAGACTGGCGCGCACCTGCCGCACCGCCCCCTGCCGGCCTATTACCCCGAGGGCGACGCGCAGGCGCGCGAGCGCTTCCTGGTGGACAGCTTCGATGACACCGCGGTCGACTACAACCGGCTGGAGCGCATCCTGGGCCTGGGCACCGGTTCGTGGTACAGGGGCCAGGCCTTGAGGCGGGCCGGCTTGCGCCCCGGCATGCAGGTGGTGGACGTGGGCATGGGCACGGGGCTCGTCTCGCAGGAGATCCTGCGCATCACCGGCGAGCCCGCCCTCCTGGTGGGCGTGGACCCGAGCGCCGGGATGATGGCGCAGGCCCGCCTGCCGGCCGCGGTGAGGTGCATGAACGGCCGCGCCGAAGACTTGCCCCTGCCCGACGCCGCCGCCGACTTCGTGGTCATGGGCTATGCCTTGCGGCACGTCGCCGACTTTTCGCGTGCCTGCGCCGAGTTTCGGCGTGTCCTGCGGCCCGGCGGCAGGCTGCTGATCCTCGAAATCACGCGGCCTCGGCGCCGCCTGGTGAAGATGCTGCTGAAGGCCTACATGCACGGGCTCGTTCCGCGGCTGGCGAAATGGGTGTCGCGCGCCGAGCAGACGCCCATGCTGTGGCGCTACTACTGGGACACGATCGAGGCCTGCATCGAGCCCGCGCAAGTGATCGACGCGCTCGGGCAAGCTGGCCTGCGCGAGGTCGAGCGGCATGTGGAGCTCGGCATCTTTTCAGAGTACCGGGCCTTGCGCTGATCGCTACTCGATCCGCGCGCCGCTTTGCTTGACGACTGATTGGTACTTGGCGAGTTCCGCCTTGACGAAGGATTTCATTTTCCATGGCACCGAAGGGCACCCCCGACGCGTGAACCCGGTCCCAGTGAGCGGGAGCCGCGGATCCGGCTCCGCCGGGCCGCTGGCGGAGCCCCCTTGAGGGGGTGGCGCGAAGCGCGCTCCGGGGGTGGGTCCACTCAATGCTTGTCGGCTTCCGAGGTGAACGAGTCGGCGTAGAACGCTTCCGCGGGCAGCTGGCATCTGGCGCTGAAGTCGCGCTGGGCCGACTCCACCATGACCGGCGCCCCGCAGGCATAGACCTCGTGGCCGGAGAGATCCGGCAGGTCGGCCATCACCATCTGGTGAACGAAGCCGGTGCGGCCCGTCCAGGCATCCTCGGGCTTGGGTTCCGAAAGCACGGGCACGTAGCGCAGCCGGGGCATCGTGGCGGCGGCCTGCTCGGCCCATTCGTGCATGTAGAGATCGGCCTTGCTGCGGCAGCCCCAGTAGAGCACCGTCTCGCGGTCGATGCCCTTGAACTGCAGGTGCTCGATGATCGCCTTGATCGGCGCGAAGCCCGTGCCCGAGGCCAGCAGCACCATGGGCTTGTCGCTTTCTTCATTGAGGAAGAAGCTGCCGAAGGGGCCTTCCATGCGAAGGATCTCCTTCTCCTTCATGGCGCCGAACACGTGGTCGGTGAACTTGCCGCCGGGCATGTGCCGCACGTGCAGCTCGATGCCGGGCTTGTCGGCCTGGGTGTGCGGCGCATTGGCCATCGAGTAGCTGCGCCTGCGCGCCGTCGCGCAGGATGAACTCGATGTACTGGCCGGCGTGGTACTGGAGCCGGTCGTTGGCGGGCAACTGCAGGCGGATCACCGCCACGTCGGGGGCGGCCTTCTCGATCGTGGTCACGCGGGTGGGCATCTTCTTGACCGGGAACTGGCCTGCGCCCACCACTTCGCGCGACTCGATCACGAGATCGGTCTGCGGCGTGGCGCAGCAGGTGAGGACCAGTCCGGCTTCTTCCTCGGCCGGACTCATCGCCTTGACCTGATGCGCGCCATGGATGACACGGCCTTCATGCAGCCGGCTCTTGCAGGAGCCGCATGCACCGTCGCGGCAGCCATAGGGCAGGCCTACGCCCTGGCGGATGGCCGCTGCGAGCACCGTTTCGTCGCGCTGGACTTCGAAGGTGTGGCCGCTGGGCTGGACGGTCACTTTGAACGTCATGAAGCTACCTCTTGTATGAAACGCCGGGCTGTCCCCGGATATGCCCTGATGGCTTGGTGGGCAAGCAATGTGCCGGAGGCCCACTAAACTGCGAACCCTCGATTTTGCCCCGGGTTTCCAATGCCCCAGAGGTGGCTGTCCGGTCCCGTTGCCAACCCCATGCCGAAATCCGCATCGAACCACACCGCCCGCTTCCGGCGGCCCAGCGTGCTCATCGTCGGCTGCGGGGACATCGGCCTGCGGGTGGCGCGCTTGCTGCTGCCTCGCCATCGCGTGCTTGCGCTCACCTCGCAGGCGGCTCGCGTGCCGGAGTTGCGCGCCATGGGGATCGTGCCGCTGGTGGGCAACCTCGACGATCCGGCCACGCTCGACCGGCTGGGTGGCCTGGCCGATGCCGTGCTGCACCTGGCGCCGCCGCCGTCTTCTGGCGAGCACGATGCGCGCACCGCTGCCTTGCTGCGCAGCCTGGGCCGCAAGCCATCGCTGGGCACGCTGGTCTATGCAAGCACCACCGGCGTGTATGGCGACGCAGGCGGCGAGCTGTTCGATGAGACACGCGCCGTCGACCCGCGTTCCGATCGCGCACGCCGGCGTGTCGATGCCGAGCGTCGCGTGCGCTGGTTCGGGCGCGCCTTCGGGGTGAAGGTCAGCATCCTGCGCATTCCGGGCATCTATGCGGCGGACCGGCCGGGCGGCCATCCGCGCGAGCGGCTGGCGCGGGGAACGCCCGTGCTCGTCGCCGAGGACGATGTGTACACGAACCACATCCATGCCGACGATCTCGCGCGCATCTGCGTCGCGGCGCTGCAGCGCGGCCTGCATGGGCGCATCGTGCATGCGAGCGACGATACCGAGCTCAAGATGGGCGACTACTTCGATCTTGCGGCCGACCTGTGCGGGCTGGCGCGGCCGCCGCGCATCACGCGGGAGGAGGCTCTCACCCGCTTGTCGCCCATGCTGCTGTCTTTCATGAGCGAGTCGAGGCGCTTGCGCAATTGGAGGCTGAAGCGCGAGTTGCGCGTGAGCTTGCGGTACCCGACGGTGTCCGAGGGATTGCTTGCTGCTTCGTGGCAGCCAGAAAAAGAAAAAGCCGCAACCTGAAGGCCGCGGCTTCTCGCTTGGAAGAGAAGGCCCGACAAAGCCGGGCCCCAGTTCCATTACAGCGGACGGATGTTCGCTGCTTGCAGGCCCTTGGGGCCTTGCTTGACTTCGAACTCGACGCGCTGGTTTTCCTGCAGCGTCTTGAAGCCATTGCCCTGGATGTCACGGAAGTGAGCGAACAGGTCGTCGCCACCGGTGTCCTGGGCGATGAAGCCATAGCCCTTGCTTTCGTTGAACCACTTGACGGTACCAGTCTGAACTGCCACGGATGTTTCCTTAAAAAAATGAACAGGGAAAAACGCAGGCGCAACCAAATGCCGCGCATGCGCAGAAGACACACAAGAAACGTGACCCGGGGGATTCAGACGATGCTTGGCCAGCAGGCTGGGCAAGACGGAGAAAGACCTCAAAGACCGACGGTCCGGTGCATATCTAGACCGCTAATGTACACGACATACTGCAATTGCAGTAGATCCGTGGGGGTAAACCCACGTTCGCCGCTGGTAGCCGGCTCGCTAACCTGCCGCATTGCACCCCTACCGAGTGAAGGACCCGCCATGTTCGAAGCCACTCTCGCCGGCAGCCTGCCCAAGCCCGCATGGCTTGCCGAAACCCACAAGCTCTGGCCGCAATGGCGCCTGCAAGGCGAGGAACTGCGCCGCGCCAAGCTCGATGCGACGCTGCTGTGGATCAAGGCGCAAGAAGATGCGGGGCTCGACATCGTGAGCGACGGCGAGCAATCCCGCCAGCACTTCGTGCACGGCTTCCTCGAGCAGGTGGAGGGCATCGATTTCGAGCACAAGGTGAAGATGGGCATCCGCGACAACCGCTACGAGGCATTGGTGCCCCAGGTGGTGGGGCCGCTGCGCCTGAAGGGCCGCGTCCATGCCGACGAGGCCCGCTTCGCGCGCGCCCACACGAGCAGGAAGCTGAAGTTCACGCTGCCGGGGCCGATGACCATCGTCGATACCGTGGCCGATCGCTTCTATGGCGACAAGGTCAGCATGGCGATGGCCTTTGCCGAATTGCTCAACCAGGAAGCACTCGCCCTGCAGGCCGACGGCGTCGATGTGATCCAGTTCGATGAGCCGGCCTTCAACGTGTACATGTCCGAGGTGAACCAGTGGGGCATCGCCGCACTCGAGCGCGCTGCCCAGGGCCTGGCCTGTACGACCGCCGTGCACATCTGCTATGGCTATGGCATCACGGCCAATGTCGACTGGAAGAAGACGCTCGGCGAGGAATGGCGGCAGTACGAGCAGATCTTCCCCGCGCTGGCCAGGAGCAGCATCCAGCAGGTCAGCCTCGAGTGCTATCACTCGCACGTGCCGGCCGAGCTGATGAAGCTGCTCGAAGGCAAGGACGTGCTGGTCGGGGTGATCGATGTCGCGAGCGAGGAGATCGAGACGCCCGAGCAGGTGGCCGACACCATCGGTCGCGCATTGCAGTTCGTGCCCAGGCACCGGCTCTTCGCCTGCACGAACTGCGGTCTCGCCCCGATGGATCGCGAAGTGGCGCAGAAGAAGCTGCAGGCCCTGGCCCAAGGCGCGGCGCTGGCCCGCGAGCGATATCGCTGAAGCCCTCAAGCCACGAAGGAGTACACGGCGAAGTAGTGGCTCGTCGTGCCCGCCAGCACGAACAGATGCCAGACCCCATGGGCATGCCGCCACCGCTCGCTCTTCGCATAGAAGATGATGCCGACGGAGTACAGCACGCCGCCGGCCACGAGCCACAGCAGGCCGTGGGTGGCGAGCTCCTGGACCAGCGGCACGGCGGCCACCACGCCGACCCATCCCATCAGCAGGTACAACGGAACCGAAGGCGCGGACTCACGGCCGAACCACAGTTCCTTGGCGATGCCCACCAGCGCCAGCGACCAGACGATCGCGAACAGGTACCAGCCCACGGTTCCCCGCAAGGTGACCAGCGCGAACGGCGTGTATGTGCCGGCAATGAGCAGGTAGATGGCACAGTGATCGACCTTGGCGCATATCCCCTTGAGGGGGCCTCGCATGCTGTGATAGAGCGTCGACGCGCCGTAGAGCAGCACCATCGTGGCGCCGAACACGCTGAAGCTCACGAGCTTCCAGGATCGCGAGCCGTCGCGGCCTGCATGACCAGGACCACCGACCCGGCCATGGCGAGCATCAGCCCGGCCAGATGCGTGCAGCTGTTGAAGCGTTCTCCCTTGTACATGCGCGGTCTGCCTGCAATTCCGGTGCCCGGGGCGCTAAAGTCGCATTCGCTCCCTTCGTTTCGATTCTCCTCGATCCATGATGCTTTCTCCCCCGCTCACCGAGCCGCAGCAACTCGTTTCGGCGCTGCAGGACAGGGGCTTCGCCATCTTCGGCGCCCGTTCCCTTTGCGACCTCGCCCGCTCGCCGATCGAGGCCTTCGATGCGCTAGGGCGCAGCTGGGAGGCGCCTGCCTGCTGATGTTTACCTGAAGGATGGCGGCCGCTACCGGTTTCGGCGGCATTCCTGCTTCATCGTCGAGGGCCCGGCCGTCGAGCCGGTGCCGCATCGTGCGCACTGGCAGCCGGTCGAATACAACGCCTTGCACGGAGGCCTGGAGCGCTGGTTCGATCCCATCGAGGCCGAGGTGCTTGGTTCGCCGGCGTGGCCCCGCCTGCTGCGCTCACTGGCCGACACCTGCTCCGCACTGAAGGGTCCGCAGCGGTGGCATGTGGAGGCGCATCAGTTCCGCATCGACACCAGCGACGGCATTGGCCGACCCACGCCGGAAGGCGCCCACCGCGACGGCGTGGATTACGTTGCCGTCGTGCTGGTAGACCGCCAGGGCATCAAGGGCGGCGAGACGCGCGTCTTTGAAGCCCATGGCCCGCATGGCATCCGCTTCACCCTCACTGAACCCTGGTCGGTGCTGCTGCTCGACGATGCCAGGGTCATCCACGAAACCACGCCGATACAGCCCCTGAAAGGCATCGGCCACCGCGACACGCTGGTGCTCACGTTCCGCGCGCGCGGATTCCAGGGGCCTGCCTTCAGAGGCCTGAGAGCCTTACTTCTTCCTGTCCTTGCCGATCTGGTTGCCGACCACGCCGCCCACCGCGGCGCCACCCACCGTGCCGAGGGCACTTCCGTCCGTCAGCACGCTACCGGCCACGCCACCGATGGCGGCGCCACCCAAGGTGGTCTTGTCCCGGTGCGACATGCTGCCGCAGCCTGTCAGCGAGACGGCGAGCACGAGGCTCGAGGCGGTCAAGGCAAAGCTGCGTATGGTGTTCATGATTCGCTCCTTGTAGTCGAAGCCCCCACTGCGGGCTCGCTACAAGGCTAAGGCGCCGCGTATGCCGTGGCAGTCGGCGCGGGGGCGAACCGGCGTCAGTCTCGGACGACAGCCGTGGAGGATATGTCCACGTGCTTCAGAACCAATCCACCAACCCTGACTGCTCGGCGTTCTGCGGGTTCGAGCCGGCATCGCGAATGCGCTGCAGGGCGACCTGCGCGGGCAATCCAAGGCGCTTGAGAAGGCAAGCTGCAGCCGTGCCGGTCCGCCCCATGCCTGCGGCGCAATGCAGCAGCACCGAATGGCCTGCCTCCAGGCCGGCTGCAGCTTGCTCGATGCCGCCGCGAAAGGCCTCGGGATCGTCGGGCAGGCCGAAATTGCGCATGGCCACGCTCAGCCAGCGGCCGGGGAAGGTGCCCTCGGCCAAGGCGCGCGCATAGGCGGGCGAAGCCAGGGAAATTTCGTCGCGCGAAGTGAGGCACAGCGTCAGGCCCAGGCGCACGCGCCTGGCTTCCGCGATGAATTCCGTCCACGGCTCGAAGCGCCCGGGCATCGATGACAGCCACAGGCGGCCGCTCGGTCCTGGCGGCAGGGTTACAGCGCGAAACAAGGCAGCGGGCATGGAAGATCGGCAACGATGCGACAGTCTGGATGGCGAGACATCCCGGAGGCAGGCGCAGCCGAGGATGACCCTGCTGGCGTCGCGCTTGCCTGCAGCGTAGATTCGCGTGACCCAGAAGCAGCCTTTCCTGCATGCGTCAGTTCATTCGTCATCCGATCGAAGTGCCGATCGAGGTTCGCTGCGATGATGTCGCCGAGCTGGCGGAGGTGCACACGCAAGACATCAGCGCCGGTGGCCTGGCGTTTCGTTCGAGCCAGTCGGTGCCGCCCGGCAGGCGCATCGAGGTGCGCATTCCCCATGTCCAGCCGGCGTTCGAGGCGCGTGCCCGAGTGGTGTGGTGTCGCCCCGGCATTCATGGCGGCTTCGAGCTCGGTGTGTCTTTCCTCGATGCGAAGATGCGTTCCTGGCCCGCATGGTCGAGCAGGTCTGCTACATCGAGGACTATCGCCGCTTCGTGCTCATGCACGAAGGCCGGGAGCTGTCGCAGGAGGATGCGGCGTCGGAGTGGATCGCCAAGTACGCCGCGCAGTTTCCCGCCATCGGCATCGGCGATCCACGTTGAGGGCGGCGGGCTTGCCCCGCCGCCTGGCTCACGCAGTCTGCTGAATGCCTGCGATGGCCCATTCGCGGCTGCCATCCGCGGGCTTCACGAAGTGCCAGAGCTCATCGAAGGGATCGGCGCCGGCATTCGACTCCTCGCGAATCAGGCCGCTGAAGCGGACCGTGACGATCCATTGGTCGTCTTCCTGCACGGCCTCGAGCACCTTCGCATCGAGCTGCAGCACGTCGGTCTGCTGGGCGACGCTGCCGCGATCGTGAAGGTCCACCCGCAGCGAGGCAAACACCTCGGGCGTGGTGAACTTGCGCAGGTCATCGATCTGTCCGCTGTCGTGGGCGGCTTGCATGCGCACGAAGATCATCTTGGCGATGCGCTCGAACTCGCCGCTGTCGAAGCCCGCCAGCGCCGTCGAGCCGCTGCCGGCGGCCGCATTCGATGCTGCAGGCGCGCTGTCGAAGGTCGTCGCGTTGCGCTGCATCGGCTGGACCTGCGAACGTGGCGCGAACGGATCGCGCCCTGGTGCCCCCGCGCCCGCGTACTGCATGCCCTCGGCCCGCTCACGCGATGCGCCACCGGCGAACCGCCTCATCAGCCAACGGATCACCATGAAGGCCACTGCCGCCAGCAACACCATGGTGAGGATATTGGCCATGGCCTCGCCCATGCCGAGGTGGCTCATCAGCGCGGCCAGCCCCAAGCCGGCTGCGATGCCGGCAATCGGCCCAAGCCAGGAGCGCTTGCCTGCCGCAGCGGCGGCGCCTGCTGCCCCGGGGCAGCGGCGGGAGCGGCGGTGGCCGCGTTGCCGGGCTGCGCCGGGGTGTTCGGCGTGGCGTCGGCGGGCTTGGCCGGTGCCTGGCGCTGCACGCCCACCGCCCGACCCCCGCCCAGCCGCTTGGCATCGGCGTCCACGGGTGCGACGGTCAGCGTGAGGCCGGCTAGGGCCATCGAGATTGCGAGCAGCAATGTCTTCAACTCTGTCTCCTGGTGGGCAAGGCAAGCAAGGCCGCCATTCGTGCCGGCCGAAGGAATTCGATCCCTGCGCCGACGCATGGTTCAACCTTGTCCCCATATGGGGCAGGGCCTTGCGATTTCAATGGCTCAATGCGCCTGGGTCGATCCGACGGGCTGTGCCTGCAGCGCTTCCAGTCGCCCGCGCAGTGTATCGATCGGACAGTAGCCCTGGGCGACCAGATGGAGCTCGCCGCCGTGCTCGGCCACCAGGGCCGGAAAGCCGCGGATGCCCCAGGCCTGCGACTGGGCGAAATCCTGTGCCGTGGCTTCGCGCATCTCGTTCGAAGCAAAGGCCTTGGCAAATTCCGCGCGGGGAATTCCGAGCTCCTCTGCCAGGTCGGCCAGCACTTCAGGCCGGGTGACGTTGCGCGCCTCGGCATAGAAGGCATGCTGCAGGGCCTTGAAATAGCGCCAGACCAGCTTGGGCCAGAGGGTGCGCACAGTCACCGTCGCGCGGCTGGCGGGCTCGGTGTCGTAGACGAAGCCCGGTTCGTGCAAGGCGGTGCGCGGAGCCTGCGCGAAGGGCTGGCCGCTGGCCTCGTTCACGTGGCGCCAATGGCCGAAGATCTCGTCGGCGCGCTCGGGCGCGAGCGACTCCGTGGTGTAGGGACGCAGCCCGCCCATCACGAGGGCCAGCTGCAGCGGCGCGGTGGCGCCGGGCTCGGACAGCAGTGCGTCCATGGGCTTGCCGAAGCCGTAGCACCATGAGCACATGGGGTCGGCGATGTAGATCAGGTTCATGCTCGACATGCTAGTCCACTGGCGGCGGATCAAGGCCCCACCGCCAGTGAGCCGGGCTGCGCTCCGGCCCGCGCCTCTGCGGGTCTCGCATGCAGATAATCGCTGCGATGAACACGGACAAGGGCACCAGGCGCGGAGTGCTGGGGATTTTCGAGGGCCTGGTCCAGATCTACCCTGACGACGCGCCCGTGCCGCCACCGCGCGGCCTGATCGCCTTCCTGTGGGCCTGCACGCGCGGCCTGCGACCCTTCATCGCGGTGATGACCCTGCTCACCGCCATCATCGGTGCCTTCGAGGCCTTCCTGTTCGGCATGCTCGGCCGCGTGGTGGACTGGCTGGGGCAGGTGCCGCCCGAGCGGCTGTGGTCCGAGCACCGCGGCAGCCTGCTGCTGCTGGCGGGCATCATGTTCGCGAGCCCTGCCGTCGTGCTTTTGCAGACCCTGCTGAGACGGCAGACCCTGGCCGGCAACTTCCCCATGCTGCTGCGCTGGAACTTCCACCGCCTGATGCTCGGCCAGAGCCTCGCCTTCTACCAGAACGAATTCGCCGGCCGCGTCGCCACCAAGGTGATGCAAACCGCGCTGGCCGTGCGCGAGACCTGGATGATCGTGGCCGACATCCTGGTGTTCATCACCATCTACTTCCTCACGATGGTGGTGCTGGTGGGCAGCTTCGACCTCTGGCTGCTGCTGCCCTTCCTGGGCTGGCTTGCGCTCTACGTCGCGGCGCTGGTGTATTTCGTGCCGAAGCTGGGGAAGGTGGCCAAGGACCAGGCCGATGCGCGCTCGCTGATGACCGGGCGAATCACCGACGCGTATACCAACATCAGCACGGTCAAGCTCTTCTCGCACGCGAAGCGGGAGGCGGGCTATGCGCGCGCGGCGATGAACGAGTTCATGGGGACGGCCTACGTGCAGATGCGCCTGGTGAGCGGCTTCGAGTTCGTCAACCACAGCTTGAGCATGCTGTTGATCGCCGCCACCGCCGGCTCGACGCTGTGGCTGTGGTCGCAGGGGCAGGTGGGCGTGGGGGCCGTGGCTGCCGCCAGCGCCATGGCGATGCGGCTCAACGGCATTTCACACTGGGTCATGTGGGAGTTCGCCGAGCTGTTCGAGCACATCGGCACCGTGCAGGACGGCATCAACACGCTGGCGAGGCCCCATACGGTGACCGATCGGCCCGATGCGTCACCGCTGGTGGTGAGTCGGGGCGAGATCCGCTTCGAGCAGGTCACTTTCAGCTACGGCGAGATGCAAGTGTTCGACCACCTCGACCTGCACATCCGGCCCGGCGAGAAGATCGGCCTGGTCGGGCGTTCGGGCGCGGGCAAGTCCACCCTGGTCAACCTGCTGCTGCGCTTCTACGACGTGCAGGGTGGCCGTGTGCTCATCGACGGGCAGGACATTGCCTCGGTGCAACAGGACAGCCTGCGCGCGCAGCTGGCCATGGTGACGCAGGACACTTCGCTGCTGCACCGGTCGGTGCGCGAGAACATCCTCTATGGCCGTCCCGATGCGAGCTGACGACCTCATGGTCGCCGCCGCGAAGCGCGCGGAGGCGCACGAGTTCATCATGGGCCTGGCCGACCCCAAGGGACGGCGGGCCTACGATGCCCATGTGGGCGAGCGCGGCGTGAAGCTCTCCGGTGGGCAGCGCCAGCGCGTCGCCATCGCCCGCGTGATGCTCAAGGACGCGCCCATCCTGCTGCTCGACGAAGCCACCAGCGCGCTCGACTCCGAGGTCGAGGCCGCGATCCAGCAGAGCCTGTATCGGCTGATGGAGGGCAAGACCGTGGTCGCGATCGCGCACCGGCTGTCGACCATCGCGGCGATGGATCGACTCATCGTGCTGGACCAGGGGCAGATCGTCGAGGAAGGCGACCACCGCACGCTGCTGGCCAAGGGCGGCCTGTATGCGCGCTTGTGGGCGCACCAGAGCGGCGGCTTTCTCGGCGAGGAGATCGGCGAGGAAGCGCCCGTCGTTGCGCTGGGCAAGGGCGCCGAAGCGGTGCATCACTAGACCTTCGAGTCCCGGCTTCGGTGCAGACCCGCCACAAAGGGCAATCCGCACGCGACAGCTGTTTCGACTCGTGTCCATCGGCACGAACGTCAATCAGGCAGTGCGTGCGAGCCGCTACACTCAGCCCTTTTTGCCGAGAGCCCTTTTTCAATGGCAGCAGTCGCACCAGCTCCAGCCATCTTCGACCTGCGAAGCGCCAGCCTGACGCTGGTGGCCATGGTGCTCAAGACGCCGGATCTCGGCGCACTCGCCGCAGAGATGGACAGGCGCCTCGCGTCCACGCCTGAGGTCTTCAACCACGATCCGGTCGTCATCGATCTTTCGCAGCTCGGCAATTCGAGCGGGCCCATCGACTTCCAGGCCTTGGCCGAGCTCATGAGGCACCACAGGATGCTGCCGGTGGGCGTGCGCGGCGCAAGTCCCTCGCAGGCCGAGGCTGCACTGGCAGCCGGGCTGCCCGATGCGCCCGAGGCGCCGGCCGCGATAGCGCGCGAGCCGCGAGTCGAAACCGTGGTGCAGCAGGTCATCCGCGAAGTGCGCGTCGAAGTGCCGGTCGAAGTGCCCGGCCCCGCCACGCCGACCCTCATCATCGACAAGCCCTTGCGCTCCGGCCAGCAAATCTATGCCAAGGGCGGCGACCTCGTGCTGCTGGCGGCCGTCAACTTCGGCGCCGAAGTCATTGCGGACGGCAACGTGCATGTCTATGCGCCGCTGCGCGGCAAGGCCATCGCAGGCGCTCGCGGCAAGGTCGACGCCCGCATCTTCAGCACCTGCATGGAGCCCGAGCTGGTCGCCATTGCAGGCACCTACCGAACCACCGAGACACCGCTGCCCGCCGAAGTGCTGGGAAAGCCCGCGCAGATCCGCCTCGAAGGCGAGCGGCTGGTGTTCGAACCATTGAACTGAGATAACCAAGGACTGCCTTTCATGGCCAAAATCATCGTGGTGACCTCCGGCAAGGGCGGCGTGGGCAAGACCACGACCAGCGCAAGCTTCGCTTCAGGGCTGGCGCTTCGCGGCCACAAGACCGCCGTGATCGACTTCGACGTCGGCCTGCGCAATCTCGATCTCATCATGGGCTGCGAGCGCCGCGTGGTGTACGACCTCATCAACGTCATCCACAAGGAAGCCACGCTCAACCAGGCGCTCATCCGCGACAAGCACTGCGAGAACCTGTCGGTGCTGGCCGCCTCGCAGACGCGCGACAAGGAGGCGCTCACCCAGGAGGGCGTCGAGCGCGTGCTGATCGAGCTCGAGGACATGGGCTTCGAGTACATCATCTGCGATTCGCCTGCCGGCATCGAGACCGGCGCGCTGATGGCGATGCACTTCGCCGACGAGGCGCTGGTGGTGACCAATCCCGAGGTCTCCTCGGTGCGCGACTCGGACCGCATCCTGGGCATGCTCAACTCCAAGACCAAGCGCGCGATCGAGAAGCGCGAGCCGATCAAGGAGCACCTGCTGATCACGCGCTACAACCCCAACAGGGTCGAGGGCGGCCAGATGCTGTCGCTCGAGGACATCCACGAGATCCTGCGCATCAAGCTGATCGGCGTCGTGCCCGAATCGGAAGACGTGCTCAATGCCTCCAACCAGGGCGTGCCGGCGGTGCACATGAACGGCGCCGACGTGGCCGAGGCCTACAAGGACGTGGTCGCGCGCTTCCTCGGCGAGGACAAGCCCATGCGCTTCGTCGATGCGGTGAAGCCCGGCTTCTTCAAGCGCCTGTTCGGAGGCAAGTGACATGGGCATCCTCTCTTTCCTGCTCGGCCAGAAGCCCAGCTCTGCCTCCGTCGCCAAGGAGCGCCTGCAGCTCATCCTCGCGCACGAGCGCAATGGCAGGAGCCGCAGCCCCGACTACCTGCCCGAGCTGCAGCGGGAGCTGATGGCGGTGATCTCCAAGTACGTCTCGGTCAATCCGGACGACATCAAGGTCCACCTGGAACGCCAGGACAACCTCGAGGTGCTGGAGGTGAAGATCGAATTGCCCGAACCCGCGCGCTAGTCGCGCAGAGCCCGGGTTGCCCGCATGGATTCGCGCGACAGCATGCGAATCTGGCACTAGAAACCTAAAGTTCCGGCCGGTCCGGCGGTGCAGTCTCCCTTGACACGAACTGCCCATGCGAGACTTCGAAGACTCCACGCTCTGGCGCATCAGCGCCTTTGATCGAGAGCGCCTGCACACCGGCGACAGCGCCTTTGCGCGCATCGAGGGGCCCACGGTCCTGCCCACCACGCTGCTCGCCGACCTCGACCGCATCGAGGCCGATCACGGCCAACTTCGACGTGCTGGAGGTGGTTGCCGCCTGCATGCGGCACCGCGAGGCCGCCTTGCTCTTCTTGCAATACGAACAGCTGGTGTGGCCGGTGACGCTGTTCCCGCGTTCGATGCTCTACCACTCGCCGCGCGACATGGCGCTGGCCACCGGAAGCGGCCTGGCGAACCTCAAGATCATGTACGCGGAGCCACCCGGCGTCCGGCCGCCGGGGCACTGGTTGTTCGAGAGGGTGGGGCAGGCCGTGCACTATCGGCCCTTGGCGCCGCTGATCTGGCACCTGGCGCTGGACGGCCCGCGCAGGACGCTGCTTACCGAGATCGCCGGCACGGCCGCCTACCGGGTCGTGCTGGCATCGACCGCGGAACATGTGGCCGCGCCGGGCGCGCTCGGCCCCGCCGTCGAACACCTGCGGCGCGAATCGGTGTCCTTGCGCACCATGGCCACCTGGCCGGGCCTGAGCGTCGAGCGCGCCAGCCGCCTGCTCAACGCGCTCTACCTCACCTCGAGCCTGATGGTCACTCGCGCCCATCCCGCGGCCCGCACCCAGCCGGCCTTGCGCGGCCTGTTCGGGCTGGGCCGCCCCAAGCGCTGAACCCGCCCGCCGGGCGGTGTGGAGAGCCGCCCCAACGGCGGGAATTGCAAAACGACGACAATCCGGGGCTCACGCATTTCTGATTTCCCATGAGTTCCGTCATTTCCAACTATCTGGTTCGCCCTGCCACGCTTCGCGATGCCAAGGCCATCGCCGTCATTCATGTGTCTGCCTGGCAGGCGGGCTACCAGGGCCTGGTGCCCGAGGAGCATCTGCGCGGCCTGTCCGTCGACAAGCGCCAGGCCTTCTGGCGCGAAGCCATCGATCAGTTCGAGCCGCAGGTGCAGGTCGCAGTCGAGGATGGCAAGGTCGTCGGCTTCGTGGCCTTCGACCGCTCGCGCGACAAGGGCACGCCCTCGACCACCGGGGAAATCTGGGCGATCTATGTCGCTCCCACGCACTGGTCTCGCGGTGTCGGCCTGGCGCTGTGGGATGCAGCGCGCGACGCGCTGCAGGAAGAGGGCTGCACCAAGGTGACCTTGTGGGTTGCGCTGCGCAATGAGCGCGCCATGCGCTTCTACGAGCTCGCAGGGTTCAAGCGCGAGATGGCCTCGGCCAAGACCACCGAAATCGGCGGAGCCAGGGTGGAAGAGATCCGCCTGTCGCGCGCGATCTGAGCCCTGCGCCGGCGAGTGCCGGCCGCTCCGCTCGAGTCCGGGCGGCAGACGTTGGCAGCGGCTACCATCGTCGCCATTTCCACGACGGACGACCCTCATGGCCGGAAGCAGCCTCCTTGCCTTGCTCGACGACATCTCCACCATGCTGGACGATGTCGCGATCCTGACCAAGCTCGCTGCCAAGAAGACCGCCGGCGTCCTCGGGGACGACCTGGCGCTCAACGCGCAGCAGGTGAGCGGCGTGAGGGCCGAGCGCGAGCTGGCGGTGGTGTGGGCGGTGGCCAGGGGTTCGCTCGTCAACAAGGCCATCCTCGTGCCGGCCGCGCTGGCGATCGGCTACTTCGCTCGCTGGGCGGTGATTCCGCTGCTCATGGTCGGTGGTGCCTTCCTGTGCTTCGAGGGCGTCGAGAAGCTGGCGCACAAGTTCCTCCACTCCGCCGAGGAGGACCAGGCGCACGAGGCCGAGATCACGACGGCCTTGGCCGACGAGAGCGTGGACCTGGTGGCCTTCGAGAAGGACAAGATCAAGGGCGCCGTCCGCACCGATTTCATCCTCTCGGCCGAGATCATCGCGATCACGCTCGGTGCCGTTGCGCAGTCGCCCTTTACGACGCAGGTCGCAGTGCTGGTGGGCATTGCGCTGCTGATGACGGTCGGTGTCTACGGCGTGGTGGCGGGCATCGTGAAGCTCGACGATCTCGGGCTCCACCTGTGTGCCAGGCAGGGTGAGGGTGGCTGGCCCAGGCTCGCGAGACGCCTCGGCGCTGGCATCCTCAAGGTCGCGCCCTACTTGATGAAGTTCCTGTCGGTCGCCGGCACCTTGGCGATGTTCCTCGTGGGCGGAGGCATCATCACCCACGGCATCGGGCCGGTGCACCATGCGATCGAAGGCTGGGCAGAGCAGGCAGGCGCGGTACCCGGCGTCGGGGGCCTGCTCGAGGCGCTGACGCCGAGCGTGCTGAGCGCGATCGTGGGCGTGCTGGTCGGGGCGGTGGTGCTGGTCGCGGTGAACGCCATCAAGCGAGCGATCTCAGGCGCCAAGGCGCCGGCCTGATGCCAACCGCCGGCCGTGGGCTCACTTGCCCCAGGAGTCCTTGAGGCCGGTGATCCGGTTGAACACCGGCTTGGCCGGCGCGTGGTCCTTCAGGTCGGCCACGAAGTAGCCGTGCCTCTCGAACTGGAACTTGTCGTCGGGCTGGGCCTTCACCAGTGAAGGCTCGAGGTAGGCCTGGACGGTCTTCAAGCTCTGCGGGTTGAGCGCGAGACGGAAGTCCTTGCCCCCCGCATCGGGCTGCGGGTCGTTGAACAGGCGCTCGTACAGGCGCACTTCAGCCGCAACGCCATCGGCCGCGCTCACCCAGGTGATCACCCCCTTGACCTTCACGCTGTCGGCACCCGGCGGTGCCGCTCTTGGTGTCGGGCACGACCTCTGCCAGCACCGCGGTGACCTGTCCGCTCGCGTCCTTCTCGCAGCCGGTGCACTTGACGACGTAGCCGTATTTCAGGCGCGCCATGTTGCCCGGGTAGAGGCGGTGATAGCCCTTGGGCGGCTCCTCCATGAAATCGTCGCGCTCGATCCACACCTCCTTGCCGAGCGCGAAGTCGCGCCGGCCCAACTCGGGCCGGGCCGGATGCGCCGGGGCGCTGGCAGGCTTCGAGATGGGCGTCGCTGCCGAACATCTCGGCCCAGTTGGTGAGCTTGAGCTTGAGCGGATCGAGCACGGCCATGGCGCGCGCGGCCTTGCCCTCCAGGTCCTCGCGCAGCGCGCCGTCCAGGATGGCGTAGTCGATCCAGCTGTCGCTCTTGCTCACGCCGATGCGCTCGCAGAAGAGCTGGATCGACTCCGGCGTGTAGCCGCGACGGCGCAGGCCCACGATGGTGGGCAAGCGCGGGTCGTCCCAGCCCTGGACCACGCCGTCGTCCACCAGCAGCCTGAGCTTGCGCTTGCTGGTGATGACATAGGTGAGGTTGAGCCGCGCAAACTCGTACTGGTGGGGAAGCTCGAAGGGCTCCGGCTTGTGTTCGCGCAGGGCATGCTCGAGCAGCGGGGTGAACTGCTCGGTCTGTGTCTTGAGCAGGTTGAAGAAGGCCGGCAGGTCCTTCAGCACCGCGTCGCGGTCATGCTCCCACTTGGCAAGCATGGCGCGCAGCTGGCCCTCGGCCGGACTGCCGAACAGCTTGTGGCCGAAGTTGTGGCAATGCAGCGCAAACTCCTTGCCCGCCTCAAGGCCCTGCTGCTCGATCCTTTCGATGAGCGTCTTGGCCGCTTCGAACTGCGGCTGCCTGAGGATGGGCACGATGCGCTCGAGCACCCAGTCGTAGAAGGGCCGCTGGTCCTCGAACTCGAGGGTGCAGAAGCTGTGGGTGATGTTCTCGAGCGCGTCCTCGATCGGGTGGGCGAAGCTGTACATCGGATAGACGCGCCACTTGTCACCGGTGTTGTGGTGGCTCGCGTGGCGGATCCGGTAGATCGCCGGGTCGCGCAGGTTGATGTTGGGGCTCGCCATGTCGATGCGGGCGCGCAGCACCATCGAGCCGTCGGGATGCTTGCCGTCGCGCATTTCGCGAAAGCGCGCGAGGTTTTCCTGGGCGGGGCGGTCGCGATAGGGGCTGTCGGTGCCGGGGGTGCCGAAGTCGCCCCGGGTGGCGCGCATCTGCTCGGGCGTCTGCTCGTCCACGTAGGCGTGACCGGTCGTGATGAGGAACTCGGCCGCCCGGTACATGAAGTCGAAATAGTCGCTCGCGAAATACAGGTGCGAGGTGTTGTGCGCCTCCCAGCTCCAGCCCAGCCAGCGCACCGCCTCGAGGATGGCGTCGACGTATTCCTGCTCTTCCTTTTCGGGATTGGTGTCGTCGAAGCGCATGTGGCACACGCCGTCGTAGTCGCGTGCCAGGCCGAAATTGAGGCAGATGCTCTTGGCGTGGCCGATGTGCAGGTAGCCGTTGGGCTCGGGCGGAAAGCGCAGGCGCACCTTGGCAGGGTCCGGCCTGCCCCGTGCATGGTGGTTGCCGTCCCCTGGGCTTGCGCCGAATCGCCGCCCCCTGTAGAGGCCTTCGAGCAGGTCGCGCTCGATGATGCCGCGCAGGAAATTGCTGCTCGGCTTGTGCTCTTCTTTACCGTTCTTGGGGGTGGCGGGGGCCGTCATGGAGCCTGATATCCGTGAAAACGAGGGTTGCGTCGATTCTATCGGCCGGTTTTCCCTCGCAAGCCGTGTGCGTCAGTGCCCGGAAGGAGAGAGGCGGTGTCCCCACTTTTGGCGAGGCGCATTTGAACCTGGGCGCCTAGATTGAGCACATAGGTAGCCGAAGGGAGAAGCCGCCATGTCCTGCACTGACGCTGAAGACGAGTTCGCCGACACCCACGGTGATGTCTTTTCGCTGTGGGTGGGAGGCCTGGGCCTTGCCGTCGCGGCGGGCCTGGGTGTCATCCTCGTCTGCCTCAGCCTGCTCTCGTGAGCAGATGCCAAGCCGCCTGTCGCCGCTTGGCGTCAGGCAGGCGCTTGCCAAAGGTTACTTGGTAAAGAAACGATAAGGCTGACCACCGGAGCGCACCCCGGCACGTTAATGCGGCAAGGGCCACCGTACGGGCCCGAAAGAGGAGTACCGCAATGAACCGACGTGGAGTGTTTTCAAGCATGGCATTGAGCCTGGCCGCCGTGGCCGCCCTTGCCGCCGCGCCGGCTGAAGCCGAAGCCCGGGACAGGGTCTACTGGTCGGTGGACGTCGCCGCGCCAGGAGTAGCCACCACCGTAGGCAACTACCGGCCTGCGACGTCGGTCTACTATCCGGCCGGCCCGGTGGCCGTTTATCCGCCGGCCCCGATGGTGCAATATCCCGCGCCTGTGATCTATGCGCCACCTCCGGTGGTGTATCGGCCGCCCCCGGTGTTCTTGCAGCCCGTGCCCGTCGTGGTCCACCCGCACTGGCACCAGCGTGGCTGGGACGGGCGCCGTGGGGACTGGGACGGGCACCGTGGCCGTGGCTGGCAGGGCCACGGCAAGCACCGGCACGATTGAGAGCCGGCCCTCTTCAGGAACGACGCTGCAGGCTCTGAAGCTCGCGCTCGATCAGGCGCTGCTTCCAGGCGCCGCCGGAAAGCACGAGCGCGATGACCGTCGCATGGATCGCCAGGCCCAGGCCCCAGCCTGCCAGGGGCCAGACGGCCCAGAAATGGCCACCCTGGGCCGAGTTGAGCAGCCACAGTCCGGCGTTGACGAGCACGAAGACGAGGGCGTGGACCGCCAGGCCCATCTTCATGCCGACGCGACGGCGCGCGGCACGGTGCAGGTCGGCAGCGGAGAAGCTCGAATGGGAGATGGCTTGCATGGCATGTCCTCAAGGATGGTTCGTCGTGAGTTCATGATCGGCCACGCCCGGGCCCCGCGCACCCGCTTTGCGACGAATTGCGCCTGGAGCCGACGAAACGCGTCTCCTGCTCCCTCACATGGCCCTGAACAGGTGGGCGTAGAGCCGGCTGACGGTCAGGCGATCCGGGCGGCCGCGCAAGCTGACGCGCAACTTGCCTGATTCATCGCGAGTGGCGCTTTCGATGGCCGCCACCCGCACCACCACCGAGCGATGGATCTGCCAGAAGTCCTGCTCGTCGAGCTGGGGAAGCAGCTCGCGCAGCGAGGTGCGGATCAGGTACTCGCGTTGGGCGGTGATCATGCGCACGTACTTGTCGGCCGCTTCGAAGTACAGCACCTCGCCCACGGGCACGAACTGGATCGTGTTGCCGACGCTCGCCTGGATCGTCAACAAGGGCTCGGCCGACTTGCCTTCGTGCGCACGCGGCTGCAACAGTGCCTGCAATTGGGTGACCGCCGCATCGAGCGTGACGGGGGCCTGGCCTGCGCCCTCGCGCAGGCTGAGCATGGCCTGCAGGCGGGCGCAGGTCTGCGCCAGTCGGGCCGGCTCGACGGGCTTGAGCACATAGTCCACCGCCGCGGCATCGAAGGCCGCCAGCGCGTACTGGTCGTAGGCCGTGACGAAGACCAGCAGCGGAAACGGCTTGTCGCCCGTCCAGTCCTCGGCAAGCGCCTGCGCTGCCTCGAGTCCGCTCATGCCCGGCATGCGGATGTCGAAGAAGCACACATCCGGGTGCAGCAGCAGGGTCTGTTCGACGGCCGCCTCGCCATGGGTGACCAGTTCCAGCACCTCCAGGTCGGGCCATTGGCGCGCCAGTTCGTCATGCAGGGCTTGCGCGAGCAGAGGCTCGTCTTCGGCAATGATGGCGGTGGCGTTCACTGCGGTCGACTCCCTCGTGTGGGCAAGCGGTATTCGAATGGATGCAAGCGTACCGCCTTGCAGGTCTGCGACGGCGTCGAGCGCCAGGGAGGCTTGCGGGCCGTAGACCGCCAGGAGGCGCTGGCGCACTTGCTCGAGGCCGAAGTGCGTGCCCCGGGAAGCCGCTTCACCCGGGCCGGCGCCGGTGTCGCGCACGCTCAGCGTGAGCCAGTCGCCATCGCGCCGCGCCACGATCTCGATGAGCCCCCCTCGCACCTTCGGCTCCAGCCCGTGCTTGATGGCGTTTTCGACCAGCGGCTGGAGCAGCAGCGCGGGAACCTGCAGCTCGGCGAGCGGCTCGGGCAGGTCCAGCCGGCTCTCGAGGCGATCGCCCATCCGGATCTGCATCAGCTCGAGGAAGTCGGCGAGGCGCGCAAACTCGGCTCGCAGCGAGTGGGTCGACACGCGTGAGGCGCCGAGCGTGGCACGCAGGTAGGCGATCAGCCGGTCGAGCATGAGCTGGGCCCGGGGCGGGTCGATGCCGATCAGTGCCCGCAGGTTGGCGAGCGTGTTGAACAGCATGTGCGGCTCGAGCTGGGATTCGAGCAGGCGCAACTGGTGCTCGGTGGCCAGGCGTTGCGCGGCTTCGGCCTGGGCCTGGCTCGCCGACAGCCGATCGCGCGAGTAGAAGAAGTGGGTGATGGCGACCGCCACCGCAAGCGACAGCAACAGCAGGCCGAGCAGCGCGCCCAGGTCGGCGCTCCACGGGGAGGGCACTTCGCTTCCGGTGAGCCGGTGGCCCAGCATCATGCCCAGCGGATAGGCCAGCAGCACGCCGACGACGATGCACACGATCATCCAGCGCCAGCCCGGCCAGCCATAGCGCGCCAGCGGTGCGCCGTGCCCGGACCGGCTCATCGCACGCGCCACCAGCAGCCTGCCGCCGTCGATGAAGAACCAGCACGACATGCCGATGCACAGCGATCGCACGATGTTGTGGGCGAGGTTGTGCCGCTCGATTCCGTAGACCACGAAGCCGATGAGCGCAGACAGCGCGGCGCTGAAGAGCGCGCGCCGCAGCAGCGAGCGCCACCACGGCCCGGCCGGCACGGGGGCATCGTCGAAAGGCATCGCGGGGGGAGACGACATGCGGGCAATTGTGTGCGGAGGACGGTTTTCAAGTAAATCGGCCGCCGGGCGCACCGCGCTGCTCAGGTCAATCCCAGCCAGTGATGCCACACCAGCTGCCCGAAGTAGCGGTTGGGCAGGAGCGTGAAGCTGCCGGCGACGATGCAGCCGCCGATGTAGGTGGCCCACATTGAAAATCGATGCCGCTTCACGTTGCGATGGGCGATGTGCCAGATTCCCATGCCGATGCCCAGCAGCGTGGCCAAGGTAACGAAGTGGATCGGGGTGTAGCCCGCGACATTGGGCAGGCGAAAGTCGCGGATGAACACGCTGGTCAGCGCGGCGCCGAGCATCAGCGTGACCCAGCCGTAGCCCATGGCGCGATGCAGGCGCGAGCCCTTGCGTGCAGTGAGCGCGAAGGGGCCGAGCAGCAGGGCGCCGATGGCGAACCAGATGTGGACGATGACGAAGGGGGAGAGCGAAGACAGCGGCATGGCGGGCTCCTTCTTGTGTGGAGCCACCTGTGTCCGGCCGGACGCAGGCGTGCCATCGCCATGCGACGAACGCGCTGGAGCGGCGCGAGGCGTCGCTGCGTGAGGCGTGAGCGCTCAGCTCGCTCGTCGCGGCATGGACAGCGTCATTCACGCGCGGAGCCACCTCATCGCGGGTGATCGTCACTGCTACCCCCTGCCCCCGCCATACGAAAGTCCTGCTTGATCTACCTCGAGTCACAAGCCGCGTGACGCCGGCAGCCACCGGCCTGCGGCCGGTTGTGATTCCTGCTGGAGCCCCCTCTCGGAGGGGGCTGCGGGGAGCGGTGACATCACCCCCAAGGGGGCCGGGGCCGCAGGCCCTGGACCCCGCCCCGGGCGGCGGACCGCACCCGCCGCTACGAGGCCGCGGCTCTCGACCTCAGCCACGCCAGCACGTCGCGGAGGCACCGGCCTGCGGCCGGTCGTGATGCATGCTGGAACTCTTTCCGGCGCCGGGCGGCGGCCAAAGTTCGCCTCCGCCCCTGGGCGGCGGACGGCGCTAGCGCCGTTTGCCGCCCAGCAAGCTGCCCGAGAACCCCTCGAATGATCTCGCGGCCCACGCTGCTGCCGATCGAGCGCGCGGCCGACTTCGCCAGCGCATCGACCACGCCCTCGCGCCGACCGCCGCGCGGCCCGGTCGAGCCGAACAGCACGTCGCCCAGGCCATCGAGCATGCCGCCTCCAGCCTGCGGCTGCGGCTGCGGTGCCTGGGGCGTTCGCTGGCCGCTGCGCGTGGCGCGCGTCGCCTCCTCGGCCATGCTCTCGCCTGCGTCGGCCGCAGCGCTCGCGCGGCCCTTGAGGGACTCGTAGGCCGATTCCCGGTCCACCGTCTTCTCATACACCCCGGCGACGAGCGAGCCTTGCATCAGCGCCTTGCGCTGCTCGGGCGTGATGGGCCCGATCTGGCTGCCCGGCGGCAGCACGAAGACGCGCTCGGTCACGCTCGGGCGCCCCTTATCGTCGAGAAAGCTCACCAGGGCCTCGCCCACCGCAAGTTCGGTGATCGCGGCCTCCATGTCGATCTTGCTGTTGGCCCGCATGGTGCTGGCCGCGCTCTTGACCGCCTTCTGGTCGCGCGGCGTGAAGGCGCGCAGGGCATGCTGCACGCGGTTGCCGAGCTGCGCCAGCACGCTGTCGGGCACGTCGAGCGGGTTCTGCGTCACGAAGTACACGCCCACGCCCTTGGAGCGCACCAGTCGCACCACCAGCTCGATGCGCTCGACCAGGGCCTTGGGCGCGTCGTCGAACAGCAGGTGGGCCTCGTCGAAGAAGAACACCAGCTTGGGGCAATCGAGATCACCCACCTCGGGCAGCGTCTCGAACAGCTCGGAGAGCATCCACAGCAGGAAGGTCGCGTAGAGCCTCGGCGCGTTCATCAGCTTGTCGGCGGCGAGGATGTTGATCACGCCCTTGCCGCCTTCGGTCTGCATGAAGTCGGCGATGTCGAGCATGGGTTCGCCGAAGAAGCGGTCGCCGCCCTGTTCCTCGATCTGCAGCAGTCCGCGCTGGATCGCCCCCACGCTGGCCGCGCTGATGTTGCCGTACTCGGTGGTGAACTCCTTCGCGTGCTCGCCCACGTGCTGCAGCATCGCGCGCAGGTCCTTCAGGTCGAGCAGCAGCAGGCCGTTGTCGTCGGCGATCTTGAAGACGAGCGACAGCACGCCCTGCTGGATCTCGTTGAGAGCGAGCATGCGGCCGAGCAGCAGCGGGCCCATGTCGGAGACCGTGGCGCGCACCGGATGGCCCTGCTCGCCGAAGACGTCCCACAGCGTGGACGGGCAGGCGAGCGGCGCGGGCGCAGGCAGGCCGCGTTCCGCGAGCGTCTTCGCCACCTTGTCCGGCAGGCGGCCTGCCTGGGAGATGCCGGTGAGATCGCCCTTCACGTCGGCCATGAAGACCGGCACGCCGATCTTCGACAGGCCCTCGGCCAGCGTCTGCAGCGTGATGGTCTTGCCGGTGCCGGTGGCTCCCGTGATCAGGCCGTGCCGATTGGCCAGGCCAGGCAACAGGTGGCATTCGATCTCACCGTTCTTCGCGATCAGCAGCGGGTCGGCCATGGCGGTTTCCTGGAGGTGGGGCAAGTAAAATTGCAGTCTATCCAAGAACACACACATCCCGAGGCGCAACGCCGATCGGGCAATCCTCAGGAGCTTCCAGCATGGCCGGTCATTCCAAGTGGGCCAACATCCAACACAGAAAAGGCCGCCAGGACGAGAAGCGCGGCAAGGTCTGGACTCGGGTGATCCGCGAAATCATGGTCGCCGCGCGCCAGGGCGGCGCCGACCTCAACGCCAACCCGCGCCTGCGGCTGGCGGTCGACAAGGCCAAGGCCGCCAACATGCCGGCCGACACCATCAAGCGCAACATCGACAAGGCCACCGGCAATCTCGAAGGCGTGACCTACGAGGAGATCCGCTACGAAGGCTACGGCATCGGCGGCGCGGCGATCATCGTCGACTGCATGACCGACAACCGCGTGCGCACCGTCGCCGAAGTGCGCCACGCCTTCAGCAAGCATGGCGGCAACATGGGCACCGAAGGTTCGGTGGCCTTCCAGTTCAGGCATTGCGGGCAATTCGTGTTCGCTCCCGGCACCAGCGAAGACAAGGTGATGGAAGTGGCGCTCGAAGCGGGCGCCGAGGACGTCATCACCGATGAGGACGGTGCCATCGAGGTGGTATGCGCGCCGGGCGACTTCGAGGCGGTCAAGAATGCGCTCGAAGGCGCGGGCCTCGCGCCCGAGCTGGCCGAGGTGACGATGCGGGCCGAGAACACCATCGAGCTGGGCGGCGAGGACGCGCAGAAGATGCAGAAGCTGCTCGACGCGATCGAAGACCTGGACGACGTGCAGGACGTCCATCACAACGCAGAAATCAACGAATAAGGCCTGAAGGCAATGAAAGTTCTAGTTGTGGGCTCGGGCGGCCGCGAGCACGCCCTGGCATGGAAGCTCGCGCAGTCGCCCAAGGTGCAGACCGTCTTCGTCGCGCCCGGCAACGGCGGCACGGCGCTGGATTCCCGCCTGCATAACCTGGCCATTACCGATCCCCAGGCGCTGGCCGATTTCGCTCAGAAGGAAAAGATCGGCGTGACCGTGGTGGGCCCTGAAGCGCCGCTGGCCGCCGGGGTGGTCGACGTGTTCCGCACCCAGGGGCCTGCGCATCTTCGGCCCCACCAAGGCAGCGGCGCAGCTCGAAAGCTCCAAGGCCTTCGCCAAGGACTTCATGCGCCGGCACAAGATCCCGACGGCCGCGTACGAAACCTTCAGCGAAGCCCCGGCCGCGCATGCCTACATCGACAGGATGGGCGCGCCCATCGTGGTCAAGGCCGATGGCCTGGCCGCCGGCAAGGGCGTGGTGGTGGCGACGACGCTCGCCGAGGCGCACGAGGCGGTCGACTGGATGCTGCAGGACAACAAGCTCGGCGTGTTGCACAACGAGGGCGGCGCGCGGGTGGTGATCGAGGAGTTCCTGCAAGGCGAGGAAGCCAGCTTCATCGTGATGTGCGACGGCCGCCACGTCGTCGCGCTGGCCACCAGCCAGGACCACAAGCGCCTGCAAGATGGCGACCAGGGTCCCAATACCGGCGGCATGGGTGCCTATTCGCCCGCGCCGGTGGTCACGCCCAATGTGCACGCCAAGGCGATGCACGAGATCATCCTGCCGACCATCCACGGCATGGCGCGCGACGGCATCCCCTACACCGGCTTCCTGTACGCCGGGCTGATGATCGACAACCACGGCCAGCCCAAGACGCTGGAGTTCAACTGCCGCATGGGCGATCCGGAAACGCAGCCGATCATGATGCGCTTGAAGAGCGACCTGCTCGACGTGCTGCTTGCAGCCACGGACGGCACGCTCGACCAGATCGAGCTGCACTGGGATCGCCGCTTTGCGCTGGGCGTCGTGGTGGCTGCTCACGGCTATCCGCTGACTCCGCGCAAGGGCGACGTGATCACCGGCTTGCCGCCGGAGCAGGCCGATGCGGTGGTGTTCCACGCCGGCACGGCGACCGAGCATGGCGTCACCACGACGACGGGCGGCCGCGTGCTCTGCGTGACCGCGCTGGGCGACACAGCGCGTGCAGCGCAGCACCTGGCCTACCAGCTGCTGCAAGGCATTGCCTTCGACGGCATGCAGTACCGCGCGCGACATCGGCCACCGCGTCAACGCTGATATGAACCGTGCGCCTGAGCTCCGCAAGGGGCTCCGCCAGCGACCGGCGAGCCGGATCCGCGGCCACGCTCGCTGAGGCGGTCCGCAACTACCTGCTCGGCCTGCAGGACCGCATCATCGCCACGCTGGAAGCCGCCGAGGGAGCGCGCTTCCTGCGCGACGCCTGGACGCGGCCGCCGGGCGACAAGCTGCAAGGCGACGGCCTGTCGCGGCTGATGGAAGACGGCCAGCTCCTCGAGCGCGGCGGCTGCAACTTCTCGCATGTCACGGGCACGTCGCTGCCGCCATCGGCCACCCAGCACCGCGCCGATCTGGCCGGCGCGGCCTTCGAGGCGATGGGCGTCTCGCTGGTGCTGCATCCGCGCAATCCCCACGTGCCCACGGTGCACATGAACGTGCGCATGCTGGCCGCGCTGCCCGAAGGCGGCGAGCCGGTCACCTGGTTCGGCGGCGGCATGGACCTCACGCCCTACTACGGCGTGGAGGAGGATGCCCGGCATTTCCACGCCACCTGCAAACGGGCGCTCGAGCCCTTCGGCGCCGACAAGTACCCGCGCTTCAAGGCCTGGTGCGACGAGTACTTCTTCGTCAAGCATCGCAACGAGCCGCGCGGCGTGGGCGGCATCTTCTTCGACGACTTCAGCGAAGGCGGCTTCGAGAACGGGTTTGCCATGATGCGTTCGGTGGGCGATGCCTTCCTCGACGCCTACATGCCGATCCTGGAGCGGCGTCGTGCCGAGCCCTACGGAGAGCGGGAGCGTGATTTCCAGGCCTACCGGCGCGGGCGCTATGTCGAGTTCAACCTCGTGTGGGACCGTGGCACGCATTTCGGCCTGCAATCGGGTGGTCGCACCGAGTCCATCCTCATGTCGATGCCGCCCCTGGTGAAGTGGCGCTACGACTGGCGCCCCGAGCCCGGCACGCCCGAGGCTCGCCTGTACTCCGACTTCCTCGTCGCGCGCGACTGGGTCTGACGAGGCGGCCGTGAGCAACTTGCCGAGCCGCAGGATCGGCCTCTTCGGAGGCAGCTTCGATCCGGTGCACCTGGCCCACGTGGCCCTGGCGCGCGTCGCGCTCGAGCATCTGCAACTCGACGAACTGCGCTGGGTACCCGTAGGGGATGCCTGGCAGAAGCAGCGCACGCTGTCGCCTGCGGTGCATCGCGCGGCGATGGTCGAGCTGGCGATCGAGGGCGAGTCCCGCTTTGTCCTCGAGCCTTGCGAACTGGCGCGGTCCGGCCCGAGCTACACGCTTGGAGACGGTGAAGGAGCTGCAGGCTCGCGAGCCAGCTCCATGCGACTGGTTCCTCGTGATCGGACAGGACCAATACGCGCATTTCGATTCCTGGCACGGCTGGCGCGAGCTGCTCGATCGCGTCACGCTCGCCGTTGCAGGCCGTGCGGGCGTTGCGCCGCGCGCGGCGGGCAAGCTGCTCGACACGCCGCATCAAGTCCGATATCTACCCCTGCCTCCGATGACGATCTCGGCCACCGAGATTCGGGCGCGCGTCGCGCGCCACGAGCCGATCGACACTCTGGTTCCTGCGGAGGTGGCGCGCTATATTGCGCAGCACCGCCTCTATCTCACTCCCCCCTGACGACCGGAGATTTCCTGCTCAATGGACATCCGCAAACTGCAACGCGCCATCGTCGATGGCCTGGAAGACGTGAAGGCCCACAACATCGTGGTCTTCAATACCGAGCACCTGTCACCGCTCTTCGAAAGGGTGATCATCGCCTCGGGCACATCCAACCGTCAGACCAAGGCGCTCGCAGCGAGCGTGCGTGACGAGGTGCGCAAACACGGCTTCCCCGTGATGCGCACCGAAGGGGAGGAAAACGGCGAGTGGATCATCGTGGACTGCGGCGCGGCGGTCGCGCACATCATGCAGCCCACCATCCGCCAGTACTACCACCTCGAAGAGATCTGGGGCGACAAGCCGGTCAAGATGAAGATGGCCGAGCTGAAGGGCCTGCCGAAGGCGAGTGGAGATGGCGCACCCGCTGCGTCGAGGAAGGCTGCCTCCGGCAGAAGTTTTGGTGCATCCGAGTCTGCAGCGGCGCCCGCGGCAGCGCCGCGCAAGGCTCCGGCGAGGAAGTCGGCGGTGGCCAAGGCTCCGGCGGCGAAGACGCCCGCAGCCAGGTCCGCGAGTGCGAAGACTGCCGCCAAGAAGACTGCGGCATCGAAGAGCCCTGCCAGGAAAGCCCCCGGCACGACGTCCCGGACGCCTGCCCACGCGGCGAAGGTCGCCGCCCCGAGAAAGCCTGCTGCTGCGGCGAAGAAGACCGCCGCCAAGACCGCGCCAAGGAAGACCGCACCGCGCAAGGCCTCATGAAGCTCGTCATCGTGGCGGTCGGCCAGCGCGTGCCCGCGTGGGCCGAGACCGCCTATGACGACTACGCCAAGCGCTTTCCGCCCGAATTGCGCCTCGAGCTCAAGGCGGTGAAGACCGAGCCGCGCGGCTCCAAGACCACCGAAACCCTGATGGCCGCGGAGCGAGCACGCATCGAGGCGGCCTGCCCGAAGGGCGCGCGCGTGGTGGTGCTCGACGAGCGTGGCGAGCGGGTCACCACCGTGCAGCTCTCTGCGCGCATGAAGGCCTGGATGCACGACGGGCGAGACGTGGCCCTCGTGATCGGCGGTCCCGATGGGCTCGATCCCGGCCTGCGCGAAGCGGCCGACGAGCGCCTGCGCCTGTCGGACATGACCTTGCCGCACGCCTTCGTGCGGGTGCTGCTGGCCGAGCAGCTCTATCGGGCCTGGTCGGTCATGGTGGGCCATCCCTACCACCGGGAATGAAACGACCCCCAGCTCACTTCATTCGCGGCCCCCAAGGGGCGCTCGGTGCCCTTCGGGCGGCCGGGCGGGCACTGCGAGATGAGCGACTTCGTCTATCTCGCCTCGCAAAGCCCGCGCAGGCGCCAGCTCCTGGAGCAGATCGGCGTGCGCTACGAGCTGCTGCTGCCTGATCACGACGAGGACGCCGAGTCGCTCGAAGCAGTCCTGCCAGGCGAGGCGCCGACCACCTATGTGAAGCGGGTGACGCTCGCCAAGCTCGATGCTGCCCGGGCGCGTCTCGAGCGGCGCGGCCTGCCGAGCGCGCCACTGCTGTGTTCGGACACCACCGTGGCGCTGGGCCGCCGCATCTTCGGCAAGCCGGCCGACGAGCGCGAAGCGCGTGCGATGCTGACCGAGCTCGCGGGCAAGGAGCACCGCGTGATCACGGCCGTGGCGGTGGGCACGGCGCGACGCACCGAGTGCCGGGTCAATACCTCCCGCGTCTTGTTCGCCCCGGTACCGGCGCCGCAGATCGTGCGTTATGTCGCGAGCGGCGAACCCATGGGCAAGGCGGGCGCCTATGCGATACAGAGCCAGGCTGCGGCCTGGATCGAGCGAATCGCCGGAAGCTACTCCGGTATCATGGGTTTGCCCCTCTACGAGACCGCGCTGCTGCTACAGCGATTCGGCGTGCGTTTCTGAACAGCCAACGAATGCAAGACATCCTGATCAATTGGTCGCCGCAGGAGACGCGCGTGGCCATCGTCGAAAACGGCGCCGTGCAGGAACTGCACATCGAACGCACGCTGGAGCGTGGCCTGGTCGGCAACATCTACACGGGGCGCGTCGCGCGAGTCCTGCCGGGCATGCAGTCGGCGTTCATCGACATCGGGCTCGAGCGCGCCGCCTTCCTGCATGTGGCCGACCTGCATGCGAACGGCGGAACGCAGCGCGGCAATCACGGCGCGGAGGGCGGCAACGGTTCCGTGCCTCCCTTGCCGATCGAGCGGCTCGTCTACGAAGGCCAGGCGCTCACCGTGCAGGTGATCAAGGACCCCATCGGCACCAAGGGCGCGCGGCTGTCCACCCAGGTCAGCATCGCCGGGCGGCTGCTGGTCTACCTGCCGCAAGACGACCGCATCGGCATCTCGCAGAAGATCGGCTCGCCCGATCTGCGCGAGCAATTGCGCCAGCGCATGACCACGCTTGCGGGCGATGCCGGTGGCGGCTTCATCCTGCGCACCAATGCCGAGGAGGCCGCCGACGCCGATCTGGCCGCCGACATCGCCTACCTGCGCAAGACCTGGAACACCATCCGCGAACTGGGCTTCAAGACCGCGCCCGGCACGCTCCTGCACGAAGACCTCAACCTGGCCCAGCGCGTGCTGCGCGACCTGACCGGCGACGAGACGCAGTCGATACGCATCGACTCGCGCATGCAGTTCGAGGCGCTGGCCGAATTCGGCCGCGAATACACGCCCGGCGCGATCAGCAAGCTCGAGCATTACCGGGGCGAGCGGCCGATCTTCGACCTCTACAACATCGACCAGGAGGTCGAGCGCGGCACTCGCGCGCCGGGTCGACCTCAAGTCCGGCGGCTACCTCATCATCGACCAGACCGAGGCGCTGACCACCATCGACGTCAACACCGGCGGCTACGTCGGCGCGCGCAACTTCGACGACACCATCTTCAAGACCAACCTCGAGGCCGCGCAGGCCATCGCCCGGCAGCTGCGGCTGCGCAACCTGGGCGGCATCATCATCCTCGACTTCATCGACATGGTGCGCGAAGACCACCAGGAGGCGGTGCTGGTCGAACTGCGCAAGCAGCTGGCCCGCGACCGCGTGAAGATGACCGTGAGCGGCTTCACGCAGCTCGGGCTGGTCGAGATGACCCGCAAGCGCACCCGCGAATCGCTGGCCCACATGCTGTGCGAGCCTTGCCCGGTCTGCGACGGCAAGGGGTCGGTCAAGACGCCGCGCAGCGTCTGCTACGACATCCTGCGGGAGATCCTGCGCGAGGCACGCCAGTTCAACCCCAAGGAGTTCCGCGTGGTCGGCAGCGCATCGGTGGTTGAGATGCTGCTCGACGAGGAGAGCCAGCATCTGGCGGGCCTGTCGGATTTCATCGGCAAGCCCATTTCGCTTCAGACCGAGCCGACGCTGTCGCCGGAGCAATACGACATCATCCTGCTGTGAGGCGGACCATGCGGGTGCCGTGCGCCCGCCTGCCTACAATGCCGCCACTCTCGCGGGCTTGGTGAAGATCTGTTGCATTTGTCGCTACGCAATGCCGTATTCCTGCGATGAAAATACGCCGCCTTCATGGCCACGGAACCATCGTTACAGGGTGCGCTCAGAAACCCCAGGGGTTGGTGGTGGCGTTGATGACGCAATGAACAAGAAAGGTATGACAAGCATGTGGTCTCGCCGTTCCTTCCTCGCCGTGCCGGCAGCACTGGCGGCCGTTCCCACGCTGGCTCAGTTCAAGGTCGATATCAGCGGCGTGGGCGCCACCCAATTCCCGATCGCGATCGCGCAGTTCAGCGGCGAGGCGGGCCGCACCCAGCAAGTCTCGACCATCGTGCGCGCCGACCTGGAGCGCAGCGGCCAGTTTCGTGGAGTCGATGCCGGCGGCGCGGCGCTCACCGAAGCGTCGCGGCCGGTGTTGACCGAATGGCGCGGGCGTGGTGCCGATGCGCTCGTGGTCGGCAGCCTCGCCAAGCTGGCTGACGGCCGCATCGACGTGCGCTTCAAGCTGTGGGACACGGTGCGCGGGCAGGATCTCGGTGGCCAGGCGCATGCCGTGGCGGAAGCCGACCTGCGGCTGGTGGCGCACCGCATTGCCGACTTCATCTACGAAAAGCTCACCGGCGAGCGCGGTGTCTTCGCCACCCGCATCGCCTATGTCACGCGGGCGGCGCAGCGCTACACGCTGTGGGTGGCCGACTCCGACGGCGAAGGCGCCCAGGTGGCTCTCAACAGCGCCGAGCCCATCATCTCGCCGGCCTGGTCGCCGAGCGGCAACGAGCTGGCCTATGTGTCCTTCGAGACCAAGAAGCCGGTCGTCTACACGCAGGACATCTCCACTGGCAAGCGCTCCACCGTGGCGAGCTTCAAGGGCTCCAACAGCGCGCCGGCGTGGGCGCCCGACGGCGACCAGATGGCCGTCGTGCTGACGCGCGACGGGCTCTCGCAGATCTACGGCATGAGCCGCACCGGCGACAACCTGAAGCGGCTGGCCAGCAGCAACGCGATCGACACCGAGCCGGTGTACACGCCCGACGGCCGCAGCCTGTACTTCGTGAGCGATCGCGGCGGCTCGCCGCAGATCTACCGCATGAGCGCCGGCGGCGGCGGGGCCGAACGGGTCACCTTCAACGGCAGCTACAACATCAGCCCCGCGGTCAGCCCCGATGGCCGCTGGATGGCCTATGTGGCGCGCAACGGCGGCGGCGCCTTCCGCCTGCAGCTGATGGAGCTTTCCAGCCGAAGCATCACCACGCTTACCGACACCCGGGAAGACGAAAGCCCGAGCTTCGCGCCGAACAACCGCCTGATCATGTACGCCACGCGCGCACAGGGGCGCGAAGTGTTGATGACCACCACGCTTGATGGCAAGATCAAAGCGACCTTGGCATCCAACCGCGGTGATGTGCGGGAACCCATCTGGGGCCCGTATCCGCGATGAGCGTGCAACACCCGCTTCTTCTTCCTTGCACTGCTGCCTGCGGCAACGCACTCGGCAGCGCGCACCCCTTTCCCTCGTTGGGATTCACTACTACTAGAAGGTACTGCCAAATGATCATTCGTTCCATTTCCGTCCTGGGGACTGCCTCGCTGCTCGCCGGCCTGCTGGCTGCGTGCGGCTCCAACGTCAAGCTCGACGAAACCCCGGTCGAAACCCGCACCCCCGCTCCGGTGGGCGCGAACGATGGCAGGGCGCAGTCGCAGGTGCAGAGCGTGACGGCACCCGGCGCCTCCGGCGTCAATACCGCCGCCGGCCAGTACGGCCGCATCATCTATTTCGATTTCGACAGCTACGTGGTCCGCGACGAGTACCGTCCGATGGTCAACTCCTACGCCAAGTACCTCGGCAGCAACGGCCAGCAGCGCCTGACCATCGAAGGCCATGCCGACGAGCGCGGCGGCCGCGAGTACAACCTGGCCCTGGGGCAGAAGCGTGCCGAGGCCGTGCGCAAGTCGCTCGAGCTGCTCGGCGTCAAGGAAAGCCAGATGGAAGCCGTGAGCTACGGCGAGGAGCGCCCGGCTGTGGCGGGCTCCGACGAAGACGCCTATGCCAAGAACCGTCGGGCCGAACTGAACGTTCGCTGACCTGACCCACCCCCGGAGGCGCTTCGCGCCACCCCCTCCAGGGGGCTCCGCCAGCGGCCCGGCCAAGCCGGATCCGCGGCTCCCGCTCGATGGCGTTGGCTCGTTGAAAGTTGATATGAAGCGTTTGAGTGCAAGTGTCTTGCTGTGCGTGGCTGGGGTGGCGCACGCGGGTCTCTTCGATGACGACGAAGCCCGCCGCGCCATCCTCGAGTTGCGCCAGCGCGTGGAAGTGCTGTCCGAGCAACAGAAGTCCGAGGGGAGCAAGCAGGCCGAGCAGTTGGAGCTCCTGCGCCGCAGCCTGCTCGACCTCAACAGCCAGCTCGAGCTGATGCGCGGCGACGTCGCCAAGCTGCGCGGGGAGAGCGAGCAGGCCACCCGCGAGTTCTCGGAGATGCAGCGCAAGCAGACCGATCTCCAGTCGGCGATCGACGACCGCATGCGGCAGTTCGAGCCGCAGAAGCAGGTCATCGACGGCAAGGAGATCCAGGTGCGACCCGAGGAGCGGCGTGACTACGAGGCTGCGCTCGACATCTTCCGCAAGGGCGACTTCGGGGGCGCGGCCGCGGCCTTCCAGGGTTTCCAGCGGCGCTATCCGGGCAGCGGCTACGAGGCATCGGTGCTCTACTGGCTGGGCAATGCGCACTACGGAAAGCGCGACTACAAGGAAGCGATCGCGTCGTTCCGCGCGCTGGCCAACAAGTTCCCCTCGCACCAGCGCACGCCCGAGGCGCTGCTGTCGGTCGCGATGTGCCAGGTCGAGCTGAAGGATCGCGCCGCCGCTCGTCGCACGCTCGATGAACTCATCAAGAACCATCCCGGGAGCGAAGCGGCCGAAGAGGCCAAGGTTCGGCTGGCCACGTTGAAGTAAGAGCCCCCAGGACTCGGCAAGCCGAGTCCGCCCCCCGAGGGGAGCAGCCCGCTTGGGGCGGCCCGGCGCGGGCTGGGCGCTCTCCCTCTGGGGCACATGAGGCGGAACCTAAAATCCGCCCCATGCAAGAACTCGATATCCAAGCGCTCGCAACCCAGGTGTTGTGGGCCACTTTCGCTCTCTCGGTCCTCTTCGGCGCCATTGCCCAGCGCACGCATTTCTGCACCATGGGCGCCGTTTCCGACATCGTCAACATCGGCGACTGGTCCCGCATGCGGATGTGGGTGCTTGCCATGGGCGTGGCCATCGTCGGCTTCAACGCCATGGTCGGGCTGGGCTGGGTCGACGCCTCCAAGACGCTCTACGGCGGCCCGCGCGTGATCTGGCTGTCGGCCCTGGTAGGCGGCCTCATGTTCGGCTTCGGCATGGTGCTCGCGTCGGGCTGCGGCAGCAAGACGCTGGTCCGCATCGGCGCCGGCAATCTCAAGTCGGTGGTGGTCTTCCTGGTGCTGGGGCTGGCGGCCTATGCCACCTTGCGTGGCATCACGGGCGTGCTGCGGGTGAACACGGTCGATGCGGTCACTCTCGATGTCGCCGCGGGTCAGGACCTGCCGTCGATCGTGAGCGCGGGGGCAGGGTGGTCGAAGAACATGGCTGCGTGGACGCTGGGCCTGGTCGTGGGTGGAGCCTGCATCGGGTGGGCGCTGGCCAGGCCGGAGGGACGCACCACCGACAACCTGCTGGCCGGCCTGGGCATCGGCGCGGTGATCGTCGGCGTGTGGTGGGTTTCCGGTGTGCTGGGACACGTGGCCGAAGATCCCAACACTTTGCAGGAGGGCTTCGTCGCGACCAACTCGCAGCGCATGGAGTCGCTCAGCTACGTCGCGCCGATCGCCTACAGCATCGACTGGCTGATCTACTTCAGCGACAAGAGCAAGGTGCTGACGGTCGGCATCGTGTCGTGCCTGGGCGTGGTCATCGGTTCGGCGCTCCATGCGCTGGCGACACGCAGCTTCCGCTGGGAGGGCTTTCGCAATGCCGAGGACACGGCCAATCATCTTGTCGGTGCGATGCTGATGGGCGTGGGCGGCGTCACCGCGCATGGGCTGCACGATCGGGCAGGGGCTGTCGGGCATTTCGACGCTTGGCGTGTCGAGCTTCATTGCGCTGGCAGCCATCGTGGTGGGAGCAGTAGCAGCCTTCAAGTATCAGATGTGGCGCCTGGAAAGCATGGCCTGACATGGATGTCCCTGTCGCACTCCACCTCGAGCCGGCAGCCGCCGATCTCGAACGCCGATTCGGTGGCCTGAGGCGGCTCTACGGCAGCCAGGCCTACGACCGCATACGCGCCGCGCGGGTGGCCGTCGTGGGCATCGGTGGGGTGGGGTCGTGGGCGGCCGAAGCGCTGGCGCGCAGTGGCGTGGCGCAGCTGGTGCTGATCGATCTCGACCATATTGCGGAGTCCAACATCAATCGCCAGGTGCATGCAACCGAGACGACGCTGGGCGCGGCGAAGGTGCAGGCCCTGCGCGAGCGCATCGCGCTCATCCATCCCGGCTGCGAAGCGATCGGAGTGGAGGAATTCGTCGAACCCGGCAACTGGCCGCAGTTGCTGCCCGGCCCGGTCGATGCGGTGATCGACTGCTGCGACCAGGGGCGTGCGAAGCTGGCCATGGCAGCGTGGGCTCTCGACACCGGGACGCCCTTGGTGAGCGTCGGTGCAGCGGGCGGCAAGCAGCGCGCGCAGGATGTCGATGTCGCCGACCTTGCCGACAGCACGCACGACCCGCTGCTCGCCACGCTCAGGCAGCGGCTGCGCAAGGAGCACGGCGCGCCACGCAAGGGGCGCATCGGCGTGACCAGCGTGTTCTCCCGCGAACCGATCGCGCGCCCACCCGAAAGCTGTGACGTCGACGGCAGCCTCAACTGCCACGGCTACGGCTCGGTGGTGAGCGTCACGGCCACCTTCGGCATGGTTGCGGCGGGCGAAGTGATTCGACAACTCGCGCAAGCACGTGTCTCTGACGAGGCATGAAAGGGCGCTACAATAGCGCGTCTTGAGCGGCACCCGATTCCTGATTTATACTCGTGGGCTTCGCGGGTTGTTAGCTCAGTCGGTAGAGCAGCGGACTTTTAATCCGTTGGTCGCAGGTTCGAATCCTGCACAACCCACCAGAATTTGGGGCTCTTAGCTCAGTTGGTAGAGCAGCGGACTCTTAATCCGTAGGTCGAGTGTTCGAGTCACTCAGGGCCCACCAGACATCTCGTTTGCTTCAAAGGCTTTCTTCGGAAAGCCTTTGTCGTTTCTGCGCCCGACCAAAGCCCCCGGCAAACCAAAGTCTTCCAGTTGACTCGCATGCAAGGCAGCCGCTAAACCATTGCCTTCGTCTCTTCTTTCCGGCTTCATCCTCTCAACTGGAGAATTGCTGATGACTACACGTCGCACCGCTTCCAAGGCAGCCGCTGAAACCGTCACCACCGCAGCAGATGCCGTGCGAGCCAATGTGACCCCGAATCCCCTGCTGGAGGACTGGACGGCCGTCGGCAAGGCGCAGCTCGATTGCGCCATTGCCATGGCCCAGGCCATCCTCCGCGGCTCCGAATCGTTGCGCGAGATGCAGCGCGATACGGCCCACCGCGCCCAGAAGTGGCATGAAGATATCGCCACGGATCTGTCATCCATTCGCGATCACGACGAGCTCATGCGCTTGCAGCTCAATCTCGTGCAGAACAACACCGACAACGCCTTGCGCTACTGGCTGTCCTTCTTCGAGATCACCCAACAGGCCCGCGTCGAAACCATGAGCCTGGCGATGAAAGGCCTGAGCGAGGTCGCCAACGCCTTCCTGAGCAGTTCCCAGAAAGTGGCCTCCAGGACCCTGCAAGCGGCGCCCCCGACACCGGAAGCCGGCTTTACCGAACTGGCCCGGCAGTGGACCGGAGGCCCGGTCACCTGGCCGGCGCAGGAAGCCGCACAAGAGGCGATGAGCCTGGCCACCACGGCCTGGAACGAATGGATGTCGCAGGCCAAGCGCTGGCAGCAGGGCTTCGAGCAGGGCGGCGGCTCTGGCGAGCAGCGGTCGCTGCATTAGGAGCCCAGGCTCCCGGCCGTTCATCGCCGGCTTCGGGCCGGCGACCGGCCTGCGCGCGCCGACCACGGCCGGCGCGATGCTCATTGCCGCCGATTTGATCAATGCCTTCCGAGTCCCTAGAGTTGTCCCATAAATCGGGATGAAACCAGGAGAGGCTTGGTGGACCGCCTGCATGCGCTCGAGGTGTTCAAGACCGTGGTCGAGAAGGGCAGCTTCGTCAAGGCGGCAGAGACGCTGGGCCTGTCGACCACCGCGGCCTCGCGCACCGTGTCGGACTTGGAGACCCTGCTCGGCGTGCGGCTGCTGCAGCGGACCACCCGGCGCATCGGGCTGACCACCGAGGGCTCGGAGGTGCTGGAGCAGGCCTCGCGCCTGCTCGAGACCTACGACGAACTTGCAGCGGTCAACCGCAAGAGCCAGTCGGAGCCCAGCGGCGAGATCCGTGTCAACGCCCCGGTGTCCTACGGCATGCGGCGGCTCGGGCCGGTGCTGGCGAGCTTCATGGAGCAGTACCCGCGGGTGGTGATCGACCTGCAGCTCACCGATCGCGTGGTCGACCTGGTCGACGAGAACGTCGACGTCGCCATTCGCATCTCGCGCGACCTGAAGTCGACGCTGATCGCCCGCCGCATGGCCGATGCGCAGTTGCGGCTGCTGGCCTCGCCGGAATATCTCAGGCGTCGCGGCAAGCCCAGGCACCCGTCCGAACTCGCCGGGCACAGGCTGTTGAACTACGCCTACCTGACCGACCGCAACCATTGGTCCTTCACGCATGCCGAGACCGGCGAGCAGGTGCGCGTGCCGGTCACGGGCGCACTGTCGGCCAACAACGGCGACGTCCTCGTCGCGGCCGCGATCCGCGATGCCGGCATTGCGCTGCAGCCGGATTTCATCGCCGAGGAAGCGCTGGCCAGCGGAGCGCTCGAGGAATTGCTGCCGCAATGGCGCGGCACGCCGGTGGGTGTCTACGCCGTGTACACCTCGCGCCGCTACCAGGCCCTGCGCGTGCGACGCTGGATCGAGCATCTGGCTCTCACGCTGGGGCAGGCGCCCAGTGCGTGAGTGAGCCACCCCCGTAGGCGCTTCGCGCCACCCCCTCCAAGGGGGCTCCGCCTGCGGCCCGGCGAAGCCGGATCCGCGGCTCCCGCTCGGCTGCGCTCGGCATGCGTCGAGGGTGGCGCTTTCGCACCGTGGAAAACCGAGTTCGTCAAAGGAGTCTGGCATGAGCACCAAGGTCTACGTCGTTTTCTACAGCATGTACGGCCACGTCCACCGCATGGCCGAGGCGGTGGTCGAAGGAGCACGCGAAGTGAAGGACACCGAGGTCACGCTCTGGCAGGTCCAGGAGCTGGTCCCCGACGACGTGCTCGAAAAGAGCGGCGCCAAGGCGGCGCGCGCGGCCTTCGCCGCCCTGCCCGTCATCAAGCCGGAGCAGCTGGCCGAGGCCGACGCGATCATCTTCGGCACGCCCACGCGCTTCGGCAACATGTGCGCGCAGATGCGCAACCTGCTCGACCAGACCGGCGCCCTGTGGATGAAGGGATCGCTGATCGGCAAGGTGGGAAGCGTGTTCACCAGCACAGCGACCCAGCACGGCGGGCAGGAATCGACGATCCTGAGCTTTCACACCACGCTGCTGCACCAGGGCATGGTGGTGGTGGGCCTGCCTTATTCGGAGACACGCCAGATGACCGTGGCCGAGATCAGCGGCGGCAGCCCCTATGGCGCCTCGACGATCACGGCCGGGGACGGCTCCCGCCAGCCCAGCGAGAACGAGCTGGCGATGGCGCGCACCCAGGGGCGGCATGTGGCGCAGATCGCGGCGCGGCTCGGGAGATGACGACCCCTCGTCCGACGGCATCGGCGATCCCGAGGGATGCGGCCGGCAGGTGAGCCGCGGCCGCGCGTCGGCTCGGACGCACGGCGCTGACGCCCGGCGCTCGGCCCGCTAGACCAAGGGTCAACTCGGCCGTCCGAATAGGCCGCGACCTGCCCCGGCTTGCGCAGCATCTTGTTGACCTCCGCCGCATGCATTTCCTCGGCGAAGATCATCTGCCGCGCGAATTCTTCCAGCGCCACCGAGCGCCCTTCCACGAGCCCGAGCAGCTCGCGGTACAAGCCCAGCGCGCGGCCCTCGGTCTCCAGTGACTCGCGCAGCATGCTCGCGATATCGGTCTGGTGCGAGTCGAGCAGCGGCCCGATGGCCAGCGACGGATAGGCGCCTAGCGTCGTGATCCACTCGCCGACCTGCTGCGCATGCAGCAGCGATTCATTGGCCTGCGCGTGCAGCCATTCGACGATGGGGATGCGGCCGAAGCCGAACACCAGCAGCGAGTAGTGGGTGTAGCGCACCACGCCGGCGAGCTCGGCTTCCAGCAGGCGGTTGAGGACGTCGACCACTTCACCTTGGTTGAGCTTGGACATGGTGTTTCCTTCGCTGGCTTGAGGCTGGCAGGTTGGCGTGTAGCTTGGGCTCGGGGGATCGCTAGCCGAGCGCTCGCAATTCGCGCAAGGCCACGGACAGCATCGCGGCATCCGGTGAGGGCTGCGTGCGCAGCTCGTTCATCAGCTGCGCGCTGCGTTCCAGCGAACGCTTGTTTTCCGCCTGCCAGTGGGCGATCGAGGCGCTGGGTGCTTCGCTGTCGGCCTTGCCGGCGAGCGCAGCCGCGGAGATGGTCCGCTGCAGGGCGGAGAGGTCGTCGAGCATCGCGGCCTTGGCGAGCATCTGCCAGTGCTGGTCGCCCGGAAGCACCGCGATCTTCTCGCGCAGCCAGCCAAGGCCGAGCCGGTTCGCCACCTCGAAGTAGACCGCAGCCACCTGCTCGACCGGGCGCTGCGCGCTGCCGGCGATCTCGGCGATGTCCAGCGTGGCGTACAGCGTGCCGAAGGTGACCACGTGCTCGGCCAGCGCGCGGGGCACGCCCTTCTCGACGTAGCGCGCGATCTCGGCCTCCATGCGTGCACGATCGTCGGCCGCCAGCAGCTCGGGCAGGCGCACGGCCAGCGCCTCGACGCCCGGCTTGAAGTGCGCGATGGTCGCTTCGATGCCTTCGGAGAGCCGCCTGGAGCGCAGGAACCACTTGGTGCCGCGCTCGAGCTGCCGGCTGGTCTCGATCAGCATCTGCGCCTGCACCTCGTCGGCCACCACGTTGTCGAGCGCCTCGATCTGCTGCCATAGCGAGACCATGCCGAAGATCTCGCGGCTCATCAGGTAGGCCCGCACGATCTCGGGCGGACTGGCGCCGGTGGTCTCGGTGAGGCGGTGGACCAGCGTGCTGCCGACCCGGTTGATCATGCTGTTGGTGACGTGCGTCGCGATGATCTCGCGCCGTAGCGGATGCCGGGGCAGCCAGGCGGCGAAGCGGTCCTGCAGGGCCTTGGGGAAGTAGCGCCCGAGAGCAGTTCCCACCCAGGGATCGTCCGGCAGCGTCGAGGCGAGCAGCTCGTCGTAGAGCCACATCTTGCTGTAGGCCAGCAGCACCGCGCGCTCCGGCGAGCTGAGCCCGATGCCGCTCGCGCGGCGCTCCGCAATCTCCTCGTCCGTGGGCAGGTACTCGATGGCCCGGTTGAGCCGGCCCGACTTCTCGAGGAACTGCATGAAGCGCGACTGCGCATCGAGCAGCGAAGGCGCGATGCGTCCGGTGACCGAGAGCACCTGGGTCTGGAAGATGTTGTCGCGCAGCACGAGCGTGGCCACCTCGTCGGTCATCTCCGCCAGCAGCGTGTTGCGTTGCTTCAGGGTGAGCTCGCCATCGGCGATCGGCAGGCCCACAAGGATCTTGATGTTGACCTCGTGGTCCGAGGTGTCCACGCCGGCCGAGTTGTCGATGGCGTCGGTGTTGATCCGTCCACCCGCAAGCGCGAATTCGATGCGGCCGAGCTGCGTGAAGCCGAGGTTGCCGCCCTCGCCGACGACCTTGGCGCGCAGCTCGGAGCCATTGACGCGCAAGCCGTCGTTGGCGCGATCGCCCACCTGCGCATGGCTCTCGCTCGAGGCCTTGACGTAGGTGCCGATGCCGCCGTTGTAGAGCAGGTCGACCGGCGCCTTGAGGATGGCGCTGATGAGCTCGGTCGGGGTCAAGGCATCGGCCGAGATGTCGAGTGCCCGCTTCACCTCGGGCGTGAGGGTGATCGACTTCGCGCTGCGCGGAAACACGCCGCCGCCGGCGGAGATCTTGCTCGTGTCGTAGTCGGCCCAGGATGAGCGCGGCAGCTTGAACATGCGCTCGCGCTCGGCAAAGCTCGTCTGCGGATCGGGGTTGGGGTCGAGGAAGATGTGCCGGTGATCGAAGGCCACCAAGAGCCTGATGTGGCGCGACAGCAGCATGCCGTTGCCGAACACGTCGCCCGACATGTCGCCGATGCCGACCACGGTGAAGTCGGTCGACTGCGTGTCCACGCCCATCTCGCGGAAATGCCGCTTGACCGACTCCCACGCGCCGCGCGCGGTGATGCCCATGTCCTTGTGGTCGTAGCCGACCGAGCCTCCGGAGGCGAACGCGTCGTCGAGCCAGAAGCCGTATTCCTGGCTGATGGCGTTGGCGTAGTCGGAGAAGGTCGCGGTGCCCTTGTCGGCAGCGACCACGAGGTAGGGATCGTCCGCGTCATGGCGCCGCACCTGCGGCGGCGGCACGATCTTGTCGCCGACGCGGTTGTCCGTGAGGTCGAGCAGGCCTCGCAGGTAGTCCTGGTAGCAGGCCACGCCTTCCTTCATGAAGGCCTCGCGGTCCGCCGGCGAGGGTGCGCGCTTGAGCACGAAGCCGCCCTTGGAGCCGACCGGCACGATGACGGTGTTCTTCACCATCTGCGCCTTGACCAGCCCGAGCACCTCGGTGCGGAAGTCCTCCGGCCTGTCCGACCAACGCAGGCCGCCGCGCGCGACCTTGCCGCCGCGCAGGTGCACGCCCTCGAAGCGGGTCGAGTAGACGAAGATCTCGAACATCGGCTTGGGCTCGGGCAGCCCCGGCACCTTCGACGAATCGAACTTGAACGAGAGGAAGCTGCGGCGCTTGCCGGCCGAGTCGCGCCGCCAGAAGTTGGTGCGCATCGTCGCAAGGATGAGCCCGAGGTACTGGCGCAGCACGCGGTCCTCGGAGAGGTTCTCCACCTGCTCGAGCATTGCCTCGATGGCCTGGGCCTGTTGCGCTGCGCGCTGGTCCGCGTCGGCGCCGCCTTCGGGGTCGAAGCGGGTCTTGAACAGCTCGAAGAGCGCTCGCGCGATGTCCGGATGGGCCGCCAGCGTCGCCTCGATGAACGCCTGCGAAAGCGCGAAGCCGCTCTGGCGCATGTACTTCGCATAGGCCCTGAGCACCACCACTTCCTGCGCCGGCAGGCGGGCGGCCATCACGAGCCGGTTGAAATCGTCGTTCTCGATCTCGCCGCGCAGCACCGCGCCGAACGCGTCCTCGAACAGCTGGTGCAGCGTGTCGATCGGCACTTCGGTGTCGCCGGCCGTGCTCTGCAGGCCGAAGTCGTGCATCCACACGGGCGGCAGCCCCTGCGGCGTCACGCGGTTGGGGCGCTCGTCCTGCACCCTCATGCCCATGCGCTCGAGCATCGGCAGGCTGGACGACAAGCTCAGGGGCTCGCCGCGGCGCAGCAGCTTGAAGCGCAGGCTGCCGGGGGGTGCCTCGAGCGGGCGGTACAGGCGCATCGCCACCCCGTCGGTGGCGGCGAGCCCCGCCATCATCTCGATGTCGGGCACGGCGCCGCGCGCAGACACCTCGTCGCGGTAGCCGGCCGGGAAGGCGTCGGCGAACTGGCGATGCAGCTCGTTGCCGCGCGCCTCGCCGAAGGCTTCGATCAGCGCGGCCTTGAGGTCGTCGTCCCAGCGCCGGGCCGCATCGACCAGGCGCGCCTCGAGCTCGCGCACATCGACGTCCGGGATGCCGCCGGGCTTGGTCCGCACCATGATCTGGACGCGCGCCAGCACCGACTCCGACAGGTGCACGTTGAATTCCGAGCTGCTGCCGTTGAAGGCCTTCACCAGCATGTCCTGCCATTTCTGGCGCAGCTCGGTGGTGTAGTTCTCGCGCGGCGCGTAGATCAGGCAGGAGACGAAGCGCTCGAAGGGATCGCGCCGCACGAACAGCCTGAAGCGCTGGCGCTCGCCCAGGTGGAGGATGCCCATCGCGGTCTGCAGCAGGTTGTCCTCGCTGGTCTGGAACAGCTCGTCGCGCGGATAGGTCTCGAGGATGTTGACGAGCGCCTTGTACGCATGGCTGCCGGGCGCGAGCCCGGCGCGCTCGAGGGCGCGGGCGGTCTTGCGGCGCAGCAGCGGGATGTCGGATGGGTTCGCGCTGTAGGCGGTGGAGGTGAACAGGCCGAGGAAGCGGTCCTCGCCGCTGACCTGGCCCTGGGAATCGAAGCGCTTGACGGTGATGTGGTCGAGGTAGCCGGGGCGGTGCACCGTGGAGCGCGCGGTCGACTTGGTGACCATGAGCAGTTCCGGACGCCGCGCCATCGCGCGCAGCTCCGGCGGCAGGGTGGCGAAGCCCGAGGCCAGCTCCTTGGTCTGCGTGTCGCGCAGGATGCCGAGACTCGAGTCGGGCACGATCTTCAGGGCATCCTCGCCGCCGGCCGTGACCAGCTCATGGCTGCGGCTGCCGAGGAAGGTGAAGTGGTTGTCGGCCAGCCATTCGAGGAAGGCGCGGCCTTCGGCCAGCTCGTCAGGCGGGAGGGGCGGCGCCTGCTCGCCGAGCTGCTTCACGATGGCCAGGCAGCGCTCGCGCATGGCCTTCCAATCGGCGAACGCGAGCCTCACGTCGCCGAGCACCCGGCTCACGTCGGCGACCAGCGCCTCGAGCCGGGAGGCCTCCGGCACGCGATCGACCTCGACATGGATCCACGACTCGCGCACGGCTTGCGGGTCGTCCTTCGCTGCCATGCCTTGGAGCGCGCCGTCTGCGCCGCGACGAACCGCCAGCAAGGGGTGGATGATCAGGTGCAGCGTCAGCCCGGCGCGATTGACCTCCATCGTCACCGAGTCCACCAGGAAGGGCATGTCGTCGTTGACGATCTCGATGATGGTGTGGGTGGACTGCCAGCCGTGCTCGCCGATGGTGGGGTTGAAGGCGCGCACCCGCACCTGGCCCGGCTCGCGCTTGTGCGCGAAGCTCCAGTGGGAGAGGGCGGCGCCGTACAGGTCGCCGACCTCGCGCTCGGCGAGGTCTTCGGGATCGACCTGATCGAAGTATTCGCGCACGTAGCCGGCAACGGCATCGCGCTGCTCGGCGGGCAGCTTGGCCCTGACCTGCTTGACGACCTCGTCCAGGCGCTCGGCCCTGAGGCTGCTTTCGATCGTCCTCGTGTCCATGGCCGTTTCTCCGGCAGGGGGTCGTCAGTTATATCGCGCGCGGGACGTGACAGCCAGTGCCGGATGGCTGTGCGGCAAGGTTGGTCCACTGCATCATTGAAATGCTCCCCGAGGGACGCGCGAGACGGATGCGATGCCCTAATGCGGCTTGCGGGGGCCCCGGGAATGCGACGAGCCGTCGCTCTTGCGCTCGCGATGCTCGCTCTGGCTTTCGGTCTCGCGCCGGGCGGCGCGACGGATGGCTTCCCTGGTTGCGCGGGCGGCGTTCCTGCGGGCCGAAGGCCAGCGCCAGGCGCGCAGCACCGTCCTTCGAACGGCGGCGGCAGCGCGGCGGGTCTTCACGTCGAAGCGGGCGCGCCGGTGCTCATCCAGCAGCAGGCGCAGCAGCAGGGCGACGCAGACGGCGATGACCAACCCGGCGAGGACGATCCTGGTCACGTGCGTGGATCCGACGATGGCTCGATGGGCGACCGCGATGTGCTGCGGGCGATGAGCATCATGGTAGCGGGCCGACCGTAGACATAGGCAAGGGCCTGCGTGTGGCAGGGTCGCGCGCCAGTGACAGTGCCAGAGACAGCCCCTCGGCCGATGCGGGCGCTGAGCGGCCCGGTCGCCCGCGGGGCGCCTCATCTGTTCCTGCGCGGCTCACGGATCAGCGCCAGTTGCGGCGAGGGCTGCGTGACGCTGGCGTCGAAGGGATGCGCCAGCGCGCCCACCGACTTCACGATGCGTCGCACATAGGCGCGGGTCTCCGCATACGGCGGCACGCCCCGGTAGCGCTCGACGGTGCCTTCGCCCGCGTTGTAGGCCGCGGCCACGAGGGTCAGGTCGCCCTCGAAGTACGCGAGCAGCCAGCGCAGGTAGGCCAGGCCGCCGCGGATGTTCTGCGCCGGGTCGTAGGGGTTCCTGACGTTGAAGCGCGCGGCGGTGGCAGGGATCAGCTGCATGAGCCCCTGGGCGTTCTTGGGCGAGCGGGCCACGATGTCGAAGTTGGACTCGGCTTCCATGATGGCCAGGGCCAGCTCGGGCTGCACGCGGAATTCCGGCGCCATGGCCTTGACCATCGTCATGATCGATGCCGGCGCGGAGATCGGGCGCGCCACGACGGACGACACCGTGCGCCTGGCCGGCGCGACGGCGACCAGCGGACCGGGAGGGCGCATGCAGTCGGGAATCTCGGTGCTCGGGCCACCGACCGTGCGAAGCATCGCGATGGCCTGCTCATGCCCCTGCTCGGCCGCCGCGTGGAAGAAGAAGGCGGCCAGCCTCTCGCTGCGGCCCACGCCGCGGCCGTTGGTGTACATCCAGCCGAGATCGAATTGAGAGCGTGCATCGCCGAGCCGCGCGGCTTCGCAATACAGCGCCACGGCGCGCCGGCCGTCCTGCTCGACGCCGTTGCCGTGCTCGTAGCTGGCAGCCTCGGTCCGCAGGACCTCGATCAGCGCGTTCTCGTTGGCGGCTTCCTGCGCCGGCGCGAGGGCGGGCAGAAGCGCGCAGCAGAGGACGACCCGCTTCGCCCATCTCGATCCGGCACCGGCACACCCCATGTCATACCTCCTGGCGCTGTGCATGCCCGCAAGATTCTTCCGGAGCGGGAGGGCTCCGCAACCCGTCATTCAGGGGGTGTGGCCCGGGTTCAGGAGGCGAGCAGCGGGACCCAGTGGTTGTCGAGCTGCAGCCCAGGCAGCTGAAGGGAGGCCGCCTGGTCCGTCGGACCCAGGCCCAGCGCCCGGCTGCGACCGCCGGCCCACAGGGTGTCGTGCCTGTCGGCCAGGGGGCAAGCCTCCTCCAGGGGCACGAAGCGGGCCCAGCTGCCGTCGGAGTTCCACATCGCGACGCCCTGGGCGCGCGGGCAGCTCACCGCGAATCGGCCGCCGCTCGCGGCGATGTCGCCGCCGTAGCCGGCGAGTTCGCGCGTCTGCGGGCCCCACGAGCCTCGCTCGACGGTGCGCAATTCGTGGCCGTCGAAGATGGCGAGCACGGGCGCGTTGGCCTTTGCCCGGGCGTCGTCGTGTTCAGCCTGCAGTGCGATGCCGAGCTGGCGCTCGTTCCAGGCGAGGTGGCGAAGGCTCAGCCGCTGGTCGTCGAGCCGCCATTGGCCGAGCAGCGCGCCGTCGCGCGAGGACAGGCTGCACCAGCGAGGAGTCCATCTTGTCGAGATGGAGCTTCTGGCGTCCCGTCTCGGGCTGCGTGGGAATGCCGCCGTTGGCCACGATCAGGCTGCCGTCGGTGTCGAGCACCAGCTCGTGCGGGTCCATGCCATGGGTCGGCCATTCGGCGCGCTTGGCGAGCGTCCGGGCGTCTCGCACGCCGATCAGGCCCGCGCCGGTGTCGAGCCGGGTTTCGGTGGTGTAGAGCGTGAGGCCGTCGGGGCTGGCGATCACGTGGCCATTGAAGGCGCGATCGGGATCGATCCACGCCCAGGCGACCGGGCGGCCATCGGTACGCCAGCGCAGCAGCCAGTCGCCGGGCCGTCGCGCGACGGACAGGATCGTGCCGCCACGCTCGACCAGCAGGCCATGGGCGCGGGTGGGCACGTCGAGCGCCGCGCTCACGCGCAGGCTGCCGTCGGCACGCGCCAGCACGCCGACCTGCTCGCCGCGCTCGGCTCGCCAGGCTGCGGCCACGCGCATGGGTTCGCTGGCTGGTGCAGCCTCGATGTCCTGCAAGGCAGGGCGCGACCAGGCCATGCCCGTGCCACCGGCGGCCAGCAAGGCCAGGACATCGCGGCGCAGCATGCTCATGTGAACGCTAGTCTCCGTCTGCGTCCGAGAAGCCGATGTTGACCTGCAGCGCCGGGGCGATCTCCGCTTCGGCCAGGCGCTTCAAGGCGGCGAGCTCGCGCGTCGCGTCCAGCAGGCTCGCCTGAGAGGAGGGCTTCAGGCGCTTGAATTTCTCGTCGACGCCGTTTCACCGCCTGCACGAGCTTGTCGGCGGCGGGGTTCAGGCCGCGGCCGCGCAGATAGGTTTCCAGCGGAACCAGTCCTGCCCCCGGTCGCGGCGCCTGCGGGGCCGTGAGCACGGCCAGCTCGCGCAGGCCGTACCACTGGGAGGCCCAACTCGGCGGCACTCTGGGCGCTGGCGGCTCGCGGGAAGACGGCGGCATCGCGACCCCCGGATGAGCGCGCTCGCACCGGCCGCTCGATCTCCGCCCAGCGCAGACGCTCCAGGCCGCCGACCCATTGGTTCAGCGCCTCGCTCATCGCGGCAACCGCGGCCTCGTCGTCCCATTCGCGCCCGGCGGCCTGCGCAAAGCCCTGTTCCAGTGCCTGCGCTTCGCGATCGATGTCGGCCGCCACCTGCTGCGCGTAGCGGCATTCCGCCGAGCCGGGCTTCACTGGCTTGGTCCACAGCAGGTACTCGAGCGCCGGCAAGCCCTTGGCGGGGGTGCCGATGCGCTCCATGTCGGCCGCATCGGCCGGCGCTCGCTCGACGGCCCGCGCGATCAGCTCGGGCCGCGTGGGAGTGAAGTCGATCTGCCGGAGCGAACGGCGCTCCAGCAGCGGGCCGATGGCGACTGCCGACAGCCGCTCCCAGTCCTTCATGGCCAGCGATCCACTGCTCGCGGGCCTGGCCCAGCGCCGAAGCGCTGCCGCCGGCAGGCGCTTCGCAAAGGTTCTTCACGGCCGCGACGAGACCCGCGCCCTGGGCGGCGAAGACCTTGGAGGCCGGCGCGGCCCAGTATTCGTACACGCCTTGGGCGAAGTGGGCCGGCGTATAGAAGGGCACCGCGATCACGGGGGCATTGCCGCGTGCCGGCGCGCGACCCGGGGCTTGTGCCGCCGCGCCGCCCGACCATGCCAAGGCAGCGCCGGTCAGCAGGCACGCCAGCATTCGGCTCACAGCGACTCCACGAACCTGACCAGCGCCTCGCGCTCGACCTTGCTCATCTTCAGCACCTGGTCCTTGCTGCCAGCGGCCTCGCCGCCATGCCACAGCACCGCCTCGAGCACGCCGCGTGCGCGGCCGTCGTGCAGCAGGCGCGTGTGGCCGTTGACGTCCTTGATGAGGCCGACGCCCCACAGCGGCGGCGTCTTCCACTGGCGTCCGCTGGCGGCGAAGTCGGGCCGGCCGTCGGCGAGGGCCTCGCCCATGTCGTGCAGCAGCAGGTCGGTGTAGGGATGGATCGTCTGGCCGTTGAGCGCCTTGCTGGTCAGGCGGGGGAAGGGGCCCTCGGTCGTGACGTAGCTCGGCCGGTGGCACACCGCGCACTGCGCCTGCGCGAAGAGCTTCTGCCCTTGCAGCACCTGGGGGTCGCTGGCGTTGCGGCGCGCCGGCGGGGCGAGGGTGGCTTCGTAGAACACGACGTTCTCCAGGGTCTCGTCGTCGATCTCCGGCTTCTGACCCTTCGAGCCGCGCGGCGCGGCCTCGCAGTCCTTCTGCGCGCCGGTGCAGGCTTCGTCCGGATTGATCGAGGAGGTGATGCCGATGTCGCCGACGAAGGCTCCCGCGGTCTGGTGCGCGAGCGTCGCCACGTTGGCCTTCCAGCCGAAGCGTCCGAGGCGCATCTGCTTCGAGGGCAGGTCCCACACCCGATTGGGCATGCCGCGGATCGCGCCGCCGGCCTGCGCCTGCTCGCGCGCGTTGCGCTCGATCTCCGCATCGGGGATCGCTTCGAGCAGGCCCGGCGCCGATCATCTGCGGCGCGATGCGCGGGCTGATCAGCGTGTCGGGCGCCATCGGCCCGTAGGCAAGCTTGCGAAAGCCGTAGAGCGGCTTCTGCAGCGTGAAGCGCGTGCCGTCGGCGAACCGGCCATGCACGCGGCTGCAGCTTGATGGTCACCTCGCCTTCGGGCTTCACGCCCTGCACGGCGGAGTTGTTGAACTGGTCGCCGTAGGTGGGCTCGGGCACGATGCCGCCGTGTGCGCCGGTGCCAGGCACCGACAGCCGGATCAGCAAGGCGACCGGCTGGTCATGTTCGCCCCCTACGTCCCTACGGTCCGGTCCCCCCGAGGGGGAACTGCCCGGCTTGAGGCGGCTCGGCGCCGGGCGTAGGCCCTTGCGGAAGTCCGGCGGCGCGCCGCGCCCGTCCTGCACATGGCAGCCGCCGCACGAGCGGGCGATGAAATGCGGCCCCAGGCCATCGCGCGCCTGCGTCGACGAGGGCGCCTCCACCCAGTTGCGGCGGAAGAACGAGTTGCCGATGACGAAGCGGGTGCGCTCTTCGTCGCTCAGGTTGGCGGCGGGGAAGGAAAAGGCGTTGCGGCCATCGGCGAAGACGGTGGTGTCGCCGCCGGTCTTCTCGCCGAGCGGATCGGCTTCATTGGCGGCATGGGGAGCGGTGCCGGCAATGCCGAGCAAGCGTGCAGGCGAATGCAGCCCGCAGCAGGTATGCGCTGGACATGTCGTATGGTTCTCAGGGTGCCGGGTTGACCAGCGTCAGCCGCGTGATGCCCACCGCATTGGCGGCGGCGACCAGGTCCTTGCTTTGCTGGACCAGGCTGTCGATGGTCTTTTGCACGCGCTGGCGTCCGGGCGCGTCCTTGCCGCCGATGATCTCGCGGTCGAACGGCGCCTGGATGGCGCGCGCCGCGGCCACCGAGGCGGCGATCTGCCGCGTGGTGCGCTCGGCCAGCGCCGCATCGCGCGACGCGACCAGGGCGCTGAGCGAGGGCCCCTGCAGCACGCTGCCGTCGGCGCGCACATAGCGTCCGAGCCAGACGTTCTCGATGCCCAGCGCGTTGGTGACCGCATCGCGATGGGTGTTGTCGGAGAAGCAGGAGTGCTCGTCCTCCTGGTCCTGGCTGTGCGAGCGCGACTTCGAGCCGCTCGCCGGCCAGCTCGCCGCGCGAGAGCGAACCCAGGCCGACGAAGATCTTGCGGACCGACTCGTTGCCGCCCTTCTCGAAGCGCGCGCGGAAATTGTTCTTCGCGTCCGGCGCCCAGGCCTTCACCAGGAAGCCGAGGTCGTCGACGAGCAGCTCGGTCACGAGCTTGAGGTACTGGCGCCGGCGGTCGGCATTCGGCGCCTTGCCGTCGACGAAATCCTCGAAGCTGCGATTGCCCGGGCCGTTGGTCGTCGAAGTCCTGCCCCCAGAGCAGGAACTCGATCGCATGCCAGCCGGTGGCGATGTTCTCCTCGCCGCCGCGTTCGTTCTGGGCCGCCAGGGCCTTCTTGCGTGAGAGCGAGCTTGCGGTTGTTGACGAGGCCGGCATCGGGCTTGCCCTTCACGCCATCGACGAAGGCCTCGTCCATCGGCCAGGCGTTCATGCGGCTTTCCGGGCCCTTCTCGTCGTCGATCGGCCCGCCGTAGAAGCGGAATGCCTCGGTCTGGCCGTAGAACTCGCGAGCCTGCGAGCCAGGCCTTGCGAGCATCGGCGAGCCTCGCTTCGGAAGGCTGGTCGGCGAAGGCTTGCACGGCCTGCTGCAGAGACTTGGCGGCGTCGTGGGCGTCCTCGTAGTTCGCATGGACCAGCGAGGCGTAGTGGGCCAGCACGGCCGGGACCGACACCGTGGCCGCTGCGGCACCAGGGGCGGTGGCGACCGGAGTCTGGGCATGGACGGGAAGTGCGGCCAGCAGCGAAAACGGCAGCGCGGACGAGAGTGCCACGGCCAACAACAGGCGATTCATGAAAGACGATCCTCGGACGAAGGGCGAGGCGGTGATTCTAGATAAGAATCATTATCGTTTCATGCGGTACCTGCATCCGTGGCCATGACTTCGCCCAGGCGGATGCTGCGGCCCGGCGCCCACTCGGGGTTGAATTTCAGCGGGCCTTTCGGGAACAGCGCCACCACCGTCGAACCGAGCTGGAAGCGGCCCATTTCCTCGCCCTGCCTGAGCACGACTTGTGCGTCGTCGTAACGCCATTCGCGCGGCTCGTCCAGGCGAGGCGGGTTGACCACCCCGTGCCACACGGTGGCCATGCTGCCGACGATGGTGGCACCCACCAGCACCAGCACGAAGGGGCCGCGCCGGCCCTCGAAGACGCAGACCACGCGCTCGTTGCGCGCGAACAGCCCCGGCACCGCACGGGCGGTGGATGGGTTGACCGAGAACAGGTCGCCCGGCACGTAGACCATGCGGGTGAGGCGGCCGTCGCAGGGCATGTGGATGCGGTGGTAGTCTCGTGGGCTCAGGTAGAGCGTGGCGAACAAGCCGTGGTCGAAGTGCGCCGCCAGGGCCGCATCGCCGGCGAGCAGCGCGGTGGTCGAGTACTGGTGGCCCTTGGCCTGGAAGATCTGGTCGAGCTCGATCGACCCGAACTGGCTGATCGCACCGTCCACCGGGCAGACCAGTTCCGCCGCCGCCAGCGGCCTTGCGCCGGGCTTGAGCGCGCGGGTGAAGAAGTCGTTGAAGCTGCGATAGCTCTCGATGTGCGGGTCGGCGGCCTCGCTCATGTTCACCCCGTAGTGGCGCACGAACCAGCGGATGATGGCGGTGGTCAGGGCGCCGTGCTGGCCCGATGCCACCCGGCCGGCGAAGACGGTCAGGGCATGCTTGGGCAGCAGGTAGTGGTGCAGCGCGGCGAGGCGATGAGGCATGAGTCGGGAAGCAGAGTGTGTCGAGGGGCCAAGAAGTGTATCGGCCGCGGGCCGGCTGCGGCGCCCTGCCACAATGCGGCCCGCCGGCCGTGCGCGAGCGCGAGCCGGCATCGTTTTTCATGACCCGTTCTCGATGACCCGCAAGCTTGCCCCTGTTCCGCTCGTCGATGTGCTCAAGGCCCTGGCCTCGCAATTGATCGTCTGGCATCACCTGGCTTTCTACGGACCGATGTCCGACACCGTGCACCCGCACGCCACGATCTTGATCGAGTGGCTCTACGACCACGCCCGGCTGGCGGTGCAGGTCTTCCTCGTGATCGGCGGCTTCCTCGCCGCGCGCTCGCTGGTGCCGCGCCCCGACGCGCCCTTGCGGCCGCTCGCGGCCGCGGATGGCCTCGCCCTGGTGTGGCGGCGCTATGTGCGTCTGGGGCGTCCCTACCTGGTGGCTCTTTTCGTCGCCGTGGCTGCGGCGTGCCTTGCGCGCTGGCTGATCGATCACCCGTCGAACCCGGACCCGGCCCAGGCGTTCCAGCTGCTTGCCAATGCCGCCATGCTGCAGGACGTGCTCGGCGTCGACGCTCTGTCCGCCGGTGCCTGGTATGTGGCGATCGACCTGCAGCTCTATGCCTTGACGGTCCTGCTGTTCATGGCCACGGGGGCTCTTGGCCGCTTCGGCCTGGGGCAGGCGCCGCTGTTCATGGCGGCCAGCATCGGCCTCGCGCTCGCCTCGCTCTTCTGGATCAACCTCGATCCGGCGCTCGACGATTGGGCGCCGTACTTCTTCGGCGCCTATGGCATGGGGCTCGCGGCCCAGTGGATTTCGGTGCAGCCGAACAAGGCGCGATGGATGCTCCTGCTCGGCGGCGTGATCATCGCCGCGCTGGCCTGGGAATGGCGCAGCCGCATCCTCATCGCGGGCCTCGCGGCCCTGCTGCTGGCGGGTTGCTCCAGCGCGCCGCTCGCAAGGCGCTGGGCCGATGGCCTCTGCGGTGAGCTTCCTTGCGCGCATCTCGTACGCCGTCTTCCTGGTGCACTACCCGGTGCTGCTGGCGATGGGCGCCCTGGTGCATCGACTCTGGCCCGGCATGCCCCTCGTCCATGCCTGTCGGCTTGCTGCTCACCTGGCTGTTGAGCCTGGCCTGCGGAGCGCTGCTGCATCGCTGGGTCGAATCTCCGGGGCGACCGCCCGCGCCGGCCTTGTCACCGTCGAGAGCAATTTCATCCATTTGAGGGATCCGGATACATGAACCGGCAGCCTGTCCGAGGAATCTCAGGAACATCAGGCCGGTGATCTCCGACACGGGCTCTCCGGTCCTGGCATGGCCTGAACGCAACAGCGGGGTGAGGCATGGCTGCCGGCGGGATGGATCGACTGGCTCGTGTGGCTGCACCAGCGGCGGTCGCTCTCTGCCTCGGGTTTGCGGGCGACTTCGTGGAGGCCCAGGACGATGAGGTGCCCGGCGAGGAGTCCGGGCGGCTTGTCCAGGCCGAAGCTCCAGGTCCGGCGGTCGTGCCGGCGCCGATGAGCCAGGACCAGTACTTCATTCCGCGCTCGAGCTTCGCGGTGCCGCTCGGCCGGATCCAGCAAGCGGCCGGCCAGCAGCAGCCCCGCTTCTCGCTCATCGAGATACCGCGCGAGCCGCAGCCGATCGGCGGCCCGAGGCGGCCGCGCCATGCCTTGAGCATCCAGTCCGATACGACACGCAAGGCCATGCGCTCGATCGGAGTGGACGCCAACTCGTGTGCGCTGCAGTTTCGAATGCCTACGAAGTTCTCGCAGGGCACCGACGGCACATCGCTGGAAGTCGAGGCGCAGGCGCGCCTCTCATGTCACTACTGACGGGGGCTGTCCGCCGCTCCATCGAGAAGGCCGAGAGTCCGGTCGGTCGTCATGTAGATGGAAGTCTTGTCGACCGGACCGAGGCCAGCGCGGAGTTTCGTGTTCTCGTAGCGGCTGACGAGTTCGATCAGCAGCGCGACCTTGTGCGGCGCAAGCTCCAGTCCGCGGATTTGCACGACCTGGAGCACCACTTCCACCACCGAGTTGAGCAGGCCCTCGGCCAGGAGGCCTTCGTCCTGCGATTGCTCGTCGGGCTCGGGCTCGCGTGCCGTGAGGGGCAAGGTGACAGGGCCTTGGTCCGCCCATGCGGAGCCATCACCAAGGATCAGAGGTGAAGCGGGTGTCTCCCCGTTGAGAATCTGATGGAAGGGGTCGGGACCCCAGTTGATCCAATTCAGGGTTCGATGAGCTTGAGCTTGCCGCACATGGGGCAGAGGCCGAGTTTCGGATTCATTTTGGGTCATATTGTTACGCATTGCGATCTTGGTGGGTCTTTATGGGGCCCGAGTTGATCTTGGGATGCTGATGGTAGCCATGCACCTTGCCGACATCAATGCGTTAGTGCGCTGACGGGTTCAGCCCTTGGGGACAGCGCGGCGTCGTGCCGTTACGCGTGCACGCGCGTCCTGCGCCTTCTGGCCATGTGACAAAGTGCCAAACCGCGAAAACCTTCACACCGCACCGCGTTCTTTCAGTGCCGCTCTACTGCATCCGCGGAAGTGCCGCCGAATACCCCGATCTCTAGAATATGTGAAGCAGATCTTTCATGGGGGTCGACATGACCGGAGTCATCGTGCATCGCAACCTGCCTCAGGCGCTTCTTCGAGCGCGCGAAGCGGTGATGCGCTACTTTCGCCCGAATCTCAAGGTGGCGGGAGTGACCGAGCAGCAGTGGCGTGTGATCCGCGCGCTGTCCGATCGCGGCGAGATGGAGATCGGCCAGATCTCCGAGGCGTGTTGCATCCCTGGCCCCAGCCTTACCGGCGTGCTCGAACGCATGGAAAGGGACGACTGGGTCAAGCGCTTTCGCATCTCGACCGACCAGCGCAAGGTGGTGGTCGAGCTCACCGCCAAGGGCAGGCGCCTGGTCGAGCGCATGGCCGAGTCTGTCGAAGAACGCTATCGCGTGATCGAGCGACACCTTGGCCCCCAGACGCTCGCCTCGCTCTACCTGCTGCTCGACAGCGTGGCCGCGCTGCCCGACCCGACGCTGGCCGAGCCGGTGAAGCTGCCCGTCGGGCGGCCGGTCGAGCGCGAGGCTGGCAAGGAAGCGGTGGCCGCGGCTCGCAAGCGCAGAATTATTTCCGCGCCCTCGTCTTGAGGTATTCGGCAGTCAGCAATTCCACGTCGAAGGGCGGCAGGAATTCCGCGCGCACCGTGCCATCGGGGCCGACCAGGACGAGCGAGCCGGCCTTGCCCTCGCCGGAAGCCGGGCGCCCTCCGTGGATGTCGTCGGCCAGGTGCCCGAGCGCGGCCGGTGTCGCCGTTCCGCCGAGGAAGCGAGTGTCGAAGGGGGCGAGGTAGGTCCGCAGGCGCGTCGGCGTGTCGCGCTGCGGATCGAGCGAGACGAACAGCACCTGCGTCGTCTTCAGGGCCTCGGTGGGCGCGATTCGCCTGTAGAGCGCCGGCCAAGGCGCCCAGCGCATCGTTGCATTCGTTGGAGTGCGTGTCGCCGAGCAGGACGAAGGTCCAGCGTCCTTGCAGCATCTGCTGCGTGAAGGGCTTGCCGTCCTGGTCGGTGAGGCTGAAGTCCTCGATCGGCCAGCCGCGTGCGGAAAGGTCGGTGTGCTGGCTCGGGTTGTGGTTGGCATGCGACGACCTGGCCACGAGACCGCATGCCAGGGCCCAGGGCCACAGGCCAGCCGCGACGATCAGCGGACGACGTTTCATGGTTCGCTCCTTGCGTTCGTTGCCCTCTCAAGCCGTGGCCTGCGCGGCCGAGGACCGCAGCGCGTCGCGGCGCCCTTGTGCGCGGGCGGCCGCAGTGCTCGCGCGCCAGGATCGCGCCGCGACCAGCACGCTCGAGCCGGCCATCAGGGCGGCCGCGATGACCGGCTGCAGCAGGCCGCTGGCGGCCAGCGCCAGGCCGACGGCGTTGTAGGCGAAGGCCCAGGCGAGGTTGATCCGCAGCGAGCGCCTTGCAGCGAGCGCCAGGTCCAGCAGCCATGGCAAGGCGTCGAGGCGGGCGGGAGGCAGCACCACATCGGCACTCTCGCGCGCCAGGTCGCTGGCATCGCCCACCGCGATGCCGACACCCGCGGCAGCCAGCACCGGCCCGTCGTTCAGTCCGTCGCCCACCATCGCCACCTCGCCGGTCTCTGCGGCCCAGTCGCGCAGGGCGTGGACCTTTTCGACGGGCCGCAGTTCGGCGTGCCAACGTTCGATCCGCAACCCGACGCGCGATGCGCTCGACCGCGTCCCGGCGATCGCCGCTCAGCAGCAGGGTGCGGAGCCTGCGCCGGTGCAGCTCGGCGATCACCCCGCCGGCCTCGGGCAAGGGCAGGGCGCCCAGGCCGATCGCGCCGGTCACATGGCCGTCCCAGCCTGCGAACACGAGGGTGGAGCCTTCGGGAGCCGCGTCGCGCAGCCCGGGCGGAATCGTCCAGCCGAGACCTTGCATGAAGGCAGCCGAGCCGAGCGCGCAGTCCAGCCCTTCGACCCGTCCTCGAAGCCCTTCGCCGGGCCGTTCCTCGACATCGGCGGCGATGCCTGTCGGCGGCTTGCTCGCCGGCATCGCTCCCGGATCCTGCCGACATCGCCGGCACGCAGCCCCGCCACCGCGCGCGCCACCGGGTGGTCCGAGGCGCGCGCCAATGCTGCGCTCACGCGCAGCACCTGCTCCTGTGGCGCGCCATCGACATGCAGGCTCACTGCCTGCAGCGAGGCTTGCGTGAGCGTGCCGGTCTTGTCGAAGGCCACGCCGTGCAGGCGCGCCAGCTTCTCCAGCACGCCACCGCCGCGGATCAGGAGGCCACGCTGCGCCGCCTGGCCGATCGCCAGCGTGTGGGCCATGGGGGCAGCCAGCCCCAGCGAGCAGGGGCACGCCACCACCAGCACCGCCAGGCCCGCGAACCAGGCGTTGGCTGATTGCCCCCGTTCCACCCAGAACCAGGCCGTGGCCACGGCCAGCAGCAGCACGGCAGGGATGAAGACGGCCGCGACCCGGTCCACCGTAACGCCTGCCATCGACTTGCCGGCGAGCGCCCGGCGCACCTGCCGGCTGATCTCGATCCAGCGCGTGTCGGTGCCGGGCGCGGTGGCGCGCACCAGCAGCAGGCCGTTGCCATTGAGGCTGCCCGCATGCACGAGGGCGCCGGGCGCCTTCGGTTGCGGCTCGGCCTGGCCGGTGAGGATGGTTTCATCGCAATGCGAGCGTCCTTCGGTCACCACGCCGTCGATCGCGATCCGCTCGCCGGGCAGGATGCGCACGAGGTCCCCGGTGCGCACCTCGATCACGCTGCGGAATGACAGCCCCTCGTCCGGCGGATACGCCGGTCGATCCCCCGAGGGATGCGGTCCGGCTTGGGAGCGGCCCGGCGCTCGGCCCGCAAGACGGACTCTGTGCCTCCTTCCACCACCCGCACTTCGGCCCGCTCGGCGGCCAGCATGGGCGCGAGGCTGCGCGACGCGCGCACGCGCGCCTGCGCCTCCAGGTAGCGGCCGAGCGTGAACAGCAGCAGCACCATGCCGGCGGTATCGAAGTAGACCCACTCGCTGCCCCGCAGCACCTGCAGCGTCGAATAGCCGTAGGCGCCCAGCACGCCGATGCACACCAGCGCGTCGGTCGAGAGGCGCCCACGCTTCAAGGCTTGCCAGGCGCCCTCGGCGAAGGGGCGCCCCAGGAGCAGCACCAGCGGCGTCGTCAGCGCCCAGGAGAGCCAATGGACGGGTTGCTGCAGCCAGGCGTCCTCGCCGCTGAAGGCCCCGGCATACGAAAGCAGGGCAAACAGCATCACGTTCATCGCGAGGAAGCCCCCCACGCCGAGGCGGATCAGCGCTGCGGCAGCTTGCGGCTCGTCGCGATCGCCATGCAGCACCTGCCAGGCGAGGCAACAGCCGTAGCAGCAGAACCAGTGAGTCTCGCCCTGCAGTTCGCGCTGCTGTCCGAGCTGGCCGATGGGCAGCTGGCAGTGGCTGCAGGCTGTGGATTCGGCGCTGCGGCTCATCATCGCGTTTGCGTTCCGTGCGCGCCGGCTAATGCAGGTGCGCCCCCATGGGCAGCACGCCGCGCGCGAAGGTGATGAGCCCGAGCACCACGATGAAGACGCCCGCCAGCCGCACGCCGTGCGCTCGCCAGTCGAGGCGCGCAGCCGCCCGGCTGTGCCATGTGACCGGCAAGGCAGGCCGTGGCACGAAGCCCGCGCCGACCATGGGTGCCTGCATCGGATGGGGTTTGTGTTGCCACCACCAGCCGATGCCACCCATGGCGAGCATTGCGGGGAAGGTGCCAAGTCCGAACACCACCATGATCCCGAGCCCGGATGCTGCGCTGCCGCTGGCCGCAGCCTGCGCTGCAAGCGCATAGACGAGCGGGCAAGGCAACAGGCCGTTGAGCACGCCGAAGGCCAGCGGCGCGCCCAGGCCCGGTGCCTTCAACAGCGCGCGCAAGGACTGCGCCAGCCCCTGGGCGCCAAGGCCGAGCAAGGGATGGCCCTTGCGCCCGAGCAGCCCGAGAAACTGCAGGCCGATGTAGATCATCAGCGCACCGGAGACCAGCGCGAGCGCTCGCTGCGCCAGGGAGCCGGTGCTGGCTTCGTCCTCGTGCCCGACCAGCAGCACGCCCAGGTGTCCGACCACTGCGCCCAGGAAGGCGTAGCTCGTGACGCGACCGACGTTGTAGGCCAGGTGCCGCCAGGCGGTGGCCGCATGGCCGCGCGAATCGGTGCCGAGACCGCAGGCGAATCCTCCGCACATGCCCACGCAGTGCATGCTGCCGGCCAGCCCGGCGAGGAAGATGAGCGCGAGGTCGGTCACATCCGTGCCTGCCATGCCATCGCCCGGTCTACTCCCGGAAAGCCAGCCAGGCCACCCAGACGAAGAATCCGACCGTCATCACGACGAAGATCCAGAACGCGATCGATTCGGACAGTGTCATGTCGACTTCCTTCACTTCAGTTGCTCCACCGCGCTTCGCGCGTCGCGTGGCCCATGAAACGGCTTGTGCTGGAAGGGCTGGCAAGGGTGAGCAGCAGCGCCAGCCCGGCGGGCTCTCGCCCAGTCAAGGACCGCTCGGGCCAAAGCGGCCAAATTCATCAGAGGCAGTTTCACTTCAGTGCCACGCCGATCACGTTGAGCGCCAGTTCGCTGAACAGGAACACCAGGTTCACGAACGCCAGCACCAGCAGCAGCTTCGCAGCCATGTTGTCCTCCTCCTACTTGCTCAGGTCAAGCCCGGGGCCCAGGCCGCCCCAGTAGACGTACCCGTAGTACAACGCCCACAGGAACATCACCAGGTAGACCGCCATGAGCCACCAGTTGATCTTGCCGTGCCGTGCCTTGACGTGGCCGCCGCCGTAGCCGGTGATGTGATCGGCCGGCGTCACGCCCACTTCCTCCGCGATGTCGTCATGAGGCAGCGCGCCGCCTTCCACGCTGTCCGGCCTTTCGGTGTTCGGCCTTTCGCTCATGGCGCGGGCTCCTCTTCGTCTTCCGGCACTTCGGCCCTGTAGGCGCGGTACTTGATCGCCTCCACATCCTCGAACATGCCCGAGAGCACGCCCCAGATGAAGAGGAACACCGCGCCCAGGCTCATCAGCAAGGCAACCACGAATTGCACGAGGGTGAGTTCAGCCATTCCAGCCTCCTTTCAGCGCGGCTGCTGCTCCATGCCGGGCAGCGTTGCGTCGGGATGCGGCGCACCCAGCTTGCCGGCGAAGTCGAAGCCGTGCTTCTTCGCCCAGGCCGCGCCCGCATAGACGCCATCGCTTTCCTGCGGCGAGAAGGCCTTGGGACGATAGGCGAGCCGCGACTCCGATGCCAGCGTGCCGGGGTCGTTGAGTCGCTCGCGATCGGCCTGCGAGATCTTCATCTGCTCGCCGGTCAGCGGATCCTTGAAGGCCGACAGCGACAGCACGAAGTACGACAGCGCCCAGCGGTCCTCCTCCGACACCGTGTCGCTGAACGAAGGCATCGGCGTGCCCGAGAGCCCCGTGCTCATGGTGCGGAAGATGTCCTTCACGTTCGGGCCCGACTTGAACTGCCCGGTGGTGAGGTTGGCCGGCGGGATCGGGAAGCCCAGGTCGTCCTTCAGGCCGGTGGCCTTCTCGCCGTCGCCCTTGCCCGCCTGGCCGTGGCATTCCCAGCACTTGGCCGCCTGCCACACGTCCTTGCCCTTCTTGAGCAGCTCGGCCGTGGGAGCCGGCGGCTGGCCGATGTAGATGGGCGGCTTGGTCGGCTCCTCGACGAAGTAGAGGTAGGGCTTCTTCGGGTCGCTGTGGTCGGCCGCCAGCACGTACTTGATGTACTGGATCACCGAGAGGATGTCCTTTTGCGGCAACTCGTGCCAGCTCGGCATCGCCGTGCCGCGCACGCCGCGCGTGATGGTGCGCAGCAGGTCGCCGTCGTCCGGCAGCGAGCCCGAAGGCGTGAGGCGGAACTTGAACACGCCCACGGTGAAGTTGCGCGGCCGGTCCTTCTGGAAGAACGCGGCCGCCGGGCCGTTGCCGTCGCCCTTGGCGCCATGGCAGCCGAGGCAGCGGCGCTCGTAGACCTCCTTGCCGTGGTTGATCCATTCCTCCGAGCGCGGCACGTTGACCTGCGAGGCTTCCATCGCCTGCGGCTCGAAGCGGTCGCGCCACTTGCCGCGGTTGGTGCCCAGCTTCTGCAGGTAGGCCACCAGCGCCTTCAGGTCCGGGGTGTCGGAGATGAGCGTCACGGTGTCGCCCGCGTACTCCTCGTTGGGCGTGAGGACCACCGGCTTCTTGCCGCGCTCGGGCACGTACAGCAGGCCGTGCTGGTTGGGCGTCAGCACGATGGTCTCGCTGCTGGCGAAGTTGAACAGCTTCTCCGTCGCCGGGGTCTTCTCGATCGAGCGCGCGCCGTCGGCGCCGTCCACGATCTTGGCCGTGTAGGGGCCTTCGAACATCGCCGAGAAGCGCGGCATGATCGAGTCGGGCGAGAGCATGCGCGGATCCCAGAAGTGCGCGAGGTGCCAGGCATCGCTGAACTTGAGGCCGACGCGCGAGAGGTCCGGCCCGATGCGGCGTGTCGAGAACAGGTGAGGTCGGTCGAAGGCATATTCGCCAGCCTGCGTGATCGGCCCCCAGCGCCGCGTCTCGCCGGTCACCGGCCGCACGTATTGCGAGTGGCAGTACCAGCAGCCTTCCTTGGTGTAGACCTGACGGCCGCGCAGTTCCAGCGGCGTGTAGTTCGTGGCCTGGTGCTCCATCCACTTGAGCTCGCCCAGGTCGGTGCGGACCACCTTGGTGACGGCGTCGGTGCGCGACTCGGGCTCGAGCATCGGCAGCACGCCCTGCACGAAGGCCGCGAGCGAGATGCAGCCGAAGCCGCCGACGAGTGCGTAGAAGCGCAGGCCGTAGCGTGTCATGGTGCCCTCGCTGCGGGTTGCAGTCCCGGCGCAGTCCCGCCCCCCGCGGTCGCAGCAGCCGGCGCCGCGCGCGACGCCAGCACGGTTCTCATCAGGTTGACCACCAGCAGCGACATCCCGATGTCCATCGAGATCCCCGCGACCGTGCGCACCAGCCAGTACGGCCGGATCGAGACCAGCGTGTCGAGCCACTCGGCGCCTGCCATCAGCATGTAGCCTTGCTGCAAGCCGGCCAGCGTGAGGTCGAGCCCCATCAGCGTGATGCCGAAGGTGATGAGCCAGAACGACCAGTTGCCCATCCGGAAGGACCACAGCGGCCGGTTCACCAGGCGCGGCAGCGTGTAGACCGTGCCCGCGATCGCCCACACCACGAAGGTGCCGAACACCGTGAGGTGCGAGTGCGAGATCACGAAGTCACTGAAGTGCGTCGGCTGCTGGATCGAGCGCAGCGCCTCGGTCGAGCCCTGGAAGCAGCCCGCGAGGTACATCAGCGAGCCCATGATCAGGAACTTGGCCGGCAGGTTCTGGCCGAAGTTGTTGCCAGCGGCCGATCATGGTGCCGAAGAAGTTCTGCAGCACCGTCCACACCGGGATGATCAGCAGCATCGAGGTGATGATCGACAGCGTCTCGGCCCAGTCGGCCAGCGGGCTGTAGAGGTAGTGGTGGATGCCGACGAAGGGATAGAACAGCGCCAGCGACCAGAAGCCGACCAGCGAGAGCTTGTGGCTGTAGATCGGGTTCTTCACGCTGGCCGGCAGGAAGTAGTAGATGAGCACGTAGCCCGCCGGCGTGATCCACAGGCCCACGATGTAGTGGATGAAGAGGCCGTGGAAGGCCGCGCTGTTGATGCCGGTGATGAAGTACGGAAGGATGAAGCTGCCGAGGATGAGGTTGAGCACGGTCCACACGTAGGCGCCGATCAGGTACCACAGGGCCACGTAGAGCTGTGGCTCGCGCCGCTTCGCGATGGTCATCAGCAGCTGCACCGTCACGATCGTGATCACCACGAAGATGACGATGTCGATGGGCAGCGGGAATTCGCCGGCCTCGAAGCCCTGGTTGTAGCCAAGCAGCAGCGAGATCATCCCCGCGATGAGCCCCAGGTTCCACACCCACAGCAGCCAGTGGCCCCAGTTCTCGTTCCACACCCGCACGCCGGCGAGTCGCGGCACGATGTAGTAGCTGAGGCCGATGAAGAGCGTGGAGAAGGCGCCGAAGATCACGCCATTGACGTGCATCGGCCGCAGCCTTCCGAAGGTGAGGAACTCGGAGGTGCCGAGATAGGTGGGGTAGTTGAACAGCGAGGAGATCGTCACGCCGATGGTCGGCGTGAACATCAGCCAGAACAGTCCCCAGTACAGCCACTTGAGGATGAGCTGGCGGTCGATCAGCGAATCCAGGTCGGGGAAGGATTCGGCAGCGGCGGCGGCGGCGCGCGTGTCGGCCATGTGGTCCTCCTCGTGTTCTTCGAGTCGTGCCTACGAACCACCCCCAGCGAGCGGGAGCCGCGGATCCGGCTCAGCTCATTGTCGCGCGAGTGCCGGCGTGGCGGAGCCCCCTTGAGGGGGTTGCATCGAATCCGGCGGCGGCTCGCGACTGGCGCGGCCGCCGCCTGGCTCATGCATCTCAATGCCTGCCGGGTTCGAGCTTGGAGTTGCGGTTCGACCAGTAGATGTAGGCCTCCAGCGCCTTCATCGCATCGCTGTCGGTAGCGAGCTTCTCGCCCTCGTTCGGCTTCTCGATGCACCAGTTGATCATGTCGCGCAGCGTGGCGAAGGCATTGATCTGCTCCTGGAACTTCGGGAACTCGTGCGGATGCGTGTCCGAGGCGAACGGGTGGCACATCGCGCAGGCCATGCCGGTGTTGGAGAGCTTGCTGCCCACCTTCTTTTCGGCCGCGGGGTCGCCGTGGAACAGCAGCGTCGCCGAGCTTGACCTGCTCCATGAACGCGTCCTCGAACGCCTTGATCTGGTCGACGGAGTGGGGCTCCTTGTGGGCCAGCGGCCCCTGCGTGTCATGGCCGAGGAGCAACAGCGCGGCCACGCTTGCCGCGAGGAGGGGCGCATGCCAACTGTGGGTTGTCATGATTGTTCTCCTTATGGCCTGTCCGCGATGCGCGGGCTGAGCACCTGGTTGCGGTTGTCGTCGGTGCCGGAGTCGACATCCTGTTCGGCGAAGACCGTCTTGCGCCACATCTTGTATTCGTTCTCCAGCTTCCCGGCGGGCGACATCGTCAGCTGCGCCCAGCCGACGCCGTCGAAGTGGTCGCCCGGGTCGGCGCGAATCATCGGCTTGGTGAGCAGCGGCACGCCCTCGGGCGCATAGGGCCACGGCCACGAGGTGGCCAGCATGCCGATCGAGCGGATGTTGCCGACCTGGTTGTAGAGCACCTGGTGGGTGTGCCCGTGCACGTTGGTGACGTTGCTGAAGGGCTGCAGGATCTCGTGCGCGGCGCGCCAGTCGCGGATCCAGAAGTTCCACGGCGGGTAGTACTCGTACAGCGGCGTATGGGTGAAGATGAACACCGGCTGGTTCTTCGGCCAGTTGGCCAGCGTGGTGCTCAGGTAGCGCAATTGCTTCTCGCCCACCGCGGACCAGGCGCCGCCGAGCGTGCCGTCGAGCGTGGCCATGTTGCCCATGCGCTCCTTCGGGCTCATCTTGCGCGCGCTCCAGAAGTCGGGCGCGTGGCTCACCGTGTCGAGCCCGATGATGCGCACGCCCTTGTGGTCGAAGGTCCAGGGCGTCGCGCCAAAGCTCTTGTTCCACAGCGCGCCCATGTCGAGGTACCAGTCGTGCTCGCCGGGGATGAAGACCTTCTTGATCTTCACCTCCTTGAGCAGTTCGGCGCCGAGGTTGATCTCCACCGGGTCGCCGAGCTGCGCCAGGTCGCCGCCGAAGACCATGAAGTCGGCCGGCGGGTTCATCGCCTGCACCTCCTTGAAGGCCCGCACCGTCTTCTCGACGAAGCGCGAGTTGAGCTCCTTCGGATAGAGGTGCGTGTCGGACACCCAGGCGAAGCGGAAGCTCTGCCCCGCCTGGGCGTAGGCCACGTCGAGCGTGCTGATGAGCGGGAAGAAGCCGACCGTGGCTGCCGCGGCAGGGCCTTTCAGCAGGGCCTCGTGGATGAAGGTGCGGCGCGTCCACACGGTCTGGCCGTCGGCGCGTTCGCGGGTCGCGCGCAAGGTGCGGTGCATCTCGCGGCGTTCGAGTTCAAGAGCGTTCATCTGGCTGTCCTCCTCAAGAGGAGAAAACCTGAGGGGAGTGGCTGGTTCGCAGCGCGCTCGTCGTGGCTTATTGCTTTTTCAGTTCGATTGCCAGCTTGGCGGTCTCACCCGCCTTGACCGTGACCGGGATCTCGGTATCACCCAGGAAGTACTGCGACGCCACGAGCGTGTAGTTGCCGGGCGGCACATCGGCGATGCTGAAGCTGCCGTCGCTGCCGGTCAGCGCGTAGTAGGGGCTGTCGGCAACGTAGATGTGGGCGAGCATCCAGCCGTGCGCATCGCATTCGACGCGCACCAGGCCCGGGCGGGGCAGGTCGCTGGTGATGCGCGTGCCCTTGTCGGGCAGCGCGAGGTTGAAGGCCGTGCGCTTGCCGTAGAAGCCGTGCGTGTTGTGCAGCACGGGGTCGGAGCTCACGATGTCGATCTTGCCCGCGCGGATGACCTGCACCGCGGGCTTGAAGATGCAATGCTCCTGGTCGAGCACCGGGGTCTTGTCGGCCGCTCCCCAGGCCTTGCCCTTCTCGATGGCCTTGAGGTAGACCACCGCGTCCTGCACGCTCTTGTCGCTTCCGACGCGCACCTGCGGCTCGTCGCGCGGATTGCCGCAGACTTCCTTGTCCTTCGTGGGAATGATCTTGCGGACCGGGACGGTGCCCGGGAAGGACACCTTGCCTTCGATCTTGCCGCCCCCGCTGACGGGAACGACCTCGTAGGCGTGCGCCGCACCTGCGACCAGGCCGAGCGCGACCACGGGCAGCGCGGCCGCCTTCATCATCGCGGATGTCATTTCTTGTCTCCTGGCACGAGCGGCTCGCCGCAGTGCCTTTTCTGACCTATTGTTAGCAATGAATGCTAGGTCGCATGACCAAGCGCTTTCAAATTCAAAGTGTCGATATCAGATATGCGGGGATTGGCGGGGCGCGGCTCGATAACCGTCATCGAAGGAGTTGATGAACGTGACGCAACGCCCGCTGGTTGAATGGCCCCCACAAGAACGGAGGAGACCATGACACTTCAAGAGTTGCGCTATCTCGTGGCGCTGGCCGACAAGGGACATTTCGTGCGGGCCGCCGAGTCCTGCAACGTGGGGCAACCCACCTTGAGCACGCAGCTCAAGAAGCTGGAGGACTATCTCGGCGTGACGCTCTTCGAGCGCAACAAGCATCACCTGCGGCCCACGCCGATCGGCGAGCAGATCATCGAACGTGCGAGGCTCGCCCTCACGGTGGTCGAGCAGATCAAGTCGCTGGCCCGCCAGGGTCACGATCCCATGCACGGGCCCTTGCGCCTGGGCGTGATCCCGACCCTCGGGCCCTACCTCATACCGCGCCTGCTGCCCGCCATACGCGACGGCTATCCGCAGATGCACCTGCTGCTGCGCGAGGATCTCACCTTCAACCTGATGGAGCGCCTGCGCCAGGGCCGGCTCGATGCCTTGCTGCTGGCGCTGCCGGTGCGCGGCGACGACATCGAGAGCCTGGCGCTGTTCAACGAGGCCTTCGTGGTGGCGTTGCCGGCCGGGCATGCGCTCGCCGAGCGCCCGCGCATCACCGAGGAAGACCTCCTGCACGAGAACGTGCTGCTGCTCGAGGAAGGCCATTGCATGCGCGACCAGGCGCTCGCCATCTGCGGCGGCCAGTCCTCGGACGAACGCGAGGAGCTCAAGGCCACCAGCATCGAGACCTTGCGGCAGATGGTCGCGGCCGGCGTGGGCTGCACGCTGCTGCCGATGCTGGCCACGCTCAACGGGGCGGGCTCGGTGCACGCCGGCATGGTGGAGGTGCGGCCCTTTGCCAACCCCCAGCCGAAGCGAGCCATCGGCCTGGTGTGGCGGCACGGCTATCCGCGCGGCCCTGCGGTGCTGGCGCTCGCCAACCTGATCCTGGCGAACCTGCCTCCCGAGATGGAGCCGCTGTGCGGGTCGCAGGGCCTCGATGCCAGTCCGGGCTCGATGCAGTCCTGGCGAGTCGCCGAGGCTGCACGACCCGATCGCGCGGCGATTGCCTCGCCTTCTTGAGGGAAGGCCTGGCGTGGAGAAACCCATGAACGCGAAGCTCGAAGCAAGCGATACCGAAGCTCTCAAGGCCATTCGCTCGGCGTTCGAGACCGAGCCCCGCATCAACTTCCACCGCCACCCGATCCGGCTGCGCCAGGACAAGGGGCGAGTGCATCTCGAAGGCGAGGTCGGCAGCATCGCGGCCAAGAAGCTCGGCTTTCGCCTCGCCCAGAGCTTCGCCGGTGGCGCGACGGTGGTCGACGACCTGAAGGTGCTGCCGGCCCAGCAGCGCGGCGACGGCGAGATCGGCGATGCCTTCGGGCGGTCCATGGTGGGGCACGAGGAGCTCAAGCACGGCACCATCCGCGAGCAGCGGCGCGGGCGCCTCGAGACCTGGCACGAGGCGCACGACCCCGAGGCGGGGGCGGACCTCGTGTTCTCGGTGGCCGAGGGCGTCATCACCATGAAGGGCACCGTCATCAGCCTGTCGCACCGGCGGATGGCCGAGGTGCTGGGCTGGTGGACGCCCGGTTGCCGCAACGTGGTCAACCAACTCGCGGTCGAGCCTCCGGAGGAGGACAACGACGACGAGCTGGCCGACGCCATCCGGCTGGCGCTCGAGATGGACCCGATCGTTGACGACCCTCAGGTCGGCGTCGAGACGGCGAGCGGCGAGGTCACGCTCTCCGGGGTGCTGCGCAGCAACGAGCAGAAGCACATGGCGGAAAACGACACCTGGGCGGTGCCACGGCGTCGTGGAAGTGAACAACCGCGTCACCGTTGTCCCATGAGTGGGTTCAACCCGCCGCAAACCGCCCCGCGCGAAAGTCTTCCACCGCCTGGAAGATCTCCTCGTTCGTGTTCATCACGAACGGGCCGTACTGGGCGATCGGCTCGTTGAGCGGCCGGCCGGCGATCAGCAGCGCACGCGTCGGCTCCGTGTTGGAGCCCGGCGCATGCAGCAGCACGCCATCGCCTTCGTTGCGAAGAATCGCCATGCGCTGCACCGGCACCTCCAGCCCGCCGATCTTCAGTCCGCCGCGGTAGACGTACACGAAGGCGTTGTGCGCGGCGGGCAAGGCCTGCTCGAAGCTCGCGCCGGGCGCAAGCTCCAGGTCGAGGTAGAGCGGCTCGGTCGCGTCGCGCTGGACCGCGCCCGCCACGCCGTGGCTGGCGCCGGCGATGACGCGCACCTTCACGCCCTGCGGCGTGACGAGCTCCGGGATCTCCTCGCTCTGGATGTCGCGATACCAGGGCGCGCTCATCTTGTCGGCCGCCGGCAGGTTGAGCCAGAGCTGGAAGCCCTCCATGCGGCCGTCCTCCTGCTCGGGCAGCTCGGAATGGACCACGCCGCGGCCGGCGGTCATCCATTGCACGCCGCCGTTCTGCAGCAGGCCTTCGTGGCCGGCGCTGTCGCGATGGCGCATGCGGCCGGCGATCATGTAGGTCACCGTCTCGAAGCCGCGGTGCGGATGGTCGGGAAAGCCGCCGATGTAGTCCTTCGGGTCGTCGGTGCCGAAGGCATCGAGCATCAGGAAGGGGTCGAGCCGGCGCTGCAGCGGCTGCGTCAGCACGCGCGTGAGCTTCACCCCGTCGCCGTCGGAGGTCGCCGTGCCGGCGACCAGCCGTTCGATGCCGCGCTCGTGCGTGACGGCCTGCGTGACGGCGGGACGAAGGGAGGTGGTATCGGTCATGGCTGCTTCCTTGTCTTCAGGTTCGAGAGAGTCGGCTTCAGGCCAGCACTGCCTCGATGTCTGCCAGCGCGCCGGCCAGGGCCTTCTGTTCTGCCTCCGCGCCCATCGCAAGCCCTTCGGCGTAGACGAACTGCACGTCGGTCATGCCGAGGAAGCCGAGCACGGTCTTGAGGTACGGCACCTGGCTGTCATTGGGGGTGTCGCGGTAGATGCCGCCGCGCGTCAGCGCCACGTAGACCTTCTTGTTCTTGAGCAGGCCCTCGGCGCCTTTCTCGGTGTACTGGAAGGTCACCTTGGCGCGGGCGATGGCGTCGATCCAGTTCTTCAGTTGCGCCGGCACGCCGAAGTTGTACATCGGCACGCCCAGCACGACCACGTCGGCAGCCTGGATCTCGGCGATCAGCGCGTCGTCGAGCGCCACACGGGCCTGCTGCTCGCTGCTGCGCTGCGATTCAGGCGTGAACAGGGCCTGCAGCGCGGGTTCGTCGAGCACCGGATGGGGGGTGCGGGCGAGGTCGCGCACCGTCACGCTGGCCGCGTCGTCGGCGGCAAGCAGGCGGTCCACCAGGGTGGTGGCCAGGCGCGAGGAATGGGAGCCGTCGAGGCGGGCGCTGGAGTTGATCTGCAGGATGTTCATGGTGCTGTCCTTCGGGGTGGGTGGCGATGGACTTAAATCTAGTTGTTCCGAAATCATTCCGGAAGAGCTGATTTCAGATAATATTGTTCCACCCGTTGGACAATGGTGACTCAGATGACGCTCGAACCCAATGACCTGCTGCTCTTCGCCCGCGTGGCCGACCTGGGCAGCTTCAGCCGCGCCGCCGAGCGGGTCGGCCTGCCCAAGTCCACCGTGTCGAGGCGAATCGCCGAACTGGAGTCGCATCTCGGCGAGCGGCTGCTGCTGCGCACCACCCGCAAGCTCACGGTGACCGACTTCGGCCTCAGCGTGCTCGCGCACGCGCGCCAGGTGGTCGAGGAGGTGGAGGCCGCCGCGAGCCTGGCGCAGCATCGGCAAGTGGAGCCTTCCGGCCGGCTGCGGGTGTCGATGCCGGCCGACTTCTCCGACGTGCTGGACTCCTTGCTGGCCGACTTCATTGCGCGCTATCCGGCCATCTCGCTGGAGCTGGACCTGTCGCCGCGCCGGGTGGACCTCATCGGCGAGAACGTCGACCTGGCCATCCGCATGGGCGAGCTGCCCGACGATGCGACGCTCGCCGCGCGCCGGATCGCGCGCTTTTCCTGGGGCCTTTACGCTGCTCCGTCCTACCTGGCCGAGCGCGGCGAGCCGCCGGAGCCCGAGGCGCTGATGGAGCACGACACGCTGAGGCTGCTCTCGCGCGGCGGCGAGGCCACGCCGTGGGTGCTGACGCGCGGCGATGCGCGATGGGAGGGCATTCCGCCGGCGCGGGCCAGCGCGAACGCCCCCGAGCTCCTGATCCGGCTTGCGCGGGCCGGCCGTGGCATCGCCCCGGTGGCCAATCATTTCGCCGAGCCGTACGTGCGAAGCGGCCACCTGGTGCCGGTGCTGGCCGACTGGAGCCTGCCGACGGCGGACGCCTGGGCGGTGTTTCCCGGCCGTCGCCTGATGCCGGCGCGCACGCGGGTCTTGCTCGAAGCGCTCGAGGCGGAATTCAGCGGGCCGAAGTGCCAGGTCGCGGAGGCCAAGGCGCAAGAGGCCCGGCGTGGTGCCAGCCCGCGCGCGGAGTCCCCGGCCGCGGCGCGGTGAAGCCAGTCAGCCAGTCACAGCGCCAGCAGGCTGTCGAGCGATTCCTGGCTCGGTTCGGAGTGACGATGCTGGCGCCACCAGGCCAGCAGCGCCTCGAAGTCGCCGGCGAAAGTCCTCTTCTTGAGCACCTCGCCCGCCATCGAGCAGATGGCGGCTTCCGCGGCGTCGAGCAGGCGCTGTCCGGACATGTGCGCGCACAGCAGGTAAGCGTGCTTGAGCCTGTGCTCGGGGAGCCGCTCCATCTCTTGCATGATCCGCTCGCGTTCGCCGAACACATGCGGGCGCGTCGCGCTCTCGCCGGGGACCGTGGCATTTGCAGGAGCCGGAACGACCAAGGCCGCTGCGGCGGCCATCAGCACGACACTGCAGGTGCGACGGAGGAAAGGGGGTGGGAGATTCATGGCGGCGCTCCTTCCTTGCCGGTCAGCGCGCCGATCGAATCATGCCGGCGCGTGGAAGGAACTATCGTCCCAAAACGCCGGCCCTGCATCCACAAATGGATTGAAGGACCGTTGCCCGGCGCCCGGCTGGCGGGCCGCCGTGCAACGGTCCTTGCGGGTCTTACTTGGACTTCTTGGCGGCTGCCTTCTTGGGGGCAGCGACCTTGGCCGCCTTGCGGGCAGCGGCCTTGGGATCGACGGCGGCCTTGAAGCCGGCGCCCGGGGTGAACTTGGGCAGCTTGGCGGCGGCGATCTTGATCTTGTCGCCAGTGCTCGGGTTCACGCCGTTGCGTGCTGCGCGGGCGTGCTGCTTGAAGGAGCCGAAGCCCGGCAGGGTGACGGCGCCACCCTTCTTGACGGTGGTGACCACGGCGTCGAGCAGGGTCTCGACGATGCGGCCGGCTTCGGCCTTGCTGAGTTCGTGCTGTCCCGCGAGGTGTTCGATCAGTTCGGTCTTGTTCATTCGAATGAGGTTGATGTCGCCCGCAAGTCGCGGGCGAGCGATTGTGCCTCAGCGAATCAGTGCGCCTTCTTATCGCGAACCCAGCCCAGGTAGTCCCGATCGTCCAGCAGCGTCCAGACGGCGAGGGCGATGATGGCCAGCCCGGTGATCACGGCACAGATCGTGGCGGCCCGCTCGCCGCTGAACACCAGCGCCCACGGCGACACCGCAAGCCACAGGCCGAGGAAGACTTCGGTCCATTCTTCCCATTGCGCGGGCAGGAACACCGCACCCAGCGCGGTGGCCAGGAGCGCCATGCCGATCACGAACGCGTTGACCGTCGCCGTCGGTTCGGCGGCGTAGGCGAGTACCCAGGGTGATGCCATCAACCAGATGCCGAGAACGGCGTTGACCACGTCTTGCCAATGCTTGAGTCGGACCATGATCGGTACCCTCCTTGCTGTTGGGCCGTGTTGGACACAGGGTCACTTTACGCCTGTGAGTCCGTCCTGGCCTCTCGCCGTGCCCCGCAGATCGGGCGGTTTCAATAGGTGTCAGCCGCGGCGCCGTGACAACGCTTTCGGGCGCGCAGCCATCACCATGTCGTACAGGCCCTGCGCGGCGCTGGAGAGCGATCGGTCGGCGCGCCGCACCACGAACACCTGCCGCAACAGTTCCGGCGCGTCGAGCGGCCGGGTGAGCAGGTCGGCGTGCTCGAAGTGGAACAGCGTGAGCGATGGCACCACGGTGATGCCCAGCCCGGCGCGCACCATGCCGGCCACGGTGCTCAACTGATCGAGCTCCATCGTCGTGCGCAGCCGCGAGGGGTAGATGGCGGCCTCGAGGTATTGCCTCACGCTGCTCGAGCGAGCCAGCTGCACCATGGGGTAGGGCTCCAGGTCGGCCAGCCGGATGCGGCCGCGTCGCTGGGCCAGCGGGTGGCCCGCCGGGCACACGAGATAGAACCGGTCGGTGCAGAACTCCTCGGTGCGCAGCTCGGGGCTGGCCGTGCGCGTGGACGCCAGCGCGAAATCGGCGGCGCCCGAGCGCACCCGCTCGATGCAGGCGTCCGAGAGCACGTCGGCCACGTCGAGCTCGATGCCCGGATACCTCGCGTGGTAGTCGGCCAGCAGCGGCGGCAGCCAGCCCGCGGCCAGCGAGGGCAGCACTGCCACCGACACCCGGCCGCGCTTGCGCGCCGCATGGTCGCGCACGTCTGCCACGGCCTCCTCCGCATCACGCAGCAGGCGCCGCGCCGGCTCGATGAAGGCCAGGCCCGCCGCCGTGAGCTCGACGCTGCGCGTGGTGCGGTCGAACAGCCGCGAGCCGAGCGACTCTTCCAGCGCGCGGATCAGCGCCGAGAACGCCGGCTGCGACAGGTGGCACGAGCCGGCAGCGCGAGTGAAGCTGCGCTGCTCGGCCAAGGCCACGAAGGCGTGCAACTCTCGGGTGGAGAGATTCATCTGCATTGCAGATCAATGTATCCCATCTTTCGATTTCTCAAACCAGCGGCCGACTCCTAGAGTCAGGGCATGGCTTCCTCACATCTGCATATCGCCTGCGCCGCGGGCTTCTCCGGCGACCGAACCGATGCCGCTGGCCCGGTGGTCGATGCGCTCATCGCATCGGGCGCGCCTTCGGTGCTGATCTTCGAGACCCTCGCCGAACGCACGCTGGCCCTCGCGCAGCTGGCCCGGCGCCAGGACCCGGATGCCGGCTACGAGCCGCTGCTCGACGCCATGCTGGCGCCCGTGCTCGCCCGCTGCATCCGTCACGGCATCCGCATCGTCAGCAACTTCGGCGCGGCCAACCCGCGTGGCGCGGCCCTGCGCATCCGAGCCCTGGCGAGGGAACTCGGCCTGCCGGCCCCGCCGATCGCCGTCGTGAGCGGCGATGACGTGTCCGGCCCGTCCCATCGGGCCGCCTTGCACGAGCGCCTCGGCCAGGCCCTCGACGATCGCACGGTCGTCAGCGCCAACGCCTATCTCGGCGCCGAGCCGATCGCGCAGGCCCTGGCTGCCGGAGCGCAGATCGTGGTCTGCGGTCGCGTGTCCGACCCATCGCTGGCGGTGGGCCCGGCCATGGCCCACTACGGCTGGGCTGCGGACGACTGGGACCGCCTTGCTCGCGCGACCATGGCCGGCCACCTGCTCGAATGCGGCGCCCAGGTCACCGGCGGCTATTACGCCGATCCCGGCCTCAAGGACGTCGCGGGCCTGCATCGCCTCGGCTACCCCATCGCGCGGATCGAGCCCGACGGCCATTGCACGATCGGCAAGCCGCCGGGCACGGGCGGCCTGGTCAGCGAACACACGGTGAAGGAGCAATTGCTCTACGAGGTGCACGACCCGGCGGCCTACCTGACGCCCGATGTCGTGGCCGACCTCTCGGATGCCCAGGTGGAAGAGACCGGGCCCGATCAAGTGCGCCTGAGCGGCGTGCGCGGCCACGAGCGCACCGCCACGCTCAAGGTCAACGTCTGCTTCGAGAGCGGATGGCTGGCCGAAGGCGAGATCTCCTATGCCGGCGTGCGCGCCGAAGCGCGCGCGCGCCTGGCTGCCGAAGTGCTGCGCGAGCGCCTGAAGGAGGTCGGACCCTTGCGCGCCGACCTGGTCGGCGTGGCAAGCGTGTTCGGCGACGACGGCGGGCGCTGGCTTGCATCGCAGCCCGAAGGCGATGCACGCGACGTGCGGCTGCGGGTCGCGCTGCGCCATGCCGATCGAGCCTCGGCCGAGCGGCTGGCGCGCGAGGTGGTCGCGCTCTACACCTGCGGACCGGCGGGCGGCGGTGGCGTGCGCACTGCCTTGCGCCCCACGCTCGGCACGCTGTCATGCCTGCTGCCGCGCGAAAGCGTCCAGCCCCGTTTCGACATGCTCGACTGAAGGCCCACGCAATGGAACACCTCACCGTCCCCCTCTGGCGCGCCGCGCACGGCCGCACCGGCGACAAGGGCAACCGCTCGAACATCAGCGTGATTGCCTGGCACCCGGAGCTGTATCCGCTGATCGTCGAGCAGATCACCGAAGACGCGGTGCAGGCGCAGTTCGCCCACCGCCGGCCCAGCCGCGTGATGCGCTACCTGCTGCCACAGCTTCACGCGATGAACTTCGTGCTCGACGAGGTGCTCGATGGCGGCGTCAACGACGCGCTCAACCTCGACAGTCACGGCAAGGCGCTGTCCTTCCTGCTGCTCGAGCTGCCCTTGGTCGTGCCGTCGTCGCTCGCCTCGCTGCTGCGCGGACCCGAATGCTGAGCATCCTCTTCACACACCCGAACCATCAAGGAGACACTCGATGACCCCGACCACCCGACGACACGCCCTGGCCCTTCTCGTGGCCGCAACCCTGGTGCCCGGCGCCTTTGCGCAGGCCGGCAAGTACCCCGCGAAGCCGCTCACCTTCGTCGTGCCCTTCGCCGCCGGCAGCGCGACGGATCAGTTGGCGCGCGCGCTCGCCCAATCGATCACCGAGCAGACGAAGCAGGCGGTCGTGGTGGAGAACAAGGCGGGCGCCAGCGGCATGCTCGCCGCGCAGTCGGCGGCCCGCGCGCCGGCCGACGGCTACACCGTGCTGATCACCACCAACACGACGCATGCGGCCAACGAGCACCTGTACAAGAAGCTGCCCTACGACCCGGTGAAGGACTTCATGCCCGTCACCGGCCTCGGCAAGGGCGGACAGGTGCTGGTGGTGAAGGCCGACTCGCCCTACAAGAACGTGGCGGAACTCCTGGCCGACGCGCGCAAGCAGCCCGGCAAGCTCAGCTTCGGCAGCGGCAGCTCCTCGAGCCGGGTCGCGGGCGAGCTGTTCCAGCAGTTGAGCGGCACGCAGATCCTCCATGTGCCGTACAAGAGCAACCCGCTGGCCGTGACCGACCTGCTGGGCGGGCAGATCACGATGATGATCACCGACACCTCGACCGGCGTGCCGCAGATCAAGGGCGGCAAGCTTCGCGCGCTGGGCGTCTCCACCTCGAAGCGCCTGGCGATGCTGCCCGAGGTGCCCACCATCGACGAAGCCGGCGTGAAGGGCTACGACATGGGCTACTGGTTCGCGGCCTACGTGCCCGCGAGCACGCCGGCGCCGGTGGTGCAGCGGCTCAACGAGCTGCTGGCCGAAGGGCTCAAGACGCCTGCTGTCAAGACGTTCTTCGAGACGAGCGGCGGCGAGCCGTTTCCCACCTCGCCGCAGACCTTGGCCCAGTTCCAGGTCGAGGAGTCGAAGAAATGGGGTCGCGTGATCAAGGCGGCGGGAATCGAACCCGAATGATGCGGGCCCCGTTCGCTACGCCGTGCCCAGCACCCCGCGCCGGACCTGGTCGCGCTCGATCGATTCGAACAGCGCCTTGAAGTTGCCCTCGCCGAAGCCGTCGTCGCCCTTGCGCTGGATGAACTCGAAGAACACCGGCCCCAGCATCGTCTGCGAGAAGATCTGCAGCAGCAGGCGCGGCTTGCCGCCCTGCGTGCTGCCGTCGACCAGGATGCCGCGCGTCTGCAGCTCGGCGATCGGCTGGCCGTGGCCGGGCAGGCGCTCTTCCAGCATCTCGTAGTACACCTCGTTGGGGGCGGTCATCAGCGGCACGCCTGCCAATGCGAGGCTGTCGATCGTGGCGATCAGGTCGTCGGCGAGCAAGGCGATGTGCTGGATGCCTTCGCCGTTGAACTGCATCAGGAACTCCTCGATCTGCCCGGCGCCCTTGGACGACTCCTCGTTGAGCGGGATGCGGATCTTGCCGTCGGGCGCGGTCATCGCCTTGGAGGTGAGGCCGGTGTATTCGCCCTTGATGTCGAAGTAGCGGATCTCGCGGAAGTTGAAGAGCTTCTCGTAGAAATCGGCCCAATACGCCATGCGCCCGCGATAGACGTTGTGGGTGAGGTGGTCGACGATCTTCAGGCCGTGGCCGACCGGACGGCGGTCGACGCCTTCGATGAACTCGAAGTCGATGTCATAGATCGACTTGCCCTCCTCGAAGCGGTCGATCAGGTAGAGCGGCGCGCCGCCGATGCCCTTGATCGCGGGCAGCCGCAGCTCCATCGGCCCGGTGGGCATCTCCACCGGCTGGGCGCCGAGCTCCAGCGCCATTGCGTAGGCCTTGTGCGAATCCTTCACCCGAAACGCCAGCCCGCAGGCCGAGGGCCCGTGCTCGGCGGCGAAGTAGGCTGCGGCGCTCTTGGGCTCCTTGTTGAGGATGAAGTTGATCTCGCCCTGGCGGTACAGCAGCACGTCCTTCGAGCGGTGGCGCGCCACCAGCGTGAAGCCGAGCTTCTCGAACACCGGCTCCAGCGTGCCGGGCGTGGGGGAGGCGAATTCGACGAATTCGAAGCCCATCAGGCCCATCGGGTTGTCGAACAGGTCGGCCATGGCAGCACCTCCAGGGTGGTCAGTCAGCGTGACAACTCTAGGCTTTTCGGCGGGCAGGGCAACAAGGTATTTCGGACGGCCAGGGCTTCCTGTTCGGAAACCCTGGCCTGATCCATGATTGCCCCGCTGCGCGACATCGACCTCAGACGCAGCACCTGTTCGTGGCCGTGTGCGACCACCCTAGCCGTAGAAAGCAAGCTTCACTGCATGGTGACGCTCTGGGCGTCTTTTCGTGCGTCGTCCACCGACTTTCCGACATGGAGGGCAAGTTGATTCACCAGGGTACCGACCAATTCACTTATCTCACCGATGACGAGTCTTTCATCCGGAGTCTTCTCTTCAAGCTCAAAAGCAGACTGGAAGAAGGCGCACGCCTTGTCACTTGTCAACACCTTGAGCATGGAGCCGGCTGCCTCCGGCTCGATTCCCTTGATCGTCAACTTGGCGCACTCGTCAAGGATGTCGTCTTGGACGTCCCCGCCGTTGAACCAGGCCATGTCCCACAGCCTGCTGGCATTGGCTCGCATCGCGTCGAAACCGCTCATGAAAGGCATCCATGGTTTTGCGGAGCACCTCGGGCGCCGTCGCGAGCGGGTCCAAGATCGAGTCGTCTTGCTGCAGCGCATTCTCGAGAGTGGCCAGCGCGCCGTGCATGGAGGTCGCGATGGTCTGGTAGTGCTCTACTTGCACCGGGTCCATCCGACGTTCCTTGCTGATATCGGTGACCAAGGCTTTCCGGGCCGGGGTGAGCGGAGACTGCGCGATCAGGGCCATCGCCTCTTTGTGCTGGGCAATGGCATCCGAGAGCTTGCGTTGCAACTGGGGCTCGAGGTTGTCGACGATGCGGCCGGCATGTTCATCACTGCCGATCATCTTGAATGTCTCCTTCGTATCGGCGCACAAGGTCTCGATGAGGCCACCTCTGATGCTCTTCAGCACGGCATCGGGCACGCCTTCGCCCAAGGTCATCAGCATGGAGTTGGGGTCGCCCATGTTCAGCCAGTCGCGCAGGCGACTTTCGACCACGGCTTCGCGAGCGAGGCGGGGCAGCTCGTTGAAGCCCACCCTCATGGGGCTCCCCACCCTCGTGCGGCTCTCCAGCTTCGCCAGGATCTCGTGGAGCTTCCCCTCGGTCATGCCGCGGGCGCCCAGAAGCTCCTCGTAGAGTTGCCGCACCTGCGTCTTGGCTTTGTTCAACTCTTCTTTGTCGAGCGGTCCGGTGTCGTATCTGTACGTCTCTCGGCAAAAGACCTTGGTCACCTTGTTGAGGAAGGGTTGTACCGCCTTCGGCATGTCGCTGAATGCCCCGGGCTGATGCTTATCAGGGTCGCCGCGGAGGAAGGCGTCGATCTTCTTCTCGCTGATCCACGCAAAATTGCCCCGCTGGACCCCCAGATGGTTCATCGCGTTCGCGGCCTGGCGCAGAGTCAAGGGGGTGTCATGTGCGCCGCGGTCGATATTGGTTGCCCGGAAGACTTGGCTCGTGGGGCCTGTGCCATGTCTCCAGTTCAGCCCCAGCCAGAGATCTTCCTTTGGCCGGTTCAACTTCAGGGCGTGGGCCGCGACACGCCGCTGCGCCTCGCTCATATCGGCGGGGATACCCACCTTCGACGACAGCCAGGCCTTGAACCGGGTCCAACCGCTCGGCGGGTTCAGTGGCTTTTGCTGTACCTGCCAGCCGCCGGTGTCATCCGTGGTGATGTACTTGTCCTGCTTCCCTTCGAGCTGCGGTGCCTCGTTCCTTACGAAGCTGTAGATCGACTTCTGGTTGACTTGCATTTCTCCATCTCCCTGTACATCAGCCGAAGATCATCGGGCTGGCATTGACGGTTTGTGCGGCCGGTGCCGCGTGGCCGCGGCCACGGGCTCTTGGCTGGCAATGCGCGCGCTCCACTTCTCGGCCTGGTTGACGAAGGTCTCCACCACCTTCTCGAACCCTGGGCGATCCAGCTCGCCAACTTCGTGCGCCTGGCTCAGGATCACGCCGCCGGTGTCTTCCTCCAGCCCCAGCGTGGCGCCTCCAGTGCGGTGCCAGTACAGATTGGCCGCCATCAGCTCGCGCAGCAGCGGCTCGGCGTTTTCCTCGGGCAGCTCGCCGAGGTAGGACGAGAACAGCAGGCGGCCGCTGGCATCGTCGAACTCGATGTTGAGCACCAGGTCTCCCTCGAAGAGGAGGATGCAGCTTTGGGTGGCTTCGTCGAGCTTCAGCTCGCTGAGGGTGAGGGTGTCTCCCAGTTCGACCAGGAGTTGACCGGCCAGTGCTCGTTTGTCCATGTTGGCGTCCTGCTGCTGCTCGGCGCCCCACGGCGCCGTAGAGAAGCGTCTGTAACCCGCGCGGTGCGCTGGTTCCATCTGACAACGCTCAAGCGGCGCGCGGTGCGGCACTTTCACTCATGGACTGCTCGACCAACTTCCCGCGGCGGGGCTCGGCGTGAGCGTCGTGCCGATGGAGGTGTCGGGGCCAGGTGGTGCCCGTGGGCCGAGCGCATCCGAGGTGCGTCTATTCGCGCGATTGCTTGGCTTCCAGGTATTGCTTCATGTTGGCCTCTATCGCGGCTCGATTGTGTTGATCGACTGCGATGTCGACCGCTCGAGACAGACCCCCGTCCTGTAGTTTCTCGTAGTAGTCGCTGATCCTGAGCGGCTCGTCGCAACCGAGATGCCTTGCCCACACTATCCAATGATTGGCCAAGTCCGTGGCCACGCGAGCCGCAATCTCCGGGCGCTCCTCCTCGTCCAAGCCCTTGTGGAGCATCAGCGGCGACGCGGGGTCGTGGAGCAAGCTCGTGAGGTGCTGGGCGATCGTTTCAGCGGGTTCAGCCTCGATCGCGCGGGGCAATTGCTCCTTCTTTATTGTCCGCAAGTACGCGCTGATCTTGACTGGCTTGGATTCCTTTGCCCCGCTCCAATCTTCGGAGAAGTTCTTGGCCACGCGAGCGGCGATCGCCTTGAGCTCCTGGTCATTCAAATCCGGGTGCCGATCGCGGCTCAGCAGGGACTCGTCGTCGTCGCAACGGAGCACGCTTCTGAGGTGGTGTTCGATCACGTTCCGGCCCGCTACGTCCATCACGTGGTGGTCCTCATAGTCGGGGTACCCGAGTTCCTTGACGACCAATTGCTTGAAGTCGCCGGGATTCATGCGGCTGGATGCTTTCAGATCCACGTAGAAATCCAGGGCCTCCCTCGCGGCGCCCTCGATGTGAGAGACCTGCGAGCTGTCGAATTCGGGCCTGTTGCACAGGTCCCGGGTGATGCGCTTGATGAAGGTCGCCACCGCCTCGTTCTCGACAACGTCGGGGCGGCCGTTGAGGAAGTCGGCAATCACCTTCTCGCGATCGATTTGCAAGCCTGATTCGTCAGTCGCTTCCGGATGGGACCCCGAGGCGGGGGCGGTGGAGTGGGCCTCGGCGGGAAGGGCTGGCGGCGTGTCCGCCTTTCCAGGCCTTTCCAACTCTTGAGCCGTACGCCCTGTCAGGGGCTTGGGTGCGATCTTCGGGTCGATGCCGTGGTGGTGCTGGTCATTGTTGGTCTTCAGGCTTGGGTTGACGCCGACAAGGATGGTCTTGCTGACGGCGTTGAGATTGCGCGTTTCCTTCCCGAAGAAAAAGCTCCTTAAGGCCGCCACGAACTTCGCCAGACGCCCCGGCGGGCGCGACGGCTTGTTCCAGCTCCAACTCGTCCTTCGGCGGGTTCTCTCCGCTGCCTGCGACCCGCGACTTGGAGGACGCCCCACCAAAATAACTCGACAAGACCTTGAACGTGAACGTCATTTTTCAAACTCCATGTCATCAGCCGAAGATCATCGGGTCGCCCCTGTCGCCCAGCGTGGTCGAGACGGCCGCGCCGTCCGTGCCGGAGGGCTTTGCAGCAATGCGCCAGCTCCACCTGTCGGCCTGGTTGAGAAAGGTTTCCACCAGCGTCTCGAAGCCCTGGCGGTCCATCTCGACCACGCTCTGCGCTTGAGTGAGCATCACGTTGCCGCTGTGTTCATCCACGCCCAGCGTGGCGCCCTGGGTGCGGTGCCAGTAGAGGTCGGCCACGAGCAGCTCGCGCAGCAGCGGCTTGGGGTTCTCTTGGGGCAGCTCGCCGAGGGGGGAAGACAGCACCAGCCGCCCGGTGTCTTTCTCGTACTCGATGTTCAGCAGCAGCTTGCCGTCGAAGAGGAGAGCCGTGCTGTCGGTGGCGTCGTCCAGCATCAGCGACTCGATCTTGAGTGTCTTGCCCAGTTCGGCCAGCAGTTGCTGGGCCCGTGCACGCTTGTCCATGCGTTACCCCTGCGTATCAACCGAAGATGACCGGGCTGGCATTTCCGCCCGGTGCGGCCGCGGACGGCGCCGTGTCCGTACCCTCGCCCTCGCCTCCCGCCTTCGGCAATGTGCCGGCTCCACTTCTCGGCCTGTTCCACGAAGGTCTCTATCAAGGCCTCGAATCCCAGGCGGTCCACTTCGCCGACGTCCTGCGCATGGCACAGGATCACGCCGCCAGTGGCTTCCTCCAGGCCCAGCGTGGCGCCTTGGGTGCGGTGCTTGTGGAAGTTGGCCGCGAGCAGCTCGCGCAGCAGCGGCTCGTCGTTCTGCTCGGGCAGCTCGCCCAGGTAGCTCGACAACACCAGGCAGCCGCTGTCGTCATCGAACTCGATGTTGAGGACGACGTCGCCCTCGAAGAAGAGGACGCAGGTCGTGTCGGATTCCTCCAGGGTGAGTCGCTCGATGTTGAGCGTGTCTCCCAGCTCGGCGAGGAGGTGCCGGGCGCGTGCTCGTTTGTCCATGAGGTGTCCTGTTTCGGGTCTGCCTGACTCACGTCGTGAGTTCTCACACGATGCCCTCGCGCCTGCGTGGCGGCGGCTTCCTTTGTGCTTCCACCGCGCTCGGCGAAAGCTGCTATCAGCACTCGCAGTCTGTCGCGCCCGTCTTCATCAAGTTCGCGCGCCATCTGCATCGCATTCGGATCTTTGGCAAAGCGGTGATCAAGAACTCCGCGTAAGGGGGATCCAAGTCCCTGGCTGCCAAGGCGGCGCACTCGGCATAAAAGCGGAGCCCCGGGGTGGCATTCCCGTCGCTCCGTCAACGTGGCGGAGCACTTCCAGAAAGCCTGTTCGACCGTGTCGAACGCCTTCGGGGTGGGGCCGAGCATCGCGTCGATCATGGTGCGCGCGACGGCCTCGTACTGCTCAACCTGCAGGCGGTCGAGGCAACGCTCCTTGCCGATCTCGATGAGCAGCTCCTTCTGGTCGTCCTTGAGGGGGGATGCCTCGATCATCATCTCGACAGCCAAGTGCTCCTGAGCCCTCTTGATCTTGTCCAAGGCACTGCCCCCGGACTCCGCCACGAGCGCCAGGAGCCTTGCGAGCTTCTCCTCGGTCATGCCGGGAGCGGTCAGAAGTTCTTCGTAGATCTCGAGTGCAAACGTGACCGACTCCTCCTTGGCGATGGGCTTGAGAATGTCCTTCGCGTTCTTCGACAGCACTTCCATGGCGTCGATCACGGCCTCGTGAGCGAGCGCCAGTCGCTTGGTGGCGTCCCCCTCGCTGGACATCACTTGCTGCAGGATCCCGTCCAGCTTTTCTTCGGTCATCCCGGGGGCTTCAGGAGGTCCTTATAGCGCTGCAATGCCTGCTTTTTGGCGCTCTCCAAGTGCCGGTCCTCGAGCTTGCCGGAGCGGTATTCGGGCATCTTCATGCACAGGTCCACGAAGGCTTGGCGGAGGAAACGCTCGGCGCCAGAGAGAGCGGCGGCGGCGTCGGGGGCGCATGCGAGGGGGTGCCCAGGATCGTCTCGGCGTTGGCCCGCTCGTTCTCAGCCTGCTCGTCCTCGATGGCCAACCTGGCCTCTCTCTTCGTCAAGGGGGTGTACTTGCTCTTCTCGTCCAATCGGGCCTGGCCCCAGGCTGGCGGGGCGCCCCGTCGCGACGCAGGTCGACAGCTCCTGGCGGAGGCCGGCCATGATCTCCTTGTTGTTCCCCAGGGCACGACGCAGCACGGGCACACGCAAGAGGCAAGCCCGGAAGGCGCTGAGAAAGGGCGACCGTGCTTCGGTTCGCGAAGCTCCAGGGTGGCTTGCCCCTTGTGCTTGGTGATGACGAATTCAGCGTTGTCGTCGTGCTTTTTGCTGAGAAGGCTACTGAATGTCCGGGGGATATTCGTTTGGGTGGTGTCCATGCTTCAACGCTTCCGTGGATTGGGCGGGGCCGAGTCTTCCTACGCATCCTCCAGAGGCACCTTGGCCGCAAGTGATCAGGCTGGCACTGCGCGCCAGCGCATCGAACCAAGTAACACGCGGCTTCAATCCGGTTCCATGTATTCCCCGTTGGCTCGGTACTTTGTCGCATGCCAGCCGTGGTGGCATGCCGAGCCAGCGCCGATGGCTTGTCGCATCAGTCTTGTGGCGGTCCTGCGCGCCGGCGGAAGCGCGGGGCTGAAGCGGAGCTTGCCTTCAGCCGAAGATCATCGGGTTGGGATCGCTCGGCTGCGCCTCGGGCGCGGCCGAGCGGTCCGAGGTGGCGACCCGGCTGGCAATGCGTCCGCTCCACTTCTCGGCCTGGTTGACGAAGGTCTCCACCACCTTCTCGAACCCTGGGCGGTCCAGTTCGCCAACTTCGTGTGTCTGGCTCAGGATCACGCCGCCGGTGTCTTCCTCCAGCCCCAGCGTGGCGCCTGCGGTGCGGTGCCAGTAGAGGTTGGCCGTCATCAGCTCGCGCAGCAGCGGCTCGGCGTTTTCCTCGGGCAGCTCGCCGAGGTAGGACGAGAACAGCAGGCGGCCGCTGGCATCGTCGAACTCGATGTTGAGCACCAGGTTGTCCTCGAAGAGGAGGATGCAGCTGTTGGTGGCTTCGTCCAGCTTGAGCTCGCGAAGGGTGAGGGTGTCTCCCAGTTCGGCCAGGAGTTGATCGGCCAGTGCTCGTTTGTCCATATTGGTGTCCTGCTGCTGCTCGGCGCCCCACGGCGCCGTAGACAGGCCTCTGTAACCCGCACGGCGATCTGGTTCCATCGGGCAGGCCGGGGCAAGATGGTCAGGAGGCTCGCTCCAATGCCGCGTCGGATGCGACCGTGTCCAAGGCCAGCTTCATCAAGTCGGCGTCCGGGTCGTTGTTGAGTGCCAGCTCCCCGAGGGTTTTGCTGAGCGTCTCCTCGTTGCCCGGGCCGACCTTTGCCTTCAGCTGCTCGTAATGCTTCAGCACCTCCCGTTCGACACGCTCCTGTGTGGTGAGGGAGGACCTGATGAAGACGAACGAGTAGTCGTGCTTCTTGTCGCAGAGCTCTCGGAAGATCCGCTCCAGGAAGCGCTGCGAGCCCTTGGGCATCGTCGCGAAGGGACGGCCGTTTTTTTGGCTGTGGAACTCGCCTTGAAGGTAGCTGCTTGTCTTGCTTTCGTTCTGGCACTTGAGCTGCTTCAGGGCGCGCTCTGCTTCCTTGTGTGCCTTTTCGACCTTGCGCAATGTCAGCGGGATGTTCTTCTTGTTGGGATCATGGCTCATGCCGGCACGCCACAAGCCTTCATGGGTGGCGGTAAAAAATACGCTCGACTTGAGGTTTTGCGTGAGACGGGAGCTGGACCTCCGGGTTGTAAGCCGCAATGCGCTCTTGTTGCTCTTTGTACTTCTCGACATATTGGTGTGCATGCTTCACCAAGCGATGTCCCAGATCGGACGCGGGATGGATGCTGGCCAGGAACTTGGTCAACAAGCCCGGCCGACCCAGCGGCTTCTCCAGAATGAGCTTTTTCTGGTTTTCGGGCCTACTTTTTCATAAGTGAAGTAACCTCTTTGACCGGTCGTTCTCTGAGATGGGTTGGCTGTAAAAGCTAGTGGAGAGGCGGTCCATTTCTTTACCCTTTCTGGGTCGTTCGTCGTTGGAGCCCTGATCACCGCAGCCGACTGAGGCCGCGAGTGCTCGGCGATGGCGGCGCCTATCCTGTCCTCGAGCCTCGGCATGAACTCGATCAGAAACTCTTCGGCTCGGTCCTCGCCGGGCACATCCTCGCTTATGCCCAACCACTTCATTTAACAGCCTTCGAGATGTTCTTCAGGTCCTTGTCTGCACGGTGTTGCCGGCCAGCTTGCTCATAACTGGCTTCTTGTCTTGCATGTCGAGCATGGCCGAGATCTGGTTGTCGATAACGGCCTTGCGGGCTTCGTCGATCGCGTTGACCTCGTCATCGTCATCGTCATCCCAACTGTCCGCGAGTTCCTCCAGGTTCTCGTCGAGCTTGTCGGCGTCCATGCCGGGAGCGCGCCTGAGTTCCTTGTAGAGATCCAGCGCCTCAGGCCGGGCAAGGCCAGTGCGCTCCAGGAAGTCCTGGGAAGGTCATGCAAAGGTCGTCATCGAGGAGCGTCGCGCATAACTCCTCGGCCTGCTGCTTCGAAAACACGGGTTCGCTCCGCCTGGGCCAGGGCAAGGATGATGCGTGGCAGCCACTGCCCGGCGCGCAGGCCTATGGGCACCGACTCGAGCAGCCTGCGCGCGCCGCCGGCTTCTCCGCCGTCAGGCATCTGCGCAGGCGGCTCCGTTCCCGTGCATACGAGGCCGTGCTGCCACGCGACGATCTCCAACGCTCGACCAGCTGCTCTTCATCACTGTGCAATGCCAGTGACGTGCCAGCTCAAGCTGGGCTCCCCGCGCCTACAGCCCAGGGCTTATGAGAATGCCTCGCCGCCTTGTCAAGCGCCAGCCTGACGGCTCTGTCGATCCCGGCGTCCCAGGCGAGCTTGTGGACATCGCCCATTTCTCTCGCGGCGTCTTGCATTGCTCCACCCAACGGATCGATTCGCTCCTATCTGCCGCTCTCTTGGGGATGCTCTTTCTGGTCGTCGCCGAGCCCTGGGATTTGGCCGAGCATCGACTGGGCAGCCTGGTGCTCCTTGACCATGGTTGCAAGCTGAGCTTCCAGCTCGCCTGCGGGTGCAGCCCAATCGTGCTCGCCTGGCATCGTCTTGATGCGCACGGATACCCCGTCATAGATAGTGTCGAAGATGTCGTGGAGCACCGGCTTGGGCAGGTCCTGGGCCTTGAGCAAGGCGTCTAGCCGGGTCGTAACGCGAGCGAAGACGGGCAGCTTTTCGGGCTCGAGCCCATACATGGACGCCAGCGCCCCCAGGAGGTCATTGAGCCTTTCCTCATTCATGCCGAGACTGCAAAGCTCCTCGTGGAATCCAACGCCACACCTTGGCCTCGTGCACCTGCTTCATTGCTGGACCTCGCGTCCAATCTACCAGGTAGCCTGTGGTACAGCCCCCTGAGTACGAGCTCTGAGTTAGCGCTGCGCGCCCGCACCCGGTGCATGCCACTGAATGGGACCCCATCCTGTCCACGCTGCCTTCGACGAAGCTGGTGATCCTCGCCTCCTTGTCGGCTCTCTTCAAGGCAGCTCCTCCTCCGCGCGCGCCGTAGTCAATCGCCGATCGAACACGTGCGCTCGTCCCAGGCGAATGTGCGCCGCATTGATGTCGATACTCTGCATCGCGCAAAGCCTTGGTGGCCGACAGTGTCCGGCTTGAACTTCGGTCTCCAGCACCTGCTGTAGAGCCGGCAAGGATCTTCAACTGGACCTCGGTGACCTTGAACGTCTTCCACTTCTCGAGACGGGCTTCGCATGCCCGGCTCACATCGACATCCCGATCGCGCAGGAAGCTTCCCAGCACTTGCGACGCTCGCCACCATGTCCCGGGATGGATCGATGCGCGGCGGCCTCTCGATCGGATCGATCACCTCCAGCTCGAGCTTTTTGCCGGTTCTATCGTCACCGTACGATCTGCTCCCGGCTTCCGTATAGCCCTCGGTCCTCTTGCGACCGCGAGACAGAGTGCGAAAAATACGTCCTGAGTCGACTGCATTGAAGATCCATGCTGTGCTGACTGCCGAAGTTCACCGGACTGGCATCGCCGGCGCAGTCATGTCCTGTAACCAACGCGGCGAACTGGTTCCATCGGCCGCGACCTCTGCGGCTGCCGGCGCGGCACTTTTGCGCGTATGTGAAGAGGCCGAACGAGCCTGGCCGGCTCGGCACTTTCCCTGCATGCAAGCGCGCTGTGCGGTGCTTCAATTGCCGGCATGAACCTCGCCAGCCCCCTCTACCTGCTCGAACGCTCCGACGTCGGCGTGGTGCAGCTCGACAAGGAGCTAAAGGTGGTGGCGATGAACAGCTTCGCCCGCCGCGTGCTGCCGGTGGAGGACAAGCAGCCCTTCGACAAGGTGGTGCTGTCCTTCCACCCCGAGCGCTCGCAGCCGAAGGTGAAGTTCCTGCTCGACCAGGCCGAGTGCCCGGTCAGCAACCCGCCGCCGATGACGATGATCATCAACATCCCCGAGCGGGTGCTGCTGATCAAGGTGAGCAAGCTCTCCAACCTGCACGACCAGACCACCGGCTACACGCTGGTGTTCTACGACATCACCGATGCCGTCAGCCACGACGAGCCCGCCGCGCATCGGCCCGATGCCAAGGATGGCAAGCGCCAGCTGCAAAAGATTCCCACCGTGGCGGCCAACCGCATCGTGCTGGTCGATGCCGCCAGCGTGTGCTACGTGCGCGCCGAGGGCCACTACACCTGGGTGCGCACGGCGCAGGGCTCGAGCTTCTGCAACCTCACCATCGGCGACCTCGAGGCCCGGCTGGACAGCCAGTCCTTCCTGCGCATCCATCGCAGCTACCTGGCCAACCTCGACTTCGCGGAACAGATCGTGCGCGACGACGGCAAGGTCTCGCTCAAGCTGCGCCACGAGGAGGCGCACCTGCCGGTGGCGCGCACCAGCGTGCCGAAGCTGCTGGAGCGCTTGGGCATCGCGGAGGCGGTGCGAGAGCGGTAGCCGCACTGCCGACTCAGCACCGGCTCGTTGGGTGACGAGTCCGTCATGCCTTGATTTCGGCCTCGTCGCCGAAGAGCGCGGCACACAGGGTGGCGACCGGCCCCTGCGGAAGTGGAGGGTCGCACCGCTTGGCGAGGGCCATGATCACGCTGGACACCCACCGGCGGGTGAAGTCGAAGCCGTCCGGACCGGATTGGAACAGCTTGCGCGCGCTGTCGACTTCGTTGGCCAGGGCACCGATCAGGCGTCTCGCCTCTTCCGCCGAAAACGCCTTGGCTGCCAGATCGGCACACTGGTCCAGCACTTTCCTTTGCTTGTCCTCGCGGCCAAGGCCGGTGACGGGCCAGTGTTGGTCGCCATGGGTGAGCATCGCGCCGACGCCGGTATGGAAGGCTACGCGGACTTCGTCGGGATTCCACTCCGGCCCGAAGCCCCCGAAGCTCTCATCAACCTCTGGTCTGCAGCGCAACCATGGCGTACTGCATGGCGACCGCGATGTTCTCGTATTGCTCGACCTGCACCGAGTCGATGCGTTGCCCCTTGGCTATGTTGCTGAGCTGGGCGCACTGGGCTTCATTGAGGCGTTTCCTTTGGTCGATCATCGACTCGCTTTCGAGATGCTCTTTCAGCATTGATTCGACCAACTTCTCCACCCCGCCCTCATCCTCCATGGCGGCGCGCGCCGCATCGTAGGCGGTGATCAAGATATCGTTGAGCACCTGTTCGCGCAGGTATGTGACCTGCGGGGAGCCAAAGGACCCACATAGTTTCTTGTAGAGATCGCACGCCCGTTTTGCGGCTTGCTCCATGTGCTCCATGCCCAGGCGGCCGGACGTGTATTCGCGCATCTCGCGGCAATGCGCCCTGATGACGGTCTCGAAGAAGCCGGATGGAACACCGCGGCGGGGATAGCCCTGCAGGAAGAGCGTGATCTCGGACTCTGATGCGTTGAAGACTCTTGCTGCCTTTCGCACGCTCAGCGGGACATGCCCCTGGCCGTCGATCGCGGCTTTACGGATGTCAATGGGCGTCAAGCCCTCGCCACGTTCGGCATTCAGGTTGCGCTGCAGAGCCCTCAGGAACAGTTGTTTCTCGATCTTGTACTTCGCGACGGAGTGGCGCGACTGGCGCACCTCGCCATGCCTCTGCCAGAGGAACTCCCCGATCCCCAAGGGCAGCGTCGACAGGCTGGCAAGGACCCGAGTGCCAAGGCCGGGCCGATCCATTGGCTTGCGCACCCTCATTTCGAGTTCCTTGTCGCCCACCTTCACGGTGATGGTCTGCTTCCCCCCATCCTTTTCTTTGGGGTGTTCCGGAGCGACCGGCTCAGGAAGCAATTCCCCGCGTTTGTTGTTGCTGACATTGAATTCCATTTACGTCCCTTGTTGTGCAATCGAAGTTCGATGAGCTGACACCGTGGATGCAAGTAACCAGGACGGCACTTTGGTTCCATTGATTGCTGCCCGGGAGGCGGCGGGCCGGTTGTTTTGCGCGTAAAAAGGGGCTGCAATTGGTGCGGGCCCGGACGCAATTCGTGCGGTCGACGCCGGCCTTCGTGCAGCCCGGCCCCGGCGGGACGGTGTGACTCATAACGTCCGACGGAACATCGCGGCCGCGAGGAGGCAAGGCAAATGATCCCACCCGGATTCGACTACCACGCGCCGCGCTCCGTGCCCGACGCCATCAAGCTGCTCGGCGAACTCGGCAGCGAGGCCAAGCTCCTGGCCGGAGGCCACAGCCTCTTGCCGATGATGAAGCTGCGCTTCGCCCAACCGGCGCACCTGATCGACCTCAACCGCATCGACGCGCTGCGCGGCATCCGCGAAGAGGGCGACACCATCGTGATCGGCGCGATGACGGTGGAAAACGACCTGATCGCCTCCCCCATCCTGCAGGCCAGGGTGCCTCTGCTGCCCGAGGTGGCCAGGGTGATCTCCGACCCGCAGGTGCGCAATCGCGGCACCATCGGCGGCGACATCGCGCATGGCGACCCGGCCAACGACCACCCGGCCATCGCGATCGCGCTCGATGCGCGCTTCGTGATCGAAGGGCCGAAGGGCCGGCGCGAGCTCGCGGCGGAAAGCTTCTTCATCGGCACCTTCGCGACCGACCTGGCCGAAGACGAGATCCTCGTCGAGATCCGCGTGCCCGCGTTCGCGCCCAAGACCGGCTGCGCCTACGAGAAGCTCAAGCGCAAGACCGGCGACTGGGCCACCGCCGCGGCGGCCGTGGTGCTGCGCATGGACGGCGGCGTGGTCAGCCATGCGCGCATCGCGCTGACCAACCTGGCGCCCACCGCGCTGCGCGCGCTCGACGCCGAGAACGCGCTGCTCGGCAAGGCGGTCGATGACGCGAGCATCGCCGATGCCGCAGCCAAGGCGATGGCCATCTGCGATCCGGCAGAGGACCTGCGCGGCGACCGCGAATACAAGACCGCGATGTGCGGGCAGATGGTGCGCCGCGCCATCGCGCGGGCCGTTGCGCGCTGCGGTTGAACACAGCGGGAGACACAAGCCATGGCCAAGAAACTCGTCACCGTCACGGTGAACGGCCGCGCGATCGAGAAGGCCGTCGAGCCGCGCCTGCTGCTCGTGCACTTCCTGCGCGAGGAATGCAGCCTCACCGGCTCGCACATCGGCTGCGAGACCAGCCACTGCGGCGCCTGCACCGTCGACCTCGATGGCCGCTCGGTCAAGGGCTGCACCGTGCTCGCGGTGCAGTGCGATGGCTCGCAGGTGCTCACCGTCGAGGGCCTGGCCCAGGGCGCGGCGCTGCATGCGGTGCAGGAAGCCTTCTACAAGGAGCACGGCCTGCAGTGCGGCTTCTGCACGCCCGGCATGCTGGTGCGTGCCTATCGATTCCTGCAGGAGAACCCGGATCCCACGGAGGAGGAAGTGCGTGCCGGCATGAGCGGCAACCTGTGCCGCTGCACGGGCTATCAGAACATCGTGAAGGCGGTGCTTCACGCCGCCGCCAAGCTGCGCGAGGCGAAGACTGCCGCACAGAAGGAGGCCGCATGAACGCCCCCGAACGGCAATCCGCCCTCGCCGGCATCGGCGACTCCCGCCTGCGCAAGGAAGACGCCCGCTTCATCCAGGGCAAGGGCAACTACGTCGACGACATCAAGCTGCCCGGCATGGTGTTCATGGACATCGTGCGCTCGCCGCTGGCCCATGCGCGCATCAAGAAGATCGACAAGAGCGCCGCGCTCGCGATCCCCGGCGTGCTGGCGGTGCTCACCGCCGATGACCTGAAGCCCCTGAAGCTGCACTGGATGCCCACGCTCGCCGGCGACGTGGCCGCGGTGCTGGCCGACGAGAAGGTGCACTTCCAGATGCAGGAGGTCGCCGTGGTCGTCGCGGAAGACCGCTACATCGCGGCCGATGGCGTCGAGGCGGTGCAGGTCGAGTACGAGGAGCTGCCCGCGGTGGTCGACCCCTACGCCGCGCTCGAAGCCGGCGCGCCGGTGCTGCGCGAGGACCTCGCCGGCAAGACCGTCGGCGCGCACGGCACGCGCGAGCACCACAACCACATCTTCACCTGGGAGGCCGGCGACAAGGCCGCCGCCGATGCGGCCTTCGCGAACGCGCCGGTGACGGTGGGCGGGCGCATCGTCTATCCGCGCGTGCACCCGTGCCCGCTCGAGACCTGCGGCTGCGTGGCGAGCTTCGACCCGATCCGCGGCGAGCTCACCACCTGGCTGACCTCGCAGGCGCCCCACGTGGTGCGCACGGTGGTGTCGCTGCTGTCGGGCATCCCGGAGTCGAAGGTGCGCATCGTCAGCCCCGACATCGGCGGCGGCTTCGGCAACAAGGTGGGCGTCTACCCCGGCTATGTGTGCGCGATCGTCGCGAGCATCGTGCTCGGCCGCCCGGTCAAGTGGATCGAAGACCGCATCGAGAACATCTCGACCACCGCCTTCGCGCGGGACTATCACATGGACGGCGAGCTCGCCGCCACGCAGGACGGCCGCATCCTCGCGATGCGCGCCAACGTGATCGCCGACCACGGCGCCTTCGATGCCTGCGCCGACCCGACCAAGTTCCCCGCGGGGCTGTTCCACATCTGCTCGGGTGCCTACGACATCGGCGCGGCGTATTGCCAGGTGAAGGGCGTGTACACCAACAAGGCGGGCGGCGGCGTGGCGTATCGATGCTCGTTCCGCGTCACCGAGGCGGTGTACCTGATCGAGCGGCTGGTGGACATGCTGGCGCAGAAGCTGGGCATGGACAAGGCCGAGATCCGCGCGAAGAACTTCATCCGCAAGGAGCAGTTCCCCTACAAGAGCCCGTTCGGCTTCGAATACGACTCGGGCGACTATCACACCGCCTTGCAGAAGGTGCTCGACGCCTGCGACTACAAGGGCCTGCGCGCCGAGCAGGCCGCCAAGCGCGCCGACCCGAACTGCCCCACGCTGATGGGCATCGGCCTGGTGAGCTTCACCGAGGTGGTGGGCGCGGGACCGAGCAAGATGTGCGACATCCTCGGCATCGGCATGTTCGACAGCTGCGAGATCCGCGTGCATCCCACCGGCAGCGCGATCGCCCGCATGGGCACGATCTCGCAGGGGCAGGGCCACCAGACCACCTACGCGCAGATCATCGCGACCGAACTGGGCCTGCCATCGGACGTGATCCAGGTGGAGGAGGGCGATACCAGCACCGCGCCCTACGGCCTGGGCACCTATGGCTCGCGCTCCACGCCTGTCGGCGGCGCGGCGGTCGCGATGGCCGCGCGCAAGATCCACGCGAAGGCGCGCAAGATCGCCGCCCACCTGCTCGAAGTCGGCGAAGGCGACCTCGACTGGGAGATCGATCGCTTCAAGGTCAAGGGCGACGATGCCCGCTTCAAGACCATGAAGGACATCGCCTGGGCGGCCCACCACCAGGCCCCGCCGGGCCTCGAGCCGGGGCTCGAGGCGGTTCACTACTACGACCCGCCCAACTTCACCTACCCGTTCGGCATCTATCTGTGCGTGGTCGACATCGACCGGGCCACCGGCGAGACCAAGGTGCGGCGCTTCTATGCGCTCGACGACTGCGGCACGCGCATCAACCCGATGATCATCGAAGGGCCAGATCCACGGCGGGCTGACCGAGGGCTTCGCGGTCGCGATGGGCCAGCAGATGCCCTTCGATGCGCAGGGCAACCTGCTCGGCAACACCCTGATGGACTATTTCCTGCCCACTGCGGTAGAAACTCCGAAGTGGGAAACGGATCACACGGTGACGCCCTCGCCGCACCATCCCATCGGCGCCAAGGGCGTGGCCGAGTCGCCGCACGTGGGCGCGGTCCCGACCTTCACCTCGGCGGTGGTCGATGCCTTCGCGCACCTCGGGGTGACCGACATGACGATGCCGCACACCGCATTCAGGGTGTGGAAGCAACTGAAGGAAAGCGGAGTGGCGCTGCCGTAAATCATGGAAGTCAAGATCGAAAAACGCTATCCGGTGGAGGTCGACCCCGTGCGCGCCTGGGCAGTGCTGTCCGACGTGCTGAAGGTCGCCACCTGCATGCCGGGCGCCGAGATCACCGAGAAGATCGACGACACCCACTACAAGGGCAAGGTCAAGGCCAAGGTCGGCCCGGCGGTGATGAGCTTCGACGGCCTCATCGAGGTGCTGGGCATCGACGCTGACGCACTCTCGATCCAGCTCTCGGGCAAGGGTGCGGATCGCAGCGGCTCGTCGGCGTCGATGAACCTGACTGCCCGGATCGAGAACGGCGAAGCGCCCGGCACCTCGGTGCTGGCGGGGCAGGCGGTGATCGGCGTCAGCGGCAAGCTGGCCCAGTTCGGCAACCGCCTGATCGTGCCGGTGTCGGATGCGATGCTGGGGCAGTTCGCTGACAACTTCCGCGCCGCGACCGCGGCCGTGCCGGTGGCCTCTTCAGCGCAGCCCCCTGCGAGTGCGGCCGGCGATCCGCCCGGTGGATCGGCCTGGGTGCCGGACGAGGAGGAAGGCTTCGGCCCCAGTTCACCATCCCCGCTGCCGCCGCCCGCCAAGGAGATCAACGCCTTGGCGCTGGCCTGGGCGGCCTTCAAGAGCTGGCTCGCGAGCCTGTTCGGCAAGCGAACGTGAGATGGAAGAGCAGGCCCTGCGCGATTCGTTGCGGCGCGCCGGCTACATCGCGGACGAGGCCCTGGCGACCACGCTTTGGCTCGCCTCGGAACTGCAAAGGCCCCTGCTCGTCGAAGGCGACGCGGGCGTCGGCAAGACCTCGCTGGCCGCAGGGCTGGCCAAGGCGCAGGGGCTCGAGCTGGTGCGGCTTCAGTGCCACGAAGGGCTCGACCTGTCGCAGGCCGCCTACGAGTGGAACTACGCGAGGCAACTGCTCGCCATCCGCCTGCATGAAACGCAGGCCGAGAAGGTGCGCGAGGCCGACCTGTTCGCGCGCGACTACCTGCTGGAGCGTCCACTTCTTCGAGCCATCTCCAGCGACGCACCCTGCGTGCTGCTGATCGACGAGATCGACCGTGCCGACGAGGCCTTCGAGGCCTTCCTGCTCGAGGTGCTGGCCGACTACCAGATCACCGTGCCCGAGCTCGGCACGATCAAGGCGCGCCACGTCCCGCAAGTGGTGCTGACCAGCAACCGCACGCGCGATCTCTCCGATGCGCTGCGGCGGCGCTGCCTGTACCACTATCTCGAATACCCGACGCTGGCGCGCGAGGTGCTGATCGTGCGCACCACGCTGCCGCAGGCCGAGAGCGGCCTGGTCGAGCAGGCGGTCGCCTTCGTGCAGCGACTGCGGCATGAAGACCTGGTCAAGAAGCCCGGCGTGGCCGAGACGCTGGACTGGGTGCGCGCGCTGCACCGGCTCGACTTCAAGGCCCTGCCGGAGGATCCGCAGGCGCTTGCCGGCACGCTGGCCTGCCTGCTGAAGACGCGCGAAGACCGCTTCCAGCTCGGCGACGAGCGCGTGCGCCAGCTCATCGAAGGGCGGCGCAACGTGGGCGTGGCGGAGAAGGCGCCGCAGGCCCCATGAACACGCAGGCCCGGCCCGCTGGAGGCGATCGCCGGCTTCGCCGCGCTGCTGCGCGACCACGGCCTCAAGGTGGGCGTGGCGGAACAGCAGGCCATGGTGCGCACCGCCTTGCGACTGCCGGTCGAGCGCTGCGCCCAGCTCGATGCGGCATGGCGCGCGCTCGCCTGCCACGACGCGCGCGACTGGCGGCGCTGGCCGGAGCTGTTCGAGCGCTACTGGTACCCGCATCGCGGCAAGGGCAGCACGCGCGTGAGCGGGCAGACGCGCCCCAGCCGGCAGCTTCAGCAACTGGTGCAGAGCCTGCACGAGAGCATGTCCGCCGGCCAGCCGCGCAGCGGTGCGACCGATGCGGCGCTGCAGGCGCCCGACACGCTCGACGACAGCAGCCTCGCGCGCGCGCCAGGGTGGCGCAAGCCGCACCGAGGCCTTGCACGACCGGGCATTGACGCAGTGGCTGCCGCAGGACCTCGAGCAGCTCGAGCGCCTGGCCGAGCAGATCGCGCAGCGCCTGCGCAAGCGGCTGACGCGCCGCTGGCAGCACGACTCGCACGGCCGGCGCCTCGACGTGCGGCGCACGCTGCGCGCGAGCCTGCGCACCGGTGGGCTGCCGCTCGATCCTGCCTGGCGCTCGCCCCGGCGTGAGCGACCGCGGCTCTTCATCCTGGTCGACGTGAGCCGCTCGATGGAGACGCATGCGCAGCTCTTCCTGCGCATCGCGCGGGCCTTCGTCGCGGCGATGCAGGCGCGCGTGTTCGTGTTCCATACCCGGCTGGCCGAGATCACGCCGCTCCTGCGCAGCGACTCGCAGGCGGTGCAGGAGAAGATCAACGCCGTCACCGCCGGCTTCGGCGGCGGCACGCGCATCGCCACCAGCGTGGCCGACTTCCACGCCGTGCATGCGCGCGCGCAGCTCTCGCGGCGCGCGCGGGTCTGGGTGCTGTCCGATGGCTTCGATGCCGACGAGCCCGAGCGCCTGGCCGAAGAGCTGGCGCGGGTGCGTGCGCGCGGGCGCGCGCATCACCTGGTTCCATCCGTCCGAGCGGCCGCCGGCCTCGCTGGCCATGCAGGCCGTGCGCAAGCTTCGAAGCCGCGGCGGGCAGGGCGGCGCTGGTCGAACGCTACCTGCGCCTGAACAGCCTGCGCGACCTGGCCGCCGTCGCCGGGCACTTGCGCTGAGGCCCGCGTCGCAGTGCAATTGCAAGAGCAAGGAGTTCGCCATGAACACCGCCGAAACCGTCTTCGCCGCCGCCTTGCGCCTGCAGCAGAGCGGAACGCCCTTTGCGATGGTCAGCGTGGTGCGCGCGCTGGCGCCGGCTTCGGCGCACCCGGCGACAAGGCCATCGTCACCGCCGACGGGCAGATTGCACGGCTGGGTCGGCGGCGGCTGCGCGCAGCCGGCCGTGCTGCGCACGGTGCGGCAGGCGCTGGCCGAGGGCCGTGCGCGGCTGATCCGCATCGCGCCGGCCGAGGAGGGGCAGCGAGAAGGACCTCGGCGACGTGCTCGAGTTCGGCATGAGCTGCCATTCCGGCGGCACGCTCGAGCTCTTCGTCGACCCGGTGCTGCCGCGCGCGCAGCTGGTGGTGATCGGCGCTTCGCCGGTGGCGCAGAGCCTGACGCAGCTCGCGCCGCGCGTGGGCTTCGCGGTCACGCTGGTGGCGCACGAGGCCGATGCCGGTGCCTTTCCCGATGCCTTGCGCGTGATCGGCAGCGACGACCCGGCCGTGGTCGCGCCGCAAGTCTCGCCGCAGGGCTGGGTGGTGGTCGCCACGCAGGGCCGGCGCGATGTGCAGGCGCTGCGCCTTGCGCTCGGCGCTGCAGGCGCGCCAGGTGTCCTTCGTCGCCAGCGCGAAGAAGGCGCAGGTGCTCAAGGACGCGCTGGTCGCGGCGGGCTGCCGATGCGGCGGCGGTCGCGGCCATCGTCGCGCCGGCAGGCTTGCCCGTGTCGGCGAACACGCCGGAGGAGATCGCGCTTTCGGTGCTGGCCGCCGTGGTGGCGAACAGGAGAGGGTCGATGACGCAGGGCGAGCAGGCGGTCGTGCGAGCAGGGCGTCGAAGGCCCAGGCGGCGGCCGAGGCCAGCGAGTGCCTGCCGGAGCCCCTGCCCACGCGAGCGGGCATTCATGCTGCGGGCACTGAGATGGGCTGCATCCTCAAGGGCGGTGGCGGCCTCTATCCACGCCTCGTGGTCGGTGCGGTGCTGCTTGCCGCCGGCTCGGGCAGCCGGCTCGGCGGGCGGCCGAAGCCCTTGCTCGAACTCGGCGGCGTGCCCTTGATCCGCCGCCAACTGATCGCGCTCTCGGGAGCCGGGCGTCGACGAAGTGGTGGTCGTGCTCGGCCACCATGCCGACGCTCATCGAGACGTCGGTGCGCGACTTCCCGGTGACGCTGGTGCGCAATCCATCGCCCGACGATGGCCAGCCCTCTTCAGTGCGAGTCGGCCTCGCCGCGCTGTCGGCCAAGCTCGACGCGGTGATCGTCGCGCTGGCCGACCAGCCGATGATCAACGCACAGGACATCACCGCGCTGATCGGCGCCTTCAAGAAGCGCGGCGATGCCGCGATGGTGGTGCCGCGCGTGGCCGGCGAGCCGGGCAACCCGGTGATCTTCGAGGCGGCCTGCGCGACGAATGGCTGGCCGGCGACGTGAATGCGGCCTGCCGGCGCTGGCGCGAGTCGCATCCGGAGCGCGTGCGCTGGTTCGACACCGACAACACGCGCTATCGCATCGACATCGACACGCCTGAGGACCTGCGGCGTTTCACCGAACGCACCGGCCACGAACTGCGCTGGCCGCAAGGCGCATGGGCGTGCGATCACGACGATGCGAGCGACGTCGGCTCGGTGTCAAGACGTGCGCCCGAACTCGGTGGGTGCGAAACAGAAGAAGAAAAACGTCCCGCCCGACCTTGAGGACTCCACCCCACTCCAATGCTGCGCTGGCGCATGAAGCGCATGTCGCCGACGACACTGCCCACTTGAAACATGATCCGCAGGCTTATCACGTGCCTGTGGGGAGGATGTAGTAGAAGCCCATGGTTCCGTCGGGGTTGCCGGCCTGCACGCCCCACCAGTTCTCGACCCGATTCTTCACCAGGTCGTACCCAAAGGCAGTCAATTGAGGCCAGGTCCGGGCAGAGTGAGGCAGCTTGAGTTCCCAGTTCGTATCGACATACACGACGCTCAGTGCTCCGAGCGGATCCATGACCTGCATGACGCTGGCGCGCAGGGTCGCACGGACATCGCTCGCCGACGAAAGCCGCCGAACTCCCTTCTTCTTCGAACTCCCGCGCCACTCGTCGAGCAAGCTTCCGAGCTCGAAATGCTTCTCGCCATTGACGGTGCCGGCTGCTGGCCTTGTCCAACAGCTTGTCGCAGATCTGGTTCCGGATGCCGGATCCTTCAGCTCCATTCTGTCCAGGATGGCGTTCACCTTCTCGCGTGCTTCATCCTGCGGGTACTGTTTCCTTCTCAGGTCCTTGCCTGGTTCTTCGAGCTTCTCCTTGATCCACTGCGATGCCGATTGCTGGGGGAAACGTCATTCCACGCGTCCGTGAAGTTCTTTGGCAGCAGTCGGAAGCCGTGCCTGCCGGGGTCAAGCTTGGTCGGTGTCAGGAATGGGAAGCTGATGCCCACATTGGCCCTAAACAGGAGCGCTCCGTTAGCGCGCAAGGCCTCCTCGGTGCCCTTGGGATCTTTGCTCATGAGGCCCCGCATCAGTTCGATGAGGTGTTCCAGCGTGTCGCGCGAAAGCTTCTTCTTGGCGACCCGAGAAGTGCTCACGTACCAACCGGTGTCGGTCTTGACCCAAAGTTGCTGGGCCATGGAGTGGGGGGGCGCTGATTCCGGGGTTGTAGTAGGCCCAGTCGATTGCCTTTTCGATTTGAGACATCTCTTCGGGATTCGCAAGTGAGGAGCGTGCCACCGCCAAGCCCCCTGGGCCTATCCGCCAGGGTCTTTCGTCTTTCGAGGCGCGGCCATCTCCCTGACCAGCGCACACAGCGCCTGCTCGAAGATGCGCTCGCTCGTGACTTCGATGCCGCCCCGCACGTTCGCCGTTTGAATGAACAACCTGTGAAAGGCCTTACTGTCAGTGACCAGGCGATCTATCGACTCGGTATTCATATCGGGCGTTTTCCATGAAGGACTGCTTCAGTGCCTCGAGGAACTCGGGCATGCCCACCATGGACCTCAAGGACTTGTCATTGAGAAGCGAGGTCTTGATGCATTCCCAGCTGCGGTCGCACCATTTCTTGGTGACGGACTTCGCGTAGGTGAGCTCCCACGCCTTGAGGAGAGGCGAGGCTGTCAAGCTGAACGTGGCCATCCGGGCACGGGTTTGCATTGTGCAAAAGTCTGTCCACCTGCGGAGAAGTTCCTTCTGTCCGGCTGTGAGCTCGGCTTTGTCCAATGACTGCTTCTCCAGGGTGCTTGCATCTTCGAGCGCCCGCGGTCCTATGCCCGCCCTGCACATGGCGATTGCCTTGATCCAGGCATCCAGCGTGTCGACGTGCTCGGTCGGAGGATGGCCGGGGCGGCCGTCGGCCGGAATCCACTGTGCTGCGGCATTGATCAAGGTCTTGCGCTCTTCCTCCGGCTCATCGCGGCCGCACGAGGTATCGAGGACGAGTTTCAACTGCGGATGGGAGATGCAGTCGTCGAGATTCGAGACATCGATCGCTACTTTTTGCCTGAGTAGCGGGCCCTTTTCAATCGGCACAGTGGGTGGCACGCCGTAGTCGTTGTTCCCGTAGCAGATGCAGCCCAGTTGAAGCAGTTGGACCAATTGCTTGAGGAGAGCTTCCAGGTCGGTTTCGTGAATGGAGAATTTGTCGGGGCTCAGCCAGCAACTGGGGACCTCCCTTTGCCTGGGGCAGCTCCAGCAGCGCCAGACCATGACGATTCTGGCGGCATCGGCACGTGCGATGGCGGCTCCTGTCAGGTCTTCGCCATTGAGGAACATCAGTGGCCGCGCATGAGCGGGTAGTGGGACGTCGGATGCCTCGTGGACCAACGAAGCCAGCTCCGGCAGTTCCTCCAGTTGGCTCGCGATGTATTTCCGGTACACGGAGGACAGGCCGTCCTCGACCCTGTTCCCCACTGGCCGGTCCAGTTCCTGGATCAGGATGCCCACCACGTTGGGATCAAAGCGACCATCCTTGCTCACCAGCATGGAGGCGATGGCATCGAGGATCGTCATTGCGCCAGGTCGAAACGTGCCTTCTGCCTTTACTTGATCGTTCGCCTTGACGAGCAGGCCGATGACAACTCGTTCAACCTGGTCCGCGAGATCCTTTTGCAGGCCCAAGAGGGTCGGCAGGTCAACTGAAATAGCGCCGCCCGCGGGGAAGCACTCCGACAGAGCAGTCACGTCGTGACAAGGCGAGAGCTCTCGTTCGGAAAGCCATGCCATGTTGCGAATGCAAGCGGAGACCGCGTGGGTATCCCCAGGGTCGGACTTGCACGCCCTCACGAGGTTTGTCTTCTCATCGACGCTGCCGTGGAGGCTCCAGATGAGTTCGATGGTTCGCTGGTCTGCGCCATCAAGCTCGATCACGTCATGCGACCGGAATTCCTCTTTTCGATGGAAAGGCAATGATCCCCTCGGGGAACTGATCGTGCTGGTGGACTCCATGATGCGGCCCTCCGTATTGATTTCTATGGCCTGCATGAGTAACGCGCGCACGGGACACGGTTCCGATCGGCATTGGCTTCAACGCCAACTTCGACCTGACTCGCTCAGGGCGTTGTCGACCGCCGGGCATTCGTGCTGCGGCCACCGACATGGGCTGCATCCTCAAGGCCGGTGGAGGACTCTATCCGCGACTTGTGCGGGGTGCCGTCCTCTGCGCTGGCCGGCCGGTGCGCTGGCTGAATGAACACCCTTTTGGTTGTGTACACAAGGATGCACAATGGCGCTCATCGACTATCACGGAGCAGCGGTCATGGAAGCCACCAAGGTCGGCATCCGCGAATTCCGCGCGGGACTGGCGGAGTACATCGCCTCGGAAACGCCGGTCGCCATCACCCGCCATGGGCAGACGGTGGGCTACTTCATTCCGACACGCGGCCAGGCCGACGCCGATCTGGCTGCTCTCAAGAAGGCCTCGGCCGAGCTCGACCGGCTGCTCGCTGCCAAGTCGGTCGATGTCGATGAGGTCGCTGCCGAGTTCAAGGCAAGGCGCAAGGCCGGCAAGGCAGCCGGGCGCAAGCGATGACCAGGCGAGCAATCGTCCTCGACGCAAACATCCTCATCCGTGCGGTTCCAGGAGTTGCAAGAAGCGGCCCGCGTACTGGAGGGCCGACAGGTCAAGCAGCGCGACCACGACGATCCGAGTGAGGTCGACTCGCTGTCAAGACACGAGCCCTGAACTCGGTGGGTGCGAGAGGATAGAAGAAGGAAAACGTCCCTTCCGGCATAAGGGACTCGGCGCCGGTCCAGTGCTCGATCCGCTTCTCCACCAGGTCGTAGACAAAGGCACTCAGCAGGGGCCAGCTCATCGCTGATTTGCTGTCGTTGTGTTCCCAGTTGGTGTCGGCATAGCGGACGGCCAGCTTGCCGAGCGGGTCCATGACGCACATGACGGCGCTGCGCAGGGCGGCCCGCAGGTCCTCGGCCGACGAAAGCCCGCGCGCCCCCTTCTTGCTGAACACCCGCGCCAGCTCATCGACCAAGCTTCCGAGTTCGAAGCGCTTCTCTCCATTGACGTTGCGGCCGGATTTCTCGAGAACCCTGTTGCAGATGTCTTTCCTTTCTGTCGGCAGCTTCAGGTCCATGTGTTCCAGGACGTCGCTCACCTTCTGGCGTGCCTCATCCTCGGACAGCTGTTCTTTTCTCAAGGCCTTGCCTGGCTCCTCGAGCTTGTCCTTGATCCACCGGGATGCCGACGCCTGCGCCGCAATGGAAGGGTCATTCCACGCATCCCGCGAAATTCAGCGGCAGCAGGCTGAGTCCTGCCTCTTGGTCTTCAGAATGGGCGCTCCGTGGCGTGCAATGCGTCTTCAGTCCACTTGGGATCCTTGCGGCCGAGCCAGCGATCATTTCGATGAAATGTTCGAGCGTGTCGCGCGCGAGTCTCTTCTTGACGACCCAGAAAAGGCTGTCGTGCCAGCCGCTTGCAATATTCTGATCGACACCTCTTGCGACACGGAGTTGACGCTTGCGGTCATCCAGTTGTGATTGACATTGCGAAGGGCCTTGCCCCTTGAAGACATCTGCTCGGGATTGGCAGCCGACGAGCGTGTCACGGCAGCATGCCCAGCGTCTCTTCTCCATGGCTTGTCGGCTTTCGAGTGTTTCTTGAAGGTCTTCATCACATGGAGGTCGGCGAACTGGCTGGCCAGGCTCGTCCAGGAGTGTGATCACCGCGTCCTTGCACGCCGAAAACTGTGTCGAACGCTCGATCAGCTCCCTGACCAATGCACACAGCGCCTGCTCGAAGGCCCGCCCGCTTGTCACGGGGATGCCGCCCGGCACGCTTGCCGTCTGGATGAGCAGGCCGTGAAAAGCCTTTTCCCGCATGTGATCGTCGATCATGAATTCGTATCTCGCGTTCTCCATGAAGGATTGCTTCAGTGCGAAAAACGCCAACTCGGGCATTCCCGCCATGGAGCTCAAGACCCTTGTCACTGAGAATGGCCTTAGCGATGCATTTCCTGGTCTGCCTGGAAAAGGGCGGGGTGGTCGATTTCGCGTAGGCGAGCTCCCATGCCTTGAGCTGGGGAGAGGATGTCAGGCTGAAGATGGCCGTGGCGCGCGGGCCTGCAGCCCGCAACAGTCGTACCACCTGCGCAGGAGCTCTTGCTCCGCGCTGTGAGCCCAGCATTGTCTGATCGCGTCCCGATGACTGGCCTTCTCAAGGTCCCGCGGTTTCAGCTTTGCCATGCCCGCAGTGATCTCCCTGATCCAGGCATCCAGGGTGCCGACGTGCAGGGTTTGCGGACGGTCGGGGCGGCTGTCGACCGGGATCGACTCGGCCGCAGCCTGCACCAGCATCTCGCGCTTTTCCATCTGCTGATCTTCGCCAAGCAATTGGTTGAAGACCAAGGTCAGCAGCGGATCGGAAATGCAGACGTCGATGTTCGAGACGTCGAGGGTCAGTTTGCCCTTGAGCAACTTGGCCTTTTCGATCGGCACGTTGGGCGGCACGGCGTAGTCGGCGTTGCCGTCCACATCCTGATAGCGGATGCAGCCGAGCTGAAGCATTTCGCCCAGTTGCTTGAGGAAGGTGTCCAGAGCGGCATGATGGACAGAAAACTTGTCGCGCTCAACCAGCTGCTGGGGACTTCCCTTTGCCTGGGCCGCTCCAGCATGCTATGACTACGATTTGGGCAGGCATCGCTACGGTCGATCTCAGGCCGCGTCAGGTCCCTGCCCTTGAGAAACATCAGCGGGCGCGCGTGGGCGTGGACAGGCACTTCGGACGCCTCGTCGATCAGTACGAACAGTTCCGGATGCCGCTCCAGCTTTTGCAGCCGGCGCACGAGGTATTCGCGATTCGTGCCGGACAGGCAGGCCATGTGCTGATACACGATGGGCTGGACCAGGATACCCAGCACGGTCGGGTCAAAGCGGCCGTGCTTGTCCAGCAGCATGAAACTGATGCTGCGGAGGGTCGTCATGGCGCCTGGTACGTGGGCTTTTGCGTGCTCGCATGCCAGGTTCTTCGCCTTGTCCAGCAGGCCGATGACGGCCGCTTCCACTTGGTTCGCCAAGGGGAATTGAACCCACGAGAGGGACAGGCAGCTGGACCACGAACGAGCGGCCGCCCTAGGTGCCCGAAGCTTACTTCTACAGACGGACTGATTGCAGCAAGGTGCAATCCCTGGCTTGACGAGCCAGGCCATGCCGCCCACACAGGCGAGGACGTATGGCATGCGCACTATCGGGATCGGCCTGGCACGCCTGCATGAGGGCCGTCTTTGCTCTCGGTGCCTGGCAACTCGTGGATCAGTTCGAAGGTCCGCTGGTGCTCGCCGTGGAGGCCGAGGTCCTCTCGCGGCGAGGATTGCTCTTGCTCGCGACTCAGCGACTCAGCGACTTGAACTGGTTGTGCCGGTGATCTCCAAGACGCCCTCCGTGCGGTCTGCACGTGGGCCTTGGTAGCTGCGCCGGGCCATGGTTCCGATCGGCTCGACTTCCGACATGATATCCGCCTGGATCTGCGCTATGCAGTGGCGAGGGGCACTGAGAATTCCGAGCACTCGGGTGAGTTGCTAGATGCGGCCCGCGTACTGGAGGGCAGTCGTGCCGGGGTCGTCGGGGTGGCGGGTCCGCACCACGGCCCACCGGCCCACCCAGTTTCTTTCACGAGGTCGTAGCCAAAGGCGCTCAGCAATGGACCTTCGATGCCCACGATACAGGCGCGCGCGTCCCAGTTGGTGTCGGCGACAGCGAAGGCGAGTTTTCCTAGCGACTTGCCTGGGCATTTCCAGCAGCGCGACCACGACGACGCGGGCGACATTGGCGCGGCTGTGTCCCGTCCATCGCCTTGCCATTGAGGAACATCAGCGGGTGTGCATGCTGGTTGATCGGCACCTTGGCCGCCTCGTCGATCAGCCCGGCCAGCTCGGGTTGTCGCTTCAGGCACCTTGCCTTGACTTCTATGTGCTTAACCACATAATCAGCCTATGCCTCAGTACCATCCTTCCGCCGAGAAAGAGTGCCAGGACATCCTGGCCCAAGGAGGGCGCGACGTGAAAATCTGCTTCGGGATGATGCTCAAGCGCCATCTGGCGATGAGGGATCGTTCCGAGCCTTTGGCGGCGAGTGAGCTTCTTCCGGCGAGCAGCCCGGACCTGACCAAGCTGTATGAGGTGACCTACATGTACAACCTGCATGCCAGGCTCACGGCAGTCTACGAGAGCAACGGAAGCGAAGGTGTACCCTGCTTGGCCGTCGACGCTTGGCAAGGTCTCTCGAGGGTCGGACTTCCGGTACAGTGCTCCGCGACGCCCTTGCCCGAGCGTGGGGACGTAGCAGTTGAAAGGATTCGCATCATGGCCAAATTGACTTCGTTCAACAGGAAGCCCTGCGGGATCCTGATGTGCAGTTCGGGTTCGACAACTACGAGGTGCTCAAGCAGGTGGGTGAATTCGTCAAGGAGATGCGTGACCCAAAGCGAGGTCACCCAGACCGCGCTGCAGGAAATGAGCGGTGTCTCGCAAGCCGACATCAGCCGACTGGAGAACGGCGCCATGGAACGAGGCCCATCATTGCTGACCTTGGTGCGCCTCGCCCATGCCACCGGCAAACGGCTCGTGATCGGAATCCAGGATGAATCCGACGAGTCGAAGAGCATGACCCAGCTCCTGTCACTCTGAGACCCGAGGCGCTCTGTGGCGCTCGAGGCCTGGTCCGATTCTGCGGCTTTCTGAGCGGCGCGGCGCTGCTGGTCACGGCTTGGAGGAATGACGGCCTCTATGGTTTTGTCGACAGGCTCCGGGCCTCTGTCGACAAGGCCAGGCAGGGCATCGGCAAGGCAAAGGCCCGGCCGGTGAACGAGCCGACCTGCAACACCAGCCGTGGCAGACTTTCGACGCGAAGAGCAACCCGACAGGTTGGCTGGCCCGATCATCGAAGCCCTCCAATCGGAATTCACCAAGTGGACTTGGGTGGACCGGTGGGCCTTGCGCGTGGGGGCCTTCCTGCTTTGCGTGTCATACGGGCTTAAGTTGTTCAGCTAGTCGCACCGGAATCCGCCGTCGCCCGAATCCCCGCCTGAACGCCCCGAAGCGCCCCGCAACCGCCGTGCCGCAGTGCGGGCAAGCGCCTCGCTCATCGAGCTTGCACGCCAGCACTTCGTACCAATCGCGCCGCACCAGGGCCTCCCGGCAGCCGGGGCAATAGGTCGTGCCGCCTTCCACGTCATGCACGTTGCCGGTGTAGACGTGATGCAGCCCGTTTTCCAGCGCGATGGTGCGGGCGCGCCTGAGCGTCGCAGGCGGCGTCGGCGGCACGTCCATCATCTTGTAGTCCGGATGAAAGGCCGTGAAGTGCAGCGGCACGTCAGGGCCGAGGCAGTCGGCCACCCAGCTCGACAGCGACTCGATCTCGTCGTTGCTGTCGTTGTGCCCGGGAATCAGCAGCGTCGTGATCTCGAACCAGCAGTCGGTCTCATGCTTCAGATACTGCAGCGTGTCGAGCACCGGCGCGAGATGGCCGCCGGTCTGCTGGAAGTAGAACTTCTCGGTGAAGCCTTTCAGGTCGACGTTGGCCGCGTCCATCTTCGCGTAGAACTCGCGTCGCGGCTCGGCATGATGTAGCCCGCGGTCACCGCGACGCTGAAGAGGCCGAGCGCGTGGCAGGCATCGGCGGTGTCCATCGCGTACTCGGCGAAGATGACCGGGTCGTTGTAGGTGAAGGCCACGCTCTGCGCACCGGCGGACTTGGCGGCCTGCGCGATGCGCTCGGGCGAGGCGGCGTCCATCAGCCGGTCCATCTCGCGGCTCTTGGAGATGTCCCAGTTCTGGCAGAACTTGCAGGCCAGGTTGCAGCCCGCCGTGCCGAAGGAGAGCACGCTCGATCCGGGATGGAAGTGGTTGAGCGGCTTCTTCTCGATGGGGTCGATGCAAAAGCCCGAGCTGCGGCCGTAGGTGGTGAGCACCATCTCGTCGCCGACACGCTGGCGCACGAAGCACATGCCGCGCTGGCCTTCATGCAGCCGGCAGTCGCGCGGGCACAGGTCGCACTGGATGCGCCCGTCATCGAGGCGGTGCCACCAGCGGCCGGGGTATGAATCCATCTCAATGTCGCTCTTCGAAAGCCCATGCGCCATAGCCGACCACGCGGTCACGGTCGCCCGCGGTGTCGCCGGAGTTGCGCAGGTCCAGCAGGCGAGGCGCCAGGCCATGGTGCCGCGCGGCCAGCAGCGCACCGTTGATCGCGGCGGCTCCGCAAGCCTCGTGCGGAGCGAGGCCGGCGTCCATGTCGAGGATGCGCTCGGTGGTGGCGCGGTCGGCCTTCTGCGCCCGTTCGTAGGGCAGGTAGTGCGACAGGTCGGAACTGATGACGATCAGCGTCTCAGGCCCGCCCCACAGGCGCTCCAGCACCTCGGCGACCGCCTCGGCGCTGGCCTCGCCCACCACCAGGGGCACGAGCTTGAAGCTGCCGAGCAGCGTCTGCAGGAAGGGCAGCTGCACCTCGATGGAATGCTCGCGATCGTGCGCATGGGCGCTCGGCACCACCTGCGGCAGGCCTTCCAGGCTGGCCAGCGCCGCGAGGTCGAGCTCGACCTCGCCCAGCGGCGTTTCGAAGGCATGCGCCTGGGGGGTGCCAGCCCGCGCACATGCACGCGATGTGCGGGTCCGAGCAGCACGACGCGGCTGATGCCATGCGCGCGGCCGCCAGCAGGGCATAGGCCGAGGCGGCCACCGGTCCGCAGTATTCGTAGCCGGCGTGCGGGCTGATCAGCAGCTTGGGCAAGGGGCCGGCCTGGTGGTCGGCGTGGGCAGCTTCGAGATAGTGAGCGATCTGCTCGCGCAGGGCTGCGGGCTGGGCGGGATAGAACAGGCCGTCGACCACGGCGTGGCGTAGTGGAGCCATGTTGCCTCCGGGCGGATGGTCGTCTTCCCAATTTGCTACCGCGACTCGGGAAGATCAACGCACCGCCTATACGCCCACGCGGATATGGCTTGAAAGCTCGTGACCGCCGTGTTCGCCCATCAGCCCTGCGCGAACTGCGGCAAGGTTTTCGGCTGGATGGCGGCAGCAAGCCCGCCGCTGCGGACCAGCGCGATCGCCTTCTCCATGTCCGGATGGAAGTGGCGATCGTCGTCGAGGTGCGGCACCTGCGCACGCACGAGTGCGCGCACCGCTTCGAGCGGCTTGCTGGACTTCATCGGCGCATGGAAGTCGCAGGCCTGTGCAGCGGCAAGCAGCTCGATGCCGATCACGGCGGTCGCGTTCTCCACCATCGGCACCAGCCGGCGCGCACCATGGGCCGCCATCGAGACGTGGTCTTCCTGGTTGGCCGAGGTGGGAATCGAATCGACGCTGGCCGGGTAGGCGCGCTGCTTGTTCTCGGACACCAGCGCGGCGGCCGTGACCTGCGGAATCATGAAGCCCGAATTGAGGCCGGGCTTGGGCGTGAGGAAGGCGGGCAGGCCCGAGAGCGCAGGGTCCACCAGCATCGCCACGCGGCGCTCGGCGAGCGAGCCGATCTCGCACACCGCCATGGCGATCATGTCGGCCGCGAAGGCCACCGGCTCGGCGTGGAAGTTGCCGCCGGACAAGGCCTCGCCCTCGGCCGGGAAGATCAGCGGGTTGTCCGACACGCCGTTGGCTTCGGTCTCGAGCAGGCTGGCGGCCTGGCGCAGCACGTCGAGGCAGGCGCCCATCACCTGCGGCTGGCAGCGCAGGCAATAAGGGTCTTGCACGCGCTCGTCGCCGATGCGATGCGACTCGCGGATCACGCTGCCGGCCAGCAGCTCGCGCAACGCATCGGCCGTCTCGATCTGCCCGCGATGCTTGCGCAACTGGTGGATGCGCCGGTCGAAAGGCGCATCCGACCCGCGGGCGGCGTCGGTGGAAAGCGCGCCCGTCACCAGCGCGGAGCGGAACAGCACCTCGGCTTCGAACAGGCCCGCCAAGGCATTGGCGGTCGAGAACTGGGTGCCGTTGAGCAGGGCGAGGCCTTCCTTCGGCCCGAGCGCGATCGGCTCCAGCCCCGCCCGTGCCAGCGCCTCCTTGGCAGGCAGCCGACCCGCGTCGGTGTGGGCCTCGCCGATGCCGATCATCACTGCGGTCATGTGCGCCAAGGGAGCGAGATCGCCCGAAGCGCCCACCGAACCTTGCGCCGGCACCACCGGCACGACGCCGCGTTCGAGCATCGCTTCGAGCAGTCCGAGCGTCTGCGGTCGCACGCCCGAGGCGCCTTGCGCCAGGCTGGCGAGCTTGAGCGCCATCATCAGTCGCGTCACCGAGACCGGCATCGGATCGCCCGACGCCGGCCGAGTGCGACAGCACGATGTTGCGCTGCAGGGTCTCGAGGTCATCGGCCTCGATGCGCACGCTTGCGAGCTTGCCGAAGCCGGTGTTGATGCCGTAGACCGGGTCGCCCTTGGCGACGATGCGCGCCACCGTGTCGGCGCTGGCCTGCACCGCGGCGCGGCAGGCAGGGTCGAGGCGGGGAGTGGCACCGCGGTAGATCGCGTGCCAGTGGCCAAGCGTGGCCGCGCCGGGCTTGAGGGTGAGGTCGCTCATCGGGTGCTCCGGAAACGTAGACGTGTCACGCCGATTTTCGAGCAGCACACGCCTTCCGGCACATGGCCGCGAGCTCAGGCGCGCTTTTCGCCCTCGCAGGCATGAGGGAGTTGCACGCGCCAACTACCATCTCGCACTCGAATGCCCGATGGAGACGAGGAATGAAGATCGCGGTGATGGGCGCTGGTGCGGTGGGTTGCTACTACGGCGGCATGCTCGCGCGTGCGGGGCATGAGGTGGTGCTGATCGGCCGGCCGCAGCATGTGGAGGCGGTGCGTCGCGACGGGCTCTTTCTCGACACGCAGACCTTCCAGGCCCACGTGCCGATGCAGGCCAGCACCGAGGCGAGTGCGGTGAAGGATGCGCAGGTGGTGCTCTTCTGCGTCAAGTCGACCGACACGACGAGCGCCGGCGCCCAGATGGCGAGCCACCTCGCTCCCGATGCCATCGTCCTCAGCATGCAGAACGGCGTGGACAACGCCGAGCGCCTGCAGCCCTTGCTGCGCCAGGAGGTGTTCGCCACGGTGGTCTATGTGGCGACCGAGATGCCGGGCCCCGGACATGTGAAGCATCACGGCCGGGGCGAGCTGGTCATCGGGCCGACGGCCCGGAGCTCGTCCATCGTCTCCGAGTTCGGCGAGGCCGGCGTGCCGGTGCAGGTGTCCGACAACGTTGCGGGCGTGCTGTGGGCCAAGCTGATCCTGAACTGCGCCTACAACGCCATGTCCGCCATCGCGCAGGTGCCGTATGGCCCGCTGGTCAGGCAAGAGGGCGTGGAAGCCGTGATGCGCGACGTGGTGCGTGAATGCCTTGCCATCGCGACCGCCAGTGGCGTCAACGTGCCTGGCGACGTGTGGCAGGCAGTGGAGCGCATCGCGCAGACCATGCCGAACCAGTACTCATCGACCGCGCAGGATGTCGCTCGCGGCAAGCCGAGCGAGATCGATCACATCAACGGGCACGTGGTGCGCAAGGGCGAGGAACTGGGCATCGCCACGCCGGTGAATCGGGTGCTGCACACGCTGGTCAAGTTGATCGAAGGGCGGGCGGCTTCGGCTTGATCATCGGATTCAGGGAGCACCCATCGCCCGCGCGCGCTCGACCAGTAGTTCGCGCTCCCGGACATTGCGCGCCAGCGACGCCGCGCGCTCGAACTCCTCGCGTGCCTCCTCCGTTCGCCCGAGCTTGGCGAGCAGGTCTCCCCGCACGCTCGGCAGCCAGTGATAGCTTTGCAGCGAGGGCTCCTCGCGCATCGCATCGACGATCTCCAGCCCGGCTGCCGGCCCGAAGGCCATGGAGACCGCCACCGCGCGATTGAGTTCCACCACCGGTGTCGGCGCGACCTGGGCCAGCGCGTCGTACAGCGCCACGATGCGCACCCAGTCGGTCTCGTCGGCGGTGCGGGCGCGCGCATGACAAGCGGCGATGGCCGCCTGCAAGGTGTAAGGCCCCAAGGCGAGGCCCGGCGCCGCGGCGCGCTCCAGTGCCACCAGCCCGCGGCGGATCAGCAGATGGTCCCAGCGGGCGCGGTCCTGCTCCAGCAGCAGCACCGGCCGGCCCGACGCGTCGACGCGCGCGGCGGCGCGAGAGGCCTGCAGTTCCATCAGCGCCACCAGCCCATGCACCTCGGACTCGTCCGGCGCCAGCCCCGCCAGCACGCGGCCGAGGCGCAGCGCCTCGTTGCACAGCTCCGGACGCATCCAGTCGTCACCCGCAGTGGCCGTGTAGCCCTCGTTGAAGACCAGGTAGATCACCTCGAGCACCGAGGCCAGCCTCGGCGCGATCGCCTCGCCCTGCGGCAGATCGAAGGGCACCTTCGCCGCCGTCAGCGTGCGCTTGGCCCGCACGATCCGCTGCGCGATGGTGGGTTCGGGCACGAGGAAGGCGCGGGCGATCTCCTGCGTGGACAGGCCGCCCAGCAGCTTGAGCGTGAGCGCGACACGCGCCTCTGTCGAGAGCACCGGGTGGCAGGCGATGAAGATCAGGCGCAGCAGGTCGTCGCCGATCACATCGGCTCGTGCGGCATCGAGCGCATCGACGAAGTCCGGCACGTACAAGGCCTCCTGCGCCTCGAGATCGCGACCGATCTCCTCATGCTTGGCCGCGAGCAGCCGGGCGCGCCGCAGGTGGTCGAGCGCCCGGTTCTTCGCCGTGGCCACCAGCCAGGCGGCCGGGTTGTCGGGCACGCCCTCGGCCGGCCAGTGCTCGAGGGCGGCGAGGAGGGCGTCCTGGGCCAGTTCCTCGGCCAGCCCGACGTCTCGCACCAGTCGCGCGACCGAGGCGATGATCTTGGCGCGTTCGATGCGCCAGGCGGCTTCGATCGCCCGGTGGGTCGCAGACTCCGTCATGCCCGGCCCGCGGCGCCTTCTTCCATGTAGACCAGTTCCCAGACGTGGCCGTCGAGATCCTCGAAGCCATGCTGGTACATGAAGCCGTGGTCCTGAGGCTCGCGCGGCGCCGCGCCGCCGGCCACGACGGCCTTGGCCACCAGGGCATCGACCTTGACGCGGCTGTCGCACGAGAGGCACACCAGCACCTCGGTGCTCTTGGTCGCGTCGGCCACCGGCTTGCGGGTGAAGCTCTGGAAGAACTTCTCGACCAGCAGCATCACGTAGATGCCCTCGGCCACCACCATGCAGGCGGCGTTGTCATCGGTGAACTGCGGGTTGAAGTTGTAGCCGAGGCTGGTGAAGAAGGCCTTCGAGCGCTCGAGGTCCTTGACCGGGAGATTGACGTAGATCTGGGTCGCCATGCCTTGTCCTTTCGATGAGCCTTCAGTCAAGTTCTCGCGCCGGGCCCTTCGCCCGTGCCCATCTCGCGAAAGCGATCGACCGCGTCGCTGGGGCCGAAGTCGTCGAGCTCGTACAGCTGGCGCACCTCGATCTGCCCTTCCTCGCCTTCGCCGAACGGGGCCGGAAAGCGCCGCGTCCATTCGAGCGCTTCCTCGCGGGAGCGCACCTGGATGATGGTGTAGCCCGCCACCAGTTCCTTGGTCTCGGCGAAGGGGCCATCGATCACCTTGCGCTGGCCACCCGAATACTGGATCCGCCAGCCCTTCGAGCTGGGCTGCAGCCCGGAGGCATCGAGCAGCACGCCCGACTTGGCCAGTTGCTCGTGATAGTCGGCCATCGCGGCAATCAGCTTTTCCTCGGGCATCTCGCCGGCCTCGGACTGCGCTGTCGCCTTGACGATGATCATGAATCGCATGGTTCGATCTCCTCGAGGGTTTCGGGAAAAGGCCTCGGCCTTTCCGTCACGACGATCGAGCTGCTGCGGTTTCGACAGGCCCCCGCGACTGGTGGAAACCCTGGCTGCTTCCAGCCCGGGCTCCGGGTGTCAGGCGTAGCAGGGACCGAGCTCGCGGACCTCGACCGTGCACCACTGGGCCGCCGGGCAGCGTGCAGCGATCGCGACGGCTTCGTCGCGGCTGGCGCAATCGAGCAGGAAGAAGCCGCCGATCATTTCCTTGGCCTCGGCGAAGGGGCCGTCGATGACCCGGCTGCGGTCGTTGCGCACTTCGACCCGCGCCGCATCGGCATGGGACTTGAGGGATTCGCTCGCGATGAGCTGGCCGCGCGCCTTGAGTTCCTCGGCAAAGCCCTGCATCCGTTCGTAGGCCTCCCGGCCCTCGGCCTGGCTGCGGGTGCGGCGCTGCTCGGTCGGCTCGATGATCAGCAACATGTAGGTCATGGATTCCCCTGCTTCCGATGGCGTTCGACTCTCCGGGCGGCCATTAAATCATGGGCTTCGAGACGCTTGCGTGTCCGCGCTTGTGCCCAGGACTGGATCGGGGCCGCTGGCCAGGGCCGTGTCGCTCTCGTCCTTCAGCACCACGCCGCTGGCTCCCAGTCGGCCGGCGGCGGCGAGCAGCCATGCGAGCTTGCGGGCGGCCTGCCCGGGGGCAAGCCCCTCGGGCCGGATGTTGGAGACGCAGTTGCGCTCGGAATCGACGCGTCCGACCCGCGGCGCCCAGGTGAAATAGGCGCCCAGGCTGTCCGGCGACGACAGTCCCGGGCGCTCGCCGATGAGCACCAGCACCGCACGCGCGCCCAGCAACTGGCCGATCTCGTCGCCCAGCGCCACTCGCGCCTGTCGCGCGACGACGATGGGCGCGGCCAGTGTCTGCGGCGGCAGGAGGGTGGCGAGCGCCTGCAGCAGGGCCGGCGCGTGCCGGGCGACCGCCAGCGACGAGAGGCCGTCGCCGACCACGCAGGCCAGCTCGCAGCCCGCGCCGGCATGCTGCGCCACCACGGCGCGGCTCTGCTCGGAGAGCTGCCGGCCCAGGTCGGGGCGCCGCAGGTAGGTCGCGCGATCGGCCGCCGCGCTCTCGACCTCGATGCTTTCGAAGCCCAGCGTCGCCAGCTCGGCGCGAAGCGCGGCGGCATCGAGCGCCACGTGCACCGCGTCGCGCGCCTGGGCGTGGGCGACGCCGAAGCGCAGCACCTCCTCGGTCGGCAGGCTCGCGCCGGTGCGGCCGAGGGCGATGCGCGCCAGCGTGTGCCGGCGCAATTCGGCCCAGGGATCGGGGCGGCTGATGGATGCCATCGCCGGCGACCTCAGCCGGATTCGGCCCCGCTCGCCAGTCCGGCCAGCAAGGGATGGCGCGAGGGCGCCGGCAGCAGCCGCCCTGCCGCATCGGCGAGGCCCACGCGCTCGAGCCAGAGCTCGAACTCGGGCGCGCGCCTGAGCCCCAGCAGCTCGCGCAGGTAGAGCGCATCGTGGAAGGAGGTGCTCTGGTAGTTGAGCATGATGTCGTCGGCTCCGGGCACGCCCATGATGAAGCTCACGCCCGCCGCGCCGAGCAGGGTCATCAGGGTGTCCATGTCGTCCGAGTCGGCCTCGGCATGGTTGGTGTAGCAGACGTCGCAGCCCATCGGCAGGCCGAGCAGCTTGCCGCAGAAGTGGTCCTCCAGCCCGGCGCGGATGATCTGCTTGCCGTCGTACAGGTACTCGGGGCCGATGAAGCCGACCACGGTGTTGGCGAGCAGCGGGCGAAAGGCCCTTGCCACCGCATAGGCGCGCGCCTCGCAGGTCTGCTGGTCGACGCCGTGGTGCGCGTCGGCCGACAGCGCCGAGCCCTGGCCGGTCTCGAAATACATCACGTTGTCGCCCAGCGTGCCGCGCCTGAGCGACAGCGCCGCGTCCTGCGCCTCGCGCAGCAAGGCGAGGCTGATGCCGAAGCCGGCATTGGCGCGCTCGGTGCCGGCCACCGACTGGAACACCAGGTCGACCGGCGCGCCGGCCTCGATCAGGCGCAGCGTGTTGGTCACGTGCGTCAGCACGCAGCACTGGGTGGGGATCTCGTGGCGGGAAATGATCTCGTCCAGCATCTCCAGCAGCGAGCGCAGCACCGCCGGGCTGTCGCTGGCCGGGTTGATGCCGATCACCGCGTCGCCGCAGCCGTAGAGCAGGCCGTCGAGCATCGAGGCGGCGATGCCCTTGAGGTCGTCGGTGGGGTGGTTGGGCTGCAGCCGCATCGACAGGCGGCCCGGCAGGCCGATGGTGTTGCGAAAGCGCGTGACGACGCGGCACTTGCGCGCGACGAGGATGAGGTCCTGGTTGCGCATCAGCTTGCTGACCGCGGCGACCATCTCGGGCGTGAGGCCGGGGGCGAGGGCGCCGAGCGCCTCGGTCGTCGCGGCTTCCGACAGCAGCCAGTCGCGGAAGTCGCCGACCGTGAGGTGCGCCACCGGCGCGAAGGCCTGGGCGTCGTGGGTGTCGACGATCAGGCGCGTGACCTCGTCTTCCTCGTAGGGGATGAGGGCTTCGTTCAGGAAGGTCGAAAGCGGCAGGTCCGCCAGCGCCAGCCGCGCGGCCATGCGTTCCTCGGCCGATTCGGCTGCGACGCCGGCCAGCTGGTCACCCGAGCGCTCGGGCGTGGCGCGCGCCAGCAGCGACTTCAGGTCACCGAAGCGATAGACGCGCTGGCCGAGGGTTTGTGTGTAGGACATGCCGGGGCCCTTCGCTGGCTCGCGTCCGATTGTGTCGGCGGCTGGAATGCTGTGATGGCAGGAAGCCCATTTATCCAGGGCGTGACGGCGACTAGCTTATGGACAGATCCATTCGATCCTGCAAGAACCATGAAGCTGACGACCCTGCTGACCTTGCTTGCCGAACTCGCCGTGCTGGCGATCTGGGCTGCCGTGGGCTTGGCGGCGCATGAGTCGCTGGACCAGCATGAGGTCAAGCGCAAGGCTGGTGAGGCGGCTGCGGCATTGGCTGCGGTGGTGCTGCACCAGATGGATGACAAACGTGTGCAGAAATGAGCAAAGGACCGCGTCGTTTCAGTTCGCAAGCTCGGACCGCTCCATAAACTTTGCAGCACAGGTCGTGCACCACGGCATCCCGGAAGTGACGCGCGGCCCAGGTCGTACGTGCATCACGAAGGGAGGTCCTCATGTCCGAGATGAAGCGTGCATCCAGCCTCGAAGCCCGGCTCGAATTGCGCTTTGAATCGCTCTTCAGGCAAGGCAGCGGGCTCTCCTTTCCGTGCGACCCGTCGGGACAGGTCGACCTCGAATCGCTGAGCGAGCGTGCCCGCGCCAACTATCACCGGGCGCATGCCGGGGTCGGCCGCGAGTACGCGCATCCCAGGATTGAAGTTTGCTGAACGTCATTTGAGGCTGCGGCGCATTGCCTCGATCGTCTGCCGTATCCCCTCCGGGTACGGGGTCTTGGCGACGGGCCCGATGAGTTGCTGCAGCGCGGTGTCGTCCAGGATGACCGGCGTGGTCATCAAGTAGTGCATCTCGACCAGCTCGCGCAGCATCGGGCTGAACAAGCCTCCGATCCGCAGCATCGTCTTGCCGGCGACGCGCCGCCGGATCTTGCGGCCGGTCTGCCGCTCCATCTCTCCCAGGATCTCCCTTTGGGTCGTGACGCCGGCACCGGCGAGATGCCAGGTCCGTCCAAAGGCCTCGGGCGTGTCCGCCAGCGTGAGCACCACCGGCCCGACATCGGGCACGAAGACAAACTCGTGTGGCGCGTCGATCGGCCCGACCAGGTCGGCCGTACCGCCCATGACCGCTGCCTTGAAGGCACTGTGCAGCAAGCTCTTGTCCACGCCCGGCCCGTAGAAGTCGGGCAGGCGCAGGATGGTGGCCTGAATGCGGCCGCTGGCGGCGGCGTCCATGAGCAGGTCTTCCTGCGCCTTGCGCATGCGCCCCTTGAAGGTGTGCGGCTCGCGCGGATGTCCTTCGCGAACCGGATTGCCGCGCGGCCTGCCGTAGGGATAGACCGTGCCGATCAGCACGAATCGCTGCACGCCTTCGGCCAGGGCTGCTGCGAGCGTTTTTTCCATCAGCGGGGGGTGCAGCCCGAACTGCCAGTAGTCGACGCCGACGAGGTACACCAGCGCGTCGATGCCTCGCGCGGCGGCTCGGGCTGACGCCGGGTCATCCGGATTCCACGTGGCGATCTGCGCGAGAGGATCGCGACCGAAGCTGGCCCGCAGCGCAAGCTCCGACCGCCCGACCACGCGATAGGGACGACCCCGGTTGCGCATGGCCAGCGCGATGCTGCGGCCCAGGGCACCACCGGCGCCGAACAGGGCGATGCGAGACATGTTCTCCTCCCGGTCGATGTTTGCCCTGATCCTCGGATCAAGCGGGCATCGGCTCGGAGATTTCGATCAGGTTGAGGTCGGGATCGCGCACATACACCGAGCGGATGCGCGAGGTCGCGCCGGTGCGAAGCACTGGCCCTTCGACGATCGGCACGCCGTTGGCGGCGAGCCGCGCCATCACCGCCTCGAGCGGCACGCTGGCGATGAAGCACAGGTCCAGCGCACCGGGCACCGGCGTGTGCGCCTTGGGTTCGAACTCGCGGCCCTTGACGTGCAGGTTGATCTTCTGCTGGCCGAACTTGAAGGCCTTGCGCTCGACGGGAGGGCTGCCGCCGACGAAGGCCTCCAGCTGCATGCCCAGCACTTCGGTGTAGAAGCGCATGCACTCCTGCTCGTGGGCGGTGGTCAGCACCAGGTGGTCGAGATGGTCGATCATTCCGATCTCCTTCGAGAAACTCATCTATGGTGTGGCGTCGTGACGGTAAGGCATAGCGAGCGACGGGCCGCGCTCTTGCGGCACTCTGAGGAACATCTACAAGCAGGCAGGATGGGAATGGAGGTAAGCATGTTGTACCCGGTCTATGTCCACCTCGGTGATGAGAAGCACGCTCACGGAGCCACCATCCCGACTTCCCAGGCTGCTTCAGCGCGTTCGAGATGCCGGCCCTCGTGATCACTGCGACCAAACCCTGAGCGGCGGCGCGCAGACATGTGCAAGACTGCGGCGGATGGACCCAGCCCTTTCGCCACGCCTGCGCCGCCGGACGGTCCTGTGCGGGCTCGCGGGCGCGGCGCTCGGTGCTCCAGTGCTTGCCCAGGGCCCGTATGTCGTCGACGGAGCCGGCCGCCGCGTCGCGATCCTCAGGAAGGTGGAGCGGGTCTTCCCCGCCGGACCTCCCGCGGCGATACAGCTCTATACCCTGGCCCCCGACACCCTGCTGGGCTGGCCTCGGGCGAATCGTGCCGAAGAGCTGGAATTCCTGTTGCCCGATGTCGGCAAGCGCCCCGAGGTCGGCCGCATCACCGGTCGTGGCAACACCGCGAGCCTGGAGTCGGTGCTGGACCTCAAGCCCGACCTGATCCTCGACGCCGGCTCGACGCGACAGACCTACGTCGAGCTGGCTGACCGCGTGCAGGAGCAGACCGGCATTCCCTATGCATTGCTCGACGGTCGCTTCGACCGCATCGCGGCCAGCTACCTCACGCTCGGCGAGCTGCTCGGGCGCCAGCAGGCGGCACGGCAGCTCGCCGAGCAGGCGCAAGACATGATGAAGACCGTCGCCGGACGCGTCGGGCAGGTGCCGAAGCAGCAGCGTCCGCGCGTCTACTACGCGCGCGGGCCGGCGGGGTTGGAGACCGGGCTCGCGGGCTCGATCAACATCGAGGTCCTCGAGTTCATGGGCGTGCTCAACGTGCCCTCGGAGATGCAGGGTGGCCTGGTCACCGTGTCGCTGGAGCAGGTGCTGCGCTGGGACCCGGAGGTCATCGTCACCATCGACCAGGCATTCGCCGCCACGGTGCGCGACAACCCGCTGTGGAAGGACGTGCGCGCCGTGCGCGATGGCCGGGTGCATCTCTCGCCCAAGCTGCCTTTCGGCTGGATCGACTTTCCGCCGGGTGTCAACCGGCTCATCGGCCTGTGGTGGCTGGGCAAGGTGGTGTTCCCCAAGCTCTTTCCCGAAGACCTGCGGCCCCTCGTGCGCGAGTTCTACCAGCGCTTCTATCACGTGGCCCTGAGCGACGCGCAGATCGAGCGCGTGCTGGCCGGGCGTGCCTGAATCGTGGCCCGGCGCTCGGCCCTTCCGGGAACGCTCGTGGCGCTGGCCGTGCTGGTCGGCGGCATCGTGTTTGCCTATGCGTTCGGGCGATTCGCCGTCACGCCGCTGGACCTGCTGACCGTGCTGTGGTCGCGTGCGACAGGAGCGGACTCCGGCCTGCCGCCCGCTGTTGAAACGGTGGTGCTCAGGATCCGCGGCCCGCGCGTGCTGGCCGCCGTGGCCGTGGGCGCGGCCCTTTCCATCGCGGGCACGGCCTTCCAGGGCCTGTTCCGCAACCCGCTGGTCTCGCCCGACATCCTGGGCGCCTCGGCAGGCTCGGCGCTTGGCGCGGTGCTGGGCATCTACTTCTCGCTCGGCATCTTCGGCATCCAGAGCGCGGCGTTCGCGGGCGGCCTGATCGCCGTGGCCCTGGTCTATGCGCTGGGCTCGGCGCTGCGCGGAGGCGATCCGGTGCTGACGCTCCTGCTCACGGGCATCGTGGTCGGCTCCTTGCTGGGTGCCGGCATCGGCATGGTGAAGTACCTTGCAGACCCCTACAACCAGCTTCCCGCGATGACCTTCTGGCTGCTCGGCAGCCTTGCGGGCGCCGATGCCCACACGCTGCTTCCCTTGCTCTTGCCCGTCGTGCTCGGCTCCGTGGTCCTGCTCGGCTTGCGCTGGAAGATGAACGTGATGTCACTGCCGGAGGAAGAGGCCCGTGCCCTCGGCGCGCCCACGACGCTGCTGCGGGTGTGCATCGTGGCCGCCGCGACGCTGGTGACTGCGGCCAGCGTCGCGGCGGCCGGCATCGTGGGCTGGGTGGGGCTGGTGGTGCCGCATCTGGCGCGCTTCCTGGTCGGGCCCTCGTTCGCGCGCCTGCTGCCCACGGCGGCCATCGTCGGAGCGGGGTTGCTGCTCTTCATCGACACGCTGTGCCGCACCATCGCGCCGGTCGAAATGCCGCTGGGCATCCTGACGGCGGTGATCGGCACGCCGTTCTTCATCTGGCTGCTGCGCAGCGCCCACAAAGGGTGGGGATGACGACCCCTCGTCCGATGGGTACATCGGCCGATCCCCCGCGGGGAGAGAGTGGCGCGGCTCCAAGCCGGCCTGCGCCGGCTTGGACGCCACGAGCGCCGGCCGACTCTGGCGGCTGGCACGGGCCGGCTTGGGAGCGGCCCGGCGCTCGGCCCGCTATCGAGGCCCGCGACCTCGCCATCGGCTACCCCGGCCGCCTGGTCGGCGAGGGCTTCACGCTGGCGCTGAACCAAGGCGAGGTGTTGGCCTTGCTCGGGCCCAACGGCGGGGGCAAGACGACGCTGCTCAAGACCCTGCTCGGGCTGCTGCCCGCCAAGGCCGGCAGCGTCCGACTCGATGGCCGCCCGCTCGAAGAGTATTCGGTGCAGGCCCGTGCGCGAATGCTGGCCTATGTGCCGCAGAACGCGTCCAGCACCTTCGCCTTCACGGTCGAGGAGGTGGTGCTGATGGGACGCACCGCGCACGCCGGCCTGCTCGCCCGACCCTCAGCCCGGGATCGCGAAGTGGCGCGCGCCGCGATCGAGCGCCTGGGCATCGCGCATCTGGCCGAGCGGCCCGTCACGATGATCTCGGGCGGCGAACGCCAGCTCGCGCTCGTCGCCCGGGCGCTCTCGCAGGAGCCGCGCGTCGTGGTGCTCGACGAGCCGACCGCGAGCCTCGACTTCGGCAACCAGGGCAAGGTCATGCGCGAGATCCGCCGTCTCGCCGCCGACGGGCTGGCGGTGCTGTTCACCACCCACGACCCCAATCACGCGGCCCGCCATGCCGACCGCGCGCTCCTGATCCGCGACGGCCGCACGCAAGCCGTCGGGCCTGCAAGCGAGGTGCTCGGCCGGGCGCAACTCGAAGCGCTGTATGGATCGCGCGTCGAGGAGCTGTCCGATGCCGGCGGGGCGGGCAAGGCCTTCCTCCCGGGGTGAGGCTGCCGACCCGCTGGGACGGCGCATGCCGACTGGCGGCCGACATGATGTATCGACAATGTTGCAACCCAGGGTGCGGCTGGGTAGAGTATCGACATTGAAGAGACAAAGGAGACCTTCATGCGTGTCATCGTGAAGAAGTGGGGCAACAGCGCATCGGTGCGCATCCCTGCCGCCGTCATGGAAGAGGCAAGCCTTGGCTTGAACGACCCCGTGGACGTGCGGGCAGAAGGTGGGCTCATCGTGATCGAGCCAGTCCGTCCTCGCGAATACGACTTGGCGCAGCTAATCGATGGCATTACGCCTGACAACATGCATGGCGAAGTCAGCTTCGGCCCGGCAGTCGGCAAGGAGGCGTTCTAGTGGTTCGCCGCCATGTGCCCGATGCTGGTGACATCGTGTGGTTGCATTTCGACCCGCAGGCCGGCTGCGGCCTCACCGGCCAGCCCTTGTCCTGAGTCCGTCGGCATACAACGGCAAGACCGGGCTGATGCTCTGCTGTCCCATGACGACACAAATCAAGGGCTATCCGTTCGAGGTGTCCATTGCCGGGAATCGCCCGAGCGCGGCGCTGGCGGACCAGGTGAAGAGCCTTGACTGGATCGCCCGAAAGGCCATCAACAAGGGCAAGGTCTCTTCCACGGAATTGAGTGAAGTCAGGGCCAAGGTGATGGCACTCATCGGCAAGCCCTGACGGCCTATCGCTCAGCCAGGTAATGCCGCATCACCACCGCCTCATCCGGCACCTGGAAGCTGCGCGCCTGCGCCTCGAGCTCCTGGTCGGCCACGGTGGCCCGCGCACGCTGGCGCAGGTAGTCGGCCCATGAGGTGACGATGAAGCGCTCCACGTAGCGCGTCGGGTCGCCGAGGTCGCGATACACGCGCCAGAAGGTCGCCCCATCGCGCCGGCGCGGCACGGCCAGTTGCCCGATCACGTCCAGGAAACGTTCGGCGCTGGACGCGTCGATGCGATACACCACCTCCACCGCCACAGGGCCCGCCTCGAACTCCGGTTCGTGGGCCAGGAGCAGGTCTTCCGTCGGCGTCGCGAGCGTGACTTCCTTTTCCGCACCCATGCGCAGCGGAAAGGGCCGCGCCAGCGCAACGCTTGCGGCCAGGCCCGCGGCCGCGATGAACAGCGTCGGCGTCAGGCCGAGGATGCTGGACACCGCACCCCAGAGCGCCGAGCCGATCGCGAACGATCCGAGCGAGCTCAGCACATGCAGCGACACCGCCCGCGCTCGCACCCACGGCGGCGCGCTGACCTGCGTGGCCGCATTGAAGGTCGAGATCATCGTCATCCAGACGCCGCCGCCGACCAGGAGCATCGTGTAGACGAGCGCGTGCGAGGTCGACAGCGCAGCCGTCAGCATCACGGCAGCAAACACGAATGAGCAGGCAGCGGCCAGCGCATCGAGCGCCATGCGGGCGCGCAATCGACCGATGAAGAAGCCCGCGCTCACGGCGCCCACGCCGAGACAGCCCATCAGCAGGCCGAAGCCGGCGGCTCCGAGCCCGAGCTGGCGTTGCGCGATCACGGGCAGCAGCGCCCACAGCGCCGAGCCGATCCCGCTGAAGGCCACGGTGCGGACGAGCTGCGCAAACGTCGTTGGCGAGTGCCGCGCATAGCGCAAGGCGCTCAGCATGCCGCCCCACAAGCGCTCGGCTGGCAGCCGGCCCTTGGCGTGGGGCTTGGGCGGCCAGCGCCGCGTCGCCAGGTTCATTGCGAGCGCGGTCAGCAAGGCCAGTCCGAACACCGCGCTTGGGCCGACCAGGGCGAACACCACGCCCGCCAGCGCCGGCCCCGCGGCGCGCGCGCCATTGAAGGCCATCGACACCAGCGTGATTGCCTGGGGCAGCTGCGCGCGATCGACAGTCTCCGCGATGGCGGAGTTCCAGGAGGGCGACTGCAGCACGGTGCAGATGCCGAGGATGAAGGTGAACACCAGCAAGCCCGCCGGCCCGATGAGCTGCATGGCCGCCAGCAAGGTGAGCAGGATGGTCACGACGGCATAGACCGCCTGCACCCGCAGCATCAGGCGACGCCGGTCGACCGTGTCGGCCAGCACCCCGGCGGGCAGCGCGAGCAGGAACATCGGCAGGAACGAGGCGGTCTGCACCAGCGCGGCGAGGAAGGAAGAGCCCGTGAGCTCGATCATCAGCCACGACGCGGCCGTGTTGATCATCGCGTTGCCGATGAAGAACAGGCCGCCGGCAGTCCAGAGGCCGCGAAAGGACGAGTGACGAAAGGGGATCCAGGTGGAGGAGGGGCTGGGGGCTGCGTCGTTCACGGGGGCCATGGAAGCGGGGCTGGGCGCATGATATCGACGCCGAAAGAAGAAGCCGGCGATCAGGGAAGAGGCTTGCGGTCACCCCAGTACCACTGGAATCGCACTGAATAGTGCGGGTCGGGCTCGCCGGCAAGGGAGCGGCCCGCGTTGAGATCGAGCCCCATGCGCCCGGGCACGAGCCACAGGCTGGTGCCTATGGTCTGCCTCGTGCGCGGCGCCTTGCGAGCTGACCGTCTCACTGGTGAGCGACATGCGCTCGTCGAGCGGCCACATCAGGGCGGCGTTGACCTGGTTGTCGAGCTGATTGGTCGACCCGTCGAGCTTCGGCCCCACGTTGAGGCGCAAGCGCATGTCCATGGGCAGCTCCATGCTGGCCAGGCCCAGCAGGGAGGCACTGGGGGCCAGGCCCGCGCCCTGCATCGAGGTCGAGACCTTCAGGCCCCAGCGCGTATTGCCGAGCTGCCAATCGGGATCGGCGAACTTGGCCGAGGCCCCCACGTTCCAGCCCCCTTCCAGCGAAGCCGGCATGGCCCCGAACTGCCCGCCCAGGGTGGGCTTGTCGCTGGCGCTGCACACGGGCATGTCCACGAATGCACGGGCCCCGCCGTCATGCGCGTACCAGCTCTGGACCTGGCAGCCGCCTGCGGCCACCGCGGACGGGTCGGCGGTGACGAGGCCGTTCTGGGCCATGGCGCAGGCCGGGATGACGGAGCTGGCCCACATCGATGCCAGCAGCATGGGGTAGCGCAGGGATGCCCGCCTGAGGAATGACTTCACGGCTCGATGTGCGGTGCAACAAGAACGAAGGCGGGGATATTAGCCGAGTCCCCCGGCGCTTCACTGCACGGGTTCGGTGATCAGGCCGCTCTTGATGGCGAACTGGGTGATGTCGGCGGCGTTGTGCAAGCCGAGCTTGACCATCAGGTTCTGCCGATGCTTGCGCGCCGTCAGCACGCTGACCTGGAGCAGGTGGGCGATCTGCGGCGTATTGAAGCCCCGCGAAATCAGGCCGAGCACCTGCTTTTCGCGCGGCGTGATCATGTCTTGCTGGCGGGCGCAGGCGGGATGCTCCGGATCCACGTCGAAGCTCGCGGCCACTGCGCGGCTCATGTAGCGCTGCCCCCGGCGCACGGCCCGTATCGCCTCCATCAGCTCGGCTCCGTCGTCGTGCTTGACGACGTAGGCGTCGGCCCCCGCCCTGAACGCACGGGCCACCGAGGCCTCGTGCAGGCTGCCGGTCAGGAACACGATCTTGAGCGACTTGGACACGCGCCTCAAGCGCAAGGCCACATCGATGCCGGAACAGTCGGGCAGGGCGAGGTCGAGGATGAGCAGGTCCGGCTCGAGCTCCTCCACGAGTTTCTCGGCGGCATAGCCCTGGTCGGTTTCGGCAACGACTTCAAGGCCTTTTTGCTGGGCGAGAAAGAGGCGGATTCCGGTCCGGACCAGAGCATGGTCTTCAGCAACTACGACTCTCATGAGACACCTGAAACTCGGGCCGAACGGGTTCGGCCGATATGCGACTGGCCGAGGGATGAACACCTGCGGTGTCGACCGAGGCTAACTGATTGCCCCGCCGAGAGGGGATGCGGAAACACATTTGGATCCCGTGCTTTGAGGCATCTTCCACGAATCGAGCCGCGAAGGCCCGGCCGCATCCGCGAGGCACGCCTGCATTGCAGATAGGCTTTCGTTTCGAAACAAATCAGGGAGTGGCAGTTTGGACAAGGGACGCAGGCGCCTGCTCGAGCAGGGCGTCGGTTGGATGGGCCTGGCCGCCACAGGCGCCATGGCGCAGACGCTCAAGTCGGGCGGCCGGGCGCGCCGCATCGTGGTGGGGCAATCGGCCCCGTTGTCGGGGCTTGCAAGCGAGATCGGTCTGGCCTATTCGGCGGGCGCGAGGCTCTACTTCGATGCCTTCAACTCGCGTGCCGGCCAGGCGCAAGACTGGCAAGTCGAGCTGAAGGTGCTCGACGACGGGTACCGGCCGGAGCGGGCGGCAGCCAATGCGCAAAAGCTGCTCGCCGATGGCGCCGAGGTGCTGTTCGGCTTCGTGGGGGCCGCCGGTGGCGAGGCCGGCGCCCTTGCCGCGGCCAAGGGGAGAGCGCCCTTCTTCGCGCCGATCGCGACTGCCGACAAGTTGCGGGGCTCGGGCTCGGAGCATGTCTTTCACGTGCGGCCGAGCCTCACCGACGAGGCCTTCAAGATCGTGCGCCATTGCGCCACGCTCAACCAGGGTCGCATTGCGGTGTTCGCCCAGGATGACGCGCTCGGCCGCGCCGGGCTCGTGGCGGTCCAGGAGGCCTTGTCGGAACTCAAGCTCAAGCCGCTGGTCGGCTCGGCCCTTTCTCCCGCCAATGGCAGTGGCGTCGCCTCGGCGGCGGCTTCGCTCATGAAGGCCGAGCCCCAGGCGGTCGTGCTGGTGTCGCTCTACGAGCCGACGGCGACCTTCATCCGCACCATGCGCAGCCAGGGCTACACCGGCTCTTTCCTGTGCTTTTCCGTGGTGGGAATCGACCCGCTTTTCGCTGCGCTGGGCAAGGAGATCGGTGGCGTCGTGATGTCGCAGGTCGTCCCGTCGCCACGCAGCACGGCCTTGCCCATCGTCAAGGAATACCTGGCGGCGATGGACAACTCCGACCAGTATCCATCGTACGAAGGGCTGGAGGGCTTCATTGCCGCGAAGGTGCTGGTCGAATCGGTGCGCCGCGCAGGAGGCCGCAACGCCGACCGTGCGGCCTTGCACAAGAGCCTGCTTGCGATCAGCGACATCGACGTGGGGGGCTTCAGGGTCAATCTGCGCGCCGACCGGCGAGGCTCCATGCGCAAGATCGACCTGGTGGCGATCACCGGGGAAGGCAAGGTCGTGCGCTGATCAGGCGATCAGGCGATCAGGCGATCAGGCGAGAGGTAGTCCTGCCGGAAGGCTTCGAACGGCATGGTGTCCGCCGCCTCGATGCGCTTCTGCTCTTCGATCGAGGCCTCGGCCAGGCGGCGAAAGTGCGCCTGCACGGAAGCCGTGCACGGCTTGTCGAGCAGCAGCTGCCGCGTCTGCTCGGAGCGGGCACGGACAAACCGGACATACGAGCCATCGTGGCTGGTGGCCATCTCGGACAGCACGCGCGCCGATGGAAGTTGTCCGGGCTCGCCGAGCAGGGCGAGCGCCCGATCCAGTGCCTGCCGGTGAAGCTCGCCGCCATGAACGGCATCGAGCTTCGCGGCTATCGGCGCACATTCCTCGAGCAATTGCGCGGCCCAGGCCGTCAGCAGCACCTCTTGCGTTCCGCGTTCGAGCTGCAGGCCCGGCTCGCGACCAAAGGCGGCGGTGCGGTGCTGGTTGCGGGCCAGGGCACCGATCTCCTCGCGTGTGTCCGGCGGGCTGTCGGTGAGCAGGCAGTGCAGCAGGAAGACGTCGAGCAGGCGCATGGTCTCGGGGGCGATGCCCACGGGCACGAAGGGATCGAGGTCCATGCACCGCACCTCGACGTACTGCACGCCACGCTCGCGCAAGGCGTGCAAGGGCCGTTCGCCCGACCGGATCACGCGCTTGGGTCGAATGGTTCCGTAGAACTCGTTCTCGATCTGCAGCAGGGTGGTGGCCAACTGGTTGTACTCGCCGCCCGGATTGCGCACGCCGGTCCGTTCATAGAGCGGGTAGGGACGGGTCAGCGCCTCCTCGAGGGACGCGCCGTAGGCTTCCAGGCTGTTGTAGCTCACTGCGAGCGAGGCCTGCGCGTCGCTCTGGTACCCCAGGCGCCCCATTCGCAGCGAGGTGCCGTACGGCATGTGGAAAGTGTGTTCGCTCAGTTCGACGAGCTCGTGCTTGCGCTCGGCCACGAAGCTCGAACAGACCGCGGGCGAGGCGCCGAACAGATACAGCAGCAGGAAGCTGTGGCGGCGGAAGTTGCGGATCAGCGAGAAGTAGTCGGGGTTGGAAAGGCCCGGCATCGACCAGTTGTAGTGGATGCCGCAGATCGTCTGCATGCGTCGGCCGTAGCGATGCGCAAGGCCCATGCGGTAGACGCTCTTTGCGCGCCCGATGTTGGACGATCCGTAGCGACCGATCGGGATGGTCTCGTCCACCGGCAGCCCGCACGGCATGCTGCCGACCCACAGCATCTCGTCGCCGATCGCGTGGTAGGCGAACTGGTGGATGCGGGTGAGCTCGTCCAGGCAGCCCTCGGCGTCGGCGTGAGTGCCGGTGACGAATTCGAGCTGCGATTCGCTGAAGTCGGTCGTGATGTGGGGGTGGGTCAGTGCCGACCCGAGCGAGTCCGGATGCGGCGTCAGCGCCAGCTTGCCGTCGGGCCTCGTTCGCAGGCTTTCTTTTTCTATGCCCCGGCGCATGCCTTTCAGCGTCGCGGGCGATAGCGTACGCAGGCGTTCTTGCAAGCTGCTCACGCGATATCTCCTCAATGTGATCGACCCGAAAGGTAGCAGACCCGGACCGCCGGCGCGCAGGCCCGTCGATGGCCCCGGAACGACAAGGGGTGCAGTCGACACCCACCGTCAGGGCGGGACAATCACTGTAGGCTGGTCCGGATCAAGACTGCAATGAGACAGGAGGCATTCATGGACATGAAGCTCCATCTTCTCGAGACATTCGCCGCCGACGGAAACGACGGCGTGCAGTACAAGGTTCTCGGTTATGAGCGCCTGGTCCGCGACGAGACGCTCGCCGACGGCCAGGACCACTGGGAGTCCACCGGCGTGGCCGAATACAGGCTGGCCAGCGGAGAGCTGGTGGACGTGCAAGGCGATGGATCCATGCGCGTCGTTTCCACCGGCGTTCGCCTGGCCCGGCATTGAGCTAGGAGCCTGGGCTCCTGGCGCCGTCCGGGCGGCGCCCAACCGGGGGGGTACCCCGCATATCACCTGAGCCCCCCGCCCCCTTAGACTGAGCTTGTCGGCACCTCGACAAGAAGGTGCCGGCGCGCCTGCTGGGGGCACCATGAAAATCCTGCGCGTTGCGCTGTGGTCGATCGCGGCCACGGCGGTGATCGGCGTGGCCATCGCTTTCGGACTCTATGCCTATCGCCCCGGCATGCTGGCCTACGAGGCGCATCTGGTGCCGCAGGCGCGAGACGCAGGCGAGGCGCGGGGCCCGCTTATCGCGACCTGGTGGGGCACCGCCTCGGTGCTGCTGAGCGATGGCGAATACGCGGTCCTCGTCGATCCCTTCTTCACCCGACCTCCGGGCCTGCTCAACCTGGCCCTCAACCGCGCGATCGCTCCTGATGCGAAGCGAATCGCGGCCAGCCTCAAGAAGGCGGGTGTCCTGACGCTCGAGGCTGTGCTGGTGTCGCATAGCCATCATGACCACGCGATGGATGCCGGCATCGTCGCGCAACTGACCAGCGCGCCGCTGCTGGGCTCGCCCAGCACCGCCAACATCGGGCGCGGCGCCGGGCTGGAGCCCTCGCAGATCATCACCGTGATGCCGGGCGTGCCGCTGCAGCGCGGGCCGTTTCGCATCACCTTCATCCGCAGCGCCCACGCGGGGGCCACGGGCGGTTATCCCACGGGAGAGATCACCGAGCCGCTCACGCCGCCGGCGGGCTACTTCGACTACAAGGAAGGCGGCACGTATTCGATCCTCATCGAACACCCGCGCGGCAGCGTGTTGCACCACGGCAGTGCCGGCTTCGTCCCGGGCGCCCTGAAGGGCCCGAAGGCCGACGTCGTCTTCCTCAGCGTGGCGGCGATCGGCGACTTGCCGAGCTACCTGCACGAAGTGGTGGACGCGGTGGGCGCCAAGCGGGTGATCCCCATCCACTGGGACGATTTCACCGCTCCCCTGGACAGCCCGCCTTCTCCCATGCCGGTGGCGGTGCACCTCGACCGCTTCTTCACCAGGATTGCCCGCAGCCGGCCCGACCTGAAGGTGGAAACCTTGCGCATCGGGCAAGCCGTTCGACTGCTGGAGTGACGCGAGCGCGACACGCTTGTGTCAGCAGTGTGAGCAAACGCACCCGAATGCAGCCGGGCAGGCGATGTGAAACGCCGCCGCGCCTCGCGAGAAAGCGGCCGCCGCGCCGGCAAGGCGCGCCGGGCGCGAATCTTTCGTAACAAGAGCGCCGCCGCCACTCATGGCCCATGCCTAGGATGCGGCCATATCCGTGCGCGGCGCGTGCGCGGCGCCCGTGCATGACCGAGCGGACATCGCTGCTCGGTCCTGGGGGAAGGTTCGTGCACGCAAGCGGGGTCTGCCGGAGACGCAGACCCAGGGCGACGCTCGCGGCAGGGAGAAACACATGTCGACCCAGATCGAACCAGGACCGCCACCGCTCTTGAAGACCGAGGACCATGGCAACTCGCGCGTGTTCCTGCGGGCGCCGCCATCGACAGGCAGCTTCGTCAGCTCCTTTCTCGAACCCGTGCTCATCATCGCGAGCTACATCGCGGCCTGCCTGTGGCACGAGTCCTACATCGCCAGACCGGGCGCCACCTTGTGCCTGCTGGTGTTCGCGCTGTCCTTTCCCGGCGTGAACCGGTTCAAGGACAAGCCCCTCAAGGCCGCTGCCGACGTGCTGGTCTCCTGGCTCACCCTGCTGGCCATCCTCGCGCTATGCGGCTATGCGACCGACAGCTTCCGCTTCTTCGACCGGCAGGTGCTGTTCACCTGGGGCGTGGCCACTCCGATCCTGCTCTACCTGGCGGCCATGGCGGGCCGGTCCTGGCTGCAACGTGTGTATGCCCAGCCCTCGGCGCGCCGCGCGGCGGTGGTGGTGGGTGCAGGAGCGCTCGGGGCTCGCGTCGAACAGGCGCTTCGATCGCAGCATGGCTTCGGCAGCGACTTCGTCGGCTATTTCGACGACCGCAACGGCGAGCGCCTCACTGACGAATCGAAGGGACGCAGGCTGGGTGCACTCTCGGAGCTGCGCGACTACGTGCTGCGCTGCGGCATCAAGGAGGTGTACATCACCCTGCCGATGGGCTCGCAGCCGCGCATCGCCAACCTGCTTGTCGCCATGCAGGACACCACTGCATCGCTGTATTTCGTGCCCGACGTATTCGGCATCAGCATCGTGCAGGGTCGCCTGCAGGAGATCGAGGGCGTGCCGGTGGTGGGCCTGCTCGAGACGCCCTTCACCGGCGCCAACCAGGTCATCAAGCGCATGAGCGACATCGTCCTGTCGCTGCTGATCCTGGTGCTGATCTCGCCCGTGCTGCTGGCCGTGGCCATCGGGGTGAAGCTGAGTTCGCCGGGGCCCGTCATCTTCAGGCAGCGGCGCAACGGGCTCGATGGCCACGAGATCACCGTCTACAAGTTCCGCTCGATGCGAACCGCCGAGGACGGCGACGTGATCCGGCAGGCGACGCGCGACGATCCGCGCATCACCCCTTTCGGCGCCTTCATCCGCCGGACCTCGCTGGACGAGTTGCCCCAGTTCATCAACGTCCTGCAAGGGCGCATGAGCATCGTCGGGCCGCGCCCTCATGCCGTGGCGCACAACGAGCAATACCGCCGCATGATCCGCGCCTACATGGTCCGCCACAAGGTCAAGCCGGGTATCACGGGCTGGGCACAGGTCCACGGCCACCGTGGCGAGACGGAGACGGTAGAGAAGATGCGCTCCCGCCTTGAGTACGATCTGGAATATCTTCGGAACTGGTCGCTCGCGCTTGACCTCGCCATCATCGTGCGAACGCTGAAGGTGCTGGTGTTCGACCGCAACGCATATTGATTTGCCCACCCCCGCAGGGGTGGCGCTTTCGGGGGGATTTCCCTGCTGTCTAACCAAGAAAAGAAGGCAATCCATGTCGACCAGTTCTTTCCCAAGGCACGAGATCTCCGGCGCCGTTCTTGCCGCGCTGGCTCTTTGCTCCACCAGCGTCCGTGCCCAGGACACGAGTGAGCCCAATCCCTACTACATCGGGGCCGCGCAGGCCTTCTCGCACGACAGCAATGTCTTTCGCGCGCAGGATGGCGAGAGCGACATCATCAGCTCGACCAGCCTGCTGGCAGGCCTCGACCAGCCGCTCGGCCGCGGTCGGGTGGCCGCCGACCTGACCTACACCATCAACCGCTTCCAGGACCAGGACCAGCTCAACAACAACGAGTACAACGCCCGTGGGCGGCTCGACTGGGCCACCATCGAGCGCATCTCGGGCGATTTCCGCGCCTACGACCGCAGCAGCCTCAACCGCTACGACCTCGAGTCGCCGGAGGGCATCACCTTCAAGGACATGGTGCGCATCAGCGGCGTGGCCGCACAGGCGCGCATCGGCGTGGTGACCCGCTGGACCTTCGACGGCGGCGCCGCGTACGACCAGACCCGGCATTCCGCCTCGCAGGAAGAGAACCGCAACCTGCGCCAGGGCACCATCAATGGCGGCATCCGCTATCGGCCGCACGACCTCTTCAACGTGCGGCTGGGCCTGCGCTATTCCGAGGGCCGCTACTACAACTACGGCGTCGATCCGACGACCGGCGGCGACATCGAGGACAAGGTCGATCGCGACGACATCGACCTGTCCGTCTTCTGGCAGCCCACCGGCAACAGCTCGCTCAATGCCGCGCCTGAGCGCCACCCACGAGAATCACTCGCAGCAAGCTTCCCGCGATGCCCGCACCTGGACCGGTGCGCTTGGCTACAACTGGATCGCCACGGGCAAGACCAGCTTCAAGCTCGAGCTGATCCGCGACACCAATGCGGGCGGCAGCAACGTCGATTTCGGGCTGGTGAGCGACGAGTCGAGCGACACTGTGGCGCGTAATTCGATCCTTGCGCAGGTGCTGTGGGCAGCCACCGCCAAGATCAACGTGACCGGCACGGCCAGCTACAGCCAGGCGCAAGCTCGACAACGCCTTCACCGTCACGGGTGTGGGCGGCGCGCCGGTGACCGACGCCAACAACGCACACGACCGCACCACCCGGGGGGGCGTCAAGGTCAACTACCAGTACAACCGCGCCGTGGCATTCGCCTGCTCGCTCAATCGCGAGATCCGCAGCGCGAGCGGGGAGACGGCGGGCATCACCTACCCGTACAACGCCACCGTGGCCGGCTGCAGCGGCGAATTCGTGCTGCGTTGAGGCGAATGATCGTGCAAGGCAATGATTCCCCACGGCTTTTCGGCCTCGATGGAGATCACGCCATTTCAAGGAGTCTTACGTCTGGTTTGAGACCGGAGGTGAGCAAACAACGATTACCCATCTCCAATGCAACGTGCCGTAAGTCCGGGGCTTCAACACTGGTCATTCACCCGCTCCTCCCTACAGAATGAATTCGAGCGTGGCGGTCGTTGCCCATGAGGCATGCGAGTCTGCCCGGCGCCGATGCGGTGGCCGGCTTGGAGCGGGACGAAGTGCAGCGAACCCCGGGGTTAGCACAACGCCTCGCGTCATTCGTGTCGAAGGCTAGATACAGCAGGCGTGCATCCGCACCGCAACACGGAGATGCCATGGAGACAGGGCGCCTTTCGTGTCCCCGCCCCGCTTGCCACTGACACACTGACCATGGGAAGAAGCGACATGAAGAAGCAAGCGAAGAAGCTTTTAGGAGCCGTAGGCGTATCGCTCGCCGCGATGAGCATAGGTCCGCCAGCCTATGCGGATAACTTGACGTGCAATCCAAACAGCGCGCTCGAGATATTCAGCGATTGCTACGGTGGTGTGGTGTCAGGAACAGGCATGACCTTCACCGACGTCACCATCGGTGACATCACTCTCGACCTGATGGCCGATGTGATCGGTGCTTTCGCGCTGACAGACAACCTCAGCCTGACCTCGGCATCGTTTACCAGTGGCGGTACCACGCTCACGTCGGACTTGGGGCCCGTGGGCTTCTCGTTCGACGATGTGGCAACGTGGCACCTATACGGTGAGCCTCTCAGGGATGCTGACGAGTATTTTCCCGAACCCCATCGACCAGAAGTTCTCAGGATTGTTCCTGGGTGGGTTCCGGGTGATACCGCAGATACCTGAGCCCGAGACCTATGCCTTGCTCCTGGCCGGCCTGCTGACCATCGGCTTCGTGGCGCGTCGGCGCTCGCAGGGCTGAGCATCAAGCGCCAACAAGGCGAACCAGGGGCCGGCGACATGCCGGCCCTTTTCCTTATGCCTGGGCTCCGAGTGTCGCCGGAACGGTTGTTCTCGACGTCGCGGAACACCTCGAGATACTGATTCGCGATGGAGTCCCAGTCGTAGTGGCGACGCTGGTGAGCCTGCCCCCGGGCGGCAATGTCGGCCAACCGTTGCGGATCATCGAGGATCGCTTGCCAGAGCCTCACCAGATCGTCGATGTCGTCCTGCTTGTACAAGGCGACGCTCCCGCCGGTCGTATGGTGGTTCTCGGCAATGCCGTTCACGAGGCAGCACACCCCTGCAGACATGGCCGACAGCAGGGCGGGCGAGGTGCCTTCGAGCATGCTCGCCGATACGTACATTCGCGCATTGGCGAGCAGTTGGTCGCAGATGTGCCCGTATTGATAGCCCAGCAGGCGCACCTTGTCGCCCTGCCGCGCCCACACCTCGTTCCTGTACGGGGTTGGCGCGTCGTCGCCGACGATGACGAGCGAAAGGCCGGTCTCGAGCCGCTCGAAGGCGTCGATCAGTTGCTGCACGCCCTTTTCCGGCACGATCCGCCCGATGAATATGCAATAGCGGCCGGATTGCAGTCCGAAACGCGAGAGGATCCGGTCGGAATCGGGCGAGCGCTGGACGGGCTGTGCTCCATAGGCGATCGTCGCGCTCGAGCAACCGAGCCGCTCGGCATAGATCTCGCTCACGGCCTTGTTGTCCGCCACGACCTTGTCGGCGAATCTGGCGGCCAGGTATGCACCGAGCCTGTGCGCCGACTTCTGAACCAGGCCCCATTTCTGCCGGCGCCACTCCATGGCGTCGACCGAGACGACCACCCGGAAGCCGAACAGCCGCAGAAGCGGTAGAAGAAATGCGTTGCCTGTGTTGTACAGATGCACGTAGCGGTAGTCGCGCCTGCGCACGATCAGGTCCCAGGCCGCGAGCAAGGCTGCCGTGGGAGTCTCCAGGCCAAATCGTCGAAGGCCTCCCGTATATCGCAGGCGTGCGCCCCCGACGGTCTCCGGCCATTCCTGGTAGTGATGCTTGCGCGCGTAGACGAGGACCTCATGGCCGCCAGCCGTCCACCTGCGCGAGAGTTGCTCGGCGCATGTCTCGAAGCCGCCGTAGTTCGCCGGAATGCCGCGCGTACCGAGAATTGCGATTTTCATGTTGAGTGGCGCGGTGCGCGGTCAGGAGCGCTCGAGCGCGGCCTTGAACTCCTTCGCGTAGTCGGCCAGCGCGTCTCGCCAATGAGGCATGTGGCGAATCCGCGCGCGTGCAGCTTCATGTTGACCAGTTTCTCGGAGGCCGGCCGAGGCGCGAAGTATTCCTCGCGGAAGTAGTCCGAATCGACCTGGGTGACGCGCACGCGACCCTCCAGGCCCAGCAGCCTGACGAACTCGACGGCCACGTCGTAGCGCGAGCAGTCGCCTTCACACACCTGGTTGTAGAGCCAGTAAAGGCCCGTGCCCGCGACGATGCGCATGCCGCGCGCAAACGAGACGGTGTAAGTGGGTGTCCCGAGCTTGTCGCCGACGACCTTGAGCTCCGTGGCTGCCCGCGACGATCTGCTTGAAGATCTTCGTGATGAACTTCTTGTCCTTGCCCGGGCCGCCGCCCATCATCCAGCCGGCGCGAAACACGAAGTGCTTCGGATTGAGACGCTTGCACCGCAAGCTCGCCGTAGTACTTGGACTTCGCATAGATGCCGAGCGGCCTGGGCTGCTCGAAATCGTTGTAGAGCTCCTGGGCTCCGTCGACGATGCCCGCGGTACTGACCTGGATGACCGGAATGTCGAGCCGACGCGCGATGAGTGGCCGCGTTCTCGGCCCCGAGCGCGTTCGTCAGCCATGCGTCCTCTGCATTGCGCTCGCAGTACTCGAGATCCGTGAGCGCCGCCAGATTTATGAGCAGTGGGGCTCGAACGCGCGTACCGATGCCTCGAATGCGGCGAAGTCGCGCACGTCCGCGTACTCGAGCCATTCGATGTTGAGGTCGATATCGGTGGCCTTGACTCGGCAGTCGCGCGCGAACTCGGCGTAGACGGCGCGCCCGAGCATTCCACCGCAGCCTGATATGTAGACCTTCGTGCCTGCTGGCAACATAAGTGCTCCCTGTCAATCGAATTCTGTGTGCGTCCGAAATACCGGGCCGCGTGCGAAACCTCTCTATCGGGCGGCGAGGCTATGGGCTGCGGCACCCGCCGGACGGGAGCCCGTGCTGTTCCCAGCCGGCTGCCCGCGTCAGGCGCTCGGCCTGGCGGACACCCAGCGAGGCATAAAGATCGAGGATCCGTTCGAGATAGACAGCACGGGAAAAGCGCTCCTCGACCATCCGGCGCGCCGTGCGCCCGCGCCGCTGCAGCTCATGCGGCTCCGCCTTCGCCACCTGCCGCAACACATCGGCCAATTCGGGCACCGAGCGGCTCTCGAAGATCCAACCGGTCTCGCCCTCGACGATCACTTCGGGGATGCCGCCGATGGCCGCGCCGATCACCGGCTTGCCGAGCGCCATGCTCTCGAGCAGGCTCATCGGCGAGTTCTCGTAGCCCTCCGAGGGCAGCACCACGGCGCGCGCACCGCGCACCAGATCATGCAAGCCCGCGCCGCTGCGATAGCCCAGGAACTCGACATCGCCTTGCAACTCGGCGTGCAGGGCCTTCAAGGCTTCCTCCTCGTGGCCGGTGCCGGCGATCCGCAGGCTCACACCCGCCTGCGCGGCAGCGCGGATCAGCGTCGCGACGCCTTTGCCCATGGCCAGCCGGCCGAAATAGAGAAAGTAGCCCCCTGGTTCATAGGCGGGCTCGAAGCGCGACGCGTCCACGTAGTTCGGCACGTAGACAAAGCGATCGGCAGGCCAGCCCCATTCGATGAACTTCTGCATGAAGAAGCGGCTCGGCACGACGACCTTGGCAAGATGCTTGCGGTAGGTATCGAGCCACCGGTGCAGCCCGCTCTCGGCCGCGACGATGGCGCTCGCCGCCAGCGAACCGCGGATGCAGCGATGGCGCACCACGTTGAGCACCGAGCCTTCGCGGCAGCGCTCGCACACGCCGGTGCTGTTGAACATCTTGTAGGCGGGACAGGCGATCTTGAGGTCGTGGGCGGTCATCACCGCCGGCACGCCGGCTTCGCTCAGCGTGGAGAGGATCGAGGGGGAGTGATGGTGGTAGATGCAGTGCAGGTGGGCGATGTCCGGCCGGAACTCCTCCAGCAGTCCGCGCAGCTTGCGCTGCGCCTCGAAGGACCAGATCACCTTCGAGGCCATGGTCAGCTTCTGCCATGGCGAATAGGCGTGCCCCAGCTCCAGCTCGTCGATGAAGTGGCGCGACCACGGCGTCTCGAGGTTGTTCGGATGATGCATCGCGAAGAACGCGTTGCTCCAGCCCGCCTGCTCCATCAGGCCGGCGTGGTCGAGGTAGATCACGTCGGAGCCGCCGCGACGGTAGTGGTAGGTGTTGATGCTGAGCAGGCGTGGCATGTGTGCGGGACCTCAATGACGCGATCGCGAACGCAGCCTGACGAGCGGGCTCGCGGCTGTCCATGCGGTGACGTAGCGGCTGTTCTTGCCATGGCTGGTGTCGTCGAGCTCGTTGGGCATCGTGAGCAGGCACGACAGGATGTGGGCGTGGAGCCGATCGCTCTCGACGCGCTCGTGCAGCGAGAACAGGTCGACCGCACGGTCGATCAGGCGGCCGGCACGCGGGATCCACCATTGCGCGAGCCGGTTGCCCAGCACGCGGCCCAGCCCGAGCCGCTGGTGCGCCTGCGCCACGCCCGGCTCGACCACGTTGGCGAGCAGGAAGCGCGTCGACGCGCTGACCAGGTCGTCCCAGTCGAGGCTCAAGTCGTCGTCGGCCAGGGGCGCGATCGGCTCGACCGCCTCGCCGTCGCGCCGGCGCAGCCGCAGCACGTCGCGCTCCGGCTCGTGCCTGCGACTCATCGGCCACAGCTGGTGCGCCATGTCGGGCATCAGGTAGGCGTTGCGGGTCAGGCGGCTGGCGAGGTCGAGCGAGGTGCGGTCGCGCACGCCGATGTGCAGGTCGGGATGCGCCCGGCACACTTCGCGGCAGCGCTCGAAGTTGTCCGGGTCCCGGAAGTGGATGCTCTGCGGCAGCACCACCACGCGGCAGTCGGGGCGAGAGGCAATCACCTGTTCGCGAAAAGCCTGGCAGGCACCGAACGTGTCGCCGAAGCTGCACCCGCCATGCAGCGCGAGCACGTCGCAGGGCTTGGCCCAGTCGGTGTCGTAGTTGAACCGGGCGGCGATGCGCTCGACCTCCAGCCGGTTCGACGCGAAGAACCTCAGCGTGCCGGCCATGGTCAGCAGGTTGCCGATGTTGCCGTGCATCGGGATGTCGAGATAGTGGATGCGACGGCCCGCCAGCAGTGGCCCGAGCGGTGCATGGGCAGCCTTCAGGTCGGCCATCAGGTGATCGTGGGTTGAGTACACGGGGCTTGTCGGTGACTAGCGCTGGCCCAGCGAGGTGGCCAGCGGCTGCAGGAAACTGGACCGCACGGGGCTTTGCGCATCGAGCGGGAACTTGCGGGCGAAATGGCGGCCGGAGTTCTGCACCCGCGCGAGATCGCGGGTGCTCAGCAGGTCGGGTCCGGTGCCGCACTCGTCCCAGAACAGCACATGGTTGCCCGCGCGCACCACCAGCGGGACGCCGGCGGCCACGCCGGAGCTCACCAAGGTGTGCACGTAGGCTTCGTCAGGGATGTGCGTTTGCTGGAAGTGGCGGGTCAGCAGCGGGAAGGCGGCCTCCATCTCGAGCAGCCAGAGCATCGCGCGGCGGCTGTAGCCCATCCATTGGCTGCCGATGGCCAGGGACAGTGCACCCTTGTTGCGCAGGCCGCTGCGATGGCTCCAGGCGAATGCGTGCAGCAGCTGCCTGCCGATCCATTGCTGGGCCCGACCGCGCACCGTGTCGGCGCGGCCTGGCAGCTGGAGATTGATGTTGTGGGTCTGCAGGTGCTGCGCATGCTGCCAGGTCCACACCGTCGCCATGCGTGCGACGCGCCGGCGACCAGCCGGGCTCGGACAGGTAGCGCCAGGCGTGGCTGTAGAGCGCCTGGCGGTCGTCGAGGGGGCGCATGTCGATCATCACGTCGGGGCGTTCGCGGCGCAGATAGTCCTCGAATTCCTCGATCGGCCGCACTGGCAGGCAGGTCTCGGAAAGCAGTTGGAAGTGCGTCACCTCGGGGTCTGCGAGCGCCTCGCGCATCAGGCGCTGGGTCGCGCGCACCAGCGACCAGTCGCCCCACGCGGTGGACGCCGGCTCGGGCAGCACCGTCACGTTGGCCTCGTGCGGGCGGAAGTCGGCTTCCTTGCTGAAGTCGTGATGCACGATCACGCGGTGCGGCGCGACGGCTCTTGCGATCTCGTCGATCGCGCCGGCCGACTTGCGCGACGAGAGCACGCCGAAGGCAATGCGGATCGGGCGCGGGATGGGCCCCTCGGCCTCCTCGGGAAGCATCGGGCATGGCGGCCGCGGCGCGCCCGGTGAAGTCTTCGTAGAAGGAGCGCATCTTCGCGCCCAGCAAGAGCCACGCCAGCAGCGCGTACATGGCTGCGGCCAGTGCGGCGGCGAGCATCCAGTGCAGCGCGGCCAGCCGGGCGAGCGCCGCCGGCCGCCACTGCCGCCACGGCTGCAGGCCACCACCAGGCCAGTGCCCAGCCAGTCATTCCGGTAGCCGAAGCCGGCGCTTGCGCAGGCGTCGCTGCACCCAGTGGTTGCCCATCAGCAGCCCGATGCCGTTGGCGACCGGAAAGGCGATCACGCCCAGCGCGGGCAGCAGTGCGATCGCACCCACCACCGACGAGGCCACCAAGGCGTTGGAGGGAATCAGGTATTCGTAGCGCTCGACCGTCTGCACCAGCACCTCGAGCTGCGCCCGGTGAGTCTCCAGCAGCAGCACGGCGCACAGCCCGAACAGCACCCACAATGCCTCGAGCTCCGTACTTGCCGCCGGACAAGGGCCTGAAGGATCTCCGTGCCCGAGACGGCGAGGACGCACACCGTCCAGGCGATGAACACCACATTGACCAGCACCACCTGGCGGCACATCTCGGCGACAGCGGCAAAGCTGCGCTCGCGGGTCCAGCGCGCCACGATCACCGGGCGGATCAGGCCAATCAGCAGCAGGGCGGGCAGGTAGCGCTTGATGTACTCCGCCAGCGACTGCGCGAAGCCGAGGCTTGCCACCGCCGAGGCGGCGAGCATGTGCCCGGCCACCAGCCGGTTGGTGGCGGCGCCATACGGAAGGATGGCCAGGTGCTGGAGATATCCGGCTGCCGCGAAGCGGGCGATCGTGCGCAGCCGCGCGCGCAGCCAGAAGGCGTCTTGCGCAGGAGCCGCGGCGGCGGCCGTCGCAGGCTCGAACAGCACCTTGAGGACGCCGGCGCCGATCACCAGGATGCTGGCGGCGTCTGCGATGGCCTCCACGTAGATGACATCGATGAGCCTGACGTCGCCCCGCTGCAGCAGCCATGCCATGCCCACCAGCCGCACGGCGGCCGACAGCGAGAAGCCGACCTGCACCAGGCCCTGGTTCAGCGTGGACTCGAGCACCTGGGAGAGGAAGTGCGCCGTCGAGCGCAGCACGACGATGACCAGGAAGGCGCTGAGCACGGCCGCGCCGCTGTGGATGCCGATGAGCCCGCTGAAGGAGGACGCCCACGCATGCGCCAGCAGCGCCAGCAGCAGCACGGCGACGGTGCGCACGCCCAATGCGCCGCCGACGAGGCGTCGCAGCGACAGCCGGTACTGGCGCTCGTAGAGCTCCGGCACGTAGCGCACCATCACATGGGCCAGCCCCAGGCCGGAGAAGGCCGTGCCCAGCTCCACCAGCGCGACCAGCACCGAATAGTCGGCAAAGTCCGGCAGCGACAGTGCCCGCACGACGAGCACCATGGCCAGGAAGCTGCAGCCGGCCGACACGCCCTTGCCGAGCATGAAATGCCAGAGCCCGCGCCGCACCCGGTCGCCGGAATACCTGCTGGTCATGGCGACGACTCCTCCTCGGCTTTCGCGGGAATGGGATGCGGCCCGGCGGGTCGTGTTCCCGCCCAGGAGTTCCACATAGCACTCGTGCACCTTGCGCGCGATGACGGGATAGGCCCGGTTCGCGGCCACCCAGGCAGGGCCCGCGGGCGCCCATGGCTTCGGCGCGCTCCGGGTCCTCGAGGAGCTGCATGATCGCCTCCGCGAAGGAGCCCATGCCCCACTCGACGCACAGGCCCGCCCCGCTCTCGCGGATGACCTGCGCCTGCTCCGGATGGTCGTTGCACACCACCGGTCGGCCGAGCGCCATGTATTCGATCAGCTTGGTGGGCGAGGTCGAGGCCAGCACCCGGCTCGGGTAGAAGGGCGAAAGGCACACTGCCGCCGTGGCGCAAAGCTCCCAGGCCTGCTCGATCGGCACCTGGCCGGTGAAGCGCACCGCGGGGCCCAGGCCGAGCTGCGCCACCAGCGCTTCCAATGCCTGTCGCTCGCGCGGCTCGTCGCCATCGCCCACCAGCAGGAGCGAGGCATAGGGGTAGTGCCGCCGCACTTCGGCGAAGGCGCGCACGATGACGTCGAGCCTTCTCACCGCCGAGAGCGTGCCGATGTAGACCACCCGCCCCGGGACGACCGGCCGGCCGCGGCGTGCGACGCGCCCTGCAGCAGTCGCGGCGGCACGCCCATGGGCACCGGCGTCATGTTCTGCCGCGGCACGCCCAGCGCGGCCAGGTCCTCGCGCATGCGCTCGCTCTGCACGAAGCAATGATCGGCATGGCGCATCACCAGGCGGTACAGCAGCAGCGCTGCCAGGCTGCCCTTGAGGCGCAGGGCGAGGCCGCGCAGCCCGCCTTGCTGACGACCCAGCTCGATCGCGTACTCCGGATAGGGATAGGAGCACCAGTACACGAACTTGCGTCCGGCAAGCTTTGCCGCCACCAGGGCGAAGGCCGAAGCGAGGTACTTGTCGCGCACCTGGATCACATCGAAGCGGCGCGCGGCAGGCCTGCACGATGCGCGAGCCATCGGTGAACCAGTAGTTCAGCCGGTTGAGCCATCGGCGCGTGCGCCCGACGCGGCCGGCACGTGCGCCACCTGCCCGAGGAAGTCGCGCTGCTCGCCCGGGCCCGGGCTGGCTGTCGCGGGCCATGTACCACTCGGTGGACACGCCCAGGTCGCCAAGCGAGCGCGCGACCAGCTCGCCCAGGTCCACCCGGTAGGGCGGGTAGGGGTCGTTGATGGAGTAGTACAGGCGGATCACTGGGCCATGCTTCACGGTTCCACGGACCGAAAACACCGAGCGCGCCGGCATGCACCAGGTGCTGCTGCGGCGGCCCGCCGCCACGGCTTGTTCGCGCGAGTCGGGCACTCACGTTGTCCGGTTGCTCGGCGCTGTTGTCGACGCTGCGTGCTCGGGCCGGTGATCCAGCGCAAGCTGGGCCTTGCCGGCGCCACGCCGGCCGCCGGCCCATTCGACCTGCAGCGTCACCGGATGCGGACTGCGATTGACGGCCAGCAGGCTCACCCGTCGCCGGCAGGCCGAGCGCATCGCGACGATGCGCTGGTCGTAGCGCCCCGAATAGTTCGCATCCTGCGTCGGCTTGTAGTCGACGCGCACCACATGGTCCAGGTAGGCCTGGCGCAGCACGCTCATGCCGTAGTACACCGGGCTCGGGATCAGCTTGTCGGAGCTCCTGTCCACGCGGACCAGCTGCCATGGGCCCACCGTGGCGAGCGCATGCCAGTTCGCTGCGGCCACGGCACGCATCGGCATCAGGCCGAGCAGGAAGTCGGCGCTCGATATGGCGCCGCCCAGGCTGGTGGCCTCGTACCAGTTGTCCTTCCATTGGCCGCTCGGCGGGCATCGAGGGCCAGCGCGCATGCTCGGTCACGTAGACGCTGCCATCGGGCCGTTCGGCCTGCCATGCTCGCCGCGAAGTCGCGCACGTAGTCGAGCGCTGTCGAGACCGGATATGCCGTCGTAGTACGGATGGAACGCGATGCCGGAGGCCCGGGCGGCCAAGCGCGCGCGCGAGCTCGGCGTTGTAGCTGCGCGCATCGGGCGCGCGGAATCCCAGGGCGCGGTGCGGCCGTTGGCGATCCAGGTCGCCTTGGGCCAGGCCGGCACCCACTTCGGCACGCACCACCTCGGCACGCTCCGCATAGGTGCGCGCCGACATGTTGTAGGGCTGCCAGTCGATCTCGTTGCCGAGCTCGAGCGCCATCAGCATGCAGCCGCGGTTCGCCGGCGCAGTTGAAGCCGGCGATCGATTTCAGCGTTTGCGCGGTCTCGCGGGCGTCTTGCCGGAGCTCGTCGAGGTCGAGGATCTTCTTGTCGGGCCCGATCACGTTGAGCGTGAGGATGGCGCGGCCGCCCACGGCCGACACGAAGGCGGCGAATTCGCGCGGCCCAAGCTCGGGCCGGGCATAGTTGTCGTAGTCGGCGTGCTGCTTGGCGCGTTGTGCCAGCGGAGCGGCGGCGGCCTGCCAGTTGAACGAATTCGAGGGCGACCCGCCGGGAAAGCGATAGACCGCGCCCTCGAAGACCTTCAGCAGCTTGATGAGCTCGGGGCTGCACCGCGCCGTTCTTCATGAAGCCGAGCTGGAAGTCGCGCCAGGGCACGTTGAAGCCGAACAGCTCGCGCGGCGCGTTGGGGCGCACGATCTCGTTGTCGCGCACGGTGACGCGCACGGTGCGTGCATCCGGAGTCCGCGCAGGACTGCGCGAGGGCGCAAGCCGCGGCGTACGAGCAGCAACAGCGCCACCAGCCTGGAGACCTCGTGCGGCCGTCGAGCGGCGATCGTGTTCATCGGTGCTACCTCCCGCGCCCTGGGGCGCTCCTTCTGCCGAGTGCCTTGCGCTTCGCGCATTGCGAGGCGATGCCGAACATCGCTGCCGGCAGCAGGAAGAGCCGCGGATCCTGGAAAGCCGGCGAAGTGAAGGAAAGCAGCAGCATGTAGACCATCATCCCGGCCGCGGCGAGCCAATAGCGCGCGCGCCAGGTGCGTGGCCGACACGGCGCGTGTCGCGGCGAAGAAGAACAGCGCCAAGTAGCACAGCAGCAGGCAGACGGCGCCGAAGATGCCCTTCTCGGCGATCGGGTTCGGCCAGTAGGTGTCCATCAGGAAGTCCTGCTTGCCGAACCACCAGTAGTACCTGAAGCCCAGTTCGTAGTAGAGCGAGTGGTCGAACTTCTCCGCGCCGGCGCCGCCGTAGGTGCCCAGTCCCGAGCCGAAGGGCCACAGCCGCTGCGCGACTTCGAATGCCCCGACGAAGATCTGGGCGCGCGGGCTCTCGATCGACAGCCTGCTGCCGATGCCCCAGGTCGCAAGTTCCTCGCGTGATAGGCTCGGCCAACAGCATTGCCAGGCCCACCGTGATCGGCACCGCCAGCAAGCGCGATCGCAACGAGGCGGCGTCCGATGCGGTCCGGGCGGCTCAGCAGCGCCACCACGGCGAGCGCCACGGCGAAGGCCACCATCTCCTGCCGCTGTACCGAGCACAGCAGCAGCACGCCATAGATGCCGCCCAGCGCGACCCAGCGAGCGTGCGTTCCTGGTGTTCGGCATGGTCGGTGGAGGCGCGGCCGGCGATGAGCAGGACAAACAGCTGCCGACGTGGTCGCAAGGAAGGACGGATGGTCGAAGATGTCCGAGCGCTCGCGAGGGGACGAGGCCGAAGGGGGAGGCGATGGGCCCCACCGGCCACCGTAGCAGCACCTTGAAGAAGGCGCCGGGCGCCACCCACTCGAAGGCAACGCACACGAGCATCGGCAACCACGCCCAGCGCACCACGATCCACAGCCAGCGTTCCATGCGATCGTCCCAGCGCAGCGCATAGCCCAGCATCACGAGCAGCATCGGCTTGAGATCGGAGATGAACTGGTAGAGCCCGGCAAGCGTGCGCGTGCGGCCGATGACGGTCGAGGACACGATGCCGAACATCAGGTACATGAAGAAGAACGCCAGCGCCAGGCGCAGCCAGCCCGACTCGCGCAGCTCGGCCGCGAAGCGGGCCACGCCCAGCACGGACAACAGCATCAAGGCGGGCTGCCACATGGCAAACACGGGCAGCCTGCGAGAGCCGCTCGACCGTCGGCACGAGCAGCAAGCCGCCGAGGACCAACAGCAGCAACCAGTCGCGGCGGGGCGCTGCGCGGGTTTGCTGCAGGAGAAAGAACAGCAGCGCGGCGGCCAGTGCCGCACACGAAGGCCAGCGCCTGCCAACCCACCATGGTGGCGAAGGCGAGCACCAGCGCCGCGAAGGCGATCACCGACACGTCCCTGGCGAGCGGCAGCAGCTTCGACAAGGCGTCGTCGCGCGTCATGAGGGCCTCCCGACCAGGCGAGTCGCGCAGCGAGTCCGGTATGGCCGCCACCAGGTCCAGCACGAACTCCTGCTGGATGCGGAACTCCGCTTCCGGCTCGCTGCCGACAGACGACACGCGGAATATCAGGCCGTCGGGCACCAGCCCGCGCAGCCCGTAGCGCATCTGGACCAGCTTGCGGCGCAGGCCTCCGTCGGCGGCCTCGTCGCCCACGGTGGTCCAGTAGGTGAGCGGCTCCTGCCGGCGCGGCGCTTCGGTCACCAGTTGCCGCACGGGGATGCGGTGGCTGCCGACGTCGAGCTGTCCGCGGCGGTTCTGGCGCACCTCGAAGCCTTGCGATGGATAGCAGATGTCCGGCAGGTGGACGGCCAGGGTGTCGCTCTGGTTGCGGCCGTAGGCGATGGCCAGCATCACCGCGTGCTGCTTGCGGACATGCAGGTAGGTGCGGCTCAGCAGCTGGCTGTAGATGTCGCGCAGGGCGGCTTCGGCTTGCGGATTGACGATCGCCTGGGCACCGGAAAGCATCTGGCGCCAATCGCCGAAGATGCTCGGGATGTTGCCGGCAAGGTCGATCGCGGGCAGCTGGTCGGCGACCAGGTCGCGGGGCTTGAACAGGCTGCCGGCGGCCGACGCGGCCAGCATGGCCGTGGCGGCAACTCCAGCGCGCAACAGGCTGCGGCGCGGCGGATTCAAGCTGCCCTCCGTCGCAAGCGAAGGCCCGCGCGGATCATCGAGTCCGCTCCCACCATCAGGAAGATGGCCGCCACGAACAGCACGACGCCCGCGAAGCCGTGGAGGAAGCCTTGTCCCGCCTCGTCGCCCAGGTGATAGGTCACCAGGCACAGCGCCATCACCCGTATCACGTTGGCGGCGAAGGAGATCGGGATGATCAGGATCGCCAGCAGGATCTTGCGCGCCAGCGAATCGTGCTGCACCACGTTGAGGTAGACGAGCCCCATCGCCTCCAGCGCGAACAGCGTGTTGAGCCCCGCGCAGGCATCGGCCACCAGCAGCTGGTACTGGCCGATCTGCAGCATCACGCCGTTGCGCGCCATGGGGTAGCCCGCCGCATGCAGCAGGTGCTCGGCCACCACCGAGACGCCCATCTTCATCGGGTGGGTGAGCGTGTCCACCACCACGCCGGGCAGGGGAATCATGAACAGGCTGAAGAAGATCGCGAAGGCCATCGGCCGCAAGGCTGCGGGGCCCTTCATCAGCAGGAGCACGGCGCAGCTCACCGGGATGAGCGATCCGATCTCGAACAACAGGATGTCCTGCGAGCGCCCCACCATATGCAGCAGCAGGCCCAGCACCAGGAGCGGCCAGCCGACCAGCGGCAGCGGCCGGTCGGGCAGGCGCATGACGTCATCCCAGCGGCGCTGCGCGAGCCAGATGGCGAGTGCCAGCACGATCGGCCCATGGGCCTGCTGGTCGGTGCGCCAGAGCCCGTTCAGCAGCGCGTAGAAGCTCGGGATGTAGAGGCCGGCGAGGCCCAGGGCGATGAGGCCCCAGGGCCACCAGGCGCCACGGGGCAACACTGGAAGGGCACGCATCGAAGCTTGCGGGAGTGCCATGCGACCTCAGAGTCCCTCGAGGGTGGCGAATGGAAGCTTGCTGTTCATATTCTTCCTTTGCCGGCTCCGCGGGCAAACCCCAGAGAAGCAAAGGAAAAAATCCACTTCAATACTCATTCATCACCACGCCGCCAAGCTTGACGGAGCTGGCGGTGAGCAACCCGACGAAATCCTGCAGCATGGTCGCGCGGGCCTCGTCCTTGCGCACCACCATGATCGCCGCGCCGCAGCGCGCGGCGACCACGCTGGCGTCGGCGCCCAGCATGGCCGCGGAGGTGTCCACCACCACGTGGTCGAACTTGGAGAGCATCTCCGCGATCAGCAGGCCGAAGGCGGGGCGCTCCACCAGCTCCAGCGGGTTCGGCGGCGTGGTGCCCACCGGCAGCACGAACAGGCTCGGCAGGTCGGGCACGTTGTGGATCACCTGGCCCGCATCGCGCCCGGACAGCAGCGCGCTCAGGCCACGGCTGCCGTCGATGTTGAAGACCTCGTGCTGGCGCGGATTGCGCATGTCGGCATCGACCAGCAGCGTGCGCCCGCCGAGCTGGCTGAAGGCGACCGCCATGTTGGCGGCGAAGTAGGTCTTGCCGTCGCCGCTGGCCGGGCTGACGACCGCTACCGCGTGGCGTGGCCGGTCCGCCTCGTTGAAGAGCCGCATGATGAGCTGGCTGCGCATGGCCCGGAACGACTCCGCGCGCTGGCTGAACGGCTCGTTGGCCACCACCAGCTCGGGGTTCAGGTTGCGCTTGGATTCCGGCGCATACGGGTAGTGGAACTGCTGGCTCAACGCCCACAGCACGTCCTCGTTGCGCACCAGTTGCAAGGCCACCGCCGCTTCGCCGAAGCGCTGGCCGCTCAGGCGCTGGCGCGTCAGGATGGCGGCCAGCTGCTCGTCCGTCAGCTGGCGCAGCTCGCGCAGGATCTCGCCGATCGGGCGGTCGTGCAGGGTGGGGCCTTGTGGTGGTTCCGCACCCTGCGGGCTGTCCGCCCCGGCTCGATGGCGGGGCAGGGAATGAACGGTCTGCTGTTGGGCCATGTTGATGTCGGTTGTTGTCATTGGAGGCCGCGGTGCGGATGGATGCGACGGCTATTTGCTGGGCCGCGGAAGCGGCGTCAGCAGGCGCCGCTGCAATGCGGTGGGACGGTGGATCAGGCTGCGGGTGGGCCGGGGCATGACGCCGATGACCGGCAGGTCGATGAGCTGCATCACGTCTTCGATGCTGCGCACGCGGCGGTCGAGCAGCTCACGCAGCAGCGCCGCGCCGATCGCGAGAATGCCGCCTGCGAACATCGCCAGTATCCCGTTGAGCCTGATGCGCGGGAACGAGTGCCGCGAGGGCTCGACGGCCGGATTGAGCACCGAGATGTTGGTGAGCTGGGTCTGGCTTTCGATGCTGGTCTGCGCCAGCCGCGCGGCCACGCCGTCGTAGGCCTTCTGCGCGTTCTCGACATCGCGAAAGAGCACCGAGGCCTCGTCGCGCTGCTCCTTCATCTTGAGCACCCGGGCGCGCTGCGCTTCGAGCGAGGCGCGGATCTCGGCTTCGCGCGCCCGGTTGATGTTGGCGTTGATGCCCACGCTGGTGGTGACGCGGCGGGTCTCGGCGGCCACGCGTCCGCGCAGTTCGGCCAGCGAGGCCTTGGCCTCTATCATCTGCGGATTGTTTTCGCCCAGTCGCGAGTTCAGCTCCTGCAGCCGCGCTTCCTGGCGCACCACGTCGCCCTTGAGGCTGGCAATGAGGGGGTTGTTGAGCACGTCGCTGAGCTGGTCACCCGCGTTCGCCTGGCGGTGCGAGCTTTCGGCGGAGACGGCCTGCACCGCGACGAGCTGCGAGGACAGCTCGTTGAGGCGCGCCATCTCGATGTCGAGGCGCTCGTCGGTGGCGACGATGCCCTTCTCCCTCTGATAGGCGCTGAGCTTGGCCTGCGCCTTCTCGAGCGATTCGCGCATTGCCGGCCGCGCTCGTCGAAGAAGCTGCTGTACTGGCGCGCAGGATCGGTGCGCAGCTCGAGGTTGGTGTCGAGATAGGCCTGCACGAAGGCGTTGGCCACCGTGGCGCTGAACTTCGGATTCTCGGACTCGAAGGCGACGGTGACCACGTTGCTCTCGCGCGAGGGCTTGACGTCGAGCCTGTTCTGCAGGATCTCGGCGATCCAGCTGGCGAAGTCGCCGCGGCCTTGCACCTGCTCTTGCCAGGCGTCGCGCAGCTCCGGGTCTTCGGTGAGCCTGAGACGGCTGACCACGCGCAGCGCGACGCGGTCGCTCTTGATGATGTCCACCTGCGTGACCATGTAGGCAGCCGTGGCGATGGCGCCGGTGGCCAGGCCGGCGATCGGGTCCGGCGTGCGCACGTCGACCACCACCGCCGAGGTGGCGGTGTACTTCTTGGGCAGCATCAGGCTCACGCCGACCACGGTGCCCACGGTGAGGACGAATACCACCACGACCGTGAGCCAGCGCGAGCGCAGGATGGTGATCAGTTGGGCTAGTGACATGGCTGGATGCTCCCCGGGTGTGCGTGCGGCGCCTCAGAACAGGCTCTCGCGCACATAGATCACGTCGTCGATGCGCAGCACGTCGTTCATGGCCGGCTGAATGATCTCGACCTTGCCGTCGCCACCCTTCCTGTGGACACGTATGCCCTTCTGCGTGCCGCGCTGCGTGAGGCCGCCGCCGGCGGCCAGGGCCTGCATCAGCGTCATGCCGCGCTCGAGCCGTATCGCACCGGGGCGCTGCACCTCGCCGTAGATGTAGAACACCGGCATGCGGTCGACATAGGCCACGTCGCCGTTGAACACCACCGGATCGTTGGCGGGATCGCTGGAGCCGAACAGCTTGGGCAGGTCGACCTCGCTGCGGAAGGCCTTGCCGTCGCGGCTGCCGCTCAAGGTGATGACATCGCTGCCGGTGGGTGCGATGCCGCCGGCCAGGGCAATCAGGTCGCTCAGCTTCACGCCGGTCGTCTCGATCGGATAGCGCCCCGGCTTGTTGACCATGCCCAGCACGGACGCCTGGTGTCCACGCACCTGCATGACCAGCAGGCTCACCTGCGGCGCCTTGACGAACTTGCCCTTCTTCAAGCCCTCGGCGATGGTGGCCTCGGCCGCCTTCACGGTCTGCCCGCCCAGGGACACCTGGCCGAGCAGCGGGTAGGCGATGTTGCCCGACTCGGAAACGCGCGTCTCGAGGCTCAGGTCGGGGTTCTGGTAGACCTGCACCCGCACCACGTCGCCGGGACCGAGGACGTAGTCGGCCCGGGCTTCCTCGGAAGGCGGCTGCTGCAACGCGGCGGGGTTCTGCAGCGTGGGCTCGGCGCGCGCCTGCTGGTTCGCCGGCGGTGAGGGGGGCGATGACGGTGGCGGGCGGGTCGCCGCCGCGGCGGCGGGTGGAACGGCGACCGCAGCGGCGGGTGGAACGGCGGTCGCTGACTGCACCGGCGGGGACGGGCGGGTCTCCGCTGCCGGCGGGGGTGCCGACGGCGCGGGTGGCGCTGCCGCAGGCACGGGTGGTGGTGCTGCAGGCGCGGGGGGCGGTGCCGCAGCCACGGGTGGTGGTGCCGCAGGCGCGGCTGGCGCTGCCGAGGGCGTTGGCGGCGCAGCCGATGGCGCGGGCGATGCAGCGGCCGCCTGGACGGCTGGCGGCGGGCGGCTCTCCGCCACCGGCGCAGGCGGCGGGGGTGGCGGGCGCCGGGTCTCGATGGCCGGTGCGGGCGGTGTCGCTGGCGGGGGCGGTGGAGCGGCCACCTGCTCAGGCATGGGTGAGCGCGTCTCTGCTACCGGCACCGGCGTCGGCGGTGCCGGCGGTGGCGGCGGTGGGGGACGCAGCGCAGCAACCGGCGTCGCCTGGCGTGCCTCCACCGGCGCAGGGGGCGGCGGTGCGGGCGGCTGGGCTCTTTGCACCGGCACGGCCTGGCGCGTCTCCACCGGCGCCCGGCGCGCCTCGGCCGCCGAAGCGGCAGGCAGCGGCGCCGCGGCCTGCGCGTGCAGCGCCTCCTGGTCCGTCATCGGCTTGCCTCGCTTCGTGGACGTCGCCGTCGGCTGCTTCTTGGCCGAGGACGGCGCAGGTGCCGGCAGCACGGGCTTGCTGGCAGTCGCCTTGGACGAGGCACCCTTGGTGGAGCGGGACTGGGCATCAGCCGCCGATGCAGGTGAGGCCTGCGCTGGCGTCGTGCCGCGGGCCGGCGGGGACTGAGCCGGCAACTGGAATTGCGACGTGGGAGGTGCGCCCACCGGCGGCGGGATCTGGGCGCAGGAGGTGTTCAGCACGCCCTGCAGCAACAGCACGACGAGCAAGGTGCCGACGGGTGCACGCCGCCGTGTGCCAGAGGCCGACGGGTGACCTCCGGGAACTTCCGGTTCGGTACTGCGTTTGTCCTTTTGCATGGCGTATCCGAGCGAAGTGGGTGATCGAAAGCGCGCCGCCCTCACTGGGCGGACTTCTGCGCGGCCGGAGCCTGTGGCGGCTGCTGCGTCGTGGGGGCGACCTGCTCTGCCTGGGCAAAGGCTCCGAGGTATTCGATCCGCGCGGTGGCGCGCAGGTTCTTGACGTCCTGCAACGCGACCTGGCGCTTGCGCTCGACCACCAGGTAGCGCTCGATCTTGGGCGCGGCGGCTGCCTCGGGCATCGGAGCCGGCCGCACGTCGGTCACGAAGATCACCTTGGCGCCGCCTTGGGCGTTGAGCACGAGAGCCCTGCCGCGTCCGAGCGAGGTGATCCGCTCGAGCAAGGCGGGCGTGAGCGACTCGGGCGCGATGGAGCTGTGGCGCAGGTCGTGCTGCAGGTTGGCTCCCTTCAGGACGGCCACCGCCTCGTCGCTGTTCTTGGCAGCGGAAAGCTTGGCCTGCAGTGGCTGCAGCTGTTCGGCTGAAGCCACGACGTTGATCTCGTGCAGGTCGTAGATATTGCGCTGCGCAAACAGTGCCGGCCTGGAGTCGTAGTACTGCTTGATCTCCTGCGGCGTGGGCTTGGCGACGCTGGCAGTCATGCGGTCTACGTAGGCCTGCGCGAGGATCTCGCGGCGCGCGGCGTCGATCGCGCGGCTGATCTGCGGGTCGCGGTCGAGGCCGAGCTCGCTGGCCTTCTGCAAGGCGAGCTCCTGGTCGATCAGCCGGTCGAGAGCCTCGTGGCCGACGCGCGCCGCGTCGGTGGCAGCGATCTCGCCCCGGCGCTGCAGCACGAAATCCACCTGGTGGACCGAGATTTCCTCGTTGTTGACCCGTGCCGCGACCTGCGTGGCCGGCTTGCTCTTGTCGCCGCACGCCGTCGTGAGAACGGCCAGGGCGCAGGCAAGCAAAAGGCTCGATCGACGCACCACTCCCGGATGCCTGGATGGCAACGCTTGCATCTTTGATTTCTCCCTTTGGCACCGGCAACGACCCAGCCGGCATGGAGGAAAGCCTGGCAACCGTCACCGCCGCATTGAAGAGATCGGGGTGAGGGCTAAAGCCGCCAGGGACTGGGGTGAAATCAGTTTATGTGGGGGGCTTCACCGGTAACCGCCAAAGCTTGCCGGCGAAACGCTTGTTGCAGGTGTTTTACGTGCGATGCATCTGAGGTACCAACTCAAGATACTTGCAGTTGCAAAACCCCCACGTTGCCGGGATGCCTATTGATGAATTTGGCCCACCCCCGTAGGCGCCTTCGCGCCAGCCACCGCTGGAGGGGCTCGCGCCAGCGGACCGGCAAAGCGCTTGCGCTTCAGCGAAGGCTCATATCGCGTCAGCGATGTGATGCCGCAGCTAAAGCCGGATCCGCGGCTCCCGCTCGCTGGCACCATGCAACTCGGTGGCACCATGCGCATATGAAACGCCTTCACGCTTCTCCACTTGCGCTCGCCTGGCGCCAGACCCAACGCGACTTCCGCGCAGGCGAACTGCGCCTGCTGATCGTCGCCGTGATGCTTGCAGTGGCAGCGCTCACGGCCGTGGGATTCTTTGCCGACCGATTGAAGAGCGGTCTTGCGCGAGATGCGGCGCAGCTCCTGGGTGGCGATGCGATCGTCGCGGCTGACCAACCCGTGCCCGAGGAATTCATCGCCCAGGCGCGCAGCAAGGGCTTGCTCGTGGCCCGCACCGTGAGCTTTCCGAGCATGGCCCGCGCCGAAGAGAGCCAAGGCGGCGCGACGCGGCTCGTGGCCGTCAAGGCGGTCGGTCCGGGCTATCCCTTGCGCGGGCAGCTCACGCTGGCCGATGCGCCCGGTGCGTCGACCTACGCCGCGAGCGGAGTGCCCGAAGCCGGCACGGTGTGGGTAGACGCCGGCGTGCTGGATTCCTTGCAGCTCGAGATCGGCGACCCGCTGCTGCTAGGCGATGCGCGCTTGCGCATCGCACGAGTCATCGTGCTGGAGCCCGATCGCGGCGCGGGCTTCATGAGCTTTTCTCCGCGCGTGATGTTCAACGAGTCGGATCTCGCGGCCACTGCGCTCATCCAGCCGGCCAGCCGCGTGACATATCGGCTTGCGCTGGCCTCTGCCAACGGCAACGTCGGCGGGACTGCATCGGTGAGCGCTTACGTGGCGTGGGCCGAGGAGCAGATCAAGAGCCAGCGCCTGCGCGGCATGCGGGTCGAGTCGCTCGAATCGGGTCGACCCGAGATGCGGCAGACGCTCGACCGCGCGGAGAAGTTCCTCAATCTCGTCGCGCTGCTCGCGGCCTTGCTGTCGGCGGTGGCGGTCGGCATCGCGGCGCGCGACTTCGCCGCGCGGCATCTCGACGACTGCGCGATGCTGCGCGTGCTCGGGCAGTCGCAGCGCACCATCGCATGGAGCTACTCGCTGGAGTTCGCCCTGGTGGGTGCCCTGGCCAGCGGCCTGGGCGTGCTGCTGGGCTATGCGGTGCACCATGTGTTCGTGGCCTTGCTGGCCGGCCTGGTGGAGGCCACGCTGCCGGCGGCGAGCCCGTGGCCCGCCTTGTTCGGCCTGGGCGTGGGACTCACGCTGCTGTTCGGCTTCGGGCTGCCGCCGGTGCTGCAGCTCTCGCGCGTGCCGCCGCTGCGAGTCATCAGGCGCGACGTGGGCGAGCTCAAGCCTGCATCGATCATCGTGCTGGCGGCCGGTGCGCTCGGCTTCTCGGCCTTGCTGATGGCGGCCTCCAGCGATGTGAAGCTGGGCCTCATCGCGGTCGGCGGCTTCGCGGCGGCCATCGTCGTGTTCGCATTGCTGGCCTGGGCCGCGGTGAGCGTGCTGCGTCGCGCGGTGCCCTCGGCGGCGATCAGTGCGCACGCGCCGCGCTGGCTGGTGCTGGCGACGCGGCAAGTGAGCGCGCGACCCGGCTTCGCCGTGCTGCAGATCGCGGCATTGGGCGTGGGGCTGCTGGCGCTCATGCTGCTGGTGCTGCTGCGCACCGATCTCGTCACCAGCTGGCGGCAAGCCACGCCGCCGGATGCGCCCAACCGCTTCATCATCAACATCCAGCCGGAGCAGGGCGAGCCCTTCAGGGAGATGCTCGAGCAAGGCGGAGTCAAGCGCTTCGACTGGTATCCGATGATCCGCGGCCGGCTGGTGGCGGTGAACGGTCGCGAGGTCGGAGCGGCCAACTACGCGGATGACCGGGCGAGGCGGCTGGTCGAGCGCGAATTCAACCTGAGCCATGCGGCCGAGATGCCCACGCACAACCAGCTGGTCGCCGGCCGCTGGGTGCCCGAGGAGCAGGGCGCGATCAGCGTCGAGGAAGGCATCGCCGAGACGCTCGGGCTCAAGCTCGGCGACACGCTGCGCTTCGACATCGCGGGCGTGCCGACCGAAGGCCGCATCACCAGCCTGCGCAAGGTCGACTGGGCCTCGATGCGGGTCAACTTCTTCGTGATGTTCCCCACCGCGCAGATGGCCGATGTGCCCAGCACCTACATTGCCGCCTTCAGGGCGCCGGGCGAGGGCAGGGCGGCGGCATTCGACAATGCCATGAGCCGCACCTTCCCCAACATCACCAATGTCGACGTGTCGGCATCGATCTCGCAGGTGCAGCGCGTGCTCGACCAGGTGATCCGCGCGGTGGAGTTCCTGTTCGGCTTCACGCTGGCCGCCGGGCTGGTGGTGCTGTTCGCCGCGGTCAGCGCAACGCGCGAGGAGCGCTCGAAGGAGTTCGCCATCATGCGTGCCATGGGGGCGAGCGCCGCGCTGCTGGCGCGCGTGCAGCGCACCGAGCTGCTCGGCGTCGGGGCGCTGGCGGGCACGCTGGCGTCGGTGGCGGCTGCGATCGTGGGCTGGGCGCTGGCGCGCTACGCGTTCGAGTTCAGCTGGAGCGTCTCGCCCTGGGTGCCGCTGGTGGGCGCGACGGCAGGCGCCGTGCTGGCCCTGGCGGCGGGTTGGTGGGGCTTGCGCGAGGTGTTGCGCAGGCCGGTGGTTGAAACGCTGCGCAAGGCAGCCGAGTGAAGTGGACCACCCCCGTAGCGCCTCCGGCGCTCCCCCTCAAAGGGGGCTCCGCCAGCGGACCGGCGAAGCGTCCGTGGCTCCAGCCGACGCGGTCGGCTCGGCGTCCGCGGCACTCTTCGCCGCTCAAGGGCTTGCGCCAGCGGCCCGGCGAAGCCGGATCCGCGGCTCCCGCTCGCTGGCGGTGGTTCATGCGTCGAGGGTGCCGCTCCTGGCACCGAGGGGAAACCGAAATGATGGAGTTGATGAAGTGACGCAAGAGGCGACCAAGCCCCACGTGGAAACGGCCTACGAGTGGGTCGGTGGCGAGAACAAGGTGCGCGAGCTGGTGGACCGCTTCTATGACCTGATGGACCTGGAGCCCGGCTATCGCGAGCTGCGAGCCTTGCATCCGACCACGCTGGAAGGCTCGCGCGACAAGCTGCACTGGTTCCTGTGCGGCTGGCTGGGCGGGCCGCAGCACTACGTCGAGCGCTTCGGCCATCCGATGCTGCGCGCGCGGCACCTGCCTTTTCCGATCGGCGTGAAGGAGCGCGACCAGTGGCTCGCATGCATGGACCAGGCCATGCATGAAGTCGAGCTGGATCCGGCGCTGGTGCAGCGCTTGCGGGACTCTTTCTTCAATACCGCGGACTGGATGCGCAACAAGGGCGGGTGAGGCTAGGACGCAGCGCCCGGCACCGAGGTATTGAGCAGCACCAGCAGCGCACCGCGCCGCCGTCCGACGCCTTGGCCTGCACGAAGGCCAGCACCTCGTTCTTCTGCACCAGCCAGGTCCTGACCTTGGCCTTGAGCACCGGCTCGCGCCCGGCGAGCCGTGACCCTTGCCATGCACGACCCGCACGCAGCGCAGGCCATGCCTGGTCGCCTCGCGCAGGAAGGCGGCCATCTTCTCCCGCGCCTCGTCGCGGCGCATGCCATGCAGGTCGATCTGCGCCTGGATCACCCACTTGCCGCGACGCAGCTGGCGCGCCACTTCCGGCCCGATGCCGGGGCGGCGAAAGGAAAGCGCCTCGTCGGTGTCGAGCAAGGACTCCACGTCGAACTCGTCGGAGATCGCTTCGCGCAGCACCGACTGCTCGTCGAGGGCACGCTGCAAGGGCTGCGGCAGGGGGCGAGCGCGCGCCACCTCGGCGCGCGAGCCGGCTTCAGGCCGTCTCTCAAGGGCTGGACGGGCCCCACGCTGTCGGTGAACAGCTCCCGCTCGCGTCGCGCCTGCTCGTCGAGCACGCGCCGCCGCGCTGCGCGCTCGGCCGCTTCGCGCGCACTGTCGCCCAAGGCCTTGCGGATGGATCCGAGATCGGCCAGGCTGCGCGCCGACAGCTTTTTTTCGGTGGCGGTCACAACAGTCCACGCTCCGCGAACGACACGCACCTCGTCGGCGCCCACCACCATGTGGTCGAGCACGCGCACTTCCACCAGCGGCGAGCGCGGCCTTCATCGTGCGGGTGACGTCTCGTCGGCCCGCGACGGCTCGGCGACCCCGGACGGATGGTTGTGCGCCAGCACCACCGCGGCGGCGTTGTGATGCATGGCGCGCCTGAGCACCTCGCGCGGATAGACGCTGGTCTGCGTCAGCGTGCCGCGAAACATCTCCTCGATGGCGATCAGGCGGTTCTGGGAGTCGAGGAAGGCAACCGCGAAGACCTCGTAGGGATAGCCGCCGATGGACAGGCGCAGGTAGTCCTTGACTGCTGCGGCGAGGTGAACGCGGGCTGCCTCTTCAGCTGCTGCGCCAATGCCCGACGCGCAAGCTCGAGCACGGCAACGAGCTCGGCCCGCTTGGCGGGCCCCAGCCCCTTGATGCGGCGAAGATCCTCGGCCTGGGCTTGCAGCAGCCCCGCCATCCCGCCGAACTCGAGCAGCAGCTCCTCCGCCAGCAGCAGCACGGACGTGCCCGTGAAGCCGGTTCGAAGCAGCAGCGCCAGCAGCTCCGCATCGGCCAGCGCCGAGGCGCCGAGGGACAGCAATTTTTCGCGCGGGCGCGCTTCGGAAGGCAGATCCTTGAGCAGCATGACCTTGGCAAAAAGAGGTGAGGGATGGGACTTTTACAATACGGGCCCAGTTTACAAAACCAGGATGCGTCCTTGGCCGCCGTTCGTCCCGGGTCCTTCCTGACCCTGCATTACCGCCTCGCCGGCCCCGATGGGGCCGACATCATCAACACCTTCGACGACAAGCCTGCCACGCTTGTCGCTCGGCACCGGCGAGCTTGCGCCCGCCATGGAGCAGCGCCTGCTGGGGCTGGAAGAGGGCGCGCGCGCGCTGTTCGAGATACCCGCGGGCGAGGCCTTCGGCGAGCGCAACGCCGAGATGCTGCAGTGAGTCAAGCGCAGCCTGCTTGCCGAGCTGGGCGACCCCGACGAGCAATACCACCTCGGCGACGTGGTGCAGTTCCCCACGCCCGACGGCGGCGGCACCTATGCCGGGCGTGGTGCGCGAGACTGCGGCGACGAATGCGATGCCTGTTCGACTTCAACCACCCGCTCGCCGGCCAGCCGGTGACCTTCGAAGTGCAGTTGATCGGAGTGCTCTGATGGCAGCGCCTGATACCGTGAAGCTGCAGGAAGTGGTGCTGGCCGAGCCGCGCGGCTTCTGCGCCGGCGTGGACCGCGCCATCGAGATCGTCGAGCGCGCGCTGCAGAAGTTCGGCGCGCCGATCTATGTGCGCCACGAGATCGTGCACAACACCTACGTGGTCAACGACCTGAAGGCCAAGGGCGCGATCTTCATCGAGGACCTGGCCGATGTGCCGCCGGCGCGACGCTGGTGTTCAGCGCCCACGGCGTGCCGCAAGGCGGTGCGGGCGGAAGCCGAGCAGCGCGGCTTCTGCGGTGTTCGATGCCACCTGCCCGCTGGTGACCAAGGTGCATGTCGAGGTGGCCAAGCTGCACAAGGAAGGCTACGAGTTCATCATGATCGGCCACAAGGGCCATCCCGAGGTCGAGGGCACGATGGGCCAGCTCGACCGAGGGCATCCACCTGGTCGAGGACGTGGCCGACGTGGAACGCGTGCAGGTGGGCAAGCCCGATCGCCTCGCGGTCGTGACGCAGACCACGCTGTCGGTCGACGATGCCGCGGAGATCCTCGCCGCGGTGCGCCGGCGCTTCCCCGCGGTGCGCGAGCCCAAGCAGCAGGACATCTGCTACGCCACCCAGAACCGCCAGGACGCGGTGAAGGTGCTGGCCCCGCAGGTCGACGTGGTGATCGTGGTGGGCAGCCCCACCAGCTCCAACAGCAACCGCCTGCGCGAGCTGGCCGCGCAAGCTCGGCGCCGACGCCTACATGGTCGACCAGCGCCGACGACCTGCGCCCTGAATGGTTCGAGGGCAAGACACGCGTCGGCCTCACGGCCGGCGCCTCGGCGCCGGAGATCCTGGTGCGCCAGGTGATCGATCGGCTCAAGGCGCTGGGCGCTGTTTCGGTGCGCCGCATGGACGGCATCCAGGAGACCACCCGCTTCCCGCTGCCCAAGGGGCTGGGGGACAAGTCCATGGGCGAGCAGGCCAAGCCTTCGGCGCTGCATTCCCAACCCCGTTGATCCCGCCTGCCGGCTCCGACTCCACGCAGAAAAACATCCGTCATGCTCGATATCACCCTCCTGCGCAAAGACCTCGACGCGGTGGTGGCGCGCCTCGCCACTCGCAAGTCGCCGCAGACCTTCCTCGACGTGGAGCGATTCACGGAGCTCGAGTCCGAGCGCAAGTCCATCCAGACCCGGACCGAAGAGCTGCAGGCCAAGCGCAACAGCCTTTCCAAGCAGATCGGCCAGCTCAAGGCCAAGGGCGGTGACGTCGCGGCGGTGATGGCCGAGGTCGGTGGCATCGGCGACGAGCTCAAGGCCAGCGCCGAGCGTCTCGAGGTGATCCAGCACGAGCTCGGCCAGATGCTGATGGTGGTGCCCAACCTGCCGCACGAGAGCGTGCCGGTGGGCGAGGACGAAACCGCCAACGCCGAAGTGCGTCGCTGGGGAAGCCCGCGTGAATTCGACTTCCGCGGTGAAGGACCACGTCGACCTGGGCGCGCCCCTGGGGCTGGACTTCGAGATCGGCGCCAGGCTGGCCGGTGCGCGATTCACCTTCATGCGAGGGCAGATCGCCCGGCTGCATCGCGCGCTCGCGCAGTTCATGCTCGACGTGCAGACCACCGAGCATGGCTACACCGAGTGCTACACGCCCTACATCGTCAACCGCGAAGTGCTGGAAGGCACGGGGCAGCTGCCCAAATTCAAGGAAGACATGTTCTGGGTGCTGCGCGGCGGCGACGACGAACAGCCCCGAGCAGTACCTGATCTCCACCTCGGAGATCTCGCTCACCAACAGCGTGCGCGAGCAGATCCTGCCGCTCGACGCGCTGCCGATCAAGCTGACCGCGCACAGCCCCTGCTTCCGCTCGGAAGCGGGAAGCGCCGGCCGCGACACGCGCGGCATGATCCGCCAGCATCAGTTCGACAAGGTCGAGATGGTGCAGATCGTGCAGCCCGAGAAGAGCTACGAGGCGCTCGAGGAAATGGTGGGCCATGCCGAGGCCATCCTGCAGAAGCTCGGGCCTGCCCTACCGCGTGGTCGCGCTGTGCACCGGTGACCTGGGCTTCGGCTCCACCAAGACCTACGACCTGGAAGTCTGGCTGCCGGCGCAGGGCACCTATCGCGAGATCTCGAGCTGCTCCAACTGCGAGGCCTTCCAGGCGCGCCGCATGCAGGCCCGCTTCAAGAACGCGCAGGGCAAGAACGAACTGGTCCACACCTTGAACGGCTCGGGCCTCGCGGTCGGCCGCACGCTGGTGGCCGTGCTGGAGAACTACCAGAACGCCGACGGCAGCATCACCGTGCCGCAGGCATTGCGGCCCTACCTCGGCGGACTGGAGCTGCTCAAGCCGTGAACTGAGGACGAGTTCCCGACCTGCGCTACAATCGCCGGCTTCGACATCAGCGACCCGATGTCTCCACATACTGGAAAGGTGGCAGAGTGGTCGAATGCGCCGGACTCGAAATCCGGTTCAGGGGTTCTCCCCTGACGTGGGTTCGAATCCCACCCTTTCCGCCAGAGATGCATGCGGCACTGACCGCGACAAACGTCAGACCCTTCGCAAAGCCCCGCCAAGCCGGGGCTTTTTGCTGCGGACTCGCCGATGCGGCATCTGATTAACGAACAGCCCGAGATGCAATGTAATGGCCACTCGCCGGCGGTAAGTTCTCCACAGCGTCGCGATCAAAGATCGAACTGTCATGCCGGCTTGGTAGCCATCACGGCCACACGACGCTCCCCTGTGCGTCGCCCTGGCTCCGGCCAGCCGGGGCTCTTAAGCACCGAGACGATCCGGCTGTGTGCCGTCAGGCGATCTACCGCCGCTACGAAGAATTGGCCGCCTTTGCCCCGCTCGCCGAACATCACGACGAAGTCCACCGTGAACCCCATGAGCCGGTTGCGCACGATGCGGTACTCCGTGATGCCCGCCGCTTTCAGCACTGAACGCAGGTCGTGGACCGAGAGCAGGTCCATGTAGTCGCCCGCGGCCCACTCTTGCCCACGCATCTTGAGGTAGCGGTCGAACATCGGCTTTGGCAACCAGTGCAGGAACGGCGTCCGCGTATGAATCTCTGCAGGGAACCACCGGTTAGGCGTCGTCACGAACGCGGACTTTGACACGCGCGCAATCTCGCTCAAGAAAGTTACCTGCGCCTCCACGCGGCTCGCGTGGGAGCCGACGTGCTCGAGAACGGCGTTCGACCAGCACAGGTCGAATGACTTGTCCGGGAACGGCATGGCTGTCCCGTCATACCGCACCGCCTTGATCTCTGGATAACGCTGCCCGGAAGTGCACCGGCTCCTCGACTCCCAGTGCCGTCAGCATGGCGGGATGCGGGTAGTTCTTCTCGATGAAGTTGTCGTTCTTCGAATACTCGAGGTCGCTGAATCCGACATCCAGCACACGGTCCTCGACGCGCGGCGCGAACCGATCGAGGAATAGATCCCACTTCCGCCGCCGGTTGAATCCCGACACCTGTTGCGCAATCGAAGTGTGCTTTTCAGACATGCGCAAAAGTCTAGGAGCCCGTCGGACTTGAGCCCGAGCGAAGCTGTTTGACAGTGGTGATGCGTTTTTTGGGGCGGCGCCGAGCTGAACCGATTGTTGTGGGCCGTTGGCGAGTCGCCGTGAGGGCGCAGTGGGCCGCCTGAGGGCTCGATGAAGGGGCGATCAGGGCGCACTTTGCCGCCTCTTACGCCGCGCGCAGCACGTGCATGCGCTTGATGTTCCAGGCCATCGTCACCAAGCTCCATTCGCCCTGGGCCTTGTCCAGCCCGCGCATGCTCATCTGGCGCCAGCCCATCACCCGCTTGATGATGCCGAACACCGGCTCCACCGTCTGCTTGCGCAGGCCGTACAAGGCTCGGCCGGCCTGCGTGCCCAGGCGGTGCGCCATCTGCACAAGCGGGTCCGTCGTCTGAGGCTCGGGCGCATCGGGTGCAAATCGCTCCATCACAGGCGCGTGATGCGATTGCCTCTTGAGCGCCAGCAGCGGTTGGACCCCCGCGTCGTTACAGGCCATCACGTTGGCCTGGCTGAAGAAGCCGTTGTCCGTGATCAGCGACTGCACCTCGCCCAGCACCGCGGGCAGCGCAGCGATGCGCTCCAGCGTGGGTACGACTTCGCGCTTGTCGTTGCACGCCTGGCTCACATGCTGGGTGACCACCATCATCGTCTCGGTGTCCACCCCGGCTTGCGCGTTGTAGCTTTGCTCGAAGCCCCCGCCCGAGACGGGCATGATGCGCGACTCTTCATCCGTGAGGTTGACCTGGTCGCCATCCTTGGGGCCGGCCTGTGGCGGCTCGGGATCCTTGCCGCGCGGCTTCTTGCCGGCCTCGCGCTGAGCTTGGCGCTTGGCGGTCTTGGCCTCGTACTCCTGCTGCTCGACCTGATGGCGCTCGGCCGCACGCTGCTCGATCTTGGCCTTGGCCTGCTTCAATGGCACTCAAGCGATGTTCGCGCCGGGCGATCTCCGCGGGCACGTCCATGCCGTCGGGCACCGCCTGCGCGGTCGCTGTTCTCAGCCAGCGCCAGCAACGCCTGTACTTCCTGGCGCAACTGCGCCTCGATCTTGTTGGCATGCGCCCAGGACAAGGCCTTGTGCTTGCTGGCGTTGGCGCCGATCTTGGTGCCGTCCAGCGCGATGTGGCCGAGCTTGAGCAGCTTCATCTCGCGCGCCAGCACCAGCACCTGCACGAATAGCGCCTCCACCTCCTTCAGGAAGCGGCGACGGAAGGTGGCCAGCGTGTCGTGATCGGGGTGGGTGTTGGCCGCCACGTACCGGAAGGCCACCGAGTCGTAGGTGGCGCGCTCGATCTTGCGGCTGGAGTGCACGCCGTTGGCGTAGCCGTAGATCAGCAGGCCCAGCAGCACCGCCGGATGGTGTGCGGCCGAGCCCCGGCCGGCGTATTGGCGGGTCAGTTCGCCCAGATCCAGCCGCTCGATGACTTCAACCACGAAGCGCGCCAAGTGATCATCGGGCAACCATTCGTCCACCGACGGCGGCAACAGGTACGCGGTATCTCGGTCTACGGGGACGAAGCGGCTCATCTGCGATGTTCTTCTTGGTTGTGTCGCCGCGATTGTCGTCGTCGCCATCGTCATTCGGAACACTGGAAAGCCCGACAGCCTCCTAGCAGTGGAGTTGTCTTGCCTTGGGGGGCGGAAAGCAGCGTGTTGTTTCGAGACGTGCCTTGGCCTAGGATGCATTTGCCTGGCAGAAGCAACGACAACAACGATGGAGCACGTCATGCTATTTCCAACCACGATCGTCGGCAGCTTTCCCGCAGCCTGAGTGGCTGATCGACCGAGAGAAGCTGGCCCATCGATTCCCGCCTCGCGTGCGAGCCCGGGAACTGTGGCGACTGCCCGAGCCCTACCTTTCGATGGCGCAGGACGATGCCACGCTGCTTGCGATCCGGGCGCAGGAGGAGGCCGGGCTCGACATCGTGTCCGATGGCGAGATCCGCCGCGAGAGCTACTCGAACCGCTTCGCGACCGCACTCGACGGCGTGGACCTCGACAACCCGGGCACGGCGCTCGACCGCTCGGGCCACCCCAATCCGGTTCCGCGCATCGTCGGCCCCATCCGCCGTCGCCATGCCGTCGAAGTCGACGACCTCAAGTTCCTCAAGCGCCACACGAGCCGCCGCACCAAGATCACCGTGCCCGGCCCGTTCACGATGCTGCAGCAGGCGCAGAACGATTTCTACGCCAGCGAGGAAGAGGCGGCGATGGACTACGCTGCCGCCGTCAACGCCGAGATCAAGGACCTGTTCGCCGCGGGCGCCGATGTCGTGCAGATCGACGAGCCGTACATGCAGGCGCGGCCCGAGAAGGCGCGCCAGTACGGGCTGGCGGCACTGAACCGCGCGCTCGAAGGCGTCGAGGGCACGACCGCCGTGCACATCTGCTTCGGCTACGCCGCCATCATCCACGAGCGACCGAGCGGCTATTCGTTCCTGCCGGAACTCGCGGCGTGCCGCTGCCGCCAGGTCTCGGTCGAGACCGCGCAGAGCAAGCTCGACACCAGCGTGCTGGCCGGGTTCGAGGGCAAGCAGATCATGGTCGGCTGCATCGACCTGTCGGACATGACGGTCGAGACCCCCGAGGTGATCGCGGGGCGCATCCGACGCGCGCTCGAGCACTTGAAGCCCGAGCAGGTGATCCTGGCGCCCGACTGCGGCATGAAATACCTGCCGCGCGAATCTGCCCAGGGCAAGCTTGCCGCGATGGTCGAAGCGGCCCGGATGCTGCGTCGCGAGCACGGCGTGGGCTAGCCGGCGCGTGGGCGCTACCATGCCCTCATGTGCTACTCGGCCCACATCGAGCACGACTATCGCCGCTTTGTGCGGGAGTTCGGTGCTGTCCTGAGCATTCGCGAGTTCGTCGACCTCTTCTGGGAGCGGCGCAGCAACCCGAGGATCAAGATCCCGAAGGCGATGGAGTTGGCCTTCGCCCGCCCGGCCAGTGAAGAAGAGCGCGAGATCAAGGCTTCGATCGATGCATTCAACGAGTCGCAGGCCACGAAGCTCGAGCAGGAACTCTTCAAGCAGACCAAGCGCAGGGCCGATGCGCAACGCTCCTTGCAGGCCAAATCGACGAAGAAGGCCGAGGACGACTTGCGCATCTCGACCGACAAGATCGAGTGGGCCAAGGCCAGGCTTGCCGATCTGCGCCGCACCGAACTCGATGACGACGAGGACTCGCGGATCTTCCCGGGTCACTATGCGCCGGTGATGGTGGTGGAAGAGGGCCGCCGTGTCGTCAAGCCCATGCGCTACCAGTGCCGGCCGGCGGGAAAGCCCGCGTCCCACGACCTCAAGTTCCCGGGCACCTACAACGCACGGCGCGACAACCTCGAAGGATTCTGGAAGGGACTCTTCGGCTACTCGCACGGCATCGTGATCGTGAATGCCTTCTACGAGAACGTCAGCCGCCCCGAGGGCAATGTCGTGCTCGAGTTCAAGCCGCGGCCAAGGCAGGACATGCTCGTCGCCTGCCTGTGGTCACACTGGAAGGGGCCTGGCGAGCCGGACCTGCTTTCGTTCGCGGCCATCACGGATGACCCGCCTGCCGAGATCGCCGCCGCGGGACACGACCGCTGCATCATCCCGATCAAGCCCGGGAACATCGACGCCTGGCTGAATCCCGATCCGGACAAGCTGGCAGAGCAATACGCGATCCTTCGCGACCGCGAGCGGCCGTACTACGAGCATCGACTGGCGGCCTGACACCGTCTTGCCGCTTGGACTGGTTCGACGGGCCATCCCTACTGTGCAAGACACTTCACAGATCTTTACCCGCACCGCGAAGCCCCTTCACGCGTAGCGCTCACGATGCATTCCGGGCGCCTTGCCCATGCTGTCTCAGGAGTGAACATGAACGAGAGATTCGCTACGGTTGCCACCCGCACCCCTTCCGGCCAATCGCTCAAGCGCTTGGTCATGGGCGTGGCCTTGGCACTGGCTGCCGTCGCGGCCGTGCCGATGGCTCACGCTGCCGCCCCCCATGCCGGCGGCGGCATGCATGGCATGCATGGCCCGATGGGCTTCATGGGCAGCCCCGAGCGCATCGACCGGATGGTCGATCACATGCTCGCCGGCATCAATGCCACTGACGCCCAGCGCGCCCAGGTCAAGCAGATTGCTCAGTCTGCGGCCGCCGACATGCGCGCGCAGCGCGAGGTCGGCCGAGGGCTGCGCTTGCAGGCCATGCAGTTGTTCACGCAGCCCACGGTCGATGCCAATGCGGTCGAGGCCCTGCGCCAGAAGCAGATGGCACACACGGACCAGATGTCCAAGCGCATGAGCCTGGCCATGATCGACATCAGCCGCGTGCTCACGCCGGAGCAGCGGCTGCAGATGGCCGAGCAGATGAAGCAGCGGGCCGAGCGCATGCGCGAGCGTGCCCAGCGTCACCAGGCACAGCCGCCGGCAGGCGCCCCTGCCCGTTGATCGCGTCTGAAGGGGCTTCGAGGCCCCACGAGCGCCAGCCGCCCCAATGGATTCCGGGGCGGCTGGCCGTTATCGTTGAGGGCGAACGAATCGAACAAGAGCTTCCCAAAAAATGTCCAATCGCGTTCTGCTGATCGATGACGACGTCCGGCTGACTGCCCTGGTCAGCGACTACCTTGGCCAGGCCGGCTACCAGGCCGAGACCGTGGCCACGCTGGCGGCCGCGCGCTCGAAGCTCGAGCGGCGCGACCACGGCTTCGACGCCCTGATCCTGGACCTGATGCTGCCCGACGGCGACGGCCTCGAGCTCTGTCGCGAGTTGCGCGCACAGGCGCGGACCCGGACATTGCCGGTGCTCATGCTCACCGCCCGCGGCGAGCCGATGGATCGCGTGGTGGGCCTGGAGATGGGCGCCGACGACTATCTCCCCAAGCCTTTCGAGCCGCGCGAATTGCTGGCGCGGGTGCGCGCCATCCTGCGCCGCAGCGGCGGTTCCGGCGGCGTGCCCGATGCCGATGTGCTGCGCTTCGGCCGCCTGGAGATCGATCTGGGCGCCCGCGTCGCCCGGGTCGATGGACGCGAAAGCGATCTCACCAGCTATCAGTTCCAGATGCTCGTCGTGCTCGCGCAGCAGCCTGGTCGGGTGCTCTCGCGTGACCAGATCATGGATGCGCTCAAGGGCCACGCGCTGGAGGCCTTCGACCGATCGATCGACGTTCACATTTCCCGCATCCGGGCTGCCATCGAAGACGACCCCAAGAGCCCGCGGCGCATCCTGACGGTGCGCGGCGCCGGCTATGTGTTCGCACGCAAGCAGGATGCCGATGAACTCTGACGCCGCGCCGTCCGTGCGCTCGACCATGAAGAGCCTGTACCTGCGCATCTACCTCACCGTCGTGGCGGTCTTGCTGCTGTTCGCGATCGCTTCGGGCTGGCTGTTCCAGCGCAACATGGAGCATGAACGCGAGCAGGAGCGGGCGGTGTGGTCGGAGCGGCTGGCGGCTTGGGGCGATCTCGCGCAAAACAACCTCCCCCCCGCAACCGCCTCCGAGCAAGAGCAGCGCGAGGCCCTGCTCGAATGGGCGGAGCGCTTGCGCCTGCCCCTTGCGATGGACGATGCGCGCGGACGTCGCATCGTCGCCTCGGATTCCTTCCGCCGCGTCGAAGCCGAAGGCCCGAGGCGCAAGTTCAGGCTTCCTCTCGATGACGGTCGCACGGTGTGGGTCCTGCGTCCGATGCGCCCGATGGGCGGCGGCGCCGGCTCCGGGTCGATGGCCGATGCCGATGCCACGGCGGCCCCCGCAATGCCTCCGCCGCCCGTGCGCGCGGGCACCGTGGTCCATCAGCGGAGGCGGCCTGCTGGCGGCCCTGGTGGCCTTGTTCATTGCCGTGTCGCTGGGCGCCTATCCGGTCGTGCGGCGGCTCACCCGGCAACTCGAGTCGCTCAAGCGGGGTGTGGAGACTTTCGGCGCAGGACAGCTCAGTCACCGCGTGGCCGTGGGTGGCCACGACGAAGTGGCCGCGGTGGCGACCAGCTTCAACCAGGCCGCCGAGCGCATCGAGGCCTTGGTACGTTCACACCAGTCACTGCTGGCCAATGCCTCGCACGAGCTGCGTTCGCCGCTGGCCAGGCTGAAGATGGCGGTGTCGCTGATGCAGTCGGCGGAGCCTGCTGCGCGTGCGGCGCTGAAACAGGAGATCGAGGCCAACATCCGCGAGCTAGATGCGCTGGTCGAGGAAGTCCTGCTCGCGAGCCGGCTCGATGCCAGCAAGGTGCTGGACCGGCAGGAGCCCGTGGACCTGCTGGCCCTGGCGGCGGAGGAAGGCGCCAGGGTGGACGCGCAGGTCGATGGCAAGCCGGTGGTGGTGCGGGGCGACGAGCGCCTGCTGCGGCGGGCCTTGCGCAACCTGCTGGAGAACGCTCGGCGCTATGGCGGCACGCAGGCGCCCGAGGTCTTCGTCGGCACCGAGGGGGCGCAGGCGGTAGTCCAGGTGTGCGACAGGGGGCCCGGGGTGCCTGTCGAGCAGCGCGAGCGGATCTTCGAAGCCTTCTATCGCTTGCCCGGTCACGCCGAATACGCGGGCGGCGTGGGCCTCGGCCTGAGCCTGGTGCGGCAGATCGCTACGCGCCACGGCGGAAAGGCCCGTTGCGAGCCCCGCGATGGCGGCGGCAGTTGCTTCAGCGTGAGGATTCCGATGCCGGGCCCGGTGCAGGCGGAGCAGGCGGCTCGCCGGGTGCGGCGTCGGACGGCGTAGACGGAGCCCCCGGCCCCGGCAGGGCGGTGGCCTCGCGTGCGCGCTCCGCATAGCGGTTGAAGCGCCAGGCCGTCCCCTCCAAGGAGATGCGTCGCCATGCCGCGCGCTTTTCGGCCGGGGTCATCGCTGGCCAGTCCTGCACCTCGTCGAAATCGCGCCCGCAGCCCTTGCAGGTATCGTCGCCCTGGCTCGTCGAGCAGATCGCGATGCAGGGCGTGTCCGGCATGGTGTCGTACCAGGCGAGCCAGGCGTCCTTGGCCTTGGCCGGCATCGAGTCTTCGTCGCATTCGGTCTCGTGGTAATAGACCATCAGCGCATACACCTCGGCCAAGGCCCGCACCTCGGGGCACGCCGTGATGCCGTCGGGCGAAGGCTTGCGCTCGCGCCACCAGTTGATCGCAGCTTCGATGTCGGTGATGTGGATGCCGGCCATTCGGGCCTCTGTCAAGTCAGGCCGCCTGCTCTTGGGCAGCCACGAGCGTTGCCAGCGCGGACTCCACCGTGGCGCGATCCGCGGCCAGTTCGACAGGCGCATCGGCAAGCGCCACGGCCCCTTCCGTCTTGAGCCGCTTGACCCAACTGCCGGCTTCGCGCCCCTCGGCCAGCCCCGTGCTTTGAAGCAGCACCGTGCCGTCGGCCGCCGTGAGCTTGAAGAAGAAGCGGCCGTCTTCGCGGTATTGCTTGAATTCGGGCAGTTGCGACTGCTTGCTTGTCTTTTTTGGTTCACCCCTGGGCCTTGCCACGGCGACCATGGGCCGCAGGCCGACCGCATCGCGCAGCTCGGCGAGGAAGGGCGCCGCCACGGCGCGCGCCTTGCGCGCACCGGCTTGCAGGATCTCCTCGATCTGCTCGGGGTGCGCCATCAGCTCCTCATAGCGACCTCGCATCGGTCCGATGTGTGATTCGATGAGGTCCACCAGCCGCTGCTTGGCCTCGCCCCATGCGAGTCCCGCACGCAGGTCGGCGCGGAAGGCTTCGCGCTGCGCGGGTGTGGCGAAGGCATCGTGGATGGTCACCAGGTGCGAGCTGTCCGGGTCCTTCGGTTCACCGGGCAGACGCGAGTCGGTCACGATGCGCGCGATGGCTTCCTTCAAGCCCTTGGCGCCGCCTTCGAAGAGCGGAATCGTGTTGTCGTAGCTCTTGGACATCTTGCGGCCGTCGAGGCCGGGCAGGGTGGCCACGCCTTCCTCGATCTCGGCCATCGGCAGGACGAACAGCTCGCGGCCGCGGCCGTACATGTGATTGAAGCGCTGCGCCACGTCGCGAGCCATCTCGATGTGCTGTACCTGGTCGCGCCCCACCGGCACCCGATGGGCGTTGAACAGCAGGATGTCGGCCGCCATCAGGATCGGATAGCAGTAGAGGCCCATCGTGATGCCGGCATCGAGCTCCTCGCCGACGGCCTCGTTGGCATCGGTGGCCGCCTTGTAGGCGTGGGCCCGATTCATCTGGCCCTTGGCAGTCACGCAAGTCAGCAGCCAGGTGAGCTCGGGCGTTTCTGGGATGTCGCTCTGCCGGTAGAACGTGACCTGCTCCGGGTCGAGGCCGGCGGCCAGCCACGCTGCCGCGATCTCGATGCGCGAGCGCTCGATGCGGTCGGGCTCATCGCATTTGATCAGTGCGTGATAGTCGGCCAGGAACAGGAAGCTCTCGACACCGGGCTCGCGGCTTGCGGCCACCGTGGGCCGGATCGCGCCGACGTAATTGCCCAAGTGCGGAGTGCCCGTGGTGGTGATGCCGGTGAGTACACGTTGGGTCATGGCAACTGGGGCAGTCATTTGAGTCAGGATAGAGCAACAAAAGCGGCATGCGCGGGAAGGTGGGCATTGTAGGTGGGGGCCGGCCTTCGCACAGGTGCGACGCTACACTGCCGCCCCATGAAACGCATCGTGATCCTGATCTCCGGGCGGGGGTCCAACATGGAGGCCATTGTCGAGGCCTGCAAGGCCGAAAACTGGCCCGCGACCATCGCGGCGGTGATCAGCAATCGGCCCGACGCAAAGGGCCTGCAATTCGCCGCGGCGTGCGGCATCCCGACGGCGGTGGTCGATCACAAGAAGTACCCCACTCGCGAGGCCTTCGACGCCGAACTCGCGCGCTGCATCGATGGCCACGCGCCTGATGTCGTTGTGCTCGCCGGCTTCATGCGCATCCTGACGGCGCGATTCGTGGAGCACTATGCCGGGCGCGTGCTCAATATCCACCCCTCCTTGCTGCCGGTCTTTCCAGGGTTGGACACGCATCGGCGGGCGCTCGAGGCCGGCTGCAAGCTGGCCGGTGCCACGGTGCATTTCGTGACGCCCGACCTCGACCATGGCCCGATCGTGATCCAGGCGGCGGTACCGGTGCTTGCCGACGACACGGAAGACAGCCTGTCGCAGCGCGTGCTGGCGCGCGAGCATTTGATCTACCCGCGTGCCGTGCGATGGCTGCTGAGCGGCGAGCTCGCGACCGCCGGCGGCATCGTCAGGCATCGCGACGGCGAGCCGCAATTGCTGCTCTGAGCGTATTCAGAGCGGCTCGAAGCGCGGCCGCTTCACGCCGTCGACGATGACGGTCTCGAAGAACATTGCATGCGGCCGCACCCACCATCCGGTAGTGTTGTAGAGCGGCCGGTAGACCACCAGCGGCTCGTGCGTCTCGCTGTGGCGGGCCACGCCGATCACCTCGTACTCGCGTCCCTTGTAGTGCCGGTAGCGCCCCAGGGGCGTAGGCGGCAGCGGCGGCAGAGCATCGTCGTTCATGAGGGTCGCTGGGATAATCGAGGGCATGCATCCTAATGCCCTGCTCGATTTGAGCACCGAACTCCTGCGTGCAGTACTGAAGTTCGACTCGCCCGCCGACGCAGTCGTCTCCGCCTTCTTCCGCAAGCATCGAAACCTGGGTCCGCGCGAGCGTCACACGCTTGCCGAGACCACTTACGCCGTTTTGCGCCAGCGCCTGTTGTTCCAGCATTTCGCGCAATCCGGACACGGCGCGCTCGAGCGGCGGCTGGCCATCCTTGCCTGGCAAGGCAGCGAGACCTTCCTGCGCGGCGCGCTCGGGCCGCACGAACAGCAGTGGCTTGCGCAGGTCAAGGAAATCGATACGGCGAGCTTGCCCGAAAAGCTGCGTCACAACCTGCCTGACTGGCTGGCGCAGTCTCTCAAGGAGACGCTCGGCGAGCAATTCTGGCCGCTGGTGGAAAGCCTCAGCCAGGGCGCCCCGCTGGACCTGCGCGTCAACCCGCTCAAGGCCAGGCGCGAAGCGGTGCAGCAGGCGCTGGCCGAGGCAGGCATCGAGGCGCAGGTCACGCCGCATTCGCCCTGGGGTCTTCGAGTGCATGGCAAGCCGGCGCTGCAGAAGCTGGAGGTCTTCACGCGAGGCGAAGTCGAGGTGCAGGACGAAGGCAGCCAGTTGCTGGCCCTGCTGACCGAAGCCAAGCGCGGCGAGATGGTGGTGGACTTCTGTGCCGGCGCCGGCGGCAAGACCCTGGCACTGGGCGCAGCGATGCGCAACACCGGGCGGCTGTATGCGTTCGACGTCTCCGGACATCGGCTCGAGAACCTGAAGCCGCGGCTGGCGCGCAGCGGCTTGTCGAATGTCTACCCGGCACAGATCGCTCATGAGCGCGACGAGCGCATCAAGCGGCTCGCAGGCAAGATCGACCGTGTGCTGGTGGACGCTCCCTGCTCGGGCTTGGGCACCTTGCGTCGCAATCCCGACTTGAAATGGCGCCAGTCTCCCCAGGCGGTCAAGGAATTGCAGGCCAAGCAGGCGGCCATCCTGGCCAGCGCTTCACGCCTGCTCAAGTCGGGCGGACAGCTCGTCTACGCCACCTGCAGCGTGTTGCCTGGCGAAAACGAAGACATCGTCCGCAGCTTCGGTGATGCACATCCGGATTTCGAGCCCATGCCCGTCGCGGCCATCCTGGATCGTGCAAAGGTGGAGTCCGCGGGGAATCTAGTGGAGGGCGACTATTTGCGTCTTTGGCCGCACAAGCACCAGACGGACGGCTTTTTCGCAGCCGCATGGCGGCGTCGCTGAAAATAGGGTTTTGTCGTCAATTGTGTCCAATGCACGACACGACTTCTGCGCCCATCCTGGTCTAAATCAATGCGAGTGCCGGTTGAGCTCAATTCCACTGAAAAGCCCGGCTAATCGGATGGGCCAAAAAGCGCCTCTCACCTACAATCCGGGGTGCTTTTCAGAAAGGCTGTAATGTCCGAATTCCTAGTCGTGTGGGAGAGTCTGGTTTCCTGGCTCGCCGACGGGTTGCTCAACGCAAGCTGGTGGCAGATCCTCGCCTTCACCCTGGTGGCGACGCACATCACGATCGCGTCCGTCACGATCTTCCTGCACCGCTCCCAGGCGCATCGCTCGCTGGACCTCCATCCGGTCGTGTCGCACTTCTTCCGTTTCTGGCTTTGGCTGACCACAGGAATGGTCACCAAGGAATGGGTGGCAATCCACCGTAAGCATCACGCCAAGTGCGAGACGCAGGACGACCCGCACAGCCCGGTCGCGCACGGCATCAAGACCGTGCTGCTGACGGGCAGCGAGCTCTATCGCTCCGAGGCCAAGAACCAGGAGACCCTCGACAAGTTCGGCCACAACACCCCGAACGACTGGATCGAGCGCAACCTATACACCCGCTACAGCTGGCAGGGCGTCGGTGTGATGCTGATTCTCAACCTGTTGCTGTTCGGCGCGATCGGTGCCACCGTCTGGGCGGTGCAGATGCTCTGGATTCCCATCACCGCCGCCGGCATCATCAACGGCCTCGGCCACTGGTGGGGTTACCGCAATTTCGAAGCGCCCGACGCCTCCACCAACATCTCGCCGTGGGGCATCATCATCGGTGGCGAGGAACTGCACAACAACCACCACACCTATCCGACCTCCGCGAAGCTCTCGGTCAAGCCGCACGAGTTCGACGTCGGCTGGTTCTATATCCGTGGGCTGCAGATGCTTGGGCTAGCAAAGGTTCGCAAGACGCCCCCGATGCTCAAGCTCGGTGTCGTGAAGCCATTGGCTGATGCCCATACGCTGGAGGCAATCATTGCCAATCGCTACGAGGTCATGGCCAAGTACGCCCGCGAACTGCGTCGAGCCTGCGCCACTGAATTGCAGGCCCTCAAGGCGGCAGGGGCGCAGAACAGCGCAAAGTGGAAGGAACTGCGCCTTGCCAAACGCTGGCTGCACCGCGATGCTGACCGTATCCCGACGGAAGTGATGCCCCAGATCGCCAATGCTTGCGCCCAGGCTCCGAAGCTTGCGAAGCTAGTCGCCATGCGCGAAGAGCTCCGTCAGTTGTGGACGCGGACCAACGTGTCTGCGGAGCAGCTAGTGGCGGACCTGCAGGCCTGGTGCAAGAAGGCCGAGGAAAGCGGTATCGCCGCGCTGCAGGAGTTCGCGCTCAAGCTGCGTTCGGCCCACGCTTGACAGGCGGGCGTCCCTAAAGAGAAGGCCCAGCAGGTCGATACCCTGCTGGGCCTTTGTGCTTGTGGCGCTGGGGCGGTGGTGGCTCTTGCTCTACGCCTTGCCCAATGCCTTGAAGCGAACGAACACCGGCCCGGCCCCGGCGGGCAACAAAAAACCCGCAAACGTTGCCGTGGCGGGTCGGTCTCTTGGGGGAGGAGGGCTGACTACTTCAGCTTGGTTTCCTTGTAGGCCACATGCTTGCGGGCCTTGGGGTCGAACTTGATGAACTCCAGCTTTTCAGGAGTGGTCTTCTTGTTCTTGGTGGTGGTGTAGAAGTGACCGGTGCCGGCAGTCGATTCCAGCTTGATCTTTTCGCGAGCGGACTTGGCCATGATGTGGGCTCCTTAAGCTTCAGCGGGGAGTCAGAGCTCGCCCTTGGCGCGCAGGTCGGCGACCACCTGGTCGATGCCTACCTTGTCGATGAGACGCAGCGCGGCGTTGCTGACCCGAAGGCGCACCCAGCGGTTCTCCGTCTCGACCCAGAAGCGGCGGTACTGCAGGTTGGGCAGGAAGCGGCGCTTCGTTTTGTTGTTGGCGTGGGACACACGGTTGCCCACCGTCGGGCGCTTGCCCGTAACTTCACAGACGCGTGCCATGACGCTTCTCCGTTTCAATCTCGGTTCAGTGTTCTGGCGCCTAGAGCACTCGACCTGAGGGGTTGGATATCCTCTCGGATCGCTTGGGTGGACGCCCTTCGAAGGCCTCGCCTCAAGCATTGGATCCTGCTGGATCACAAGGCTTGGGGTATCAAACTGTCAAGATGACAAAGCCGATTTCGGCAAAGACGTAGATTATAGCGACAATCCGCAAGGCAAGCCAACGGGAGGCACTTCCCTCCGCGAGCCGCGCCTCAGCGGCCGGCCTGCTCGAGAAAGCGCTGGGCGTCCAGGGCTGCCATGCAACCCGTGCCCGCACTGGTAATCGCCTGCCGGTAGACATGGTCCTGCACGTCTCCGGCCGCAAACACGCCCGGAATGCTGGTCATCGTGGCAAAGCCGTTGAGGCCACTCTTGGTGAGGATGTAGCCATCCTTCATCTCGAGCTGACCCGCGAAGATGGCGGTGTTGGGCTGATGTCCGATGGCAATGAAGCATCCCTTCACGACCAGCTCACGAGTCGAGCCGTCGTTGGCATTCTTCAGGCGCACGCCCGTGACGCCGGAGGCGTCGCCAAGTACCTCGTCGAGCGTCTGGAACAGCTGCAGCTCGATCTTGCCGGAGGCGGCCTTTTCCATCAGCCTGTCCACCAGGATGGCCTCGGCCCGGAACTTGTCGCGACGGTGGATCAGGTGCACCTTGCTTGCGATGTTCGACAGGTAGAGCGCTTCCTCGACGGCGGTGTTTCCGCCCCCCACCACGCACACATCCTGCTCGCGGTAGAAGAATCCATCGCAGGTCGCGCAGCCGCTCACGCCCCGTCCCATGAACGCTTCTTCCGACGGCAACCCCAGGTACTTCGCCGAGGCGCCCGTGGCGATGATCAGGGTGTCGCAGGTATAGGTGCCCGAATCGCCGGTGAGCGTGAAGGGGCGCCCGGACAGATCGACCTTGTTGATATGGTCGAACACGATCTGCGTGTTGAAGCGCTCGGCGTGCAGCAGGAATCGCTGCATCAGGTCAGGACCCTGCACGCCATTGACGTCGGCTGGCCAGTTGTCGACATCGGTCGTGGTCATGAGCTGGCCGCCCTGGGCCAGGCCCGTCACGAGCATCGGCTGCAGGTTGGCGCGCGCCGCGTAGATGGCCGCGGTATAGCCGGCGGGGCCCGAGCCCAGGATCAGAACTTTGGCGTGTTGGGGAGTGGTGCTCATGGGGTCGGCCTCTTCGCTATTGGCCAGTAGGTGGATGGAAGTCGGGCGTTGCATCGATGACACGACTTATGCAGACCGCTATGAAAGACGTCACATAGGGTAGAGTTCCCCGTGTGCGAAAACTCACAGCTATCCGGCGGAGCATGTCAACGGCAAAGATGGGGGCGTCAGCCGCCATCGCAAGTCGCCGATTGTAGGAAAGCATCCCGGCCGGACGAGTGACGCGGGCATTTCGAATCAGACAACACCAAGATCAAAAACGAGGGGCGAACCGATGGCAATGCTGTCCAATCTCGATCTGATACGGCGCGTACCTCTGTTCTCCATGCTCACGAGCACACAGGCGGAGGCCGTGGCCGAAGGTGTGGTGAAGCGCCGCTACCGCCGGGGCGAAATCATCGTGGAGCAAGGGCGGAAGTCGAACGCCTTGTTCATCCTGCTGACCGGCCGGGCCCGAGTGCTGACGGCCGACAACCGCGGCCGGGAGGTCATCCTCGCGATGCTGCACCCCGGCGACTATGTCGGCGAGATGAGCCTGATCGATAACGAACCCCATTCGGCGACGGTCCGAGCCGAAGTCCAGACCGACGTCCTCGTGCTAGGTCGCGCCGAGTTCACGCGCTGCCTGCCCGAGAACTCCAGCCTTTCGTATGCGATCCTGCGTGGCTTGGTGGCGCGCCTGCGCAATGCAGATCGCCAGATCGAGTCGCTGGCCCTGCTCGACGTGTACGGTCGCGTGGCGCGCACGCTTCTCGACATGGCCGAGGAAATGAGCGGTGTCCTCGTCATCCGCAACAAGGTCTCCAGGCAGGATCTCGCGAAGATCGTTGGCGCCTCGCGCGAGATGGTCAGCCGCGTGATGAAGGATCTCGAGGAACGCAAGTTCGTCGAGACCCAACCCGACGGTTCGGTGATCATCAAGGAACGGCTCATCGTCCATTGAGCCGGCAGCCGGAGCAGGGGCCATGCACTGACGTGCGGGCGCGACGTCTCGCGATGGCGAGAAGCCGGATGGTGAACAGATGTTGCCCCTGCGCCGCCCTGCGATGATTGCGCGGGTCGCTTGATTCACAATCCGCGCATGGCATTTCCTCTCGGTTCCCTGGGCGCAGAGCCCGCCTCCTCATCACCACCGTCCGGCCGTCCCGCGGGAACGTCGTACACCCGAACGCCTCGTGTGCCGAAGGCGTCGGAGGAGCCGGTGGCGGCGCCCCGCTGGCGGACGCAGTTGGGCGTTCTGCTAGGAGCGGTCGGCCTTATCTTGCTGCTCTTGGCTCTGTTCACCCACTCGGGAGCGGACGCCGCCTGGTCCACTTCGGGCGACGGCACGGGGGTGCACAACAAGGCCGGTGTACTGGGCGCCTGGGCGTCCAACCTGTTGCTCTTCCTGTTCGGCTACTCGGCCTGGTGGCTGGTGCTTGTCGCCACACGCGCATGGCTGAGTGCGCTGGCACGCTGGCTGCGCAGCGAGCAGCCGCCGGCCTCCCACCCGCACGCATCCTGGCCGCGCTGGATATTCTGGGTGGGGCTGGCTGTGCTCATGTGTGCCAGCGCCAGCCTCGAATGGACGCGCATGTACCAGTTCGAGAGTCGATTGCCTGGGCATGCCGGGGGCGCTCTGGGGTATAGCCTCGGTCCGCTGAGCGTCAAGCTCCTCGGCTTCACGGGCTCGGGCGTGTGGTGGATCGCCTTGCTCCTGGCCGGCGTGTCGATGTCGTTCGGCTTTTCATGGCTGCGCGCCGCAGAGCGCATCGGCTCCTGGATCGACGGTTGGCGCATGAACCGCGAGGCTCGCCGCGAATTCGACGAGGACCTCCGCCTGGGCGCGCGTGCCATGAAGGAGCGCGAGCACGTGGTCGAAGTCGAGCGTCAGGTGATCGTGGATCACGCGCCGATCCTGATCGAGCCCACCATCGTCGAAGTGCCCAAGTCCGAGCGGGTCGTCAAGGAGCGCCAGAAGCCGCTGTTCAAGGAGTTGGCCGACACCAGGCTGCCCCAGGTCGACCTGCTCGATGCGGGTTCGGGCAAGCTCGAGACGGTGACGCCCGAAACCCTGGAGATGACCTCGCGCCTGATCGAGAAGAAGCTCAAGGACTTCGGCGTCGAGGTTCGCGTGATCGCGGCGTCTCCCGGACCGGTGATCACGCGCTATGAAATCGAGCCGGCGACCGGCGTCAAGGGATCGCAGGTCGTCAACCTTGCCAAGGACCTGGCTCGCTCGCTCAGCCTCGTCAGCATCCGCGTGGTCGAGACCATCCCCGGCAAGAACCTGATGGCGCTCGAGTTGCCCAACGCCAAGCGCCAAAGCATCCGCCTCGCCGAGATCCTCGGCTCGCAGGCCTACAACGATGCGGCTTCGCTGCTCACCCTGGGCCTCGGGAAGGACATCGTCGGCGGCCCTGTCGTGGCCGATCTGGCCAAGATGCCCCACTTGCTGGTGGCCGGCACCACCGGCTCGGGCAAGTCGGTCGGGATCAACGCGATGATCCTCTCGCTGCTCTACAAGGCAGAGGGGCGCGACGTGCGCCTGATCCTGATCGATCCGAAGATGCTCGAAATGGCCATGTACGAGGGCATTCCGCACCTGCTCGCGCCGGTCGTGACCGACATGAAGCAGGCCGCCAACGCGCTCAACTGGTGTGTCGGCGAGATGGAGCGGCGCTACAAGCTGATGAGCAAGCTGGGTGTGCGCAACCTGGCCGGATACAACAAGAAGATCGTGGAAGCCACCGAGCGTGGCGAGAAGATCCCCAACCCCTTCAGCCTGACGCCCGAAGAGCCCGAACCGCTCGACCGCCTGCCCTACATCGTGGTGGTGATCGACGAGCTGGCCGACCTGATGATGGTCGTGGGCAAGAAGATCGAGGAGCTCATCGCCCGCCTGGCGCAGAAGGCGCGGGCTTCGGGCATCCACCTGATCCTTGCGACGCAGCGGCCGAGCGTCGATGTGATCACCGGCCTCATCAAGGCCAACATCCCGACCCGCATCGCCTTTCAGGTGAGCAGCAAGATCGACAGCCGCACCATCCTCGACCAGATGGGTGCAGAGGCGCTGCTGGGGCAGGGCGACATGCTCTACCTCGCTCCGGGCACCGGCCTTCCGGTGCGCGTGCATGGCGCCTTCGTGAGCGACGACGAAGTGCACCGTGTCGTCGAGTACCTCAGGAGCCAGGGGCAACCCAACTACATCGAAGGCATCCTCGAAGGCGGCGTGCTCGATGGCGAAGGCGGGCCGGCAGGCGAGGGCGGTGGCGTCGAGGGCGATGGCGAGGCGGACCCGATGTACGACCAGGCCGTCGCCGTGGTGCTGCAGCACCGTCGGGCGTCGATCTCGCTGGTGCAGCGTCACCTGCGCATTGGTTACAACCGCGCCGCCCGCTTGCTGGAACAAATGGAAAAGTCCGGCGTCGTATCGAACATGGCCACCAACGGCAACCGGGACATCCTCGTTCCGGCTACCCGCGAAGAATGAAAAAACTGTTTCTTGCGGCCCTCCTGGCCGCTTCCGGCTCGGCCGCCTGGGCCGACGCCGTCGACACACTCAAGAGCTTCGTGCAGGACGTCAAGAGCGGCCGTGCAGCCTTCACCCAGGTCGTGACATCGCCAGACGGCGCGAAGAAGCGTTCCACCAAGGGCAACTTCGAGTTCGCGCGGCCGAACCGGTTTCGCTTCGCCTACGACAAGCCGATGGAGCAGCTCATCGTGGCCGACGGCCAGAAGGTCTGGATCTACGACCCGGACCTTCAGCAGGTGAGCGTGCGCCAGATGAGCCAGGCGCTCGGCGCCACGCCGGCAGCGCTGCTGGCCGGCGGCTCGCTGGAGAAGGATTTCACTCTCAAGGCCTTGCCCGACCGCGACGGCCAGCAATGGGTGGAAGCCGTGCCGAAGCAGAAGGACAGCGCCTTCCAGGCGGTGCGCGTGGGGTTTCGCGGCAAGGACCTCGCGGCACTGGAAATCGTCGACAACTTCGGCCAGAAGTCGAACCTGAGCTTCAGCCAGGTGGAAGCCAACGCCGCCGTCTCGCCCGAGAGCTTCCGCTTCACGCCGCCCAAGGGCGCTGACGTGCTCGAGCAGTGACGCAACCCCATGAGCGAGCGGGAGCCGCGGATCCGGCTTGAGCCGGACCGCTGGCGGAGCCGCACCATTGCCAGCGAGCGGAGAGTGCCGCGGCTCCAAGCCGACCTGCGTCGGCTTGGACGGCACGAACGCCAGCCGGCTCTGGCGGCTGGCTCGCGCGAAGCGCCTACGGGGGTGGTCGTTATCTAACCCGCATGCCCGGCTGCGCGCCCGGCCAGGGTTCCAGCACGTAGACGCCGGGATTTGCCTTCTCATCGGCGTGCGAGGCCGCCAGCACCATGCCCTCGCTGATGCCGAACTTCATCTTGCGAGGCGCGAGGTTGGCCACCATCACGGTGAACTTGCCGATCAGGTCCTCCGGCCTGTAGGCGCTCTTGATGCCGCTGAACACGTTGCGTGTCGCGCCCTCGCCGACGTCAAGCGTCAGGCGCAGGAGCTTGTCCGAACCTTCGACATGCTCGGCGTTGACGATCCGTGCGATACGCAGGTCGATCTTGGCGAAGTCCTCGATGCTGATGGTCGGCGCCAGTTCCTCGCCGCCGGGCAGGGACTCGCCACCGCCGTTGCCCCCGACCGGGGCCGCCGGCGGCTCGAACAAGGCGTCGAGCTGCTTGGGATCGACGCGCTGCATCAGGTGCTCGTACGCGCCGATGCGATGGGCGCCGAGGCTCTTCTCCACATCGGCGAAGCGAAGCGCATCCACGTTCAGGAAGGCTTCGACCCGGGCGGCCAGGTCGGGCAGCACCGGCTTGAGGTAGATCGTCAGCAGGCGGAAGGCCTCGATGCAGACCGAGCACACCTCGTGCAGGCGCGCTTCCATGCCTTGCTGCTTGGCCAGCTCCCATGGCTTGTTGTGGTCGACGTATTCATTGACGCGATCGGCCAGCAGCATGATCTCGCGCAATGCCTTGCCGAATTCGCGCTCTTCGTAGAGGCTCTGCACGCTGCCCAGGGCGTTGCGCAAGGTGGCGAGCAACTGCTGCCCGTCGGCCTCCTGCACGCCGGCGAGCCGGCCTTCGAAGCGCTTGGTGAGGAAGCCCGCCGCACGGCTGGCGATGTTGATGTACTTGCCCACCAGGTCGGCATTGACCCGTGCCATGAAGTCGTCCGGATTGAAATCGACGTCCTCGACCTTCGCATTGAGCTTGGCCGCGATGTAGTAGCGCAGCCACTCGGCATTCATGCCCAGCGACAGGTACTTCAGCGGGTCGATGCCCGTTCCTCGGCTCTTGCTCATCTTCTCGCCGCTGACCGTGATGAAGCCGTGCACGAACACGTTGCTGGGCACCTTGCGGCCGCTGAAATGCAGCATCGCCGGCCAGAACAAGGTGTGGAAGTAGGTGATGTCCTTGCCGATGAAGTGGTACTGCTCGACCTTCGGATCGACGATGAACTCCTCGAAGCTGCGCTCCTCGCCGTACCGGGCCTTCGGCCCGCCCTTGCCGAAATAGCTCTTCAGCGAAGCGAGATAGCCCACCGGCGCGTCGAGCCACACATAGAAGTACTTGCCCGGCGCATCCGGGATATCGATGCCGAAATAGGGCGCATCGCGAGAGATGTCCCAGTCGCCCAGCCCGCCATGGCCGAGCTCGTCGCGCGTGAACCACTCCTTGATCTTGTTGATCACCTCGGTCTGCAGCTTGCCGGGCTCCTGTGTCCACTCCTGCAGGAAATCTATGCAGCGCTGAGAGGAGAGCTGGAAGAAGTGATGCTCGCTGGTCTTGAGCACGGGCGTCGCGCCGGTCAGCGTCGAATATGGATTCTTCAGCTCGGTGGGGCCATAGACCGCGCCGCACACCTCGCAGGAATCGCCGTACTGGTCCTTCGCGCCGCAGCGCGGGCACTCGCCCTTGATGTAGCGGTCAGGCAGGAACATGGTCTTGACCGGGTCGAAGAACTGCTCGATCTCGCGCGTGTAGATCAGGCCGTTCTTGCGCAGCGCGCGGTAGATGTCCTGGGCCAACTCGGTGTTCTCCGGGCTGTCCGTGGAGTGCCAGTGATCGAAGCCGATGTGGAAGCCGTCCAGGTATTCCTTGCGGCCTGCGGCGATCTCGCTGACGAACTCGTGCGGCGTCTTGCCGGCCTTCTCGGCCGCGATCATGATCGGCGCGCCGTGGGCGTCGTCGGCCCCCACGAAGTGCACTTCGTGGCCCTGCATGCGCTGGAACCGCACCCAGATGTCGGCCTGGATGTACTCCATGATGTGGCCGATGTGGAACTTGCCGTTCGCGTAGGGCAAGGCGGTGGTGACGAAGAGCTGGCGTTTCATGGGCATTGCGGGGCGAGAAGGATCGCGGAGGCTGGCGGGGGGCCGAACGAGAAATTGTAGAGGGCCACCGCAATCTGGAGCCCCGCCCTTGGCGCGGGCGTCGCGGGCCGAGCGCCGGGCCGCCCCAAGCCGGCCCGCATCCCCTCGGGGGATCGTCCGACGTACTCGTCGGACGAGGGGTCGCCATTTCACCACTCGGGAGCTTGGGTTGCATCCCTGAGCTAGACTGAACTGATACACATACATCAGCTCCCCCGCGCAACATGCCTTTGACCCAGCAGTCTCTCCTCGAAGCCCTCAAGACCTTCATCGACCCCAACACCGGGCACGATCTGGTCTCAGCCCGCGCGGTGAAGAACCTCCAGGTGGAGGGTGGCGATGTGAGCTTCGATGTCGAGTTGGGCTACCCCGCCAAGAGCCAGGTCGGCCATCTGCGCAAGGGCCTGATCGCCGCCGCGCGCAGCGTGCCCGGCGTCGACAACGTCAGCATCAACATCACGAGCAAGGTCATTGCCCACTCCGTGCAGCGTGGCGTGCAACTGCTGCCGAACGTGAAGAACATCGTCGCGATCGCCTCCGGCAAGGGTGGCGTCGGCAAGAGCACCACGGCCGTGAACCTCGCGCTCGCGCTGGCTGCCGAGGGAGCCAGGGTCGGCATCCTGGATGCCGACATCTACGGCCCCAGCCAGCCGACGATGATGGGCATCGATGGCCGGCCCGAGAGCGAGGACGGCAAGACCATGGAGCCGCTCGAGAACTACGGCGTGCAGGTCATGTCCATCGGCTTCATGATCGAGCCCGACAACCCCATGATCTGGCGCGGCCCGATGGCCACGCAGGCGCTCGAGCAACTCCTCAAGCAGACCAACTGGCAGGAGCTCGACTACCTCCTCGTCGACATGCCGCCGGGCACCGGCGACATCCAGCTCACGCTCAGCCAGCGGGTGCCGCTGACCGGCGCCGTGATCGTCACCACGCCGCAGGACATCGCGCTGCTCGATGCGAAGAAGGGCCTGAAGATGTTCGAGAAGGTCGGCGTGCCGATCCTCGGCGTGGTCGAGAACATGGCCGTTCACGTCTGCCCGAAGTGCGGTCATGCCGAGCACATCTTCGGCGCCGATGGAGGCCGCAAGATGGCGGTCGAATACGGCGTGGACTACCTCGGTGCCCTGCCGCTCAACCTCTCGATCCGCGAGCAGGCCGACTCCGGGCGGCCCACGGTCGTGAGCGAGCCCGATGGCGAGATCGCCGGCATCTACAAGGAAGTCGCGCGCAAGGTCGCCGTCAAGATCGCCGAGAAGGCCAAGGACTACTCGGCGAAGTTCCCCACGATCTCGATCTCGAAGAACACCTGAAAAGCAGGCGCAGGCAGGCCATGAACGAGCAACGGCCTTCGGTGGATGTCGCGGTGGTGATGGAACGCGAGTCCAAGCCCAACGTCTGGGAGGACTGGCGCTTTCGGGTGACCGAGGTGGTCGAGCACCGGGAAGCCTTCGGTGATTCGGCCCACAAGCTTCACGATGACGGAAAGTTCGCACACTGGATCCACCCTGGCTTCACGCTCGAGCTGTTTCGCGATGAAGGCGAGGGCTATTACCTCAACCTCACTTCGGGCAAGCCGGTGTGGTTCGTGATGTGGCGTATCGACGAGGAAGATCCATCGATGGCGCGCCCGTGCGCCGTGAGCCTGTCCTACAACGAAGCCGGCCGCTGGCTCGATGCGCAGGAGCGAGTGGACAACGTGCCGCTTCCACCTGAGCTCGTCGCCTGGCTGCAGGCCTATACCGACGAGCACTACAAGCCCGAGCCGAAGAAGCGCGCGCGGCCGGCCTCCTTCGTGGCGCCCGAGGGCAGGAGATCCCACGCCGGGCTGCCTGGTGAAGACGCTGCATCCGGTGAGCGTGACACATGAGCGACGAAGGCTTCTTCTCGCGCTGGTCGCGGCGCAAGTCGAATGCGGGTCGCGGCGATCCGCCCGAGCCCGAAGCCAAGGCGGTCGCCGATTCGCGAACAGATGCCCCGGGCCAGTCCAAGCCCTGACAACCGGGCCGGCAAGCGCAGGGCCCGATGCCGCTCCGGCGCACGGCACGCGCGAGCCGGCGCAACTGCCAGACGCCAGCCCCCCGCCAACGCCAACGCCAACGCCGCCGCCAACGCTCGAAGACGTCGAGCACCTCACGCGCGAGTCCGACTACTCGCGATTCGTTGCCAAGGACGTCGATGACGAGGTCAAGCGCGCCGCGATGAAGAAGCTCTTCAGCGATCCGCACTTCAACAAGATGGATGGGCTCGACATCTACATCGACGACTACACCCAGTCGAAACCCATCCCGGAAGCGATGCTTCGCAAGATGGTGCAGGCTCAGTTCCTCGGTCTCTTCCGCGATGAAGACGCAAAGGCAGAACAGGACCAAGCCCATACCGGGGCAGGGCCCGATGGCGGCGAGGGCACAGGTGTGACAGCATCGTATGCACACCAAGACATAGGGGCGGCCCAAGACGCCGCGCCGGTCGATTCCCACGATGACGATGAAGACCCTGATCTGCAACTGCAACCGGACGATGCCCCTCGACGGCCCGGGCCTGGCGAAGGCCCTGGGCACTGAACAGGCGCTTCCGGTTCACACCACGCTGTGCCGCCGCGAGGCCGCCAGCTTCCAACGCGAGGCCAAGGAAGGCGAGGACCTGCTCGTGGCCTGCACGCAAGAGGGCAGGCTGTTCCTGGAACTCAACGAGCAGACCGAGGGCGCGCCGCCGGTCACCGAGCGGCCGATCCGCTTCGTCAACATTCGGGAGACCGGCGGCTGGTCGAAGGACGCGAACGAGGCCCTCCCGAAGATCGCTGCATTGATCGCCGCGGCGCAGCTGCCTGATCCCGATCCGGTGTCGACGGTGAGCTATCGCAGCGCCGGCCGTTGCCTCGTGATCGGCCCGGCCGACGCCGCCGAGCGAGCCGCTGCGATGCTCGCCGACAAGCTCGAGGTCACGCTGCTGGTTGATCGAGTGGACGGCACCTTGCAGCAAAAGCGCGAGCGCGCGGTGTTCGCCGGTCGCATGACGCAACTGCAAGGCTGGCTGGGCGCGTTCAAGGCAAGCTGGCAGTCGGGCAACCCGATCGACCTCGATCTCTGCACCCGCTGCAATGCCTGCATCGAAGTCTGCCCTGAAGGCGCGATCGATTTCACCTACCAGATCGACCTCGCCAAGTGCGCTTCGCACCGTGAATGCGTGCGCGTCTGCGAGGCGGCCGGCGCCATCGACTTCGAACGCGAGCCGCAGGACAGCACCGAAGAGTTCGACATGGTGCTCGACCTGGGCGAGACGCCGCAGTTCACGATGCACCAGCCTCCGCAGGGCTACTTCCACGCTGGTGGTGACGAACGCAAGCTGTTCGACGCCGTGCTCAAGCTGCGCGAGCTGACCGGTGAGTTCGAGAAGCCGAAGTTCTTCCAGTACAAGCAGAAGATCTGCGCCCACAGCCGCAACGAGCAGGTGGGCTGCAATGCCTGCGTCGAAGTGTGCTCGGCGCAGGCGATCCGCTCCGAAGCCAAGACCGGCGGCGGCATCCATGTCGAGCCGCACCTGTGCGTGGGCTGCGGTGCGTGCACGACGGTCTGCCCCAGCGGTGCGCTGGCCTATGCCTATCCAGGCACCGTGGACCAGGGCAAGTTCATCCGAACGCTGCTTTCCACCTACGCCCGCGCCGGCGGGCCGCAGCGCAGCGGGGCAGCGGCCCTGCTCGTGCACAGCGAGACAGCCGGCACTCGCCTTGTCGACGAGCTGGGCCGGGCCGCGCGCACCCGCAAGGATGTCCACGGCGTGCCTGCGCGCGTGCTTCCGATGGCGGTGTGGCATACCGCCAGTGTCGGCCTCGACCTGTGGCTGTCGGCCATTGCCTACGGTGCCGGCAACGTGTGGATCCTGCTGACCGACGAAGAGGCGCCCGACTACCGCAAGGCCCTCGCCGAACAGGCGGCCTTGGCCAATGCCATCCTCAACGGGCTGGGCTACCAGGGCGCGCCGGTGGCGCTCATCGAGGTCCGCGATGCACACGATCCCGCGGCGCTCGACAGCGCATTGGCCGCTGCGCCTGCCGACACCGTCCGGCAAGCCGCAAGCTTCGCGACGCAGGCCGACAAGCGCGCCACGCTCGACCTCGCGATCGAGCACCTGCTGGCCCAGGCGCCGCAGTCGCCCGATGAGATCCTGCTTCCCGCGGCCGGCTCGCCTTATGGCGACGTCCTCGTCGATACCGACAAGTGCACGCTGTGCCTGAGCTGCGTCGGCGCCTGCCCGGAGGGCGCCCTGTTGGACAACCCGGAGCGCCCGCAGCTCAGGTTCATCGAGCGCAACTGCGTTCAATGCGGCCTGTGCGAGACCACTTGTCCGGAAGGCGCCATCGACCTGAAGCCGCGCCTGCTGCTCGCCGATGGCGGCAAGGCGCGCAAGCAGCCGCGCGTGCTGCATGAAGTCGAGCCCTATCGCTGCGTGCGCTGCGGCAAGCCGTTCGGCACGCTCAAGGCGATCGAGGTGATGATCGGCAAGCTGGCCGGGCATCCGGCCTTCCAGGGCCCGGCGGCCGAGCGCCTGAAGATGTGCGGCGACTGCCGCGTGATCGACATACATACCAACACGCGCGAGATGCGCATCACCGACCTATGAGTACCCAAGCTCTGGCGTTCGCCACCCCTGACGATGGCGAGGAGCTCGCGCGCGCCGAGTTGTATGGGCTGCTGGCGCGTTTGTACGTTGGCCCGCCGGACGAAGAACTTCTGACGCAGTTCAAGGTGACGCCCACACAGGCGCCGGCCCAGGGCGGCTTCCTCGAGGCGCCGTGGGAAGCGCTGGTCGCGGCGATGCGCGCCACCACGCCGCAGGCCGTGGCAGACGAATACGACGCGCTCTTCATGGGTCTCGGGAAACCCGAGGTGTTCCTCTACGGCTCGCATCACCTCGCGGGCTTTCTCAACGAGCGGCCGCTCGCCATGCTGCGAGCCGACCTGGCCCAGCTCGGCCTCACCCGCGACGAGACGCGTGGCGAGACCGAAGACCATGTGTCCTACCTCTTCGAGGTGATGCGCTACCTGATCGCCGGCGACGACGTCGAGGTGTGCAACCTCGAGCGGCAACGCCGCTTCTTCCGCGGCCACATCCAGACCTGGGTGGAGCGCATGTGCGAGGCCATCGAGCGGCAGCCCCGCGCCCAGGCGTATCGCGCAGTGGCGGAATTCACCCGGGCATTCGTGCAGGTCGAGTCTCAGGGTTTCGACCTACTCGAGTGAACTCGCCTGGCGACCCTCGTGCGCAGCCAATCCGCAACATCGCCTGAGATGATTTCGGGCCCTTGCGACGTATACATGCAATAGCGATCGGGGTATTGCCGATGGCCCCGGCCCGCCATTCCTGCGGACTAGGGTATGCACTGCTTGCACGTATGCACGCTAGTGCAGACGATCCCTACATAAGAGTTAACAACCATAAGCATTACCTTCCGGGAGACCGAAGGTTTTCGCTGGAGACGCACATGAAGCAGCCCAAGGAACAAGTGTCGCGGCGCCGTCTGTTTGCCGGGGCCGGTGCGGTGGGTGCGATCGCCGCCGCTGCCGCCGTGCTGCCGCTGGCGCGCCAATCGGAAGAGCCTGTCGAATCGGCCAAGACCGACGAGGACAAGGCCGAAGGCTATCGCCTCACCGAGCACATCCGGCGCTACTACGAGACCGCCAAGGTCTGAGTTGCGGCGCCGCGCGCGCCGACCGCTCCAAGCCATCTGAAGAAGTCGCCAGGAGACAGCATGCTGCTCACCCGCAAATCCACGAATGCCGAGGCGAACACCGGCCGTGCCGGATCCGCACTCGTCTCCAGCCTCGCGCGCGGTATCGACACGCTCAACCGCCGCGTCATCCCCACGATGGACCGCCGCGCTTTCCTGCGCCGCTCGGGCCTGGGTGTCGGGGTCGGCATCGCCGCAACGCAGCTCACGCTGGTGAAGAAGGCCAAGGCCGCCGATGCGCCCAAGGATGCCGCGTCGGCCGTCAAGGTCGAGGTCAAGCGCACGGTGTGCGGCCACTGCTCGGTGGGCTGCGCGATCGATGCGGTGGTCGAGAACGGCGTGTGGGTGCGCCAGGAGCCGGTGTTCGATTCGCCGATCAACCTCGGTGCCCACTGCGCCAAGGGCGCGGCGGTGCGCGAGAACGGTCATGGCGAATACCGCCTCAAGTACCCGATGAAGCTTGTCGACGGCAAGTACCAGCGCATCAGCTGGGACCAGGCGCTCGACGAGATCTCGGCCAAGATGCTCGAGCTCAGGAAGGCCAGCGGCCCTGATTCGGTCTTCTTCGTCGGTTCGTCCAAGCACAACAACGAGCAGGCCTACCTGCTGCGCAAGTGGGTGTCGCTGTTCGGCACCAACAACTGCGACCACCAGGCCCGCATCTGCCACTCCACCACGGTCGCCGGTGTCGCGAACACCTGGGGCTACGGTGCGATGACCAACTCCTACAACGACATGCAGAACTCGAAGGCTGCGTTGTACATCGGGTCGAACGCGGCGGAAGCCCACCCGGTGTCGATGCTGCACATGCTGCATTCCAAGGAGGCGGGCTGCAAGATGATCGTGGTCGACCCGCGCTTCACGCGCACGGCGGCCAAGGCCGATGACTACGTCCGCATCCGCTCCGGCACCGACATCGCCTTCCTGTTCGGTGTGCTGCACCAGGTGTTCAAGAACGGCTGGGAAGACAAGAAGTACATCAACGATCGCGTCTATGGCATGGAGAAGGTCCGCGAGGACGTGATGGCCAAGTGGACGCCCGACAAGGTCCAGGAGGTCTGCGGTGTCGACGAGGCCACGCTCTACAAGGTGGCCGAGACCATGGCCAAGAATCGCCCGAGCACCATCGTGTGGTGCATGGGCCAGACCCAGCACTCGATCGGCAACGCGATGGTGCGCGCCTCGTGCATCCTGCAGCTCGCGCTCGGCAACATCGGCCTGAGTGGTGGTGGTGCCAACATCTTCCGCGGCCATGACAACGTGCAGGGCGCGACCGACATCGGCCCCAATCCCGACTCGCTGCCCGGCTACTACGGCCTGTCCGACGGCGCCTGGAAGCACTTCGCAAACGTCTGGGGCGTCGACTTCGACTGGATCAAGAAGCAGTACGCGCCGGGCATGATGAACAAGTCCGGCATGACGGTGTCGCGCTGGATCGACGGCGTGCTCGAGAAGAACGAGCTGATCGACCAGGACTCGAACCTGCGCGGCATGTTCTTCTGGGGCCACGCGCCCAACTCGCAGAGCCGCGGCCTCGAGATGAAGAAGGCGATGGACAAGCTCGACCTGCTGGTCGTGGTCGATCCCTTCCCCTCGGCCACCGCCGCAATGGCGGCCATGCCCGGCAAGCCCGAGGAGCTCAACTCGAAGCGGGCGGTCTACCTGCTGCCCGCCACCACGCAGTTCGAGACCTCCGGATCGGTCACCGCCTCGAACCGCTCGCTCCAGTGGCGCGAGCGAGTGATCGAGCCGCTGTGGGAAAGCCGCACCGACCACATGATCATGTACCAGTTCGCACAGAAGCTGGGCTTCGACAAGGAGCTGGTCAAGAACTACAAGATGGTCGCGGGCAAGGGCGGGATGATGGAGCCCGAGATCGAGTCCATCCTGCGCGAGGTCAACAAGACCTGCTGGACCATCGGCTACACCGGCCAGAGCCCGGAGCGCCTGAAGGCCCACATGCGCAACATGAACGTCTTCGACGTCAAGACGCTGCGCGCCAAGGGCGGCGTCGACAAGGAGACCGGCTACAAGCTCGACGGCGACTACTTCGGCCTGCCCTGGCCCTGCTTCGGCAATCCCGAGCTCAAGCATCCCGGCTCGCCCAACCTGTACGACACAACTCGCCACGTGATGGACGGCGGCGGCAACTTCCGCGCGAACTTCGGCGTCGAGCGTGACGGCGTCAACCTGCTGGCCGAGGACGGGTCCTGCTCCAAGGGTGCCGACATCACCACCGGCTACCCCGAGTTCGACCACGTGCTGCTCAAGAAGCTGGGCTGGTGGGGCGAACTCACCGAAGCCGAGCAGAAGGCTGCCGAAGGCAAGAACTGGAAGACCGACCTGTCGGGCGGCATCATCCGCGTGACGATGCAGAACCACGGCTGCCACCCCTTCGGCAATGCCAAGGCGCGCGCGGTCGTGTGGAACTTCCCCGATGCCATCCCGCAGCACCGCGAGCCGATCTACTCGCCGCGGGCCGACCTGGTCGCCAAGTACCCGACACACGCCGACAAGATGGCCTTCTGGCGCCTGCCCACGCTCTACAAGACGCTGCAGGACCAGAACAAGGACATCGGCAAGCAGTTCCCGCTCATCATGACGTCGGGACGCCTGGTGGAATTCGAGGGGGGTGGCGAGGAGACGCGCTCCAACCCGTGGCTGGCCGAGCTGCAGCAGGAGATGTTCGTCGAGATCAATCCCGCGACCGCCAACGACCGCGACATCCGCCCGGACGACTACGTGTGGGTCAAGACGCCGACCGGCGCGCGCATCCGGGTCAAGGCGCTCGTCACCGAGCGGGTGGACCGCAACACGGTGTTCCTGCCCTTCCACTTCTCCGGCCGCTGGCAGGGTATCGACCTGAAGCCCTACTACCCCGAGGGCGCGGCACCGGTCGTGCGCGGCGAAGCAGTGAATACCGCGACGACCTACGGCTACGACAGCGTCACGATGATGCAAGAGACCAAGACCACGGTGTGCCAGATCGAGAAAGCCACTGCCTGACCACAGGTAGCCAGCCATCCAGGAGAAACACATGGCTCGAATGAAGTTCATCTGCGACGCCGAACGCTGCATCGAGTGCAACGGTTGCGTCACCGCTTGCAAGGCAGAGCATGACGTGCCTTGGGGCGTGAACCGCCGTCGCGTCGTGACCCTCAACGACGGCGTCCCCGGCGAGCGCAGCATCTCGGTGGCCTGCATGCACTGCAGCGACGCGCCGTGCATGGCGGTCTGCCCGGTCGACTGCTTCTACCGCACCGAGGAAGGCGTGGTGCTGCACGACAAGGACACCTGCATCGGCTGCGGCTACTGCTCCTATGCCTGCCCCTTCGGCGCGCCGCAGTTCCCGAGCAACGGCACCTTCGGCCTGCGCGGCAAGATGGACAAGTGCACCTTCTGCGCCGGCGGCCCGGAAAAGAGCGGCAGCGAAGCCGAGTACGAGAAGTACGGCCGCAACCGCCTGGCCGAAGGCAAGCTCCCCTCCTGCGCCGAGATGTGCTCGACCAAGGCGCTGCTCGGCGGCGACGGCGACGTGGTGGCCGACATCTTCCGCAACCGCGTGCTCAAGCGCGGCAAGGGCAGCGAAGTCTGGGGCTGGGGCACCGCCTACGGCAAGCCGACGACCACGCAAGAGCAGGCACCGGCCAAGGAGGGCAGCAAGTCATGACGATCCATCGCGCAGGGGGAAACCGGATCCTGGCGCTGGCCGCCGCCGTAGTGGCGCTGGCGCTTGCCGGCTGTGCAGAGCGGGAACAGACCGCCGAAGCCACGCAGAAGAAGACAGACACGCCCTCCTGGAAGGGCGCCGACAACCCTTACATGGCATCGGGCTGGAACGCCGGTGACCAGGCCAGCTGGGAAGCGCAGATGAAGAAGCGGGCCATGGGCCAGAACGAGTACGTGCGGATTCAATAGCTGGAGGCAGTACACGCCATGCAACGCATCATCCAGGGATTGATCCTCGCCGCGACGCTGGGCGCTTCGATGGGCTTGGCGGCCCAGACGGCGCAGCCCGACGCCGCGTCGGCACAGATGCAGGCGGCACCGCCGGCCGGCTTCGTCGCCCCGGCCGAGCCGAAGTTCGACGAGAACAACGCCCAGCGCAACAAGACCCAGCCGGGCAACAACGCGCCCTTCTGGCGCGCCGTGCGCGATTCCGGCCAGCAGGCAGGCTACTCCAGCCTGCCGGGCACCGAGAAGGGCGTGCTGATCCAGGCCCAGACCAAGTACCCCGGCTCGCTGCAGACCACGGCCGGCGAGGCCTGGCGGCAGGTGCGCAACGACTGGATCATTCCCTACGGCGGCTCGCTGATCGTGATCGTGCTGGTGGCCATCGGGCTGTTCTATTGGCGCCGCGGTCCGATCGGGCTCAAGCAGCCCGAGACCGGCCGCAAGATCGAGCGCTTCACCTACTTCGAGCGCGCGGCCCACTGGACCAATGCCATCACCTTCGTCACCCTGGCCATCTCCGGGCTCGTGATGGCCTTCGGCAAGTTCTTCCTGCTGCCCGTGATCGGCGGGACCTTGTTCGGCTGGCTGACCTATGCGCTGAAGAACCTGCACAACTTCGCCGGGCCGCTGTTCGCCGTGTCGCTGACGGTGATCTTCCTGACCTTCGTGAGACACAACCTGCCGGGCAAGGGCGATCTCGTCTGGCTGAAGAAAGGCGGCGGCCTGTTCACCGGTGCCCATGCGCCTGCGGGCCGCTTCAATGCGGGCGAGAAGATCATCTTCTGGGTCGGTGTGCTGCTGCTGGGCTACGTCGTGGTGGGCTCGGGCCTGGTGCTCGACAAGCTCATCCCGGGGCTGGCCTACACCCGGGGCGACATGCAGGTGGCGCACATGATCCATGGGGTGGCGACGGTGCTGATGGTGTGCCTGTTCCTCGGGCACATCTACCTGGGCACGGTCGGCACGCAGGGCGCTTTCCGTGCCATGAAGACCGGCTATGTCGACGAGGCCTGGGCTGCGGAGCACCATGACCTCTGGTACGAAGACATCAAGGCAGGACGGGTCCCCGCCCAGCGCAGCGCGCCTGCGGCAGGCGCGACGGGACAGCCGGCCCGGCAGGCTTGAGGAGACTCCAACGATGAAGACGACTTCCCGTCACCTGGCGCTCGCCTGCGCCTCGGTCCTGGCCCTTGCTGGCGGCGCCGCGCTCGCCAAGCTGCCGCCGCTTTCGCCGGAAGCCAAGGCCAAGGCCGACGAAACCAAGGCCAAGGCCGACCACACGGCCAAGATCGATGCCTACAAGCTCTGCCAGGCGCAGGACAAGACTGCGGCTCTCTACTACGGCAACATGAAGACGGCAGGCAAGGAGACCAAGCCGGCCGTCTCCACCGCGGCCTGCGCCGACCCTGGTCCCGCTGCCGCCCCTGGAGCAGGCGGGAGCCCATTCGCCTCCCCAGACCGCCGCCCAGCCGCCGAACAGCGCTGCACCTCAATCGGCCGAACCGAAGAAGTAGTAGTTCCGCCGGCTTTCAGCTTCCCGTCCGGGCCGGGCGGGATGAGCGATGATGCGGGCTTGAGCCGTATTGCCCCTTCCATCCCTCCAATGCACCGCGATCCCCATTCCCGCCGTCCGCTCCTTTCCTCAGCCAGCACCCGATTCACACAGGCGACCACCGTGCTCGACGAGTACGGCCAGGAGCGCGCGGTCGACATGCCCGCCGAGCGCGACCTGACGCTCTACCTCGACAAGCGCGAGCTCGTCACCTTGATGACCATGGGCGCCCATCCCGAGTTGCTTGCGCTCGGCTACCTCAAGAACCAGCGGCTCGTCTCGGGCATCGACCAGGTCGAGAGCGTGCAGGTCGATTGGGACGTGAATGCCTGCGCGATCACCACCCGCGGCGGCGTGCCCGACATCGAGGAGCGCACTTCGCGGCGCATCGTCACCACCGGCTGTGGCCAGGGCACCGTGTTCGGCGGCCTGATGGACGAGATCGAGAACATCGTTCTCGGCGACACCCGCATCACGCAAGCCACGCTCTACGGGCTGCTCGACGCCATGCGCCGGCACGAGACCATCTACAAGAGCGCCGGCTCGGTGCACGGCTGCGCGCTCTTTGCCGGCAGGGAGCTCCTGATCTTCACCGAGGACGTCGGCCGCCACAACGCGCTGGATGCCATCGCCGGCTGGATGTGGCTCAAGGATGTGACAGGCACCGACAAGATCCTCTACACCACCGGCCGCCTGACCAGCGAAATGGTCATCAAGGCGGCGCAGATGGGCGTGGCGATCGTGGTATCGCGCTCGGGGATCACGGAGATGGGCTACTGGCTGGCCGAGCAACTGGGCATGGCGCTGTTTGCCCGCTGCACGAACCGGCACTTCCTGCTCTACAGCGGACGCGAGCGCTTCGTGGCGCAACCCGAGTTGGCCGGACCGGCCCCGGAGGGCCGGGCGGCGGGCTCCTGAGCCAGCCGGTCGCGTCGGCTTACGACCTGACGCTCGCCAGGTCGCGCAGGATGGTCGGCCCCACCTTCTGCTCGATGCTGTGCAGCATCTTGCGGTTCCAGCCCAGGGCGAACAGTGCCTCGGCCACCACGAACATCGGTCCGACCATCAGGCCGGCCAGGTCATCGACGAAGGCAGGCTTGCGGCCCTCGTAGTAGTGGCCGATGAACTGGATCACCCAGCCGACCACGAAGCTGCCGATGCCCGTGGCGAGCCAGACGCCAGTGCCGGCCGACGCCACGAGGTCGCCGAGGTAGATCAGCACGCCGACCGCCAGGCTGGTGGCAAGACCCAGCACCGTATGGCGGCTCAGGTACCACAGGGCGCTCGCCGCAAACGCGATCCAGGCCGGGGTCAGCTCCAGGCCGCCTACCGGAAAGCCCGGGCGCGCAAGCAGCACGCCAACGGCGAAAACGATCATGGGCACGCCGACGAAGTGGGTCGCGATATTGCGCCGGTCGCGGTGGTACTCGGCATATTGCGTCAGCAACTGCAGGGCGGTGCGCATCTGGGACTCCTTGAATCGTGAAGATGATGCTTTGATGACATCGTAGATGCTTGGATCTCGATGGATCCAGGGAAATGTCGGGAATTTGCGCCGACATCCATGCTCGTTTTCCCGCAGATGTCAGCACATAGAATCCGCCCTTCACCTGGGGGAAGCAATGAGCATCAAGAGCGACAAATGGATCCGCCGCATGGCCGAGCAGCACCGCATGATCGAGCCGTTCGAGCCGGGCCAGGTGCGCTACGCGGCCGACGGCCACAAGATCGTCAGCTACGGCACCAGCAGCTACGGCTACGACATCCGCTGCGCGCGCGAGTTCAAGGTCTTCACCAACATCTTCAGCACCGTGGTCGACCCGAAGAACTTCGACGAGAAGAGCTTCGTGGACATCGAGTCCGACGTCTGCATCATCCCGCCCAACAGCTTCGCGCTGGCGCGCACGATGGAGTACTTCCGCATCCCGCGCAACGTGCTGACGATCTGCCTGGGCAAGAGCACCTATGCGCGCTGCGGGATCATCGTCAACGTCACGCCCTTCGAGCCCGAGTGGGAGGGCTACGTGACGCTCGAGTTCAGCAACACCACGCCGCTGCCCGCCAAGATCTATGCCGGCGAAGGCTGTGCGCAGGTGCTCTTCTTCGAGAGCGACGAGGTGTGCGAGACAAGCTACAAGGATCGCGGCGGGAAGTACCAGGGGCAGAGGGGCGTGACCCTGCCGAAGACCTGAGCCGGGACGGGTGGTGTTACCATGGTGTCACCTTTCCTGGAGATCACGACCATGTCCTCTACTACTTCCCTGAAGCTTTCCGAGGAGCTCAAGTCGCGCATATCGGAGTTCGCGGTCTCCGAAAACATGACCGTCCATGCCTACATGGTCGAAACACTCGACCGCGCTACCCAGGAGGCTGTGCGGCGCCGCGAATTCCTGGATTCGGCCAAGGAATCCAAAACGGCCTATGAACGCGACGGCATCGCGTTTGCCCATGAGGATGTGGTGCGTCACTTCAAGGCGAAGCTTGCCGGATCCGAAGCTCCCAAGCTCAAGCCGGTAAAACGCCCCCGGGTGACCCGGTGACGCAACTGGTCTACACGCCGAGGGCGATTGCCGACCTCCAGAGGTTGACCGATTTTCTTCTTGAGAGAGACCCGGCCGCTGCTGGTGCCACGTTCGACGTGATCGCCGCGGCCTTGGAAATCCTGACTCAACATCCCTTGATCGGTCGCAGGGCAGCCGACGATCTGCGCGAACTTGTCATATCGCGTGGCCACAGCGGCTACCTGGCCCTGTATCACCATGACTACGGGCGCGACGAGGTGGTGATCCACGCCATCCGCCATCAGCGCGAAGCCGGATTCAGCGAATTTGCTTGAGCCAGGTGCCGTCCTCACCACCACATCACCGCCGTCTCTCCCGCCCGATCCGCGTAGTACAGGCGCAGCCGCAGCACATACTGGCGCCCCTTGACGAGGCGGATCCGCATGTAGGAATTGCGGTCTTCCCCGCTGTCGTCGTCGGCGCCGCGATAGCGCATCTCTCCGTCCATGTCTTCGAACAGCACCATCACCGTGTCGCTCGTGCCGAAGGTGCGCATCTCGTAGTAGCGCGTGGCCTGTGGAACCAGCCTCAGGTCGCGTTGCTGGCCAGGCTGGACCTGTAGCGGCTCGCTCTTGAGCAGTTCCAGCACGGGGAAGCTGTCCGACGGCCCCTGTGCGGGATAGAGCTCCTTGGCCCAGGTCTTGTCGCGAGCCGACAGGCCCCCGGCCGGCAGCAGCGGTTCGGTGCGGTATTTCTCGGGCTCGAGGATCATCCCGGCCTCGAAGGGATAGTGCATCACCGAATCCGGATCCCACTGCGTGCCCTGCACGCTGTTCTCCGGCAGCTTGCGAATGATGTTCCAGAAGGTCTTTTCGCGCGACCACCTGTTCGGCGGCGCGGCCAGCGTCGCATAGACCTTGGGCTCGTCCCAGACGATGCCGGCAAACGGATTCTGGTGCTCGTGCTCGAAGCCCAGCGAGTGGCCGATCTCGTGCAGGGCCGTGTCGGGTTCGCTCGTGAGGTCCCATCCGAAGTTCATCGTCCGCTGGTCCGAGGCGATGGTCAGCAGGGCGCGGCCCACATACGACCACGACCCATCGCCCTGCATGAAGCCGATGCGGATCTCGGCTTCCTCGCGCGACTTCGTCTCCTTGAATTCGAGCCCGATGCCCAGCGCCTTCCAGGCCGCGAAGGCTTCGCGCACCACCTTCTTCTGCGCTTCCGCGCCCTTCCAGGTGATGAACTGCGTGCTGCCATCGGCGAGCGTGACGGTGCTGCCGTCACTCGGGGCATCGAAGAAGTAGTAATGCAGGAGCGTGCCGTTGACCCACTTGTCGGCCAGCGTCGTGATGGCACTGACCCGGCCTTGCGGCATGCCCGGCGGAAACTGCCGCGGCACGCTCGGCTTGACGTTGCAGTAGCAGAACATCTGCATCGCGCCTCGGCGCGGGGTTTGCGCCTTCTGTGGCTTGGACTTGCCCTTCCCGGCGCGCTCGGAAGTGGATTTGGACGCGGCTTTCGCCATGGCAACCTCCAGAGTCTTGCGCCCAATCTAGGCCAGCCGCAGTGTGGCCGTCATCCCTCGGCCGACGGACGGCTAGTGGCCTGTAACCTTGAAATGGGAGGCGAGGGACGCCTGGACAGTGACTTCCGATTTCAGGATTGCAGGCCACTCGACCCCGCGAATGGGGCAGGACATCTCCCCTGTGCCGGGGAGTCGCTCGCGCCCCGGATGAGCTAGCCTTGATGCAGGTGCCCCTTTCGAGCGGGCACGCCGCCGGAAGGGAGAAAAGCCATGAATGCGACATTCCTTCGAGGGCCAGGCCGACACGGCGTCCAGCTGCTGGAATTGGTGGACTTCAAGTGGCTCATGGCAGGGCAGGGCGTGTGGGTCGACCTCACGCGCTGGCGCAAGGATGCAGGCTATGCGGACGCCTGCATTGCCAGCGGGCTCTGCAGCCACTGCGACGCCTTGCGCGCCTGCGCGGCGCGCCTGCAGTTCGAGATGCACGAGCCGGACGACGACGACCACGATCCTGACCAAGCCGGGGGCCGGCCCACCATCGTGGTGCAGTAACATGGTGCGGCGCATTCCTGGCGCCAGCATCCATGCGCGGCCCGCGCCAAGGCAAGGAGCCTCGCATGAAATGGCAAGGCAATCGAGAAAGCGACAACGTTGAAGACAGGCGAGGCGGTTCGGGCTTGCCGGGCGGCTTCAGGATCGGCGGCGGACGCGGCATCGGGCTCGGCACCATCGCCATCGCCCTGGTCGCAGCCTGGATCTTCGGCATCAATCCCTTGACGGTGCTCAGCCTTCTCGGTGGTGGAGGCGGCGCGCCGCAGACGCAGTCGGTGCCTGCCACGCGACCTCCGGCCGACGACCAGATGGCAAAGTTCGTCTCCGTCGTGCTGGCCGACACCGAGGACGTCTGGCGGGAGGTCTTCTCCAAGGCGGGCAAGTCCTATCGTGATCCGAAGCTGGTGCTGTTCCGCGGCGCCATCCCCACGGCCTGTGGAACGGGCCAGTCGGCGATGGGGCCTTTCTACTGCCCGGGCGACGAAAAGGTCTACATCGACCTTGACTTCTACGACACCTTGAAAAGCCGCATGGGCGCCCCAGGCGACTTTGCCCAGGCCTACGTGATCGCGCACGAGGTGGGACACCACGTGCAGCATCTGCTGGGCATCACCGACAAGGTCGATTCGATGCGAGGCCGCATCAGCCAGGCGCAGGCCAACGCGTTGAGCGTGCGGCTGGAATTGCAGGCCGACTGCTTTGCCGGGGTGTGGGGCCACCATGCCGACCGGGCGCGCCAGGTGCTGGAGCAGGGCGACATCGAAGAAGGGCTCAATGCCGCCTCCCGGATCGGGGACGACACGCTGCAGAAAAAATCGCAGGGACAGGTGGTGCCAGAGAGCTTCACGCACGGGAGCAGCCAGCAGCGGGTGAGCTGGTTCAAGCGTGGCTTGCAAGGCGGCAACCTGCAGCAGTGCGAGACCTTCGAGACGCGTCAGCCCTGATGAAGCCCCAGCTCGCTTCGCTCACAGCCCCCCCGAGGGGCGTTCAGTGCCCTTCGGGCGGCCGTGCGGGCACTGAGGTCCGCCATGCGAGGGACCGTGCGACCCGCGGCGCTTGTGGCGGCCTATTTCGACAATCTCGGACCCGAGGAGCGCGTGACCGCGCGCTCGCTGCAGCGCGCCGTGCTGCAGGCCGCGCCGGGGCTGGAGCAGACCATCAAGTGGGGCAATCTCGTGTTCATGTCGCAAGGCCAGAACCAGCTGGCCATCGTGACGCACAAGACCCACGCCAACCTGCAGTTCTTCAACGGCGCGACGCTGGCAGCTTCGCATCCTGAGCTGGAAGGCTCGGGCAAGGGGCTGCGGCACCTCAAGTGCCGCTATCGGCAACCGGTCGATGAGGCACTGGTGACAAGGCTCGTCAAGTGCGGCCCTGGAGGAAGCGGTGTGGAATGAACCACCCCCTGTAGGCGCTTCGCGGAACTGAAGTGTCTTCAGGCTGAAGGCGAGGGTATGGAATCGAGCCAGTCGCAACGCAGTCGACCGCGCTGGTGCATGCGCAGGCGCCAGGCCACATAGAGGCTGGGCAGCAGGAAGGCCAGCGCGCAGCACAGCAGCAGCAGCGGCTGGCCCAGGAGCAGGGCGGCGGGTGCCCCTATCCAGCCCATCACCCAGGCGGTGAGCACCGCGTCGAAGGCCTGGTACTCGATGGGATGGTCACGCTTGTGCGCGACATGCCAGCGCTTGAGCATGTGGAGCTGATGCAGTGTCATGGCCCAACCTCTCGACGAGCGTGACCCTGACGCTGATCGTAAGTTTCGCGTCAGCAATTGGCAAGGCCGCGGGCCAGGGCCTGCCACCGGCGCGAGCCCTCCCATGGCGTTGACAGGCCCTTAGTCCTTGCCGTCGGTCGTACCGTTGCGAGCCGGGAGGCCGGGCGCAAGTTGGGCAACCTGCTGCCGGTAGGCCTGCAGGAAGGCCTGGGCGAACTGGGAGTCGAAGTCGCTTTCGATCTCCTCGACGATCCGGGCATAGGTCTGTTCGTAGCCATCCCAGAGTTCGGCCTTGCGCGCGGCGGGGAGCAACTGCTGCCACCCGCCCTTGGGAACCAGGCGCTGCTTCAGCGCTTCCGGGTCGAAGCGGGCCAGCATCGCATCCACCGCCGCGCGCATGCCGGTCAGCATCGCGACCTCGTGCGCGCGCAGGTCGTCGAAGGCGCTGGCCACTGCAGTGCGGGGCGCAAGGAAGCCGCGATGCGGAGGGCCCAGCAGGTGTGCGAGCGCCGCATCGACGTCGGGCGAGAACTTGAGCGGATTGTTCTCGCGGACCCGGGGCATGGTCAGGTCGGCGCCGAGTTCCCGCTTCGCGATCGAGCGCACCGCCAGCAAGGCCAGCGTTCCCTGGACCGCGGTGCGCAGCAGTTCGCCGACGAGGCGCAGTTGCGCAGGCTGGGGATTTGCCGGCACGAGACGCCCCAGGCCGGCATACAGGGCCGCAACCAGGCCCTGCTCGGCCTCCGAGAGGGGCGCGGGCACGCTTGGCAAGCCTGCGTGCGGGTCGGTGGTCTCGCCCACCACGAGATCGATGTCCGGCGGTGCCTTGGCATCGGGCTCGGAACGGGTGACCTGCAGCAGGTAAGGGCCTACCCGGATCCGGGTGCCGGCCGCGATTGGGTGATCGACGTCGACAGGTACCGTCTTGCCGTCGATCTGGACTTCGACGTTGGCGCTGATCGCCCGCACGTAGTAGCGGCCGTCCCGGCACGAGACCCTGAGCTGCTTGCGCGAGATGTGCCGATCGGCATCGGGCAGGACCAGCGTGCAGTCCTCGCCCCGGCCGATCACGCCCCCCGCCTCGCCGAAGCTCGCCCGCTGCGGCTCTCGGACCGCCACTCCCGCGCGGGAGATGATGGATATCGCGATCATTGAACCGCTCCCGGCTCGTGGGCCACCCAGAGGGAAGCTGGGGGCTCCTGTCGAGCCATCTTACTGCCCGCGACAGGCGGCACGTCCCACCAATTGGGGACGCGGCTGCGCCATGGCCATGTAACGCTACGAGCGTGTCACTCCCGCGTGGGAAACGTCATCAGTGTTGGTGATTGACAGTCCAAGTGAGCGGGGGCTAGATTCGTTTCCACGACGTCCTGGTCTGGAACCGGGACGAGGAGGTGTGCGGCCATGGTGTTTGTGCTCATCATCACCGCGGCGGTGATGATGGCGCCGCTGGGTGCGCGCGCGGCTGAGGCTCTTGCGACCATCACCATCCTCGAGGGTCCCGCGCTCATCTATCGCGGCACCGGACGCCTGCATGCGGCCGAGGGCGTGCGCCTGCAGTGGGGCGACATCTTCGAGACCGACGAAGGCAGCTTCGCGCAAGTCGAGTTCGCCGACCAGGCGGTGGCGCAATTCGGTCCGAAGACGAGCGCCATGCTCGGCACTTCGACGGCCAAGCAGAAGACCACCGAGCGGTGGCTCTACCTGATGAACGGCTGGGCCAAGGTGACCGGTGCCAAGGCCGAGGAGAAGGGCCCTTCCGGCTTCGACGTGCGCTCGAGGCTCTTCTGGGTCTCGCCGAACACCGGCGTCGTCGTCTATGCGGTCAAGCCTGACGAGGCGACGATGTTCGTCGAGCGCGGCAATGCGCGCTTGCTCGAGCAGCAGTCCGGCGCGGGGCAGGGACCGGTGAACCTCAGGGCGGGCGACTACTACCAGCGGCGCGCCGGCGAGCGCGGCCTGGCCACGGCCCGGCCGATCAGCGAGTTCCTCGCCGACATGCCGCGCGGCTTTCGCGATTCATTGCCTCTGCGGGCCGAGCGCTTCAGCGGCCAGGACGTGTTCCCCAAGGACGCGGGCGCGTTCAGCTACGCCAACGTGGAGCCCTGGCTGAAGGCCGAGTCCTGGGTGCGCCGCCCGCTGGTGCAACGCTGGCGGCCCAAGGCCAAGGAGGCCGATTTCCGCGCGGCCCTGATCGCCAACCTGTCCTCACATACCGAATGGGACCCGATCCTGTTTCCTGAAAAGTACCTGCCGAAGAAGCCCAAGCCGGAGCCGCAGCCCCAGGCCAGGCGCGCGCCTTACCTCGAGCCGGCCGCATCGGAGCTGGCTCCTGCAGAACGTTGAGACGGAGACTGCCGTGAAGTTGTTGTTCAAGTTCAATCTCGTCTTCGTGCTGATGCTCGCCATCGGCCTCGGAGCGACCGGATATGTGTCCTGGCACCTGCTGGAGCGCAATGCGCGCCAGGAGATCGCGGACAACGCGAGGCTGCTGATGGACACCGCCCTGGCCGCGCGTACATACACCTCGGCGCAGGTCGGGCCGCTGCTCGAAACGCAGATGAAGTACACCTTCCTGCCGCAGTCCGTGCCGGCCTATTCGGCCACCGAAGTCTTCAGCGACCTGCGCAAGAAGCACAGCGAATACAACTACAAGGAGGCGGTGCTCAACCCCACCAACCCGCGCAACCGCGCGGTGGACTGGGAGGCCGACATCGTCACGCAGTTCCGCGGCGACAAGGACAACAGGGAGATCGTCGGCGATCGCAACACGCCCACCGGCCCCTCGTTCTACGTCGCGCGACCGATCCGCATTTCCAACCCTGCCTGCCTGCGCTGCCACAGCACGGTCGATGCCGCGCCCAAGACCCTGGTCGAGCGCTACGGCCCGGCCAACGGCTTCGGCTGGAACCTCAACGAGGTGGTCGGCGCGCAGATCATCTCGGTGCCGACCACCGTGCCGCTCGAGCGTGCCACCAAGGCCTTCACCGTGTTCATGAGCTCGATCACCGTGGTCTTCCTGGTGATCGGCGTCCTGCTCAACGTCATGCTGTGGGCGCTCGTGATCCGACCGATCCGCAGGCTCTCGCTGTTCGCCGACCGCGTGAGCCTGGGCGAGCTGGAGATCCCCGAGTTCAAGCGCAACTCGCGCGACGAGATCGGCGCGCTCTCGCAGTCGATCGGCCGGATGCGCACCAGCCTGGTCAAGGCCTTGAAACTGCTCGACACCTAGGGGTCCTGACACCATGCCTCCCGCCAACATCCCGGAACGCCTCGGCAAGTACCCCGTCACCGGGGTGCTGGGAAGGGGTGCGATGGGAACGGTGTATCTGGGGCACGACCCGGTCATCAAGCGGCGCGTCGCCATCAAGACCATCCGCAAGGAGCTGATCGAGGACGACGACAAGGCCGAGAACATGTCCGAGCGCTTCCGCCGCGAGGCGCAGGCCGCCGGCGCCCTCAACCACCCCGGCATCGTCGCCATCTACGAATACGGCGAGGACGACAGCTACGCCTTCATCGCGATGGAGTACGTGGAGGGCAACACCCTGCGCGACTACCTCACGCATGGCGCGAGCTTCGACGAGCGCGACACGGTGAGCGTCATGTCCCAGCTGCTCGACGCGCTCGACTTCGCGCACCGCCACAGCGTCTGGCACCGCGACATCAAGCCGGCGAACATCATCATCATGAGCAACGGCCGCATCAAGCTGGCCGACTTCGGCATCGCCCGCATCGAGGCGGCCGATCGCACGCGCACCAACCTGCTGATGGGAACGCCCGGCTACATCGCGCCGGAGTACTACCTCGGCGAGCACATCGACCACCGCATCGACATCTTCTCGGCCGGCGTGCTGTTCTACGAGCTGCTCGCGATGCAGGCGCCGTTTCGCGGCAGGCCCGAGGCGATCATGCACGACGTCTGCTACCACGACCCCGACCCGCCCTCGCAGATCGATCCCAAGCATCGCTGGCCGCAGTACGACGCGATCGCCGCGCAAGCGCTGGAGAAGGATCCGTCCCTGCGCTTCCAGAGTGCGCAGGAGTTTCGCGACACGCTGCTCGCCGAGTACGCACACCCGGTGAGCAACACCATTTCCGAAGCCACCATCATCTCGAACCTGCGCCGGCCGGTCGGCGTCGACGTGACGCATTCGGCGCCGAAGACGCCTTCGTATCCCGGCACCAGCACGCCGCCGCCGAGCGGCTGGAGCGTGCCGGTGCTGGCCGGCGTCGAGATGGCGCTGGCGCACTTCGTGGGCCCGGTGGCCAAGGTGCTGGTGCGCCGTGCCGCGCATGCCAACAAGGACCTCGACTCGCTCGTTGCCGCGCTGGCCGAGTCGCTCGACACACGCGAGCAGCGCGAGGCCTTCGCACGCCAGGTGACCGGCCGCAGCGTGGTCATGCCGAGCCGCGCGCCGAGCACCGAGCCGCCGGCGCCGAGCCCGGCGCCCGGAGCGATGTCGGGGCCGCCACTGACCCCGGCCGATGTGGAGCGCGCGACGCACCTGCTGGCGAACTACATCGGACCGATCGCGAAGGTGGTCACCAAGCGTGCTGCCACCACCGGCGTCGGCCGGCGCGAATTCTTCGACGCAGTGGCGCAAAGCGTCGAGAACGAAGCACAGCGCGAGCGCTTCCTGCGCGAGCTCGCGTCCTCGGTTCGTTGACGTCGACGGCCCTGATGGACGCAAACGAAGATGAGTCGCCAGGACCGTTCCGAGGGGGCCGTGCGCAAGCCGCCTGCACAGGCGCCGGGCGGCGACGATGATCGCACCGTCATTGCCGAGGCCGGCACGCTGAGAATGCCCGCCCCGGGCGGCCGCTCGACCGCGGTGTTGAAGCGCGGGGCGCAGGGCGCGAAGCCGGTGGCCGGGGTCGAGCTGCAGCGCCTGGTGGCCGGCATCAATCCGCTGCTGGCGGCGGCCAACGTGCTGCTGGCGCTCGTTGCCCAATTGCGCGCCACGCCCGCCCACGGCGACCCGGCCGGCCTGCGGCAGCAACTGCTGGAACGCGTGAAGGACTTCGAGGCACAGGCGCGCGCCAACGGCGTGCCTGCGCACCAGATCTCGGCGGCGCGCTACATCCTGTGCTGCTTTCTCGACGAGACCATCGCCGGCACTCCATGGGGCAGCGAAGGCCCTTGGGGCCAGCGCAACCTGCTGCAGGAATTCCACGACGAGCGCTCGGGCGGCGACAAGGTCTTCAAGCTGCTCGCGCGCCTGCGCGAGGACGTCCGCACCAATCGCGACCTGCTCGAGCTTTTCCATGTCTGCCTCGCGCTCGGCTTCGAGGGCCGCTATCGCGGCCAGCCCAACGGCCGCCACGAGCTCGATGCGATCGCCGAGCGCCTGCTGGAGGAAGTGCACCCGGTGCGCCAGCAAGCCTCCTCGCGCAGCCTTTCGCCGCGTTGGAAGGGTGTCTCCGCGGCGGCCTACCGGAGGCTCTGGACCCTGCCGGCCTGGGTGGTGGTGGTGGTGGGCGCCGCGCTCGTGCTCGGCATCTTCCTGGCGCTGAACTCGCGGCTGGCGGAGATGGCGCACCCGGTCTTCCGGCAGATCCACGACCTCACTGCCACGCTGGGCAGCGACCGCAAGGCGCCGGCCGGGCGGCCGCGGCTGGCGCCCCTGCTCCAGGCCGACGTCGCGGCAGGGGCCCTCGAAGTGCGCGACGAGGCCTTGCGCTCGGTGGTCAGCCTGCCTGCCGATGCGCTGTTCGAGGCTGGCAGCGCCCGCATCGAGCGCGGACACGACGCGCTGCTAGCGCATGTCGCTTCGGCCCTGAAGGACCAGCCGGGGGTCATCGTGGTGGTCGGCCATGCCGACGACACCCCCATCGCGACACTGCAATTTCCTTCCAGTTGGCACCTCTCGCGCGAACGCGCGCAGGCCGTGGTGGCTGCACTGTCGCGCCATGGCGTGCGCGCGGACAGGATGCGCGCTGAAGGGCGTGGCGACGTGGAGCCTCGCGTGCCCAACAACACGGCCGAAGCCCGCGCGAGGAACCGGCGCGTGGAGGTCGAGTTGCTGCTGCCGCGGCCGGAGGCTTGAGATGCGGCCGCCGCAACACTTCTCCGTGCTGCGCCTGGCGGTGACGCTGGCCGGAGTCGCCGCGGCCGCTGCGTTGTTGTGGTTCGTGGGTCCCTTGGTGACCGTGGCCGGGAACACGCCGCTGGCCGGCGAGCGCGAGCGCTGGCTCGCCATCGCCGCCCTGGTCGTGCTGGCCGTCGCGCAGGCCGCATGGAGCGCCGCGCAGGCGGCTCGTCGCAATCGCCAGCTCCTGGAAGGCATGATCGCGGCCGACGCCACCGTGCTCGTGCAACGCCAGGGCTCCTCGCCCCAGGTCCCGAAGGCAGAAGCCGCGAAGATGCTCACGCCCGGCGAGCAGGAAGTCGTGGTGCTGGGCGAGCGCTTCGAGCGTGCCGTCGGCCTGCTCAAGCGCCGCCGCGTCGGCGGACGGCATCCCTGGCTCGCCGCGCTGGCGGGCCGGCCCTACGTCTACGAGCTGCCCTGGTACATCATCATCGGCGCGCCGGGGGCGGGCAAGACCACTGCCCTTGCCAACTCGGGGCTGGAGTTCCCGCTGGCCGCGGAGCTCGGCAAGAAGGTCCTGCGCGGCATCGGCGGCACGCGCAACTGCGACTGGTGGTTCGCCTCCGAGGCCGTGCTCATCGACACCGCCGGCCGCTACACCACGCACGACAGCCACGGCGAAGCCGACCGCACCGCATGGCTCGGCTTCCTCAAGCTGCTCGGCCAGTACCGGCCGGGCCAGCCCATCAACGGCGTGCTGCTCACCGTGAGCGCGAGCGACCTGCTCAATGCCACGCCCGAGGAGCGCCAGAACCATGCTCGCGCGCTGCGCGACCGCATCGAGGAGCTTCATGCGCACCTCGGGATGCGTTTCCCGATCTATGTGCTCATCACCAAGACCGACCTGCTGGCGGGCTTCCAGGAATTCTTCGCCGACTTCGACAAGGAAGAGCGCGCGCAGGTCTGGGGCGTGAGCTTTCCGTATGCCAGCGAACTCGGCGCCGACGACCCGCTGGCTCGCCTGGCCGGCGATTTCGCCGCCCTGGAAAAGCGCCTGTACGAATGCCTGGTCGAGCGCCTTCACGGCGAACACGACCGGGATCGCCGCCCGGCGATCTATGCCTTTCCCCAGCAATGGCGCGTGCTGCACGAGATGCTGCCCGGTTTCCTGCAGACCGTGTTCGCCGACACCGCCGAGGGTGAGCGGCCGCTGCTGCGCGGCGTCTACTTCACCAGCGCAACCCAGGAGGGCACGCCGATCGACCGGGCCATCGGCGGGCTGGCGCGTCGGCTCGGCCTCACCGGACGCATCATCACGCCGACACGAGGCACCGCGCGGGCCTACTTCGTGACGCGATTGCTGCGCGACGTGGTGCTGGCCGAGTCGGGCCTGGCCGGAACCAACCTGCACTGGCAGCGACACCGCGCCTGGATGGGCTGGGGGCTGGCCGGCGCGACCGCCTTCGTGGTGGTCGCGGCCGCGGCGCTGGCCTGGTATGTCTACCAGGACAACCGCACGCGCCTGGCCGCAGTGGGCCCGCGCGTCGCTTCGCTCGGGCGCGACGTCGAACTTGCCAAGAACTCGACGCCGACGAACCTCGTCGCGCTGCTGCCCACGCTCGATTCCTTGCACGCGCTGGAGACTTCGCCCCGCTTGCAGGCTGCCGGCGCCCGGCCCGCATGGCTGCTCACCGGCGGCCTCGACTACGGCGAGATGCTCGACTCCGCGGCCGGCGACGCGTACCGGCGCCTGCTCAAGGACGCCTTCGTGCCACGCATCGCCGCACGCCTCGAGGAGCGCCTGCGCGCCGGCAAGCCGGAGCAGGTGACGCGGACCTACGAGGAACTGAAGGCCTACCTGATGCTTTTCGGCGGCAGGAACTTCGATGCCGCCGCGCTGCGCTCCTTCCTCAGCGCCGACTGGGAAGCGACGCTGCCCGCCGAGGTGAGCAGCGAGCAGCGCGATGCCTTGCGCCGCCACCTCGACCGGCTCCTGCAGAGTGGCGAAGTGGGCGCGCCTTCGCAGGCCGATCCGCAGGTGGTGATCTCCGCGCGGCGCCTGGTGGCCGGCGTGCCGCTGCCACAGCGCGCCTACAGCCGGCTGCAGCAGGCGGGCATCGGCGCCGAGGTGCCCGACTTCACCGTCGAATCGGCCGGCGGCCCGAATGCGCGGCGCGTCTTCGTGCGCGCCAGCGGCCAGCCGCTCAGCCGTGGCGTGCCCGGCCTGTACTCGCGCAGCGTGCTCCAGCACTCGCTGCGCCCGCGCACGCAGGACGTGCTGCGCCAGCTGGCGGGCGAACAGTCCTGGGTGCTGGGCCAGCCGGTTCGGGGCCCTGTCGACCCGGTTCTCCTTGAACCGCTGGTCGATGAAGTGCAGCGCATGTACCTCGCCGACTACACGCGGCGCTGGAGCGATTTCGTGGCCGATCTTCGGCTGATCCCGGCACCCGACCTCACTGTCAGCGTAGAGACCGCGCAGGTGCTTGCGCATGCCGACTCGCCGCTGACGGCGGTGCTGCGCGGCGTGGTGCGCGAAGTGAGCGTGGCGCCGCCGCGAGCCGCGTCGGCCCGGCAGCAGGCGGCCGGCGCCGAGCTCGTCGATCCGCGCTTCGAGCCGCTGCGGCGCTATGTCGCCGGCCAGCCCTCGCCGATGGACGACATGCAGGCCTTGCTCGGCCGCCTGTCCACCCATCTCGCGGCGGTGGACGATGCGGCCCGGCGCAAGACGCTGCCCGCCACGGGCGATGTGAGCCGCGAGCTAGCCGAGGCCGCGCAACGCGCGCCGCAGCCCTTCGACGGCATGCTCGCGCAACTGGCCCAGCGAAGCGCCGGCCAGGCTTTCGCCGCGTTGCGCGAGCCGCTGGAGAAGCGGCTTCTCTCGGAAGTGGCGGCGCCTTGCACCGCCATCCTCTCGGGGCGCTATCCGCATGCGCGCGCCGGCAGCCAGGAGATGTCGCGCGAGGACTTCGCGCGGCTCTTCGGATCGGGCGGCGTGATCGACGGATTCTTCCAGCGTCATCTCGCGCCCTACGTCGATACCGCGGCGCGTCCCTGGGCCTTCCTTCGTCCCGACGGCTCTCGCGGCGAATCGGGCGAATCCCTGCAGCAGATCGTGCGGGCGCAGGCGGTGCGCGACAGCTACTTCCGCGACGGCGGGCGCACGCTGGGCACGCGGCTGGAATGGCGGCTGCTCGAGCTCGATGCCGGCGCCGGGCAGTTCCTGCTGGACATCGACGGCCAGGTCATGCGCTTCGGCCGTGGCCAGGGCGCCATGCAGGCCCTGCAGTGGCCCGGGCCGGCGCGCGGCGAGGGCGCGGCACGCGTGCAGCTTCAAGTCATGCCCACGTCCGGCGCGGGACATGTGTTCGCGGGGCCGTGGGGGCTGCTGCGGCTGATCGAGCGTGTCCGCGTCGAGCCCGGCAGTGCGCCGGACCGCGCCGTCCTGCTGTTCGATGTCGAAGGCCGCAAGGCCCGCTTCGAAGTGCGCAGCCCGAACGGGCCGAATCCCCTGCTGCGTCGCGAGCTGGAGCAATTCCAATGTCCGAAGCGATTGTGAGCATGGGCTGGTACGGCAAGCTGCCGTGCCAGGGCGATTTCGTCTGGCGCCGCCTGCCGCAGGAGTTCATTCGACCGTGGGACGCGTGGTTGCAGCAAGGCATGGCCTGCATGCGAGCCGAACTCGGGGAAGCGGACTGGCTTGCGCGCTACCTCGTGGCGCCGATCCGGCGCTTCTGGCTGGCGCCCGGCCTCTTGGGAGAGACAGGCTGGATCGGCCTGTTGATGCCGAGCATCGATCGCGTCGGCCGCCATTTCCCCCTCACTCTCGCGGTTGCGACGGCAGCAATCCTGCCGCAGAGGAAAGACGAGCCGCTGACGGCCGCCATGTCGAGCCTCGCCTTGGCCCTGGCTTCGGCGCCATGGCTGGCAAGCCTCGACCAGGCGGCACGCAAGGTGCTCGACGTCGAGTTCACGGTCGAGCAATTCGAGTCGGCCTTGGCTGTCATCGCTCCCATTGCGATGCGGGCGACGCACGACGCGGCCGCAGTCGAGCAGGCCTGCGAGCTGCTTGCCGGTGGCCCGGGCGAGGCTGCCGTTGCCAGCATCTGGTGGTGCGAGGATGCGGTGCAGGCATCGCAGTACCTGCGCTTCGGCGCCTTGCCGCCGCCGGAGGCGTTCTGCTTGCTGTTGTCGGACCCGGCGCTCGTGCCCGATGCGAACCCGATGCCATGAAGCCGTCGTACCGAAGCCACCTGGCCTGTCCCCTCGCGAGATGCATCGCGCTCGTGCTGGCCTTGCTCGCCGCGTTGCTCTTGTCGGGCGAAGCGTCTGCGCAGAAGACGCGCGGCACGGCGCTGACCGAGCAGCGCATCGCCCTGGTGATCGGCAATGCGGCCTACCGCGTCGATCCGCTGGACAACCCCGTCAACGATGCGCGGCTGGTGGCCGAGAGCCTGCAGCGCGCAGGCTTCAAGGTCACGCGGCAGGAGAACCTCGACCGCGCCGCGCTCTTCAATGCGCTGCGCGACTTCGGCAACAGGCTGAACGAGAACACCGTGGCGGTGGTGTACTACGCGGGACACGGCCTGCAGCTGCGCGACCGCAACTACCTGATCCCGATCGAAGCCGAGCTGCGCAGCGAAGACGAGATCCCGATCTCGGGCGTGGACCTCAGCTTCATCCTCGGCCGCATGTCCAGCGCGCGCAGCCGCATCAACGTCGTCATCCTCGACGCCTGCCGCAACAACCCGTTCGCCGGCAAGACCGTCGCGGCGCCGCAGGGCCTCGCGCAGATGGATGCGCCGGTGGGCACGCTGCTGGCCTTCGCCACTGCACCGGGAAAGCTTGCCGCCGACAGCGCGGGCGGGGCCAACAGCGCCTATGCGACGCATCTGGCGCGGCACATCCTGACGCCGGGGCTGCCGGTGGAGCTGGTGTTCAAGCGCGTGCGCGAAGGCGTGGTGCGCGACACCAAGGGGCAGCAGGTGCCGTGGGAGAGCTCGTCGCTGCAAGGCGAATTCGCGTTCGTGCCGGGCATGGCCTCGCCCGAAGCTGCGAGCGAGGATGCCTCGGGCGAACTCGCGTTCTGGAACAGCGTGCAGGCGGGCAATCGCGCCGAGGAGTACCGCGCCTACCTGCGCCAGTACCCCAACGGTCGCTTCGCGACGCTCGCGCAATCGAGGCTCGCCGCCTTGCAGTCGGCAGCGGTCCCGCCGCCGCGGCCAGCGACGCAAACTGCCGCGGCGCAGCCCGGCGCCGCGGCATCGGCATCGTCCGCGCCTCAGCCGCAAGCGGCCCCGCCGTCGCAGCCCGCGCCTTCGGCTCCCCCACAGACAGCCGCAGCGCCGCCCCAGGTAGCGTCACCACAGGCGGCCGCGCCTCCCGTCGCGCAAGCCCTGCCGGGCACATCGACGGCCCGCCCGGAATTGCTGCCGCGTGCCGGCGACACCTGGCGCTATCGCGTGCAGGACCAGTTCCGCATCGGCGACCTGTTCGTCACCGCGAAGGTCGATGCGGTGACCGCCGAAGGCGTGGCAGAAACCTGGACCACCACGTCGGACGGGAAGGTGCGCACGATGCTCGCGCCGCTCGAACCGGGCTTCAATGCCTTGCCGAGCTGGAACCTGACGCCGCCGGAGTTCGCGCCCTATCTGCAGGCGCTCGGGCCGCTGCGCCTCGGGCAGAAGATGGGCGAGCAGGAGCGGCGCTTCGAACAGGCCACGGTCCTGCTGCGGCCAAGTGTCGAGGGCGAAGAGGAGGTCGTCGTGGGCGCCGGGAAGTTCCGTGCCATGAAGCTGGTGCTGCGCGGCCAGGGACAGTCGCGCGGGACCGCGAAGGCCGGCACGGTCTCTGCGGAGCACACCATCTGGTATGCGCCCGAGGTCAAGCGGCCGGTGAAGTATTCGGTCTCGACTCGCGTCGGCGGTGCGTTGAAGGAGGCCACGACCTTCGAGCTGGTGGAGTTCGCCGTGCACTGACTGGCGCGACGAATCTGCTTCAAAACTGGGTATGCTTGCCGACCACCTTGACCCTCCACCAAAAGACGCCATGGGACGAACGCCGCGCAGAAGCAAGCAGAACGATGCGTATCGCAAGCCCGAAGAGTTGGAGACCTGGGAGCGCCTGTGTCTCGCCTACAAGGTCGATTCGGTGGCCGAGCTGGCCGAAGCGATGACGCTGCCGCTGGGCACGGTGAAGAACTGGAAGGGTCGCGGATCGGTTCCACTGCAATACTGCGTGCAGGCACGAAACAAGACGGGCCGCAGCCTCGACTGGATCGTCCTCGGCGTCGAGACGCTCTCCTTGGCCGAGTCCGGCAGGGAAGGCGATCTCGCCGGAGAAGCGGGGACCGGCCAGCCGCGTCCCGATGGAGTCCAGTTTCCGAATCCGTTCAACGACGTGATCGTGGTGGTACTGGATCGCATGCGGTCCCTGGGCATGGACTTGCCTTCGGAGAAGCTTGCACGACTGGCCGAGCTCGTCTATGAGTTCGAGTCGATGCGATGCCTGGCGCACAAGACCCGCGCCAATCTCCAGTCGGTGCGTCAGATCGCTGATCGGTATCTCAGCCTGCTGATCTGAAGCACGCATCGAGCAGTCGGTGAGCGGGGCAGGGTCGGTGCGGGCCCTCCGACCGCTAACCCCGATTCAGGCCAGGAGCAGCTTCTCATCGAGCAGTTCCTGCACGATGTCGGCCTGCAACTGGTCGCGCCGACGCTTGGCCGCTTCGCGCTGGGGCACGTTCGCTGCCATCCACCGCTTGAATTCCACGAAGGCCGCGGGTGCGACGGTGCGCATCATTGCCATGCGCCCGTTCACTGAGACGACGACGTGATCGAAGCGTGGAGCACTCGTCAGCACCGAGGCGCGGACGGCCTGGACAGGCCAAAGGTCACCTTCGTCGGATGAGAAGCGGAAGGGATGGGGGTCGTCCCCGACCGGCTGGCGGCGCAGGAAATCGACTTCGAACCCGCGGGCGTTGATGGCGGTTTCGTTGTGTCCTTCCTTGCGCTCGAAAGTCTGGTCGGCTTGCCGAAGGACATTCAGCAGTGAGGAATCGAGTCGCTCGATATCGGCCATGAACTGCACTCGCTTGCGCGCGTCCCACAACAGGTCGACATCCTGCGTGGCCAATGCACCAGGGACGATGCGAACACTCGCGGCCGTTTCGTAGGCGTATAGAGCATGTGTTCCGACCACCACGAAGTGCGGGGACAGCCCGGACTCCTCCAGTGCCTGCAGTACCGCAATGACGATATTCGGCGTGCGTCCTGCCTTGAGAGCCTTGTTCATGCGCTCGGCCTCGGTGAGTGCTTCGCCAAGGGATTTCAGCCGAGTCTCGAGTGCCTGCTTGCGCTCGGTGTATTCCGCATGCATGCGCTCCGTGAGTTCGGAGCGGCGACCCAGTCGTTCGGGGCTGCGCCGGCGCGGCTTGGTCTTCACCAGGTACTCGTAGTCGCCTTCCTGCTTCCAGTACATGCTGCCCACGTAGGCGCGGGACTGCGCCTTCACGCGTTGGAACTCGGTGAAGACGGTGGTCGCATCGAGCACCTGACGGGCCGCGTTGTCGGAGAGTGGAAGGTAGTTCATCACCGCAAAAACCTAAAACTGCATTATTTGCGGTGAATCAATATAAATCAATGACTTATGAGCGACTGTGTGGCCCTGCGTCGCCGTCCCGCCTGCGGCCTTCAGGTGCAAAAAACACTAGAACCGTTCGCCCAGCCGCTGCAACTCAACGACGACCCCCCAATCCAGGAACCACCATGTCGCCCCTTACCCCGATCGCCGCCCTGATCCTCGCCATCCTGGCCGCCCCCGTGCTGGCCCAGGACGTGCGCCTGTATCGCCAGAGCGAAGCCGTCGATCCGCATGAGGTGGCCCGCATCCTCGATCCCGGGGCCGCGCACAAGTCGGGCATCAAGATGCGCTCCCTGCGGGTGCTGGGCGACAGCCCGTCCGACCAGGCCCAGCCCGCTCCCGAACCGGTGCAGGCCGCGCGCGTCACCCAGGATGGGCAAGGCGCCCAGCCGGCGCCGAGCGAAGCTCAACAACCGGTGCCCGACGCCCTGGCGCTGCCGGTGCAGTTCGCCTTCGACTCGGCCGTGATCCTGCCGGCCGCTCGCGGCCAGCTCGACGCGCTGGCCCAGGGCATCCGGATGCTGCCCGAGCCGAAGACCGTGGTCATCGAAGGCCACACCGACGCGTCCGGCTCCGAGGTCTACAACGACCAGCTCTCGGCTCGGCGCGCCTATTCCGTCAAGCAGTACCTGGTATCCATGCACCACATCGACCCGGCGCGCCTGAAGACGGTCGGCATGGGCGAGGGCGCTCCGCTGGCGGGACGCGATCCGCATTCGGCAGACAACCGCCGCGTTCAATTCCGCGGCGAGTGAGACGCGCCAAGACACCCCAAGCAGGTGAATCCCGCGATGCACCGCTTTGCAGCCGAGGTGACTACCATGCACACACGATCTTCAGCTCCGGCCTTCCGGGTCCGCGAACAATGGACAACGACGACGTGTTGCGCCTGCTCGCGCGAATCGAGCGCGGCGACGAGGCTGCCTTCCGCGAGCTCTATCGCGCGTTCTCGCGCAAGCTCTACGCCTACGTGCTGAGGCAACTCGGCGACCCAGCCCAGGCGGAGGAAATCGTGGCCGATACCCTGTACGAAGTGTGGCGCCAGCCGGCACGCTTTCGCGGCGAGTCGCAGTTCAGCACCTGGCTGATCGGCATCGGCCGCAACAAGGTGCTGATGGCCTTCCGCTCGCGCAAGCCCGATGCCATCCACGAAGACCTCGACGACATCGCCGAGCTGGTCGCCTCCGACAGCGAAAGCGTCTTCGACGCCCTGGCCCAGCGGCAGCGCCACGAAGGCGTGCGCAGCTGCATGGACAAGCTCTCCGACGACCACCGCGAATGCGTGCACCTCGTGTTCTACGAGGGCATGTCGCTGGCCGAGGTGGCGTCCGTCCAGGGCTGCCCCGAGAACACCGTGAAGACCCGGCTTTTCCATGCGCGGCAGAAGCTGAAGAACTGCCTGCGCATGGTGATCGAACGCGAAGGCGGCACGCTGGCAGGCGCCGCCGGGAGCACATCATGAACATGAATACACGACATCGACGAACTGCTGCCCTTCTATGTGAATGGCACCCTCTCCGAAACGGATCGCGCCCTGGTCGAGAGCTACCTGCGCGAGCATCCTGCGGCGCAAGGCCAGTTGCGCTGGCATGAGTCGCTGCAGCAGCGCCTGCGCGAGGATGCGCCCCCGGTGTCCAGCGAGGTGGGGCTCGAGCGTGCGCTGCATCGCATCCGCACCGAAGGTCCTGCCCCTGCGGGCGCGCGCAAGGCCGTGGCGCCTTCGCTCGTCGAGCGCGTGCGCGACTGGCTGGCAGCCGCACTGCCGCAGACCGTGCTGCGCCCGGCCCTGGCTGGTGCGCTGGCGGTGGTGGCGGTGCAGGCCGTGGTGATCGGCAACCTCGCCTCCGATGCCGAGGACGCCGCGACCGAGTTGCGGGCCATCCAGTCCACCAGCGTGGTGGAGAAGGGGCCTTACCTGAAGATCAATTTCAAGCCCGATGCGCGCGAAGCCGACATCCGCCTGCTGCTGGTCGAAGTCAATGGCAGCCTGGCGGCCGGCCCCGGGCAGCTCGGCGACTACTACGTGCGCGTGCCCCAATCGCAAGCCGAGGCCACCACGGCCAAGCTCTCGACGAACCCCATCGTCGAAGGCGTCGCGGTGGTCGACGGCCTGCCGGCGCGGGAGTGAGGGGAGGGCGTGGCGATGTCTCCGAATCGACGTCTCGCTATGCGCGCGGCTTGCGCTCGGCGTGCTGCGCTTCGGTCGCGCTGCCGGCCCTGGCGGAGACCGCCGGCAATGGCTCGGCGCGCAAGGTGGCGCTGGTGATCGGCAACGCCAGCTATCGCGTCGGCGAGCTGAAGAATCCCGTCAATGACGCCCAGGCCGTGGCGGGCTCCCTGCGCTCGCTGGGCTTCGACGTCACGCTGCGCGAGAACACCTCGTTGCGCGACATGATCGAAGCCTTCCGGCAGTTCTCGATGACATCGCGCAACGCCCAGGTGCGGCTTGTGTTCTATGCCGGCCATGGCGTGCAGGTGAAAGGGCGCAACTACCTGCTGCCGGTGGACACCGAGATTCGCGGCGAGGACGAGGTGGCCACCAAGAGCGCCGATCTCAATGAGCTGCTCGAGCGGCTCGGCGCCACCAAGGAAGGCATGAACATCTTCATCCTCGATGCCTGCCGCAACAACCCGTTCTCCGGCGCCGAGATCCTCGGCCCCGACGGCCGCCGCCTGAAGTTCCGCGGCGCGACGCCGGCCGGCCTTGCGCCGGTGGAGGCCCCGCTCGGCTCGATGGTGGCGTTCTCGACCGCGCCGGGCGGCGTGGCGCTGGACAACCCGGCCGAAAGAAACAGCCTCTACACCAAGCACCTGCTCGCATCGATGCAGCAGCCGGGCATTCCGATCGAGCAGGTGTTCAAGCAGGTGCGCCTGGGCGTCGCGCGCGAGACCGGCCGTGTCCAGGTGCCTTGGGAAAGCTCGAGCCTCACGGGCGACTTCTGCTTCATGCCCGGGGCCAATGGGGGATGCAGCGCGATTCGTTGAGCGGGAGTCCGGTCAGGCTTCACCGCAGCGAGCGTCGAACCCTGGCAAACACTTCGTCGGCCGGGACAAGCTTGGCGACGCCGCTCTCGACTTCTGCGATGCGCTTGCGAAGCTCCGCGTCCCATGCAGCATCGACTTCCGGATCAAGCTCGCCCTCGAGCGAAGCAAGCAATTCCTCGGCGAGGCGGGCTCGATCTTCGGGAGCGAGCTCGCGCGCACGTTGTGACAACTCGGCGACCAGATCTGCATGCTTGGCTCCTTGAGGGGTTTTCCATCTCAGCTTGCCGGCTTGCCATGCCGCCCCGCTCCTGCTGCGAAGCTGCTCGCGCCACGTGCCGCCTCGCCTGACTTGACGATTCCCAGCCCAGCGCGATCTCGCGTGCCATGGCATCCGCATGCGAGAGGCCCGCTTGCGCTCGCACGCTGGCTCGGTCGCTGCGCAGGCAGCCTTGCGGAAACGCTGCCAGCTGCCTTGCAAGGGCCTGCGCCTCGGACAGTGCCTGCCCTGCGGCGACCTTGCGATTGGCGAGGCCCATGGCCAAGGCCTCGTCGGCCGCGACCGGACGACCGCTCAGGATCATGTCGAGCGCACGGCTCTCGCCGATCAGGCGGGGCAGGCGCACCGTGCCACCGTCGATGAGAGGCACTCCCCATCGGCGGCAGAACACGCCGAACACTGCTGTCTCGTCGACCACGCGCAGGTCGCACCACAACGCGAGCTCCAGGCCACCGGCCACCGCATAGCCGCTGATCGCAGCGATCACCGGCTTGCCCAGTTCCAGGCGCGTGGGCCCCATCGGGCCATCCTCTCGCATGTCCTCGTTGAGCGGCAGGCCGTCGGCGTCTGCTCCGACGCCTGTCGCGACCGACTTCAGATCGGCTCCGCCGCAGAAATGGCCTCCCGCTCCGGCAAGGATGGCCACGCAGGCCGAGCCGTCGGCATCGAAGTCGCGAAACGCCTTCGCCAAGGCACGCGAGGTCGGTGGGTCGACCGCGTTGCGCGCCGCGGGACGATTGATGGTCACGGTCCAGACCGGACCATCGACCTCGATGAGAACGCTGTCCATCAGGAAGCCTCCAGGGTTTTCACCGCGCGCCTTCAAGGCACCGTGATTCGCTAGGCCGCCTTGGCGGCCGTGGCGCGGTACCACGCAACGCCGTCCGCATCGGTCGTGACCGTCGCCTCGCCGCGATGCACCAGGTAGTTCAGGTGCGCCAGGGATTCCCCGGTCGCGAGGCTCAGCAGATGGGGCTCGTTGGTGATCTGGCGCTTGAAGAGCGAACCGAACACGTCGACCGCGCGCCTGGGCTCGTCCAATGCGGCACGCAGGCGCTCCAGGCCGTTGTGGTGGCCGCGAGCCAGGTGATCCAGCCGCGCATGCAGGCCACGGAACGGGTCGTTGTGCGACGGCAGCACCAGCACGTCGTCGGGCACCTCGCGCTTGATGTGCTCGATCGAATCCAGCCAGTCGCGCAGCGGGTTGGCATCGGGCTCGGTCGGATACACCGAGACGTTCGACGAGATCTTCGGCAGCACCTGGTCGCCCGAGATGAGCAGCTTCAGGTCCTCGCAGTAGAAGCACGCATGCTCCGGCGAGTGCCCGGTGCCGACGACGACGCGCCAGTCGTGCGCGCCGATCCGGATGCGGTCGCCTTCGTGGATGCGTCGGTAGCTCTCGGGCAGGGCATGGACGAACTTGCCGAAGTTGCCGAAGCGAGTGCTGTAGGTCTCGATGGCCTCCGCGTTCCAGCCGGCGCGGCGGTAGAAGCTCACGCCCTCCTCGGGCGCATGCCGCCCGGTGTCGCCGACGAGCACGCGGCAGCTCAGGTATTCGCCGCGCGTCATCCACAGCGGGACTGCGAACTTGCGCGTGATCCATCCCGCCATGCCGATGTGGTCCGGGTGCATGTGGGTCGCCAGCACCCGCGTGGGCTTCAGTGAGAGCGGGCCGGCAAAGAGCTGGCGCCAAGCTCTGGCGGTCTCCTCCGTCTGCAAGCCGGTGTCGAGGATCGCCCAGCCGCCATCATCTTCCACCGCCCATACGTTGATGTGCGACAGCGAGCCCGGCATCGGCATGCGCATCCACAGCACGCCGGGCGCGATCTCGCGAGCAACGCCCGCTGCGGGGGCGTCGCCGCACGGGTAGTCCAGTACCGGCCGGTCGCTTGCCCCGGGTTCCTCTTCACGCTCGCTCATGTTCTCCTGCCACCATGTCTTTCCTGGAAGTCTCGATAGTAAAGGTAGCGACCGGGGTTCCCATGTCACCGACTTGGCAGCCGAAAGCCTTGGGCCTAAGGTAAGGCCCGTAACGGACCACATCACCAGGTGTCGTCATGTCCTTGCAGCGTGAATCCGATTTGCGCCGCCTGCCGATCAAGATCGACTCGACCTCCAACGGCGAGTTCTCGCCCGTGCCGCTCGACGCGGTCGCGGCGTATGCCCGCAGGCGCGCGCATGAAACGGTGGAAGAGTCGTCGCGACGGGTGGGCCTGCCACGGCGGCGCTACCTCGTCTCCTTGCTCGGCGCCGCGGCCACGCTCGGCGCGCTCAACCGCGCCTTCGCCGCGGCGGGCCGGCGCGGCGGCAGCTTCGACATCCCGCCCGAGGCGCCCTTCGACCTGGCCGTCGCGCAGACCGTGCTCGGCGGCGACGAGTTCATCTTCGACGTGCAGTTGCACCATGTGAACCCGCAGGGCGCATGGCGCAAGAAGGCCAGCCCCCAGGCCTTCAGGAGCATGCCCAACAGCAACTGCGGCCAGCAGGACCACATCGAATGCTTCTCGAGCGGCGCGATGCTCAAGGACGTGTTCCTGGACAGCGACACCGCGATGGGCGTGCTCTCGCATGTGCCGGGCGGCATGGAGACCAACCCGCTCGACTTCGAGGCCGCAGGCGCCACCCGCGTGGCAGCCAATGCGCTCGACGGCAGCGAGCGCCTGCTGCTGCATGGCCGCTGCATGCCCACGCTGCCGGGCGAGCTGGAGGGCATGGACGCCCAGGCGGCGCGCTACAAGATCGCCGCCTTCAAGACCTACACGCAGTTCGGGCCGCCGGACGGGCCAGCCGGCTTTTTCCTCGACGACGAGCGCTACGGCACGCCCTTCATCGAGCGCGCGCGCAAGCTGGGAGTACGCAATATTGCAGTGCACAAGGGCCTGTCCTTCGGCTCGCGCGGCTACGAGTATTCGATGGCGCGCGACATCGGCCCCGCCGCCAAGCGCCATGCGGACATGCGCTTCCTGGTCTACCACTCGGGCTTCGACACCGGCGTGAAGGAAGGGCCTTACGACGCGAACGCCAAGGCCGGGGTCGATGTGCTGGTCCGGTCGATGATCGAGGCCGGGAAGCCGCGCAATGTGTACGCCGAACTCGGCAGCACCTGGCGCTTCGTGATGCGCGACCCGGAGCAGGCCGCGCATCTCATGGGCAAGCTGCTCTCGACCTTCGGCGAGGACAACATCCTGTGGGGCACCGACTCCATCTGGTACGGCAGCCCGCAGGACCAGATCCAGGCGTTTCGAGCCTTCCAGATCAGCAAGGAATTCCAGGAGAAGTACGGCTACCCGGCGCTGACGCCGGTCGTCAAGCGCAAGATCTTCGGGCTGAACGCGGCGCGCGTATACGGGCTGAAGCCCGACGAGATGCGCAAGAAGCTTGAAAAGGACAAGGTGCAGAAGAGCAAGATCGAGTACCTCAACGATCCGCAGCCGAGCTTCGCCACCTACGGCCCGCGCACGCGCGGCGAGTTCCTGGCGTTCCGGCGCCTGCTGGGCAACGCGGCGCCGTGACCGGGCCGGGGCCGTCATGCAATGCGGGAATGGCGCTTGCCACATGATGGCCCTGGACTACCGGAGATGACCATGCCTGACACCAAGCCTGTCCGCCCGAAAAGCAGAACGAGGAGCTTCTCGATTCCGCCCGCCGGGCCAACCGCGACGAACCGCGCAACTTCAAGGAAGACGCGCTCGAAGACAAGGAGGTTCGTCGAGCCGGACGGCACGGGGCCGACCTCGACAGGAACCTTCGACGCCCCCGAGGACCAGCAGCGCGGCAGCGGCGACGACAAGGACAAGAAGAAGGCCTGATCTACAGCACTTCGTTGATCAGATAGAACACGTTGTCCTTCGCCTTGTGCCACCAGCCGCGGCGCGTCCAGGCTTCGAGCTTCACCTCCTCGGCACGCTGGACGTATTTCTCGAAGATCGCGTCCAGCTGCGTGGCCAGTGCCTCGTCGGCGATCGAAAGGCTGATCTCGTCGTTGGTCTCGAAGCTTCGATCGTCGAAGTTGCTGGAGCCGATGGCGCTCCACACGCCGTCGACCGTCATGATCTTCTGGTGCAGCAAGGTGTGCGGATACTCGAACAGCCGCACGCCGCAGCGCAGCAGCTTCTCGAAGTTGCGGTGCCCGGCATGCTGCACCATCGGGTTGTCCGAGCCGCTGGTGGAAGGCATCAGCACGCGCACGTCGACGCCGCGCTTGACCGCCGCGCCGAAGGCATCGATGGCATCGGGCTCCGGGATGAAGTAGGGGTTCTGGATCCAGATGCGCTTGCGCGCGAGGCAGATGACGGTGTGGTGCAGGATCTTCACGGCCGGCGCGGAGTTCTCGGGCTTGGCGAACACGGCATGCATGCGCACCTCGCCGGCCGGCTCGAGCTCGGGAAAGAAGTCGTCGCCGAGGAACAGCTCGCCGGTCTCGCCGGACCAGTTCTCGCTGAACGCGCCCTGCAGGCTGTGCACGATCGGCCCATGCAGGTGGACGCTGACGTCGGCATAGTGCTTGCCGTCTTCGGCATTGCCCAGCCATTCGTCGACGATGCAGTGGCCGCCGACGAAGGCTTCCTTGCCGTCGAGGATCACCATCTTGCGATGGTCGCGGTCGTTGAGCACGCCGATGTTGCGCAGCTTGGTCTTGTGGAAGAACTTCACCCGGCAGCCGGCATCGCGCATGCGCTTCACGACGTCGTCTCCGGCTCCTTGGACCCCTGGGCGTCGAGCAGCACGCGCACTTTCAAGCCGGCTCTTGCGCGGTCGATCAGCGCGTCGGCCACACGGCGGCCCAGTTGCCCGTCCTTCCACAGGAAGGTCTCGAAATTGACGGAGCGGCGCGCTGCCTGGATGCGCTCGATGAGCACGTCGAAGAAGTTGCCGTTCTCGAGCACCTCGACCTTGTTGCCCGCCACGGCCGTGCCGAGCGTCAGCCCCGACAGGCTGGGCATGAGCTTGTCGATCGGCTGGTCGCAATCGATCTTGAGCTCGGGATCGTGGTGACGTCGGATGGACCAGATCACCAGGATCTGCACGGTGACAACCACCAGCAGGACGCCACCCCAAAACGATCCGCTCATTTCGAGCCCTCCCAGGCCGTGTCAACGTGGGCTGTCGCGCAGCCCCTTCGCTCTCAGCTCACGATATAGGCCGCCGCCCCCGTGGCCAGCAGGCGCGACTCTTCGTCCAGGAACTCCATGCGCGTCGACGCGACCCGGCTGCCCAGCCGCAGCACTTCGGCCGTGGCAAGAAAGCGCGCGCCGATGGCCGGCCGCAGGTAGTCGATCCGCAGGTCGATCGTCCCCAGCTTGGCAAAGCGCTGCAGCCGGGCATCGACCGGCTCGTCCATGTGCCGCCCGCCCATCGCGCTCATCGCAGCGAGCCCGCCCATCGCATCGAGCGTGGAGCTGATGACGCCGCCGTGCATGCGCTGGTGGATGAAGGAGCCGATCAGCTCGGGCCGCATCTCGATGTGGCCGCTGGCGCGGCCGCCAGGCTCGATGGAGTCGATCCGCAGGCCGAGCGTCCGGTTGAACACGATGAGCTCTTCGAAGATGTGCTTGAGCTTGTAGATGAATTCGGGTTCGAAGGAGGGCGTCTTGCTTTTCATGATGTCCGAGTGTCTCATCGCGAAGACTTTCGGGTGATGCGGGCGTCACGAAGGCGTCATCTTCCTGCGCAAGGCTCGAAGGTTTGAGGAAAGCAACGAGGTCGATCGCATGAGCAAGAACTTTTCCGCGATGGAGGACAGCAACGCCAGCGCCAATCCCAGCATCCACGAGGTATCCGATCCCTCGCGTCGCCGCGTGCTGCAAGGCGGGCTCGGCATCGACGGCGGCCGGGCTGCTGGCGCCGCTCTCGGGCCTGGTCTCGCTCGGCGGCTGCGCGTCGACCGGACTGGGTGAGCCCACCCTCGGCTTCAAGAGCGTGCCGGTATCGACCTCGGACACGGTCACCGTGCCCGAGGGCTACAGCGCGCAGGTGATCGCCGCCTGGGGCGAGCCCGCCGGGCTTTCAGGGGAAGAGGCCGCCTTCAAGCCCGACGCGAGCAACACCGCCGCCGAGCAGGAGGCGCAGCTCGGCATGCATCACGACGGCATGCAGTTCTTTGCCCAGGTCGGCTCCACCTCGGGGCTGCTGGTGATCAACCACGAATACGTCGACGACGGCCTGCTGCATCCGGACGGCATGAAGACCTGGACGGCGCAGAAGGTCCGCAAGTCGCAGGCCGCGCACGGCCTCTCCGTCATCGAGGTGGCAGAGCGGCAGGGCCGCTGGGAGGTGGTGCGCCCGAGCCCCTGGGCGCGCCGCATCACCGCCGCCACGCCGATGGCCTTCGGCGGCCCGGCCGCGGGCCATGCGCTGCTCAAGACCGCCTTCGACCCGCAGGGCCGGCGCGTGCTGGGCACCTTCAACAACTGCGCCAGCGGCATCACGCCCTGGGGCACCTGCCTCACCTGCGAAGAGAACTTCATCAACTACTTCAAGGGCCCCGACGAGCCCGACGCGCACCAGCGCCGCTGGGGCCTGCGCAAGGGCGATCCGGCGGGCTATCGCTGGCACGAGCACGACGAGCGCTTCGACGCCACGAAGCACCCGAACGAGCCGAACCGCTTCGGCTGGGTGGTCGAGATCGACCCCTTCGATGCGAGCAGCACGCCGATCAAGCGCACGGCGCTCGGCCGCGCGGCGCATGAAGGCGCGACGGTGGCCGTCACGCGGGATCGGCGCGCCGTGGTCTACATGGGCGAGGACGCACGCTTCGAGTACATCTACAAGTTCGTCAGCCGCGACGCGATCCGTCCCGGCGGCGCGCGCGAGAACGCCGAGTTGCTGGACCACGGCACGCTCTTCGTGGCGCGCTTCGACGGCGACGGCACGGGCCGCTGGATCGCGCTCGTGCACGGCCAGGGCGCGCTCGACGCGGCGCAACGGCTTTGCCGACCAGGGCGAGGTGCTGGTCAAGACGCGCCAGGCGAGCGACCTGCTCGGCGCCACCAAGATGGACCGGCCCGAGTGGATCGCCGTCGACGCGCAAGGCTGGGTCTACTGCACGCTGACCAACAACAGCAACCGCGGCGAGCCCAAGCCAGGCCGCCCGCGACGCGGCCAACCCGCGCGCCAACAACACCATGGGCCACATCATCCGCTGGAAGGACGACGGCGACCTCGACGGCCCGAGCTTCCGATGGAACCACTTCGTGCTCGCAGGCGACCCCGCCAACGAGCGGGCCGATGCCAAGGGCAACGTCAAGGGCGATGCCTTCGGCTGCCCCGACGGGCTGTGGGTGGACGGCCGCGGCGTGCTGTGGATCCAGACCGACATGTCCACCTCGGCGATGGGCAAGGGCGATCTCGCGCGCCTGGGCAACAACTGCATGCTTGCAGCGGACCCGCGCAGCGGCGAGATCCGCCGATTCCTGGTCGGCCCGGCAGGCTGCGAGGTCACCGGCGCCGCCGGCACGCCCGATGGCCGCACGATGTTCGTCAACATCCAGCATCCGGGCGAGAGCCCGAGCGAGCGCAGCGACCCGGATCAACCGCGGCGTTTCTCGAACTGGCCCGACCAGAATCCCGTCGGGCCGGCCGCGCTCGGCCACGGTGGTGATCCGCAAGAAGGGCGGGGTCGCTCGGCACCTGAAGCCGCTGGCACCACCAACAGGCCCGTGGCGCTGAGTCCGGCTTACCATCCACTCAGCGCGCGAAGAAGACCGTGGTGGCGCACAGGCCGCCGTGCGGCAGCAGCTCGTATCCTCGGTAGCACGCGGCAGCGCATCGGCAGCGTGGAGCGGCTGCATCACAAGTCCTTCTGTGCCTCGGCGCTGCGGGGCGACCAGCAGCCATGTGCATCGACGTCTTCGGCGAGCAGGACAAGAACCTCGATGCGTCGGCAAGGGTGACCTGGATGTCTTTCGCGCGAACCTGGGCCGGTTCGGCATCGACGCCTCCCGCGTCCATGTCGCTCAGGAGGTCGTCGGAAGACGTCCAGCAAGACGATGTGCTTCAGCGGGTCGGCCCGGCGCGCTTCTTCAGCATCGACGGCGGCCATTGGAAGGCCATCGTGCGCAACGACCTGCGGCTGGCGGAGAACACCTTGGCCGACGACGGTGTCATTGCGCTCGACGACTATTGCCGCGCCCAATGGCCGGAGGTCACCGCGGGCCACAGCCTGTGGCAGGAAGAGACCGAATCCGACATCCGTCCCTTCGCGGTCAGCTGAACAAGCTGTACCTGTGTCGCAAGGCGCACGCCCCGGCCTATCGGGCGGCCCTGAAAACCGCCTTTCTCCGCAACTACTTCAGTAAGACCTACTCGTCGGAGCGCACGGAGCTCGACTGCTATCGCGTCGAACTGGTCAGGCAGGACGGCGGAGCCGCCCGCCATGGGTCGTTTCATTCGCCTTGAAGATCTTCCGTCCGGACTTGTTCCTTGCCTTGAAGAGCGCTGCCCTCTCGGTAGCGCTCCCATGCGCTAGAATGCCGCCATGGCCACCGAAGACACCCAGCGCGGCGCACCAAGCGGCGAGGCAGCGGCGCGGTCACGCTGCACGACGTGGCCAAGCTCGCCGGCGTCGCGCCGATCACCGCGTCGCGGGCGCTCAACACGCCGGAGCAGGTGTCGGACGAGGTGCTGCAGAAGGTCGGCGATGCGGTCGCGCGCACCGGCTACGTGCCCAACCTCCTGGCCGGTGGCCTGGCCTCGACGCGCAGCCGCCTGGTGGCCGCGGTGGTGCCGACGATCTCCGGGCCCGGTGTTCCTGCAAACCGTCCAGTCGCTGACCGAGGCGCTGGCCGAACGCGGCTACCAGCTCATGCTGGGCCAGTCCGGCTACGCCGGCAACCGCGAGGACGCGCTGCTCGGCGCCATCATCGGCCGCCGGCCCGACGGCATCGTGCTGACCGGCATCATGCATTCGGCCGAGGGCCGCAGGCGGCTGCTGGCCGCCGGCATCCCGGTGGTCGAAACCTGGGACCTCACGCCCACGCCGATCGACATGCTGGTCGGCTTTTCGCATGCGGACGTGGGGCGGGCCGTGGCGCGCTTCCTGCATGGCGAAGGGCCGGCGCCGCCTGGCCGTGGTGGCCGGCAACGACGAGCGCGCCAGGCGCCGCCGCGAGGCCTTCCAGGCCGACGGCGCGCGTGCTCGGCCTGGCGGAGGTGCGCGTGCCGTCGTCGTGCCGGCGCCGACGACGCTCGGAAGCGGCCGCGCCGCGCTGGCCGAGCTGCTGCGCGCAGCGAACGACATCGACGCCGTCTTCTGCAGCTCCGACCTGCTGGCGCTGGGCGTCATGACCGAGGCACAGGCCGCGGGCATCGCCGTGCCGGAGCAGCTCGCGGTCGTCGGCTTCGGCGACCTGGAGTTCGCCGCCGACCTGCACCCGGCGCTGACCACGGTGCACATCAACGGCGACGCCATCGGCCGCCAGGCGGCGCAGTTCATCGTCGATCGCGCCGAGGGCCGCGACGGTGCGAGCAGCGCGTCATCGACATCGGCTTTTCGATCGTCGAGCGCGAGCATGACCGACGGGAAAACCCCTGATAACGAGTCCTTGCAGTCTGGACTAGTAGCGCTACCATTGACTCTGTTTGGTAGCGCTCACCATGAGTAGTGCCGACGCCATCCCAAACTCACGGAGACATCGACCATGAAGAAGCTCTTGATCGCCCTCGCCTCGGCCTTCGGCCTGCTGGCATCGCGGCGTGCAGGCGCAGGCCTGGCCCTCCAAGCCGGTGACGCTGGTCGTGCCGTTCCCGCCCGGCGGCTCGACCGACACCATCGCGCGCGCGATCGGCGCCTCGCTGCAGGCAAGACCTTCGGCCAGACCTTCATCGTCGACAACAAGGCCGGCGCGACCGGCACCATCGGCGCCGGCGCCGGTCAAGCGCGCCGCGCCCGACGGCTACACCTTCCTGGTCATCGTCGCTCGGCCCGCTGGTCATCGCGCCGCACCTGATCAAGAGCATGCAATACGACGCGCTGAAGGACTTCGACCTGATCACGGTGGCGGTGCAGGCGCCCAACGTGCTGGTGGTGCCGGCCGCTTCGCCGCACAAGTCGCTCGCCGACGTGATCGCCTACGAGAAGGCCAACCCCGGACAAGATGAGCTTCGCCTCGTCGGGCAACGGCTCGCAGCGACCACCTGACGGCCGAGCTGTTCTGGCTGGAGAGCGGCACCACCGGCGCTGCACGTGCCCGTACAAGGGCGGCGGCCCGGCGATCACCGACCTGCTCGGCGGCCAGGTCGACGCCTCGTTCCAGAACGTCAACGCCGTGCTCCAGCACATCAAGGCGCGGCAAGCTGCGGGCGCTGGCCGTCACCGGCGCGAAGCGCTCGCCGGTGCTGCCGCGACGTGCCGACGATGGCCGAAGCCGGGCGTCAAGAACGTCGACGTCTACTCCTGGCAGGCCGTCGCCGCGCCGAAGGGCCTGCCGGCCGACGTTAGCGCCAAGTTCCACGCGCCGTCGTCGCCGCGCTCAACGATCCGCAGTCAAGCAGCAGCTGACTCGATCGGGCCTCGAGGTCGTCGGCAACACGCCGGAGCAGTTCGCCGCCTTCCAGCAGCAGGAGTTCGCACGCTGGAAAAAGGTGATCGAGGCGCGCAAGATCACGGCCGACTGATGCCGCGCCTGCCCCACGACCTCGCCGAGCATCGCCATGACCGCACTTCCACTCCCGCGATCACCGAGCTGCGCGTGATCCCGGTCGCCGGCCGCGACAGCATGCTGCTCAACCTGAGCGGCGCGCACGGCCCGTTCTTCACCCGCAACCTGCTGATCCTCACCGACAGCGCCGGCCGCACCGGCGTCGGCGAAGTGCCGGGCGGCGAGAAGATCCGCCAGACGCTGGAAGACGCGCGCCGCGCTGGTCGTCGGCCAGCCGCTCGGCGCGCACCAGCGCCTGCTGCAGCAGGTGCAGACGGCCTTCGCCGACCGCGACAGCGGCGGCCGCGGCCTGCAGACCTTCGACCTGCGCACCACCATCCACGCGGTCACCGCCATCGAGTCGGCGCTGCTCGACCTGCTCGGCCAGCACCTCGACGTGCCGGTGGCGGCGCTGCTCGGCGAAGGCCAGCAGCGCGACGCGGTCGAGATGCTCGGCTACCTGTTCTTCGTCGGCGACAGCGCAAGCGCACCGACCTGCCCTATGCCGAGCGACCCGGACGCCGACAACGCCTGGTTCCGCCTGCGCCACGAGGAGGCGATGACGCCCGAGGCGGTCGTGCGGCTGGCCGAGGCCGCGCGCGAGCGCTACGGCTTCAACGACTTCAAGCTCAAGGGCGGCGTGCTGCGCGGCGACGAGGAGATCGAGGCGATCGAGCGCGCTGCACGAGCGCTTTCCCGAAGCCCGCGTCACGCTCGACCCGAACGGCGGCTGGCTGCTCAAGGACGCGATCCGCCTGATGCGCGACATGCGCGGCGTCGTCGCCTATGCCGAGGACCCGTGCGGCGCCGAAGAAGGCTTCTCCGGCCGCGAGGTGATGGCCGAGTTCCGCCGCGCCACCGGCCTGCCGACGGCGACCAACATGATCGCCACCGACTGGCGCCAGCTGAGCCACGCGCTGTCGCTGCAGATCGGTCGACATCCCGCTGGCCGATCCGCACTTCTGGACCATGGCCGGCTCGGTGCGCGTCGCGCAGACCTGCCGCGACTGGGGCCTGACCTGGGGCTCGCATTCGAACAACCACTTCGACGTGTCGCTGGCGATGTTCACCCATGTCGGCGCCGCCGCGCCGGGCGCGTCACCGCGATCGACACGCACTGGATCTGGCAGGACGGCCAGCGCCTGACCAAGGAGCCGCTGCAGATCGTGCGGCGGCCTGGTGCAGGTGCCGAAGAAGCCGGGCCTCGGCGTCGAGCTCGACATGGCCGAGGTCGAGAAGGCGCACCAGCTCTACCTGCAGCATGGCCTGGGCGCGCGCGACGACGCGGCGGCGATGCAGTACCTGATCCCCGGCTGGACCTTCGACCCGAAGCGCCCGGCGCTCGATCGCTGAGATCACAAAGGAGACCCCATGAAGACGCAGAAGTACCGCATGCACAAGGCGCTCGGCGCCGTCGCCTTCTCGCTGCTCGCCGCAGGTGCCGCGATGGCGCAGCAGGCGTGGCCGACGAAGCCGGTGCGCATCATCGTGCCGTACCCGCCGGGCGGCTCCTCCGACATCATCGCGCGCGCCATCAGCCAGCCGCTGTCCGAGGCGCTGAAGCAGACCGTCATCGTCGAGAACAAGGCCGGCGCCAACGGCAACACCGGCACCGACGCCGTCGCCAAGGCGAACGACGGCCACACGCTGCTGCTGTGCGACGTGGGCGCGCTCGCCATCACGGCTCGGTCTACGACAAGCTGCCGTTCAATCCGACCAAGGACCTGCGCGGCGTGACGATGCTGGCCTATTCGCCGCATCTGCTCGTGGTCCATCCGTCGGTGCCGGCGAACAACCTGAAGGAGCTGGTGGCGCTGTCGAAGAAGGAGAAGCTGAACTTCGCCGTCACGGCCATCGGCAGCGCGCCGCACCTGGCCGGCGTCGCGGTCGAGAAGGCGACTGGCGCCGAGTGGCAGTACATCCCGTACAAGGGCGGCTCGCAGGCGATCAGCGACACGGTCGCGGGCCAGACGCAGGTGCTGATGAACGGCATGCTGGCCACGCTGCCGCACGTGCAGTCGGGCAAGCTCAAGGTGCTCGGTGTCTCCAAGGCCACGCGCGTGCCGATGCTGCCGAACGTGCCGACGATCGCCGAGCAGGGCGTCAAGGGCTTCGAGTCCGGCACCTGGCAAGGGCTGCTCGTGCCTGCCGGCACGCCGCCGGAAGTGGTGCAGCGCCTGGCCACCGAGGTCACGCGCATCATCCGCTCGCCCGAGGTGCGCGAGCGCCTGGTCTCGCAAGGGGCCGAGGTGAACACCATGACGCCCGCCGAATTCGCCAGCTTCTTCGATCGCGAGACCAAGAAGTGGGCGACTGTCGTCGCGCAAGGCGGCGTCAAGGTTGAGTGAGGCGTCACTGGACGCCGGCATCCGTGAGGAGACGAAGATGAAGCACCGCATCCTCCAGGTGGGACGCCTCTTGCCGGCGCTCGAAGCGCGGCTCGCGGAGGCCTTCGATGTCCAGTGCCTGGCCGACATTCCCGACTGGAAGGCCTTCCTGCGCGAGCGCGGTGGCGAATTCGTCGGCCTCGTCACCTCGGCGCCGGAGGGTGCCAGCGCCGAGCTGGTCGATGCGCTTCCATCGCTGCGGGTGATCTCGAGCTTCGGTGTCGGCATCGACAGGCTCGATGCCACTCGCACCGTGCCGCGCGGCATCGCCGTCGGCTACACGCCCGACGTGCTGAACGATTGCGTCGCCGATCTCGCCTTCGCGCTGCTGCTCGACGTGGCACGCGGAGTGTCGGCCGCCGATCGCTTCGTGCGCCGCGGCAAGTGGTCGAAGGAGCGCTTCCCGCTCGGGACGCGGGCCAGCGGCAAGCGGCTGGGCATCCTGGGACTCGGTCGCATCGGGGGGACGATCGCGCGGCGCGCTTCGGGCTTCGACATGGAAGTGGGCTACACCAACCGGCAGCCGGCGGCCGACGTGCCCTACGCCTTCAAGTCCACCCCGCTCGAACTGGCGCAATGGGCCGACTTTCTCGTCGTGGCGGTGGCCGGAGGTGCATCGACGCGCCACGTGGTATCGCGCGAAGTGCTCGAGGCGCTGGGGCCGAAGGGCTTTCTCGTCAACGTGTCGCGCGGCACCACCATCGACGAGGCGGCGCTGGTCGACGCGCTGGTGAATCGTCGCATCGGCGGAGCGGGGCTCGATGTGTTCGAGAACGAGCCCCATGTGCCACAGGCGCTGCTGGAACTCGACAACGTCGTGCTGCTGCCGCACATCGCGAGCGGCACCCATGAGACTCGGCAAGCGATGGCCGACCTCGTGTTCGACAACCTGCGCGGCTTCTTCGACCACGGCGCGCTCAAGTGTCCCGTTCCGTGGTCGGCGCGATGAACAACCAACGGAGATCGTCATGAGAGAAAACCGCTTGCGCTCGCTGTGGAAATCTGGCGGCGCCGCCGTCAACGGCTGGCTCGCCATTGCCAACAGCTTCTCGGCCGAGACCATGGCCCACCAGGGCTGGGACTCGCTGACCATCGACCTGCAGCACGGCGTGGTCGACTACCAGGCCATGGTCGGCATGCTGCAGGCGATCTCGACCACGCCCACGGTGCCGGTGGTGCGCGTGCCCTGGCTCGAGCCCGGCATCCTGATGAAGAGCCTCGATGCCGGCGCCTATGGCGTCATCTGCCCGATGGTCAACACGCGGCAGGACGCGCAGAACCTGGTGGCGTGGACGCACTACGCGCCGCAGGGCACGCGAAGCTTCGGCCCGGTGCGGGCGCTGCTCTACGGCGGCGCCGACTATCCGCAGCATGCCAACGACACCATCGTGGCCTTCGCGATGATCGAAACCGCCAAGGCGCTCGACAACCTCGATGACATCCTGTCGGTCGAGGGACTCGACGCGATCTACATCGGCCCGTCGGATCTTTCGATCGCGCTCGGCTGCAAGCCGGCCTTCGACGACCTCGAGCCCAAGGCGGCCGAGGCGGTCGATCACATCCTGGAGCGGGCCAAGGCGCATGGCGTGGTGGCGGGCATCCACAACGGCAGCACCGAGGCAGCGCTCGCGCGCATCGCCAAGGGATTTCAATTCACCACCGTGAGCTCCGACGCGCGCCTGATGGCGGCCGGCGCGCAGCAGGTGCTGTCGAAGATGCGAGCCGCGCCGGGGGCCGCGAGCTCTGGTGACTCTTACTGAAACAGGCGCGTCGACGCGTCAAACAGGCGCGTCGACGCGTCAAGCAAAAGGACTGCACATGAAGATCGGATTCATCGGACTGGGCATCATGGGCGCGCCCATGGCCCTGCACCTCATCGATGCGGGGCACCAGCTGTATGTCCATACGGCGGGCAAGCTGCCGCAGGCCATCTCGGCATCGACGGCGCAGGCTTGCGACCATGCGGCCGAAGTGACGTGCCGTCGCCGACATCATCTTCACGATGGTGCCCGACACGCCCGACGTCGAGGCCGTGCTGTTCGGTGCCAACGGCATTGCCGACGGCCTCAAGGCGGCCGGGACGGACACGCGCAAGATCGTCGTCGACATGAGCTCGATCTCGCCGATGGCGACCAAGGCTTTCGCGCAGAAGATCAACGCGCTCGGTGCCGACTACATCGACGCTCCGGTCTCGGGCGGCGAGGTCGGTGCCAAGGCAGCGTCGCTCACGATCATGTGCGGCGGCGACCCTGCGGTCTTCGAAAAGGTGCGCCCGCTGCTCGAGAAGATGGGCAAGAACATCACGCTCGTCGGCGGCAACGGCGATGGGCAGACGACCAAGGTGGCCAACCAGATCATCGTCGCGCTCAACATCGCCGCGGTCGGCGAGGCCCTGGTGTTCGCCAGCAAGGCCGGCGCCGATCCGGCCAAGGTGCGCCAGGCGCTGATGGGCGGCTTCGCCTCGAGCCGCATCCTCGAAGTGCATGGGGAGCGGATGATCAAGCGCACCTTCGATCCGGGCTTTCGCATCCGGCTGCACCAGAAGGACCTGGGCCTGGCGTTGCAGGGTGCGCGCGAGCTGGGGCTGTCATTGCCGCAGACCGCGAGCGCGGCGCAGCTGATGCAGGCCTGCGCGGCACATGGCATGGCCGATCTCGACCACTCGGCGCTGGTCAGGTCGCTGGAGCTGATGGCGGGGCACGAGGTGGCCAAGGCCTGACAGAGGTGGATCGACCCGATGACGGCTGCGTCAGGGCTGCAGGCTGGCCTCGGCGTCCGCGCGGAGCCAGCCCCTCACGCCGCCGATGCGCATCATGTCGGGCATGACGAAATCGCCCGCACCCGCCAGGATGGCGTGGTACATCTGCGCTCGCTGCCACCCCTCCGTGGGACACATGAGGTTTATACTTGTATAAACCTTCATGGAGGCTCATGAGATGTCCACTTCAGTGATTGCAGAACAGACGATACAGGCCTGGGGAAATGGGCTGGGCGTGCGCCTGACGGCCAAGGTCGCGAAGGCGGCGCACCTGGCCCAGGGGCAGCCGATCACGATCGAGGTCGTGGAGGGCGGGGTGCTGCTGCGGCCGGCTGGCAAGCCGCGCCTGACGCTGGAGCAAAAGCTCAAGCTCTTTGATCCCGCGCTGCACGGCGGCGAGGTGATGGCTGGTGCGCCGGTTGGGCGCGAGGTCATCTGATGGTGGCCGCGAGCAAGCTCTGGGTGCCGGAGCGCCAAGACGTGATCTGGATCCAGTTCAATCCTCAGGTGGGCCGCACAGAGATGCGTGACGAGCACCCGATGCTGGTGTTGTCGACCAAGGCGTTCAATGAGCGCACGGGCCTGGTGATCGGCCTGCCGATGACACACGCCGCGTCGAACGAGACCAACCCGTTTGCGGTCAAGCACGTCGGGCCCAAGCGCGAAGTCGCCTACGTGCTGACCCATCAACCCAAGAGCTTCGACTGGCGGCAGCGGGGTGCGCGCCCCCATCCTTGGAAGCAGCTGCCAGCAGCGGCCTTCGAAGAGGCTTGCGAAGGCCTGAACTCGATCATCAGGCTCTAGTCCACTTAGCGCAGGCGAGGATCGCGCCCCTTCAGTCGATCGGCCAGGGCATCGACTTCGGCAGCGTCACCGCATCGGGTTCGGCGTGCCGGGTGCCGGGCTCGGCCGCATCGACTCCGCGCCACCACGGCGTCACGCCCTCCGCATGCGCCGGCTCGACCGGCTCGCCGAGGCGCGGCATCACCAGTTGCACGCCGCGTGCCGGCGCCATCGACAGCAGCGCCTCGGCCGGCTGGTCCCACGCATGCATCGCGAGGCTGAAGGTGCCCCAGTGCACCGGCAGGAAGGCCCCTCCGCCGAGCAGCGCGTGGGCCTCGAGTGCGTTGGCGGGCCCGAGGTGAATGTCGCCCCAGGCCGGATGGAATGCGCCGACCTCCAGCATCACGAGATCGAAGGGCCCGAGGCGCTCGCGGATGGTGGCGTACTCCGCGGTGAGCCCGGTGTCGCCGCTGAAGAACACCGAGTGCCGCGCAGACCGGATCACGAGCGAAGACCACAGCGTCGCGTTGCGATCCTTGAGCCCGCGCCCGGAAAAATGCTGCGAGGGCGCGGCGGTGATCGTCACCTCCGCATGCGGCAGCGTGCAGGACTCCCACCAATCCAGCTCCGTGATGCGCTCCGGCGGCACGCCGAACGCCTCCAGGTGCGCGCCGACGCCCAGCGAGGTGACGAAGGGCACGGGCAGCCGCGCCAGTTCGCGGATGGTCGGGTAGTCGAGGTGGTCGTAGTGGTCGTGCGACACCAGCACCACGTCGACAGGCGGCAGGGCGCGCAGCGCAATGGGCACCGGCTGGAAGCGCTTCGGGCCGGCCAGCCGGCTCGGCGAGGCGCGCGGGCCCCAGACGGGATCGGTCAGCACTCGCACGCCGTCGATCTCGATCAGGACCGTCGAATGGCCGAGCCAGGTGGCGCGCAAGCCCGAGCCGGGCTTGCTGGACCAGGCCTCGGTGGGATCCACCGACGGCAAGGGCCCGAGCGGCACGCGGCGTTCGCCGCCACAGAGGAAATCGCTCAGCGTAGGCCGTGGCGCATTCGGGTCGCGCAAGCCGGGCGACACGGGATGGAGGTTGCGAAATCCCGAACCCGACCAGCGCGGCGAGGCCATCATTCGTTCGAGCCGCAAGCCGTCGGCTTTCTTGCCCAGTGATTTCACGATGATCCCTCCAGCGCCTCACCGCGCGACGACAGCGTCACTCTCGATGGCTTGGGCGTGAAACTTGACGCCGAGAGCCTTGGCTACCTTGAGCACGGTTGCGAAACTGGGGTTTCCATCCGCACTCAGTGCTCGGTAGAGGCTCTCACGGCTCAGGCCCGCGTCGTGGGCAACTTGCGACATTCCCTTCGCGCGGGCGATATCGCCCAGGGCCCTCGCGATGCCTGCAGCGTCGTCCGGTGCTTCCTCGAGCCATGCGTCCAGATACGCGGCCATCTCTTCAGGCGTGCGGAGATGTTCGGCAACGTCGTACGGTGTCGTCTTCGTCTTCTGGGTCTTCCTTGCAGTTGTCTTGGTCATGATGATTACTCCATGAAGTTCCTGTTCAACTTGAGAACCTTGGCGATGTCCTTGTCCTGCGTCGACTTATCGCCTCCCCGACTGACCGCACTATGCCTTTCGGAACTGCCCCGGCGCCTGCCCGGTCCAGCGCCTGAACGCCTTGCGGAAGTTGGTCGCCTCCGAGAAACCCACGCGCTGCGCGATCTCCTCGATCGTCAGCGCGGTGTTGCGGAGGTACTCGATGGCAAGGGAGCGGCGCACGAGGTCCACGATGTCCTGGTAGCTCGAGCCTTCGTCCGCGAGCCGTCGGTGCAGCGTGCGCACCGAGTGCCCCAGGCGCTGCGCCATCGCCTCGGCGGTGGGGAAGTCGCCGCGGCTTTCCAGGCAGGCCGTGCGGATGGTGCGCGACAGCGGCGTTTCGTCCGGCAGCGCTTCGAGCATGCGCTCGCAGAACTTCCTGCACAGCTCGGCCGTGATCGGGTTCGCGTTGGGGCAGGGCTGATCGAGCCCGGTCGCGTCGAAGTGCAGTTCCATTCGCCCGGAATCGAAACTCACCGGGCAACCGAAAGCCCGTTCGTAGGCTGGCGCGTGCGGCGGGCGAGGGTAGGGCAGCAGCAGTTGCCGCGTGGGCAGCGGCGCCTCGAGGACGCACGAGCCGAGCCTGAGGATCGAGCTGAACCAGAACTCGGTGGCCAGCGGCAGCAGCTCGCCGAGCGCCATCACGTCATGGCCCTCGAAGATCGCCACGTCGCCTTCGACGCGCAAGCGCTTCTCGAGCACCGGCCCGGCCAGCCGCACGTGCCTGATGCCGAGCCTGACTGCCTCGCCGAGCGTGGCGCTGCTCACCAGGGCATAGCCATACACGCCGAAATCGCTCAGGCGCTGGCGTGCGCCGGCACGCAGGCCCACGTCGGGGATGCGCGAGAGGCGCTGCACGTTGCGCAGGATCTGGATCTTCTGCCGGTGCGACAGGTGCGACTCGGGGTCGTCGAGCTGCGCGGGCTGCACGCCGGTGTCCTGCAGCAGGGCCTGCGCGTCCACCCCTTGCTCGGCCATCTCGGCGAACAGGGCCCCCAGGCCCAGCATGCTGTGCGCCGGGGCGTCGAGGTCGGCGCCGTAGCTGCCGACGAGGACCGTTTGCGGCCTGGCGCTGGGTGGAGGCGTGGTTCGCTCTGTGCTCATGTGGCAGATTTTCACCTCCTTCTCGGCCCAGCCCTGCCCGACGGCCGAGGAGCGCCGCGCCCACCTGCGCGCGCTCAAGCGCCAACTGCACCGCTACCGAGGGCTGTTCTATCCGCCTCATGGCAACTTCGTCCAGCGACTGATGATGAAGGTCTTTCTGGCCCGATCCTGCCCTGCTCGCGCTACGACACGGCGGCAGGCCATGGCGACCACATAAGCCCCGGCCCGCGGCCGCTGGCGCCCGATGCGCGTGGAACCGCGCATCGGGCGTCGTTACTAATGGGGCTCCTCGAACCAAAGGAGCGTCCCCATGAATCCTGCGCTGCAAGCGCTTCTCGACGACTTCGCCCAACGGCATGGCGATCTCCGATTCGCGACGGATGCGCAGGGCCGCACTGTGCTGCTTTTCGATGGCGAGCGGGTCGTCAACTTCATCGACGAACCGAATTCGGGGCTGCTGTGGGCCATGGCCATGGTCGGCCGGCTTCCGTCGAATCACGATGGGGCGCCGGAGCACATCGACTACGGCGATGAGTGGCTTTCGCACACGCACGAGGTCGAGGGGTTCGAGTTCTCGATCTCGTGCAACGCGGATTCCCGCGTGATCGTCCTGGTCGCCAGGGCAGCGATGTCCAGCCTCGATGCGGTGGCTTTCGACCAGTGGCTGAGCGCCTTCCTGGATCGCCTGGGCGTGACGTCCGGTGTGTTCACGGGTGTAGCGGCCCTTTGAGCCTCGGGATCCTGCGCGGTTGCATGCGCACCGAATCGATCAGCCACCGTCCGTTCGTCGAAGCACATCATGTTTTCTTCTTCTGCTTCCGGGCCAAGAACCGAAACGCCTGCCGGCTTGACGATGACTACCAAAGGTCGGTCCGGCCCGACTCCGGACGGCCCGGCACGATTGCCGCCGACGATCGAATCGGCCAACGAGCAGTTGCTCGCGCAGGCCCCGAGCCTCATGCAGGATCTTGTGCCGGATCCTTCTGCCGCGCACTCTCACGGCGTGTCGGCCACGGTAGAGGAGCTTCCTGATCACCAGTCGGTGCTCAAGCTGCACGTTCCGGCGGCCGTCGACTCGGATGCATCCCCAAGCTTATGTGATGCGGTTTCGCTCTATGTGAACGGGCGGTGCAAACAAGATTTCCAGGCTGGAGTTGCGGAGGACGGCATGGTGTGCGTCCGTCTTCGCGCCAACGAGAAGATCCGGCGACCGACGATCGACGCCGTCCTGGCGGAAGTCCGCACGCTTGTCTCGGTGGTGAAACGCCTGGGGGGTGACGCGCACGTTCTCGCTGGGGTGCTGGCGCATCCCAAGGCACATTCGATCGCACTCCTGTTCAACGAACAGCGCGGAGCCAGTGTCGCGATCTTCGAGGTCGGCAACCGGTCCGTTTCCGACAGCGACGGAGTGCCCCGGCCAGTGATCCTCGGCGGTAAGGCCCCGTTCGTCATGCAAGTGCACATCGCACAAACGCAAGACGTGCTGGATGCCGCGGCTGCGCTCGCCGGCGCAGGCCTGCACGCCGAAGCGATAGACCTCATGCTCGCCCAGCTCTGGAACTCCTCTTTCAAGAACAGGGGCTTGCCGAGTAGCATCAAAAGTCTCTACCGGGACATTGCCAAATGCCTGCTCAAGGGAAAGCTCGATGCCGTGACGACGGCCGAGATCCTCCACTCGGTCGCCTTGGTCTCGCATTTCTGTAACTACGATTTCTTCCTGGGATGCGAAGGTACTGTCCTGGAAAAACTCTGCCATGAGTGTGAGCCGCCGCGCCTGCTCGCCTTGGCGGAACTGATGTGGAACGCGTTCGAGGTCGACACCATCGCGCCAATGCTGGAAGCGGTGTTTCGCGGCGCCATCGAACGTGGAGACCAGATGATGGCCGCCCGAGCCATCGTCCTGCTGGACGAGATGGAGAGCGACGATGCAGCCCAGGCGCTTCAGCGCTGCTTGCAACACCCGGCCGACGTGAAGGCCTGGCCCGTATCCATGGGCAAGGAATTTCGCAAGAAGCTTGCGGAGAACGGATTCGAGTTCCGCATCAAGACGAGGGGCTACAACGGACTCGTGCTGGTGCCTTTGGAAGAATGCAAATTCGTCCCCCACCTGCATGCGAACGACTTGATCTCGCATGTTGAAGTGGTCATTGGGCCTGTGGCCAATCCGGCGCTTGCGGTGAATTCCGCCTTGCCTGTGCTGCAGTTCCTGCAGTCGCAGCTTCCCCAGTTGAACCAGGAGCAGAAGCGCCGCGTGGACATCCAATGCGACAGCATGGCCAAAGTGCTGCGTGCGGGGATTCCATCGACCGGGTCGGATGTTTCCGACCCCGTGGCCACGGCAACGCGCTTGCATCAGCCGATCGCGTTCTCGCTGCTGAAGTCGGCGCTCGGTGTGCTGGAGGGTGCGAGCGACGCCGAGCGCGAGGACACCATCCTGGAAGCCGAGAATGCGGCGCGCTGGCTTCTACAGAACCGGACACAGCTCTTTGGCAAGCTTTCGGATGCCTCTCTCCGAGCGATGCTGGCCGAAGCTGGCTTCTGGCTGCCCGAGGGGCTCGACCCGGAGCCGAAGGTGGATGCGGCCTCGGCGCGCCGGTTCCTTCAGAGAGCGATCGCTCCGGCGGTGGAGCGCCTCGCCGGCCTCTTCAAGGACAGTCATCTGGCACGGTCCACCGGCGCCGAGCATCCTTCGCTCACGTGCTGGATGACCCTGGCCGGCACCGACGACGTCGGCTGCCTGACGACACTGGTTCAAGGCATGGGCAGGACCACGATGACGAGCGACGAGCAATGGAGGCTCGCCAGGAGCCTTTATCGGGATGCACACCAGGCTCTGAAGAATGCGGTCAAGGGCGGCAAGGCCGATATGGCCGGCCTGGTGCGGCTGCACAAGGCCTTGATCGACTCCATCGTGAGCATGTGCCGGAGCAACGCCAAGGGCAGCCCAGCCGGCCAGATCATCGACTGGGGCCTGGAACGACTCGCAGAGATGAGCGAAGACCAAGCCTTGCTGAAGTCGCTGTGCCTGTCGCCGGACGGCCATCCGAATGCCGTGGCATGGCCCGTGATGGGCGGCGTCCAGGTTCACATCAATCGCGTGCTTTCGCAGTCGACGGACGGACCCGGGCTGATGCAGGCAGCGCCCACCGCGGATATCGCCAGGACGCTGGAGGACTGCGCCTACCTGCCAGGCGTGACGCTGGATGCCAGCTTCCATGCCGTGATCGGCAGCGCCATCGCTTTCCAGGTGGACCGAGGCCGGTTCGACGAGGCCTTTTCAGTGCTTAGGCTGCTGTACGGCCCGCTGGTCGACCGCAAGGAGCCGGGCCTGCGCCTGTCGCCGATCGATGCCCAGTGCCTGCTCCGATTGATGGCGGATTTCATCGGGAATCTGCCCTCCGTCATGCAGCCCAGCTCCACGATGGTCGCGTTGATGAGTGCGCTGATCGAGCACAGTCCCCGCTTTGCCCTGCGGGCGCTGGAGCGTGCTTGCGACGCAGGGCTGTCGCAGAACGCGCCCGGTCTCGCCTGCATCGGCTTCCTGCACTTGGCGAACGACCTCATGGCGCGCGGCGAAAAAGACGACATGTTGAACGCGTTCGTCCGGGCGCTGGCGCACTTTCCGAAGGAAGAGAGCTGGCGAAGCGCCCTCAATCCGCATCTCGATGGCCTCTTCAAGAAGCTGCAGGACAGGGGAGAGAACGACCTTGGCGAGATCCTGCTGAAGGAATACGCCGGGCTCGTTTGACGCGGCACGGGCGCCCCAGGGCAGCTCCCGCTCCTGGCCGGCCTACTCCGGAAACACCTGACGCACCAGTGGCTGCCCTGCCAGCCACGCCTCGAGACACTCGACCACCCCTAGCGCAAAGCGCTCGAACACCGGCTCGCAGACAAAGCCCATGTGCGGCGTCAGCAGCGCGCGCGGCTGCTGGCGCAGCGGCTCGTCGAGAGGCAGCGGCTCGGCATCGAACACATCGATCGCCGCCATGCCGGGCCGGCCTGCATCCAGGGCGTGGCGCAATGCGTCCATGTCGACCAGTGCCGCGCGCGAGGTGTTGACCAGCACGCTGTGCGGCTGCATCAGCGCGAGGCGCGGGGCGTCGAGCAGATGGCGGGTCTCGGCGGTCGGCACGAGGTGCAGGCTGACCACGTCCGAGGTCGCCAGCAATTCATCGAGCGGCACGAAGCGCACGCCTTTCTCGGCCGCGCGCTCCTCGGTCATGCGCGGGCTCCAGGTCACCACCTCCATGCCGAAGGCCATGCCGACCTGCGCCACGCGAGAGCCGATCTCGCCCAGGCCCACGAGGCCGAGCCGGCAGCCCGCCAGCACGCCGGGCAGCGGCGCGGGCGAGCCGGCCCGCCAGCGGCCTTCGCGCAGCGTGCGCGTGTACTGCTCGAGCTGCTTCACGGCCGCGAGGATCAGCGTCCACGTCATCTCGCAGGTGCTGTCCTTGGATGGCCCCCACTCGGTGTAACTGACCGCAATGCCTCGCCGGTGCAGTGCCTCCATATCGAGCGTGGTGTTGCGCGTGCCGGTGAACACCAGGTAGCGCAGGCGTGGCAGCCGCTGCAGCAGCGCCTCGTCGACCGGCGTGCGGTCGCGCACCAGCACCAGCGCATCGGCATCCTTGATGGCATCCACCAGCGCCTCGCCTTGCAGCGGCTCGTGCAGGACTTCCACATCGGCCCGCGCGTCGATGGCGCTCCAGTCGCCGAGCTGGCGCAAGGCCCGCTCCCAGTCGTTGAGCACCACGATGCGCGGGCGGTCCGCGGATGGGCCGCTCATGGCCGCGCCAGTTCCGTCAGGCCGCGCACGTCGGATGCCTTCGCGATCGCCCAGCAGGCGGCGATCAGCCTCGCGGTCTTGTCTTCGCCGATGACCTCGTCGGACATGCCGCGGAACTTGGCTTCCAGCGCCGCGTCGCTCATCGGGCGCTGCAACGAGCCGATCGCGTGCTCGACGAACACATGCACGCGGCGGCCGTCGGTCAGCACGGCCGTCACGTCGGCGCTGGCCTCGTCGATGCTGTCGTCGACCGTGGCGACGACCTTGCGGCGCAGCGCCGCCACATCGTCGCGATTCACGATCGCATCGGCGTACTGGGCTTCGGAGGCCTGCCCGAAGATGAGGCCCACGGCGCAGCCGTGATAGACGCTGAACTTGCCCTGCAGGCCGTCGGCCGGCTCCTTCTTGCCGGTGAGCTCGAGCACCAGCGAATGCACCTTCAGCTCGATGCGCTCGACCTGCTCGGGCTTGATGCCTTGCTCGCGCAGCTGCACGCAGGCATCGATGCTGGGGTGGATCACGATGCCGCAGGCAAACGGCTTGTAGCTGTTGAACGAGATCTCGAAGCGCTCGCCCAGCTCGTCCGTCACCTCGTTCCAGTTGCACTTGGTCGACACCACCTGCGCCCAGCCGCGCGGCGCCTCGATGGCGCGCGGGCTGGCGGTGTAGCCGTGGCGCGCCAGCAAGGCCGACATCAGGCCGGCGCGCGCAGCGCCGCCAGGATGGAAGGGCTTGGTCATGGTGCCGAACTGCTCACGCAGGCCCACCGGCTGCGAGGCCGCGATGCCGAGCGCCATCGCCGTGCGATGCGTGTCGAGCCGCAGCAGGCGCGCGCAGCCCGCGGCCGCGCCGAACATGCCGGTGGTGCCGGTGATGTGCCAGCCGCGGTCGTAGTGCTCGGGGTAGACGGTGTTGCCCAGGCGGCAGGCGACGTCGATGCCCAGCACCAGCGCGTCGAGCACGACGCGGCCGGGTGCGCCGGTGTGCTCGGCCAGCGCGAGCACGGCCGAAGCCACCGGGCCGGCGGGGTGGATGATGGTCTTGAGGTGGGTGTCGTCGAAGTCGAAGGTGTGCGAGGTGATGCCGTTGAGCAGCGCGGCGCTGGCCATGTCGACCCGTTCGCTGCGGCCGAGCACGGTGGCCTGCGGGGCGGGCTGCAGGGCCTTGACGGCCGCCATCGCCGCATCGGCGGCTTCATGGTTGGCGGCGCCCACGGCGCAGCCCAGCCAGTTCAGGAAGGTGCGGTGCGCCTCGCGGTCCACCGCGTCGGACCAGCCCCGCGAAGGGTGCGTCGCCACGTACTTGGCGAGGATCTGGGTGATGGGAGGAGCGTCGTGGTCGGCGGCGACCTGGGTATTGCGGGCCATGGGTAACTCCTGTCAGGCGTCGAGTTCGATCTTGCGTTCGCGTGCCAGCTTGGTCCATCGAGCCACGTCGGCGCGGATGTACTCGCCGAACTCGGCCGGCGACATCGGCTGCGGCTCGATGGCTTCCACCGACAGCTTCTCGCGCAGCTCCGGCTGGGCGAGCACGCTGTTGAGCGTGCTGTTGAGCTGCTTGACGATCGCGTCGGGGATGCCGGCCGGGCCGACCACTCCATACCACTGCATCGCGTCGAAGCCCTTGAGGCCGAGCTCGTCGAGCGTGGGCACGTCCTTGACCTGCGGGGCGCGCACCTTGCCGGTCACGGCGATGGCGCGCACGCGGCCCGAGCGGATGTGCGGCATGGCGGCGGCCAGGCCCGGGAACATGGCCTGGGTCTGCCCGCCGATCAGGTCGGTGAAGGCCGGCGCGACGCCCTTGTAAGGCACGTGGACCATGTCCGCGTTGACCTCCTGCTTGAACAGCTCCATGGTCAGGTGAGTCAGCGAGCCGGGGCCGGCGGAGCCGTAGCTGGCCTTGCCGGCGTTCTTCTTCAGGTAGTCGAGCAGTTCCTTGTAGTCCTGGATCGGCAGGCCGCCGTTGACCACCAGCACGTTGGGCGTGCCGCCGATCATGCCGATGGGCGTGAAGTCCTTCACCGGGTCGTAGGCGAGCTTGCGCGTGGCGGGGCTGGTGCCGTGCGTGGCGACATAGCCCTGCATCAGGGTGTAGCCGTCGGCGGCGGCCTTCATCGTGTTCTGCGACGCGATCACGCCGCCGCCGCCGCCGATGTTCTCGACCACGAAGGTCTGGTTCAGCAGCTTGGCCCAGCGTTCGGTGACGGTGCGCCCGACCATGTCGCTGCCGCCGCCGGCGGCCACCGGGACGATGTACTTGATCGGCTTGTTCGGGTAGCCCTGCGCCCACGACAGCGGGCTTGCGCCCAGGACCAGGCCCGATGCGGCGGCTTGCAGCAGTTCTCGTCTCTTCACTTTTCGTCTCCTTCTGTGATGTGGCTGTTTGCAGCCGGATGAAGGCATCGCTGACATGGCGCGCCATGCGTTCCTCGAAGCGCGCGGCGTCCTTGGCGCCCTTGCAGTCGCGCAGCGCGCGGCAGATGTCGCGGTGCTCGGCGATCGAGGCACGCATGCCGACATCGCGGGACAGGTTCTTCAGGCGGGACAGATGCAGCTTCTGCACGACGCCGCGATAGGTTTCCGCCAGTTGCCGGTTGCCGGCCGCTTCGATGATGGCCCAGTGAAAGCGCAGGTTCTCGGCGTAGTAGCGCTGCACGTCGTGCGCCTCGGCGGCCCGGTCCATGGCGTCGATCGAGCCTTCGAGCTGGGCCACCAGGGCCAGGCGCTGTGCCTGCGGCAAGTGCGCCACGCGGCGGCCGGCGTAGGCGTCGAGCAGGCTGCGCATCTCGTAGAGGTCGCGCACCTCGCTCTCGTCGAGCTCGCGCACGAACACGCCGGAGTGCTTGCGCGCCACCACGAGGCCCGAGCTTTCGAGCTCGCGCAGGGCTTCGCGCACGGGAACTCGCGAGACCTTGAGGCGGCTGGCCACGTCCGGCTCGTTGATGCGCTGGCCGGGCAGCAGCGCGCCGCCGAGGATCAGGCCGAGCACGTCGTCGCGGACCAGCTTGGACAGCGAGGTGTCGCGCAGGTCGGTGAGGCGTTGGGGGGCGGGATCGGTGTGCCAGGGGAGCATGGGTGAGGCGGGTGGGCAAGGAAGATCGAATATCGTATACGAACGGGACGATGTCAAACCCGTAGCAGTCCCGCATATGAAACCTGGCGTTTCGTCGGCAACAGTCGAATACTCGCTGTGGTCAGGCACCCACGTACGCTGGAGACATGCGCATCCTGCTCGCCGAAGATGAGCGCGAACTGGCCAACTGGCTGGTGCGTGCGCTCGCGCAAAGCGACTTCCAGGTCGACTGGGTCGACGACGGCAGGCTGGTTCGCCGCAGCCTCAAGGCGACGCGCTACGACGCGCTGATCCTCGACCTCGGGCTGCCAGGGCTGGGCGGCCACGATGTGCTGTCCGACCTGCGCGCAGCCGACCAGCGCCTGCCGATCCTGATCCTCACGGCGCGCGACTCGCTGATCGAGCGTGTCAGCAGCCTGCACGAGGGCGCCGACGACTTCCTGGCCAAGCCCTTCGAGCTGGCCGAGCTCGAGGCACGCCTGGTCGCGCTGATCCGCCGCGCACGCGGCAGCGACCATCCGCGCTTTTCCTGCGGCCCGCTTGCCTACGACGCCGGCACCAAGCAGTTCACCCTGGCGCACGAGCCGCTCGCCCTCACGCCACGCGAGCATGCCGTGCTGCGGGCCCTGATCCAGCGCAGCGGCGAGCCGCTGTCGAAGCAGGAGATCCTCGACCGGGTGTTCTCCGACGAGGCACGACGTGCAGCCCGACGTCGTCGAAGTGCTGGTCCACCGGCTGCGCAAGCGCCTGCAGGCGAGCGCGGTGAGCATCAGGACCTTGCGCGGCCTGGGCTACGTGCTCGAAAGCGGCGCTTGAGCATCGACGCCTGGCATCGCTACAGCCTGCGGCGCACGCTGCTGAGCGTGCTCCTGCCCGTCATGCTGCTGGTGGTGGGTGCCCAGCTCTGGCTCACCTGGCGAACCGCGGTGGACGCGGCCAATGCCGCCTACGATCGCTCGCTGCTGGGCGCGATGAAATCGATCGACGCCAACATCTCCACCGAAAGCGGCGGGGTGGGCGTCGAGCTGCCCTACCGCATGCTCGAGTTCTTCGAGCTCACCGCGAGCGGGCAGGTCTACTACCGCGTGGCCACCGAGGACGGGCTGGTCGAGATCGGCAATGCCGACCTGCCGCCGCCCGCGCGCCCCTTGCAGACCGGCAAGCCGCAGTTCAGCGACACCTCGTTCTTCGGCGAGCCCATCCGCCTGGGCAGCTACGCTCGCCTGCTCGATCGTCCGGTCGGCGGGCAGAGCACGGCGCAACGCGTGGTCATCCAGGTCGCCGAGCCGCTTGAAGTCGCGCGAGCAGTTCACCCGCAGCCTGGTGCTCCAGGCGCTGGTGCGCGACCTGGTGCTGGTGCTGGTCGCAGGCGTCCTGATGGTCATGGTGATCGGCTGGGCGCTGCGGCCGCTGGCCCGCCTGCGCAACGAAGTGAGCGCGCGACCGCCGCAGGACCTGACGCCGATCGCCGCGGTCGGCATCCCGGCCGACGTGCAGCCGCTGGTCGAGGCGATCAACCACCATGTCGAGCGCACCCGCCGGCTCACCGAGGCCAGGCGACGCTTCGTCGACGACGCCTCGCATCAGCTGCGCACGCCGCTGGCGACGCTGACGACGCAAGTCGGCTTCGCCCTGCGCGAGCCCGACCCGGCGAAGCTGCGCGACGCGCTGCTCGCGGTCAAGGGCCAGCTCGACGAAACCATCCGCCAGACCAACCAGATGCTGGCGCTGGCCCGCACGGACAGCGCCGAGCTGGTCGCCGAGCCTGTCGAGCTGGCAGCCTTTGCCGGCGAGGTCACGCGCAGCTGGTGGCCGGAGGCCCGGGCGAAGCAGATCGACCTCGGCCTGGACGCTCCTGCCGAGCCTGTGTGGGTGGCGGCCCATCAGGGGCTGCTGAAGGAAGCCTTGTCGAACCTGCTGCACAACGCGATCCGCTACACGCCCGCTGCGGGGCAGGTGACGGTGCGCGTGGCGACGGCTGATTCCGAGGCGCGGCTGACCGTCATCGACAACGGCCCAGGGCATTCCTGCGGCCGAGCGCGAGCGCGCGGGCGAGCGCTTCTTTCGCGCCAGCAACGCGAGCCAGCCCGGCTCGGGCCTGGGGCTCGCCATCGTGCGCTCCATTGCCGAGCGTCATGGGGGCAGGCTGGAAATCGGTGTCGGGCCGGACGAGCGCGGCTTTGCCGCATCGATCGTGCTTCCCAAGGGCGACGGCCCAAGAACCTAGGGTTTGTCCCTGCTTTTCGGCCGTTTTGGTGAAAGGCATCTGAAAGTCGCCCCTCGATATCGTGGCTCCATGCTCCGAGACAAGCCCCGCTCGTTGCCCACCCCAATCGATGGAGACACCATGAAGCTGATCCACTCCTTCCTCGCCGCCGCAGTGGCGTTCGTGGCTACGGCCGCAGCCGCCGGCCCCCTCGACAAGACCGAGTGCATCGCCCCCGCCAAGCCGGGCGGCGGCTTCGACCTGACCTGCAAGCTCGCGCAGACCGGGCTGGCGGACGGCAAGTACATCGCCGACCCGATGCGCGTGACCTACATGCCCGGCGGCATCGGCGCCGTGGCCTACAACGCGGTGATCGCGCAGCGCCCCGATGCCGCCAACACCATCGTCGCCTTCTCCGGCGGCTCGCTGCTCAACCTCGCGCAAGGCAAGTTCGGCCGCTACAACGAGAACGACGTGCGCTGGCTCGCAGGGGTCGGCGCGGACTACGGCGCGGTGGTGGTGGCGGCGAACTCGCCCTACAAGACGCTCAAGGACGTGCTCGCCGCCGTCAAGGCCGATCCGACCAAGGTGGTGTTCGGCGCCGGCGGCACCGTCGGCAGCCAGGACTGGATGAAGGCCGCGCTCACCGCGAAGGCCGCCGGCGTCGATCCGAAGGCCATGCGCTTCGTCGCCTTCGAAGGCGGCGGCGAGGCCATCACCGCGCTGCAGGGCGGCCACATCCAGGTCTTCAGCGGCGACGCGGCCGAGACCATGCAGCAGATCAAGGCGGGCAGCAAGGTCCGCATCCTCGCGGTGATGGCCGACAAGCGCCTGACCGGCGAGCTCGCCAACACGCCGACCGCGAAGGAGCAAGGCGTCGACATCGAGTGGCCGATCATCCGCGGCTTCTACGTCGGCCCGAAGGTGAGCGACGCCGACTTCAAGCTGTGGACCGACACCTTCGCGAAGATGATGGCCACGCCCGCCTACGACAAGCTGCGCACGGAGCGCGGCCTCTACCCCTTCTCGCTCACCGGCCCGGAGATGGACGCCTACGTCAAGAAGCAGGTGAACGCCTATCGCAAGCTGGTCGGCGAGTTCGGCCTCGCCGTTCCCGCCGCTGCTGCCGCCGCCAAGTAGCACGCTTCCTGCCTCTCGGCCGCGCCGCGCCCCCAGCGGCGCGCCGGCACCCCAACCGGAGACTTCCATGAGTGACCGCATCCTCGGTGCGGCGTGTGTCGCCACGTCCGTAGCCATGGCCTGGGCTGCGCGCGACTATGCCGCTCCCATCTCCTACGAACCCGTGGGCCCCAGCGCCTTCCCGCTGCTGCTGGCCGGCCTGATGGCCGCCGGCGGCCTGTGGCTGGTGCTCAAGCCCACGCTGCGCGGCGGCGTCTTCCACGGCGTGCCGCTCAGGCACACCGCCGTGTGCGCGCTTGCCGTGCTGGTGTACGCGCTGCTGTTCGAGCTGCTCGGCTTCGCGCTGGCCACCACCGTGATGGCGGTGCCGATCGGCCTGGCCTTCGGCGGCAGCTTGAAGCAGTCCCTGCGTTGGCGGCGCAGGCCTCGGCCTGGCGCTGTTCTTCCTGTTCGACAAGTTGCTGGACGTGACGCTGCCGACCGGCCTGCTCGCGTTCCTGCTGGGAGGCCGCTGATGGACACGCTTCAACACCTGCTCGCCGGCTTCGGCGTCGCGCTGGGACCCGACCAACCTGATGATCGCCGCCATCGGCGCGCTGATCGGCACGGTCGTCGGCCTGCTGCCCGGGCTCGGGCCCATCAATGGCGTGGCGATCCTGATGCCGCTCGCCTTCGCGATGAAGCTGCCGCCCGAGACCTCGCTGATCCTGCTCGCGGCCGTCTACATCGGCTGCGAATACGGCGGCCGCATCTCCTCGATCCTGCTCAACGTGCCGGGCGACGCCGGCGCGATCATGACCGCGCTCGACGGCTACCCGATGGCGCGCAAGGGCCTGGGCGGCGTGGCGCTCTCGATCTCGGCCTGGAGCTCCTTCGTCGGCTCGCTGATCGCCACCATCGGCATCGTGCTGTTCTCGCCCTTGCTGGCGAGCTGGGCACTCTCCTTCGGGCCGGCCGAGTACTTCGCGCTGATGTGCTTCTCCTTCTGCTGCGTCGCGGGCCTGATGGGCGACGCGCCGGTGAAGGCGGGCCTCGCCGCGGTGATCGGCCTGGCGCTCTCCTGCGTGGGGCTCGATTCGAACTCCGGCGTCTACCGCTTCACCGGCGGTGACGTGCACCTGTCCGACGGCATCGAGTTCATCGTCGTCGTGATCGGCGTGTTCTCGATCAGCGAGATCCTGCTGATGCTGGAGGAGCATCACAACAACGCCGGCCTCATCACCAACACCGGCCGCGCGCTCTTCAACCTCAAGGAGATGGCGCAGACCTGGTGGGGCACGGTGCGATCCAGCATCGTCGGCTTCATCGTCGGCGTGCTGCCCGGCGCAGGCGCGACCATCGCGAGCGCCATCACCTACTCGATGGAGAAGCGCCTGACCGACAAGGAAGGCACTTTCGGCAAGGGCGACATCCGCGGCGTGGCCGCGCCCGAGGCGGCCAACAACGCCTCGGCCAACGGCTCCTTCGTGCCGATGCTCACGCTGGGCGTGCCCGGCTCCAGCACCACGGCGGTGATGATGGGCGCGCTCTCGCTCTACAACATCACGCCCGGCCCGGCGCTGTTCGAGCAGCAGCCGACGCTGGTGTGGGGCCTGATCGCCTCGCTCTTCCTGGCCAACCTGATCCTGCTGTTCATCAACATCCCGATGGTCGGCGTGTTCACCAAGGTGCTGAAGCTGCCGAACTGGATCCTGGTGCCGGCCATCCTGGCGGTGAGCGTGGTGGGTGTGTATTCGGTGCACGCCACGACCTTCGACCTGCTGCTGGCGACGGCGCTCGGCGTCGGCGGCTACCTGCTGCGCAAGCAGGGCGTGCCGATGGCTCCGCTGATCCTCGGCTTCGTGCTCGGCGGAATGATGGAGCAGAACCTGCGCCGCGCACTCTCGATCACCAACGGCGATGCCGCCATCCTCGTCGAAAGCCCGATCTCGCTCGGCCTGTGGATCTGCGCCGCCGCGATGGTGGTGCTGCCGCCGGTGGTGCGCATGTTCACGCACCGCAAGGCTGCCGCGGTCGAAGCAACCATCTGATTGATACCGGAAGGACCCACACCATGCAACTCACCGGACTGCTCTACGGCGCGCCCCTGCTGCGGCACGTCGGCTTCCCCACCGCCGAGGTGCTCGGCCCCGATGCCTCGGAAGACCAGATCCAGGACCTGATCAAGCGCCACGGCCAGGTCTTCATCAAGCCGCTGTTCAAGGGCGGCGTCGGCAAGAAGGGCAAGTCGGGCCTGATCGGCCGCGCTGCCGACCTGCGCGCCGCGCTGGCCGAGAAGGAGCGGCTGTACTTTGCCGAGCACCGGCACGGCCACGCGACGGCCAAGGCCAACGGCGTGAGCTTCGAAGGCGGCGTGCCGGCCGAGCACGAGGTCTACTTCTCGATCACCGACGACACGCGTTATCGCGCGCCGACGATGACGCTCACGCACAAGGGCGGGGTCGACATCGAGGAGCTCGGCAAGGGCGACATCGCCACCGTGCCCTTCGACGCGCTCACCGGGCTCAAGGCCTTCGTCGTCGCCAATGCGCTGGCCGACATCGGCGCGCCGCGCGAGATCATCTCGCCGCTGGTGCAGCACCTGCCCAAGCTGTGGGAGCTGATGCACCACTACGGCATGACGACGCTCGAGCTGAACCCGATCCGCATGCGGGCCGACGGCAACGGGCGCCTGACGCCGGTGGCCTGCGACTTCAAGTGCGGCTTCGATCGCGACGACCCGCGCGTGGCCCGCATGGGGCTGCCGGCCCACCTGTTCGCCGCCGACGTCGGCGCCTTCGAGCAGGAGGTCAACGAACTGCGCACGCACCAGGGCCAGTCGGACGTGTTCGTCATCAACGAGAGCGGCACCATCCTCGCGCCGACCTTCGGCGGCGGCGCCAACAGCCTGGTGACCGAGGTGCTGGGCGAGGCGGCGAGCATCTCGTCGGACTTCGGCGGCAACCCGCCGTACGAGAAGATGAAGCAGGTGGCGCGCATCTGCTACCGCCACTTCCTCGCGCAGTCGAACGTGCTGTTCATCATCGGCGGCAAGTCGAACAACACCGACATCCACGAGACCCTGCGCGCGATGGGCGACGCGCTGCGCGAGCACTTCGCGACCCACGGGCCGACGCCCCTGTACGTGGTGGTCGGCCGCGGCGGGCCCAACCTGGTAAGAGGCTTCGGCGCGCTGGCCGACACCTGCGAGGCGCTCGGGCTGCCGTACCGCTTCTTCGGCTTCGACAGCGCGATCTCCGAGGTCGTCAACTACGCGAAGAAGGTCGACCACTGGATGAAGGCCGGCGGTCGCGACAGTCATCGCGCGCCATCTCGGCATCCAACAAGCCGCCTGAGGAGAACGAACCATGCATGCACAAGGCCTTGCCGGCTTCCCCTACTACCTGGGCATCAACTCGCTGGCCGACGTCGCCACGCGCGGCGATCGCGTCTGCGTCCTCAACATCCTCGGCGGCGAATCGCGCCAGGTCACGCCGACCAGCCACGTCTTCTCGGGCGGCAACGTCGCCTTCGGCACTTCGCCCGGTCGCGGCGGGCAGGTGCTCAAGACGGCCATCGGCGACATCCCGGTGTTCAACAGCGTGCGCGAGGGACTGGACGCCGGGCCACGCGTTCAACACCGGCGTCGTCTACCTGCCGCCCTCCGGCGTGCGCGACGGCGTGGCCGAGCTGATCCGCGTGAACCCGGCGCTGAAGAAGATCGTCATCATCACCGAGAAGATCGCGGTGCACGATGCGCGCGAGATCCGCGCGATGGCGCAGGGCGCGGGCGTGGACGTCATCGGCGGCAACTGCCTGGGCGTGGCCGACTCGTGGAGCCGCACCCGCATCGGCGGCGCGCTCGGCGGCGATCACCCGGAAGAGACGCTGCTGCAAGGCACGGTGGCGATCTTCTCGAACTCGGGCGGCTTCACCACCACCATCGCCCAGTACCTCTCCACCGAAGGCTGGGGGACGACGACGCTGGTCTCATCGGGCAAGGACGTCTACATCCACTACGCCGCGCGCGACTTCGCCCATGCCCTGCGCCACGACGGACGCTCGCGCGCTGCGGTGCTGTACGCCGAGCCCGGCGGCTACTACGAGAAGGACATCGACTTCGGCAAGCCGGTGGTGGCCTGCGTGGTGGGCCGCTGGAAGTCGAAGCTCACGCGCGCGGTCGGCCATGCCGGCGCGATGGCGGGCTCGGGCGACAGCGCCGAGGACAAGGAGCGCTGGTTCATGCAGGCCTTCGGCGTGGACGCCATCTTCACGCCGGAGAATCCCGTGGTCTCGAAGAAGGGCGCCGTGGTGACCAACATCGCGCACATTCCCGCGGCGCTGACCGCGGTGATGGCGGCCAGCGGCGCCAAGCCCGACTTCGCGCCGCGCGGCAGCCTCACGCTCAAGCCATGGCTCGCCAATGACCAGGGCATCGCCTTGCCCGCCGAGCTCGCGCTGGCGCCGGTCACCGCGCCTGAGCCCTATGCCGAGCAGATCGCGGCGCTGGGCCGGCAGGTCGGCGCCGTGATCGCGCGCCAGAACATGAAGGACCGCTCCGGCGCCTCGGTGATGGATTCGAAGACGCAGGTCACCTCGGTGCACGGCCACTCGGTGCTGGACTTGGCGCTGCAGCCCTTGCAGGCCAACTTCGCCTTGCCGCTGGTGCACGAGGGCGCCGGACCGAACGACCGCGCGCTGCTCGACATCGCGGTGGCGGCCGAGGTCAACCTGGTGGGAGATCCGGTGCTCGCCGCCGCCGATGCGGCGCGCGCCGCCGGCAATTCGCCCAACACGATCATGGCGGCGGCCGCGGCCATCGTCGGCCCGAAGCGGGTCGAGCGCGCCCTGGCCTGCAGCGCACGCTGATCGACCTGTTCGTCGGCTCGGGGCTGAAGGAAGGCCACCATGTCGAGTTCGATGCCAGCGGCGATCGAGGTCGATGCCGCGACTCGCGCCCTCTTCATGGCACGCGAGGACGAGGCGAGCGATTCGCACCCCGAGGCGATGCTGCAGGCCTTGCGCGAGCGTGGCGCGAAGTCGGTGTTCGTGAACTTCCTGCTGCGGCCTGGGGGGCAGGCCCTCGCGCGATGCGATCCTGGCAGCGATCGCCACGACCATCGCCTGGGGACCGCTGGTGCGCAAGCGCATCAGCCGCCTCACCGCCGAGACGCTGCCCTGGTACCTGCGCCTGTACGGCGTGATGGTGGGCTCGTCCATCCCGGCGCAGCATCACCAGTGGGGATCGCTGTGCGGCATCTCGCAGGCCGAGCGCTACGGCTCGTGGACCATGGCCGACCTGTGCTACCTGGCGATGAGCGGCAAGAAGCCCACCGCGGAGCAGGCCCTGCCGCTGCAGATCCTGATCGGCCTGCTGATCTCCAACGGTCCGGGCTCGATCTCGGCACAGGGCGCCAAGGGGGCGGTGTCGGCCGACGGCCCGCAGACACCGGGCCGCGTGCAGATCAACAAGGCGATGGTGGGCTTCCTCACGCACACGGGCTACAGCCACGGCGGCAACGGCTTCGAGGGCATGGCCTTCCTGCTGGAGCAGTTCAAGGGCGCGGAGCTGAAGGACCCGACCGATGCCCAGGCATGGCCTGGACCTCAAGGCGATGGCGATGCAGTTTGCCAAGGCGTACAAGGCCGAGAAGCGCGCCAGCAAGGAGCTGGGGCAGGAACTGCGCGCGCTGCCCGGCGTGCATCACCCGGTGTTCAAGGGCAAGCCGGTCAACCACGATCCGCGCGAGCGATTCATTGCCGGCTTCATGGCCGAGCGCGGCGACTACAACGTCTTCCATGCCTACTACCGCGAGCTGGTGCAGGCGCTGTACGACGTCGGCGCCACGCCGTACGTGTTCTGCGTCAACGTCGATGCGGTCATCGCCGCGCTGTTGCTGGCGCTGCTGTGGCCGGACTACCAGAGCGGCGCGCTGACCGAGCGCGACCTCGAGACTGCTGCCTTCACCGTGTTCCTCTACGGCCGGATGATCGGCGCCGCGGCCGAGATCGACGACCACCTGAATCGCGGCCGCAACATGGACACGCGCACGCCGGAGGCGAACTGCGCCCACGTGCTGTGAAGGGGTCAAGGCCCGACAGCGATCGGATGGCGGGCGAAGAAGGAAGCGAGTGCCTCGGCCATGGCGCGCGGGTCCTGCAGGTGCCCGATGCGTTCTATCTATGGTGAGTCATCGCTGCCCTCGCCGAACCCGGGCAGGACATCCTTCAATGCAGAGTCCTCCAGGGCGTACACCCCGCGCGAAGCCCTCCAGACAAGGGACTTTTCCTGCAAGGCACCGAGTGCCGCCTGCACCGACGGCACGTCCACCTTCCATCGTCGTCCTCGCCGGCATCGCTGCGCGCCCGACGATACCTCTCCAGGGTCGCGGCCTCGAACGGTCGGTAGTCCGCACCGCTTTCCGCCAGCACGCGCAGCACCGCAGCCTGCAGCGGGGTCAGTCCGTGAACCACGCGCAGCATCTCGGAGTTGGCCAGGTCAATCTGCTCCTCGACGGCAGCCGAAAAGCGGGTCTCGACATCGTGTGCTTCCAGCGCAAAGTCAAAGCGCAGCGCGTCGGCCGCGGCCCCAAGCAGTTCTGGCCGAAAGCCGGCCTTCTCGAAGAGCGGCCAGACCAGGTCCGGACTCAATGGAGCCGGAAGGCCGACATTCCTGCAGAACCACTCGACGTAGTCGGGGCCCAGGTGGGGGAAGTTCACCAGGGGCGCACCGAAGAACGCTTGCTCCTTGCTGTTTCGCAGCATGGCGAGCTTGTCGCGGTTCGAGCCGGTACACACGAGGCGCAAGCCGTGGTGGGCGCTGCTGTTCAACTCGTCGCGGGCCGCCTTCAGCGCGAACAGGCTGTCCACGCCCTTCGAGCTCGCCAGCGCGTGTTGCGCCTCGTCGATGACGATGACGACGATGCCTTTTACTTCGTCGGACAGCGCGGCCAGCGCCTGGGCGAGGTGCAAGTCCTTGCCGAAGCCGATGCGATCCAGCGAGAAGTCGATGCCACCGACCTTGCCGCCAGTGATGCCGACCGCCTTGGCAAGCTTGGTGAGGGCCTTGGCGTGCTTGCCCATCTCGGCCCGGACAGCCGCTGAGAGCAGTTCGCTCGGATCCGTGGTCCGATCGACCCACAGGTCGGCATAGATCACAAGCGCTCCTTTCCGCTCCAGCGCGGGCCGGAGATCCTCCCTGACAAAGGTGGTCTTGCCAGTGCGGCGCGGCGCGGCAAGGAATACCCCGAAGGGGACGCCGAGGTCGGCGAGGCATGGAGGATCAGCGCGGCAAGCTGCTCGGCCATCCCAGGGCGGTGAAAGATAGCTCCGTCCGACATGAGCGGTCCCTGCTTTTATTGCGAAATATAGTCGACTATAAACGACTATAGAGGACTATGGCCGCCACTCCGCACGAGGTGGCTGACGCGCTGCGGATGTCGCACCGCGTACGCGATCGCCACGGCCGGCGCACCGGAGATGCCCCACAGCGCGAAGGTCTCGAGCCCGGCCGCATCGACGACCGCCTCGAGGTCGTGGATCCAGGCGTCGAAGGACATGTCGGCCACATCGCGTTGCGACATCCCGACGCCGCGGCAGTCGTAGCTCACCAGCTTGTGCGCGGCTCGCCATCTCGTCGACCACGTGGCGCATCAGCGGGCTCTGCTGGTCGTGCTCGACATGGCTGATCCACGTCGGCACGCGCACCAGCGGATGTCCGCAGCCGCGGATCGAGTACGCGAGCCGGACTCGGTCGGAGCTCGAGGTGAAGCGGACGGATTGCCGGAGGTCTTCCATGGGCGCGACTACCTTGCGGGAAGCTTAGCCATGCGATCCGCAGGGGACAAGCTCGCTGGAGATCGCTTGGGGTGGCCCGAATGAAGCATTTCAATGATTCAGTGGACAGCGCGATACCAGGTGGACGTGCATCGGCCGGGTTCGAGGCTGCTGCCCCGCCCGGCCGATGTGCCGATCAGTGACCGAAGATGTCGGCCCAGTCGAACTTGATGGTGTCGTTCCCAGGCCCACCGTGGTTGTGGTCGTGGCCAGGCCCGCCGTCGAGCTTGTCGTCGCCCTTGCCACCATACAGGTCGTCGCGACCCTTGCCGCCGTGCAGCTTGTCGTCGCCCTTGCCTCCATGCAGCTCGTCGTTCCCCTTGCCGCCGGAGAGGTAGTCGTCGCCCTTGCCGCCCTTCAGCTTGTCGTCGCCCTTGCCGCCGAACAGCCAGTCGTCGCCCTTGCCGCCATCGAGCTTGTCGTTGCCCTTGCCGCCGGACAACACGTCGTCGCCCTTGCCGCCGTCGAGGCAATCGTTGCCGCCGCGCCCGACCAGGACGTCGTCACCCTTGCCGCCCGAGAACTTGTCGTCGCCCTTGCCGCCGATCATCACGTCGTCGCCCTTGCCGCCGTCGGCGGTGATGTCGGCCTTGACGTCGTCAGCGACGACAAGCGTGTCGTTGCCGTCGCCCAGCTCGAACTTGGTGTTCTCGAGCTGGTCCTTGGTCATGTACTGCTTGTTGCCGTTGACCTCGACCTCGTAGTAGCCGAGCGCGCCGAGCAGGCCGGGCGCTTTCGAGATATTGACGGTGTCGTCGCCCGCGGTCCCGCTGACCGTGTTGTTGGCGGGACCGCCGCAGCAGTTGTTCACTGTAGTCATGGTGCACTCCATCTGGTTGAGGTTGGGCGCGACGCGTTTCCCAATTCCGCATCGCTACCTACCATTGAAGGCGCCATCACCTCAGTCTCCAAGACGGGACGTGTGCTAGCTGCGGGTGGTCCGATTGGTATCGTCCGCAATCGGCTGCGGCTGGAGTCACAGCCTTGCGCTTTGCATGTATCGGTCGAACTGTGCCTCGGTGAAGCGGAACCAGACGTTCTGGTCGCGCCTGAAGTTGGCGAAGTCGGTGTAGACCTTTCTCCAGTTGGCGTTCTTGGCGTTGAGTTCGGAATAGAGCGCCATCGATTCCTTGAAGGCCGCGTCCATCACCGCCTTCGGCAGGGCTGCAAGGGTGACCTTGGCCGCCACCAGTTCCTTGAGTGCAGCCGGATTGCGGGCGTCGTACTTGGCCTGCATGTCGATGTGTGCATAGGCCGCGGCGCTCTCGATCATGGCCTTGTACTCGGCCGACAGGCCTTCGTAGGCCTTGGTGTTGATGAAGAAATCGACCTGTGGGCCGCCTTCCCACCAGCCGGGATAGTGGTAGAACGGCGCGATCTTGTTGAAGCCGAGCTTCAGGTCGTCGTAAGGCCCCACCCATTCGGCAGCGTCGATGGTGCCTTTCTCCAGCGCCTGGTAGATCTCGCCGGCCGGAAGGTTCTGCGGCACGCCGCCGATGCGCTCGAGCACCTTTCCGCCGAAGCCGCCGATGCGCATCTTCAGTCCCTTCACGTCGGCCAGGGTCTTGATCTCCTTGCGATACCAGCCGCCCATCTGCGCGCCGGTGTTGCCGCCGGGGAAGTTGATGATGTTGTATTGCGCGTAGAACTCGCGCATCAGCTTCAGGCCATTGCCTTCGTACATCCAGGCCGTCATCTGGCGTGAGTTCATGCCAAAGGGAATGGCGCAGCCGAGCCCGAAGGTTTCATCCTTGCCGAAGAAGTAGTAGGGCGCGGTATGTGCAAGCTCGACGGTGCCGTTCTGCACGCCATCGACGACGCCGAAGGGCGGCATGAGTTCGCCGGCGGCATGGACCGAGATCTGGAACTTGCCGCCGGACATCTCGCCGACCTTCTTCGCGAACACCTCGGCTGCACCGAAGATCGTGTCCAGCGCCTTCGGAAAGCTGGAAGCCAGGCGCCAGCGGATGTTGGCCTGGGCCTGCACGAGGCCGGGCGCGGCCACGCCGGAAACCATTGCGGCGACGCCGCAGTGACGAAGAACTGAACGACGCTTCATGGTGAGTCTCCTTGGGGAGAAGGTGCGGCACAAGCGATCGCCTTCACGGCGGAAATCGCGCTTCAAGGTCGGGGTGGATTGTGTAAAATATAGACTGTAGAATATAGGAATCAAGAAGCTTTGTACTCTTCGCTATCGGCATGGGAGTGACGGCAATGAAGGACCAAGGTCGGCGCAAGACACTCAGCGACGAGGCCTACGACGCCATCTGTGCTCGCATCGTCGACGGACGCTTGAGCGCAGGTTCGAGGCTGGTGGTGACGGCCTTGGCCAGCGAGCTGCAGCTTTCGGCCACGCCGATCAACGAGGCCCTGGCAGCCCTCGATCGCGAGGGGCTGGTTTCATATGCGCCGCACCGGGGCTATTCGGTCCGTTCCCTGACGGTCGGCGACATCGAGGATGTCTTCACCGTCCGCGAGGCGATCGAGGCCCTGGCCGTGCGGCTCACCGCGGAGCACGCCGATGCGGTCGTCATGTCGGAGCTGGAGGAGCTGCTGGCCCGAGGAGGAGCGGCCGTTCGAGCGCAGGACTTCGAGTCCTTCTACGAGCTGGACATGGAGTTCCACCGGGCGCTCTATCGCGCCAGCGGCAACGCGTTGCTGGTGCGTATCGCCGAATTGATCCACGGACAAATGCAGCTGCTCGTGGCCAAGGCGGCGTACACCCCGGGCCGATTCAAGGGCGCCCATCTCGAGCATGAGGCGGTCATGCGCCACATACGCGAGCGCAAGCCCGAGACCGCCGAGAGCGCCATGCGAGAGCACATTCGCGCAGCCAAGGCGGCGCTGTTGAAAGCAGCGCTGGCCGCGTCGCCAGCACAGCATCCAGCGGCGAAGAAGGGCGCAATCAGTCAGCGCTGAAGTCGTCGGGCTGGAGTTCTATCTGCCGCCCGTGTGGCGTGCGGCGCGCGGCGTGATCCCATGCCTGCCGGTAGCGGATCAGCTCGGTTGCCGAGCTGGCTCCTTTCGCGCTCACCAGTGCCTCGAGTGCGCCCAGCCAATGGTGATAGTAGGTATCGCCAAGATCCGCATCGCCCGCCTCCTGGGCTGCAGCGATGTGCGTGGCAAGCGCGTGCGCCCATTCGGTCCAGGTGAACAGCCCGCGCTCGTGCAATGCCACCGCCATCGCGAAGGCCTGCGCCTCCCAGGGCGCGCGAAAAACCGGGCCGTCTTCGTCGCCGGGCTGCCCGGGCAAGAGCCTGGACGACGGGTTCACGCCAGCCGCTCCAGGTACGGTTCCCACGCATCGATGGAAACGGCAAGCCCTGCGTCGGCATCCGGCCCCCACAACTCGCGTGCATCGAACACCACCGTATAGAGCCACTGCGCCTGCTCGCCGAGCCCTTGCGCGTGGGTATCCGCAAACACGTGCACGCCGAGAACTCGCTCGATCGTGCCGAGCCTTCCCCTCGCATACGCGGGCAAGCGTGTGTGGTGCTGCACCTGGGCCTCGCGCATGCGAACCCGATCCCCCGCTGCGAAGCCGGGCGGCGTCGATGCAGCACGAGCGGTGGGCGCACCCTTCGCCAGGACCTTCGCGACATCTGCCGCGTGCAGCACCTTTGCCAGCTGTCGCGGTGGATGGAGCTGGCGGCCTGCCTCGATTTCGTCTTCCCGCACGAGGTCGCGCTCGATCAGCAACTTCTGCAGCGCCTTGAACCAGATCTCGTAGTAGGTGAGGGCGGCGTAGTCGGGCAGCGTTTCTCGCGCGCTGCGGCTCATGTCGATGTTCCACTCGCCGGTCGCTCCCATGGCCAGGGTCAGCGCCAGGACCCGGGGCTCCCAGGCGGCATGGAACAACTCGCCTTCCGGCTCGGGAACGACGCGGCCATGGCCGCTGCGTCCACCCAGGTCGGCGTGCGACAGATAGCTCATGGCCTTGGATCCGGTGCCTTCGGCAGGCCGGTGCCGATCATCGAGTCGCGCGTCACCAGGGCCGCCAATTGCTCCTCGCCGAGATGCCCTGTAGCCGGTGGACGCCGTGGAATGACGAGATAGCGCACCTCGGACGTCGAGTCCAGCACGCGGACCTCGGTCGAGTCGGGCAGCGTGATGCCGAAGTCGGCCAGCACGCCGCGCGGATCTTTCACCGCGCGCGAGCGGTAGGGCGCGCTCTTGTACCAGGTCGGCGGCAGGCCGAGCACCGGCCAGGGGTAGCAGCTGCACAGCGTGCAGACGACCATGTGGTGTCGCTCCTCGGTGTTCTCGACGGCGACCATGTACTCGCCCTGGCGTCCGGTGTATCCGAGCGAGGCGATGGCGGCGGTGGCGTCCTCGAGCAGCCATTGGCGAAAGCCCGGATCGACCCAGGCCTTGGCCACCACGCGGGCGCCGTTTCGCGGCCCGACCTTCGTCTGATAGGTGTCGATCAGCGCATCCAGCGCGGCCGATTCGACATAGCCCTTCTGCTCGAGCACGGTTTGAAGAGCGCGTACCCGCAGCTCCATCTCGCCGAGTTCACTGTGCTCGGCATGCTCGTCGTGCTCATGTTCATGGGAAGGCTCGTGTGACATGGTGGTACCGCCCGAGCTGGGGAGCGAGCCCGAGGTCTCACCCCAGTATTCGAACCAGCCCGTAGAGTGCAAGCACCCCGGATATCACCGCAAGGCTGGTCTTCATGGCACGGCCACCGGCTATCGAGCCCACTACGCTGCTGGCGAGAATGGCCGCAAGGATGTACGTCGTTTTCATGCCGGCATGATAGGCGCTAGGTTCGACGCCGCAAGGGAGCCGGCCGGGGTTGGGTGGCGCATGCGGCCAAAGGCGGTCATCGTTCCAGCAAGCGATGTTCACGGGCGTAGTTCATGAGGCCGACGCCATTGCTCACGCCCAGCGTCTGCCTGATGTGCGTCTGGTAGTTCGCCACCGTCTTCAGGCTGAGCTTCAGCGTCTGCGCGATCTCCTCGACGCTGCGTCCGGCGAGGAGCTGCTGGAGGATGTCGAACTCGCGATGCGACAGGCGCGTGTGCGGTGCGCCTTCCGGCGCCGCGGCACCGGCCAGCTCCTCGACATCGGGCGACATGGCGAGCTTGCCGCGTGCCGCGCGCAGCACCGCATCGACGAGCACCTCGGGCGCGCTGGTCTTGGTGACGAAGCCGATCGCGCCGGCGCGCAGGCATTGGTCGACCATCGCCGGGCTGTCGTGCATCGTGAAGATCAGCACGCGCAGTTCGGGCCTGCGCAGCGCGAGGCGGCGCAGCAGCTCCAGGCCGCTTCGGCCGGGCATCGAGAGGTCGAGGATCAGCAGGTCGATGGCACTGGCCTCGGTGGCGGTCAGCGCGCTGTAGGTGGTCTCGGCGTTGTCGTACTCGGCTACCACGGCGATGTCCGTCTCGAGCTCCAGCAGCCGGCGATAGCCTGCGCGGACGACCGCGTGGTCGTCGGCGAGGGCCACGCGCAACGGGGGTGGCTGATGCGGTGCTGTCATGTCGATGGCTGCTGCGGATCTTCGGCAGGCTCGAGCGTGAAGCGCCACTGTGCATGAAGCTGCAACCCGGGCTGCGGGCCATGGGGGTCGTGCAATGGGCCGATCTCCAGGTTGCCGCCGGCCGCCCAGACGCGCTCCTTCAGGCCCGCGAGCCCGTTGCCGCGCAGCGGGGGATTGCCGAGGTCCAGGCCGATGCCGTTGTCGCGCACTGTCCAGGTGATGGTGCCTTCTTCTTCCGGATCGTCACGCTCGATGCGCACGCGCAGCCAGGCGTCCTCGGCCGATGCATGACGCGCCACGTTGGTCAAGGCCTCCTGGCTGATGCGATAGACCGTGAGCATGGTCTCCAGCGGCAGGCTCGCGTCGTCGGCGAGGCCCTGCGTCGTGAAGTCGAAATGAAATCGCGTGCGCCTGCCGGGCTGGTCGGCCCAGCTTCGCACCAGGGCTTCCAGCAGCGAGCGCAGGCGCTGCACGCTGCGGTGCTGCGAGCCTTCGGCATCGCTTTCGACACCCATCGGTCGCAGCCGTGTCAGCAGGGAGCGGATGCCCTTCTGGATGTGCGCGCAGTGCCGGGCCACCCCGGCCGCGACCGAGGCGATCTCCGGCTCGTTGGCCGTGCGGCGCTGCAGCCAGGCGGCGTCGAAGCTCAGGGCCGTCAGCTCCTGGCCCAGCTCGTCGTGCAGGTCGCGCGCGATGCGGGCGCGCTCGTCTTCCTGCAGCGAGAGTACCTGCGCGCTGAGCACGCGACGCTGGCTCTCTGCCTTGATGAGCGCCGCGGCCAGCCTGCGCAAGGCAGAGGCGATCACTTCCAGCTCGCGGATCCGCATGCGGGGCAGCTCGCGCATCGCATCGAGGTCGTCGCGCTCCGCACGGTGGATCGCGGACAAGAGCGGCGTGAGCTGGTCGAAGGAGCGCCGGATGTGCCACCGCATCACCAGCAGCAGCAGCGCGGCGCTCACGGCCAGCTCGACCATGTCTTCGGCCAGCTGCGTCAGCGCCTCGCGCTGCTCGCTCGCATGCGAGGCGATCCATTGCATGGTCCATGGCGGGCCGCTCGGGCGCGGCACGCTCACGCTCACGCTTTTCGAACTCGGTGGCGCGACCAGTGCATCACTCAGGGCGATCAGGAGCTTGAGCGGCGTGGCCACCGGCTCGTCGCGCGATTCGATCAGCGCGCGCCCCGTGCTGTCGGAGACGCGGATCTGCAGATGCCGGAACTCGCTCGATGATTCGGTGCGCTCGAGCATCCGCAGCAGATCGGCGTCGCTGGTTGCCGAGGCGTTGATCAGGAGTGCGCTCACCTGGGCCAGCGCGATGGCCCCGTCCAGCTCGTCGCCCATGTCGCGGTGCGCGCGCCACAGGCCGAGCACGAGACCGATCGCGAGCGCACCGACCACCACCACCAGCGCGCCGCGCATCACCAGCCGGGGCAGCTCCATCGGCGCGATCGGGGTATTCACCGAGCGGGTGGGGGTCACTTCAGGAATTTTTCCTGTGGGCAAGGCCGACGGTGCCTGCCCAGAATCAACGGACGCCATGGGACGCCTTCGCCGGGGAGAGAAGTGGATGACCCTTCATTGCGCATGCCTCCCAAAAGCAACCGATGAACCCGAGGAGGACCCCATGCAGCGAGTCTCCACGCACGGCCTGGCCTTGCTGGCCCTGGCCGGCCCCGCCGTCGCCCAGCCGGCCGGCACCGATGCCGCACCCACCGCCGAACTCGAACCGGTGGTCGTGATCGGCACCTCGCCACTGCCCGGCCAGGGCATCGACCGCGACCGGCTGCCCTACGGCACCCAGGTGATCCGGCGCGAGCGCATCGATGCGAGCAAGTCGCTCAACCTGGTGGACTACCTCAACCGCAGCGTACCCGGCGTGCAGGTCAATGAAATCACGGGCAACCCCTACCAGGGCGACCTGACCTACCGCGGCTTTCGTGCCTCGCCGCTGCTGGGCGCCGGGCAGGGCCTGTCGGTCTACCTCGACGGCGTGCGCATCAACGAGCCCTTCGGCGATGTCGTCAACTTCGACCTGATCCCCGAGTTCGCGGTGCGCAGCATCTCGCTGGTGCCCGGGGCCAACCCCGCCTTCGGCCTCAACTCGCTGGGCGGCGCACTGGCCTACACCACCTATGACGGGCGCAGCGCGCCGGGCCTGCGCGGCGAGCTCTCGGGCGGCAGCTTCGGGCGCGGCAAGCTGAGCCTGAGCTACGGCCGCAGCGGCGAGAACGGCTGGCACCAGTACGTCGCCGCCACCGGCTTCACCGAAGACGGCTGGCGCGACCACTCCGACAGCGACCTCGGCCAGTTCCTCGGCAAGATCGGCCGCGACGACGGCACGACCGAGCTGGACGCTGGGCCTGCTGCTCGGCAAGAGCAAGCTGGTCGGCAACGGCCTGGTGCCGGCCTACACCTTCGGCGACGACGGCGAGCGCGTGCCCGACCTGTACGCAGAACCGCCGCGAGGCCGATCTACACCCACCCCGACGAAACGAAGAACCGGCTCGAGCAGCTCTCCTTCAACCTGCAGCACGCGCTCGATGCCGCAGAGCTCGATCTCCGCGCTGGCCTACGTGCGCCACACCAAGCGCGACACCGTCAACGGCGACGTGGCCGACGACTCCGGTCGGCGACGAGACCGCGGTCTTCAACACCACCCACACGCGCCAGACCGGCTATGGCGCGGGCCTGAGCTACGCGCGCGAGAGCGGGCGCGCACCAGTGGCAGGTGGGCGCCACGTTGGACACGGCCGATGTCGACTTCCGCCAGAGCGAGCAGCCGGGCTTCTTCGACGACACCCGCGGCGGTGTGCAGCGGCCGCGGGCAGCGAGGCCGAGACCTCGGCCGAGGTCGATGGCAAGTCCACCAGCTTCGGCCTCTATGCCACCGACACCTGGACGGTCGCGCCGCGCACCTGGCTCACCGGCACCGTGCGCTACAACCACTCGCGCGTCAGCAACGAGCTCACCTCGCGCGACGACGACACCGACGAGTTCGAGGAGCATCCGCACGAGCGCTTCAGCTACAACAGCGTGAACCCGGCGCTGGGCATCGCCGCACCATCTCGGCGAGGCGACGACCGCGCCGACGCTGTTTGCGAACATCGCGCGCAACACCCGCGTGCCGACCGTGATCGAGCTCGGCTGCGCCGACCCGGAAGAGCCTTGCCGCCTGCCGGCCGGGCTGCAGTCCGACCCCTTCCTCGACCAGGTGAAGTCGACCACCTTCGAGGTCGGCCTGCGCTGGCCGCTCGCGCCGGGCATGCGCTTCACCATCGAGGCCTATCGCACCGACAACAAGCGACGACATCCTGTTCCAGAGCGTCGATGCGACCAGCCAGCTCGGCTTCTTCGCCAACTTCCCGAAGACGCGCAACCAGGGCATCGACGCGCAGCTCGACCTATGCGCGTCGGCGCCGCTCGACCTGAGCATGGGCTACAGCTACCTGAAGGCCACCTACGAGGCCAACGGCCACGTTGCGCCAGGGCGAGCGCAACGTGGCGGTGACGCCCGGCACGCGCATCGCGGGCATGCCGCGCCACACCTTCAAGCTCTCGGCCGACTGGCGCGTCGGCCGAGGGCTGGACGCGTCGGCGGCGACATGCTGGCCGTCTCCGAGCCGCGGCGTGCTGGGCAACGAGGACGGCCTGCTGGAAGACCCGGAGCCCGGCGAGGAGCCCGAGGCAGCGAGCCTGAGCATCCCCGGCTACGCGATCTTCAACCTGCGCGCGAGCTGGAAGCCGGCGAAGGACTGGGAGCTCTACGTCGACGGTCAACAACGTGTTCGACCGTCGCTACGAGACCTTCGGCGCGCTGGCCGAGACGGTGTTCAGCCCGACGGGCGCAGTTCACCGGCGATGAAGCCGACGCGGTGTTCGTCGCGCCCGGCGCGCCGCGCAGCTTCTGGGCGGGGCTGCGCTACCGCTTCTGACGCACCAGGCGCTCGGCCGAGGGCCTGCGCTTCACGTCGTGCGCAAGCTGCGCGCCGCCTCGACCATGTTGCGCAGCGCTGCGCGCGTCTCCGGCCATCCGCGTGTCTTGAGGCCGCAGTCCGGGTTGACCCAGAGGCGAGGTGCCGGGACGACTTCTGCCGCCTTGCGCATCAGCCGCACCATCTCCTCGACCGAGGGAACGCGCGGCGAGTGGGACGGACTTCGTCCAGGTGATGCGCGAGACCTCGCTGCTGACCTTGCCCGGAGTCACGCTGCTTTAGGTCCGGCGCTCATTTGAGCGACAATATCCGCTCAAACGACTGGAGCAGACATGGCCGCAGCATCGCCGTCGATCGAACGACCCAAGCGCCCACCGAGCGGCAAATCGACCGCGAGGGCCGTGACTCCCACCAAGGGTCGGCCGGCAAGCAAGGCGACCAAGGCGGCCGCCACGACGATGAATTTCGTGCAGGTCTTTCGGGCTGACGCCATGGAGCGCGTGGAGCTCGTCAAGCGCGGCATTCCGGCCACCGTGGTGGATGCGATGGCCAAGCGCATGGCGATGCCGAAGGAAAGACTGGCCCTCATGCTCGGCCTCGCTCGCGCCACCATCGACCGCAAGGTCCGAGAAGGCAAGCCCTTGTCCATCGACGAAAGCTCCCGGGTGCTCGGCATGGCGCGACTGGTGGGCCAGGTGCAGGCGATGGTCGAGGATTCCGGCAACCCCGAAGGCTTCAACGCCGCCGAGTGGCTTGCCCGCTGGCTCGAACGGCCTCTGCCAGCGCTCGGCGGCCAGCGTCCAGCCGAGCTGATGGACACGCCGGACGGTCAAGGCCTCGTTTCCAATCTCGTTGCCCGCATGCAAAGCGGCGCGTACTCGTGAGCATGGTGCTGTGGCGGATCGCCACGGACACGCGGGAATACCAAGCGCAGGACATGAGCGGCAAGGGGGCCGAGTTGACCGGCGGCCGTTGGAACAGGCCCGGCCGCCCGGTCGTGTATGCGGCTACCACCGTATCGCTGGCCTGCCTGGAAACGGTGGTCCACCTCAACGCTGATGGCCTGCCGCTGAACCGCATCCTGGTTCGCATCGAGGTGCCGGACGAGGTCTGGAAATCCCGGCGGAAGTTCGCCGCCTCCGAACTGCCTGTGGGCTGGAATTCGATTCCGCAAGGCAAGGTATCGCTGGACCTGGGCGATGCCTGGCTGCAGTCAGGCAGCAGCGCATTGCTCGCTGTGCCCTCGGTGATCGTGCCTGAGGAGGACAACGTCCTGATCAACCCGATGCATGCGCAATCGGTGCATGTGAAGGCGTTCAAGGTGCGCCCCTGGCTCTACGACAACCGCCTGCGCTGAGGCCCCGAGGCGTGGCCGCGGTGAGCGCTCTATGATCCCCGCCATGCCCCTGCCAGCGACATCGCACACCGCTCCGCAAGCACTCGCCCGTGGCGCGGCCCAATGGTTGGCGGGCTGGTGGCGGATCATCCACCTGGGCGGCGTCCTGCTGGCTCTTGCACTGACGCCGGCCACCTATCGGGGCGATGATCGCGCGGCCCTGGCCCGCCATGTCTGGCTCGGGTGCGCGCCGCTGATCCCCTGGTTCGCCCTGCTGTCGGCGCTCATCAGCGTGGTGCTCGTGCGCATCGTCGTCGTCACGGCCGTGAGCTATGGCTTGTCGAGGTATGCGCTGGAGATGGTCGTGCGCGTGCTGGTGCTCGAGCTGATCCCGCTCACCACGGCGCTGTTCGTCTCCGTCCGCTGCACCATGCCGTATGCGCAGGAAATTGGTGCCTTGCGTTCGGGTGGCTCCTTCGAGGCGTCCAAGAGCCAGGGTGTCGATGCCTTGCGGCGCGAGGTGCTGCCGCGCGCGGTCACGGGAGTGTTCTGCATGGTCATGCTGGCCGCCGTGGCCTGCGTCGTCGCGCTCCTGATCACCTACCTCGCGGTCTACGGCTTCACGCCTTGGGGCTACGAGCCCTACACGCGGACGGTCGGGCGGGTGTTCAGCCCGGTGGTCACGACGGTCTTCTCGCTGAAGATCCTGCTGCTGGGCCTCGCCGTGGCGCTGATTCCCATCGCCTCCGTGCTCTACGACCTGCCGCTGGCGCGCTCGCGGGCGAGTGCGGAATTGCGCGGGCTGGTGCGCCTGTTCGCGGTGATCCTTCTCATCGAGGCCGTTTCGCTCATCGGCAACTACTACTGACATGACCTCCATGACGGACAAAGCCAGCGCTCCGCCGCCACCACCACAGCCACTGCCACAGCCTGCCAACGTCGAGCTCAAGGCGGCAATGCTGCTCCTGCTGATGCTGGTGCTCGTGGTCGGCGCCGTGCTCTACGTGCTGCATGCGCGCGGCGCCTTCGAGGTCACCCAGCGCCTGGTGCTGGTCGCCGAGGACTCCGAGGGCGTGACGGTCGGCATGGACCTCACCTTCTCGGGCTTTCCGATCGGCCGGGTGCGTCGGGTCGAGCTGGGGCCCGAGGGCAACGCGCGCATCCTGGTCGACGTGGCGCAGAAGGACGCGCACTGGCTCAGGCAGTCGAGCGTGTTCACCCTCGTGCGCGGCATCGTCGGCAACACCAGCCTGCGGGCCTACAGCGGCATCCTCACCGACCCGCCATTGCCCGATGGAGCCGAGCGCCAGGTGCTGATCGGCGACGCCTCCGCCGAGATTCCGCGCCTGCTGTCGGCGGCGCGCGAGCTGGCGCAGAACCTGACCACGATGACCGGGCCCGAGTCGCCGCTGGGCACGAGCCTGGCCAACCTGCAGGCCATCACCGACAAGGCCAAGGGCCCGGGCGGCGCGATCGGTGCGCTGTTCGGCAACGAGGCCGACGCGCAGAAGCCCGCGGTGGTGCTCGACCGGATGCAGGCGCTGCTGTCGCGCATCGACGGCATGGTCGGCCGTGCCGACGCCCAGGTCTTCGGACCCGAGGGCGTGATGCGCGAGACCCGCGCGGCGGCAGTGCAGCTCAATGCGCTGCTCGGCGACGCGCGCAACACCTTGACCAGGCTCGATGGGGTGCTCGAGGAGGCCAAGGGCATTGCCGGCAACGCGCGCGCAGCGACCACCGACCTCGATGCGCTGCGCGGCGAGGTCGAGACCAGCCTGCGCAAGATCGATTCATTGATCAACGAGGTGAACCGCAAGTGGCCGTTCGCGCGCGACACGGAGATCAAGCTGCCATGAGCACCATGAGCCGCGCCTTGCTCGTCACGCTGCTCACCGGGCTCGCTGCCTGCGCCGGCAAGCCGCAGCCGGATTGGCAGATGAACGCACACGATGCGATGGAGCGCTCGGTGCACGCCTGGCTCGTGGGCGATACGCGCACCGAGGCCCAGGAGTTCGACAAGGCGCGCAGCGAACTCGCGCGCACCGGCCGCGTCGACCTGCTGGCACGCGCAGAGCTCAAGCGCTGCGCCGCGCGCGTGGCCAGCCTCGTGTTCGAGCCCTGCGAAGACTTCGAGAAGCTGCGTGCGGATGCCGCGCGCGCCGAACGCGCCTACGCCGACTACCTGCGAGGCAGCGTGTCGCCGCAAGACATCGAACTGCTGCCGCAGGCACAGCGCGCGGCGGCCGCGCCTGCCGTGGCAGCCGATGGCGGTGCTGCTGCCCTGCGAGCGATCGACGATCCGCTCTCGCGCCTGGTCGCCGCGGGCGTGCTGTTCCAGGCCGGTCGCGCGAGTCCCCAGGCGATCGCGCTGGCGGTCGACGCCGCATCGCAGCAAGGCTGGCGCCGGCCCCTGGCGGCTTGGCTGCTCGTGCAGGCGCGGCTGGCCGAGCAGGCGGGCGACGGCGAGGAAGCCGCACGCCTGCGTCGCCGCATCGAGGTGGTGATGCAAGACGGCAAGTGAGCCGCCGGCGGCTGCACGACTGCGCCGTTTCTGAACAGAAGCCGCAGCTCCTGTTACGCGCTTTCACACAAGCGTGTCCGAAGAGGTGGGGAGGCCGCCCTTTTTCGGGTGGTACAGGCATTGCGTACGATGTCCCTTGGCGCCGCGTGCGCCGTTGCAAGAAGACCGCCAACCGACCAGGAGACAAGCATGAAGAAGACCTCTTCGTTCGCGCTGGGCACCCTGACAGCCGCCATGGCCTTGCTCGTGGCCGGCAATGCGCAGGCCCAGGCCCCGAACATCGAGAACCTCAAGCAGATGAAGCTCTCGGGGGTGGACCCGAGCATGCCGCCGATACCACAGGAGGGCAAGAACGCGGCCGCGATCCGCGAGAACCTCAAGCGCGTGAAGTTGCCGCCGGGCTTCAAGATCGATCTCTATGCCGTCGTGCCCGATGCGCGCCACATGGCGGTTGCGCCCAGCACCAACATGCTGTTCGTGGGCACGCGCAAGAACACCGTGTGGGCCGTCACCAACCGCAACAGCGGCGACGTGGCCACCGAGGTGAAGCCCTTCGCGCCCTCGGCCAAGTTCCACGTGCCCAACGGCGTGTGCTGGACCAAGGACGGCTTCCTGGTGGTGGTCGAGCACAACCGCGTGCTCAACTTCCCGGCGGCCGAGTTCTTCTACGAGGGCGGCGACGTGGCGGTGATCGAGGTGGTGCCGCAGGGCAAGCTGATCCCGCCGGAGGAGGAGTCGTTCAACCACCATGCGCGCACCTGCAAGGTGGGGCCCGACAACATGGTCTACATCACCCTCGGCCAGCCCTACAACGTGCAGCCGCGCAACAAGATCGAGCTGTTCAACAAGGTCGGCATCGGCGGCATCGTGCGCATGGACCCGTTCACCGGCGCCAAGCGCGAGGTCTACGCCACCGGCATCCGCAACTCGGTCGGGCTGGAGTTCAACCCGAAGGACAAGAGCCTCTGGTTCACCGACAACCAGACCGACGGCATGGGCGACGACATCCCCCACGGCGAGATCAACCGCGCGACCAAGGCCGGCCAGTTCTTCGGCTATCCGTGGAAGCAGGGCAAGACCCGCATCACCGACGAGGGCTACGACAAGGACCCGCTGCCCGGCAACATCACCGAGCCGCAGGTGCTGATGGACGCGCACGCCGCCGACCTGGGCCTGGTGTTCTACACCGGCAAGATGTTCCCGCAGAAGTACCAGGGCGGCCTGTTCTCGGCGCAGCACGGCTCCTGGAACCGCACCAAGCCGATCGGCGCACGCGTGATGTTCACGAGCCTCAAGTCCGACGGCACGGCCGACAAGACCGAGGTGTTCCTCGACGGCTTCCTCGACAGCGAGACCGGCCTCTATCGCGGCCGGCCGGTCGACGTGGCGGTGATGAAGGATGGCTCGCTGCTGGTCAGCGATGACTTCGCGGGGGCGCTGTATCGCATCACCTATGCGCCTTGAAGCGGCAGGCGCTGATGCTGCCTTGCTCGTCGCCATGGCTGCGGGCGCTGCCTGCCTCACCGGCCATGGCCGACGAGATCGCCGAGGGCCGCGCGAAGGCGGCGGCCTGCGTCGTGTGCCACGGGCCGGCGGGCGTGTCCACCGCGCCCGACACGCCCCACCTCGCGGGGCAGCCGGCCACCTACCTCAGCGCGCAGTTGAAGGCCTTTCGCAGCGGGGCGCGCAAGCACGAGGTGATGGCGGTGATCGCCAAGCCGCTATCGGACGATGACATTGCCAAGCTGGCGGCATGGTACTCGGCGATTCGGTCGAGGCTTCGCCGCCGCGCTGATCCGGATCCGCGGCTTCGATGACCGTGCCTCACTCCGGAGCGGCGCCATGCCTTGCGGAAATTGGCAGACTGCCAAGCTCCCGGCATGAGCACCATGAACATCTCGCTGCCCGACACCATGAAGGCCTTCGTCGACGAGCAGGTGGCAGAGCGCGGCTACGGGACCAGCAGCGAATACGTGCGCGAGACTGATCCGCAAGCGAGCAAGAGCACCAGCACCTGCGCGAACCGCTCTGTGCTGGCGCCGCGTCGACACCTGGAGCGACCGGCGGATGCAGCCTAGTTGCGCTGCGCTGCGTGCCAAGCGGCTCAGCGCGGTGCGGCCGAGCGCGGGTGCCGAGGCATCAGGCAAGGCTGCCAACCGGCGCTGGCGCGGCCGAGCGGGACGCTACCCAAGCCCGTCATCCCACCGCGACCAGGCATTCCGCGACGTGGACGAGGCGCTGTGATCACTACCTGGCCGACGCCGGTGCCAGCGTCGGCCAGCTTGGCTTCATCGACGCACTGCAAGCGGCCGACGACCAGATCGGCGCGTCACCGCGTCCATCGGCTCGCCGCGCTACGTCACACGAGCTGAACCTGCCGGGTCGCGCTGCTGGGCACTCACTCGTCTATCCGCACCTGCGTGTTCTACCTGGTGCGCGCCGATCATGTCGGATGTCTGATCCGCTTGCTGCACGGGCGCGCAGCAGTGGCCCGCCGCGAGTTGCGCCGGCGCCGAGTCGCCGATCAGCTCCTCACTCCAGGCTGATGTTCTTGCGCTTCACCAGCTCCGCATAGACCTGCGACTTCGTCCCCGCCTGCTGGGTGATCTCCTGCGGCGACCAGGCGATCGGCTCGAAGGCGAAGGTGTCGAAGCGGGCTTTCACATCCGCTTCGCCGATGGCCTTCTGCACGTCGGCATTGATCTTGGTGCGCACTGCCTCCGGCAGGCCGCGGGGCGCCACCAGCACGACGAAGGAGTTCACGTCCAGGCCAGCCGGCCCGCCCGCTTCGGCCACCGTGGGCACCTCGGGCATCTGAGGAATGCGCTTGGGCGCGGCCACCGCGATGTAGCGCAGCTTGCCCGCCTTGTACGCGCCCTGGCTGGAAGGGATGGTCGCGAAGCTCCAGTTGACATCGCCCGCGCCCACGGAGGTGTAGAGCTGCGACACCTCGCGATACGGCACGTGCTGCATCGACACGCCGGTGACCGTCTCGATCTGCTCGGCGCCGAGGTGGCCCGGGCTGCCGACGCCCCAGGAGCCGTAAGTCACCTTGCCGGGGCTCGCCTTGGCCGCGCCGAGCAGGTCGCCCATCGACTTCCACTTCGAGTCGGTCGGCACCGCGACGAGGAAGGGAGTGCGAAACAGCGCCGCCACCGGCTCGAAGGTCTTGAGCGTCTCGAAGCCGCGCGACTTGTACAGCAGCGGCATCGCGGACAAGTGCTCGCTGTCGAGCTGCAGCAGCGTGTAGCCGTCGGGCGCGGCGCGCTTGGCCGCGTCGATCGCGATGAAGCCGCCGCCGCCGGGCCGGTTCTCGACCAGCACCCGCTGGCCCCAGGTCTTGCCGAGCTTTTCCGCGACGAGGCGCAGCACGGCGTCGGGACCGCTGCCGGGCGCGAAGGCGGTGATCAGCGTGACGGGCTTGCTCGGGAAAGGCGTCGGCGGCAAAGGCGAAGGGAGCGGCGAGGGCGGCGGTCGCGCCGAGCAGCAGGGCGGGGATGCGGGTCATGTCGATGTCTCCTTCAAGTCTCTGTAGTGGATGTGATGCGGCAAGGTGCCTATTCGGCCGGGCCAATGTTCAGGACGATCTCGCCGATGCCTTCGATCCGGCCGTCGATGCGGTCCCCCGCGACCACCGCACCGACGCCCTCGGGCGTGCCGGTGAAGATCAGGTCGCCGGGCTGCAGGTGATAGAACTTCGACAGGTCGGCGATCAGCTCGCGGATGTTCCAGATCAGCATGCCGAGGTCGGATTTCTGCCGTGGCTGGCCGTTGACCGTCATCTCGAGCGCGCCCTTCTCGAGCACCACGCCGGGCATGGGCACCACCTCCGACACCACCGACGACTGCTCCAGGTCCTTGCCCAGGTCCCAGGGGCGGCCCTTGTCGCGCGCGGCGAGCTGCAGGTCGCGGCGCGTCATGTCCAGCCCGCAGGCATAGCCGTAGACGAGCTGGTGCGCGTCGGACTCGGTGACGCGGAAGCCCGGCTTGCCGATCGCGACGACCAGCTCCATCTCGTGGTGGTAGTTGCCGGTCTCGGGCGGATAGGCGACGGTGGCGCCGCTTTCCACCAGCGTCGAGGGCGACTTGGTGAAGTAGAAGGGCCGCTCGGCGGTCTTGTCCACCGGCTTGCCCATCTCGACGGCATGCGCGTGGTAGTTGCGGCCGACGAAGAAGAGGCGCTGGACAGGCAGGCGCTTGTCCTCCCCGCGCACCGGCAGGGAAGGCACGGGGGGCGGGGTCCAGAGATAGTTGGCTTGGTCATGAAGGTCTCCTTGAAGTGATTCAGCCGCGGTTCTCGAACACGCCGAGCTTCCTGTGCAGCGGCGTCTCGTCGGCGATGAAGAAGAAGGCGGGCGATGTGGACGAGGCATTGGTCAGGCTCACGCCGGCGAAGCCCGGCGCGCAGCAGGTGTCGGCTTCGGCGAGCGTGAAGCGCTGCTCTTCGACGCTGACCTGCGCCTGGCCTTCGATCAGGTGGAACACCATCGCGGGCGAGCGCACCGGCAGCTTCAGCGTCTGCCCTGGCCGCAGCATGAGGGCGTAGTAGCCGAGGATGTTCTGCACATCGCCGCCGGTTTCCGGATTGGTGTAGGTGAGCTGCACCGCTTCGAGCTCGGGCTGGTCGGCGGCCAATGCCTCGAGCGCGGCACGCGCCTCGGCCCAGGGTAGCGCAGCATCGGATAGGCCTTGCGGCTGCGCTCGAAGACGGTGGTCGGCACCAGGCCGCCGCGTGCGTACGTGCGGTCGCCGCGGCCGGGCTTCGTCTCCTGCCGCGGGCCGTCGACGTGGTACGAGGCCTCCATGTAGTAGACCAGCGGCAGGTCGAGCACATCGAGCCACACCACCGGCTCGCTGCCGTCGTGGCCGTGCTCGTGCCACAGGCCGGTGGGCGTGAGGACCAGGTCGCCGCGGCTCATCGGGCACTTCTCGCCGTCGACCGTGGTGTAGGCGCCTTCGCCCTCGACGATCATGCGCACCGCGTTGGGCGTGTGGCGATGCGCCGGGGCCCACTCGCCGGGCAGCAGCAGCTGCATGCCGAGGTACATCGCGGCGCTGGCCTGCATCTTCTCCAGGCCGTGGCCCGGGTTGGCCAGCACCAGCACGCGGCGCTCGGCCTTCTCGATCGGCGTGAGCTCGCCGGCCTGCAGCAGGAGCGGGCGCAGCGACTGGTAGGACCAGTGCGTGGCGCGTGTGTTGGGGCGCGGCTTGTCCGGCGGCAGCAGGGCGCGCAGGCTGGGCCACAGCGGCACGAGGTTCTGCTCGCGCAGGGCCTCGACGTAGTCGGCGGGCAGGTCTTCGAGGCGACCGAGGGTCGGTCATCGCAGGTCTCCTTGCTGGTTGTGTCGGAGCTCAGTGGGCGAGGCAGGTCTCGCGCGTTCCAGCCGTAGAGCCATTCCATCGCAGTCGTAGAAGCGCTCGGGCGTGCGGCCCTTCCACAGCTCGTTGCGGACCAGCCGCTCGACGCCCTTGGCGTGGAAGATGCGGCCCATCTCGCGCGCCGACAGCACGACGCGGGCGGTGCGGGCGATGCGCGAGCGCTGGTAGAGCTCGAAGGCGCGGGGAAAGTCCCTGCCCGTGACGCGCAGCGCCTCGCCGAGCGTCACCGCGTCTTCCATCGCCATGCAGGCGCCCTGGGCGAGGTACTGCAGCGTCGGGTGCGCGGCGTCGCCGAGCAGCGTGGCGCGGCCGAAGGTCCACTGGCCGATGGGCTCGCGGTCGGCGGTGGCCCAGCGCTTCCAGTCCTTGGGCAGGTCGATGAGCTGGCGCGCCTTGGCGCAGATGCCTTCGAAGTAGCTTTGCACTTCCTCGCGGCTGCCTTCGCGCACGCTCCACTCTTCCTTCTCGCGGCTGTGGAAGGTCACCACGACGTTGTACTGCTCGCCGCCGCGCAGCGGGTAATGCACGAGGTGGCAGTTGGGGCCGACCCAGATGCTGGCGGCGTTCCATTGCAGGTCGGCGGGGAAGTCCTTCCTGTCCACCACGGCGCGATAGACCACGTGGCCCGAGACCCTTGCCTCGTCGCCGACGTATTGCCGCCGCACCGCCGACTTGACGCCATCGGCGCCGATCAGGGCTGCGCCGCGGTGCGCGGCGGCCGGCGGTGTCGATCACGGTGACGCCGTTCATCGTCCTGCTCGACGCGCTGCACCGTGGTGGAGGTGGCCACCTCGATGCGCTCGGACTCCTGCGCGCCCTCGAGCAGCGACTTGTGCACGTCGGCGCGATGGATCACCGCGTACGGGTTGCCGAAGCGCTCGCGAAAGGCCTCGCCGGTCGGGATGCGGGCGACCAGGGTCTCGTCGAGCGCGTCGTGCATCACCATCTCGTCGGTGTAGACCGCGCGGCTGCGCGCCCTCTCGCCGATGCCGAGCGCGTCGAAGGCCGAGAAGGCATTGGGGCCGAGCTGGATGCCGGCGCCGATCTCGCCGAGCTGCGCCGCCTGCTCCAGCACCTTGACGGCGAAACCCTGCCGCGTCAGCGCCAGGGCGGCGGCCAGGCCGCCGATGCCGCCGCCGGCGACGAGGATGGGAAGCGCTTGGGTGCTGGGGCTCATGTCGATGTCTCCTGTGTGTGCTCTTCAATATCGGCGCCAGGCTCTATTGCGTAAAGGCGGATCGTGATATAGCTGGAATCTCGTTTTGCGATAGAGGTGCGGGGCCATGGCGAAGCTGGATATCGATTGGCTCAATGTCTTCATCGAGGTCTACAAGACCCAGAGCGTGTCGCTGGCGGCGCAGCGGCTGTCGATGGCGCAGGCCAACGCCAGCGCCTGCCTCGGCAAGCTGCGGCGCCACTTCGGCGACCCCTTGTTCTGCCGCACCTCGCGCGGCATGGAGCCCACGCCGTATGCACGAGCAGATCTACCCCGAGGTGCTGGCCTCCGTGGAGGGCCTGGCCGCACTGGCCGGCAAGCGCCATGCCTTCGATCCGGCCACTGCAGAACGGCGGTTTCGCATCTGCATGACCGACATCAGCGAGATCGTCGTGCTGCCCATGCTGGTCAACCACCTGCGGCGCGCCGCGCCCGGGGTGGTGATCGAGGCCGAGCACATCTCCACCGACACGCCCCGGCGGCTCGAGTCGGGCGAGATCGACCTGGCGGTCGGCTTCATGCCGCACCTGGAGGCGGGCTTCTACCAGCAGACGCTGTTCCAGCAGGACTTCGTCTGCCTCGCATCGAAGAATCATCCGCGCGTGCAGGGCAAGCCGGGCAAGCAGGCCTTCCTGGCTGAAGGGCACATCATGGTGACGACCTCGGGCACCGGCCACGCCATCGTGGACAAGGTGCTCACGCAGAAGGGCTACACGCGCCGGATCGCGCTGGTGGTGCCGAGCTTCCTGGGCGTGGCGCGGCTGGTGGCGAGCACCGAGCTGCTGGTGATCGTGCCGCGCCGCCTGGGCGAAGCCCTGGCGCAGCAGGAGAGCGTGCGGGCCTTCGAGCCGCCGGTGAGCCTGCCCGCGTTCGCGGTGAAGCAGCACTGGCATGAACGCTTCCATGCTGATGCGGGGAATGCGTGGCTGCGCAAGACTTTGGCGGAGGTGCTGGCTGGGTGAGCCGGCAGCGCAGGATCACGCATGAGAGGGTGCCGGACGTGCACTTGCCCGAGCGCCTTACAATCAGGTAAGGAACCTGGAGGCACATCATGTCCACCGCCACACTCAGCAGCAAAGGCCAGATCACGATTCCCGCCGACGTCCGGCAATCACTCAACGTCGAAGCCGGCGATCGCGTCGAGTTCGTCGAGATCGAGCCGGGCCGATTCGAGATCGTGCCCGCCACCCGATCCGTGCGTGACCTCAAGGGCATGTTCGGCAAGCCAGACCGGCGTGTCTCGATCGAGGAAATGAACGAGGCCATCGCACGCGCGGGTTCGGGCCGATGATCGGCCTCGATACGAATGTCCTCGTGCGCTACATCATGCAGGACGATCCGAAGCAGTCACCCAAGGCGACACGGCTGATCGAGCGGCTGACGACCGATGAGCCGGGCTTTATTCCCTTGGTGGCGATCGTCGAGCTGGTCTGGGTCCTGGGTTCTTGCTACGGCCTCGATCGCGAGCAGATCGCAGCGGCGATCGAACTGCTGCTGCGAAGCAAGGAGCTCATCGTGGACCGGGCGGATCAGGTGACACGGGCGCAGCGCCGCTTCAAGGAAGGGGGGGCCGACTTTGCCGACTGCCTGATCGAGCGAATCGCGCATGGGGCAGGATGTGGCGCGACGATGACCTTCGATGCAGGCGCAGCGAAGTCAGCGGGGATGACGCTGGTCCCCTGACGCTAGACCCCCTGAATCACCGCCATGATGTTCCCCTCACTGTCCTTGAACCACGCCGCCCTCGCGCCACCGGCATTGACGATGCCCTTGGCATCCTTGCCCTCCATGTCGTAGTCCTCGAACACCACCCCGCGCGACTTCAGCTCCGCCACCTCGCGCTCGATGTCCTCCACCTGCCAGAACGCCTGGCTCGCCTGCGAGGTCCCCGCGTTCGGCGTCAGGTAGAGAAAACACGCGGTCCCTTTGGCGAATTCGTAGACCACGCCGTCGGGCAGCTCCTGCTTGGGCTTGAAGCCGATCTTCTCTTCGTAGAACCGGCGGGCACGTGCGACATCCTTTGCCGGGATGTAGGCGTACATGGGTGAGTCTTGCAACATGGCTTGCTCCTCTTGCGGGAGGCTCAGTCGCCGTTCGCGCCATCGGTGTAGAGCTGCCCGCGAGGCAGCTCCACGCGCACGACGGTGCGGTTGTCCTGCCCCGATTCGCACGCGATGCGACCCTGGTGAGCCTCGACGATCTGCTTGGCAATGTACATGCCCAGCCCCAGGCCGTCGGTGCGCCCCGGCTTTTCGACCCCGGTGCGGAACGGGTCGAACACATGGGCCAGCACGATGGCGGGCATGGTGCCGAGATTGCTCACGCTGAAGACGACCTCTGCGTCTCGCGAGCCGTCGAGCTCGATGTCCACAGGCGCTGAGTTGTCGCCATGCTTGAGCGCATTGCCGACCAGGTTGGAGAGCACCTGCGTCAGCCGGTCGGGATCCCATTCGCCGCGCAGGTCGCCATGGCGGCGCAGCTCGACGCGGCGGTCCGGATGCGCGGGCTTGAGCTCGACCATCACCCGATCGAGCAGCAGCGAGAGGTCCACCACCTCGCGCGTGAGCGGAAGGCCGCCCGCCAGCCGTGTCCTCGACAGGTCGAGCATGTTGGCGATCATGCGGCTCATCCAGCGCGCGCTCGTCAGCATGCGGCCTGCCGTCGTGTGGACCATCTCGTCCTTCGAGAAGCGCTGCAAGAGCTGCGCACCGACCACGATCGAGCTCAGCGGCGTGCGCAGGTCGTGACCCAGCACCGCGGTGAACATCTCGTGCAGGCGCAAGGTCTCGGTGCGCTCCTCGAGGTCGCGCGCGAGCTGCAGCTTCTGGCGCTCGAGCTGGAAGAAGACGCTCGCCTTGTTGATCAGGACCTTGGCGTCGATGGGCTTGTAGAGATAGTCCACCGCGCCGAGCTCGTAGCCCTTGAACATGCGGTGCGAATCGCGACCGCCCGCGGTGATGAAGATCAGCGGCACGTGGCTCGTGCGCGAGCTTCCGCGCACGAGCTCGGCCAGCTCGAAGCCGTCCATCTCCGGCATCTGCACGTCCACCAGTGCGAGCGCCACTTCGTGCTCGAGCAGCAGCTCCAGCGCCTCGGCGCCGGAGCGCGCCAGCAGCACTTCGACGTCGTCGCGACGCAAGAGTGCCGCAAGCGCAATGAGGTTCTCCTCCAGGTCATCGACCAGCAGGCACTTGATCTTGTCTCTGGGTGCGTTCATGGCGTCTGTTTGGTTCATGCCTCGTCGGTGGCGCGCTTAGCGCCGTGGAACACTGGAGTGGCCGATCGATGCCAGCAGGCTGGCAATGCCGGCGAGCGGAAGCACGTGGTCCGCGGCCACGCGTTGCAATGCCGAGGCCGGCATCACCGGCACCAGGGCGGTGTCGGGCTGCTGTACCACGGTGATTCCCCCTGCACGCTGCACCGCCAGCAACCCCGCAGCGCCATCGGGGTTGCCCCCGGTGAGGATGATGCCCATCAGCCGCTCGCGATAGACCTCCGCGGCCGATTCGAAGAGCACGTCGATCGAGGGCCGGGAGTGGTACACGGGCTCGTCGACCGACAGGCACATCATCGGCTGCTCGTCGCCACTGTCGAGCAGCAGGTGGTAGTCGGGCGGGGCGACGTACACCACGCCCGCTGCCACGGGCTCCTTGTCCCCGGCCTCCCGCACCGGCAGGGCGCAGCGCGGCGCGAAGATCTCCACCAGCAGGCTGTGACGGCCGCGCGGCAGGTGCAGCACGACGAAAACCGAGGCGCGCAGCCCGCTCGGCAATGCGGCCAGCAGCGCCATGAGCGCCTCGACGCCACCGGCGGAAGCGCCCAGCGCAATCGCATCGACAGGTCGATCAGGCGTCGCAGCGTGGCTCACGTCTCGCTCCTCTTGCGGTAGATCCGATCCTCTCGCACCAGCTCCTCGAAGCCGTCGGCATGGGCGGAAAAGCGCAGGCTCTCCTTCGAGCCGATGCCGAGGAAGCCCTTGCGGCACAGCGATTCGCGGAACAGGCCCAGTGCCCGATCCTGCAGCTTTCGGTTGAAGTAGATGAGGACGTTGCGGCAGGACACAAGCTGCACCTCGGCAAAGACACTGTCGGTGGCGAGGCTGTGGTCCGAGAAGACGATGTTGTTCTTGAGCGACTTGTCGAACACGGCCCGGCCGTACGCCGCGGTGTAGTGCTCCGAGAGCGAGCTGTGCGCGCCCGAGCCGCGGTGGTTCTGCGTGAATCCTGCGATGCGATCGATGTCGTAGACGCCTGCTTCGGCCTTCTCCAGCGCCTCGGTGTTGATGTCGGTCGCATAGATCAGCGTGCGAGCGAGCAGGCCCTCTTCCTTGAGCAGGATGGCGAGCGAGTAGACCTCCTCGCCCGTGCTGCAGCCCGCAACCCAGACCTTGATGGAAGGGTAGGTGCGCAGCATGGGCACCACCACCTCGCGCAGCGCGTGGAAGTAGCTCGGGTCGCGGAACATCTCGCTCACCTGCACCGTCATGAAGTCGAGCAGCTTGCGAAACAATGCCGGGTCTCGCAGGACACGGTCCTGCACCTGCGACAGGGTCTCGCAGCCGAAGCGATCCATCGCCGTGCGCAGCCGGCGCTTGAGCGAGGCCAGTGCGTAGCCCCTGAAGTCGTAGTGGTACTTCAGGTAGATCGCATCCATGAGGAGCTGCAGCTCGATGTCGAAATCTCCTGACGTCATGTCAGCCCCTCGCTCGACGAGCACGTGGCGCTGCAGGTCTCACTTCGGCATCCACACCCGCGTGAGCGACAGCAGCTTTTCCACGTCGAGCGGCTTGGCGATGTAGTCGTTGGCGCCGGCCGCGAGGCACTTCTCCTGGTCGTCCTTCATCGCCTTGGCGGTCAGCGCGATGATCGGCAGCTTGCGCCATTCGGGACGCTTGCGGATCTCTCGCATCGCGGTCAGCCCGTCCATCTCCGGCATCATGATGTCCATCAGCACGAGGTCCACCGCGCTGCCGTTCGTGCCGCCCTTCTCGAGCGCCTGCAGGGCCTCGCGGCCGTTGCGCGCGATCGCCACCTCGGCGCCCTTGGGCTCGAAGATGCTCGCCAGCGCGAAGATGTTGCGCGCGTCGTCTTCCACCACCAGGATGCGGCGGCCTTCGAAGCTCGACTCGCGGGCCCGGGCGGTCTTGAGGATGCGCTGGCTCTCCTCGGGCAGGTCCGATTCCACCTGGTGCAGGAACAGCGTCACCTCATCGAGCAGGCGCTCGGGCGAGCGGGCGTCCTTGATGATGATCGAGCGCGAGAAGCGCCGCAGCCGCTGCTCCTCGTCGCGGGTGAGCGAGCGGCCGGTGTAGACGATCACCGGCGGGAAGGCCACGTCGCCTTGCTCGGCCATGCGCTCGAGCAGCTCGTAGCCGCTCAGGTCCGGCAGGTTCAGGTCCATGACCATGCAGTCGAAGGTGCGCGCCTGCAGCTCGGCCAGCGCCGCGCCGGCGGTGGGCACGTCGATGATCTCCACCTCGCGGTTGGCGAGCAGCAGCCGGATGCTCTCGCGCTGGCGGGCGTCGTCCTCCACCACCAGCACATGGCGCATGCCCTGCGAGAGCTTGGCGGCGAGCTTGTGGAAGGCCTCGACCAGCTGCTCGCGCTTGACGGGCTTCAATGCATAGCCGATCGCGCCGAGCTCGAGCGCCTCGTGCGCATAGTCGGCCACCGAGACGACGTGGACGGGGATGTGGCGGGTGAGCGAATTGCGCTTGAGCTGGTCGAGCACGCCCAGGCCCGAATGATCCGGCAGGTTGACATCGAGCAGGATCGCGCTCGGCCGGTAGTGAAGGGCCGCCTCGAGGCCGTCGCTGGCCGTGTGCGTCACGATGCACTGGAAGTCCATCTCGCGCGCCAGGTCGCGCAGGATGCTGGCGAAGCGGTGGTCGTCCTCGATCACCAGGATGACTCTCGACCTGTCGGCGAGCTGGTCGCGGTCGTCGTGGATCGTGATGGTGCGGATCGGGGCGGGCGGCTTCTCGCCGGGGCGCCGGGGTCGGCGCGGCCGGCCTGGCCTGCACGCGTTGCACCGGCAGCGGCGCGACGGCAGCCAGCTCGGCGCCAGCCTCGTTCGGGGCCGCATAGGTGAGCGGCAGCGTGAGCGTGAAGGTACTGCCCTGGCCCATCGTGCTCTGCACGGTGATGTCGCCACCCAGCAGCCGCGCCAGGTCGCGCGAGATCGACAGGCCCAGGCCCGTGCCGCCGTACTTGCGGTGCGTGCTGCCGTCGGCCTGGCGGAAGGCTTCGAAGATGAGCTCCTGCTGGTGATCGGGGATGCCGATGCCGGTGTCGATGACGGCAAGGCAGAGGCTTCCCCCGGGCCCGGCGTAGGCGCGCAGCGAGACCTCGCCATGCTGGGTGAACTTCAGCGCGTTGGAGAGCAGGTTCTTGATGATCTGCGCCAGGCGCCCCGCATCGGTCTCGATGCGTTCGGGCGTGCCGGGATCGATGGTCGCGCTCAGCGCCAGGCCCTTCTCCTCGGCGAGCGGCAGCATCGACTTCATCAGCGTCTCGACCGTCGCCCTGACGAACACCCGCTCCGGCATGACCTCGACCTTGCCCGCTTCGATCTTCGAGAGATCGAGGATGTCGTTGATCAGCGCCAGCAGGTCGTTGCCCGCCGACGAGATCGTCTCGGCGAACTCGACCTGCTCGGGCGTCAGGTTGCCGTCCTTGTTGTCGGCGAGCAGCTTGGCCAGGATGAGCGAGGAGTTGAGCGGCGTGCGCAGCTCGTGGCTCATGTTGGCGAGGAACTCGTTCTTGTACTGGCTGGCCTTCTCCAGCTCGTCGGCCTTGTTGGAGAGGGTGACCTGCGCCTGCGCCAGGTCGTCGCGCTGCGATCTCGAGCTGCTGCGCCTGCTCTTCGAGATGCGCGTTGGTCTGCTCCAGCTCGGCCTGCTGGGCCTCGAGCTGCGCCTGCGATTCCTTCAGCGCGCGGCTCTGCTCCTCGAGCTCCTCGTTGCTGACCTTGAGCTCTTCCTGCTGCGTCTGCAGCTCCTCGGACTGCCGCTGTGTCTCCTCGAGCAGCTCTTCCAGCCGGGTGCGGTCCTTCGAGGAACGCACGGCGATGGCGACGGCGTCCGAGACGCGCTCCATCAGGGCCTCGTCCTCGGGTCGGATCCGGCGCAGGAAGCCAAGCTCGAGCACCGCATGGACTTCGCCATCGCTGCTGGCCGGCGCCACGAGCAGCTCGCGCGGCTGGCCCTGGCCCAGCGCGGAGGAAATGGGCAGGTAGCCCGGCGGCACATCGCGAACGCGCACGCTGCGGCCGGACTTGGCGGCCTGGCCCAGCAGGCCATCGCCCGGGCGCAGCGTGTCGTGCTGCTGCGCGGGCGGCAGCGCGTGGCCGGCAACGCGACGGAACCGGTCCTTGCCGTCTGCGACGTAGATCGCGCCGACCTGCGCGTCGAGGTAGTGCGAGAGGAAATCCAGCACGTTCTCGCCGAGGTGTTCCAGGCGTTGCTCGCCTTGCAGGCGGGAGGCCAGCCCCATCTGCCCCGAGCGCAGCCAGATCAGGAGCTGGCGTGCGCGATAGTCGCGCGAGGTCATGACCGCGGCCACCGCGACCAGGAGCAGCAAGAGCGCGGAGCCTCCCCAGGTCACGTACAGCGAGAGGTTTTCCGCCTGGGCCCATTCGGCCTGCCTGCGCTCGAGCAGTTGCTGCTCGTAGGTGCCGATCTCGGCGGCCAGCTCCCGCATCCGGTCCATCAGCACCTTGCCGCGATCGGTGCGCAAGAGCTCCATCGCTCCGGCTTGATTGCCCGCTCGATGCATCGCGATCGTCTGGCCCACCTCATCCATCTTCTGCGCGGCAAGTTGGCCGAACGTGCCGACGCGCTGGCTCTGCTCGGGATCGTCGGCCACGAGGCGGCGCAAGGCAGCGACCTGGTCGCCGAGCGCCGCCCTCGAGTTCGTGAAGGGCTCGAGATAGGCCTCGCTGTCCAGGAGCAGGAAGCCGCGCTGGCCCGACTCGGCATCTTTCAATGTGGAGAGAACGCGCTCGAGCTGCTGGACCACCGCCTGCGAGCGGTTGAGGAGCCGGACGTTGGCGGTGCGCGCCTGCAGCGAGGTGTAGAAGAGCGTCGCGATCACCATGATCGCCACCACCGCGATCACGAAGCCGGCCATGATGGCCGGCGGCAACGGCGGGCCGGCGTGGGCGCCCGCGGCCGGTGCGTACCGGGCTTCGGGGAGGAGGTCTTCAGCCGCTTGCGGTGCCTCGCTTGATCCCTGCAATTCGGCCACGTTCTTCCTCCCTGGATTCACGATGGCTCGGGATCGAGCCTCGACGACCATAGCACCCAACCTTCGTTTGCAACCCACCGACAAGGCAAGCTGCATGCCTGCCAGCGCCGGCCGAGGTGCGAGGGTCACGATAACTTACACATCTGCGTGAAGCACTTCACATCGCAAATAACTCCGATGTTGCCTCCTCCTTCGTTCGAACTCGACGCACAAGGACTTCCCCCAGGTGCTCGAGCTGACGCAGAAGATCTATCCGGACCTGGCCCAGGGCTACTACCCGGCGATCGTGCAGGCCTCCGCCTCGGCGCGTCCGTAAGAGGCCGGGCATGAAGCGTTACCTCACCCTCGGCGCCGCCGTCGGCGCCTTGCTGCTCACCGGCTGCGCGACCGTCAACCAGGGCCTCGACAACAACGGCGGCCGAAAGACGGTCTACTCCGACGCCACCACCACCTCGGCCCAGGTGGCCGGTGTGGGCGTCGAGTCGCAGGACGTGATCTCGATGACCGACAAGATGATGCGCGACATCCTCTCGACGCCGCAGATCTCCGGCCGCACGACGCCGCCGCGCATCATCCTGGACTCGGCCTACTTCACCAACGACAGCTCGTCGCGCATCAACAAGAACACGATCACCGACCGGCTGCGCGTGGAGCTGAACCGGTCGGCATCGGGCCGCCTCATCTTCCTCAGCCGCCACTACGGCGACATGGTGGAAAAAGAGCGCGAGCTCAAGCGGGGCGGCGCGACCGACAAGGGCACCATTCGCTCCACCAAGGCGCAGGCCGGCGCGGACTTCCGCCTCGGCGGGCGCATCACTTCGCTGGACGCGACCTCCACCAAGAGCGGCACGACTTCGCGCTACCACCAGATCACCTTCGAGCTGATCGACCTGGAGTTCGGCAACATCGCCTGGAGCGGCTTGTACGAATTCCGCAAAGAGGCGCAGGATGACATCGTCTACCGGTGATCGCCTGAGGCCCCTGCGCCGCTTGCCGCTGACGGTCGCGCTGACACTGGCGCTCGCTGGCACGGCCGGCGCCGGAACCTTGGCGACCGAAGAGGCAGCCCTTGCGCGCGCCGAGGCGAAGGACCGCACGCTCCATCACCTGCAGGCCGGCGTGCATGCGCTGCGCGAGCACAAGCTCGACGCCCTCGGCGAGCCACTTCGACACCGCGCTGGATTCGATCGAAAGCGTGTTCTCCAGTACCGAGGGCGCGGCCAAGGCGCGCTCGCTCTGGTACGAGGAGGGCGCCAAGGACTTCAAGGGCGAGCCCTACGAGCGCGCGATGGCGTTCTACTACCGCGGCCTGCTCTACCTCGTCGAGGCCGACTACGAGAACGCCCGCGCATCGTTTCGCAGCGCGCTGATGCAGAGCTCCTTCGCCGAGGAGGAGCAGTACCGCTCCGGCTTCGCGACGCTCATGTTCCTGGAGGGATGGGCGAGCCAGCTGCTGAAGGACCCGCAGGCTGCGGACGCCTATGCCGAGGCCGCGCGCTATCGGCAGGACTGGAAGGCGCCTGCGAGCAACGCCAACACGCTGGTGATCGCCGAGCTCGCTGGAAGCCCTCGCAAGGTGGGCGACGGCGTGGGCAACCATGAGATCGTCTACCGGCGCGCGAGACGCACGCCTGAGAAGACGATCGAGGTGGCAGTCGACGCCCGACCGCCGCTGCGCCTGTATCCCATGGAGGACCTGTTCGAGCAGGCGACGCACCGCGGGCCGCGTGCCATCGACCGCATCATCGACGGCAAGGTCAGCTTCCAGAACACCACCGGCTCGGTGGGCGATGCGCTCGGCAAGGTGGCCTCCGAGGGCAGCCTCATCAACTCGGCTGTCGGCGGCTCGGCCGGCGCCGCGCTCGGAGGCGTGGCCGCCGTCGGCGCGATCGTCTCGCTGGTGTCGGCCAGCGTGAAGCCGCGCGCCGACGTGCGCTATTGGTCGAACCTGCCCGAGACCATCCATGTCGCGGCCCTGGACCTGGAGGGCGAAGCCAAGGTGTCGGCCAGCGTGCTCGACGCCGAGGGAGCGGCAGTGAAGACCGACGACCTGGTCCAGCACCAGTGGACCGACCGCAACGGCAACAAGCTGGTGTGGATCAAGACCCGCAACTGAGACATATCGCAATGAGAACAAGCATTCTTGCGTTCGTGCTTGCACAGGCCGCGCTGCTGGCCGGCTGCGCCCACGAGCCCTTTACCGAGGGCGCCCAGGTGGCGCGTCGTGTCGATGACGCGATGGCGCCGGACGCGCGCATCCAGTACGACCAGGTCGTGATCCTCGACCGCAGCCTGCAGGGAACCAAGGCCGGCAAGATCGCGGTCGAGAGCCAGGGCGCCAGGCGCAATCCGACCGGCACCCTGCGCGTGATCGCCCAGTTGCGCAACCGCACCGAATTCAGGCAGGCGATCGAGGCGCGCGTGAGCTTCTACGACGCGGGGTATGCGCCGATCGACCGCACCTCGGCGTGGAACCGCATCTTCCTCGATGGCAACGGCGTGGGCGTGTTCGAGGAGAGCTCGACGCTGACCTCGCAGGTCGCGCACTACCTCGTCGAGCTCCGCGAGGCACGCTGAAGTGAACCACCCCCGTAGGCATTGCGAGACGCCAGCCGCCAGAGTCGGCTGGCGTTCGTGCCGTCCAAGCCGACGCAGGTCAGCTTCGAGCCGCGGCTCCCGCTCGCTGGCACTTGGTTCATGCGGCGAGGGTGCCGCTTCGGCGCCATGGAGAACTCAAATGAATCGCCTCGCCCTTGTCTTGTCACTGGCCGCACTGCACGGCGCCGCCTGCGCCCAGGGCGTCCCCGCGCAGATGCTTCCGCAGGAACGCCTGCTTCCCCAGCCGATCGAGCCGGGGCAGGTGGCCCCGTGGCGCCCGGCCGCGGCTCCTGTCGGGGACCCCGGCGAAACCGGCTCGCTGTATGTCGCGCCGACCGGACCGACGCTGGCCGATTGGTACGACAAGCAGGGGCGGCCGGCGCTGGTGCTGTTCTTCGACCGCAGCCTCGAACGCCTGCCTTCCGCCTGGAACGGCACGTCGAGGCTGATGTTCGAGCACGAAAAGCATGCCGGCGGCAAGGTCGAGACCGCGACCTTGTCGGTGGCCTTCGAGCGCAAGACCCCGGTGGAGTCGGTGCGCAATCGCACGCCGGTGGTGCGATTGGTCGAGAACTCTCTCCTGCGCGAAATGCAGCGCATGCGGCTGAAGATGATCGACCCCAACTTCGCCGAGCGCGCGTTGGCTTCGCGCGGCAAGGGCGGCGACACCGAATTCAATGCGCTGAACGGATCGGCGCGCTACATACTCGAAGTGGAGCTTGCCGCCACCGGCGAGACGGTGTCAATGACTAGGGACCAGTCGTCCTCGTCGTCGTCGCTCATGGCGTCGATGCCTGCTTCCACTGCAGCCCCGGTCACCCTGACGCCCGTGCTGACAACCGCCCCGGTCACCGAGATGGCCGCACCCGCGGCGGCTCCTGCCACGGTGACGACGGCGCAGCCTGAAAGCTGCGACAGCACGAACAGGCACGAGAGTGAAGCAAGACGAAGAATGGACAGCATGGCAGGGTCGGTGCGATCAACGCACCATCGATCGATGGGTACGCATTATCGGACCCGCGCCATGTGTCTAGGGCCGGGTCAGCAGGCCGGACGGAGCGGCATCGCCGGGCTCGAGCTCGAAGCAATCGGCGAAGGTGAAGTACAGCGAGATGTAGAACACCGTCGAGAACACCAAGGCGGCCGGCACGGCTGCCAGGCCGACCAGCTGCGGCACGCCGAGCAGGCCGAACAGCGCGGTGGTCACCACGCCGAACAGCATCACCGCAGCCCCCCAGACAATGCCGTAGACGGTGAACGCCCCCTTGTTGCGCCAGCAGGCGACCAGGCTGAAGAACACCGCCTTGGCCGCCGTCACGCCGCCCCAGTGCACCAGCGCGGGGGCGTGCCAGAACAGCACGGACAGCGGCAGCGTGAGCGTCAGGCGTATCGCGATGGCAGCCAGCATCTCCGGGTCGCTCATCGCCTGGCCCGCGTTCTCGCCGCCGCGCGCCAGCGCCTCGAAGCGCCCGCCGTCGAGCCAGTCGGCGAGCATCATCATCGCCAGCGACGCCAGCGCATAGCCGACTCCCAGCTTGATCATGCCGAGCGTTCGCTCGCTCTTGCCACGAAAGGGGTCGGCGAACACTCCGGGCATCGGAAGCCGGCCGCTCAGCGCCTGCCGGGTGGCGATCATGAAGCTGAGCGTCACGCCCGGCAGCAGGATCAGCAGTGCCAGCACGCCCACGAAGGGCAGGATCACCACCATGAAGGCCCCGAAGAGGAATATCAGGAACAGCGTGGTGAAAGGCAGCGGATAGCGCAGGAACACCTGCAGGCCCTGCCGGACCCATGTCACCCCTTGCCGAGCCGGGACCAAGCGGAGCATCCCACCCGCGGGCGGACGCGATCAGTTTCGTTCGTAGTGCCAGGGGGAGATGACGCGCTCGCGCAGGATGCGCTCGAAATGCGCCGGGTCGTGCGGCTGCAGCATCTGCGCGTCGCGCGGCAGGTGGTAGTCCCACAGCCGCGAGACCCAGAAGCGCAAGGCGCCTGCGCGCATCAAGGCCGGCAGCAGGCGCAATTCGTCATGCGTGAGCTCGCGTTCGCGGTCGTAGGCGGTCATGAAGACGCCGGCGCGCTGCTCGTCGAGACGGCCGCTGTCGAGATCGGTGCACCAGTCGTTCAGGCACACCGCGATGTCGAACAGGAAGCTGTCCACGCCGGCGAAATAGAAGTCGAAGAAGCCCGTCAGCGTCTCGTCCTCGAACATGACGTTGTCGCGGAACAGGTCGGCATGGATCGGCCCGCGCGGCAAGGCCAGGTAGCCCGGCGAGCCGGCGTGCGCCTGCTGGAAGGCGAGCTCGCCCTCCAGCAGCGTGCGCTGCGCCTCGTCGACATAAGGCGCGACCACGGGAATCGTCTCGGCCCACCAGGCGAGGCCTCGCAGGTTCGGCTGGTAGCGCGGATAGTCGCGCCCGGCCAGGTGCATGCGTGCGAGCATCGCGCCGACCTGCTCGCAATGCCCGTTGGAAGGTGCGAGCTGGTGCCCGCCGCGCAGCTTGTCCACCACCGCCGCCGGCTTGCCGCAGACGGTGTGCAGGATCTCGCCGCTTGCATCGGCGCGCGGGTTGGGCACCGGGATGCCGTGCTCGGCCAGGTGCTTCATCAGGTGCAGGTAGAACGGCAACTGCTCGAAGCCCAGCCGCTCGAACAGCGTCAGCACGTACTCGGTGCGCGTGCCGTCACGCTCGGCGGTGAGAAAGTAGTTGGTGTTCTCGATGCCGGAGGCGATGCCGCGCAAGTCGCTCAGCGTGCCGAGGCTCAGGCGGGTCACCAGGTGGGATGCTTCTTCTGTGGAAACGGGCGTGAATACGGCCATGACGGGTCAATGACGGGTCTGAACGTGCACGAATGCAAGGGGCGGGGCGCGGCCTGCTCTGCCGGCCGGGGATGCTAGAACGAAAGGAAGTGCCAGACGCTTTGGCCTCCCGCGCCTCGCGCTCCCTCCTGCGATTGGTCACGGCTTGCATCGAGTGGCAGGACCTCGTACGGAACGCCGGCCTTCTTGGGCTGCACCTGGATGCGCCGCGTCTGGCCGCGTATGCGCAACTCGTCGATGCGGGCGTTGTCGTCCTCGATGTGGGTGCGCTTGACCACCGGCTCGTTGCGCGCACGCGCTGCCTCGGGCGCTGACGCCGACGCAGCCTGGGCGGGCAAAGCACCCGGCGGCTGTGCTGCGGGCGCCTGGGCCGGAGGCTGCGCGAGAACGCCGCCGAGACCGAGCGACAGCAGGGCGCAGATGCAGGTGAGTCGAAGCATGCAAGCATTCTAGTTCTCGAAGCGCTTTCCCTCGATGCACGAATCCAGTCCAGCGAGCGGGAGCCGCGGATCCGGCTCTGCCAGTCCGCTGGCGGAGCCCCCTTTGAGGGGAGCGCCGCAGGCGCTACGGGGGTGGTCCACATAACTCATGCGGGACAATGTCGGGATGAATGCCATTCCCAGTCCTTCGACGAGCCCTTCCACCCTCTTGCTGGTGGACGGCTCCAGCTATCTCTACCGTGCCTTCCATGCCCTGCCGGACCTGCGCGGCCCCGAGGGCCAGCCCACCGGCGCGGTGTACGGCATCATCGCGATGCTCAAGAAGCTGCGCGAGCAGTTCCCCGCTGCGCATGCGGCCTGCGTGTTCGATGCCAAGGGCCTCACCTTTCGTAACGACTGGTACGCCGAGTACAAGGCGCAGCGCGCGCCGATGCCCGAAGACCTGGTGCGGCAGATCGAGCCGATCCATGAAGTCGTGAAGATGCTCGGCTGGCCGGTGCTCGAGGTGCCCGGCATCGAGGCCGACGACGTGATCGGCACGCTCTCCTGCCTGGGCGCCTCTTCGGCGAGCCGGGTGATCGTCTCGACCGGCGACAAGGATCTCGCGCAGCTGGTCAACGAGTACGTCACGCTGATCAACACGATGAGCAACGAGTCGCTCGATGTCGAGGGCGTGAAGGCCAAGTTCGGCGTTCCGCCCGAGCGCATCATCGACTACCTCACCCTGGTGGGCGACTCGGTCGACAACATCCCGGGCGTCGACAAGGTGGGCCCGAAGACCGCGGCCAAGTGGATCGCCGAGCATGGCACGCTCGAAGGCGTGATGGCCGCGGCCGCCGGCATGAAGGGCGTGGCCGGCGAGAACCTGCGCAAGGCGCTCGAATGGCTGCCGCAGGGCAAGCGCCTGGTGACGGTGAAGACCGATTGCGACCTGAAGGACCACATCCCCGGCTGGCCCGCGCTCGATGGCTTGCGCTTCGGCGAGGTCGATCGCGAGCGCCTGCTGGACTTCTACGGCCGCCAGGGCTTCAAGAGCTGGAAGCGCGAGCTCGAGGAGCAGATGGGCCTGTCGCAGCCGGTGGCCGCCGCCAAGGTGGTGGTGGCGGCGCCCGTCGCTGCTGCCCAGGTGTCGCAAGGCGAGCCGCCCGCCGCGCCGGCCGTGGCCTCGGCGCCGCTGGAGAAGCACTACGAGACCATCCTGAGCCTCGAGGGGCTCGATGCATGGATCGAGCGCCTGCGCGCCGCTCCCATCGCCGCGCTCGACACCGAGACCGACTCGCTCGACGCCATGCGGGCGCGCATCATCGGCATCTCCTTCTCGGTCAAGCCCGGCGAGGCGGCCTATGTGCCGCTGGGCCACAACGGCCCGGCCGCGCCGGAGCAGCTTCCTCTCGAGGTGGTGCTGGAGCGGCTCAGGCCCTGGCTGGAAGACGAGGCGGCTCCCAAGGTGGGCCAGCACGCCAAGTACGACATGCACCTGTTCGCGAACTACGGCATCACCGTGCGCGGCTACCGCCATGACACCCTGCTCGAGAGCTATGTGCTCGAGGCCCACAGGCTGCACAGCCTGGAAAGCCTGGCCGATCGCCACCTCGGCAGGCGGGGGCTCTCGTACGAGGACGTGTGCGGCAAGGGCGCCAACCAGATCCCGTTCTCCCAGGTCGACGTGGCGCGCGCCACCGAGTACTCCGGCGAGGACAGCGACATGACCTTGCATGTGCACCAGGCGCTGTGGCCGCAGATCGAGTCCGACCCCGGGCTGAAGTACATCTACGAAGCGGTGGAGATGCCCGTCGCCGTCGTGCTCCAGCGCATCGAGCGCAACGGCGTGCTGATCGATGCCGCCCTGCTCGCGCGCCAGGGCAAGGAGCTGGGCGAGCGCATCGTCGCGCTCGAGAGGCAGGCGCACGAGCTCGCAGGCCAGCCCTTCAACCTCGGCAGCCCCAAGCAGATCGGCGAGATCCTCTTCAACAAGCTGCAGCTTCCGGTGCTCAAGAAGACCGCCAGCGGCACGCCCTCGACCGACGAGGACGTGCTCGAGCGGCTGGCCGAGGACTTCCCGCTGCCCGCGAAGATCCTCGAGCACCGCGGCCTGTCGAAGCTCAAGGGCACCTACATCGACAAGCTGCCGCTGATGATCAACCCTGCGACCGGCCGGGTGCACACCACGTACGCGCAGGCAGTGGCGGTGACCGGGAGGCTGGCAAGCAACGATCCCAACCTGCAGAACATCCCGATCCGCACGCTCGAGGGTCGCCGCATCCGCGAGGCCTTCATCGCCGCGCCGGGCAACACGATCGTGTCGGCCGACTATTCGCAGATCGAGCTGCGCATCATGGCCCACATCTCCGGCGATGCGAGCCTGCTGCGGGCCTTCTCGGAGAACATGGACGTGCACCGCGCGACGGCCGCCGAGGTCTTCAGCCTGCCGCCCGAGCAGGTGAGCAGCGAGCAGCGGCGCTATGCGAAGACGATCAACTTCGGCCTGATCTACGGCATGGGCGCCTTCGGCCTGGCCGCTGCGCTGGGCATCGAGCAGAAGGCGGCGCGCGACTACATCGAGCGCTACTTCCAGCGCTATCCCGACGTGAAGCGCTACATGGACGAGACGCGCGCGTCGGCCAAGGAGAAGGGCTACGTCGAGACCGTGTTCGGGCGGCGCCTGTGGCTGCCGGAGATCAAGAGCCCCAACGGCCCCCGCCGCGCCGGCGCCGAGCGAGCGGCCATCAACGCGCCGATGCAGGGCACCGCGGCCGACCTGATCAAGCTCTCGATGATCGCGGTGCAGCGCGAGCTCGATGCGTCGGGCAAGGCGTCGAAGATGATCATGCAGGTGCACGACGAGCTCGTGTTCGAAGTGCCGGAAGCGGAACTCGAGTGGATGAAGGCGGAGGTGCCCCGCATCATGGCTTCGGTGGCGGAGCTGAAGGTGCCATTGGTCGCGGAAGTCGGAGTAGGGCCCAACTGGGATCAAGCACATTGATGGAAGCCCCAGGGTATTTCATCAAACGGTCATTTCCCTGACGTCGGTGCGTCATGGCCCGCGGGGATCATGAGGGTCCATGCAATGGAAGACCGTCACCGCCTTCGTCAACCCTGCGCGACGGACCGCCGAGGCCGCTGCCGCCCCGGCCTTGCCGGCGCAGCTTGCCGCCAATGAAGAGCACGCGGACACCGCCTCTCCGAGGCTGAAGGTCCGCACCGCCTTCATCTCCGACCTTCACCTCGGCACGCCCGGATGCCAGGCGCAAGCCTTGCTGGACTTCCTGAAATCCGTCGAATGCGACACCCTGTTCCTCGTGGGCGACATCATCGATGGCTGGCAGCTGCGTCGAAGCTGGTACTGGCCGCAGTCGCACAACGACGTGATCCAGAAGCTGCTGCGCAAGGCCCGCAAGGGCACCCGCGTGATCTTCGTGCCGGGCAACCACGACGAGTTCGCGCGCCGCTACGTCGGCCACAACTTCGGCGGCGTGGACGTCGCCGAGGACTGGGTGCACATCACCGCCGACGGACGCAAGCTCTGGGTGACGCACGGCGACCTGTTCGACGGCGTCATCCAGTGCGCCCGCTGGCTTGCCTACGCGGGCGACTCGCTCTACGAGCTGACGCTCAAGCTCAACCGCCACTTCAACTCGCTGCGGGCACGCCTCGGCTTGCCGTACTGGTCCTTGTCGCGCTATCTCAAGCTGAAGGTCAAGCGCGCCGTCAGCTATGTGGGCGACTTCGAGGCCGCGCTGGCACGCGAGGCGCGCAAGCTCGGTGTCGATGGCGTCGTCTGCGGACACATCCACCACGCCGAGATGCGCATGATCGACGGCGTGCTCTATTGCAATGACGGCGACTGGGTCGAGAGCCTGACGGCGCTGGTCGAGCATGACGACGGCCGGCTCGAGATCCTGGCCTGGCCGGCCCTGGCGCCGCCGACCCGCGCGCAGAGGAAAGATCCGCTCACCAAGGAGCCCACCCCTCAGGACGCGGTCATATACTGATCCTCCATGAGTGCCGTGCTTGCTCCCCCTCTCGCGCTCGTGAGCACCGCCCCGGATGCGCTCCGGCTGCTCAACCGCGAGAGGGCGATCCTCGAATTCAATCGCCGCGTGCTGGCACAAGCCGAACGCGAAGACGTTCCGCTGCTCGAGCGGCTGCGCTACATCTGCATCGTCTCGTCGAACCTCGACGAGTTCTTCGAGGTGCGCTTCGGCGACTACATCGAAGCGACGCGGCAGCCCGGCGCGGGAGTCTCCTCGCGCGACCTGGCCGAGGTGGCAGCGGCGGCGCATGAACTGATCGACCAGCAATACGCGCTCTTCAACGATGGCGTGATGCCCGCGCTGACGAAGGAGGGCATCGTCATCCTGAGCCACGCGCAGCGCAACGCCGACCAGGTCGCATGGGTGGACCAGTTCTTCCAGCGCCAGGTGCGCCCGCTGCTGGTGCCGGTAGGCCTCGATCCGGCGCATCCCTTTCCGCAAGTCGCCAACAAGTCGCTCAACTTCATCGTGAAGCTGGGCGGCCGCGATGCCTTCGGGCGCGCCAATTCGATCGCCATCGTCAAGGTGCCGCGCGTGCTGCCGCGGGTGATCCGGCTGCCGGCCAAGCTCGCCGACGGCCAGCAGGCCTTCGTGCTGCTTTCGAGCGTGATCCGCGCCCACCTCGAGGAGCTCTTCCCCGGCCGCACGGTGGAGTCCTTCTCGCAGTTCCGCGTCACGCGCGACTCCGATCTCGCGGTCGACGATGAAGACGTCACCAACCTGCGCCAGGCGCTGCGCACCTCGCTCACGACCCGCCATTTCGGGCAGGCCATCCGGCTGGAGGTGGTGAGCAGCTGCCCGGCCGAGCTTTCCGAATTCCTGCTCCATCAGTTCGGCCTTCCAGAAGCGGCGCTGTACCGCGCGAACGGGCCGGTGAACCTGGTGCGCCTCAACCAGCTCATCGACCAGGCCGATGCTCCCCACCTTCGCTTCAGCTCCTTCGAGCCGTCCTGGCCGGCATCGCTGCCGCGCCAGCTGTCGATGTTCGAGCGGCTGCGCCATGGCGATGTGCTGCTGCACCATCCCTTCGAATCCTTCGAGCCGGTGGTGCAGCTCCTGCGCGAAGCGGTGCGCGACCCCGAAGTGCTGGCGATCAAGCAGACCATCTACCGCACCGGCGCCGAATCCGCGCTGATGGACCTGCTGCTCGAAGCGGCCAGCCGCGGCAAGGAAGTCACGGCGGTGGTGGAGCTCAAGGCTCGCTTCGACGAAGAAGCCAACATCAACTGGGCCGAGCAGCTGGAAGCGGTCGGCGCGCAGGTGGTCTACGGCATCGTGGGCCTCAAGACGCATGCCAAGCTCCTGCTCATCACGCGGCGCGAGCAGGGTTCGCGCGGTCCGGTGCTGCGGCGCTATGCGCACCTGTCCACCGGCAACTACAACCACAAGACAGCCCGGCTCTATACCGACGTGGGCTATCTCACCGCCGATCCCGAGCTGACCGCCGATGCCGACATGGTGTTCCAGCAGCTCGCGAGCCAGACCAAGGTGCGCAACCCGCGCCAGCTCCTGATGGCCCCCTTCAACCTGCACAAGCAGATGATGCGGCATGTCGAGGAGGTGGCCGATGCGGCTCGCTGCGGGGCGGCCGGCTCGCATCGTCGTCAAGGTCAATGCATTGACCGACATTCCGCTGATCGAGGCGCTGGTGCGAGCGGGGCAGGCGGGCGCGCGGATCGACCTCATCGTGCGCGGGGCCTGCATGCTGCCGCCGGGCATCAAGGGGCTGACGGACCGCATCCGCGTGCGTTCCATCGTGGGACGCTTCCTGGAGCACTCGCGCGTGCTGTACTTCTGCTGGGGCCAGGGACGCGAGGATGAAGCGCTCTACCTCTCGAGCGCCGACCTGATGAGCCGCAACATGTTCCGGCGCATCGAGCTGGCCTGGCCGGTGCGCGATGCGAAGCTCGCCAGCGCATCATCGACGAATGCCTCGTGCCCTACCTGCACGACAGCAAGGACGCGTGGGTGCAGCAAAGCGATGGCAGCTATGTGCGCGTGGGCGAGGAGGGGCCGTGCGCGCAGCAGGCGCTGATGGAGCGCTACGGGGGCTGACCAAGTCGTATCGAGCGAGGAGGGTCGAACCGATGGATCTGATCTTGTGGCGTCATGCCGAAGCCCAGCCCGAAGCCGATGACCTGCCCGACCTGGAGCGCGCCCTGACACCGAAGGGCGAGCGACAGGCCGCCCGCATGGGCGAGTGGCTCAACCAGCGGCTTGCCCAGACCACGCGCATCATCGTGAGCCCCGCGGTACGGACGCAGGAGACCGCCAAGGTGCTGGGCCGCAAGTTCAAGACCTTGCCCTCGATAGGCCCTGATGCGACGGTCGAGGCAGTGCTCAAGGCCGCGCGCTGGCCCGAAAGCTCCGAGCCGGTGCTCGTCGTCGGCCACCAGCCCACGCTCGGATTGGTCGCGGCCAGCCTGCTCGCCGGCGTGGAGCAGGAATGGGCCATCAAGAAGGGGGCAGTGTGGTGGCTGCGCTGTCGCGAACGTTCCAGCCAGGCCCAGGTCATCCTGCAGGCCGTGCAGTCGGCCGACTGCCTCTGAACGCTACTGGCGGTGCAGCACCAGCCGCGCGGCGGCCTGCCGCTCCCAGGCGACCTGTTCCTCTTCCAGCAGGTACAGGGTACGCGGATGCGCACGGGCCCAGTCGTCGGCCATCGTCAGCGTGACGGCGTGGCCATGGCGGTGCAGGTGCAGTGCCTCGAGGTCGGGCCGGATGCGCGCATGGCAGAACAATGCGGCCAGGCGCAGGCTCAGCAGCTGCCAGGTGAAGTTCTCGTCGTTGAGCGCATCGTCGATCTTGCGCAGTCCGCCGCGCTGGCCCAGCACCAGCGCCGCAAGCCGTCGCTGCTGCGACTGCGAGAAGCCGGGCGCATCGACATTGCCGAGCAGGTAGGCGCTGTGGCGGTGGTGGTCGTGGTGGGAGACCATCATGCCCAGCTCGTGCACGGCCGCAGCCCAGTCGAGTTCGCGCCGCGCCTCCAGGCTGGCCTCCGGCGCGATGCTGGAATGCACGAACCTGGCAACCGCCTGCACCCGCTCGGCATGCGGCAGGTCCACGTGGAAGCGTTCCTGCAGGTGTTCGACAGAGCCGTCGCGCATGTCGTGGGCATGCGCGGCATCGAGCGTGGCCGAAAGCCGTTCCTGCAGATCGAAGATGACGCCCTGACGCAGCGCGCCGCGGGCGGGGTAGAGCGTGTCGATGCCGAAGTGCGTGGCCAAGGTGTAGAGGATCGACAGGCCGCCGCCGAGCACGGCCTTGCGTTCTTCCTTCAGGCCCGCGAGGCTCAGCTTGTCCATGCGCCCTGCGCGCAGGCATTGGTCCATGCACCAGCGCAGTCCGTCGGGCGTGATGCGGCCGTCGGTCACGCTGTTGGCCTCAAGCACCTGCGATACCGCTCCGGCCGTGCCCGACGAGCCGAGCGCGTCGTGCCATTGGCCCGGGGCGAACACCTCCAGGGCCTCCTCGAGTTCGGCGCCTGCCGCCACCTGTGCGTTGCGAAAGCCCTTCTCGGTGTACGCGCCGTCGCCGAAATAGCGCATCGAAAGGCTGACGCTGCCGACCTGGAACGACTCGGCCACGAGCGGCGTGCGGCTCACGCCGACGATCATCTCGGTGGAGCGCCCGCCGATGTCGATCACGAGCCGCCGGCCCGGGCCCGACGGCATCAGCCGGGTCACGCCCACGTAGATGAGACGCGCCTCCTCGCGGCCCGAGATCACTTCGATCGGATGCCCGAGCACCGCCTTGGCACGAGCCAGGAAGGCGTCGCGGTTGCGCGCCTCGCGCAGGGTCTGCGTGGCGACGGCGCGCACCTGTTGGGCCTTGAATTCATGCAGCCGCTCGGCAAAGCGCGACAGGCAGGCCAGGCCTCGCCGCGCGGCGTCCTCGGTCAGCATGCCGGCGGCATCGAGCCCGCCACCGAGGCGGACCGTCTCCTTGACGTAGTCGAGCCGACGGTACTGGCCGCGCGCGAGCTGGCCGATCTCGAGGCGGAAGCTGTTGGAGCCCATGTCGATTGCGGCGAGCGGGCCGTCGGCATGGGGTGAACCGGCAGCGGCGGTCCGGGCGGGCGATTTCCTGGTCGAAGGCATGGCGCGGATTGTCTCTTCAAATCGCTGCCTCACTATGACGAGCCAAAGGATCCTAGGGCTTCGCGAGGCTGCGCCTTGCGTGTAGGCTCACCACTTTTCGCTCGAGCACAGGGAATGCAATATGAAAGAAGGCGACTTCGATCGGCAACACCTGGACAGCCTCACCGCCACGTCCGAGCTCTCGCGTCGCGGCTTCGTCAAGACCGCCATCGGCAGCGGCTTCGCCGCAGCCGTGCTGCCGGTGGATGCGCAAGCCATCAAGACCGACACGCAGGGCCTCACGGCGGGGGAGGTCACCATCATGGCGGGCGACTTCAAGATGCCCGCTTATCGCGCGCAACCGCAAGGCAAGGCGAAGCTGCCTGTCGTGCTGGTGGTCTCCGAGGTCTTTGGTGTGCACGAGTACATCGCCGACGTGGCGAGGCGGTTTGCCAAGGCAGGCTATCTCGCCATTGCGCCGGAGCTTTTCGTGCGGCAGGGCGATGCGCAAGCCTATGGCGAGGTGTCCAGGCTGATCGCCGAAGTCGTCTCGAAGGTGCCCGACCAGCAGGTGCTCGGCGACCTCGATGCCTGCGTCGCCTGGGCCCGGGCCAACGGCGGCGACGCGAGCCGCCTGGGCATCACCGGCTTCTGCTGGGGCGGACGCATCACCTGGCTGTACGCGGCACATGCGCCTGTGAGGGCCGCGGTCGCATGGTATGGGCGACTGGCGGGCCAGGCCACGGCACTCACGCCCCGGCATCCGGTGGACGTGGCCGCGTCGTTGAAGGGCCCGGTGCTGGGTCTCTATGGCGGGCAGGACTCGGGCATTCCGCTTGACAGCGTTGATAAGATGAAAGCCGCCTTGGCGGCGGGCAGTCCGGCAGCGAAGAAATCCGAATTCGTGATCTATCCGGACGCGCCGCATGCGTTTCATGCCGACTACCGGCCGAGCTATCGCAAGGAGGCGGCGGAGGATGGGTGGAAGCGTGCCCAGGCCTGGTTCAAGGACAACGGGGTGGGTTGACCGCCTGCTTGGGGAGCGATGAGTCTGATGTGGATTGCAGCCGGCACCTTCAGTGCCGGTGTGCTGAGCGTGTGGCTGGCGGCGGTGCTGGCGCTGCGGCTGCTGGGCGGATGGGTGCAAAGCCTGCTGAGCCTCGCCGCCGGGGCCTTGCTGGCCACGGCCTTCACCCACCTGCTGCCCGAGGCCTTCGAGAGCGAAGCCTCGCCTGAACGGCTCTTCGGCACCTTGCTGGCCAGCGTGGTGTTCTTCTTCCTGCTGGAGAAGGCCGAGTTCTACCACCACGGCCACGATCACGGCGACCACGAGCCCCATGATCACAAGGCAGAGGCGCGCGCGCAGGCCAACGCGCGAGCCCAGGCGCATTCACATGCGCATGCCCATGTCCACGCCCATTCCCACGGACGCACGCACGCTGCCGCGCAGGCCCACGCGCACCATGCACATGTCGAGCACTCGCATGCTGGTGGCAAGGCAAGCCAGGGGCACGTCAATGCTCCACGCGCGGGCGGTTGGACGCTGCTGCTCGGCGACAGCGTCCATACCTTCTGTGACGGCGTGCTGATCGCTGCGGCCTTCGTGGCCGACGTGGGGCTCGGCGTAGCCGCCACGCTGGCGGTGCTGGCCCACGAAGTGCCGCACCACGTAGGCGACTTCATCGTCCTGCGCAATGCCGGCTACTCGCCGCAGCGGGCGCTGGCCTGGACCTCCGCCGCGGGCTGCGTGACGATGGTCGGCGGACTGGCAGGCTACCTGGCCGTGGGGCCGGAAAGCGTGGCCTTGCCGTACCTGCTGGTCATCGCGGCCAGCAGTTTCATCTACGTGGCGCTGGCCGATTTGATCCCCCAGTTGCAGCAGCGCGTCGGAGCGCGACAGACCGTCTCGCAGATCTTCTGGCTGGCGGCAGGGATCGCCGGGATGATGCTGATCACCAGCGCCCTGCATTCACACTGAGCCGCCTCTAACGAACCACCAGCACCGGAATCGTCGTGTGCGTCAGCACGCGATTGGTCTCGCTGCCCAGCAGCAGGGCTTGCACGCCGCGGCGCCCGTGCGAAGCCATGACGATCAGGTCGCACTGGTGCTGCTTGGCGTATTCGACCACTGCCTCCCAGACACTGACCGACTCGACCGTGTGGCCGGTGCATGAAAGCCCCACGGCTTGGCACGCCTCCTTGACCGTGGCCACGTTCTTGGCCGCCACGCGCTCCTGGGCGTCCAGGAACTCCTGCGGCAGTGTCGGCTGCATCTCGGACATTGCGCTGTAGGGGTAGGGATCCTTCACGCTGATCGTGTAGACGTCCGAGCCGAAGGTCTTCGCGAGTGAGACGGCGGTGTTGATCGCCCGCTGGGTGATGTCGGAACCGTCGGTGGGAACGAGGATGCGTTTGTACATGTCAGGCCTCCTTGCGGTGAACTGGCGGGTGCGACTTGCGCCTGCCTCGCTGGGCTCATGTTGAACCAAGACAAGGCAGCGACGCAAGTGAGGGTGACCCCGGGCCTGGACGGTCCGAGTGAAAAGTGAGCGCGGACCGTGCGCCCCCTGTGCTCAACCCCGGGCCACCGGCCGGCCCGGGTCGGCGCACCACTCGCTCCACGAGCCGGGATACAGGCTCGAGCCCTTCAGTCCGGCCACTTCCATCGCCAGCAGGTTGAGGCAGGAGGTCACGCCGGAACCGCATTGATGCACCGTATCCGAGGCATCGCGGCCCGCCAGCAAGGCCTCGAACTCCGCGCGCAATCGGGCGGGGGACTTGAAGCGGCCGTCGGCATCGAGGTTGTCCTTGAAGAATCGGTTCAGCGCGCCCGGGATGTGGCCGGCCACGGGGTCGAGCGGTTCCACATCTCCTCTGTAGCGCTCCGGAGCGCGTGCATCGATGAGGCACAGCTCGGGCGCCTGCAGGCGTTGCTGGAGGGTGTCCGCGTCGATCGACGGGACCAGGCTGGCCTGCAGCGGATAGGCCGGGGCGGGCGTGACCGACGGCACCTCGCGGGTCACCGGCCCGCCTGCCACCTGCCAGGCCGGCAAGCCGCCGTCGAGCACGGCGACCGCCTCGTGGCCGAGCCACTTGAGCATCCACCAGGCGCGCACCGCGTACATGCCGCCTTGGGCGTCGAGGACCACCACCTGCGCTTGCGGCGTGATGCCGAGGCGACCGGCGGTCTCGGCAAAGGCTTCGCGCGAGGGGAGGGGGTGACGGCCATTGCGCCCGGTCTTGGGGGCCGACAGGTCTCGATCCAGATGAACGTAATGCGCGCCCGGCAGGTGGGCCTGCCCGTAGGAGCGCTCGCCGGCCGCGGTGTCGGCCAGGTCGAAGCTGATGTCGAGCACGATGGGTGGCGCGGGCTGCGCCATCAGGCCCTTGAGTTGATCTGCGGAGATCAGCGTCGAGTTCATGCGTGCCCTTCAGGTCTTGGCGGATGACGAAGGCGGCACGCCGGGGGCCGCACGGCTGCGCAGGAAGGCCGCGGCGACACCCGCCGCGACGATCAGCGCCATGCCCGCGATGGCCCACCAGGTGACCGGATCGTCGAACAACGCTACACCGTACAGGAAAGCGAACACGATGCCCAGGTATTGCAGGCTCGCATTGACCAGCGTCTTGCCCGTGGCATAGGCGCGGGTCATCATCAACTGGGCCACCGTCGCGAGCAGGCCCACCGCCAGGAGCAGCGCGACGCTGGTCCAGGTGTGGGGGCTCGCGCCTGTCGTGAGCATCGTCAAGGCGCCGGCCGCAATCCCGCCGAGCGAAAAGTAGAAGACGACGCGGTACTCGGGCTCGCCGATGCGGCCGAGCGCCGACACCTGCAGGTAGGCTGTCGCCGAAAGCATGCCGGAGGCAAGGCCCATGAGGCCGTACCAGAGCTGGTCGCGCTCGATGGTCGGCCGCAGGATCAGGGCCACGCCTGCAAAGCCGACGAGCACGGTGGCGATCAGGCGCGGCGTCACGCCGCCGCCTCCGCGGGAGCCCCTCCGCCACGACGGCGCTGCCAAGCAGGAAGAGCGCCATCCACACCGACGACATGTAGTTGAGCGTCATCGCGGTGGCCAGCGGCAGCCGCGAGATGGCATAGAACCACAGGCACAGCGCCAGCACGCCGCTCAGGCTGCGCCAGAAGTGCATCGCAGGCACGCTCGTGCGCAGGCTGCCGCCGCGCCGCCAGGTCATCAGCGCGATCATGGTCGCCCCCACCAGGCCGCGATAGAACACGATCTCGCCGGAGGAGTAGTAGGCCGACGCGTACTTGACGCACACGCCCATGCTGGCAAAGAGCAGCGAGGCCAGGACCATCAGGACAGGGGCTCTCAAGGAAACGCCGGGCCGTCCCAAGTTTCCTTGCCCCCCACGGGGGGCGGGCTGGGCGCAGCCCGGCCCTGGGGGCACACTCATTTACAGGATCTCCTCGGCCTGTGCCTGCTTGAGCAGATGGGCCGGCGGGGCAGGCATCGCCACGCCGCGCGGCAGGGCGTAGACCTCCACCAGCCGATCGCGGCCCTTCAGCTGCACCGGCCCGAGCGGCACGAGCAGCGAGCGCAACTCGGCGGGCAGCAGCTCGTAGGTTTCCTGGTTCACGAAGGCGACCATGTCGGAGTGCACCTTGCCGAGGCTTTCAATGCGCGATGCCACGTTGACCGTGTCGCCGATGACCGTGTAGATGCATCGCTCGGGCGAGCCGATCTGGCCGGCGAGGGCCGTGCCGCTGGCCAGGCCGATGCCCATCACGATCGGCGTCGAGGCATACGCGCTGCGTTCGAGGTTGAACTCGTCGAGCGCCGCCTGCATCTCCACGGCGGCGTACAGCGACCGCAGCACGCGGTGCGGATCGGGCTGGGGCGCGCCGAACACCACCACCATGGCATCGCCCATGAAGTTGTTGACGTAGCCGCCATAGCGCTGCGCGGCTTCGGTCATGCGGGTGAAGTACTCGTTGAGCATGAGCACGATGTCGCGCGGCTTCAGCGTCTCGCACAGCGTGGTGAAGCCGCGGATATCCGTAAGCAGCACCGTGACTTCGACTTCCTGGCCGCCGAGCATCAGCTCGCCTTGCAGAAGCTGGTCGCGCACTTCGGGCGAGACCAGGCGGCCGAACACGTCGCGCTCGCGCTCGCGCTTCTCGAGCTCCCAGCTCATGTGATTGAAGGAGCGCGCAAGCAGCCCCAGTTCGTCGTCGCGGCGCAGCTCCACGTGCGCATTGAGGTAGTGGCCGCGCAGGATGGCCCGGGCCGATCGGGCCACATCGCGGATGGCCTGCGCCAGGCCATGGGCGAAGCGCCACGCCAGCAGCGCGCTGAACAGCGAGATGACCAGCACCACGGCACCGAAGCGCAGCAGCTCTTCGAGCACCTGGTCGCGAAAGCCGTCGAGCGACTGGGTCACCTCGACGCTCCAGTCGCCCGGTTCCACCTTGGCGACCGCCTGCAAGGTCGGCGCCCGGCGGCCGGGCTTCGGCAGGGACTCGACGACGGGTACGGGCAGCACGGTGAATGCAGCGTCGGGCTTGCGGATCACGAGCGTGAGCGCCCGGCCGGAAGGGGTCAACAGGGCGGCACGGGTTTCGCCGGGGTTGTCGGCGGGCAGCGCGAGCGTGCGGGCAATGGCGGTGGGCGACAGCCCGACGGCCACCCAGCCGAGCAAGGTGCTGCTGTCGGGGCCTGAAGGCACGGGAACGAAGACATCGATGCTGCCGCTGCTGCCGCGCGGCACCCATCGTGTCGGTGCGTAGGGCGGCGCGCCAGGGGGGCGCATCGTGGTCGGCTCCGGCGGGTTGGACTGCACGAGGCGGCCCGTCGCGTCGAGCAGCGCCACTCGATCGACTTGCGGATGGCTGCGCATCAGCAGGACCCACTCGCTACCCAGGTCGTCGACGCTGTCTTCGGCTCCTGCGACAAGCGCGGTGGCAGTGGCGGGCGCGCTGGCGATCATCGCCGCAAGGCGCTCGCCGGACTCGAGCATCAACTGCACGCGCCCGGCCAGCAACTCGGCGGTCTGCCTGCCGTGGCGCTCCTGCTCGCTGCGCAGGCGCTGGGCGCTTTCGGTCAGCGCCAGCAGGCCGGCGATCACCAGCGGCACGACGGTGAACAGAAGGACCGCGACCGGAAGAGTGCGGCTGAGCGATCGGCGTTGGGAGTCGGAGGGAGCGGTATTCACGGATGGAAGGCGCAGGCGGTTTCGCCAGGCCCGGCATTGTGCGCCAGGAACACCCGCGAAAAAGCCCGGCGCGGGGCCGGGCTTGTCGCAGGCATCAAGGGGCGGTCATCCTGAGCTTGTGGCGATACCACTCGTGGAAGTGCTGCATGCCGTCTTCCATCGGGCTCTGATAGGGGCCGACCTCGTCGTCGCCACGCTGCATCAGGGCCTTGCGTCCCAAGTCCATGCGCAGGGCGATCTCGTCGTCCTCGTGGCACGTCTCCAAGTAGGCCGCCTGCTGGGCCTCGACGAACTCCCGCTCGAACGCGGCGATCTCCTCGGGGTAGAAGAACTCGACCAGGTTGAGCGTCTTCTCGGGGCCGCGGGGGAAGAGGGTCGACACCACCAGCACATGCGGATACCACTCGACCATCACGTTCGGGTAGTAGGTCAGCCAGATCGCGCCATGCTTCGGTGGCTCGCCGGCGCGGTAGTTGAGCACCGCGTCATGCCACGTGCGATAGACATCCGAGCCGGCCTTGCCCAGCGCGTTGGCGACGCCCACTGTCTGCACCGAATACTCGCGGCCGAATTCCCAGCGCAGGTCGTCGCAGGTCACGAAGTTGCCCAGGCCCGGATGGAACGGCCCGACGTGGTAGTCCTCCAGGTAGACCTCGATGAAGGTCTTCCAGTTGTACTCGCACTCGTGCAGCATGACCTTGTCGAGCACGTAGCCGGAGAAGTCCAGGTCGGCCAGCGGCCCGAGGCCCGCGAGGTCGGCACCAATATCGCGCCCGTTGTCCTCGAACACCAGGCTGTTCCAGGTCCGGACCTTGTAGTTGTTCAGGTTCAGGCACGGGTCCTGCGGGAAGTGCGGGGCGCCGAGCAATTGGCCGTCGAGCCCGTAGGTCCAGCGGTGCAGCGGGCAAACGATGTTGCTGCGGGTATTGCCGCGCCCACGCAGCATCACCGCCTGCCGATGCCGACAGACATTCGAGATGAGCTCGACCCCATTGGGTGTGCGCACCAGTGCGCGGCCTTCGCCCTCCTGCGTCAGTGCGTGGTAGTCGCCAATCTCCGGCACCGAAAGCTCATGCCCGAGATAGCGAGGACCGCCATGGAAGATGAGCTCCATCTCGCGGCGATACAGCTCGCCGTCGAAATACGCCGTGACCGGCAACTGCGTGTGGCTCTGCGCAAGGGCAATGCTTAGGTCTGACATGATCCCCAGGATCTCCAAAAACCAATGTCAACCACCACCCACGGTGGGCTCGTCTTCCCTCGGCATGCAGTCCTCGATGGTTTGCCTCCATGCGATATGTGACTCCATGCAACAGCGCCCGTCGGTGTCAATGGCTGGACGGGGTATGTGTTTCGGTTGAGGGAACCGAGCATTTTAGCGGCCGGGTGTTTGCGGCAATTTCCGGTCCTGCATCGCGGATTGCGCGGTCGGGTCTGGAGTGAGGTGTCTAGGCGGATCGGGCGCTTCCGCAAAGCGCACGACCGTGCTCGGTCAGGCCAGCTGACTACAATTGACTGTTTCGACCTTTCGACATGCCCAACACCACGAACGTCGCGCCCGATGCCGTGCCGGACAGCTATGAAGAGGCGCTGTCCGAGCTGGAGCGCCTGGTTGCCGAGCTCGAGTCGGGCCAATTGCCGCTCGATCGCCTGCTGCAGAGCTATCAGCGAGGCGCACAGTTGCTCAACTATTGCCGCGGCCGCCTCGAGGCGGTCGAACAGCAAGTGAAGCTGGTGGAAGAAGGGCAACTCAAGACTTGGACTCAAACATGAACCGGGCTGATTTCGACCGCTGGGCCCAGGGGGAGCTGGCCCGCGTGGAGGCTGCGCTCGGCGACTGGGTGCCGAGCGATTCGCCGGGCGGCCTGGGCGAGGCGATGCGCTATGGCGTGCTCGACGGCGGCAAGCGCATGCGCCCCCTGCTGCTGCTGGCGGCCGCCCAGGCCGTGGACGGGCAAGCCGAAGCCGCCTTGCGCGCGGCCTGCGCCGTGGAGCTCATCCATGCCTACTCGCTGATTCATGACGACATGCCTTGCATGGACAACGACCTGCTGCGTCGTGGCAAGCCGACCGTGCACGTGCGGCATGGCGAGGCGCAGGCCATGCTGGCCGGCGACGCGATGCAGTCGCTAGCCTTCGAACTGCTCACGCCGGCAGCTGGCGAGATCAACCCCGCCTTGCAGGCTCGACTGTGCGCCTTGCTGGCCCGCGCGGCCGGGCATGCGGGCATGGCCGGCGGCCAGGCGATCGACCTGGCCAGCGTCGGCCGCACCCTGGACGAGGCCACGCTGCGCGACATGCACCGCCGCAAGACCGGCGCACTCCTGCATGCCAGCGTCCAGATGGGCGCGGCCTGCGGCGAAGTCGGCCCCGTCGCCTGGGACGCGCTTTCCGACTACGGATGGAGCGTCGGGCTGGCCTTCCAGGTCGTGGACGACATCCTCGACGTCACCCAAGGCACCGAGACGCTCGGCAAGACCGCCGGCAAGGATGCCGAGAACAACAAGCCCACCTATGTATCGGTCCTCGGGCTGGACACGGCGCGGCGCTATGCGGGACAACTGCGCGAGCAGGCCCATGCAGCGCTGGCTCGCAGCGGCCTTGCCCGCGCCGGCTGGCTCGCCGTGCTGGCCGACAAGATCGTGGACCGGGAAAGCTGATGAATACACCCCTGCTGCAAACCATCGATTCGCCGGCGGACCTGCGACGGCTGGGACGCACCGAGCTCAAGCGCCTGGCCGACGAGTTGCGCAGCTATGTGCTGCAGAGCGTGTCGCAGACGGGCGGCCACCTCTCGTCCAACCTCGGCACGGTCGAGCTCACCATTGCCTTGCACTACGTCTTCAACACTCCCGAAGACCGGCTGGTGTGGGACGTGGGGCACCAGACCTATCCCCACAAGATCCTGACCGGGCGGCGCGACCGGATGTCGGGCCTGCGCCAGCAGGGTGGCATCAGCGGCTTTCCCCGGCGCGACGAGAGCCCCTACGACACCTTCGGCACCGCGCATTCCTCGACCTCGATCTCCGCGGCGCTCGGCATGGCTATCGCGGCCAAGCAAAAGGGTGAAGCGCGTCATGTGACGGCCATCATCGGCGATGGCGCGATGAGCGCGGGCATGGCTTTCGAGGCGCTCAACAACGCCGGCGTGGCACACGCGGTCGGCTCGGCCGACATGCTGGTCGTGCTCAACGACAACGACATGTCGATCTCCCCGCCGGTGGGCGCGCTCAACAAGTACCTGGCGCGCCTGATGAGCGGCAAGTTCTACGCCGCCGCGCGCGAGGGCGCGAAGGCCGTGCTCAAGAACGCGCCGCCGCTGCTGGAACTGGCACGCCGCCTGGAGGAGCATGCCAAGGGCATGGTGGTGCCGGGCACGATCTTCGAGGAATTCGGCTTCACCTACGTCGGCCCGATCGACGGCCACGACCTCGACTCGCTGATCCCGACCTTGGAGAACCTGCGTGACCGCAAGGGCCCGCAGTTCCTGCACGTGGTCACCCGCAAGGGCTATGGCTACAAGCTGGCCGAGGCCGACCCCGTCGCCTATCACGGCCCGGGCAAGTTCAACCCCGCGGAAGGCTTGAAGAAGTCCGCCGGCGGCAAGCCGACATTCACCCAGGTGTTCGGCCAATGGCTGTGCGACATGGCCGCGGCCGACGAGCGCCTGGTCGGCATCACGCCCGCGATGCGTGAAGGCTCGGGGATGGTGGAGTTCGAGAAGCGCTTTCCGACCCGCTACCACGACGTCGGCATCGCCGAGCAGCATGCCGTGACCTTCGCCGCGGGCCTGGCCTGCGAGGGCCTGAAGCCGGTCGTGGCGATCTACTCGACCTTCCTGCAGCGCGCCTACGACCAGCTCATCCACGACGTGGCAATCCAGAACCTGCCGGTGGTGTTCGCGCTCGACCGTGCCGGCATCGTCGGCGCCGATGGCGCCACGCACATGGGCGTGTTCGACATCGCCTACCTGCGCTGCATCCCCAACCTGAGCGTGCTGACGCCGGCCGACGAGAACGAGTGCCGGCAACTGCTCTACACCGCGTTCAAGCAGGACCATCCGACGGCAGTGCGCTATCCGCGGGGCAGCGGAGCGGGCGTGGCGATCGAGCAGGCCATGACCGAGGTGCCCTTCGGCAAGGGCGAGCTGCGTCGCCAGGGCAAGCGCATCGCGATCCTGGCCTTCGGCACCTTGCTCTATCCGGCGCTGGCAAGCGCCGAGAAGCTCGATGCGACAGTGGCCAACATGCGTTTCGTGAAGCCCCTGGACGTGGAGCTCGTCGAGCAACTGGCGCGCAGCCACGACGCCATCGTCACGGTGGAGGAAGGCTGCGTGATGGGCGGCGCCGGCAGCGCGGTGGCCGAGGCCCTGCTTGCCGCGGGGCTGGACACGCCCGTGCTGATGCTGGGCATCAAGGACGCGTTCGTCGAGCATGGCGACCCGGCAAAGCTGCTGGCCTCGGAGGGGCTGGACGCCGCGGGGATCGAGCGTTCCATCCTGCAGCGCTTCGGCACCAAGCCCGAGCTGGTGCGCTCCGCGATCAATCAATGAGACACGACACCGGCTTCAGCCTTCGCGGGAGCGCCGGGCCGCCAAGCCGGCGCATGCCCCTTCACGCCCTGGGGCTTACCCTGAGGCTTCAGACTGGCGTCTTCGCTGTCACCACCGGGACAGCATCTCAGGCGCCACAGTAAGACCATGAACGACATGACCGATATCAAATCCTTGATGCCCGACGTGCAGAGCACGCGCGACGAGCGTCGCCTCGCGATCCAGCGCGTGGGGGTCAAGGATGTCCGCTATCCGATCCAGCTGAACGTGGGCGACCAGGTGCAGGGCACGGTCGCCACCTGGGACCTCGACGTGGCGCTGCCGGCCGACCAGAAGGGCACGCACATGTCGCGCTTCGTGGCCTGGCTCGACGAGGCGCAGTCGAGGCCGCTGGATGCGGACGTCCTCGCCGATGACGTGGCCGGCATGCTGAGGCTGCTCAACGCCACCGAAGGTCGCATCGAGGCGCGCTTCTCATTCTTCATCCGCAAGACGGCTCCTGTCTCGGGCGTGCAGAGCCTGCTCGACTACCAGGGCAAGTGGGTGGCCGAAAGCCGCTCGCCCGGCGCGGGAGCCACGCCACGGACTACCGTGTGGGCCGAAGTGGTCGTGCCGGTGAAGTCGCTGTGCCCCTGCTCGAAGGAGATCTCCGAGTTTGGTGCGCACAACCAGCGCTCGCATGTGACGATCCGCGCCGAGCTGCTCGGCAAGATGGATTGGCGCGAGCTCGTGCGCTTCGCCGAGGAAAGCGCGTCCAGCGAGATCTGGCCGCTGCTCAAGCGCACCGACGAGAAGTGGATCACCGAGAAGGCGTACCAGAATCCGAAGTTCGTCGAGGATCTCGTGCGCGACGTGGCCCTGTGCCTGAATGCCGAGCCGCGCATCGGGCGATATAGGGTCGAGGTCGAGAACTTCGAGTCGATTCACAACCACTCCGCATTCGCGGTCATCGAGAGGGGCTGAGCCTCCCCCGGCCGGCTCGAGTCGATCGAATCAACTCACGACCAGCCGCGCCGGCCCTTCGCGTCACGCTGCCTACGACCGCAACGCTTTCAAAGCCGCGACGTCGGAACACCTCAAGCACCTGGTCCACGCTGGCGGCATCGCACGCCGCCAGCAGGCCACCGCTGGTCTGCGGGTCCGTCAACAGGGCGCGCTCGGCCTCTCCGAAGGCTTCCGGCAGCACCACATCCGCGCCATAGCTGGCCCAGTTGCGCCCTGAGGCTCCCGTGACCACGCCCTGTCCGGCGAGCTCGCGTACGCCAGCCAGCAGCGGCACGCCGGCCCAATCGATTCGCACGGTACAGCCAGCGCCGCGCGCCAACTCGAGCGCATGGCCGGCCAGGCCGAAGCCGGTCACGTCGGTCAGCGCATGCACGCCAGGCATCTCCGCCAGGTCGATGCCCGGGGTGTTGAGCTGCGTCGTGCTTGCGATCATCTGCCGGTAGCCTTCGGCGTCGAGCCGGTCCTTCTTGAGGGCCGCCGACAGCACGCCGACTCCGAGCGGCTTGCCCAGTACCAGGACATCGCCCGGCCGTGCACCCGCATTGCGCTTGACCTTGCCCGGGTGCACGAGGCCCAGCACCACGAGCCCGTAGATGGGCTCCACCGAGTCGATCGTGTGGCCTCCGGCGATCGGGATGCCGGCCGCGGCACACACGCTTTCGCCGCCCTTGAGGATCTGCCCGATCACCTCGATCGGCAGCACGTTGACCGGCATGCCCACCAGGCCCAGCGCCATGATCGGCGTGCCGCCCATCGCATACACGTCGGAGATTGCATTGGTCGCGGCGATGCGGCCGAAGTCGAACGGGTCATCGACGATCGGCATGAAGAAGTCGGTCGTCGCAATGAGTGCCTGCTCGTCATTGAGCCGATAGACGGCGGCATCGTCGGCGGTTTCGATGCCCACCATCAGCGCTGGGGGCACCGGTAGCGCACGGGTGCTCTTGAGGATCTCGGACAGCACCCCCGGTGCGATCTTGCAGCCGCAACCTCCGCCATGCGAAAGCGAGGTGAGTCGAGGGGCGTTCATCTTCAAAGGTCTCCGTGGGGTGTGGGCAGCGGGCGAGGCACGAAGTGTAGGGTGCCGCCAATGGCGCAGGTGCCAAAATGGACACGCCTCATACAAGGGCTTGCCGTGCTGGACATGGACACACCCCTGCTGCGCCAGGCGGGGCGCGACCCGTTGTCGCTGGCGCTGATCGACGCGCGCAACTGCAGCTTGCGCCGCTTCGAAGCCTTCGAGCAGGCAAGTGCGCTTGACGTGCCCTGCCAGAGCGAGCTCGAGCCGCCCTTGTGGGCGCTCGGGCAGCTCGCCTGGTTCCAGGAGTACTGGATCGCCCGCAACGTCGAGCGATATCGCGGCCGGCGTTGCGACCCCGGTCGCCCACGGCTCGCATCGATCGAGCCGAACGCGGACCGCTGGTACCACCCCGCAGAGGCTCCCCACGACCAGCGCTGGCAGCTCGACCTGCCTGATGCCGCCGCCACGCGCGAATACCTGGTCGAGACGCTCGAAGCGACGCTCGACCTGCTGATGAGCGCGCCGGAGACCGAGGACGGCCTCTACATGTTCCGCCTTGCGCTCTTCCACGAAGACATGCGCGCCGAGGCCTTCGCCTGCATGGCGCAGACGCTCGGCATCCCGATGGCCGACGTGATCGTCGGCGAGCCGCTGGTGCCGCGCGAGCCGATAGTCGTGCCGCATTGCCGCTGGCAGCTCGGCAGTGCGCCCGGCGATGGTTTCGTGTTCGACAACGAAAAATGGGCCCACGAGGTGCTTCTGCCGGAGTTCGAGATCGATGCCCAGCCGGTCACGTGGGCGCAGTACCTCGAGTTCATCGAGGACCATGGGTATGAAGATGCGCGCTGGTGGTCCGAGGCCGGCTGGAACTGGGTTCAGGAGACTGCCCGGACCACGCCGCGACATGTGGAACAGGTGCGCCATGGAGTGCTGCTGCGCCGCTTCGGCACGCTGATGCAAGTGGCCCTGCACGCGCCGGTGGTCCATGTGGGCGCGCACGAAGCCGAGGCCTGGTGCCGTTGGGCCGGTCGGCGACTGCCGCTCGAAGTCGAATGGGAAGCGGCGGCCTCGCTGGGCCGATCACGCGGCTTTCGCTGGGGCGAGGTGTGGGAATGGACGGCCAGCCGCTTCCTGCCCTATCCGGGCTTCGAGGCCGATCCCTGGCGCGAATACTCCGAAGCCGCCTTTGGCGATCACAGGGCGCTGCGCGGAGCATCGTGGGCCACGCGTGGTCGGCTCAGGCATGCGAAGCATCGCGGCTTCCTTCGCCCGGAGCGTGACGAGGGATTCTTCGGCTTCAGGAGCTGCGCGCTTTGATGGGGTGCCGCAGTTGCTTGCGGGCCCTATGCACTGATGTTCATATCGCGTCGAAGCGAGCGCCTGCCTACGATAGCCCCAGGAACACTTCACTTCTTCATGAATGCATTCGGCGAGAGCATCGCAGCCGCGCTCCAGCTCCTCACTTCCCTCGACCCCAAGCTCCTGCAAATCGTCGGCCTGTCGCTCGTCGGTCAGCGCGCGCCGCCTGCGTGATCTCCACGCTCGTTGGACTCGTGCTTGGCGCCTGGCTTGCCGTGGGCGAGTTCCGGGGGCGCCACGCCGTGCTGGTGGTGCTCAACACGCTGCTGGCGCTTCCTTCGGTGGTAGTGGGGCTCGTGGTCTACCTGCTGCTGTCTCGAGCGGGCCCACTCGGGTCGATGGGCATCTTGTTCACTCCGCCGGCAATGGTGGTCGCGCAGTCGGTGCTGGTGCTGCCCATCGTCACTGCGCTGGCTCGCCAGGTCATCGAGGATGCGATGCGCGACCACGGCGAGCAGCTTCAATCGATGGGCGCCGGGCGCCTGATGTGCGCCTTGATCCTGCTGTGGGACGAGCGCATGAGCCTGCTGACCCTGGCATTGGCCGCCTTCGGCCGGGCCGTTTCGGAGGTGGGTGCAGTGATGGTCGTCGGCGGCAACATCGATGGCGTCACGCGCGTGATGACCACCGCGATCGCGCTGGAAACCAGCAAGGGCGACCTTCCGCTGGCGCTCGCGCTGGGGCTCGTGCTGCTGCTGGTCGTGCTCGCTCTCAACGTGATGATTGCCAGTCTGCGCGAATGGCGCACCCGTCTCGACGAGGCCTTTGCATGACGCGTCTCACGCTGGTCGAGCCGAGTCTGAAGGTCGCGTCGTCGGTGCCTGCCGCGCGGCATCTCCAGATCGCCCTGCACGACGCGAGCGTGCGCTTCGGTCGCAAGTGCGCGCTGCAGGGCGTGACCCTGCAGGTTCATGCCGGCGAACGCATCGCGCTGGTCGGGGCCAACGGTTCGGGCAAGAGCACATTGCTGCGCGCGCTGCACGGCCTCGTGCCGCTGGCCGAGGGTTGGCGCGCGCTGGGTGCCCGGCCTGACGGCCAGCCGCTGCGCCAGGCCATGGTGTTCCAGCGGCCGATGATGCTGCGCTTGCCGGCGCGTGCGAATGTCGAACTGGCGCTGTGGCTCGCGGGCGTGCCGCGCTCGGAGCGCGCTGACCGCGCCATGGAGGCGCTGCGCCGCGTCGGACTGGTCGACCAGGCTCATCGCAACGCGCGCATCCTCTCGGGGGGGCAGCAGCAACGCCTGGCGCTGGCCCGCGCCTGGGCCCTGCAGTCCGATGTGCTGCTGCTCGACGAGCCTACCGCCAGCCTCGATCCCACCGCCAAGCGCGAGATCGAAGCTTTGATCGCCGAGTTCGCCGGCAAGGACGTGACGCTGCTGATGAGTTCGCACAACCTCGGCCAGGTCAAGCGGCTGGCAAGTCGCGTGATCTATCTCGAGCACGGGCGCGTGCTGGCCGATGTCGATACCGATCATTTCTTCAACGGGGAACTGCCCGTTGAGGCTCAACTTTTCTTGAAGGGAGAACTTCCATGGGCTTGAACTTTCGCTGTTTCGGTGCCCGGCGCGCCTTTCTTGCTCTCGTGCTCGCGGGAGCATCCGTGGCCGCCTTGGCGCAAGACAAATTCATCGTGATGGCTTCGACCACCTCCACCGAGCAGTCGGGCCTGTTCGCCCACCTCCTGCCGGCCTACAAGAAGGCCACAGGGGTGGATGTACGTGTCGTGGCCCTGGGTACGGGGCAGGCGCTGGACATGGCTCGTCGCGGAGATGCCGACGTGGTCTTCGTGCACGACCGCGCGGCCGAAGAGAAATTCGTCGCCGAAGGCTTCGGCCTCAAGCGCCTGCCCGTCATGTACAACGACTTCGTCATCGTGGGGCCGAAGGCCGATCCGGCAGGCGTGAAGGGCAAGGACGTGGTCGCCGCACTGCAGAAGCTCGCGGCGAGCAAGTCCGAATTCATCTCGCGCGGCGACAAGAGCGGCACGCACAGCGCGGAGCTGCGCTACTGGAAGGCAGCCGGGGTCGACACGCCCGCCGGCACCGCGGCCGGCTACAAGGAATGCGGCTGCGGCATGGGCCCGGCGCTCAACATCGCGTCCTCCAGCAGTGCCTATGCGCTCACCGATCGCGGCACCTGGCTGTCGTTCAAGAACCGTGGCGAGCTGGCGGTGCTGGTCGAGGGCGATACGCGGCTGTTCAACCAATACGGCGTGATGGTGGTGAACCCGGCCAAGTATCCGCACGTCAAGCAAGACCTGGCCCAGTCGTTTGCCGACTGGGTGGTGTCGCCCGAAGGCCAGTCGACCATCGCCAGCTACAAGATCGGCGGCGAGCAGCTCTTCTTTCCCAACGCGACCGCGACGGCGCAGCGCTAGTGGACTGGCCATCCAGCTACTTGCGGCGCGACTTGGCAGCCGCAGGTGCCGCCGCCGGCGTCTCCGCCTGCTGCATGCCCTCGGTGATGCCGATCAGCACGCCGCTCACCAGCGCTGAATAGCTCTGCGCCAGCGCCTGCGCCGCCTTCACGCTGGCCGCGCGGCTGTCGCGCATGGCGGTCCGCGTCTGCTCCATCAGCTGCTCGACGGTGGTGTTGGCCTGGTTGCCGGTGGCGGTGCCCTTGAGCTTCATCGCGTCGAGCACGTGCTCCCACGGACCCTGCATCTGGTCGCCCGCGGTCTGGGCGGCCTTGGTGACCGTGGCGAGGAACATGTCTTCCATCTTCTCGAGATCGGACAGCGCACTCTTGAGCTGCTTTTCCTGAAGATCGACACCACGATCCACGAATTGCTGCAGGGCGCGGCGGTTGGCCTCCACCGCCTTGAGCAATGCCGCGTCCATGCCGCCAAAGGCCTTTTCGAGCATGCCCTCGACATCGACGCCGGGCGACACGTTCTGCGCCAGGCCGGTGGACGCTGCCTGCGTCACGGTCTTCAGCACGCTCTTGATGTTCTGCATCGTCAGCTCGCGCCCCTGCAGGGCCTTCAGGGTGGCGTCGCTGACCGCCTTGCGCAAGGTCTCGCCTTGCCTGGCGGTGGCCTGGGAGAACATGTCGACCAAGGCTTCCTGGTCAATGCCTGACTTGATCATTCGCAACTCCTCGGTGGGTTTGCTCGGTGGCCAGTCACTCTGTCCCAAACTGCGCGACGCCAGACTAGGGAAACTACCGAATCGCCGCTTGGCGGCTCGGCGTTCTGGTTGGCATACTCTGGCGCGCCGTACCGCGGAACTTACATTCTTGGATTTCTCTGTCGTTGCAATCGCTGGCTCCGTACTGGGCGTCCTGCTGGCCGCCTTCCTTGCACTGGCGATCCGCTGGGTCCCCGATGCCGAAGGGGCGAGCCACTGGGCCCTGGCGTTCGTGCCCTTCGCCATCGGAAGTGCGCTGAGCGGTCGCGCCGAGGCGCTGCCAGCACTTCTGCTGGTGCTTCGCGAGCCGGTGGTCCTGATGGGCTACGGGCTCCTGCTCATCGGCCTGCGACAGTACCTCAAGCTTTCCCAGCCGTGGACACTCACTGGGGCGGTGATCATGGCCAGCCTGATGGCTTCGGCCGCCTTCGTCGCGGTGGTGCCGAGCGTGGAAGGGCGCCTGGCGGTGCGCTCGGCCGGAATCTTCATCCTCAGCGCGGCCGCCTTGCTCAGCCTGCGCCACATCGAGGACGCAGCCCTGCGCGAAGTGCGCTACTACTTGCAGGGAGGCTTCGGCGGCATCGCCGGCATATCGCTGGTGCGACTGGGCGTGTTGCTGCTGCCGCTGCCCATAGGGGAAGAACAGGTCCTGGCTTTCAATGACCTGGCCTTCACCGTCACATGGTTGTTCTTGCTGGCCGTCATCACCGGCCTCGCGTTGCTCCTGACCGGACGGATGAACGCGGCTCTGCAGAGCCTGAGCCTGCGCGATCCGCTGACGGGCGTTCTCAACCGCCGGGGCCTCGAGGAGGCGGTACGGGCGACGCTCTCGTTCGTGCGCCGTATCGGCCGGCCGGTGGCCTTGCTGGCCTGCGACCTGGATCACTTCAAGCAGGTCAATGACGAGCATGGGCATCCTCGAGGCGATGCCGTGCTCGTGGAATTCGCGCGGATGCTTGCTGCGCAGCATCCGCGTGCCGAACTGGTGGGACGGCTGGGCGGCGAGGAATTCGCGGTGGTGCTGCCCGGCGTCGATGGCGGTGAAGCCATGCAGGCGGCCGAGAGCCTGCGCCGACGGCTCGCGGAGCACCGCTTCGAGGTGGGCGGCGCGCCCCTTGCCCTGACCGTCAGCATCGGCGTGGCCGCGATGCCGGGGACGCAGGCCAACTGGGAAACGCTGATGCGCCTGGCGGACGCCGCGCTCTACCAGGCCAAGGCAGAAGGGCGCGATCGCTGCATGCTTGCCTCGGCTTCAGGGCTCGAGGATGCCGTGGTCGAACCTGACCCGTCTGTGCGATTGGCTGGACTGGAGGGCGCTGCTTGATGCTGCTGGGTTGGAGCCAGTACTGGGGATTGAGCTTCGCCTTCGGCCTGCAACTGCTGGTTGCCGCAGTGCTGATGTGGGTGCTCCACCGCATGGTGCGCGGCACGCCCGGACCGGCACACTGGGGCTGGGGGGCCGTCGCCGGCCTGCTTGGCCTCGTGCTGAGCTGCACGACGATGCTGGACGCGGCCCCCTTGCGAAGCGTGCTCTTCGTGCCGGCCGAACTGCTGCTCCTCGCCGCCAGCGGCCTGGTGGTCGAAGGGATGCGCCGCTTCTGCGGCGAAGCGTCGGGCCTGCGCTGGCTGGCTGTCCTGCTCGCGGCGTATGCCTCTTGTGCCTTGGCGCTCCAGCTCGTCGATGCGCCCCTGCAGCAAGTGCTCCTGGGCGCGGCTGTGGGGGGCGGCCTGTGGTTGAGCATGGCCCTGACCGCCGTGCTGCATACCCGCAAGCACACCCGCACGGTCAATGCCGCGATGGCGCTTTGCGCCCTGGGCGAGGCGGCCGGATGGGCCCTGCGCGGCGCGCTGATGATCGACGCCGGCCCCGGCGAGCTGAGGTCCGCCCTGGTCTCCGCCAATGCGTGGCTGATCGCCGTGAGCTTCGTCGCGACCGGCGCGCTCGTGCTGCTCTATGTCCTGCTCGTGAACTTCCGGCTGGCCGAAGAATTCCGCATGCTGGCCGTGCGAGACCCGCTGACCGGCGCATTGAATCGCCGCGGCTTCGAAGAGGGCACCGATCGCCTCGCGGCGCTCTCGGCGCAACTCGGGCAATCCGTCGTGGTGGTGGTGCTCGATGTGGACGCGTTCAAGGCCGTCAACGACCGTCACGGGCATCATGTCGGCGACCAGGTGCTCAAGGCCCTTTCGCAGCTGGTGCACCGGGCCAAGCGCGAGACCGACGTGTTCGCCCGGCTGGGCGGCGAGGAGTTCTGCCTCGTGCTGCTCGGCACCGACGTGCCCGGGGCGCGCGTCTTCACCGATCGCCTGCGCCGCAGCTTCGAGACACTGGAGATCGATACCGGCCGCAGCTTCCTGAGCTGCACGATCAGCATGGGGGTGGCCTACGCCAGCGCCGCCATGCTGGAGGAACGGCGCGTCGACGTGCTCGACCTGCTTCATCAGGCCGACGAGGCCTTGTACGAGGCCAAGCGGGCAGGGCGCAATCGGGTGCGGTTCTATGCCTCGGCAGAGGTGCTGTCGAGCAAGCTGGATTCGCGCCTGTTTGCCTCCACCACCTCGCCGGGCCTCGTGGGCTTCGACGCTTCGCGGCCGTCCGTGTTGTCGGAGACGTCCAGGGCCTAGAAGTCCTTGGGCCGGAAGGTGATCTCCAGCGGAGACGGTACGCGGCCGTTATCGTCGCGCGGCAGGCTCTGGGTCTTTTCGAGCGCGCGTATGACGGCCTGGTCCCATTCGGCGTTGCCGCTGGAAGCAATGATGCGCGTGCCCAGGATGGTGCCGTCCGGGGCGGTGCGCACTTCCACCTTGGCGGCCGGGTTGCCGGCCACGTTGTCGGTGAACACGATGTTCGGTCGGATGCGCGCTCGGAGGCGGTCGCCGTAGCCCGCTGAGGGCGAGCCCGCTGCGGCCCCGCCCTTGGGCACGCCGCTTTCCTGCGAGCCCGTGCCGGCCTGGCTCAGGAGCCGCTTCAACTGCTGCTCGCGGAGTTCCGCATTGCGCTTCTCCTCGAGCGCTGCCTTGCGCTTCTGCTCGGCTTCAGCCGCCTTGCGTTCCTTCTCTTCGTCGAGGCGCTTCTTTTCTGCCAGCTCACGCTTCTGCTTCTCGGCTGCTTCTTCCTTCTGCTGGCGCTCGGCTTCCTTGCGGGCCTGCTCCTTGCGCTCTTCCTCGCGCTGCTGGGCTTCGCGCTGCTTGCGCTGCTTTTCGAGCGCAATCTCCGCATCGCGATCAGGCGTCTCGCGCTCCACCGGCGGGGTGGGACGCGGCTCGGGCTTCACTTGCGGCTTGGGCGGCTCGACCACCGGCTCGGGTGCGGGAGCGGGCGCGGCAGCCTGAGGCACGGCGGACCATAGCTCGGCCACGACCGCGTCGGTCTGGCTGCTGCTCTTCCAGTTGACGCTGAACGCGAGGCCGATCACCAGCAGCACGTGCATCAGCAGTGCCAGCATCAGGCCCCGGCCGCGCGCGTCGGGCGGGCGGGGCATCAGGTCGTCGCGGGCGGCCGAGAGGTTCATGCTTCAACCGGTGGTCTTGACCGACAGGCCGACGCGCTGCACGCCGGCCTTCTGCAGGCGGTCCATCACCTTGACGACCGCCTCGTACTTGACGCCCTTGTCTGCGGAAATCACCACCGGCGCGGAATCCACCCCCGCCAGCGCGGCCTTCACTTCGGAGGCGACCTGCTGCAGCGTGGTGCGGGAGCCTTCCTTGCCATCGACGCGCAGCTTGAGGCTCTCGTCGGCGCCCACGATCACCTCCACCACGCGGTCGGGCTGGCGCTGTGCCTTGCCGACCGTGGGGACGTCCACCAGGCCCGTGGTGATCAGCGGGGCACTGACCATGAAGATGATCAGCAGCACCAGCATCACGTCGATGAAGGGCACCATGTTGATCTCGCTGATGGTGCGGCGGCGCGAGGAGCCGCCACGAGCGCTTACGGCAGGCATGGTGAGTTCCTCGTCATTCGCCGCTCATGGCCGGAATGGTGTTGGCAGGCGCGGGCATCGGGGTGTGGCCGATGTTGCGCTGGAGGATGTTGGAGAACTCCTCGATGAATGTCTCCAGCGTGATGGCGATGCGGTCGATGTCGCGGGCAAAGCGGTTGTAGGCGATCACCGCGGGGATGGCGGCGAACAGGCCGATGGCGGTGGCCACGAGCGCCTCGGCAATGCCGGGGGCAACGGTGGCCAAGGTCACCTGCTGCAGGTTGGCCAGGCCCGTGAAGGCATGCATGATCCCCCACACCGTGCCGAACAGGCCGATGTAGGGCGAGACCGAACCCACGGATGCAAGGAAGGACAGGTGCGACTCGACCGCGTCGAGCTCGCGCTGGAAGCTCGCCCGCATGGCGCGGCGTGCGCCGTCGAGCAGGGCGCCCGCATCGGTGACGCGGCGCTCGCGCAGCTTGAGGAATTCGCGCATGCCCGAGGCGAAGATGCGTTCCATCGGGCCGCCCTTGCGAGGGCTGTCCGACGCGAGGTTGTAGAGGTCGGTGAGGTTGCGGCCGGACCAGAACACGCGCTCGAATTCGTCGTTCAGGTTGCGTACCCGCTTCAGGCCGAAGAACTTGCCGAAGATGACCGTCCAGCTCGCCAGCGACATGGCCAGCAGCAAGACCATCACGATCTGCACGACGAGGCTCGCCTGTAGCACCAATTGAAAGATCGACAAATCCTGATTCATGCAATTTCCTGGAGGATGCCTGCGGGGATGCGGCGCGGCTTGAAGCTTTGCGCATCCACGCACCCGATTTTGATCTCGCCTGCGGCGATCAAGCTTCCGTCGCGCAAGGCCTGTTGCGAGACCGTGAGCGATGCCCGGCCGGTCTCCCGCAATTCGACGGTGAGCTCGAGGAGGTCATCGAGTCGCGCCGGCTGGACGTAGCGAACGGCCGTGTGCGTGACGACGAACATCGCGCCTTCTTCCAAGCGCATCGTCTCCTGCCCGAAGCCAAGCTTGCGCAGCCACTCGGTGCGGGCGCGCTCGAAGAACTTCAGGTAGTTGGCGTAGAAGACGACGCCACCGGCGTCGGTGTCTTCCCAGTAAACGCGAATGGAGAAGCGAAAGGGCTCGGCGATGGACATTCAAGGCTGGCGCCGCTCTTGAGCGGTGCCACGGCGCGCGGTGAAACTGTAATTATCGCCGCTCGGGAAGCATCTTTGGCCGGGAAGCTTTCGCTTACTCGCTAGGAGCCCAGGCTCCTATTCCTCATTGGCGGATCTTCGCGAAGACCGGCCCCCATAGCGGGTGTCCTGCCTCGGCCTTGCTGAGCGCGAAGCCGGGATCGGCAGCGCGCGCAGCCCGGAACGACGCTTCGCACTGGGCGCGACGCTCGCTGGTGCAGTAGACGAACGCCAGGTACTTGTTCGCCGCCGCCTGGTCCTTGGTGGACGCCAGGCCGGTCTGCAGGGCCAGCTTGAGCTGTTTTTCAGCCTCGGCGTACTGCGCATCCTCGTAGGCGCGAATGCCGCCCAGCAAGGCCTTCTCGGCCGGGCGTTCGGCCACCTCGGTGAGACCCACGACGGGTGCTTGCGACGCGTTGTGCGCGCAGCCGGCCGAGATGGCAGCGATGGCGGTGAAAAGGAGGCAGGAGAGCAGTCTCGTCATGATCCGAACTTGTGTCTGACGGTGATGGGCTGGTCCGGCGTGACGGTGATCGTCACGGTATGGGGCGCGAAATCGTCGTTGCGGATGGTGATCGTGTGACGCCCTTCGCTGAGCGTGAGCTTGCTCACCGGGGGCACCGTGCCGGCATGGGTGCCATCGACCTCGACATGGCCCCACGGGCTCACGGCCAAGTTGACCTGGCCCGTGGTGGCCGCGGCCGAGGGGCTGTTGGCATCGGGGGACCGGCCTGCACGATCGCGCGCCCGTCTGGCCTGCTTGTCGCGTGCCGCCTGGGTGGGATCGCCAGGGCCGGCCTTGGCCTTGGCCGCGGAGGAGCCGGTGGCGGCGGCGCCATTGCTTGCCTGGGCTTGCGGGCCCGCGGCCGCGGCGTCCGGGCGTGGCTCTTGCCCCGCTGTGCTGCTCATGACGGCAACCACCTCCCGAATCGGCAACCTCCGTTGCCTTGGCCGCTTCCGCTGCATCTGAAGGCCGGTACGCACTGCTGCCAACGAAGAGGCCGACGCCCAGCATCAGCAACGTGGCTGCCGCTGCGGCACCCGCCCAGCGGCGCCTGCGCGCGCGGCGCTGAGCGACGTCGAGCTCATCCTGCTGGACGGCATCCGATTGCTCGGCGATCCAATGACGCAGTTCGCGTGACAAGGCGCGCGCCGAACGAAAGCGGTTGTCCGGCTCCTTCTGCATCGCTCGCGCGACGATGCCCGACAGCGCCTCCGGTACGGTCGGATTTGCCGCATGAGCTGGAGGCGGCGTGTGCGTGAGGACGGCCGTGGCGATCTCGGACAGCGTCGAGCCTGTGAACGGCTTGGTGCCGGTGAGCAATTCGTAGAGCACGACGCCCAGCGAGAACACGTCGCAGCGACGATCCACCACGGCGTGGCGCACTTGCTCGGGCGCCATGTAGTAGGGCGAGCCCGCGGCGAAATCGGCACCACCCGAATTGGCGTCGTCCTGCTGGGAGGCCACCCGGGCGAGGCCGAAATCGAGCAGCTTGGGCTGGGTGCGCCCGGTCATGAAGATATTGGCCGGCTTGACGTCGCGATGCACCACCCCTTTTGAATGCGCATAGGCGAGCGCATCGGCGGCACGGCGGACGATGAGGGCGGACTCCATGGGCGAGGGCCGCCAGCCTTCCTTGAGCAGTTGGCGCAGGTCCTTGCCCTTGAGCAGCTCCATGGCGATATACCCGCCCTGATCGCTGGTGCCTGCGTCGAAGACGGTGACGATGTGCGGATGGTTGAGCCCCGCGGCGGCGCGGCCCTCGTTGAGGAACATGGCGTTGAACTGCTCGCGCGCGTCGGGCGAGAGCTCCACGCTCAAGGTCTTGATGGCTACCAGGCGCGAGAGCAGGGGATCCTGCGCGGCATGGACGGTGCCCAGTCCGCCGCCGCCCAGCCGGTACTTCAGCGCATAGCGGCCGACGTGGCCGATGGTGGGAAGCTCGTCGTAGCGAAGGGGTGCGGCGCCGCCGCCCGGCCGATCGTGTGATGCTGCAGATGCGAGTTCATCGAGCAGCGAGGCGCGCACGGTGTCGGCCTCGCTGGAGGCGACAGGTGCGCGATCATCGGATGGGAACGGGCCGCCACGGCCCGCGAGCATCTGCTCGGGCATGGGTGCCAGGATGGTCTTGTGAAATTCCACGGCGGCAGCTTAGACGAAGTACCGTTGCCCTCGACTCGACGAAGCGTGACAAATACCCAGGCAAAGGCTTCGCAAGATACCTGCGGCGCCTGGCAAGCGCCGCGACCATCCGGATGAGGGGTGCTCAGACGGCTCGTTCCAGCCGGCGGACAGCTTCCTGGAGCAGGTCCATGCGGCTCGCGTACGACAGCCGGATGTAGCGCCGGCTGTCGGCGTGTCCGAAATCGCGGCCCGGAGTGAGTGCGATATGCGCGCGCTTCATCAGTTCGAAGGCGTAGTCCCAGCTGTTGTCGCTGTGTGCCGAGCAGTCGGCCCATGCGTAGAAGGCGCCATCGGGAACGACAGGCACCGTCAGGCCGAGGCGATTCAGTGCAGGCACCAGGAAGTCGCGCCGAGCCCGAAACTCGTCGCGTCGGCGCTCGTATTCGGCGATGCTTTCCGCCTCGAAGCAGGCGAGGGCCGCGTGCTGCGCGACCGTGGAGGGACAGATGTAGAGGTTCTGCGCCAGCCGCTCGATCACCGGCACCAGTTCGTCGGGCACGACCATCCATCCGAGTCGCCAGCCCGTCATGCTGAAGTACTTCGAGAAGCTGTTGATGGTGATGACGTCGGGACCGAAGGACAGCGCCGTGTGGCCGTAGGTCTCGTCGAAGCTCAAGCCGAGGTAGATCTCGTCGACGATGGTCACGCCGCCACGCATGCGCACGAGTTCCACGATCCGGCGCATCTCATCGGGGTGGATCGAGGTGCCCGTCGGATTGGATGGCGAGGCAAGCAGCACACCGCGGGTGCGCTCGTTCCAGTTGGCTGCGACGCTGGACACCGTGAGCTGGAAGCGTTCTGCAGGGCCGCTGGGCACCAGCACCGGCTTGCCATGAGCCGCGGCCACGAAATGGCGGTTGCAGGGATAGCTCGGATCGGGCATGACGATCTCGTCGCCCTCGTCCACCAGGGCAAGGCAGGCGAGCTGCAATGCTCCGGAGGCTCCCGCCGTGAGCACGATGCGCCTGGCCGGCACGTCCACGCCGAAGCGTTGCGCATACCAGCGGCTCAGGCGCTCGCGCAGCGCCTCCAGCCCGAGTGCGTCGGTGTACTGCGTGCGGCCGTCGCGGATGCAGCGCGCGGCGGCTTCCTGCACCAGCGGAGCGGCGGTGAAGTCCGGCTCGCCGATATTGAGGTAGATCATGGGCGAGCCGCCCCGCGCGGGATCGCACTCGGGGCTGCGGGCCAGCTCGGCCGCCGCCTTGGCGCATTCCATCACATAGAAGGGCTCGATATACCCAGTGCGAGCGGCAAGCTTCATGCGGTTCGCGAGCGACTGTCGGCCTCAGCGGCGGGCAGTGCGTGCGGCCTCGACCTCGACCGGCCGCAGGTCGAGCGCGGCCTTGTCGAGCACGCCGTTGACGTACTTGTGGCCATCGGTGCCGCCGAAGCTCTTGGCAAGCTCGACTGCCTCGTTGATCGCCACCTTGTACGGGATGTCGATGCAGTGCTTGAGTTCGTAGCTGCCGATCATCAGCACGCCATGCTCGATCGGCGAGAGCTGGGTCGTCTTGCGATCGACATGTCTCGAGAGCAGCGCATCGATGTCGGCCGCCTCTTCGATGCAGCCATGCAGCAGGGCGTCGAAGTGTGCAGTGTCGGCCTTGTCAAAGCCTTCGAGCTCCCGCACGTGAGCGTCGATCACGCCCGCATCGCTGCCGGAGAGGAGCCACTCGTAGAGGCCCTGCAGGGCCAGTTCGCGCGAGCGGCGGCGAGCCGACTTCTGCGGCGGACGCTTGCCCGCGCCCTTGTGAGCATGCGGGCGGGCCGCTCCGGCGGGCTTCTTCGGGGTCTCGGGTGCAGTCACGACAAGTCTTCCAGCAGGTTGGCCATTTCAACAGCGACACGGGCCGCGTCGCGGCCCTTCTCTTCGGCCCTCGCCCAGGCCTGGGCTTCGTTCTCGACCGTCAGGATGGCGTTTGCAACCGGCAGCTGGTAGTCGAGCGCCACCCGCGTTACGGCTGCGCCACTCTCGTTGGCGACCAGCTCGAAGTGGTAGGTCTCGCCGCGGATGATGCACCCCAGCGCGACCACCGCATCGAAGTGCTCGCTTTCGGCCATCGCCTGCAGGGCCACTGCCACTTCCAGCGCGCCCGGCACGCTCACATGGCGGATGTGCTTGGCCGCTACGCCGAGCTGCTCGAGTTCGGCCAGGCAGGTCTCGGCCAGCTTGTTCGTGATGGCTTCATTGAATCGCGCCTGGACGATGCCGATGCGCAGGTTCTGCCCGTTGAGCTGGGCCGCCTGGCCCTTGTCAGCGCCTTGCATGATCGGTGCTTCCTTGTTGGTTGATCACTCGTCGGCGCCGAGGAAGCCGGTGACTTCCAGGCCGTAGCCCACCATGCTGGGCATGCGGCGGGGACTGCCGAGCAGCTTCATGCGAGTGATGTCGAGATCGCGCAGGATCTGCGCACCCACGCCGTAGGTACGCAAGTCCATCCGGCCGCGCTGCCTGATGCGCTCGGGATCGTCGTCGCTGCTGAAGTGCTCCAGCAACTCCTCGCCGGCCTCGCCGCAATTGAGCAGCACGGCGACGCCGCGCGGCTCCTGCTGCAGGCGCGAGAGCGCCTTGGGCAACGGCCATGAATGGGTGGATTCACTGGCATCGAGAAGATCGAGGACGGACAGAGGCTCGTGCACGCGCACCAGGACCTCCTCCTGACCCCTCCATTCCCCCCGAACCAACGCCATGTGCAGGCCATGTGAACGATCGCGATAGGCGATGCAGCGGAAAGTCCCCTGTGGCGTGGACAGGCTGCGCTCGCCGACACGCTGGATCAGCGATTCATTGCGACTGCGGTATTCGATCAGGTCGGCGATCGTGCCGATCTTGAGGCCATGCTCCTTGGCGAACACCTCGAGGTCCGGGAGGCGGGCCATGGTGCCGTCGTCGTTCATGATCTCGCAGATCACGGTGGCAGGCGTCAGCCCCGCCATGGCGGCGAAGTCGCAACCGGCCTCGGTATGCCCGGCGCGCATCAGCACGCCGCCGTCCTTGGCCTGCAAGGGGAAGATGTGACCGGGTTGCACCAGGTCGCTGGCCAGCGCTTCCTTGGCCACCGCTGCCTGCACCGTGCGGGCGCGGTCGGCGGCCGAGATGCCGGTGGTCACGCCCTTGGCTGCTTCGATCGACACCGTGAAGGCGGTGCCATGGACGGTCCCATTGCGCGTGGCCATGGGCGGCAGCTGCAGGCGCTCGCAACGCTCGCGCGTAAGAGTCAGGCAGATCAGTCCGCGGCCGTACTTGGCCATGAAGTTGATGGCTTCCGGCGTGACGTGGTCGGCTGCGAGCACCAGATCGCCTTCGTTTTCGCGATCCTCCTCATCGACGAGGATGACCATGCGGCCGGCGGCCAGCTCGGCGACGAGCTCGGGAACAGGGGAGATGGACATGGGCTGCAATTGTAGGTTGAGGGGTCTCGCGACCCGTCAGGCAGGGCGGACGCCCGCCGTGAGCATGCGTTCGACGTAGCGTGCGATCAGGTCGACCTCGAGATTGACGCGGTTGCCCGGCTTGAGCGTGCCGAGCGTGGTGTTCTGGATGGTGTGCGGGATGATGTTGATGCTGAACTCGGCCCCCTCGGGGACGTCGGTTACGCGATTGACGGTGAGACTCACGCCATTGACCGTGATCGAGCCTTTGTAGGCGAGAAACCTGGCCAGTTCCAGCGGGGCAAGGACACGCAACTCCCATGATTCGCCGACCGGAACAAGTCGCTCGACGATGCCGAGTCCGTCGACATGCCCGCTCACCATGTGGCCACCCAAGCGGTCCTGGGGGCGAACCGCCTTCTCGAGATTGACGGGGGCGGTATCGCCGAGCCCGGCGGTCTTGTCGAGGCTTTCGGCGGAGATGTCGATGGTGAATTGGCGTGCAGCAAGGTCCAGCGACGTGACGGTCATGCATGCGCCGTTGAGCGCGATGCTGTCGCCGAGCCCGACGTCGTCCAGGTAGCCGGACGGTGCCTCGATGGTGAGGCGCAGGCCGTGGATTTCACTGTCGCCCAGCGGCTGCACATGGACGATACGGCCGAGGCCGGTGATGATTCCGGTAAACATCCTGCGATTGTCGCAGGCTGAGGCTGCGCCGGCCGGTCCCCCGAGTGGACGACCTAGAAACGATCGCGTCCAGGGGGGCGGGCCCGGATGCGGAAGTCCCGCCCGATGGGCGTGAAGTCCAGGAACTCCAGGTCGATCGCGTCTTCCAGGGATTGCAGGGGACCGAAATTCATCATGCCTCGGCCCTGGCCTACGCAGCTTCGGCGCCAGGTAGACCAGGAACTCATCCACCAGGCCGGCCCGCAGCAACGAGCCATTGAGCTTGTGTCCGGCCTCGACGTGAAGCTCGTTCGTGCCCCGAGCCCCGAGGTCACGCATCATTGCGGCGAGGTCGACCTTGGTGTTCTCGTCAGGCAGCAACACGATTTCGGCACCAGTTGCCTGCAGAACTGCTCGACTTGTCGCGTCATCCTTGGCCGCGTAGATCAGAACCGAGCCCGGCGGTTGCAGGATGCGTGCACTTCCCGGCGTTTCAAGGCGCGAATCGACGATCACGCGCTGCGGCTGGCGAGGCGTCTCCACTTCGCGGACATCGAGCCGGGGATCATCTTCCAGCACCGTGCCAATGCCGGTAAGCACGGCACTGGCACGGGCGCGCCATGCATGGCCATCGCCCCGCGCGGCGGGGCCGGTGATCCACTGGCTCACACCGTTGTCAAGGGCGGTGCGGCCATCGAGCGATGCGGCGATCTTCATGCGCACCCAGGGCTGGCCCCGGACCATGCGGGAAAAGAAGCCCAGGTTGATCTCTCTCGCTTCTTCGGACAACAGGCCGACGGCGACTTCGATGCCGGCGGCACGCAGTCGTTCGATGCCACCGCCGGCCACCAGGGGGTTGGGATCCTGAACTGCGACGACCACGCGGGCCACGCCTTCGCGCACAAGAGCGTCCGCGCACGGTGGGGTGCGGCCATGGTGCGCGCAAGGTTCGAGCGTGACGTAGGCCGTCGCACCACGGGCATTCACTCCTTGTTGGCGCAATTGAAGCAGCGCTGCTGCTTCTGCATGAGGTCCGCCCACCATCATTCGTCGCACCCGAGGCGAGGACAGCGCCGTCTGCCGAAACCAGGACGCATCCCACCGCGGGGTTGGGGGAAGTGATGTGGCAAACGCTGGACGCCAGGGCGAGCGCCTGGCGCATGAACGATTCATCCGACGGCTTCATTGGCGCTTCGAGCTCGCCCACGACAGGCAGGCAGTTCAAGGTAGGAACGCGATTTTGCCGCGTCGCTACCGCGGCTGTCAGGTCGTCAGCGGTTCCAGCACTCGGCCGCCGATCGACTCGCACCCACCACGGTCTTGCTGCCGATCTGGTTGATCTGCAGCGTGCCACATGCATCGCCGCTCTGGCTGCCGGTGGGGGCCGCCTGGATTGTGAAGGTCGTGGCCGTCAAGTCAGCCGCTACCAGGGTGATGTTGTATCGGGCGGTTCCGTCTTGCGGCGACTGGCTAAAGGGCAAGGTCATATCAGTGCCGTCGGCGCGATCGTCGTATCGATTGCTCTCCGTGAAATTGCGCTCCATCAGCTGCGCCCCCTGCAGCAGGAGCGCCTTGGCGTCGGCCCGGTTGCCGCGCCTGACGTGCTCCGCGTAGCTCGGATAGGCCACGGCCGCCAGGATGCCGATGATGGCGACCGTGATCATCAGTTCTATCAGGGTGAAGCCCTGCTCAGGCCGGCGGCGTTGGGAAGTGGTCTTGGTCATGGCGAGTCGCTGAGGGAGGTTCATGTCACTTGGCCGGAATCTGGCGCCACGAGCCGCGCGGTGACTGGCCGCCGCCACGCTCGGTGGTGGTTTCGATGCCCGCTTGTGCGCCGGTGGTGTCGCTACCCGACTGGAGCTTGTACTCGCGCTTCGAGCCGGAACCGCCTGTACCCGGGAACGGACACGATGGCGGGGGTCTGCGTGATACCCACCCGGCTGCGAACCCCTCCCACGACGGCGCCACCTGCGTAGTCACCGGTGTTGAATTCGCCATCGCCGTTGAGATCGAACACCGAACGCTCGATACGTTGACCCGTCGTGGCCGACGTCTCCATGAGCCAGCTCGTTCCGCCAAAGCTGCAGGTCGCGGTCGACGGGATGAGCGTATTGAAGATCACGCGATCGAAGCGCAACAGCGGCGAGTTCACCACCCGTTCGCCTTGCTTGGTGCTGTTGGGGGGCTGCACGAGGTCCATGTACCAGCCCTTCTTGTTCGCCCAATCCACCGTGTTGTTGGTGAGCGTTCGGACGTCGCGTCCGTGAACGGTGGTCTCGTTCTGGATGGCTTGTCGTTGCAGCACCGGTGTCACGCGCACCCGTTACCTGGTTGGACACGCCGGGACTGGCCTTGTCCCAGATGGCATAGAAGCTCTGGACATTCATGTTCGAGGGGTCGCCCGTGGCCACATACTGCCCCGTGCCGAAGTAGACCAGCACGCCACCGTTCGGATGGCGTCCCACTTCCGGCGCAGCGGTGATCGGCTGAGCGGTGCTGCTGGCGTCCTTGGCGCTGTAGACCGGGGCCGCGGAATTGGCGACGCCCCAGGAGGCCGTGGTGGTCGCGCTGAGGTCGTACTTCCACATATTGCCGCGCAGGTCGCCGGCGTACACCAGATCGACGATGCGATCCCCATTCGCGTCCACCAGGGTCGGCGACGACAGGCCGTTGCCGGCTCCGTCGTACGTGCTTGTGGCACCCGTACCGATCTTCTTGATCAGCGAGCCGTCCCGCAGGTCGACGACATAGAGGTACGCGCCGGTCGTCGTGCAATTGAGGGTCGTGTCGGCTGCCCCGGTGCGCGGATAGCCGTTTCCGAAAATCGCCGCCCAGGTGCCACTGGCAAGCCGGCCGATGACTGGGCGGCTGTAGCTGTAGCACAGGTCCGGATCCGTGAATTCCCACAGCACGTCGGACTTGCTGAAGGCCGTGGGGGAAGTGACATCGAGAGCGAAGACGGAGCGCCCCCCTCCGCCGAGGCCGCTGACGAGGACGGTGTGCCATGCGCCGCCGAAGTACGCTTCGCCGACATAAGGCGAACCATCCACGTAGTACTTATGGGTGTAGTTTGGATCGGTCAGTGCGCTCAGCCTTGGATAGACCGCCTGCGGCACATAGGCAAAGACCTCGGCACCGGTGCCGGCGTTGAAGACGTGCAGCATGCCGTCGTTAGCGCCGACGTAGACCATCGGCGTGCGACTGGCATTGCCGGAGGAAAAGGCTGCGTAGCTCGACCCTTCGCTGCCGGGCAAGCGCTCGTAGGCGAAATACTGCCTCTGCACGAAAAACGGGTTCGAATTGACGATATCGCCCAGTGGGTGAGCCCGGTCGCGGAATACCCCATTCGGCTTCTGGCGTTCCATGCTCCGGTCGCCGCGCAGGTAGGCGACACGGCTTGCGCCGAGCGCATCGGCCGTACCTGCAGGGCTTCGATTGAGGGCGGCTTGCTGAGCACTGTCGAGCTCGGTCACCGAACCCTCCCACTTGAAGATCGCGCCTGAATTGCCGCTGCGGGTGAAGATCTTGCGGTCCGCGTGCGCCGGCAATTCTTGCGAGGCATCCCAGAGCTGGGTACCCGCCGTGCCGTCGGAGTTGAGCTTCGACGCGTAGAGGCTTCCGCTCCAGTTGCTGCTGTCGAACCGAGCCTGGAAGATCGCCGAGGTGGTGTTCAGTTGCACCGAGTTGGTGGCCACGGCTGCGGCCGACGAGCGCCGCTTGGAGATCTGGTCGAACGCTTTCGCAAGACCTTCGACCAGCTTCACCGGGTCGTTGGCGAACACGAAGGTGTCGGGATTGCCGTCGTTGTCTTCGTCCCACTCGCTCGTGCGATCTGGCATGTTGTTGGCGTTGGCATCCTTGAAGCCGCCGTACTTGGCGGCATACCACAGGGGATCCTTGAGGTTGCCAGCGGAAGCGCCCGTGATGCTGTAGGTCACGGAGGTAGCCGGGTTAGCGATCGTGCAATCGCGGCATCCTCCTGAGGTATTGATGTAACCCGTACCGGCATTGAGGACCGTGCCATCAGCATTGCGAACCTCCACGCTCGTTCCGTCCGTGTAATCGAAGTCGTAGATCCCGGAGTGGAAATGCGGACCGTCCTTGGTGGTGCCGCTGATGACGTAGCCGAAACCTTGTCCACGCTCGCTGGAGGCGGATACGGCATCGGTGGTCACTGTGATGGTGTCATCCGAGACGCTGTATTCGATGACGCCCCACATGTCCTGGTCATAGTCGCCACCCATCTCGCTGTCTTCCCAGTTCACGTAGAACTTGCCTGACGTGCCGGTCTGCTCGACGATCTTGAAGTCAACCAGGGTGCCGCCGCCGAATGGACCCTTCCCATCCGAGCCCTTGTCGAGCCGGTAGGCGGGAAGGATGGTGACACGCTTGTTGTTCACGGTGACCTCGATGCGTGGCACGTTGGTCGACAGTGCCACGCCATAGGTCTCGACCTTGTGCGCGTTCGGGTAGCTGGTCGTGCTTACGCCGGTCGGCAGCGGCTTGATGGGATTCGTCCGCGCGAAATGCGCCAACCCGGCCAACAGGTAGGAACCTTCCATCGATGGCGCCTCCGGGCACAGGCCGAGGATGCTTCCGAAGGCGCCTACGGTCTTCGCGGAGCAAAGCTCATTGTTGTTCGTGGTGCCGGTGCCGGAGCGACCCACGAACCACTCATGTCCCGAGATGTCCTCGGAGACACCTACGGCATCGGTCAAGCTCGTCGCGGAGGGAGAGGTGTTCAGGCTGCTCGCAGACGAGAACTGATCTCCGTCGTAGCTTGAGACGCTCGCGTTGAAATTGAGGACGCTGAGCGGCGTGCAGTAGTTGTTGTCGTTCAGCGGCGGCGTCCAAGCGGAAACAGTCAGTCCGAGAGTTGCGTCCTTGCTGCTGCCTCCATACAGGAAGGCTGGAGTCGCTTGGGTCGAGGCGTTTGCGGCCAAGTATCGGAGCGATTCCAGATAGATCTCGGACATGGGGTTGCCCCACGAAGAGCAATCTCCTTCGTTGACGTTGTCTCCCGAGGCCCCCGACGTCACGATGCCGGTGCGCTGGTACGAACATCCTTCGCTGCTTCCGTAGTTGTTGTTGTTGCCATAGTCGTATCCGTAGATCCGGATCTTGTTGAGGGTGCGGACGATCCCGCTCGTCGGATCCGTGCCGGTCAACTTGAACGTGCCATCGGTCGTGACGTTCACGCCCTCGCCGAAGTTCGAGACCGCCTGGCGCAACACGCCGCCAGAAATATTCTTGCTGAACGACCCCGTCATCAACCCGAATCGAATCAAGCCTTCGTCGCCGTACTGCTGGAGAAGGCCCGTGGGCTTGTAGTTTCCGCTCGGGTAGCGTTTGCAGGTTTCGAGCCCCAGGAGTGTCTCGCTCTTGCACACTTCGACGCGAACGAAGAATTCGCCGCTGGCACTGCCGCTGCCCAGGCCGTGAACGTCTTGGCGAGGGTTCTCGGCGCTTGCGTTGATGCCCGAGCGCAAGGCGCGATTTCCATTGCTTCGGAACCCAGCCGGGGAAGCCCTTATTGGAGGTCCGCGTCACTTTCGGCCCAGCCGCATTGCCGCTTCTCGTTGGCACCCCACAGGGCGAAGTTGCCCTTGGCGACCCGAAACCGCGGGCTTCTGGTGTTCGATTGGGAATAGCGGTCGGCGCCAGTGCTGTCGCCTGGAGTCAGGTTGCACAGCGTGATGCCCGTGGTGCTCAGGTTGGTGACGTTCCAGCTCGTGGAGCTGTCATTGCCGTTGAACCCTCCGGCCTCGACCATCAAGGTGAAGCCGGTGCCGCTTTTCGACTTCACGCCTCCGACCATCCACTTGGTGGGATCGTTCGGGAAGGCCACCCTGACCTGGTCTCCCAGTTCCACGGACACGGTGCTGTCGAAGGTCTTGTCCCCCTCGCCGAGGGAAACGTTGGAAGAGCTCACGCCGGTGGCAGGAGTGGTCGACGTCGTAAACGGTGTCAGCTTGGCAATATCGCTTCCGTTGTAGTACTTCGCGAAGGCGTGCGCATCGGCGGGCAGATAGGCGCGCTCGAGGACGGTCAGGCTGCCGGTGTCTGTCGAGCGCATGCCACCGTAGAGGATCTTGCGCACGATGTCCATGCGCGTCATGGTCGCCCAGTTGAGGAAATTCCCGCTCCATTGGCTGCTGCAGTACTTGTTGAGCGTCTTGCCCTGCGGCACGAAGCGGTTGGTGCCGCTGTCGTACGAATAGCACTTGTGGGTGTCGAAATACCCGTAGTAGTTGAACGAGTGCGTGTACGTGGTCTCGGGGACACCATCACCCGTGAGATCGTTGTAGTCGGTGTAGGCCTTGTAGGAGAGCTGGTGATCCTTGGAGATGTTGAGCATCACCATGGGTGGCACATCCCCCGTAAGAAAGAGCGGCGTATCCGACAGCGGCAAGGCGGTGCCGGGCGTGGGGATGGCCACGGCGCTCGCAGCGGCCACGGCCACGGCGGCAATCTGAAGGCGGAAGTTCACGATGGCGATCCCTCGTTGTTTTGCTTGGCTTATGGGGTAGAGCCCCAGAACGTCGATTGCAGGATGACAACAGCATTGGCTGTGCCGCCCACGCCGCGGGCGGTGATGCGAAACACGGTTCGGATGTCGACCTTCGTCGAGTCCAGGCTGGCGCTGACGTTCACGGGCGGAAGCCGCTCGATCACGTAGCGCGGCGCCTGGGCGACACCCGCGATGGAGGTGTCGGCGGAGTTGCGGTCGGCGCGGTAGGTCAGATAGGGAGCATCCGTGGCCGTCCAGCCAGCCCAGCCGCGGGGGTTGTCACGACCGGGCCATGCACTTGCCAACTGGTGTCGTACAGGCCACCGGTACCGTTGAACGTCGTGGGAGGAGCAGCCCCACCGAGCAGATCCTCGGCATCGCGCAAGGCGGCTTCCGCGGCCTGGAAGGCGAGGTTCTCATTGCGCATGTTGCCGGCCATGCGCTCTTCCATCGTGGCGGTTTGCATCGCGGATACGCCGAGCAAGGTCAGCAGCACCAGGAAGATCAAGGCCATGACCAGCGAGAAGCCGCGCTGCCCTGGACGTGTGAGGGAGCTTGAACGGCGCAACCGGGTGCGATCGGGCGATGAGCTCGGTGTGGCAGCGTTCATGTCAGTTCACGCGGTTGCGCAATGCAATCGTGGCGGTCAGCACTTGGCGGAGGCGTCGATCGGGGGCCTTGTAGTTCTGCCCATCGATCACATAGGTCGGCAGTACGTCGGAGGCGTTGTCATCGGGGGATCTGACGAGCAGTTCGAGTCGGGCGCTGACCACTCGCGCCCAAAGATCGGAGGCTATGAACGGTGGCGCCGTTCTTGTATTCATCGGCTGTCAGGTCGTTGTTGTTGTCGATGCCGTAGAGGATGTGCATCTTCTCGATGCCTTCGACCAATTCCTCTGCCGGGGAAGCCGTCCTTGGAAATCTCTCGGCGATAAAGTGAGGGAACGCCGGAGGGGTTGTCGCGCACGTAGAACACAAACGACGCCAGCTTGTAGACCTCGCCATCGACGAATTCCCGACCCAGTTGCGCACTGGCGTTACCTGGCTTGGTGCCGCCGGCGGCATGGGTCAACGTCAACGTGCTGCCGGCTGTACCGACACCACTGACCTGGAAGACGGCGGCACCAAGGCAATTGACCGCCATGGCGATATCGCCTACTTCGAAGCTGTTCGCGTTCGTGACGTCGATTGGCTCAGCGCCCGGCTGGGCCAGGTTGTCCTTGTGCGCCGTGACACCCGACCCGCCGCCCACGATGGTGCGCACGACGAGGATGTCGCTGCCGGTCTTTGCGTTCTGAATGGTGCCGGTAGGGACCGTGATGTTCCACGAAGTGCCTTCGACCGCAGTGTCGTAGCCGAAGATGGGCCGCGCGAAGTCGTACTCGACATTGGTGGCGTTGTTCAGGGCATTGACCGGCGTGACCGTAGGGCCGCCGCATCCTGCGAAGCCCGATTGCCGGATGTCGCGCGCCAGGAAGTTGAACGCAAAGCGACCGCTCTCTTGCAAGCGCGAGATGGCCTCGCCCGAACGGTAGGTCGTGCGGCTGCCGAGGTAGACGGATGAGATCACCAGGATCAGCAGCAAGCCGATCACGAGGGACACCATGAGCTCCACCAAGCTGACGCCCCGCGCTGCGACTGGCCGGAGAGCGGCGCTGGTTGGACGCAGCCTGGAATTCATGGAAGTGCAGGTGTGTTGCATGGATGGCCTACAGCATGGAAACGATGCGGAACTGCCGCGCACTGGCAGCACCTCGGCTGTCGTCCCACTGAATGACGACCGTGACCATCCGGTTGGCATCCACGCTGACCGAACTGTCTCCGCTGGGCAGTCTGGCGGCGGATTGCGTCAGCAAGCGCTTCAAGTCCTCCTCGGCGATCGAAGCGCCGGTGGGTGCAGCCGCGCCGAGGGCGATGTTGTAGGAGCCGGCGAGCGCAGCCGTGCGATTGGCACGCATCGCGTCGAGGATGTCGTACCCCAGTACGGTGGCCGTGGTGCGGAGGCTCGCCTCCTTGCTGCCGCCCAGCGAATTGAGTTGCAGCCCTGCCATCGCAAGCAAGGAGAAGGAGATGACGACGATGGTGACCAGCGCTTCCACCATGGTCAGCCCGGATTGCTTGAATGACGGAGTGCTCAGGGACATGCGGACAGTTCCTTGACGCGAGCGCGGCCTGTGTTGTTGATCACGATCGAGCGGGCAGACGTGCCGCTGCACAGCGTGAACGTGCCCGTCGATAGCGTTTCGGTGCCGCTGCCGTTGATGCCGCGGGCCAAGCCGTCGCCGAGGTACACCACGGCGCGGTTGATGTTGGATTCGGCCTCGAGCGTGGAGCGCTGCGCGGCCTCGAAGATGCGCAGGCGCTGGTCCGATTTGTCGATCTGACCGGCCACGTTGCCTGCCTCATTGATGTCATCGGTGAACACCACCCAGCCATTGGCCCATGAGCCGGAGGCGTCGTTGCTGCAGGTGGGATTGGCCGCGGTAGCGTCACCAGTTCGGCAGACCGTGACGCGCGAGCCGCGCTTGATGGCTTCGGAGCGGGCCAGGCTCAAGGCAGACAGCAGGCTGTTCGACTGTGTCGCTATGCGATTGCGGACGAAGAAGCTTTCGAAACTGGGCGCCGCGATCATGGCGAGGATGGCGGCGATCGCAATCGTCACCATCAACTCGATCAAGGTAAACCCTTGAGGCCTTGGTCGTTTCTTGTCCGGGGCAGGTGTGTTGACCATGGCCCGGATTCTTGAAGCAAGGCCGTAGCCTTAGCACGCCGCTCGTTGTGCAGGAGCGCCCGGTCGTCGGCCTTGGGCCGGCTAACCGAGGCAAATGTCACGCGGCTTCAGATCTCCTTGATCAGCCGACTGAACTCATCGACATCCTCGAAGCTGCGATAGACCGAGGCAAACCGGACGTAAGCCACCTTGTCGAGCTTCTTGAGCTCGCGCATCACGAGTTCGCCCAGCTTGGCAGTGCTCACCTCGCGCAAGCCGGAGGACCGAAGCTTCTGCTCCATCCTCTGCAGTGCGCTGTCGACTTGCTCCAGGCTCACCGGACGCTTGCGCAGGGCCAGCATCATCGATGCGCGCAGCTTGGACGGGTCGAACTCCGCACGGCTGCCATCCTTCTTGAGCACCGAGGGCATGGTGACCTCGGCGCGCTCGTAGGTGGTGAATCGGGTGTCGCAGGACATGCAGCGCCTGCGGCGCCGAATGACGTCGCCCTCGTCCGAGTCGCGCGTCTCGACGACCTGGGTCTCTTCGTGGCCGCAGAAGGGGCAACGCATGGCGAGGGCTCGGCGTACCGGTCAGCGATAGACAGGGAAGCGACGCGTCAGTTCATTGACCTTGGCGCGCACTGCTGCGACGTTCGCCTCGTCGCGAGGCTTGTCCAGCACGTCTGCAATCAGGTTGGCCGTGAGCACGGTCTCTGCCTCCTTGAAGCCGCGCGTGGTCATCGCCGGCGAACCCAGACGAATCCCACTGGTGACCATCGGCTTCTCCGGATCCTTGGGGATCGCATTCTTGTTGCAGGTGATATGCGCCTGGCCGAGGACTGCTTCGGCATCCTTGCCGGTGATCCCCTTCGGGCGCAGATCGACCAGCATCACATGGCTCTCGGTGCGGCCGCTCACGATGCGCAGGCCACGCTGGGTGAGCGTCTCGGCGAGCGTCTGCGCATTGCGCGCCACCTGCTCCTGGTAGGCCTTGAATTCGGGGCCCAGTGCCTCCTTGAAGGCGACGGCCTTGGCAGCGATCACATGCATCAGCGGCCCGCCCTGGATGCCCGGGAAGATGGCGCTGTTGATGGCCTTGGCGACGTGATCCTTCATCAGGATGATGCCGCCGCGCGGCCCGCGCAGGCTCTTGTGGGTGGTGGAGGTCACCACGTCGGCGAAGGGCACGGGGTTGGGGTAGACGCCTGCAGCGATCAGGCCAGCATAGTGAGCCATGTCCACCATGAAATGGGCACCGATTGCCTTGGCCACCTTGGCGAAGCGCTCGAAGTCGATACGCAGGCTGTAGGCCGAGGCGCCGGCGATGATCATCTTCGGCTTGTGCTCGTGGGCCAGGCGCTCCATCGCGTCGTAGTCGATCTCTTCCTTGGCATTCAGACCGTAGCTCACGACCTTGAACCACTTGCCGGACATGTTGAGCGGCATGCCGTGCGTGAGGTGGCCGCCTTCGGCCAAGCTCATGCCCATGATGGTGTCACCGGGCTGGAGCAGGGCGAAGAACACACCCTGGTTGGCCTGCGAGCCGGAATTGGGCTGCACGTTGGCATGCTCGGCGCCGAACAGGGCCTTCAGGCGGTCGATCGCCAGTTGCTCGACCACGTCTACATATTCGCAGCCACCGTAGTAGCGCTTGCCGGGGTAGCCCTCGGCGTACTTGTTGGTCAGCTGAGAGCCCTGCGCTGCCATCACGGCGGGCGAGGCATAGTTCTCCGATGCGATCAGCTCGATGTGCTCTTCCTGGCGCTGGTTCTCTTGCTGGATCACACCCCAGATTTCGGGATCGACGTTCGCGATGGTGGATTGGCTACGGTCAAACATGGCAGTCCTCTTCAATGTCAGGAGTCCCCCTCAATTCAGCAGCGACCCAGCTGTCGGCCACGGACGTGGCACGGTTCGTGTGGAATCGGAGGGCTGCCCAGGCGAACGGCGGAACGGATACGCGAGGCTCCGGCCGCACTTCCCGGTGGTTCACCACCTCGGGCGCATTTGCAGCTTGGCGCTGCAAAGGCCGTATCGCCAGTCGTGCGGCCCGGGAAGTTTAATGGATTGGCTTGCCCCTGAAAGAAAAACGCCTCGCATGGGGCGAGGCGTTGCAGTGGTCCCGGAATCCGGGCCTTGGATTCCTGTTGGCCCTAGGACGATGCGTATGCCACCTGCTGCGTACCACGTCCACCCTGCGCCGTATCGGCAGTACCCGCGGGGGTTCCGGATTGAGCCGGCTGACTGGACGAAGCGCCGCCCTCCACCGGTCGCGGCGCCTGCACCGTGCGAAGCGACTGGGGCACCGTGACAGGCACCGACCGGCCTGCCGCCACATTGCGCAGATGGCTCTGCTCGGAAAGGACCTTCGCGGCATAGCCACTGTCGGTTTCCATGTTGGCCGCTCCGACATAGTGGCGCAAGCCTCCTTCGAGGCTGCCGGCGCGCGCGATACATTCCTTGAGGACCTGCACTCCCACGCGCAGATTGGTCACCGGATCGAAGGCGGCGTGGTTTCCGCCGAAGGCCTCGTACTTGTCGTCATGGACGCGAGTCATGACCTGCATCAAGCCCTGTGCCCCCACCGAACTCTGGGCAAACGGGTTGAAGCGGGATTCCACCGCCATCACTGCCAAGATCAGCGTTGGCTCCAGGCGGGCGGTCTCGCCCACCGTCCAGGCTTCCTTCACGAGGCGGCTGACAGGCTCGATCGCCACCTTGTAGCGCCGCGAAATCCACTGAGCCACGGCGGCCTGCTGCTTGGGCAGGTCGCGCGGGTCGGCTGCCGTAGCTCGCGCGACGGCATCGGGCTCCACCAACGCGACCGGGATCGGCGGTTCGACGGGCTCGGTGCGCGCTACATGGCGCTCCTGCAGCCAGCCGAGCGCCTGGGCCTCGATGCTGTCGCGCAGGCCGGGCCGGCTCGTGGCAAACAGGATGGACGCCAGGACCACCAGCCCGACGAAGGCCAGGCCGTTGTGGCTGATCTCCAGGAGACCCTGCGCCACGTCTTTCACGAAGACCGTGGTCGAGCCGACGGTCGCTTGATGAGCACCCTTCAACGAAGAGCGAAAGGTATCGAACGCTGTCATGTCACTCCTTTCCTCCCGTCGTTCCCGAGCAGGCCTGCAGTGCAGGATGACCCTGGATCGACAGCGATAATGCCCCGCGCTTTCCCAAGGTGCCTTCACTGGAAGCAAGGCTTGATTCAGGCGGTTGCTGGCATCGGCAGCGTGGGCACCGTTCCCCGGTGCGGGTTATCCCCTAGAGTTGGGGGATTGGTCGGATTCTAGGAAGCCTCGAAATAACCGGTCAAGCATTTCAAAAAGACCTTTAATTACTTTTGTATATGAAGTACCGCGACCTGCGTGAGTTCCTGCACGGCCTGGAGCGGCTCGGCGAGCTGAAACGGGTCGCAGAGCCAGTCTCCACGCGGCTTGAGATCACGGCACTCAGCGATCGCGTGCTCAAAGCCGCCGGGCCGGCCCTTCTGTTCGAACAACCTGTCGGTTACAAATTTTCAGCCCTGACAAACTTGTTCGGCACCCCTAAACGAGTGGCCCTCGGCATGGGGGCGGACGACATTTCGGAACTCAGGCACATCGGTCAAGTGCTGGCCAATCTCAAGGAGCCCGAGCCGCCGAAGGGCCTCAAGGACGCCGGCAAGCTCCTGCAGATGGCCAAGGCCTTGTGGGACATGAAGCCGAGCGAGGTACGGTCCGCTCCTTGCCAGCAAGTCATCTGGCGAGGCGAAGATGTCGATCTGACGCGGCTGCCTATTCAATATTGCTGGCCTGGCGACGTGGCACCCCTGATCACCTGGGGTCTCGTGGTGACCCGTGGGCCGCAAGGCGTGCCCAATCCGCGGCGCCGTCAGAACCTGGGGATCTATCGCCAGCAACTCATCGGCCGCCGGCAAGTGATCATGCGGTGGCTGGCGCATCGCGGCGGCGCGCTGGACTTCCGCGACTTTGCCCTCGCCAATCCGGGGCAGGCTTTTCCGATCGCGGTCGCGCTGGGAGCCGACCCGGCCACCATCCTTGGCGCGGTGACGCCGGTGCCCGACAGCCTCTCCGAGTACCAGTTCGCCGGCTTGCTGAGAGGCAGCCGCACGGAGGTGGTGGCTTGCGGAGTGGGCGAGGGTGACCTGAAGCTTCAGGTGCCCGCCTCTGCCGAGATCGTGCTCGAAGGGCACATTCCGACGGCGCCCGCGGGCTACGCAGGAGTCTCCGAGCATGGGGTTTCACTCAAGGAGCTCGGGGGGTACCTGCACGCGCTCGAAGGCCCCTACGGCGATCACACGGGGTACTACAACGAGCAGGATTGGTTTCCGGTGTTCGAAGTGGAGCGCATCACGATGCGTGAGGCGCCCATCTACCACTCTACATACACGGGAAAGCCGCCGGACGAACCGGCCGTGCTGGGGGTCGCGCTCAACGAGGTCTTCGTGCCCATCCTTCAGAAGCAGTTTCCGGAGATCGTCGACTTCTATCTACCGCCCGAAGGCTGTAGCTACCGCATGGCCATCATCAGCATCAGGAAGAGCTACCCGGGTCATGCAAAGCGGCTGATGTTCGGGCTGTGGAGCTTCCTGCGGCAATTCATGTACACGAAGTTCATCGTGGTGACGGACGACGACGTGAACATCCGCTCATGGCAGGACGTCATCTGGGCCATCACCACGCGCGTGGACCCGGTGCGCGACACTACCCTGGTCAGCCAGACGCCCATTGACTACCTGGATTTCGCTTCGCCCGTGTCGGGGCTGGGCGGCAAGATGGGGCTGGACGCCACCAACAAGTGGCCCGGCGAGACGAATCGGGAATGGGGCCGCCTGATCACGATGGACGCCGACGTCGAGCGCAAGGTCGAGGGGCTTTTCGAGCGTCTCATGGCCCGCTGAACTGTGCAGCCGGTCACGTGCCTGTCACGCGCCAATGAGGCGGCCGCCACCCATTGGAAAGCAGAACTTGATCTACCTTGTGGCCGGTCGTATCTTTTAGATGCCTGACTAGAGATGCAGGCAACACACCTGCGCAGTCACTGCGCTCAAGGAGCCCCGGACTTCATTCCTCTGGAGCTCCGAAACGTGGCGTAAGTCACACCCCCTCCATGCCGCAACAGTGTGGAGGGGTTTCTATTTCCGGGACAGCCGGGCAGGGTCTCAGCGACCCAGCGCCAGGCCAAGCAATTCCTTCAAGGCCATGCGGCTCTCGTACAAGCCGTCAACGCTGGGCAGCCAATCCTCGACGGATCGGCCTCGAGAGCCGATCACACCCATCGGTGCGGGGATGATCTCAATCGCACCAGGGCCCATGACGTCTCGAAATGCACGCAGGGCACGAGGCATGTGATAAGTGTGGGTGACCAGCACGATCTTGCGAACACCCGACTGACGCAGCAGCGGCACCATGCGTCCGGCGTTTTCGCGGGTATCGCGCGAGGCGTCCTCTATCCAGCGCAGCTGCTGGCCGTTCTCCTCGCGTGCAATGCGCTCGGCGACGCGCGCCTCGGGCGTGCTGTCGTGCGGGGTCCCCCAGGCGAGGCCGCCGCCGAAGCCGACCGGCGCTCCCGTGAGGCGCGACAGCCAGAGGCCGTAGCGCAGCCGTTCCAGGCCTCTGGGGTGCAAGTCGGAGAGGCGGTAGTCCGGCGATCGCGGCACCAGGCCCCCACCCAGCACCACGATGGCCACAGCAGGCTGAGTGCGTGCTTCGGCCTTGGGCTGCTTCCCGACTTCGGCTGCGAGCCGCTCGATGTCCATTGAGCCGAGACCAGGCGGCGACCTGAGCAGGGCGCCATGGGCAACGCTGGCGAACCCGAGGGTGGAGGTGAGCCACAGGCCGATGCAACAAACGGCCACCAGGAAGAGGCCGACGGCGGGGCGCGGCCGGATCTGTCGCATGCCGATCAACAACAACAGGATGAGGCAGCCGGGGGGGAGAACCAGGGCGAGGACGTATGCGCTATAGGGTGCCAGGGCTTCGTGCATTTGCTTTTGATTGTTTGACGGGAATCTGTGAGCGGCGCCAGGTCGGCAGGAGCTTGCGCCAGCCGCGCAAGACCACGTTGGCCGCGATGTACCGGCCGTAGAACATGGGTTGGGACACCGTGAGCCTTGCACTCCAATGCGCAGCGATTGTGCAGGATAGGCTGCATCCTGGAGCGGTTCGGTATGCTGCTTGCTTCGGGCCCAACGATCCAGTTCACGAAAGGCTTGCCATGTCCATTTCGCAAGGACCTCAGGTCATCACCCTCGCCGGGGGATGCTTCTGGTGCCTCGAGGCGGTCTACGACCGCGTCGATGGCGTGCTCGATGTCGAATCAGGGTATTCGAACGGCAAGGTCGAAGACCCGAGGTACGAACAAGTCTGCTCAGGCGATACCGGCCACGCGGAGGTCGTCAAGCTCGTGTTCGACCCCGCACGCATCAGCTTGCGCGAGATCCTCGAGATCTTCTTCTCGATCCATGACCCGACCCAGCTCAACCGACAGGGCAATGATGTCGGCAGCCAGTACCGCTCCGGAATCTACATCCACGGCGCCGAGCAGGAACCCGTGGCGCGCGCAGTGATGGACGAGCTCGCGGCAAGCGGTGTGCATCGCAAGCCCATCGTGACGGAACTCGAGCCGGTGTCGAACTACTGGCCGGCCGAGGCCTATCACCAGGACTACTTCGCGAAGCATCCCAACGAGGGCTACTGCTCCTTCGTCGTGGCGCCGAAGGTCGAGAAGTTCCAGAAGACCTTCGCATCCAAGCTCAGGCGCGCATGATCAAGGCGCAAGTCGTTCGCGCACCCAACGGCCTTCTTCGAGCCGGTAGCGCAGGCGGTCGTGCAGACGGGACTTGCGACCCTGCCAGAACTCCCAGCGATCCGGCACCAGCCTGTAGCCGCCCCAATGCGGCGGTCGAGGAGGAGACAGCACGAACTGGGCTGCGTACTTCGCGGCCTGTGCGACCAGGAAGCCACGCGAACCAATGACTTCGCTCTGAGGCGAGGCCCAGGCGCCGATGCGTGAATCGAGCGGGCGTGTATGGAAGTACTCGTCCGACTCCGCCTCGCTGGTCTTTTCGACTCGTCCCTCGATGCGTACCACACGCTCGAGCTCAACCCAGTGGAATTGCAAGGCCGCATGAGGCCGGTGCTCGAGCTCGCGTCCCTTGCGGCTTTGATAGTTGGTGAACCAGACGATGCCGCGTTCGTCGAAGCCCTTGATCAACACCACGCGTGTCGATGGCCGATCATCCGGGCCCACCGTGGCGAGCGTCATTGCATTGGGTTCGGGAAGCTGCGCATCGAGGGCCTGCCTGAGCCACAACCCGAATTGCTTCAAGGGGTCGGCCTCCGACGCGGACTCGTCGAGCTCAGCGCGCTCGTAGCTCTTGCGCAAGTCGGCGATCTTCTTGTCCATGCGGCAGTATAGGCAGCGCCGCTGAGGGACAACCACTATTGAAACGCCATGCTCGTGGCGCACGGGGTGGGCCAACCCCTAGGGGCCGCTCCCACTAGGAGAGATACCAGTGGCATGCAGCTTGCGAGTGCGCTCCCATAGGCACAGCGGCAACAGCAAGGAGGCACCAGCATGAAGTCGGCGCCGGTGGTGATCGTCCTGGCGGCGGGTGCTGGCTCCCGCTTTCGGGGCCACAACCACAAGCTCACGCAGCCCTTCGGTGCTTCTTCGATCCTGGGCACGACGCTCTCCAACGCCATCGCGAGTCATCTTCCTGTCATTGTTGTGACAACGACAGCGCTGCGTGACTTGGCCAAGAGTTGGGTAGCCACGCAGGACGTGGTCATCGTGCCGCAGGTGGATGGGCAGAACACGAGCCATCTGGGAATGGGCTACTCCATCGCGGCGGGTGTGCGTGCGCGAGGCGATGCGGCCGGCTGGCTGGTGCTGCCGGGCGACATGCCGCTGGTGCAGGCCTCGACCATGCGACACGTGGCACAGGGCCTGAGCGATCACTCGGTGGCCTATGCGCAGCACCTGGGACGGCGCGGACATCCCGTCGCCTTTTCGGCCGAGCTGTATTCGGAGCTCGCCACGCTCACGGGTGACGAAGGTGCGCGACGGCTGCTGGCTCGCTATCCAGCGGCCGCGGTCGAAGTGGCCGATGCAGGCGTGCTGATCGATCTCGACACCGAAGCCGACTTGCAAGCCATGCGGCACATGCACCGTTCGTAGCGAGGGATCGAAGCTCAGCGTGCCAGCAGCCGATGATCGTGAGCGAGCTCGAGGATCGCGGCGATGGCGCGGTCCCTGATGCCATGCTCGCGCAGGCTCAGGTCGGTGCGCAGCACATAGTCGAGCGTGGTTCCGTAGCGGCCTGTCGCCTCGCGGAGGATGGCGAGCATCTGCTCGCGATCGAGCTCGCCGGTGTAGTTCGGGCTGTCGCGGCTGAGCGTGAAGGCCAGGGCCCGCACCATGCCCTGCTGCGTGCGGCAGCGCAGCCAGGCAGGGTCGTACACGCCGGTGATCATCTCGCGCTTCCAGAGCCTGTCGAGTTCGCGCAGCGCATGCCGACGTGACACGCGAAACACCATCCCCCTGCATGAGCCGCCGGACATCAAGGCGAATACCAGGCCTGGGCGCAGCATCGATCCGCGATTGATGCGCGACCACATCTTCAGCGCGCGGTGATACCCATGCACGGTAGCCAGCCGGCGTTCGGCATGGTCGATCTCCGGGTTCCAGATCAGCGAGCCGTATCCGAACACCCAGAGGTCTGAATCAGGATCCCAGCCGCGCAGCGTCTGTGCCAGCATCTCCTGCGGATCGCGCAGGATGGGGACGGTACCGAGGTCGACGGTCGGGAGGTTCTGCAAGGTCACGGGGCGGCCACGCACGAGTGTTGATTGATGGCGAAGGGGCTGCCTACAATGCGTTCGAATCCTTTTTACCGCAACGCGTTTGCCGAAGGGAGTGCGTGATGTTCGAGCAAGACAGTGACGACAACCGCAAGTTCGCCTTGTGGCTGGTGTTTGGCGTGGTGACCCTGGTGGTTGCCAGCGTGCTGAGCTTTGCGATTGTGCGCACGCTGGGTGCCGGCGTCGTCGGCTCCGGCGGTGGCAGGCAAGGCGTTGGGAGAGCCTGTGCTGAGGCTGTATTTCGAACTGGGCGAGGTCGAATTGTCGGCAGACGCGCAGTACCAGCCTCGCACAGGTTGCCGACCAGGTGCGGATGAGTGGGGCGCTGATCGTGATTTCCGGGTTTCACGACGCGAGCGGCAATGCCGCGAGCAATGCGGCGATCGCAAGGAAGCGTGCCGAGTCGGTGCATCATGCCTTGCAGGCCAACGGTGTGCTCTCCGATCGCCTGGTGCTGCGCAAGCCCGTGCAGACGCTCGGTGGCAGCGATCCCAAGGAGGCGCGACGGGTCGAATTGCATATGCAATGAAAGGGCGAAGTCCAGTCAAATCCCCCCGCGCCTCAGGGCGCTTTTTTTTGAATTGACGATGTAACTCAGTTACGTAAAAATCAAATGGTCGGTTACATCACACGCCATGGGACGCCCACAGATGAATCCAATCGTTCAGTCAGTCACCCAGCGCATCCGCGCTCGCAGCGCCACCACTCGAGGCGCGTACCTGGACCGCATGACGCGCCTGGCGGCGCGCACGCGAGGCACCGAGCGCATGGGCTGCGCCAACGTGGCCCATGCCTTCGCTGGGCTGCCAGGCAATGACAAGCTGCGCGTGGTGGCCGAGAAGGCACCCAACATCGGCATCGTCACTGCCTACAACGACATGCTCTCTGCCCACCAGCCGTACGAAGGCTTTCCGGAGGTGATCCGCGACGAGGCGCGCAGGCACGGAGCCACCGCGCAGGTGGCCGGCGGGGTGCCGGCGATGTGCGATGGCGTCACGCAGGGCCTTGCCGGGCATGGAGCTGAGCCTGTTCTCGCGCGACACCATCGCGATGGGAACCGCCATCGCGCTGACGCACGACGTGTTCGATGGCGCGCTGCTGCTGGGCATCTGCGACAAGATCGTGCCCGGCCTCTTGATCGGCGCGCTTCACTTCGGGCATCTTCCCTGCGTGTTCGTGCCCGGCGGGCCGATGACGAGCGGCCTGTCCAACACCGACAAGTCCAAGGTGCGCGAGCAGTATGCGATGGGCCTGGTGGGCCGCGACAAGCTCCTCGAAGCCGAGTCGGCCGCCTACCATGGCCCGGGCACCTGCACCTTCTACGGCACGGCCAACAGCAACCAGATGCTGATGGAGGCCATGGGCCTGCATGTGCCGGGCGCGGCCTTCGTGCATCCTCACGACGGGCTGCGCGAGGACCTCACGCGAGCGGCGGTGCGTACCGTGCTCTCCAACGTGAAGTCGAGGCGCTACACGCCGATCGGCGAGATGGTCGATGAGCGCGTGATCGTCAACGCGATGGTCGCCCTGCTGGCGACGGGCGGCTCGACCAACCACCTGATCCACTGGGTGGCCGTGGCGCGGGCTGCGGGCATCCTGATCGACTGGGACGATTTTTCCGAACTCTCTGGCGTCGTGCCGCTGCTCGCGCGCGTCTATCCCAACGGCACGGCGGACGTGAACCAGTTCCAGGATGCCGGTGGCCCCGGCTTCGTCATTCGCGAACTGCTCGAGAGTGGTTGCATGCACCCGGACGTCACCGCCGTGGTCGAGGGCGGCATCAAGGAATATGGGCGCCTGCCTTCGAAGGTTCACGGGACGCTGGAGTGGCAGGACATCCCGGCGCAAAGCGGTGACGAAGGCGTGGTCCGCAGCGCGGCGCAGCCCTTCAGCGCGACGGGCGGGCTCAAGCTGCTCACCGGCAACCTCGGGCGCTCGGTCATCAAGGTCTCGGCGGTGCCGGAGGATCGCCATGTGGTGGAGGCCCCCGCCATCGTGTTCGACAGCCAGGAGGCGCTGCAGCAGGCCTTCAAGGCCGGCGAGCTCGAGCGAGACTTCGTGGCCGTCGTGCGCTTCCAGGGTCCGCGCTCGAACGGGATGCCCGAGTTGCACAAGCTCACGCCGCCGCTGGCGGTGCTGCAAGGCAAGGGCTACAAGGTCGCGCTGGTGACCGATGGGCGCATGAGCGGCGCCTCCGGCAAGGTGCCGGCGGCCATCCATGTGAGCCCGGAAGTCCTGGCGGGCGGCCCGCTGGGCAAGGTGCGCAGCGGGGACGTCGATCCGGCTCGACGCAGTGAATGGCACGCTTGGAGGCGCTCGTCGACCCAGCCGAGTGGGCAGCGCGCAGCGTCGCGGTCATTGCCGGACGCGCAGGCGCGAGGACAACGGCCTCGGCCTGGGCCGCGAACTGTTCGCAGGCATGAGACGCAATGTGCTGAGCGCCGAGGAAGGCGCCTGCACCTGGCTTTGAATCCGACTCAACCCTTGTGAAGGCAGCAACAGATGAACACGCTTGAACTGGCCTCCTATGGCCCCGTCATTCCCGTCATCGTCATCGAACGCCTGAGCGACGCCGTGCCGATGGCAGAGGCTCTCGTCGATGGAGGCGTGCGCGTGCTCGAGGTGACCTTGCGCACGCCGGTGGCGCTGCAGTGCATGGAGGCCATCGCCAAGGCGGTGCCCGAGGCGATCGTGGGTGCGGGCACGGTGCGTAGCGTCGCCGATGCAAAGGCCGCGCTGGATGCAGGCTGCAAGTTCGCGGTGAGTCCCGGCTATACCAGCCCGATCGGCCTCGGCTGCCGCGAGATCGGCTTGCCGCTCTTGCCCGGCGTGGCGACAGGCAGCGAGGTGATGACGGCCACCGCCGACGGCTACAGCTTCCTCAAGTTCTTTCCAGCCACGGCGGCCGGCGGCATTCCCATGCTCAAGGCGCTGGCCGGGCCGTTTCCGGAAGTGGCCTTCTGCCCCACGGGCGGCATCACCGCTGGCCACAGCGCCCGAGTTCCTGGCCTTGCCGAACGTGAAGGTATGCGGCGGCTCGTGGCTCACGCCGGCCGATGCGGTGCAGAACGGCGACTGGGCGCGCATCACCCGGCTTGCGCGTGAAGCGAGTACCTTGCGTGATCATGCATAGCGCAGTTCCGTCGCCTTGCCCCAGAACACCCGGTACGCGAAGACCGTGTAGCCGACGATCGCAGGCACCGTGATGGCCGTGCCGACCAGGATCACCTTCAGTGCCGCGGGGCTGCTGGCCGCCTCCCAGATGGTGAGCCGGTCGATCACGACGTAGGGATAGAGGCTGTAGGCCAGCCCGAAGAAACCGAGCACGAACACCGTCACCAGCAGCACGAACGGCACCCAGCACAACTTGCCCAGCACGCGCGGAGAGTTGAGGACGGCGCGCAAGGTGACGAGCGCGCCCGCCGTGATGAGCGGAATGGGAAGCAGCGCAATGAAGGCCGGCATGGTGAACTCAGCGCGTGCGCACCGTTTCGCTTACCCAGGGCGTCGCCACGCGAGATCAGCGCCATGCCCACCACCACCGGAAGCCAGGCAAGCTTTGCCCACGTGACCGCCTTGCGCTGCAGCTCGCCTTTCGTCTTCATCAGCAGCCACGTGGCGCCCAGCAGCACGTGGGTCGCGCCCGACCAACTCCTTGAGCCCTCAAGGCTGCAAGACGCCCAGAAAGCCTGCTCCCATTGGAGCTGTAGTGAGGGGCGAGATAATCGCGCTCCACCACCGCGTGTGAGGACCGATGACGACTCCCCAACAACTCGCAGGCAAGCGCATCCTCCTGGGACTTTCGGGGGGCATTGCCTGCTACAAGAGCGCCGAGCTCGTGCGCCTGCTCACCAAGGAAGGTGCCGAGGTGCAGGTGGTGATGACCGAGGCCGCGCAGCAGTTCATCACGCCCGTGACGATGCAGGCGCTCAGCGGGCGCGCCGTCTATTCGAGCCAATGGGACGCGCGCGAACCCAACAACATGCCGCACATCAACCTCACGCGCGAGGCCGATGCGGTGGTCATCGCCCCGGCGAGCGCCGACTTCATCGCGAAGCTTGCCCAAGGGCGGGCGGACGAACTGTTGAGCCTGGCCTGCCTGGCGCGGCCCATCGAGCGTTGCCCCTTGCTGGTGGCTCCTGCCATGAATCGAGAGATGTGGGCGCATCCGGCCACCCAGCGCAATCTTGCGCAGATCGCGTCCGACGGCGCGCTCATCCTCGGCGTCGGCAGCGGCGACCAGGCCTGCGGCGAAGTCGGTGATGGCCGCATGCTCGAAGCCGAGGAGCTGTGCGAGGACATCATTGCGTTCTTCCAGCCGAAGGCGCTCGCGGGCAAGTCGGTGCTCATCACGGCCGGTCCCACCTTCGAGGCGATCGATCCGGTGCGCGGCATCACCAATCTTTCCAGCGGAAAGATGGGCTTTGCCATCGCGCGCGCCGCGCGCGAGGCAGGCGCCCGCGTGACGCTGGTAGCGGGGCCGGTGAGCCTGCCCACGCCGCGCGGGGTGCAGCGCATCGACGTGCGCAGCGCACAGCAGATGTTCGACGAAGTGATGCCGCAGGCGAGGGCGCACGACATCTTCGTGGCCACCGCCGCAGTAGCCGACTGGCGGCCGGCCCAGCCTGCAGACCGCAAGCTCAAGAAGGACGGCTCGGGCCAATGCCCCGCGCTCGACTTCACGGAGAACCCCGACATCCTTGCCAGCGTGGCGCGGCTGCCCCAGCCGCCTTTTTGCGTCGGCTTCGCCGCCGAAAGCCACGACCTCCTTGCCCATGCCCAGGCCAAGCGTGAGCGCAAGGGCGTGCCCCTCCTGGCGGGCAACATCGGCCCGGCCACCTTCGGACACGACGACAACGCCTTGTTGCTCGTCGATGCCAAGAGCCATCGCGAGCTGCCGGGCGAAGGCCGGCGCGCCGACAAACTCAGCCTCGCGCGCCAGCTGGTGCGCGAGATCGCCATTCGCATTTCTTCCCACACCGCATGACACCCATCGACCTGAAGGTGCTCGACCCGCGCATGGCCGAGCACTTGCCTGCCTATGCCACCGCCGGCAGCGCCGGCCTCGACCTGCGTGCCTGCCTTGACGCAGCCGTAGTGCTCGAGCCAGGACAGGCGCAGCTCATTCCCACCGGCCTTGCGATCCACGTGGCCGATCCGGGCCTGGCGGCCCTGATCCTTCCGCGCTCGGGGCTCGGCCACAAGCACGGCATCGTGCTGGGCAATCTCGTGGGCTTGATCGACTCCGACTACCAGGGGCAGCTCATGGTGAGCTGCTGGAATCGCGGCCAGACCACCTTCACTGTCCAGCCGATGGAGCGCATTGCGCAACTGGTCATCGTGCCGGTGGTGCAAGCGCAATTCAACGTGGTCGCCGAATTCGAGGATTCACATCGAGGCGAGGGCGGCTTCGGGTCTACCGGGCGCCATTGAGTCTCGGTGCCCGCTTCAATGCAGTTGTGAACCGGGCGGGGCAGTATTCATCACCGTGACAAAACCCTGTCCGACCGAGCCGCTCGCGATCTCCTCCTCGGAGGCTTCGCGCACGTCGCGCACCTTCAAGGCAAGGCGCAAGGCGATGCCCGCCAGCGGATGGTTGCCGTCAAGCACGACGTGGCTGTCGTACACCTCGGTGATGGTGTAGATGCGATCGTTGGGCAGGCCGATGGTGGTGGCGCCTTCGGGCACGCCGTCGAACTGCATGCCGGCTTCGACATGATCGGGAAACAGCTTGCGTTCCTCGAAGAACACCAGCTCGGGGTCGTATTCGCCGAAGGCATGCTCCGGCTCCAGGTGGAGCTTCGTTTCGAAGCCGTTTTCCTGTCCTTCGAGCGCTTCTTCGACCTTGGCAAGCAGGTCATCGCCGCCATAAAAAAACTCCACCGGCTCGGCCAGTTCGTCAATGACGTTGCCGAGGGTGTCTTCGAGTGTCCAGGTGAGGCTGACGACGCATGGTGAGGTGATCTGCATCGAGCAATGATCGCACAATGACATCATGGACATCACCCACAAACTGACACTGCTTGGAGGGCTGTCGCCACGGCAATTCATGCGTCGCCATTGGCACAAGGCGCCCCTCGTGGTGCGCCAGGCGATGCCTGGGCTCGCGCCTTTGCTCACGCGATCCGAGTTGTTCGAACTGGCCTCGCGCGACGAGGTCGAATCGCGCCTCATTGCGCGGAAGGGCGATGGTTGGCGCATGCGCCGCGGCCCGCTGGCCCGGCGTGCGCTGCCTCCGCTCGGTCGCGCGGGTTGGACGGTGCTGGTGCAGGGCGTGGACCTGCATTCGCAAGCCGTGCACGAACTGCTGCAGCAGTTCCGCTTCGTGCCCGACGCAAGGGTCGACGACTTGATGATCTCCTACGCCAGTGACGGTGGCGGGGTGGGACCGCACTTCGATTCGTACGACGTCTTCCTGCTGCAGGTCGAGGGCCGCCGCCGCTGGCAGATCGGGCGCCTGACCGATCCCGAGTTGCTGCCCGACCTGCCGCTCAAGGTGCTGAGCCGCTTCGAGCCCGAGGAGGAATACCTGCTCGAGCCCGGCGACATGCTCTACCTGCCTCCGCGCTGGGCCCACGACGGCGTGGCCGTCGGCGAATGCATGACCTGCTCGATCGGCTTTCGCGCTCCTCGACGTGACCGAACTGGCGCGTGAGGTGCTCGTGCGTGCGCTGGAAGCGCGCGATGGAGAAGACGATGGCGTCATCTATCGCGATCCGCGCCAGCAAGCCACGGCCCGGCCGGGGGCCATCCCCGTGGAGATGCAGCGCTTCGCAAGCGAGGCGGTGCAGCGTCTGCTCAGGGACGACGCCTCGCTGCAATGCGCATTGGGCGAATACCTGAGCGAGCCGAAGTCAGACGTGTGGTTCGAAGCCGGCAACGCTGCGGCCCTGTCCTCGGGGGTGCGGCTCGATCGCCGCACCCGCATGATGTACGACTCACGGCATGTCTTCATCAACGGCGAGGCCTACCGTGCGGCGGGCCGCGACGCAAGCTTGATGAGGCGCTTGGCCGACGAACGCTGTCTCGATTCCCGACAGCTTCGAACAGCCAGCGACGCTGCGCGCGCCTTGCTGGAACAATGGTCCGACGACGGCTGGCTGCATCCCTTGTAGACCGACAGACACGGAGGAATCGCCATGGACCAGGAGCGCGCAACACCGCCCATCGCCTCGCGAGGCGACTTTCACAAGGCCATCGTGGCCGCCTTCGAGCGCGCCGCGGCGCAGGGCTGCCGCGAGATCTTCATCTGCGACGTCGACTTCGCCGAATGGCCGCTGGGGGAGCGGGCGGTGGTCGACGGCGTTGACGCAGTGGGCCTACAAGCATCGCCGTCTCACCGTGCTGGCCCAATCCTTCGATGAAATCCTGCGTCGGCACCCGCGATGGGTCGAATGGCGCAGGAACTGGGGCCACGTGGTGGAATGCCGCGCGATCGACAACATCGAAGCCGAGCAGGTGCCGCGAATTTGGTTTGCGCCAGGCTTGCAGGCAGTGCGCCTGATCGATCCGATCCACTATCGCGGATTCATCGACGAAGGTGCAGCCGAACTGATCAGCATTCGAGAGCAGATCGACGAAATTGCAAATCGCAGCATCCCGGCATTTCCAGTGACCATGCTGGGACTATGAGTTCTGGTTTTCCCGCGGTTATAATTTTTGGCTGGTTGGGAAGTACTTCGAACGTGCTCTCCAAATCCGGGTTGGAGCTCAACAATCGAAGAAGGGTTCCGACTTGCATACCGACCGCTGGTCGCATTTTTTGGTCGAACTTTCTCGAGGAATAAGGAATGAACAAGTCGCTTCTGTTGGCTTCCATGATTGCCGCTGTTGCCCTGGCCGCCTGCGGCAAGAAGGAAGAAGCCGTGGCCCCCGCACCGGCTCCTGCCGTCGAGGCCCCCGCTGCAGCTGCCTCCGCTGCCGCTGATGCCGCTTCCGCCGTGTCCGGCGCTGCTTCCGAAGCTGCTGCCGCTACCGGTGCCGCCGCTTCCGAGGCTGCCGCCGCCGTCGGCGCTGCTGCTTCCGCAGCTGCCGAAGCCGCTTCCAAGTAAGCAGCCACAGGCGCGAAATAAAAAAGCCGCCCTCGGGCGGCTTTTTTTGTAACTGGTCTGCTCTTGTGAGAATTCGAAACTACGAGCAGATTCAGCCGCAATCACCCCATCACTTCAGATCTTCGGCCAGCAGCGAGACGATGCGTTGAGCGGTGGCGCCGCCCTCCGGGCTGCCCTGTGAATTCAGCACCGAAACCAGGGTGCTTTCTCCACTGCCTTTTACAGCGACCCTATACCGCTCGGGAGCGGGAGTATCGGATTTGCCTCCAAACATCTTGGAGAAGAATCCCGGCTCCTTGGTCTCGCCGACCGTGGGCGTCACGAAGCGGACGAAGTACAGGCCCTGTGCGCGATCGCGGTCTTCTACCGTGAAGCCGCTGCGGTCGAGCGCGAGGCCGACACGGCGCCACGCGCGGTCGAAGCCTTCGTCGATCTGCACCGCAGGTACGCCGGACTCGTTGACGACCCGCGCGCGCGCCGGTGCCGAGGGCGCGGTCACCAGGGTCTTGACTTCCTCGGGCTTGGTGCCGAGCTTGACCATCAGGCGCGAGAGCATCGTCGCCTCGAGGTCTTCGTCAGGCGGGCGCGGTTGCCACTTGGTGTCGTCCTTCTGGCTGGTGGTGTAGACCTCGACCATGCCGCGATGGCTCACATAGACCTCGTTGCCCTGAGGCGTGCGCTCGACGCGCGTGCGGAAGCGGTCCATCTCGCCGGTCGAATAGATCGAATCGAACACCTTGCCGATGGTGCGGCGGATGATGTCCTGCGGCAGCTTGGCGCGGTTCTCGGCCCAGTCGGTCTCCATCACGCCGGTCTGCGGCGAGTCGAGCGTCAGCGCGAAGTTGTTCTCCTGCCAGAACTCGCGCAGCTTGGTCCACAACTGCTCGGGCGGCATGGTGGTGACGAGCCAGCGCTGGTGGCCGGAGCGTTCCATGCGCACGTCGCCCATTGCAGCCGGCGCGACGGCAGCGGCTTGCGTCGCGGGCGCGGTGGTCGGTGACTGATAGGTCGTGGCGCTCACGCTCCCGCCCGAGTTCTGATAGCGCGAATCGCGTGTCAGTTGGGTCAGGTCGGGCGGCACGTCGAGCGTGGACGCCTTCGAGCCGCTGGTGCGGTAGTCCACCTTGTCGCCTTCGAGCATGCCGTTGACGGAAGAGCAGGCAGCCAGCGCAATGACAGTGAGAGCAAGCGATAGGCGGCTTGCGGCATGACGGACGCCGCGAGGCCGGTGCAAGGGGAAATTCACGTGAGGGTTCTCCGGGTTCAATACGTGCCAGCGCGATCCGCGCGATGCCGACTGATGGCATCGCCCGGGATGCTCCGGCTCAGAGCAGTTCTGCTTCCCGCAAAGCTTGTTCGAGGGCAGCGTGGTAGGCCGTGGCATGCGGCACCAAGGGCAGGCGCAGCGCGGGGCCGGCCTTGCCCATGCGCGCCAGCGCCCACTTCACGGGATGGGGTTGGGTTCGACGAACAACAGCTTGTGCAGCGACAGCAGCTTCATGTGGATCTCGGTCGCGCGGCGCGCGTTGCCCTCGATCGCCGCCATGCACAGCTCCTGCATGGCGCGAGGCGCGACGTTGGCGGTGACGCTCACGTTGCCGTGGCCGCCCAGCAGCATCAGCGCGATGGCGGTGGGGTCGTCGCCCGAATAGATCGAGAAGCCCTGCGGCGCCTGCTTGATGAGCCAGGCCGCGCGGTCGATGTTGCCGGTGGCTTCCTTGATGCCGACGATGCCCGGCACCTGCGCCAGTCGCAGCACGGTGTCGTGCTGCATGTCGGCCACCGTGCGGCCGGGCACGTTGTACAGGATCACGGGGATGTCCACCGCCTCGGCGATGGACTTGAAGTGCTGGTAGATGCCCTCTTGGGTGGGCTTGTTGTAGTAGGGCACGACCTGCAAGGTGCAATCCGCGCCGACCTGCCTGGCGTACTTCGAGAGCTCGATCGCTTCCTGGGTCGAATTGGCGCCGGCACCGGCCATGATGGGCACGCGGCCGCGCGGCGTGCTCGACGCTGACGCGGATGATCTCTGCGTGCTCCTCGACCGTGACGGTGGGCGACTCGCCCGTGGTGCCGACCACGCCGATGCACGCCGTTGCCTTCGGCGATGTGCCAGTCGATCAGCTTGCGCAGCGTGTCGTAGTCGACGCTGCCGTCCTCATGCATCGGCGTCACCAGCGCGACGATGCTGCCAACAATCGGTTTCATTCGGGAATTCCTCGGAATCCGGCGATTCTACCCAGCCGGTGCCGAGCGAAGACCGGGGTCCGTCAGGGGATAACGCGAGGGTTCGCCAGCCCCGACGGGATCGCTCGTGGAGCGTTCACGCACAGCCACTATGCGCTGCATGAAGCGCGGTGGCGCATCGAGGAAGCCGTCCTCATAGGCCACCACCCGCAAGGCGGGGCGCAGCGCGTCGAGCAACTCGCCCGGGCGCAGCAGGAAATTCGGGATTGGCGGGCCGGCCCACCGTCTCGTTGCCCTGCGCAAAGGTTTCGTAGATGAATGTGCCGCCGGGGGCGACGCTTGCGACCAGCGTGGGCAGCAGCGGGCCGCCACAGGTAGCGGGTGACCACCACCGCGTCGAAGCTGCGGGCGGGCCAGGGCCAGCTTCCGTTCTCGATGTCGGCCACCTGGATTTCGGCGAGATCGCGCAGCGGCTCGACCGCCGTCGCGTCGCGATCGATGCCGGTGACGCGGCAGCCGCGCGCGGCGAACCAGCGCACATGGCGGCCCGCGCCGCAGGCCACGTCCAGCACGGTGCCGCCGGCCGGCACGAGGTGGGACCAGCGTTGCACCCAGTCGGAAGCCGGCTCGAGCCCGTGGCTCATCAGGTAGCCTCCGTGCTGCGCACTGCGGCGCGAGCCCCATGGTCCACGAATGTGGGCCACTTCGTGGCCCTTGGCGGCCGGGCGGGGCTCATCGCGGCCGCGCGTGCTGGCTGAGTGCCGCCAAGGCGAGGCGGTCCACCATGGCCGGAGCGATCAGCTTGATCCAGCGGCCGAGCTTGCCCTTGGCGGTCATCACGACGTCGCGCCGGCGTCGGTCCATGCCTTCGATGATGAGCCGGGCGCATTCCTCGACGCTCATCGCGCCGGCCTCGTCCAGGCCGCTGCGGCCGGCGGGCTTGCCGTTCGCGTCGAAGCCGTGCCGGCGGATCTCGGTGGCCACCACGCCCGGATAGGCGATCGTCACGCTGACGCCCGCCAAGGCCAGTTCGACACGCAGTGATTCGAAGAACCCGTCATCGCGAACTTGGTGCCGCTGTAGGCGGTGCGCCCCGGCACGCCCACCAGCCCGGCCAGGCTGCTGACTGCGACGATGCGTCCGCGGCTGGCCTTCAGGTGCGGCAGGGCCGCATGGGTGCACCACACGCTGCCCCAATGATTGATGCGCATCAGCTGCTCGTACCAGCCGAGATCGCTCACGTCCTGCAGCAGCGCCTGGGCGGACATGCCGGCGTTGTTGATCAGCGTGTCGATGCGGCCGAAGGCCTCGCACGGCCGCCTCGATCAGCGCGCGGCAGTCGCCTTGCGACCCCCACGTCGCAGCGCGCTGCACCAGCACCTTGCGTGCCGTGCTGCCGGCACGTCGACGGCGACTTCTTCGAGCTTGTCGAGGTTGCGAGCCGCGAGCACGAGCGCGAGCCGCGATTTTTCGCGCGTCGCGACTGGCGCGCCATCTCCGCGCCGATGCCCTCCGAGGCGCCGGTGATGACGATGACTTGCACGTTAGAAACAGTTCCAGAGTTGCGTGGCCAGCTCCACCATCATGGCGGGCTGCGCATACCAGGCGAAGACGAGCAGCAGCACGACCAGCGCGCCTGCCCATCCGAGCCAGCGCCACCAGGATCCGGACCTGCGGGTGGAGTCCATCGCCTCACTATGCTCCGACGGTGGCTGCGCGAGGAATGGCGGTTTCCCGCACCGGCAGGTTGACCAGCGCGGCAAACACGCCGAGCGCCACCGCGATCCACCAGACCAGGTCGTAGCTGCCGGTCGTGTCGTACAGCTTGCCGCCCAGCCACACGCCGAGGAAGGAGCCGATCTGGTGGCTGAAGAATACGAAGCCGCTCGAGCATCGACAGATAGCGCACGCCGAAGATCTGGGCCACCACCGCGTTGGTGGGCGGCACGGTGGACAGCCACAGCAGGCCCATCACGGAAGAGAAGATGTACACGCTGGCGGGCGTCAGCGGCACGAGCAGGAAGGCGACGATGGCGACCGAACGCAGGATGTAGATGGTCGCAAGGATGTGCCGCTTGGCCAGGCGCTGTCCGAGCACGCCGGCCGCGATAGGTGCCGAACACGTTGAACAGACCGATCAGCGCCAGCGCGTATGTCGCCACTTCAGGCGACATGCCCTGGTCCTTGAGATAGCTCGGCATGTGCACGCCGATGAAGACCACCTGGAAGCCGCAGACGAAGTAGCCGGCCATCAGCAGCTGGAAGCTGCGGTAGGTGAAGGCCTCGCGCAGCGCCTGCCCGATGCTCTGGTGCGGGCCACTGTGACCGCTGTGCGCGGGCTCGCGCATGCCGAAGGCCAGCGGAATGATCGCCAGCGCCACGCAGCCGAGGACGAACAAGCGCGTTCTGCCAGCCGACCCCGCCGATCAGCCAGTTCTCCACCGGCACCATCAGGAACTGGCCGAACGAGCCGGCGGCCGCCGTCATGCCCATGGCCCAGGAGCGCTTCTCGGGCGCGACGTTGCGCCCGATCACGCCGTAGACCACGGCATAGGTGGTGCCCGCCTGGGCCATGCCGAGCAAGCAGGCCGGCGCTGCCGGTGAAGGCGAGGCCCGAGGTCGCCAGGCCCATCAGCACCAGTCCGCCGGCATAGAGCAGGCTGCCGATCACCAGCACGCGAAAGGCGCCGAAGCGATCGGCCAGCATGCCGGCGAAGGGGCCGGCCGACGCCCCAGGCGAGGTTCTGCACGGCGATCGCGAAGGCGAAGGTCTCGCGCGTCCAGCCTCGGTCCATCGTGATCGGCTGCAGCCACAGGCCGAAGCCGTGGCGGATGCCCATCGAGAGCGTGACGATCATGGCGCCGCAGATCAGCACCTGGGCAAGCGAGAGGCGAGGCGGGGTGGCGGTCGATGCATCGGCGGCACTCTAGCGGATCGACTCACCTCTACCTCGGAGTGGGTCATGCGGCCACGGCTGACGCGACTCGATGCGCTCGCCTGATCGAGCAGTGCGCTGGTCCGCGGCGCTCAGCGCAGGCTGGCGGCGGCGACCAGCTCGTCGAGCTGCGCCAGCGATGGTGGCGCTGGCGATCGGCGCGGTGATGCTCGGGCCGGGCGATCTGCCACGCCAGCGCCACCTGCGCCGGGCGTGGCGCCGACGGCGTCCGGCGACCGCGTCGAGCGCAGCGAGCACCGCGCAGGCCGCGTTCGTTGAGGTACTTCTTCGACGCCGCCGCCGCGCACGCTCTTGCCGAGGTCGGCGCTCGCTGCGGTACTTGCCGGTGAGAAAGCCCGCGGCCAGGGCGTAGAAGTTGATGACGCCGAGGCCGTTGCTCGCACGCACACCGGCTCGAGCTCGGCCTCGTAAGGCAGCGCGCTCCATCAGGTTGTAGAGCGGCTGCAGCGATCTCGTAGCGCGGCAGGCCGAGACGTTCGCTGGTGCGCGAGCGCTTCGCTCCAGCCGCGCGGCGCTGTAGTTCGAGGCGCCGATCGCCCGCACCTTGCCTTCGTGGATCAGTTCGGCGAAGGTCGCCGAGCGTCTCCTCGAGCGGCGTCGTCGGTGTCGTCGTCGTGCGACTGGTAGAGGTCGATGCAGTCGGTCTTCAGGCGCCGCAGCGACGCTTCGACCGCGCTGCCGGATGTAGGCCTTGCGACAAGCCCTTGCCTGCCTGTCGCCCATCGGCTTGCCGACCTTGGTGGCGAGGACGATCGCGCGTAGCGCTTGCCGCTCTGCTGCAGCCACTTGCCGATGATGGTTTCCGATTCGCCGCCGGCATGGCCCGGCACCCAGCTCGAATAGACGTCGGCGGTGTCGATGAAGTTCATGCCGGCGTCGACCCAGGCGTCGAGCAGGCGGAACGACATGGCTTCGTCGGCAGTCCAGCCGAACACGTTGCCGCCGAGGCAGAGCGGCGAGACCTGGAGGCCCGAGCGGCCCGAACGCGCGCAGCGTTCATGTGAGGGATTCCTCGCAAGTCGAAGCGGCAGGAGCCGTGCGATTGTCGCGCCGATTCATCAGCCTAGAATGCGCCGCCATGGCGATCAAACCCAGCCCCAGCAAAGCCGCTGCCAGCTACGGCGAAGGCTCGATCCGCGTGCTCAAGGGCCTCGAGCCCGTCAAGCAGCGGCCCGGCATGTACACCCGCACCGACAACCCGCTGCACATCATCCAGGAGGTCATCGACAACGCCGCCGACGAGGCGCTGGCCGGCCACGGCCAGCGCATCGCGTCACGGTGCACGCCGACGGCTCGGTGAGCGTGGAGGACGACGGCCGCGGCATTCCCTTCGGCCTGCATCCTGAAGAGAAGGTGCCGGTCGTCGAGATCGTCTTCACGCGGCTGCATGCCGGCGGCAAGTTCGACAAGGGCTCGGGCGGCGCCTACAGCTTCTCCGGCGGCCTGCACGGCGTGGGCGTGAGCGTCACCAATGCGCTGTCCACGCGGCTCGAGGTGAGCGTGTGGCGCGACGGCCAGGCCGCGAGCCTCGCCTTTGCCGGCGGCGACGTGATCGAGCCGGTCAAGAAGCGCAAGGCCGATCGCCGCCGAACGCAAGAGCGGCACCACGGTGCGCGTCTGGCCCGACCCCAAGTACTTCGAGAGCGCCGAGCTGCCGAAGAACGAGCTCGTCCACCTGCTGCGCAGCAAGGCGGTGCTGATGCCCGGCGTGACGGTCACGCTCACCTTCGAGAAGACCGGCGAGACCAGCACCTGGCTCTACAAGGGCGGCCTGCGCGACTACCTGATGCAGACGCTCAACGCCGACCCGGTGATCCCGCTCTTCGAGGGCGAGCACTATGCCGAGGAAGGCGAGACCGAGAACTTCGCCGAAGGCGAGGGCGCCGCGTGGTGCGTGGCCTTCACCGAAGAGGGCTCGCCGATGCGCGAGAGCTACGTCAACCTGATTCCCGACGGTCGCCGGCGGCACGCACGAGGCGGGCCTGAAGGACGGCCTGTTCGGCGCGGTCAAGGGTTTCATCGAGCTGCACAGCCTCCTGCCCAAGGGCGTGAAGCTGATGCCCGAGGACGTCTTCTCGCGCGCCAGCTTCGTGCTCTCGGCCAAGGTGCTCGACCCGCAGTTCCAGGGCCAGATCAAGGAGCGGCTGAACAGCCGCGATGCGCTGCGGCTCGTCTCCACCTACGTGAAGCCGGCGCTCGAGCTGTGGCTCAACCAGCACGTCGAGCAGGGCAAGAAGCTCGCCGAGCTCGTCATCAGGCAGGCGCAGACTCGCCAGCGCGCGGGGCAGAAGGTCGAGAAGCGCAAGGGCTCCGGCGTGGCGGTGCTGCCCGGCAAGCTCACCGATTGCGAGAGCCGCGACCTGTCGCTCAACGAGGTGTTCCTGGTCGAGGGCGACTCCGCCGGCGGCAGCGCCAAGATGGGCCGCGACAAGGAGACGCAGGCCGTCCTGCCCTTGCGCGGCAAGGTGCTCAATGCCTGGGAGGTCGAGCGCGACCGGCTGTTCGCGAACAACGAGATCCACGACATCTCGGTGGCCATCGGCGTCGATCCGCACGGCCCCGCCGACGAGCCCGACCTGGGCGGCCTGCGCTACGGCAAGGTCTGCATCCTGAGCGATGCCGACGTCGACGGCTCGCACATCCAGGTGCTGCTGCTCACGCTGTTCTTCCGCCACTTCCCCAAGCTGATCGAGCGCGGCCATGTGTACGTGGCCAAGCCGCCGCTGTTTCGCGTCGATGCGCCGGCGCGCGGCAAGAAGCCTGCGGCCAAGATGTACGCGCTCGACGAGGGCGAGCTCACGGCCACGCTCGACAAGCTGCGCAAGGAAGGCTGCCGCGAGAACGCCTGGAGCATCAGCCGCTTCAAGGGCCTGGGCGAGATGAGCGCCGAGCAGCTGTGGGACACCACGCTCAATCCCGACACGCGGCGGCTGCTGCAGGTCGCCTACGGGCAGCTCGACTTCACCGCCACCGAGGGCTCGTTCAACAAGCTCATGGGCAAGGGCGAGGCGGCCTCGCGGCGCGAGCTGATGGAGCTGCACGGCGATGCGGTCGAAGTCGATGTCTGACCGCAGCGAACGGCAGTCAAGATGATCGGCAACGCACGCATCCGCCTCCGGCCCACGCTGGTTGACGACCTCGACTTCGTGATCTCGGTCGAGAACGATCCGCAGAACCGCCCGTCCATCACGCCCTGGGAGCGCACGCAGCACGAGGCGGCGGTGCGCTTTCCGGACTTCCGGCACTTCATCGTCGAGGCCGGCGATGCGCGCGAGCCGGTGGGCTTCGTGATCCTGGTGGGCTGCCGCAATCGCAACCTGTCGATCGAGCTCAAGCGCATGGTGATCCAGTCCAAGGGCCGCGGGCTCGGACGGGCCTGCCTTCGATTGCTCAAGAAGGTGGCCTTCGAAGACCTGGGCGCGCATCGCTTCTGGCTCGACGTGAGGACGAGCAACACGCGCGCCAAGGGGCTGTACGACAGCGAGGGCTTCGTCGAGGAGGGCCGCATGCGCGACAGCCTCAAGACGGGCGAAGGCTGGGAGTCGATGGTGGTGATGTCGATGCTGGAGGTGGAGTACCGGGCACGCTGCCAGGCGGGGTCGGAGGCAGCGGGATGAAAGTCTTCAGATGGGCGAAGATCCTTGGGCTACGCCTGTCGGCCGTGATGGTCACAGGGCCGCGCCGATTCCTCGTCAGGAGGAAGTGCGCAGTTCAGGATGTGTTGGCTCGCATTCGCCGGTTTCGAGGCAAGGTTCCTGCCGATTTCAGATTCGACCGCGACGAGGCAAACGAGAACCTCTGATGCCGAACGCACGTGCCGCTGGAGCCTCCGCGTGATCAATCCCTTTGTCGTGTCCGCATGACTCCTTCCGAGGCGGGCACCAATATCCGAAACCCATGGAACAACTGACCCTCACAGCTCCGTCCGGCGACGATCCCGATGCGCTGACCCTCGCCACCTACGCCGAACGCGCCTACCTCGAATACGCGCTCAGCGTCGTCAAGGGCCGAGCGCTGCCCGATGTCACCGACGGGCAGAAGCCGGTGCAGCGCCGCATCCTGTATTCGATGGAGCGCATGGGACTGGCCTTCGCCGGCGCATCCGGTGCCAAGCCGGTCAAGAGCGCGCGGGTGGTGGGCGATGTGCTGGGCCGCTTCCATCCGCACGGCGACCAGGCCGCGTACGACGCGCTGGTGCGCATGGCGCAAGGCTTCTCGCAGCGCTATCCGCTGATCGACGGGCACGGCAACTTCGGCTCGCGCGATGGCGACGGCGCCGCGGCGATGCGCTACACCGAGGCGCGGCTCGCGCCGATCGCGCGCCTGCTGCTCGACGAGATCGATGAAGGCACGGTCGAGTTCATCCCGAACTACGACGGCTCGACTCAGGAGCCCAGGCAGTTGCCGGCGCGCCTGCCCTTCGTGCTGCTCAACGGCGCGAGCGGCATCGCGGTGGGCCTCGCAACCGAAGTGCCTTCGCACAACCTGCGCGAAGTGGCGGCCGCCGCGGTCGCGCTGATCAAGAACGACAAGCTGGCCGACGACGAGTTCTTCTCGCTGCTGCCGGGGCCCGACTATCCCGGCGGCGGGCAGATCATCAGCAGCGCGGTCGATATCCGCGATGCCTATGCCACCGGGCGCGGCTCGCTCAAGGTGCGCGCGCGCTGGACGATCGAGGACCTGGCCCGCGGCCAGTGGCAGCTGGTCGTGACCGAGCTGCCGCCCGGCACCAGCAGCGCAGAAGGTGCTCGAGGAAATCGAGGAGCTGACCAATCCCAAGGTCAAGGCAGGCAAGAAGGCCCTCACCGCCGAGCAGACCCAGCTCAAGGCGACGGTGCTCGGGGTGCTCGACGTGGTGCGCGACGAGTCGAGCAAGGACGCGCCGGTGCGCCTGGTGTTCGAGCCCAAGACGAGCCGCATCGACCAGCAGGAGCTCATCACCACGCTGCTCGCGCACACCAGCCTCGAAAGCTCGGCGCCGATCAACCTCACGATGGTGGGCGACGACGGCCGGCCGACGCAAAAGTCGCTGCGCCAGGTGCTCATCGAGTGGATCGCCTTCCGCCAGCGCACGGTCGAGCGGCGCACGCGCCACCGGCTCGACAAGGTGCTCGACCGCATCCACGTGCTCGAGGGCCGACAGCTCGTGCTGCTCAACATCGACGAGGTGATCCGCATCATCCGCCACTCGGACGAGCCCAAGCCAGCGCTGATCGAGCACTTCAGGCTCTCGGACCGCCAGGCCGAGGACATCCTCGAGCTGCGCTTGCGGCAGTTGGCGCGGCTCGAGGCGATCAAGATCGAGCAGGAGCTGAAAGAGCTGCGCGAGGAGCAGGGGAAGCTCGAGGACATCCTGGGCAGCCCGACAACGCTGCGTCGCACGCTGGTGAAGGAGATCGAGTCCGACGCACGCCAGTTCGGCGACGAGCGCCGCACGCTGATCCAGGAAGGCAAGAAGGCGGTCTTCGAGATGAAGGTGGTCGACGAGCCGGTCACCGTGGTCGTGAGCCAGAAGGGCTGGGTACGGTCCCGCCAGGGCCACGGCCACGATGCCGCGAGCTTCGCCTTCAAGGCGGGCGACGGCCTGTACGGCACCTTCGAATGCCGCACGGTCGATACGCTGCTGGCCTTCGGAAGCAATGGCCGGGTCTACAGCGTCGCGGTGAGCGGCCTGCCCGGCGCCCGTGGCGACGGGCAGCCGATGACCACGATGATCGACCTCGAGTCCGGCACCCAGCTCGTCCACTATTGGGTGGGGCCGGGCGACATCGTCCTGCTGCTGGCCAACACCGGCGGCTTCGGCCTGCTCGCCCGGGCGAGCGACATGCTGTCGCGCCAGCGCGGCGGCAAGAGCTTCCTGAGCCTGGAGGACCAGGACCGCCTGCTGCCGCCCACCGCGGTCGGCCGGGCCACGCAGGTGGCCTGCCTGTCGATGAGTGGACGGCTGCTCGTGTTCCCGCTCGACGAACTGAAGCTGCAGGCCAACGGCGGACGCGGCCTGACGCTGATGGATGTGGATGCCCAGGATCCGCTGGTTTCGGTTGCGGCCGTGACGCGGGGCCTGAAGGTGCTGGGCACCGGCCGGGGCGGCAAGCCGAAGGAAGAGGACCTCGGCGCTGCGGCGCTGGCCGAGCATGCCGGCAAGCGCGCACGCCGCGGCAAGAAGATCGATGCGGCCATCAAGCCGCAGTTGCTCGTCGCCCTGTAGCCGGGGAGCCGATTCAGGCCTTGCGCTTGCTGCGCAGCCGCTTGGCGTTGGCCTTCACCCGGCTGCTCACGGGCGCGAGGGCCCGGTTGGTGCTGCGCACGGCGCGGGTCGCCGCGTGCGGGCCGAGAGGCCGCGTCCAGTCGATCATGAACGGCGTGGAGAGGCGCGGCAGGTTCGAGCCGCCGTAGACCGCCCACCATGATCTCCAGGCGGCCTCCCACTTCTCGAGCACCATGCGCTGCGATTCCAGCCATTGATCGGTGGACCACATCGCCTTGGGCTCGTACATCTGCGCCACCCGCCGGGCAATCACCTCGGGGGCGCCCATTGCGATATCGACCTGGTGAGTCCAGAGCTTGTGCCAGGGTGTCATGGTGATCCTCGTTGGCTGCCTTGCCAGAGCTTAGTCCGTGCGAGGCCGGCCTTTCAATGAGGATGGGCTTGTCTTCGGCGAATACACTGCGCCGCCTGCTCCAGAGAGCCTTCCTGTCCTGCAGCGAGCGCGCCCGCACCATCGCCAAGCGCCCCGGCCATTTATCCGAGGGGTTCCACATCGCATGCCTGCCCCAAACGCAGATTCGCTCTCCCGTCAGGCCACGTTCCGCAAGCCACTCAATACGGCCCACCTGGTGGGGCGCGCAGTGGCTGCAGGCGCTGACGCAGATCGACCACGACAACCGCCTGCCGCGCGGTCGCACGTATGCCAACCGCGGCGCGGTGCGCGACCTGGCGGTGCACGACTGCCACATTCGTGCGCGCGTACAGGGCTCCCGTCCACGGCCCTATGACATCGACATCGGCGTGCCGGCCACGCCGCAGCCGACGCCGCACGCCTGGCGGAACGACTGGCGACCGATCCCGGCCTGATCGCCAGGCTGCTCAACCGCCAACTCGACCCCGCGGTGCTGAAGGAGGCGACGGCACCTCGGCATCAAGGTGTTTCCCGCGCGCTGGAGCGACCTGAAGATGCAGTGCTCGTGCCCCGACTGGGCCGTGCCGTGCAAGCACCTGGCAGCGGTGATCTATCTGCTCAGTCAGGAGATCGATGGCGACCCGTACCTGGTGTTCAAGCTGCGCGGCATCGACCTGCAGGCCCTTCCTCGGCCGCCATGGCGTGGAAGTCGACGCCGAGGCCGAACGCGCGTTGCCGACCGCAACGCGATGTCGTTGTTCGATGCTGCGCCGCAACCGAAGCCGGCGACCACCGCGCGGTCGCCGAGTCCAGCGGCGCTCGACCGCATCGATTTCACGACCTTGCCGGACTTGCGTGAGCCGCTATGGCGCCTGCTGCCAGCGCAACCGGTGTTCTATCGCGGCAGCGACTTCCGCGAGCTGATGCGCAAGGCGGTAGCGCGCATCGCTCGCCAAGCCCGCCAGCAGCTCGATACGCCGGTGCTTGCCGATGACGCAAGAGCGCTCGCGCCCGAGGGCCGATTGCAGATCGAGGTGAACGACCACGCAACCCTTGCCGTGACCGGCGCATCGCTGGCCGGCACAGCGATCGATTCGATGCCCCGCTCTGCTGCAGGCCATCTCGGCCATTCGTTCCGAGCAGCTGGTCGACCTGAGCGCCGATTTCGCCGCGCTGCACACCGTGAATCTGCTGGCGCTGCACCTGTTGGCCCAGGGCGCCGTCGTGCCGCAGGTGTTCGCGGTCGATGCAACGACGGTCGGACTTTGCTGGTGCGCGGCCGAGCTCGATCGCACGGTGCGTGGAACGGTCGACCAGGTCGCGATCGGACTGCCGCCCGGATTGGTTCAGCGTCGCCAGGGCCGCAAACCGGTGCCCTTGGCTGACGGCGTGCAGGCTCGTGTGCTGCTGTCGGCCTTGATCGATGCCCATCTCCGATCGATGGCCGGGCAACCTGACAAGGCCGGCGGCGACAAGGTGCTCGAGCTGTTCTTCGGCACCGGCCGCGTGCGTTTCGACGGACCCGGCGAGGGCTCGCTCGCCGGCAGCATTCACGCATGGCTGTCGCGCCTGCATCTGGCCAGGCAAGCGCATGTGCCGGTGCTGCGCATCGACGAAGGCCGAAGTGCTCAACGCGGCGACGGTTTCGCGCTGTCAGTAGCCGTGGCCGACGAACGCGCCGTACTCGATGCGCCGACGCCGCTGGCCGACGTCATCGCCAAGCCGGCGTGGGCCAAGCACCGCATGGCGCTGCTGAAGACGGTGTCGCTGCTGGCCGACTTCCACCCGCCGCTCGACGACTACGTGCGCAACGGTGCGAAGCAGCCGCTGGCCGTGCGGTCCGACGAACTGCCGCCGCTGCTGTTCGAGACGCTGCCGGCGATGCGCCTGATGGGCATCCGCACGCTGCTGCCGCGTGCATTGGACCGCCTGCTGCGCCCTCGCCTGTCGATGCAGATCAAGGCCACGGCCGGCAGCGTGCCAAGCTTCCTGAAGGCCGATGCCATCTTCTCGTTCGACTGGAAGGTCGCGGTCGGCGACGAGATGCTCACCGCCGCGGAGTTCGAGCGGCTGCTCGGCAAGGCAAGCGGCATCGTCAACTTCCGCGGCCAGTACGTCTACCTGAACCCAGCGGATGTCGAGTCGCTGCGCTCGCGGCTCGGGCGTGGACCACAACTCAGCGGCGCGGAGCTGCTACGCGCCGCGTTGGCCGGCGAGTACGACGGCGCCCCGTCGGCCTGAACAAGGCAGCCGAGCAGCTGATCGAGCAACTCCGGCGCGAAGCCGATGTGCGGCCGCCGGCCGGCCTGCAGGCCACGTTGCGGCCCTACCAACAGCGCGGCTACGCCTGGCTGTGGCGCAACGCGAGCCTCGGCCTCGGCAGCGTGATCGCCGACGACATGGGCCTGGGCAAGACGCTGCAGGTACTGGCGCTGCTGCTGCGGCTGAAGCAGGACGGCGCGCTCGCCGATGGGCGCGCGCTCGTGGTCGTGCCGACCAGCCTGCTCACCAACTGGCAGAAGGAGGCCGAGCGCTTCACGCCGGGCTTGAGTGTGGCTGTGTTCCACGGCGCCAAGCGTGAACTGTCGAAGGCGCGGCCGGACGTGCTGCTCACCACCTACGGCGTGGCACGCAGCGAAGCCGCCACGTTGAAGACGATGACCTGGCGCATCGTCGTCGTCGACGAGGCGCAGAACATCAAGAACCCTGCTGCCGCGCAGGCGAAAGCGGTCAAGGCGATTCCGGCGGCAAGCCATGTCGCGATGAGCGGCACGCCGGTGGAGAACCGCCTGCTCGAGTACTGGTCGATCATGGACTTCGCGCAGCGCGGCTATCTCGGCGGACCGACGCACTTCGCGCGCGAGTACGCGACGCCGATCCAGACCCATCGCGACGCCGCGGCGGCCGAGCGGCTGCGCAAGGTCATCGCGCCGTTCATGCTGCGGCGCTTGAAGTCCGACAAGACCGTCATCAGCGACCTGCCCGACAAGATCGAGCAGGACCAGTACTGCACCCTCTCGCGCGCGCAGGCGGCGCTGTACGAAACGGTCGTCCGCGAAGGCATGAAGGCGATCGCCGGCGAGTCCGACACTTTCCAGCGCCAGGGTTTGGTGCTGCAGTTGATCCTGGCGCTCAAGCAGGTGTGCAACCACCCGGCGCACTACCTGAAGCAAGGTGCAGCCGACCCGGCGGCGTCCGGCAAGGCCGAGCGGCTGCTGGACTTGCTGCACGAGATCACCTCCGGCCAGGAGAAAGCCCTGGTCTTCACGCAGTTCCGCGAGATGGGCGACTTGCTCGTGCGCATGCTGCGCGACGTGCAGGGACGCGAGCCCCTTTTCCTGCACGGCGGCGTTGCACGGGCAAAGCGCGACCAGCTGGTCGAGCGTTTCCAGAATGAGCCCGGCCAACGCGTGTTTCTGCTCTCACTCAAAGCTGGCGGCACCGGTCTGAACCTGACAGCCGCCAGCCATGTCGTGCACTTCGACCTGTGGTGGAACCCGGCGGTCGAAGCCCAGGCCACCGATCGCTCCCACCGCATCGGCCAACGACGCAAGGTGCAGGTGCACCGGTTCATCACGCGCGGTACCTTCGAGGAGCGCATCAACGACATGATCAGGTCCAAGCGCGAGCTCGCCGAACTGACCGTCGGGACGGGCGAGACCTGGGTAGGCCAGCTGCCGACGGAGGAACTGAAGGCGCTCTTCCAGCTGGGGTTGATGGCGCCCAATTATTCGACACTGCGGCGCGCAAAAAAAAAAAAAAAAACCGTCCCTGATGCGCCTCGTTCAATACGAGGTGAATGAAATGCAGCTTGCGGATCGCCTCGCGTGACAGCACGAAGGGATAGAAGTCCGGCAGGCCCATGCTGCGCGACAGCTCGTTCAACACACCGGTCAGCTCGGTCCATGCGTTGATGAAGAGAGGAAGTCGCCCGCCCCGGGATCCTCCGGCCGGAACAGCACGTCAGCCGCGAAAGGCTCGTACTCGATCTCGACGTCGTCGGCCTCCAGCCCGAAGCTCATGGCCGTGTCGAGCGTGTCGACCATGTGCAGGTAGTGGGCCCAGGTCTCGGCCCAGTCTTCCCACGGGTGGGTGCTCGCATAGGCGCTCACGTGCCGCAAGGCCCAGTCGGGCGCGGGGCCCATTTCATAGTGATGCCTGAGTGCGGCCGCGTAGTCCTCGCGCTCGTCGCCGAACACCTCGCGGTAGGGCTCGTGCCAGGGCGTGCCGGCGATCAGGCGGTCCCAGTAGTAGTGGCCGACTTCATGGCGGAGATGACCGAGCAGCGTGCGGTAGGGCTCGCGCATCTGCGTACGGATGTGCTCGCGCTGAGCGTCGTCTGCCTCTTCGATGTTGAGCGTGATGATGCCTTGCGCGTGGCCGGTCATCACCACCGGCCCGCCGGGCAGCGAACGCAGGAAATCGAAGGCCAGGCCGTGCTCCGGGTCCTCGCCGACCTTCGAGCGGACCGGCAGGCCGAGCGCCAGCAGCGAGGAGACCAGCCGGCGCTTGGCCACTTCGATGCGCTGCCACAGCATGCGGTTGTCCTCGAAGCCGAGGTCGGGGATCGTGCGGTTGAGCCGGCAGGCCTTGCAAAGCCCGGGGGCTTCGTCGCCTGCGAGCAGCCAGTTGCAGCCGGCCGGCGAGTCGAAATTGAGGCAGCGCCTGTAGAGGCGAGGGCGCTCTGCCGCACCCGCGCCGTCGACTGCCTCGGCCGGTGCGCCGATGGCCTGCCACAGGCCGGGCTCGGCGCTCTCGGCCAGCGGCAGCAGCTGCGCGGCGCGCGTGTCGTAGCCCAGCGGCGTGCCGCAGGCCAGGCACAGGCTGTTGCGGAAGAAGACCGGCCGCCCGCACTGGCAGCGATAGGCGCGCGGGGTGACCGGTGTCCGGCGGGGCTTCCAGAACTGGCCGAGCCGTCGCGACAGGGCCGTGAAGAGATCGTCCATCATCCCTCTTCGTTCTACCGGCCCGCGCCGGATCATCGCTGTCGGCGCATCGGAACAAGGCGTGTCAGGCGCGACCCTTCACGAGGGCAGCCACCAGCCCCAGGGTGATCAGCGCGAACAGCGCTCCGCTCCAGAACTCGTAGGGCATGGCCAGCAGGTTCACCGCCGCATCGGCGCACGAGGCTTCGACGCGGAACACGAAAGGCAGGGCGCTCTCGAGCTGCATGGCGCCGATGATCTTGTCGGCCAGCGTCAGGTTGCACGAGAACAGCGAGGCAGCGACCTTGTGCTGGTAGATCGCCGAGGCCACGCCGCTGATGCCGAGCAGGGCCGCCAGTCCCGCCAGCAACCTGCGCGCTGCAGGCGACGACGTGACCAGCGCGGCGCCGCACACCAGCGCCATCACGAGGAAGATCACCCGCTGCAGGATGCACCACGGGCACGGCTTCATGCCGAAGACGTGCTGCGAGACGAGGGCCGCACCCACGGCCCCGAGGCCGAGGACGACGGTGGCCGCGAGCACGGGCGTCAGGGTGGCCCGGCCGGACACTGCGGCGCGAGTGGAAAGCACGCTGCTCATTCCACTTCCGCGATCAGTTCGATCTCGACACAGGCGCCCATCGGGATCTGCGCCACGCCGAAGGCGCTGCGTGCATGGGCGCCCTTGTCGCCGAAGACCTGCGACAGCAACTCGGACGCGCCATTGGTGACCAAGTGCTGCTCCGTGAACGTGGGCGCGCTGTTGACGAGGCTCATCACCTTGACAATGCGCCGGACCTTGTCCAGGTTGCCGACCGCGGCATTGAGCGTGCCCATCAGGTCGATTGCCACGGCGCGCGCCGCCGCCTTGCCTTCCTCGGTGCTGATCTCCTTGCCGAGCTGGCCGACCCAGGGCTTGCCCTCCTTGCGGGCGATGTGGCCCGACACGAAGACCAGGTTACCGGTGCGCACGAAGGGGACATAGGCCGCGGCGGGCACGGCCAGGGGGGGCAGTTGGATGTTCAGGGCCTTGAGTTGATCGTGGACGCTCATGGAAATGCTCCGGAGGCAGGCGGGTGGAATCGGGGAAAGGGCAATCCTAACCCGCGAGCCCCGAGCCCCCTTGGCGGGTGGGAGTTCACCCGAAGGAGTGATGTTCGCCGTGGCGGGCCTTTCCTAGGATGTGCCGGGCTCCGCTCGTGACCAAGGGGTCGAGGTAGACGCTTCATGAAACGATCCGGGGCTTTGGGACTGGCTGACCAGGTTGACTTCCTCTATGGGCAGACGCCGGTGTCCCTCGCGGGCAACCTGCTGACCCTGGTGGTGGTCCTTGCATTGGTGTGGGGCCCTGCGCCCTTGCCTGCCCTGGCCGGCTTCGCTGGCGTCTTCGCCTTGCTGTGGCTGCTGCGCCTGCTGCTCTACCGCCGCTACCTGCGCAGCCCCGACCCGAACAAGGTTCCGGCCCTGTCGCGCCGCTGGCTGGCCTGGTGGAACGTCGGCACCGTGGCGGCGGGAATGTTCTGGGGCGCGGCGAGTTGGGTGTTCTACCCGCTCACGGGCTCCGAGGGCAGCCTGGTGTTCGTGTTGAGCATCCATGGCTTTTGCCTGGCATCGATCCCCGTGCTGGCCACTCAACCCTTCGTGTTCCGGGCCTTTGCAATCTGCAGCCTGGGGCCGCTGACGCTGGCCGTGGGCGTGCATCCGTCGGGCAACGGATCCGGGCAGGCCGTGGTGCTGGTGCTGCTGTTCCTGGTGGCCGCTGCGATCGGGCGCAAGTTCCGGCAGCGCTTCGACGAGACCTTGAGGCTCAAGGCGCGCGCGGAGCAATTGGCCGAGCAGTCCGCGGCAAGTGAGGCACAAGCGCGGCTAAGCCTCGCACAGGCCCGGCGGGCGCTGCGCCTGGCCGGGTCGCAGTCTGGCCAGGCCGGCAGCGCGATGGGGGTCGACGCCGGCGCCGAGCCCGTCGTCATCGGCTCGATCTGGGAAAACCTCGGGCTCGATGTCGAAGCGCGGGCGTTCGAGAAGGGCATCAGCCTCGGCTTCCACGGCCATCGCCATGCCGTCCATGCCGATCCGCTGCTCGTGGAGCGGGTGCTGCGCCTGGCCCTGGAGTGCGCCCTGCGCAATACCTCGTACGGCGGGGTGATCGTCACGGCCCGGCCGCTGGGCGGCATCGTGCGCCTGCAGGTCTGGGACACCTCGGAGGGTGCCGATCGCTTCGTCGTGCTGGGCAGGGCGGAAGGCGAGGTCGATGTGTCGCCGGATCGCTTCGGCGACTTCGACCCCGCCACGCGCGAAGCCTTGTCGGACATGGCTCGTTGCGCCGGGCAGCTCGGGGCGGACCTGCGGGTGAAGGCCGTCGCCGGTCGCGGAGCCTTGTACGAGCTGCGGGTGCCGCGCCTCGGCGAGCGGCTGCTCGAGCCCGGCGAGAACGCGCTCGACCTGCCGGGCCGCTTGCACGGCGCGAACATCACCGTGATCGACCCGAACCCTGCATCGCGCTCACAGCTCTGCGCCGTGCTCGAGGCCTGGCATGCCGAGGTGCAAGCCCTGGCGCCGCCCTGCGCCGAGGCCATCGACCCGAGGACGGAGCTGGCCGTGCTGAACCTGGCGGCCGACTCGCTCGACCGCCTGCCCGCCCTGTTGGCAACGGTGCGGCAGGCCGTCGGCGAACGCCTGCCGGTGCTGGCGGTGGTCCCGGGCATCACGGCTGGCCTGCGCCGGCAGGCGCTGGCAGCGCGCTTCCACCTGATCGCCAAGCCGATAAGGCTGAAGGACTTGCGCGCGATGGTTCATTTCAAGCTCGGCGTACCGCTTGCGGATCGCGATCCCAGCCTCGGTCGGCGGCTGGCGGAGGACGGGCGCTACTGGAGCCGGGCACTCGGCCTGCCGGAGCTGACGCCGCGGCGCATCGCGCGCATCGACAGCCGGGGCTTCCTGTTCCAGCCGGCGTCCCGGCTCGCGCTGCGGTGTGCTCGCGGCGAGCAGACCGGGCATGCGCATGTCGTGATGCTCCACGGCGGCGTCAGCTCGGTCCGGGGCGCCATGGGCGACCTGCTGTCGCCGCAAGCCGGCGCCATGCCGTGGCGCAGCATGCCCTTGCTCGAGGAGTTGTGTGTCTGGCGCTTCGAGCACGACTCCTTCATTCCGGTCATGCACAACGTGGGCCATCTGGTCGCCCAGGTCGAGCGCCACATCTGCGTCGCAGGCAAGGGCGAGGCGGCCATGCGCTGCGTGGCCCTGGTGGCTCACTCGCGCGGGGGCGTGGTGGCGCGGCTGGCGGCGGCGGTCTTGCAGCAGCGCTGGCCAGGCGCGCGCTTTCACGCCTACACGTTCGGCTCGCCGCACGGAGGCACCTGGGTGTTTCGCCGCGTGAGCGAACGCTGGGCCTCGCAATCCCCGCTTCTGGGGGCGATCCGCAATGCGATCGATGGCGTCGCCCCGAAAGAGACGACGACGCAGCTCGACATGCTCAAGCGGGCCTTGAGCTACGACCTTCCCGTGGGCTATCGCGACATCGAGCCGGACCGGGTGGAGAACCTGCTCGCCGCGGCGCGAGACTTTCGCAGCTACACGACCTGGTCGTCACACTGGATCCCGCAGGCGGTCTTGGGCGCGCGATCCGCCGTTCTCGGGCGGCTGCTGCTGCGTCTGTCCGGCCTCGTGACCGAGGGTGACGGGCTGGTCACGGAGGCCTCGGCCTGCGGCCAGGGGAGCGCGCATCACGACCTGTCGCCGGTGTTCCACACCGCCTATTTCGCCGATCCACGGGCGCTGGCCCAGCTTCGCAGCTACCTGCATGGATTCTTCGCGGTTGAAGGCCTGGGCTCGTGAGTGAAGGCCCGTGCCGTAGCGCGGTGCTGGCCTGGACGCTGTGCGGGCTGCTTGCCGGCGTGGCCTTGCAGTTGCAGCAAGAGGCGCTGTGGAGCCGCGCGGCCTACGCCGAGCTGCTGCTGGCGGCGCTGGCGGGCGCCGTGATGACGTGGCGCCACGCAGGCGGACGTCTTCGACCGGTCCTGCTGGCCATCGCGTTCGCGGCCATGGGCCTGGGCGCGACGGGCTGGCAGGCACACGGCCGGCTGGCCGAGCGCCTGGCACCGGAACTCGAAGGGCGCGACCTGGTCGTGACGGGCATCGTCGCCGGCCTGCCGGACCGCGGGGCCGCGGGCGTGCGGTTTCGGTTCGACATCGAACAGGCGAGCGACGGCAGCACCGCCTTGACTCCCGGCGAGCCGGGGGAGCGCGGGGCATTGCAACTGCCCGAGCGGGTGATGCTGTCCTGGTACGCCGAGCCGAACCAAGGCGGACCTTCTGCCGGCCAAGCCCAGGAGATTCGTGCCGGCGAGCGCTGGAGCCTGCCCGTGCGGCTGCGCCAGCCGCATGGAAACTTCAATCCCGGCGGCTTCGACCATGAACTCTGGCTGTTCGAGCGGGGCATCGGCGCCACCGGCTTCGTGCGCAGCAAGCCGGGCGGGGCTGCCCGCCTGCTCGATGCGCGCGCGGGGCGGCCTGTCGAGCGCTGGCGCCAGCAGGTGCGCGATGCCATCGAAGCGGCCGTGCCCGACCCGCGCAATGCCGGCGTGCTCGCGGCCCTGGTGGTCGGCGACCAGGCCGCCATCGAGCGTCGCGACTGGGATCTCTTTCGCATCACCGGCGTCGCGCACCTGATGTCCATCAGCGGACTGCACGTCACCATGTTCGGCTGGATCGCCGCAGCCGCCCTCGGGCGCCTGTGGTGCCTGAGCCCGGCCTTGATGCTGTGGGCGCCTGCCCCGGCCGCGGCTCGCTGGGGTGGCTTGGCGGCGGCGACGGCGTATGCGCTTTTCTCCGGCTGGGGCGTGCCCGCGCAGCGCACCGTCTGGATGCTGGCCAGCGTGACGCTGCTCGCTTCGGCCGGCAAGCGCTGGCCCTGGCCGATGATCCTGCTGGCCGCGGCGGCGGTGGTGGCGACGCTCGATCCCTGGGCGCTGCTGCAGCCCGGCTTCTGGCTGTCGTTCATGGCGGTGGGGATCCTGATCGCCTCGGAGCGCAGGAGCCGGGGCAGCGACGATCCTGGCCCGATGGCTTCCGCGCGTCATCTGCTGGGCTCGGCCTTCCGGACGCAACTGGTGGCCACCGTAGGCCTGGCGCCGCTGACGCTGTTGTTCTTCCAGCAGGTCTCGCTGGTGGGGCTGGCGGCGAACCTGCTGGCCATCCCTTTCGTGACCCTGGTGGTCACGCCGCTGGCCATGCTGGGCATCGCGGCGCCGCCGCTGTGGCAGGCGGCGGCCTGGAGCGTGCAGGGCCTGGTGGCCGCGCTGGAAATCCTCTCGGGCTGGCCCTGGGCGCAATGGCTGACGCCGGCGGCCCCGGCCTGGGCCATGGCGGCCGGCCTGGCGGGGGGCGTGCTCGCCGTGCTGCCCCTGCCGTGGCGTGTCCGTGCATTGGCCGTGCCGCTCCTCTTGCCGCTGCTGTGGCCGCCCGTGAGCCGGCCGATGCCGGGCTCCTTCGAACTGCTGGCGGCCGACGTCGGGCAGGGCACGGCCGTCGTCGTGCGCACCTCGCAGCACACGCTGGTCTATGACACCGGTCCGCGCTATTCGCTCGAAAGCGATGCCGGCAGCCGGGTGATGGTGCCGCTGCTCAGGTCGCTCGGGGTGGACCGCATCGACCTGCTGATGCTCTCGCACGGCGACACCGACCATGTCGGCGGCGCCGAGGCGCTGCTGGCGGCCTATCCGGGCACGCCGATGTCCAGCTCGCTGGCGCCCGGCCACCCGCTCGTCGGCGCGAGCGGCGGGCACCGGGAGTGTCGGGCGGGCCAGCGCTGGGCCTGGGACGACGTGAGCTTCGAGGTGCTGCACCCCGGCGCCGACGAGCGTGCGCCGCCGCTTCGGACCAACCAGGTCTCCTGCGTGCTGAAAGTGAGTTCCGCCTCCGGCCATCGCATCCTGCTGGCCGGCGACATCGAGCGCGGCGAGGAGGCCCGGCTCGTCGAGGCCTGGGGCCACCGGCCCGAGGCCTTGGCCGCCGACCTGCTGCTGGTGCCTCATCATGGCAGCAAGACCTCCAGCACCCGCGCCTTCCTGGCGGCCGTGTCGCCGCGAGTGGCGGTGTTCCAGCACGGCTGGCGCAACCGTTTCGGCCATCCCGCACCGGAGGTCTGGGCACGCTATGCCGAGCGCGGCATCGTGCGCATATCGAGCCCGAGCTGCGGGGCCTATCGCTGGGAGGCGGGCGTTGGCCGGTGCGAGCGTGACCTGAGGCGCCGTTACTGGCACCATGTGGAGAAGGTGTGAATGAACCTGCTGCGCGACCCGATCTTGCGACTGCGGTGCTCGCCGTACACCAGTACGGCTGCGCTCCTCATCGCAACCTCGGGCCGCTCGCGACGGTTCCTTCACACCTTCTGAGGCCGCACGGCCTGGAAATTGCTAACGACGATCGGGCCACTCCCGCGTGCGGAGAAAGCAAGCCATGAGACAGAGCTTCGACGAGATGCACGCCACCGGCACCACGGTGCGCGACCACTACAAGACCTACGACCGCTGGCTCTCGCGCCAGCCGGGCGACGTGATGCACGCGCGCCGCGCGGAAGCCGAGACCGTCTTCCGCCGCGTCGGCATCACCTTCGCCGTCTATGGCGACAAGGACGAGGACGGCCACGGCACCGAGCGCCTGATTCCCTTCGATCTCATCCCACGCATCATCCCGGCCTCCGAATGGCGCAAGATGGAAAGAGGCCTGGTGCAGCGGGTGACCGTGCTCAACCGCTTCCTGCACGACATCTACCACGACCAGGAGATCATCAAGGCCGGCATCGTTCCGGCCGAGCAGATCTTCAAGAACGCGCAGTTCCGCCCCGAGATGCTGGGCGTGGACGTGCCGGGCGGCGTCTACTCCAACATCGCCGGCATCGACATCGTGCGCGCCGCCAACCCCGACGGCAGCGGCAGCTACTACGTGCTGGAGGACAACCTGCGCGTGCCCAGCGGCGTGAGCTACATGCTCGAGAACCGCAAGATGCTGATGCGCCTGTTCCCCGACCTGTTCAGCGAGCATGCTGTGGCGCCGGTCGCGCACTACCCCGACCTGCTGCTCGACTCGCTGCGCGCGGTGGCGCCGGCCAGCGTCAACGAGCCCGCGGTGGTGGTGCTCACGCCCGGCATGCACAACTCCGCCTACTTCGAGCATGCCTTCCTCGCGCAGCAGATGGGGGTCGAGCTGGTCGAGGGGCAGGACCTGTTCGTCAAGGACAACTTCATCTACATGCGCACCACCCAGGGCCCGAAGCGGGTGGACGTGATCTATCGCCGGGTGGACGACGACTTCCTCGACCCGCTCGCCTTCCGGCCCGATTCGACGCTGGGCTGCGCGGGCCTGCTGTCGGTCTATCGCGCCGGCAACGTGACGCTCGCCAACGCGATCGGCACCGGCATCGCCGACGACAAGTCCATCTACCCCTACGTGCCCGACATGGTGAAGTTCTACCTCGGCGAGGAGACGCTGCTCAACAACGTGCCCACCTATCGCTGCCGCGAGGCGGACGAGCTCGGCTACGTGCTGGCCCACATGGAGGAGCTGGTCGTCAAGGAGGTGCATGGCGCCGGCGGCTACGGCATGCTGGTCGGCCCGGCTTCCACGCGCGAGGAGATCGAGAGCTTCCGGGCCCGCGTCAAGGCCGATCCGGCTGGCTACATCGCGCAGCCGACCCTGAGCCTGTCGACCTGCCCCACCTACGTCGAGAGCGGCGTCGCGCCGCGCCACATCGACCTGCGGCCCTTCGTGCTCTCCGGCAAGACGGTGCAGATGGTCCCCGGCGGCCTCACGCGGGTGGCCCTCAAGGAGGGCTCGCTGGTCGTCAACTCGTCGCAGGGCGGCGGGACGAAGGACACCTGGGTGCTCGAGGCTTGAGAGGGAAGGGGCTCGCGATGCTTTCCAGAACTGCCGACCATCTGTACTGGATGGCTCGATACATGGAGCGGGCCGAGAACACCGCAAGCATGCTCGACGTCAACTACCAGACCTGCTCACGCCCCAATCCGCCGGCGTCGCCGAGCGCGGCTGGAAGGGCCTGCTGAGCATCTCGGAGCTGACCGCCGACTACGGCAAGCGCTACGGCAGCATCGAGGCGCGCAAGGTGATGGACTACATGGTCCGCGACGAGCAGAACCCGTCGAGCATCTTCTGCTGCCTGCGCAACGCGCGCGAGAACGCCCGCGCCGTGCGCGGCGCCCTCACCACCGAGGTGTGGGAAACGCAGAACCTGACCTGGCTCGAATTCATCCGCCAGATCCGCGTGGGCGACTACCAGAAGGATGCGAGCGCCTTCTTCGAATGGGTCAAGTACCGCTCGCACCTTTCGCGCGGCGTGACGCTGGGCACCATGCTGCAGGACGAGGCCTTCCACTTCCTGCGCATCGGCACCTTCCTCGAGCGCGCCGACAACACCGCGCGCCTGCTCGACGTGAAGTTCCACGGCATCAGCGGCGACTTCTTCGGCGCCGCCGCGGCCAAGGAGCAGGAGTACGACTTCTATCACTGGTCGGCCATCCTGCGGTCGGTGTCGGGCTTCGAGGTCTATCGCAAGGTCTACCGCAACGTGATCCGCCCCGAGAAGGTGGTGGAGCTGCTGATCCTGCGCCCGGACATGCCGCGTTCGCTGGCGGCCTGCGTCAACGAGGTGGTGCACAACCTGCGGCTGGTGGCCAACGAGCAGTCGGGCGAGACCTTGCGGCGCGCCGGGCGCCTGCGCGCCGACCTCGAGTTCGGGCGCATCGACGAGATCCTCTCGACCGGGCTGCATGCCTACCTCACGCAGTTTCTCGACCGCATCGGCGATGTCGGCTACGGCATCAGCAGCGACTTCCTCGTGCCGGTGAAGCATTGAACCTGGAAACGGCAGTTGACCGCTTGCCGCCGCTGGCTACACCGTATGAACTCAGTCATTGCTACTCACGAAGACGATCACCTTCAGGGTGAGAGCGCTACGCGCCCGATCGAGCCGCCCTCGGGCGCGCTGGCGGTGTTGCTCCTCCTAGCGGGCATTGAGCCCGCGTCGTCGTCGCGCCTTGCCAGCCCACCCGATGACGGCCCGCTCGAGCGCGTCCAACTGCCGTTTCCAGGTTGAGCGCAGCATGCCCGGCGTGATCGATCAACTGCTCAGCGGCTACCAGCCGGCGCCGAACCGCTTCGACGAACTGCTCGAAGCGCCAGGCCGCTTGCGCGCGCCGTGGTGGCAATTCGTTCGCGACCTCTCCGTCAGCACGCCTGCGCAAGTGCATGAGCGCATGGCGCTGGTCGAGCGCGAGATCCGCGACCACGGCATCACCTACAACGTGTACGCCGACTCGCAGGGCGCGGACCGGCCCTGGAGCGTCGACCCGATCCCGCTGATCCTGTCGCCGCAGGACTGGCGGCAGATCGAAGCCGGCGTGGCGCAGCGCGCCGAGCTGCTCAATGCGCTGCTGGCCGACATCTACGGCCCGCAGCACTTCCTCAAGGAGGGGCTCATCCCGCCTTCGCTGGTGTTCGGCCATCGCGGCTACCTGCACCCGGCGGTGGACATGCGCCCGCCCGGCGGCGTGCACCTGTTCCACTACGCCGTCGACCTCGCCCGCTCGCCCGACGGCCGCTGGTGGGTGTTCTCCGACCGCACGCAGGCGCCCTCGGGCGCGGGCTATGCGCTGGAGAACCGGCTGATGGTCTCGCGCATGTTCCCCGAGGCCTTCCGCAACCTCGGCGTGGAGCACCAGGCCGCCTTCTTCGCCTCGCTGGCGCGAATCGCTCGCGGCACCTGGCGCCGCGAGGCGACGGCGCGCAGCTCATCGTGCTGCTCACGCCCGGCCCCTACAACGAAACCTATTTCGAGCATGCGCTGCTGGCGCGCTACCTCGGCTTTCCGCTGGTCGAAGGCAGCGACCTGACCGTGCGCGACGGCCGCGTCTGGCTCAAGACGGTCGGCGGGCTCAAGCGCGTGCATGCCATCGTGCGCCGCCAGGACGACGACTATTGCGACCCGCTCGAGCTGCGCTCCGACTCGGCCCTCGGCATCGCCGGCCTGACCGAATGCGCGCGCCGCGGCATCCGTGATGCTCGCCAACGCGCCTCGGCACGGGCGTGCTCGAGTCGGGTGCGCTGCTCGGCTACCTGCCCGAGCTCGTGCGAGCGCGTGCTGGGCGAGCCGCTGCTGCTGCCCTCGGTCGCCACCTGGTGGCTGGGCGAGCCGGCGGCGCTTCGAGGACGCCTGGGCGCGGCTCGACGAGCTCATCATCAAGCCGCACCGACCGCCTCCGCCTCGCGAGCGGCGACCTTCGGCGCACAGCCTCGACGAGGCCGGGCGCGCCGAGCTGCGCGCGCAGGTCGAGCGGCAGCCGCACAAGTACGTCGCGCAGGAATGGGTGCACGCTGTCGCAGGCGCCGGTGCTCGAGCGCCAGCGGCCGGCGTCAGCCTGCGCGCGCGCGCACCGTCGGCCTGCGCGTGTTCGCGGTCGCCACGGCCGACGGCTATTCGCGTGATGCCGGGCGGCCTGACCCGCGTGCGGTGCGACGCGCGACTCGCGCGTCATCAGCATGCAGCGCGGCGGCCGCTCGAAGGACACCTGGGTGCTGTCGGACGGGCCGGTCAACACCTCGTTCTCGCTGCTGCGCACCACCGTCACGCCGGAGGACGTGGTCGGCATCGCGCGGCTACCTGTCTTCGCGCGCGGCCGAGAACCTGTTCTGGTTCGGCCGCTATGGCGAGCGCAGCGACAGCACCGCGCGCCTTCTTCGCGTGACGCTGTCGGGCTGCGTGGCTCGAGACCCGAGGAGCAGGACGAAGGCATGGTCGCCGCGCTGGCGCTCGCCGAGGGATCGGGCCTGCTCGAAGGCGAAGGCGAGCCTGCCGCGCGGCTGCTGCGCGCCGCCACCGACCCGGCGCTGGGCCTCGGCGCCGCGCTCGGCCGGCTTGCGCGTGCCGGCTTCACCTGCGCGACAGGATCTCGATCGACAACTGGCGCACGCTCAGCCAGCTGGCGCACGATCCGGTGTTCCGCCAGGAAGCCACGCTGTCCGGCGCGCTGGTCTGGCTCGACCGCGCGGTGATCACCATGATGACGCTCTCCGGCTTCGTGCTCGACGGCATGACGCGCGGCACCGGCTGGCGCTTCGTCTCGATGGGACGCCGGCTCGAGCGCCTGTCGTTCCTGTGCCTGGCGATGCAGGCCGCGATGCGAACCGGCCCCGACAGCGGGCTCGACTGGCTGCTCGACCTGTGCCGATTCGAGCGTCACCTACCGCTCGCGGTTACATGGTGGCGCCGGAGTGGATGCCGGTGCTCGACCTGCTGGTGCGCGACGTCTCCAACCCGCGCTCGGTGGCCTTCCAGGTGCGCGGCCTGCTCGACTTCGCGCGCCGCATCGAGGCCGAGCACGGCCCCTTCGGCAGTCACCTGCTGGCCCGCGAGGCCGAGGTGCTGGCGCGGCTCACCGCGGACGATCTGTCGCCGGAGAACCCGCGGCTGCTGGAGCTGCTCGCATCGCTCGAGCGTGGCGCATACAGCCTGTCGGACGACATCACGCCACCGCTTCTTCACGCACGCCCGACCGCGCAGCCTGCTGCATCTTGCTGCATGATGGCCCGAGTCGCCGATGTCGACGACCCGACCATGCCCCGCTACCGCATCGAGCACGAGACGCGCTATGAGTACGAAGCCCCCGTCTCCCAGTCGTGGCAGCTGGCGCGCCTGACGCCGCGCGAGCTGCCGTGGCAGCGGCTGCTGTGGCATCGCCTGCTGATCGACCCCGCGCCCGACGAGGCGGAGACCCGCACCGACAGCTTCGGCAATGCCGTCAACCGCTTCGCGCTGCATCGCGGCGCATGAGCTGCTCAGGGTGCAGCATGTCCTGCATGGTCGATGTGCTCGAGCGGCCCGACGCGAGGCCCGGCGCGAGCGAGCCGTGGGAGGGCGTGCGCGACCCGGCTCCAGCCGCCGCAGCAGCCGCCCGAGCTGCTGGTCGCCCAGGCGCGCGAGCGCTCGTCGCTGCTGCCGTGGTCGAAGGAAGCCTTCCTCTATGCGGCCCAGAGCCTCGAGCCCGGCCGCGACTGGCTCGAGGCGGTCGACCGACCTGATGCGACGCATCCATCGCGACTTCGAGTTCGAGCCCGGCGCCACCACGACCAGCACGTCCGTGGAGACCGTGCTCGCCAATGCGCAAGGGCGTCTGCCAGGATTTCGCCCACCTGATGATCTCCTGCCTGCGCTCGCACGGGCTGCCGGCCTTGTACACCTCGGGCTACCTGCTCACCAATCCGCCGCCCGGCAAGCCGCGGCTGGTGGGCGTCGACGCCTCGCATGCCTGGGTCGCGCGCCTGGTCGCCCGGCCATGGCTGGGTGGAGTTCGATCCGACCAACGACACCCTGGCCGACGAGCGCTTCGTGGTGCTGGGCTGGGGAGGCGACTTCGCCGACGTGGCGCCGCTGCGAGGCGTGATCCTCGGGGAGCGGCGAGCAGCAACTGGAGGTCGAGGTCAGCGTCTGGCCGCTGGCGGACGAGGCGGGCGTGCCGCATGCCGTGTCGGGCTGATGCCGCCAGGTGTCACCGATTCGCGCCGAGCGGCCCACGCTCTCTGCCGCCCTGGCTCCTAAGCCCGCAGCGGTGGCAGCATTGCGTGTTGCTCTCCGGAGAACCGCAATGTCCACGACCTGGTCCCCTGAAAGCTGGCAGGCCTTCCCGGCGGCGCAAATGCCCGCCTATGCAGACGAGGCAGCGCTTGCAGCGGCGCAGCGCGAGCTCAGCGCGCGTCCGCCGCTGATCTTCGCCGGCGAGGCCGCCGCGCTGCGCGCCCGGCTGGCCGAGGTGGCCGCGGGCCGTGCCTTCCTGCTGCAAGGCGGCGACTGCGCCGAAAGCTTCAGCGAACTGAGCGCCGACACCGTGCGCGACACCTTCCGCGTGATCCTGCAGATGGCGGTGGTGCTCACCTTCGCGGCTGCATGCCCCGTCGTGAAGCTCGGACGCATCGCGGGCCAGTTCGCCAAGCCGCGCTCTTCGGACTTCGAGACCGTGGGCGGCGTGACGCTGCCTTCGTACCGCGGCGACATCATCAATGCGAGCGAGTTCACGGCCGAAGGCCGCAACGCCGATCCGGGCCGCCTGGTCGCCGCCTATTCCCATTCGGCCGCCACGCTCAACCTCCTGCGCGCGTTGGCCCAGGGCGGCTTCGCGGATCTGCACGAGGTCCATCGCTGGACGACCGACTTCGTGCGCACCAGCCCCCAGGGCGAACGCTATGCCGAAGTGGCCGACCGCATCACCGAGGCGCTGGCCTTCATGGAAGCCTGCGGCTTCGATGCCAACCGTGCCCCGCAGCTGCACGAGGTCGAGTTCTATACCTCGCATGAAGCGCTGCACCTGCATTACGAGCAGGCGCTCACTCGGCGCGACGAGCGCGGCCCGGGCTGGTATGCCGGCTCGGCGCACATGGTGTGGCTCGGCGAGCGCACGCGCACGCTGGGCAGTGCCCATGTCGAATACCTGCGCGGCATCGACAACCCCATCGGCATGAAGCTCGGGCCCAAGACCACGGCCGAAGACCTGCTGCGCCTTCTCGATGTGCTCGATCCCGACAACACGCCGGGTCGCATGGTGCTGATCAGCCGCATGGGCGCCGCGCAGGTCGCCGAGCGCCTGCCGCCGCTGGTGCGTGCCGTGCAAGCTGCCGGACGCAGGCCCGTGTGGTGCTGCGACCCCATGCATGGCAACACCGTCACCGCCTCCACGGGCTACAAGACCCGTGACTTCCAGAGCATCCTCGCCGAGGTGCGCGGCTTCTTCGAGGTGCATGCAGGGCTCGGCAGCTATCCCGGCGGAGTCCATTTCGAGATGACGGGGCAGGACGTCACCGAATGCACCGGCGGCGCGCAGGGCCTCACCGATGCCAGCCTCGCGGAGCGCTATCGCAGCGCCTGCGATCCGCGCCTCAATGGCTCGCAGAGCCTGGAGCTGGCGTTCCTGATTGCGCAGACGCTCAAGGAGCGCCGGCGCGGCGGCTGACGGCGGTGCCTCGCCCCCTCAGGCGGGCTTGGCCGGCGCGGGCGCCGGCGTCGGACCACAGCCTGCCGCCGGTGGCCCAGTCGTGGCGGGCGATGTCGAAGAACAGGATCTCCACGCTCTCGGGCGATCCGCCGAGCGTGCGCACGGTGGCCTCGGTCAGCGCGCGCGCGTATTCGCGCTTCTGCTCGACCGTGCGGCCTTCGAAGAGTTCGACGCGGATGGTGGGCATCGTTGCTTCCTTTCGTGTGGGCGGGGTTCAAGCCTCGTAGCCGGGCGAGAGGCGGTCGAGCCTGCGCAGGAGGGCAGGCCATTCGACGTCGCCGTCCCATTCGCTGCCATCGCCCACCCACTGCCGCAAGCTGCGCTGGGCCAGCTCCTCGCTCACGACCAGCAGCTTGCCGCCCGTGGCTGCGGCGGCGCGCAACTGCGCTTGTGCGGCCCGCTCGAGCAGGTGCATGAGCATCCAGGCCTCGGCCACCGTGCGGCCGACCACCAGCGTGCCGTGGTTCTCGAGGATGAGCCCGTCGAGCGCGCCGAGATTGGCCACCAGCCGCGCCTGCTCCTCGACCCCGAGCGCCAGCCCTTCGTAGGCATGCCGTCCGAGCCGCCCGTGCAGCCGCATCGCGTATTGCGAGGTCGGCAGCAGGCCCTCGGGCACGCATGGAAAGCGCGACGCCCCAGGGCGTGTGGAGGTGGATCACGCACTCCACCTCGGGGCGTGCGGCATGCACGGCGCCGTGGATCGTGAAGCCGGTCGGGTTGACGGTGCGGCCGCAGCCGTCGACCACCCCGCCTTGCGCATCGACCTTCACCAGGCCGGAGGCGGTGATTTCCTCGAACAGCAGCCCGAAGGGATTGATCAGGTAGGTGCCCGGCTCGTCGGGCACGCTGGCGGAGAGGTGGGTATAGACCGTGTCGTCCCAGCCATGAAGCGCGGCCAGCCGGAAAGCCGCGGCGAGATCGCGGCGTACCTCGCGCTCAGTGCGCGGCGGGCGCGGAGAGGGGGCTGGCATGGCGCCGATTGTGCGCCCGCCCGCCAGCACCACCTCGTCACTGACGCCTGCCGGACGCCGACTGGCGCGCTGGGTTGGCCGCGCCCGGACGCTAAGGCGTGCGGGCCGGCTGAGGGGCCGGCCCGCTCGAACTGCGTTGCTCGCCCGCCTCGCTCGCATGCGCAGGCTCAGAGGTCTCCGCTGTGCGCCTGCGGCGAAGGTTCCGACACTTGGCGCACCAGGTTGCGGCGCCAATAGAGCACGTAGGCCGCGAACTCGCGCAGGGGCGTCGACAGGCCGTCGGCTCCCAGCGTGGACACGTCTACCGCGCGGCCCAGCACCACCTCGTCGCTGACGTGATCGATGCCGAGCGAGTTGGCGCCCGTGCCCTGGCCGTTGAAGTTGGCCTGCAGCAGCAGGCGCATGGCTTCCGGCGAATCGGGCTCGGGGAGAACGCCGACCACGGCGTTGATGCGCAGCGTCGTGCCTTGGGATCGCCTTCGAGGGTGATCAACGACGTCGCCATTGAGCACCAGGTCGCAAACGCCGTCTTCGTTGAAGGACAAGCGGGATGTTCAACGTGGTGGCGAGGGCCTGGAGGGCTTGGGTGTTGTCTTGATGCATTGTGAACCTCTGAATGAGTCTTGGCTTGGACACTTGATTGGCTAGCTGTTCGGTGCAAAAGCGCCATCCATAAACGAGGTGAGGCTCTTTTGGCAATCCTTGTAGAAATCCAGTATGTGTTTCTGGCAATCTTCATTCACGTTCGTCTTCGAAGCGACCATAGTGGGATCGGCTGTGATCTCATAAGGAGCGCATCATAGAACCTCAGAATCGAGTATCCCCCGCTCTGCCAAGCGCTCGCCAGTGCGCTCCGGGTTTTCACTTGTCGTCGAACGTTTGTGCAATGGAAAAGGACAGAGGCACGACCCCATAGAAGATGCTTGCGATGCTGGCAGTCACGTCCTCATTCTTTTTGCTGTCCGGATGCCTCAGGCCTATTCTGTCGATCAGCCGAAGCAGCTTGATGCCATCGCCGCTCAGTTTGTCCGCCATCTTTGCATCGAATAGGTATTTAAATACCTGCCGAGCCCGGTGAGCAGCATTTCCATCTTTTCTTCAGTGAGGGCTGCGGTGTCCATCATCGAGTTGTCTTTGCGGGATATCCGTCGCATTGGCAACCTTGTTTGAGACTTTCAACAAAAGATCGATGGTGCGCGCTCGAAATTCTTTGTCAATGTTTCATCCCAAAACGCCACTATGTTCGGGTGACAGATGAACTAGTCGAAGGAAGGTGTTGTCCTTCTTGGTGTACTTGAGCTGCCATTCAATAATTCCAGGGGGTATCAATATTCTTTAGCTTCGGCCAACGCCGCCGGCGACGCTTTCATATCATCCAATTCTTCCTTCGTCGGTTTCGTCACGCCTTTGGTGCCAAAACTTGCTTTTGTCTCGTCTTCCTATCTTCTTGATAATCGAGGCGGTGTCCTTGGAAGATCTGACCTGACGCTGAATGGCATACATCATCGTGGCCAATGTTTCGTGCTTGCTAGTAACACACTTATCCATGAAAGTTTGATGGTTGCCTGCCAATTCGATCATTTCTTGTGGGATTAAGACGCCTGAAGCAAGGCTGTGTGCGACTGCCTGCGGCCAGTTCTCCCCATGGATTCTTTCGGCATAGGTAATAATGGTGACAGCTGCTGCGTCGATTCGGTATAGTCTCCCTTCACGTCTGACTTGTTGGTTTTAACAAATTTTGTGGTCGCGTCGCGAGCTTGTACTCGTATTTGATGCTTATTCAAAGCGTCCGCGGCTTTGACTGTGAAGCGTTTGCTGGATCTTATGGAAGGTTGGACTTATTTTTTAGCTCTGATCGAGGCGTGTTTGGGACCACCTGAGGCTGTATGCTGGTGGTATCCGCTAGGGTAAACTTTCTCTCCGGCTCCATTTCCAAGGTTTTCAGAGCACTCATAATCGTGTTACGAGGGCTCATCAAGGAGCTTTCAGTGTTGATTTGCACCTTCGGCGCTAGTTTGGATGGTGTCGCGCTTGGAGATTCTGGGCACCCAAGGTGTAGGTTTCCGTTGACGGGAGCGGAGTGTCTCCGGCTGCCTGGGGGCAAGGTCAGTTGAGGTCAACTCGAGGATGAAGTCGTCCAGAGTCAGACTCGTCTGAAGTCGGTGGTCTACCGGGGTCTTGACCTCTCTCAGTGGAGGCCCTTCTGCCGGTCGTGGCGGCGTTGAAAAGGCCGTTCGTGGCGTTTCAGGAGGTCCTCTCGAACTCGCTCTTTGCCGTGCGGCGTACCCTCGTGGTGACTTGCCGGGTCGCTCCCAGGCGCACATTCTGTTGTTCCGATGACGAAGTCTTCAACTCCTTGATATCCAACGTCGCCAAGATTTCGCTGAGGTCGAGAGTGAGGTCTGCCTCCTGACGACGTCGACGAGCTCTTTTTTCCCGTCGAGTCAGGCGTCTCTGTCCTTTGGACTTTGGTCCACCCGGGCGGCAGCTTCGTGGATTCCATGGCAACTCCAGCAGCGGTTAATAGTGGGGGATTGGTAACGACACCCCCGTAGCAGTTCCTGTCCATGTGCCTCTGCGCGCGACCTCCCGTGCACGGATGCTCACAACCATGTCCTTGCCGGCCCGAAATTCACCCCTGGCATGCAGCCCCCGAGGCACGCCTGCCCGGCCCGCTCCACTATCCTTGGTCTCAATGGGGCCCCGCGCCCGACAACGCAGGAGCAGAGATGAACTTCAAGGATCGAGTCGTCATCGTCACCGGCGCAGCCGGCCACCTCGGCCGCGCAGTCGCGCAGGCCTTCACCGACCAGGGCGCACGGCTGGTGCTGGTCGACCTGCGTCGCGAGGGCCTCGAGCAAGGCCTTCGGCGCGGAAGGCGAGCGCAGCCGTCTTCGCCCCCGCCAACCTGCTGCAGCAAGCCGAAGCCGATGCAGTGGCCAGGACCGCGATCGAGCGCTTCGGCCGCATCGATGTGCTGTGCAACATCGCCGGCGGCTTCCGGATGGGCGAGGCGGTGCACGAAACCAGCGATGCGAACTGGAACTTCCTGTTCGACCTCAACGCCCGCACGGTGCTGCATGCGGTGCGCGCCGTCGTGCCTCGCATGATCGAAGGCGGCGGCGGCAAGGTGGTCAGCGTCGCGGCGGCTGCCGGGCTCAAGGGCGAAGCCCACAAGGGTGCCTACTGCGCCTCCAAGAGCGTCGTGATCCGCCTGACCGAAGCCATGGCGGCCGAACTGCGCGAGAAGGGCATCAACGTCAACTGCGTGCTGCCCACCATCATCGACACGCCCGACAACCGCGCCGCGATGCCCGGCGCCGATCCCGCACGCTGGGTGTCGCCGCAAGACCTGGCCAACGCAATCCTCTTTCTGTCGTCGGACGCCGCTCGTGCGGTGCATGGAGCGGCGCTGCCGGTCAGCGGATTGAGCTGACCCCCCACGAATGGGCGGCTTGCGCACTTGAGGCATCCAGACGGGTCGTCGCGGATGGGCCGGTTGCCCACACCTGATGTGGATCAGCCTGTGGAGAAGTTATGGACGGACGTCCCAGGGCCAATATCCATGCGGGTCCTGCTTGGTTTGCTTCACAAATGTGGCAGGCCTGCGACGCTTCCTTCGGTTGGCGTAAGGGTTGGCCCCATACCGGGCACCTTTGCGACTGCGCGGCACAGTCTTCGCGGAATTGCCTCGGCGCCCTGGATGAATGCCGATTTTCAAGCGACGCGGTCCCCCCAAGCAGGGGATTAACTGCGACGGGGGGCAGGCCGATAGTGACCCCCGGTGCAGCAGGAGAGGTCGCTATGTGGTCGTTTGGCAGCAAGCCGGTGAAAACGCCTTCCCACGGCGGATCCCTTGCTTCGTCGTATGCACGCCAAGCGGCTGCCGGCACCTTTGCCGATTCAGGGCCATCGAGCGAACCGCCGGTGGACACCGCTGCCGCTGCGGCGCTGGTCGCGCTTGCAGAGCGCGGCTGGTGGATGGATTCGGCCCACGACCTCGAGCAGGGGCTGGACGTGGTCGAGATCACCGATTTGCCGGCCGGCTTGTTCACGCCCGGGCAAGACAAGCGGCCGTGACGGCGGGGCCCCTCGGCCCGTTCATCGACGCGCGACGCGCCCCACCGCCTGGCCCAGCTCGATCACTGCCATCGCGTAGTAGCTCGACCAGTTGTACCGCGTGATGGCGTAGAAATTGGGCGTGCCGGCCACGTAGCTTGGCGCGGCATCGCCGTTCTGCAATTCAACCAGCGCCAGCTTGCCGTCGAAGGCAGCGCCTTCGGGCGAGAGCACCGCGTTGCGCGCGGCAAACTCGGCCGCGGTGAAGCTGGGAAGGATGTCCGGCGCGAGCAGGGCGGCGCGGTCGGCGCACGGCGACCGGCGCGGCAACCTCGAAGTGCGTCGGGCGCCCGCGCTGCCAGCCGAACTCGGCGAGGTAGTGCGCGACGCTGCCGATGACGTCGGCCGGGCTGTCGTTGAGGTTCACCCGGCCGTCGCCGTCGAAATCGACCGCGTACTTGTTCCAGCTGCTCGGCATGAACTGCGGCATGCCCATCGCGCCGGCATACGAGCCGCGGAGTTCCAGGGGATCGATGCCTTCGCTGCGGCTCAGGACGAAAAGCTGCTCGAGTTCGTCGCGAAAGAAGCTGCTGCGGTCCGAGCGGCCCTGGGGGAAATCGAAGCTCAGGGTCGCCAGTGCATCGATCACCCGGAAGTTGCCCATCTGCTGCCCGTAGATGGTCTCGACCCCGATGATGCCCACCACGATTTCAGGCGGCACGCCGAAGATCTGCTCCGCCTGCTCCAGCCACCGGCGCTGGCCCTGCCAGAAGGCCACGCCCGCGCGAATGCGCTTGGGCTCGACGAAGCGGCTGCGGTAGGCGGCCCAGTTCTTCGCGGTGCCGGCCGGCGGCGGCATGATGTAGCGGGCCACGGCCGGCTGGAAGCGGGACTGCGCCAGCTTGTCGCGCACCCAGGCGGCATCGAGCTGGCGGCGCTCGGCAATCGAGTCGGCCAGCGCCATCACGTCGGTGCGCGCGCCGTAGGTCACCACGTCTAGCGCATCCTCCGACGCGGCTTGTCCTGCGGCATCAGGCCTGGTCGACGTCTTGACCGCCTTGTTGGCCTTGCTTGCCTGCTGCGCTCGCGTGGCACACGCGCTTGTCACGGCAAGCATCGCGGCCAGGCCGAGCAATAGGGCGGAACGCTTGAGGGAGGGGCGGGCGGGCGAGGAGGGAAATCGTGGGAAGGAGGATTCAGGCATCGGGCAGTTCGGCGAGAGCGCGCTCCAGGCGGCGGGCCAGTGCGCGAAGGGCGGGGCGTGTCAGTGTAGCCCCGCGGTTCATCACGGCGCGGGTGGTGCCGGCTCCGGCAGGGGGCGTTCCCGCAGGAGCGGCATAGCGCAAGGCTTCCATCTGGTGCAGGACCTGCGCCACTCCACGTGCGGCCTCGCCCCAGCGAGCCAGGGTGTGCTCGGCCAGCGCACGCGGCGGCACGTGCGTTGCAGACTCGAGGCCGTAGCGCTGCAGGGCCGCCTGCATCGCGTGATAGGTGCGCAGCCACGGATCCTGGCGCTGGCGCTCCCACCAGGCCCAGCCCGCGCCGACGCTGCTGGCAGCGATGACCAGCGCGAGCAGCAGCAGGGCGAGGTCCTGCCAGTTCGGCGCGTCGAAGCCCAGCGCCTTGAGCAGGTTCATCTGCTGGCCGCGCGAGTAGTTGAGCACCCACTGGGCCCATGCGGTATCGAGGGCCTGCCAGCGCTCGCGCAGCGCGCGCAAAAGGCCTGGATCGACGGCATCGAAGGCTGAGGCCACGAACCCCGGGGCGGGACGCAGGCTGGCGTGGCGCTCGATGCGATCAGGCGCCACGGCGGCGGTCGGGTCTGCACGCAGCCAGCCGCGGCCTTCCTGCCAGTACTCGGCCCATGCGTGCGCCGAGCTGTTGCGCACCAGCCAGTAGCCGTCCACCGGGTTGCGCTCGGCGCCCTGGTAGCCGGTGACGATCCGGGCAGGCACGCCCATCGCCCGCATTGCCACGACGAAGGCGGAGGCAAAGTGCTCGCAGAACCCTGACCGGCGTTCGAACCAGAACTCGTCGATCGCATGACGGCCCTGCCCGTCGCCGTAGGTCGGGGGCGCGAGCGTGTAGGTGTAGGGCTGCGTGCGGATGTGACGCAGGACGGCCTGCGCGAGCACCGTGGCGTCGGCGCCCGCGCGGCGATGCTCGCTGCGCAGTGCGGCCGCCCAGGCGAGCATGCGCGGGTTGTAGCCGGCCGGCAAGGCGAGATAGGCCTGCAGGCCGGAGACCGGCCTGAGCGGCCCGTGCTCGAAGCGCGTATGGGCAACGGCACCCACGCGCTGGCGCTCCATCAGCGGACGATTGATCGACCACTGCAGGTCGCTGCGCAGGAAGAGCGTGTGCTTGTCGAGCTCGGGTGGCTCGGAGGTGAGCTCGAGCAGGGGCAGGATCGGGACCTTGGTCGGTTCCACCGTCATCTCGTAGGCCACGGCCCGGCCGGCTACCCGCAACTCAGGCCCGAGGAGACCTTTCAGATGGACGCTGGCGGGCAGCGGTCGCCACTCCTTGCCATCGAAGACGCCGAACACTGGCCCGCGGAAGTACATCGCCTCGGGTGGCGGCGCGGGGCCGTCGAACTTGAGCGTGAGGGCGATGCTGTCGTCGAGCGCCAGCTCTGCGACCGTCCCCATGCTCATGCTGTCGGACAGCCCCGTGCGGCTCGACGCCGCATCCTGGGGAAGGCCCCACAGCGGACCGAAGCGGGGGAAGAGCACGAACAGCGTCAGCATGATCGGCGCCCCGACCAGGCACATGCGCGCCGCCAGGCCGCTGGCGCGGGCCAGGCTCGGCTGCCCGACGGGCATGTGGGCCAGCACCAGGGCCGTCAGCAGGCCCCAGACCGCCAGCACCATCGCGAACGCCAGCGGCAGCGACTGCGAATACAGGAAGTTGGTGAGCACCAGGAAGAAGCCCATGAAGAACACCACGAAGGCATCGCGGCGGGCGCGCAGCTCGAGTGTCTTGAGCGTCACCAGCACGACCACCAGCGTGACGCCCGCCTCCTTGCCCAGCAGGGTGCTGTGGCTCCACCAGGTGATCGGCCAGCGAGAAGAGCAGCAGCACGATCACCAGCCAGCGGCCGGGCAGGGGCGAGCCCCGCAGGGCGAGCTGGCCGCGCCAGAGCAGCACGGATCCGGCCATCAGGATGCACCACGCCGGCAGGTGGCCGGCGTGCGGCGCCAGGACCCAGGCGATCACGCCGAGCAGGAACAGCGTGTCACGCGTTTCGCGCGGCAGGCTCTTCCAGTCGGCCCAGCGCGCGGGCAGCGCCAGCGAATCGGGCTTCAGTGCCATAGGGCCAGTGTCTCCAGGCAGGCGCGTCGATGCGCTTCTCCCTCGCCGGGGGGAAGCTCCTGGCCGGGCAGGCGCAGGCCATAGCGAAGGCTGGCCCGGTCGGCGGCAAGCACCCAGGCAGCCAGCCGCGAGAGGCGCTGCTCGGCGTCGAGCCCGACGCCGGCCTGGTAGTCGAGCCAGAGTTCCTGGTGAGCGGCCGAGGCGGTGTCGCGGCTCACGAGCTCGCCCGTCTTGGCCGCCTTCTTCCAGGCCACCAGCTTCAGCGGGTCGCCGCGGCGATAGGCGCGCACGCCTTCAGTCTCGCCGCCCTCGCGGGTGCGGGCGAACGCGGGGCCACCCGGCACCGGCTGGGCGGGAGGCAGCGGCGGCGGATAAGGCTCGGGTCGCGGATAGGCCAGGAGCTGCGCCGCGGGGCGCCAAAGCGACCAGACCCGGAAGATGCCGAGCGGAAAGCGCGTCTCGATGGTGAGCGTGGGCACTCGATGCCAGCCGCGGCGCCTCGGCTGGAAGCTCACCTGGGTGCTCGCGTGGCCCAGCGGCGGGACATCGGTCCAGGCCCAGCCGTCCTGCTTCGCCTTGGAAGTGCGTTTGTCAACGCGCAAGCCGATGCCGTAGCGGGAGCGACCGTCTTCGTCGGCCAGCGTCACTTCGACCAGCGCCGCCTCGCCCGCGAACACCGGCAAGGGTGCCTTGAGCCTGAGAGTGAGGCCGCGCAGGGTGGAATGCGTCAGGTACATGCCCGCCACGCCGGCGCCGGCCAGCAGGAAGGTGAGCAGGTAGCCGAGGTTGAGCTGGTAGTTGATCGAGGCCAGCAGCAACACGATCAGCGTCAGGACGAACATCAGGCCGGGCCGGCTCGGCAGGATGTAGACGTTGCGCTGCGTGAGCAGCAGCGTGTCGGAGAGCGGCAGGCGGGCATGCCACCATGACTCCACGCGCCGATAGACGAGCACCGCGGGATTGCGCCAGCGGCGTCGCTTCGTTGTGGCAATAGCCATGACGGATTCGGTCAGGGTAGGGGCACCGCCTCGATCATCGCGCGGACCTGCTCGATGCGACCCCGGCCGCTGCCGGCCACCGGGATCAGGCGATGGGCAATGACCTGCGGCAGCACCCCCTGCACATCATCGGGCGCGACGTACTGCCGCTTTGCCAGCAAGGCACGTGCCTTGGCGGCGCGCAGCACCGCGATGCCGGCACGGGGGCTGAGGCCCTCCACGAACCATTGGCCCGAGCGCGTGGCGCTGACGAGGTCCTGCAGGTAGTCGAGCAGCGCATCGGCCGCATGCACTGCCAGCACGGCGTGCTGCGCCTCGAAAAGTTCCCGCGGGCTCATCACCGGCGGCAGGCGGGCGATCGCGTCGCGTCGGTCGAGCCCGGCGAGCAGGTCGCGCTCGGAGGCACGGTCGGGGTAGCCGAGCGTGATGCACATCAGGAAGCGATCGAGCTGCGACTCCGGCAGCGCGTAGGTGCCGAGCTGGTCGTTCGGGTTCTGGGTGGCGATCACGAAGAAGGGCGTGGGCAGCGGCCTGGTCTCGCCCTCGACGCTGACCTGGTGTTCTTCCATGGCTTCGAGCAGGGCGCTTTGCGTCTTGGGCCCCGCGCGGTTGATCTCGTCGGCCAGCAGCACCTGGGTAAACACCGGGCCGGGATGGAACACGAAGGCGTCCTTGCCGCGCTCGAACACGCTCACGCCCACCAGGTCGCTGGGCATCAGGTCGGAGGTGAACTGCACGCGCGAGAAGCGCAGGCCGAGCGACACCGAAAGGGCATGTGCGAGCGTGGTCTTGCCTACGCCGGGAACGTCTTCGATGAGGAGGTGGCCTCCCGCCAGCAAGCAGGCCACGCAGTCCTCGACCTGCTTGTTCTTGCCGACGATGATCGTGTTAACCTGATCGAGCAGACGCTGAAGCTGCACATGTAAAGAGGTGTTCATGGCCGAGCACCATAGCCTAATTCGCGAGGACTTCACGGGGACATAGTTCACGATGGCGACCGGCTACTACAGCCATCCCGAGTGTCGACGGCACGACATGGGGCCGGGTCATCCCGAGTGTCCCCAGAGGCTGGCTGCGATCGAGGACCACCTGCTGGCCACCGGCCTCGAGCCGCTGCTCGAAAGGCGCGAGGCACCCGAGGCCTCGCAGCGCGATCTCGAATACGCGCACACCGCCGGCTACGTGGCCCAGGTCAGGGACTTCATGCAGCAGGTCGCCGCAACGGGTCGACCCGCGAGCGATCGACATGGACACGATGGCCAACCCGCACACCTTGGCGGCATCGCTCAGGGCGGCAGGGGCGGCGGTGGCGGCGACCGACGCGGTGATCGACCGCGAGCTCGACAACGCCTTCTGCGCGGTGCGCCCGCCCGGCCACCATGCCACGCGCGGCCAGGCGATGGGTTTCTGCATCTTCAACAACGTCGCGGTGGCGGCGCGCCATGCGCTCGACGTGCGCGGCCTCAAGCGCGTGGCCATCGTCGACTTCGACGTGCACCATGGCAACGGCACCGAGGACATCCTGGCGGGCGACGAGCGCGCGTTGATGGTGAGCTTCTTCCAGCATCCGTTCTATCCCTACAGCGGCGCGGAAGGCTCGGCCGAGAACATGCTCAACCTGCCCGTCCCGGCCTACACCAAGGGGATGGAGATCCGCGATCTCATCGAGATGATGTGGATGCCGAGGCTGGAGCAGTTCAAGCCCGAGATGATCTTCATCTCGGCCGGTTTCGATGCGCACCGCGAGGACGACCTGGGCCAGCTCGGCCTGGTGGAAGCCGACTACGAATGGATCACCCGGCGCATCGTGGACGTGGCCGAGCGTCACGCCAAGGGACGCATCGTGTCCTGCCTGGAGGGTGGGTACAACTTGAGTGCCCTTGCACGCAGCGTGGCGACGCACCTGCGGGTGCTGGCCGGCGTGAATTCCTGATCCGTCAAAGTCCATGGGGAGGTTCGCATGGCGGAGGATCGCTTGACGCGACCGATGACGTCGGCCCAATTCCAGGAGTGGGTGGCCGGGCTTTCGCAAGTGAATGCCGTGATGCAGCTGCTGGTGCTGCTCGGCTGCGTGCTGCTGGCCTGGCTGTTCGTGTGGCTGCTCGGACGCAGGCGCGATCTCGGCGGCTCGGTCTGGCTGGGCGAGCGGGTGCTCGACGGCGTGCTGTTTCCGGTCGTGGCGCTGGTGCTGGCCCTGATCGCGCGGCGCGTCCTGCAGGAGATCTATCCGACGCTGGCAGTGTTCCGGCTGGCGATTCCCATCCTCTTCTCGCTGCTCGTGATCCGTGCCAGCGTGAAGGTGCTGCGCTCCGCCTTCCCCACCTCGCAGCTGATGCGTGTCATCGAGCGGTCCATTTCCTGGCTCGCGTGGATCGGCATGGTGCTGTGGGTCACCGGCCTGCTGCCCATGGTGCTGGAAGAGCTCGACAACATCACCTGGAAGATCGGCTCGGCGAAGATCTCGCTGCGCAACCTGATCGAGGGCCTGTTCAGCGCGGTCGTCGTGATGGTGGGCGCCTTGTGGATCTCGGCGGCGATCGAGGCGCAGCTGCTGCGCTCGACCGACAACCTCTCGATCCGCAAGATCGCGGCCAATGCGGTGCGCTCGCTGCTGCTGTTCATCGGGCTGATCTTTGCGCTGTCGGCGGCGGGCATCGACCTCACTGCCTTGTCGGTGCTCGGCGGCGCGGTGGGCGTGGGCCTGGGCTTCGGCCTGCAGAAGCTGGCCTCCAACTACGTGAGCGGCTTCGTGATCCTGGCCGAGCGCTCGGTGCGGATCGGCGACCTGGTGAAGGTCGACAACTTCGAGGGCCGCATCACCGACATCAACACCCGCTACACGGTGATCCGTTCTGCCAGCGGTCGCGAGTCCATCGTGCCCAACGAGATGCTGATCATCCAGCGTGTAGAGAACGCATCGCTGGCCGACACCAGCATGATGCTGTCCACCGTGTTCCAGGTGGCCTACGGCACCGACATCGAGGCGCTGCGTCCCGAAGCTGCTGCAGGCCATCAACGCCGTCGAGCGCGTCATGAAGGACAAGGGCAACGAGGCGGGCATCCACCTGACCAACTTCGCGCCGGATGGGCTGGAGCTGACGGTGTGGTTCTGGATCGCCGATCCGATCAACGGGCAGTCCAATGTGCGCTCGGAGGTGAACCTGGCGATCCTCAAGACGCTCGATGCCGAAGGCGTGAGCATTCCCTTCCCGCAGCGCGTGGTGAGGGTCCTCAACGCCGAGGGAGAGGCCGCCGCGACGCCCGAATTGAGGGAAGTCGGTCGATGAAGGCCGCCATCAGTAGCGTGCTGCTCGCCGCAGCTCCGTGACAGGCGGGTCATCCAGCTCGCGGACTTGCATCGACAGCCGGGCTGCAAAGCCATGAAGAAGGGCCACTCACGTGGCCCTTGTTCTTCCGGCAAACGAACCCTCAGACCGCAGCGACGGGAATCTTCCCGATCCTGGCCTGCCATTCCTTCGGCCCGGTGATGTGCGCCGAGGTGCCGCCCGCATCCACCGCCACCGTCACCGGCATGTCCTGCACGTCGAACTCGTAGATGGCTTCCATGCCGAGGTCGGCAAAGCCCACCACCTTGGCGCCCTTGATGGCCTTGGACACCAGGTAGGCCGCACCGCCCACCGCCATCAGGTAGGCCGACTTGTGCTTCTTGATCGCCTCGATGGCGACCGGCCCGCGCTCGGCCTTGCCGATCATGGTGATCAGGCCGGTCTGCGCCAGCATCATCTCGGTGAACTGGTCCATGCGGGTGGCCGTGGTCGGACCTGCCGGGCCCACGACCTCGTCGCGCACCGGGTCCACCGGGCCGACGTAATAGATCGCGCGGTTGGTGAAGTCCACCGGCAGCTTCTCGCCCTTGGCCAGCATGTCCTGGATGCGCTTGTGCGCGGCATCGCGGCCGGTGAGCATCTTGCCCGACAGCAGCAGCGTGTCGCCCGGCTTCCAGCTCGCCACTTCTTCCTTGGTCAGCGTGTTGAGGTCGACCTTCTTGCTCTTGTTGTAGTCGGGCGCCCAATGCACGTCGGGCCACAGGTCGAGGCTCGGCGGCTCGAGGTAGGCCGGGCCCGAGCCGTCGAGCACGAAGTGCGCGTGGCGCGTGGCGGCGCAGTTGGGGATCATCGCCACCGGCTTGCTCGCGGCGTGCGTCGGGTAGGTCTTGATCTTGATGTCGAGCACGGTGGTCAGGCCGCCCAGGCCCTGCGCGCCGATGCCCAGCGCGTTGACCTTCTCGAACAGCTCCAGGCGCAGCTCCTCGAGCTTGCTCTTCGGGCCACGCTGCTGGAGCTCGTACATGTCGATGTCTTCCATCAGCGATTCCTTGGCCAGCAGCATCGCCTTCTCGGCGGTGCCGCCGATGCCGATGCCCAGCATGCCCGGAGGACACCAGCCCGCGCCCATGGTCGGCACGGTCTTGAGCACCCAGTCGACCAGCGAGTCGCTGGGGTTCATCATCACGAACTTGCTCTTGTTCTCGGAGCCGCCGCCCTTGGCGGCCACGGTCACGTCCACCGTGTTGCCGGGCACCAGCTCCATGTGGATCACGGCCGGCGTGTTGTCCTTGGTGTTCTTGCGATCGAACTGCGGATCGTCGAGCACCGAGGCGCGCAGCATGTTGTCGGCGTTGAGGTAGCCGCGGCGCACGCCTTCGTTCACGGCGTCGGCGATCGAGCCGGCAAAGCCCTCGAAGCGCACGTCCATGCCGATCTTGAGGAACACGTTGACGATGCCGGTGTCCTGGCAGATCGGGCGCTTGCCTTCGGCGCTCATCTTCGAGTTGGTCAGGATCTGCGCGATCGCATCCTTGGCCGCGGGCGATTCCTCGCGCTCATAGGCGCGGGCAAGGTGGGTGATGTAGTCGGCCGGGTGGTAGTAGCTGATGTACTGCAGCGAGGCGGCGACCGACTCGATGAGATCGGCTTGCTTGATGGTCGTCATCATGGTCTCAGGAGGGTATCGAGGGGCCCGGCGATTATCTCCGATGGAGGTTTTCCCCTATTGGCCGAGCACCCTGGCGGCGTACAGGCCGAGGCCGGTAGCCACACTGGCCAGGCGGTCGCCGCGCACCGGCTTCGCATGGGCGAAGGCTGCTTCGAGTCGTTCGGTCAAGGCGAGCAGGCCCGTGGAGCCGCCGGTGAAGTACAGCGCACCGATCCGGCTGGCATCGATGCCCGCGTCTCGCACGGTGGCCCGTGCGGCGTCGACGATGCGCTCCAGGTCGGCGTCGATGGCGCCCACCGCCTGCTCCTTCGTCAACGGCACGGTCAGGCCCCGTTCCACCGACGCCAGGTCGATGACGTGCTCGCCCCCTGCTGCGACGGCGATCTTGGCGTCTTCCGCACGCGCGGCAAGCTCGTGGCCCAGGCGCTGAGTGACCACCGTCAGCAGGCGCTTGTGATGGACGGGGTTGCCGTAGAAGCTCGCCATGCCCTTGAGTTCCGACACGCGCTGCGGCGAGTAGACGGTGTTGATCAAGTGCCAGGTGGCCAGGTCGAAGTACACGGCGCTGGGAACCTCGCGCGGCGCGGATCCGTCGCGGCTCGGGCCCGAGCGCCTGGAACCCGAGCTCGCGCAGCACGCTGGCGAGTTCCACCCGGCGATCGAAGTCGGTGCCGGCGATGTGGACGCCGTGGTTGGCCAGGATGTCCCCCCGGCGATCCAGCCGCGCCGCGTGTTCGCTGCCCACGCGCACCACCGAAAAGTCCGAGGTGCCGCCGCCGATGTCCGCCACCAGCACCAGCTGTTCCTTCACGCCGTGCTTCACGGCCTGGGCTTCGTAGTCGAAGGCCGCGGCGATGGGCTCGTACTGGAATGCGATGTCGGTGAAGCCGACCGCGTGCGCGGCCGATGCGAGCGATGCCTGGGCCTGCGCATCGCGCTCGGGATCCTCGTCGACGAAGAACACCGGCCGCCCGAGCACGGCGCGATGCAGAGGCCGGCCCGCCTCGGCCTCGGCGCGCGACTTGAGATGGCGCAGGTAGCCGGTGATGACGTCAAGGTACTTCACCGCGCGGCCCGCGCCCACGTCGGTAGTCTGGTCCACCAGCCTGGAGCCGAGGATGCTCTTCATGGAGCGCATCAGCCGGCCCTCGAACCCGTCCACATAGGCCGCCACCGCGGCTCGGCCGAAGGCCTTGGGCTGCTCGGCGCCCGGGTGCAGTGGCTCGCCCTCGTATTCGCCGAAATAGAACACCGCCGTCGGCATGGTGCGTTGCTCGCCTTCGAGCGTGACGAGTCGCATCGCATCGCCATGCGCAATGGCGATGGCGGAATTGGATGTGCCGAAGTCGATGGCGCAGTAGTCGGAGGCTGGCGAAAGCATGTGGACACGCTGCGGGAAGGGGCGCGAATTCTAAGGCGACCTGAGTCCGCTCCTGGCAAGCGGCTGCTCTGCCGGGAGAGGCGTGGAACTGCTATGGTCCGCCGCTTGAGAGCCGGGAAGCTCGCCGAAGGCAGGGTGATCGCATGCTCAAGCCCGTGAAGCGTTTCTTCGAACTCGAGTCCGCAGGCGGAATCGTGCTCTTCTGTGCCGCGGTGCTGGCAATGGTGCTCAGCAACTCGCCCGCGGCCGGCTTTTATCAGTGGTTGCTCGACATTCCCTTCGAGGTGCGCCTCGGTGCGCTGGTGCTGGCCAAGCCGCTCCTGGTCTGGGTCAACGACCTGTGGATGGCGGTGTTCTTCTTCCTCGTCGGGCTGGAGATCAAGCGCGAGCTGATCGAGGGCGAGCTGTCCACGCGATCGCAAGCCGTGCTGCCGGCGGTGGCGGCCTTCGGCGGATGATCGTGCCGGCGCTGATCTACGCGGCGATCAATCGCGGCGACGCCATCGCCTTGCGCGGCTGGGCGATCCCCGCCGCGACCGACATTGCGTTTGCCCTTGGCATCCTCTTGCTGCTGGGCAGCCGCGTGCCGCGTGGGGCTCAAGGTCTTCCTGACGGCGGTGGCCATCATCGACGACCTCGGCGCGATCGTGATCATCGCGCTCTTCTACACCGAGAACCTCTCGCCGCTGATGCTGGGCCTGGCCGTGGCCGGCGCCTTGGTGCTGCTGATCCTCAATCGCGTGGGCGTGAAGAAGATCGCGCCCTATGTGCTCGTGGGCCTCGTCGTATGGGTGTGCGTGCTGAAGTCGGGCGTGCACGCCACGCTGGCGGGCGTGGTCGCCGCCCTTGCCATTCCGCTGTCGGACGACGAGGGCGGCTCACCCCTGCGCACGGCCGAGCACGCGCTGCATCCCTGGGTGGTCTATGGTGTGCTGCCCGTGTTCGCGTTCGCCAATGCCGGGGTCTCGCTGGAGGGCGTGTCGCTCGGCACCTTCGCGCAGAGCGTGCCGCTGGGCATCGCGGCCGGGCTCGTGTTCGGCAAGGCGCTGGGGGTATTCGGCGCCTCGGCCCTGGTGATACGCGCGGGCTGGGCCGAGATGCCGGCCGGGGCGGATTGGCGCAGCCTCTTCGCCGTGAGCGTGCTGTGCGGCATCGGCTTCACGATGAGCCTGTTCATCGGCTCGCTCGCCTTCAGCGGGCAGGACCCGCTGTACGAGACCTACGTGAAGCTCGGCGTGCTGGCCGGCTCGCTGGTGGCGGGCCTGGCCGGCTACCTGCTCTTGCGCTTGCAGCCGGCCCCGCACGCCCAACCGGCTCAGTGACCCGCCGAGTGGGAAGGATGCGGGACCGTCATGAAGCGGTCGGTGTAGGCGATCGCCAGGGCCGACAACAGGAAGGTGATGTGGATCACGCGTCTGCGCGATCAGCACCTTGTCGGTGTAGTTCGTCGGCGTTGATGAAGGTCTTGAGCAGGTGGATCGAGCTGATGCCGATGATGGCGGTGGCCAGCTTGACCTTCAGCACCGAGGCGTTCACGTGGCTCAGCCATTCGGGCTGGTCGGGGTGGCCCTGAGCTCCATGCGGCTAGACGAAGGTCTCGTAGCCGCCGACGATCACCATGATCAGCAGGTTGGAGATCATCACCACGTCGATCAGCGCCAGCACCACCAGCATGATGATGGTCTCGTTGAGCGCGGTGACGGCTGCACGTCGGACTTGTAGCCGATGCTGGTGACCAGCTGCTGCAGCGCGGCCTGGTTGCCGAAGGCGGCCTCGATCAGGTGCACGAGCTCGACCCAGAAGTGGATAGACGTAGACGCCTGCGCCGGATCAGGCCCAGGTACAGCGGCAGCTGCAGCCAGCGGCTGGCGAAGATCAGGTTGGGCAGGGGCGCAGGGGTGGAGCGCGATGGAGTGCAGGTTGCTCATGAGGCCAGTTCGGAGTTCGCTTAGGGGTTTGTACGGATGCCGCGGATTGTAGTTGCCGCACCATGTCGAAAGCAGCGATCGCGCAGCCAGAGTAAGGCGTTCGTAAGAGCCTGCGCCTAACAGTTCCGCGCCATACAACGTCATTCGGAGACAACCATCATCGAAGCAGACATCGAATCCGTCCTGGTCGAGAACCAGCGTCTTCCCGCCGCCGAGGCCGCCGTCAAGGGCGCCCGCATTTCCGGCATGGCGGCCTACCAGGCGCTGTGCAGCCGAGGCCGAGGCCGACTACGAAGGCTTCTGGGCCCGCCTGGCGCGCGAGAACGTGGCGCTGGAACAAGCCGTTCACCAAGGTGCTCGACGAGTCGCAACGCGCCGTTCTACAAGTGGTTCGAGGACGGCGACGCTCAACGCCTCGCTACAACTGCCTGGACCGCAACGTCGGCACGGCCGTCGGCGAACAAGACCGCCATCATCTTCGAGGCCGACGACGGCGCGGTCACCACGCGTCACCTACAAGGAGCTGCTGGCCCGCGTCTGCCAGTTCGCCAACGCGCTCAAGGCGCAGGGCATCAAGAAGGGCGACCGCGTCGTCATCTACATGCCGATGAGCGATCGAGGGCGTGGTGGCGATGCAGGCCTGCGCGCGCATCGGCGCGACGCACACGGTGGTGTTCGGCGGCTTCTCGGCCAAGTCGCTGCACGACCGCATCAGCGACGCCGGCGCGGTGGCGGTGATCACCGCCAACTACCAGCTGCGCGGCGGCAAGGCAGCTGCCGCTGAAGGCCATCGTCGACGAGGCGCATCGCGCTGGGCGGCTGCGACACGCATCAAGAACGTGCTCGTCTACAAGCGCACCGGCGACAGCCTGCAACATGGTGGCCGGCGCGCGACAAGCTGGCTTCACGAGGTGACTGCCAGGCCAGCCGGACACCTGCGAGCCCGAGTCGGTGGGCGCCGAGCACCCGCTGTTCCTGCTCTACACCTCCGGCTCCACCGGCAAGCCCAAGGGCGTGCAGCACTCCACCGGCGGCTACCTGCTGTGGGCCAAGCTGACGATGGACTGGACCTTCGACCTCAAGCCCGACGACGTGTTCTGGTGCACCGCCGACATCGGCTGGGTCACCGGCCACACCTACGTCGCCTACGGCCCGCTGGCGCTGGGCGGCACCGAGGTCGTCTTCGAAGGCATTCCCACCTACCCGGACGCCGGCCGCTTCTGGCAGATGATCGAGAAGCACAAGGTCACGGTCTTCTACACCGCGCCCACGGCGATCCGCTCGCTGATCAAGGCGGCCGAGGGCGACGACAACGGTGCACCCGAAGCAACTACGACCTGACGTCAGCCTGCGCATCCTGGGCACGGTGGGCGAGCCGATCAACCCGGAAGCCTGGATGTGGTACCACACGCAACGTCGGCGGCGAGCGCTGCCCGATCGTCGACACCTTCTGGCAGACCGAGACCGGCGGCCACATGATCACGCCGCTGCCGGGCGCCACGCCGCTGGTGCCGGGCTCGTGCACGCTGCCGTTGCCGGGCATCATGGCCGCCATCGTCGACGAGACCGGCAAGGACGTGCCCAACGGCGCAGGGCGGCATCCTGGTGATCAAGCGGCCCTGGCCCTCGCATGATCCGCACCATCTGGGGCGACCCCGAGCGCTTCAAGAAGAGCTACTTCCCGGAGGAGATGGGCGGCAAGCTACTACCTGGCCGGCGACGGCGCGGTGCGCGACGCCGAGACGCGGCTACTTCACGCATCACCGGCCGCATCGACGACGTGCTCAACGTCTCGGGCCACCGCATGGGCACGATGGAGATCGAGTCGGCGCTGGTGTCGCAAGACCGACCTGGTGGCCGAGGCCGCGGTGGTGGGCCGCCCCGACGAGACCTGACCGGCGAGGCGATCTGCGCCTTCGTGGTGCTGAAGCGCTCGCGCCCGACCGGCGAGGAGGCCAAGAAGATCGCCAACGAGCTGCGCAACTGGGTGGCCAAGGAGATCGGCCCGATCGCCAAGCCCAAGGACATCCGCTTCGGCGACAACCTGCCCAAGACGCGCAGCGGCAAGATCATGCGGCGCCTGCTGCGCTCGCATCGCCAAGGGCGAGGCGATCACGCAGGACACCTCGACGCTGGAGAACCCGGCGATCCTGGAGCAGTTGGCCGAGACCAACTGAAGCCGAATCGCGCAGTACCAATGAAAAAGCCCGCGCGATGCGGGGCCTTTCTTCATGCCGTGAGGCGGGGCCGATTACTTGATGCGTCATGCACCCAGGCGGCCAGCTTCTTGGCCTCGGCTTCGTTGACCTGCGCGTTGGCCGGCATGGGCACCGGGCCCCAGACGCCGGCGCCGCCCTTCATGATCTTGACGGCCAGCTTGTCCACGGCGTCCTTCTGGCCGGCGTACTTGGCGGCGACTTCCTTGTAGGACGGGCCGACCAGCTTCTTGTCGACCGCGTGGCAGGCCATGCAGTTCTTGGCTGGGCCAGTGCCTGGTCGGCCAAGGCCGGTGCGGCGAGCGCAGGCACTCAAGGCGGCGGCAAGCGTGCAAGACGTGCTTCATGGCGTCCTTTCGATCTTCGTGGGGTTGAATTGTTGAGTTACAGTCGTTCAACGGATTGTAGGGCGGACGGTTGACCCGCTCGTGCTCGAGGTCCATGACATCGAAAAGATCGGAGCCGAATCCATGTATCTGATCGTTCTGGGCGTGCTGTTGATCCTGATGAAGCTGGCTCGAATTCGGGCCGGTGGCCGACTGGTCCTGGTGGGTCGTGCTGGCGCCCTTCGCGCTGGCGCGTGGTGTGGTGGGCCTGGGCCGACTGCGTCCGGCTACACCAAGCGACGCGAGATGGACAAGATGGAGCGAGAGGAACGGCGCAAGCAGGCGCGCATCGACAAGAGCCGCGAAGCGCCTCGGGCCTGGCGCACGAGCGCAACGCGAGCGCCGGCAGCGCTGCACTCGAAGCCGTCCGCAGCGACCGGCAAGGCCGGATCCGCGGCTCCGCCGCTGGGTCTGGTGCGCCGAGCGAGCCGCGTCTCAATCGAACTTGTCGAGCACCGCGCCCTTGCTGGCGCTGGATGCGCACTTGAACGCGAACTTGGCCAGCACGCCGCGCGTGTAGCGCGGCGCCGGCGCCTTCCAGCCGGCGCGGCGCTTGGCGATCTCGGCGTCGCTCACGTTCAGCTGCAGCATCAGCTGTGTGCGCGTCGATGGTGATGGAGTCGCCCTCGTGCACCAGCGCGATGGTGCCGCCCGCGGCGGCTTCGGGCGCCACGTGGCCGACCACCATGCCCCAGGTGCCGCCGGAGAAGCGGCCGTCGGTGATCAGGCCCACGCGTTCGCCCAGGCCCTGGCCGATCAGCGCGCCGGTCGGGCGCCAGCATCTCGGGCATGCCCGGGCCGCCCTTGGGGCCGAGGTAGCGCAGCACCATCACGTCGCCCGCCTTGATCTTGTCCGGCCATGATGGCCGCCAGCGCCGACTGCTCGTCGTCGAACACGCGCGCCGGGCCGGTGATCACCGGGTTCTTCAGGCCGGTGATCTTGGCCACGCAGCCTTCGGGCGAGAGGTTGCCCTTGAGGATGGCCAGGTGGCCTTCCTCGTACATCGGCTTGTCGATCGGGCGGATCACGTCCTGGTCGGCGCGCGGCGCGTCGGGCACGTCCGGCGAGGTTCTCGGCCATCGTCTTGCCGGTGATGGTCATGCAGTCGCCGTGCAGCAGGCCGGCCTTGAGCAGCATCTTCATCACCTGCGGGATGCCGCCGGCGCTGTGTGCAGGTCGACCGCCAGGTACTTGCCGCTGGGCTTCAGGTCGCAGAGCACCGGCATCTTCTTGCGGATGCGCTCGAAGTCGTCGATGGTCCACTCGACCTCGGCCGCGTGGGCGATGGCCAGGAAGTGCAGCACCGCGTTGGTCGAGCCGCCGGTGGCCATGATCACGGCCACGGCGTTCTCGATCGCCTTCTTGGTGACGATGTCGCGCGGCTTGAGGTCCTTCTTGACGGCCTCGACCAGCACCTTGGCCGATTCCTGCGCCGAGTTGACCTTCTCGTCGTGCGGGTTGGCCATGGTGGACGAGTAGGGCAGGCTCATGCCCAGCGCCTCGAAGGCCGAGCTCATGGTGTTGGCGGTGTACATGCCGCCGCAGGAGCCGGTGCCGGGAATGGCGCGGCGCTCGATCTGGCAGAAGTCTTCCTCGCTCATCTTGCCGGCCGCGAACTGGCCCACGGCCTCGAACACGCTGACGATGTTCAGGTCCTGGCCCTTGTAGTGGCCGGGCAGGATGGTGCCGCCGTAGACGTAGATGGCAGGCACGTTGGCGCGCAGCATGCCCATCATGCCGCCGGGCATGTTCTTGTCGCAGCCGCCGATCACCAGCACGCCGTCCATCCACTGGCCGCCGCACGCAGGTCTCGATGCAGTCGGAGATGACTTCGCGCGACACCAGCGAGTACTTCATGCCCTCGGTGCCCATCGCCATGCCGTCGCTGATGGTGGGCGTGCCGAAGATCTGCGGATTGCCGCCGGCCTCCTCGATGCCTTCGACCGCCGCGTCGGCCAGCTTCTGCAGGCCGCGAGTTGCAGGGCGTGATGGTGGTGTGGCCGTTGGCCACGCCGATCATGGGCTTGGCGAAGTCGCCCTCCTTGTAGCCCATGGCGTAGTACATCGAGCGGTTCGGCGCGCGCGCGACGCCTTCGGTGATGTTCTTCGAGCGGCGGTTGTAGCTCATGGCTCGTCCTTGGTGTGCGGTACGTGGGAGAGATGGCGAGTATGCGTGGATCGTTTGCTCTGTTCCAATATATCTTTTCGAGCTTATTGATTCGCCAGACATATCAATGATGGAGCTCAGGCACCTGCGGCAGTTCGTGGCGCTGGCCGAGGAATTGCACTTCGGGCGCGCCGCGGCGCGCCTGCACATGACCCAGCCGCCGCTCACCATGGCGATCCGGCAGCTCGAGCTCCTGCTGGGAGCCGAGCTGTTCGTCCGCACCCGCCGCTCAGTGGCGCTCAGCGCGGCCGGGGCCGCCCTGCTGCCGCGCGCCCGCAAGCTGCTTGCGGAAGCACAGGAACTGGGGCCGGCGGCACGCGCGGCGGCGCACGGCACGCTGGGAAGGCTGAGGCTCGGCTTCGTCTCGACCATCGGCTACGGGCCCTTGCCCGCGTGGCTGCAGGGCTTTCGCGAACGCCACCCCGGCGTGGAGCTCGACCTGAAGGAAGCCACCCTCGACGTGCAGCTCGCGGCCTTCGAGGCGCAGGAAATCGACGCGGGCTTCGTGCTGCATTCGCCCGGCAGCGCCCCCGCAGGATTCGAGCGCATCAGCGTGCTGCGAGAGCCGCTGGTGCTGGCCTTGCCGGCCGACCATGCGCTTGCCGCACGCCCGCGGCTCAAGGCAAGCGACCTGATGGAAGAGCCGCTGGTGATCTTCCCGCGAGCCATCAGCCCCTCCCTTTATGATGCGGTGCTTTCCTTCTACCGCGCCCTCGGGGCCACACCGCACATCGCCCAGGAAGCCATCCAGATGCAGACCATCGTGAACCTGGTGTCGGCCGGCATCGGCATGGCCTGGGTGCCTGAAACGGTGACACGTCTGCAGCGTCCGGGTGTGAGCTATCGGCCCGTCTCGCAGGCCGGCGCGCTGGCTTGCGAGACCAGCCTCGTCTGGCAGCAGCCGCAGCATCCGGTGGTCGCGCGGTTCGTGGAGCATATCCACGGCCATCCCCCGAAACCCGCAACTCCGACGCAAGGATCCCGCTGATGCTCGTGCACCCGCAGTTCGACCCCATCGCCCTGCGACTTGGGCCCGTGGCCATTCACTGGTACGGCATCACCTACCTGGTGGCCTTCGGCCTGTTTCTCTGGCTCGCGTCGATGCGAGTGCGCCAATCGCCCTACGCGGAGCGAGGCTGGAGCCGACGCGACATCGAAGACCTGCTGTTCTACGGCGTGCTCGGAGTGGTCATCGGCGGGCGGCTCGGCTATGTGCTGTTCTACAAGCCGGGCTACTACGCGGAGCACCCGCTGGAGATCTTCGCCGTGTGGAAGGGCGGCATGGCTTTCCACGGCGGATTGCTGGGCGTGCTGGCGGCGATGGCCTTGTTTGCGTGGCGTCGCCACCGGCACTTCCTCGAAGTCACCGACCTGATCGCTCCTTGCATTCCGCTCGGGCTGGCCTCGGGGCGCATCGGCAATTTCATCAATGGCGAACTCTGGGGACGGGCCGCCGATCCCGGCGCTGCCGTGGGCCATGGTCTTTCCGCAGTCGGGCACCGACCTGCCGCGGCATCCCTCGCCGCTGTACCAGTTCGCGCTGGAGGGCGTGCTGCTGTTCGTCATCCTGTGGCTGTATGCGCGCAAGCCTCGGGCCACGGGCATGGTGTCGGGAGCGTTCCTGGTGGGCTATGGCGTGTTCCGCTTCATCGCGGAGTACTTCCGCGAGCCAGACAGCTTCCTCGGTCTCCTCGCGTTCGACATGAGCATGGGGCAGTGGCTGTGCGTGCCGATGGTCGTGCTGGGAGGAATCATGCTCTGGTGGCCAAGACGCGCCGGTTCCGCCAAGGCCGCCTGAGATTGGGGCGGCAGACCGGTTCTGGTGCTGCACGCACCAAGGCAAGGCAAAAAAAGCGGTCTCCCGGGACAAGCTGGGGAGACCGACAAGACTGGGCGGAGTTCGCCCGGAGGAGATAGGGAGCAATCGCCAGATGGCGCCCGCTCTTCAAGCAAGCCTCATGCCATCTGCCGACCGAAGCGGGCCTGAACGATACACTTCGGCCCATGCTGGTGATTGGAATCGAGTCCTCCTGCGACGAAACAGGCGTGGCGCTGGTGCGCGCGACCGAAGGTGAATTGCCTCGACTGCTGGGGCATGCACTGCACAGCCAGATCGAGATGCACCAGGCCTATGGCGGCGTGGTGCCGGAGCTTGCGTCGCGCGATCACATCCGTCGCGTGCTGCCGCTGGCGAGGCAAGTGCTCGCCGACAGCGGCTGCCAGCTCGCCGACATCGATGTGGTGGCCTATACGCGGGGACCGGGCCTTGCCGGTGCGCTGCTGGTGGGGGCAGGCGTGGCTTGCGCGCTGGGTGCTTCGTTGGGCAAGCCCGTGCTGGGCGTGCACCATCTGGAAGGTCACCTCCTGTCGCCCTTCCTTTCGACCGATCCGCCGGAGTTTCCGTTTGCCGCGTTGCTGGTGTCGGGTGGCCATACGCAATTGATGGAGGTCGATGGCGTCGGCAGCTACCAGTTGCTCGGCGAGACCATCGACGATGCCGCGGGCGAAGCCTTCGACAAGAGCGCCAAGCTGCTCGGCCTGGGCTATCCGGGTGGCCCGCAACTCGCGCGCATGGCCGAGTTCGGTGATCCGGAGGCTTTCAACCTGCCGCGGCCCTTGCTGCATAGCGGCACGCTCGACTTTTCATTCGCCGGCCTGAAGACGGCGGTGTGGACGCAGGCGCAGAGGCTCGGTCCCAACGTCTGCGAGCAGGACCGCGCCAACCTCGCCGCCGCGACGCAGGAAGCCATCGTCGACGTGCTGGTGAAGAAATCGCTCGCGGCGCTCAAGCGGACCGGCTTGAAGCGACTGGTGGTGGCCGGCGGCGTCGGTGCCAACCGGCTGCTGCGCGAACGCTTGAATGCGGAATGCGCCAAGCGGGGCGTGCGCGTGCACTACCCCGAGCTGCACCTGTGCACCGACAACGGGGCAATGATCGCGATGGCCGCGGCCATGCGGCTGCAGGCGGGGAGGGCAGAGGCCCAGCGCGACTACGCCTTCGATGTGAAGCCGCGCTGGGACCTCGCTACGGTCTGAGCCGGGATCAGTTGACAGCCAGTTGCTTCGCGAGTTCGGTCGCCTTCTTGGCGAGCGTCACGGTCAGCACGCCGTCCTTGTACTCCGCCTGCGAGCGCTCCTTGTCAACCTCGATGGGGAGCACGAAGCTGCGTTCGAACTTCACCTCCGAGCGCTCGCGATAGATGACTCGATCGCCATCCTTCTTTTCTTCGGTGCCCTTGGCCTGCGCCTCGATGTGCACGCGCTTCCCGTTGATGGTCACCTTGACCTGCTCCTTGCTCACGCCAGGCAAGTCGAGCGTGGCCACGTACGTGGTCTCGGTCTCGCTCACATCCAGCGCAGGAGTGCGCGACGCCTTGGCATCGGGGGCGGGGGTGGAGAAGAAGTCGTCCACGAGACGGTCGAAGCTGCGCCAGACATTGGCGCCATTGCGAGCGGCAAGCGAACGGGAAACAGGCAGGACGATCATGATGCGCTCCTAGAATTTCGGTGATTGCGGCTGCAACCCTTGCAGCCCATGTCGCTCTAGTAGGAGCGGCTTTCCGGTATTTCAAGACCCCCGATCAACACGCAATGAGGAGCCGATGCGCTTGTCGTCTTTCCTGCCTGGCCGGCGCGTGCTGGCCGCTCTTGTCCTGTCGTTGAGCGCTGCTGCGGTGCTCGCACAGCAGCGCGCGGAGCCAATACGCCTTGCCCTGATCGAAGGCCTCTCGGGCAGCTTCGCAAATGCGGGCGAGATGGTTCATCGCAACCTGCTCTGGGCGGTCGAGAGGGTGAATGCGCGTGGAGGCGTGAAGCTGCCCGGCGGAGCGCGCCCGCTGGAGGTCGTCCGCTTCGACAGCAAGGGCACCACGGAGGAGGCCTTGTCGATGTTCAAGGCCGCGACGGACCAGGGCATCTCCTATGTATTGCAGGGCAACAGCTCCGCCACGGCGGCTGCCCTGATCGATGCAATCAACAAGCACAACGAGCGTGAGCCCGGGCGGCGTGCGGTCTTCCTGAACTACTCCGCCGTGGATCCGGCGCTCACCAACGAGAAGTGCAGCTTCTGGCACTTCCGCTTCGATGCGCATGCCGACATGCGCCTGGCCGCGCTGCTCGATGTGCTCGCTGCCGACACCGCGGTGCGCAAGGTCTATCTCATCGGGCAGGACTACAGCTTCGGGCAGCACGTGGTGCGCAAGAGCCGCGAGATGATCGCGGCGCGCCGAAGCGACATCCGCATCGTCGGCGAGGAGTTGCATCCGATGGGGCGCATCAAGGACTTCCTGCCCTATGCGGCCAAGATCCAGGCCAGCGGCGCGCAGGCGGTGGTCACTGGCAACTGGGGCAACGACCTCACGCTGCTGATCCGCGCGGCCAGGGAGGTGGGGCTCGATGCCAGGTTCTACACCTTCTACGGCAATGCGCTGGGCGTGCCGGCCGCGATCGGCGAGGCGGGCGCGGGACAGGTGCTGGCCGTCGCCGAATGGCATCCCAACGCTGGCACCCCAGCTTCCGACGCCTTCTATCGCGGCTTTCGAGAGCGCTTTCCGAGGCCTGCGGATGACTACCTCCAGATGCGCATGCAGGCGATGGTGGAGATGCTGGCAGGCTCGATGGAGAAGGCCCGCAGTGTCGATCCGGTGAAAGTGGCCCAGGCCCTGGAGGGCTACCGATTCGATGGCAAGATGCTCGGCGACGTGCACAGCGGCGAAATGCGCGGGCGTGATCACCAGTTCATCCAGCCGCTCTACGTCAGCATGATGCAGCGTGCCGGAAGCGACGGTGCGCGCTTCGACAACGAGGGCTCCGGATACGGCTTCAAGACGGTGCGCTATCTGTCGGCGGCACAGACTGAGCAGCCCACGGCGTGCCGCATGACGCGGCCCTGAACAACAAGCGAGAACCATCAGATGAGACCCGTCATCCAGGACCTGAGCGCCTCGAAGATCCGCGAAGTCGCCAATGCCGGCATCGGCCGCGACGACGTGCTGGCCTTCTGGTTCGGCGAAAGCGATGAGGTCACGTCGATGGAGGTGCGCGAGGCGGCGATCGCATCCTTGCGCGAGGGCGAGACCTTCTATGCCCACAACCTCGGCCTGCCCGAGCTGCGCGAGGCGATCGCGGCCTATGCGAGCGACTTGCACGGCCCCATCGGAGCCGAGCGCATCGCGGTGACTTCCTCGGGCGTGAGCGCGCTGATGATCGCGATGCAGGCCCTGGCCGGCGCCGGCGACGAAGTGGTGGCCGTGGTGCCTGTCTGGCCCAATCTCACGGCCCAGCCGGAGATCCTCGGCGCCCGGGTGCGCCGGGTGTCCCTTCACCCGGTACATGGGCGTTGGCAGCTCGACCTCGACGAGCTGCGCGATGCCGTCACCGCACGCACCCGGGTGCTGGTGCTCAATGCGCCCAACAACCCGACCGGCTGGACCCTGACCCGCGCCGAGCAGGAGGCCATCCTGGGCCATTGCCGGGAGACCGGCACGTGGATCCTCGCCGACGAGGTGTACGAACGGCTCTACTACGAGCCAGGCGCCTTGGCGGCACCGAGCTTCCTCGACGTCGCCGAGGCGTCCGACCGCCTCGTCGTCGTTCACAGCTTCTCCAAGAGCTTTCTGATGACCGGCTGGAGGCTGGGCTGGATGGTGCTGCCGCCGCGCCTTCTCGACGGCATCGGCAAGCTGATCGAGTTCAACACCTCCTGCGCACCGGTCTTCGTGCAGCGCGCAGGCCTGGCCGCGCTGGCCGGCGCGGCCCGATCGGTGCCGGCGCTTGTCCGGCACCTGCAGGACTGCCGCGACACGCTGGTAACTCGCCTTGCCAGGCTTCCAGGCATCGAGCTGGCCCCTGCGGCCGGCGGAATGTACGCCTTCTTCCGCATCGAAGGCCATGACGATTCCCTGGCCCTGGCGAAGCGGCTGGTCCGGGAAGCGGGCCTGGGGCTGGCCCCCGGCGCAGCCTTCGGCGACGAGGGCCAGGGCTGGCTGCGCTGGTGCTTTGCCTCGCGCGAGCTTGGCAGGCTGGAGCAGGGGGTGGAGCGGCTTGGTCGGTTCCTTGCCGTATAATCTTCAGGTTTTGCTGGGTCCCGGATCCAGGCAAATCAAGCACGGCACGGGTCGGTTTCACTCGTGACCGCAAGTGGAAACGAAACCGCAGTCCTTCAGTCGGGCGGGCGGTTTCATTCAAGGAAGCAACATGTCCGTCGCAGATCTGAACAAGGCCGAGATCATCAAGGCCAATGCCCGTGGCGCAGCCGATACCGGCTCCCCGGAAGTGCAGGTGGCCCTCCTGACCGCCCGCATCAACGAACTCACCCCCCACTTCAAGCAGCACGGCAAGGACCATCACGGTCGTCGCGGCCTGCTGAAGATGGTCAACACCCGCAAGAGCCTGCTGGCCTACCTGAAGCGCAAAGACGCCAACCGCTATATCGCGCTGATCCAGAAACTGGGCCTGCGCAAGTAAGCATCGATCGATGATCAAGAGCCTGTCTGGGTCCCCAGCACAGGCTCTTTGTTTTTGGAGTAGCGGCACTGACATGGGAGTTGCTGTGTCATTCCAGGGCGGTTCGCAACGAATCGCGCTGGAATGGCACTCCGCTCCGGTACCGCCACCCCAGGCCACACGCGCAGCCTGATGCGCCTATTCACTGGAGACATATCCATGAGCATATTCAACAAAGTCACCAAGACCTTCCAATGGGGTCAGCACAGCGTCACGCTGGAAACGGGCGAAATCGCCCGCCAGGCCGCCGGTGCGGTGGTCGTCAATATCGAGGGCACCATGGTGCTGGCCACGGTGGTCGCGGCCAAGACCGCCAAGCCCGGCCAGGACTTCTTCCCGCTGACGGTCGACTACATCGAGAAGACCTACGCCGCCGGCAAGATCCCCGGCAGCTTCTTCAAGCGTGAAGGCCGTCCGAGCGAACTCGAGACGCTCACCAGCCGCCTGATCGACCGCCCGATCCGCCCGCTCTTCCCCGAAGGCTTCTTCAATGAAGTGCAGGTCGTCATCCATGTGCTGTCGCTCAACCCCGAGGTCGATGCCGACATCGCGGCGCTGATCGGCTCGAGCGCCGCGCTGGCCATCTCCGGCATCCCCTTCAACGGCCCGATCGGTGCGGCCCGCGTGGGCTACATCAACGGCGAATACGTGCTCAACCCCGGCAAGACCCAGCAGACGCAGTCGCGTCTCGACCTGGTCGTCGCGGGTACCGAAGCCGCCGTGCTGATGGTCGAGTCCGAGGCTGATCAATTGCCCGAGGACGTGATGCTGGGCGCCGTGGTGTTCGGCCACGAGCAGGGCAAGGTCGCCATCAACGCCATACATGAGCTGGTGCGCGAAGCCGGCAAGGCCGAATGGGACTGGCAGCCGCCGGCCAAGGACGAATCCTTCATCGCCAAGATCGGTGCCCTGGCCGAAGAGAAGCTGCGCGCCGCCTACCAGATCCGCTCCAAGCAAGCCCGCACGCAGGCCACCCGCGAGGCCTATGCCGCCGTGAAGGCCGCGCTGGCTGCCGAGAGCGCCGACTTCGACGAGGTCAAGGTCGAGGGCCTGCTGTTCGACATCGAAGCGAAGATCGTGCGCAGCCAGATCCTGGCCGGCGAGCCGCGCATCGACGGTCGCGACACCCGCACCGTGCGTCCGATCGAGATCCGCAACGGCGTCCTGCCGCGCACTCATGGATCGGCGCTGTTCACCCGCGGCGAGACGCAGGCCCTGGTGATCGCGACGCTCGGCACCGACCGCGACGCCCAGATCATCGACGCCTTGTCCGGCGAGTTCACCGACCGCTTCATGTTCCACTACAACATGCCCCCCTTCGCCACCGGCGAAACCGGTCGCGTGGGCAGCCCGAAGCGTCGCGAGATCGGCCACGGCCGCCTCGCCAAGCGGGCCCTGATCCCGGTGCTGCCGCCCAAGGACGAGTTCGCCTACGCGATCCGCGTGGTGTCCGAGATCACCGAGTCGAACGGATCCTCGTCGATGGCTTCGGTCTGCGGCGGCTGCCTGGCACTGATGGACGCGGGCGTGCCCCTCAAGGCGCACGTAGCCGGCATCGCGATGGGCCTGATCAAGGACGGCAATCGCTTCGCCGTGCTGACCGACATCCTGGGTGACGAGGACCACCTCGGCGACATGGACTTCAAGGTGGCAGGCTCGACCACCGGCGTGACCGCCCTGCAGATGGACATCAAGATCCAGGGCATCACCAAGGAAATCATGCAGGTCGCCCTGGCCCAGGCCAAGGAGGCTCGCCTGCACATCCTCGGCAAGATGGTCGACGCCGTGGGCGGCGCCAAGACCGAGGTGTCGCAGTTCGCGCCGCGCCTCTACACCATGAAGATCAATCCGGAGAAGATCCGCGACGTGATCGGCAAGGGCGGCTCGGTGATCCGCGCGCTGACCGAAGAGACCGGCACGCAGATCGACATCGCCGAAGACGGCACCATCACCATCGCCTCTGTCGACGCCGAGAAGGCCGAGGCGGCCAAGAAGCGCATCGAGGAGATCACCGCCGAGGTCGAAGTCGGCAAGATCTACGAAGGCCCGATCACCAAGATCCTCGACTTCGGCGCGCTGGTGAACCTGCTGCCCGGCAAGGACGGCCTGCTGCACATCAGCCAGATCGCCAACGAGCGGGTCAACAAGGTCACCGACTACCTGCAGGAAGGCCAGATCGTGAAGGTCAAGGTGCTCGAGACCGACGAGAAGGGCCGCGTCAAGCTGTCGATGAAGGCCTTGCTGGACCGACCCGACAACATCGGTGCTTCTTCGCAGCAGCAACACCAGTAATCGAGCCGGCAGGGCAGGGCTGTCATGCCCTGCCCGATGAAAGGCGACCCATGAAGGCTGTAGAAATCACCCAGTACGGCGCGCCCGAAGTGCTGCGCCTCACCGAGCGTCCCGCCCCCAAGCCGGGGGCGGGCGAGGTGCTGATCCGCGTTCGCGCCTCCGGCGTCAATCGCCCGGACGTGCTTCAGCGCATGGGCAAGTATCCGGTGCCGCCGGGTGCCTCGGATCTGCCGGGCCTCGAAGTCGCAGGCGAGATCGTCGAGGGCGACCACGACGTGATGGCTGCCGCCGGCTTCTCGGTCGGCGATCGCGTGTGCGCGCTGGTGCAGGGCGGCGGATATGCCGAGCTGTGCGTGGCGCCGGTGGCCCAGTGCCTGCCGGTCCCCGAGGGCTGGACGGACGTGGAAGCCGCCTCGCTGCCCGAGACCTTCTTCACCGTCTGGTCCAACGTGTTCGATCGCGGCCGGCTTGCCGCGGGCGAGACCTTGCTCGTGCAAGGCGGCACCAGCGGCATCGGCGTCACGGCCATTCAGCTGGCCAAGGCCTTCGGGGCCACGGTGCTGGCGACCGCAGGCAGCGACGAGAAATGCGCCGCCTGCCTGAAGCTCGGCGCCGACCACGCCATCAACTACCGCACGCAGGATTTCTCGTCCGAGACCAAGCGGCTCACCGACGGGCGCGGCGCGAACGTGATCCTCGACATGGTGGCCGGCTCCTACATTCCGCGCGAGCTCGAATGCCTGGCCGATGACGGCCGCGTGGTCGTGATCGCGCTGCAGGGGGGCAGCAAGTCCGAGGTCGATCTCGGCTCCCTCATGCGTCGCCGTCTCACGCTCACCGGCTCCACGCTGCGCCCGCGCCCGGTGGCCTTCAAGGCTGCCGTTGCCGCGCGCCTGCGCGAGCAGGTGTGGCCCATGCTGGCGGCGCGCAAGATCGCGCCCGTCGTGTTCCAGACGTTCCCGCCGGAGCGGGCCGCCGAGGCGCATGCCCTGATGGAATCCAATCAGCACATCGGCAAGATCGTGCTGGCCTGGAGCGGTTCTTAGAATCAAGCGCTATTTTTGCGAGAAGAACGGAGCTCTCTAGATGCATCGCAAACTGGTCGTCGGCAACTGGAAGATGCACGGCAGCCTGCTCACCAACACCGAGCTGCTCGCCGGCATCCGCGAGGCCGAGCCCTTCATGTGCGAGGCCGCCGTGTGCGTTCCCTTCCCTTACCTGGCTTCCAGCGTGCTCGCGCTGCAGGGCAGCCATATCGGGCTGGGCGCGCAGGACTGCTCGGCGCACGAGCAGGGTGCCTACACCGGCGAAGTGTCGGCGGCGATGCTGCACGACGTCGGCTGCCGCTACGTGATCGTCGGGCACTCGGAGCGTCGCGCGTATCACCGCGAGAGCGACCAGCTGGTCGCCGACAAGGCCAAGATCGCGCTCAAGAAGGGGCTCGTGCCCATCGTCTGCGTGGGCGAGACGCTTGCCGAGCGTGAGGCGGGGCAGACCGATGCGGTGGTCAAGCGCCAGATGTCGGCGGTCATCCACACGCTGGGGCACTGCATCTCGCAGGTCGTCGTGGCCTACGAGCCGGTGTGGGCCATCGGCACCGGCAAGACCGCCACGCCCGAGCAGGCGCAGGCAGTGCACGCGCTGCTGCGCGCCCAGTTGCATGCGGCAACGGAACAATCGGCCCGCATGACGATCCTTTACGGCGGCAGCGTCAAGCCTGACAACGCCGCAATCCTTTTCGCCCAGCCCGACATCGACGGCGGGCTCATCGGCGGCGCTTCCCTGAAGGCGGCCGACTTCATCGCAATCTGTCGCGCGGCGGTCACCGCCTAGGCGCATAACCCGTATCCGTGATTCCTGGAGAACATTCATGCAGTTTCTGACCACCTTGGTTGTTGTGGCCCAGCTGCTGTCCGCGCTGACCATGATCGGTCTGGTGCTGGTGCAGCACGGCAAGGGCGCCGACATGGGCGCCTCCTTCGGCAGCGGCGCCTCGGGCAGCCTGTTCGGAGCGACCGGCAGTGCCAACTTCCTGTCCCGGACCACGGCGGTGTGCGCGACGATCTTCTTCGTCAGCACCCTGGCCCTGGCCTACATGTCCAACACCCGGCCGGTCGCACCGTCGGGCAGCGTGCTCGATCGCCCCGTGCCCGCCGCGCCGCCCGCCTCCGGCGCCGCGCAGATTCCGTCGACGCAATCGCCTCCTGCATCCGCTGCCAGCGCAGTCAGAAGCGCCTGCTTCGGGGGCCGCGCAGATCCCGACCAATTGACACTGATCGAGAGCGCCGTTTCGATTGAGGGGCGGTGATTTGCAGTTAGAATTCAAGGCTGTTCAACGAGCAACTCCTCAGGCAAGTTGGGCTGTTTTGCAGAGATGGAACGGCGCTCGGAGCAAGCGTCCAAGCCTCGATGCCGACGTGGTGAAATTGGTAGACACGCTATCTTGAGGGGGTAGTGGCGAAAGCTGTGCGAGTTCGAGTCTCGCCGTCGGCACCAGTAAATGCATCATCGGTGTGGTTCTTATCCGGCGCCACACCAGCCGCCCTGAACATGGCCTCCAAGGTCCGGGCAGGGGAAAATCGGGCGTGCTTATGCGAGCGGTATCCGCTGCAGACAGCGCGCCTTATTTTTGTCACCCTGGGTGAGCCGGATCACCGGGTTCGTCGCGCAGCAAAGTCCTAACAGCGAGCCACGCGTAGAAGCTATGACCCTCGACCAGTACCTGCCCGTCATCCTCTTCATCCTGGTCGGCATCGCCGTCGGCGTCGCCCCCCAGCTGCTGGGTCTCGTGCTGGGCCCCCGGCGCCCGGACCCCGAAAAAAACTCCCCCTACGAATGCGGCTTCGAAGCCTTCGAAGACGCACGCATGAAGTTCGATGTGCGCTACTACCTGGTGGCCATCCTCTTCATTCTTTTCGATCTGGAAATCGCATTCCTCTTTCCGTGGGCCGTGGCCCTGCGCGAAATCGGCCCGGTCGGTTTCTGGGCCATGATGATCTTCCTGGGCATCCTCGTCGTGGGCTTCGTCTACGAGTGGAAAAAGGGCGCCCTCGACTGGGAATGAGGAGGTAATCGCATGGAATTCGTATTCCGCGGGCCGAGCGCCGGGCCGTCCAGCCAGCATCCCCGAGCGGAAGCGCGAGCTCATGAGCATTGAAGGCGTCCTGAAGGAAGGCTTCATCACCACCACGGCCGACAAGCTGATCAACTGGTCGAAGACCGGATCGCTGTGGCCCATGACCTTCGGCCTGGCCTGCTGCGCCGTCGAGATGATGCACGCCGGCGCGGCGCGCTACGACATTGACCGCTTCGGCATGCTGTTTCGCCCGAGCCCCCGCCAGTCCGACCTGATGATCGTGGCCGGCACCCTGTGCAACAAGATGGCCCCGGCCCTGCGCAAGGTGTATGACCAGATGGCCGAGCCGCGCTGGGTCATCTCCATGGGATCATGCGCGAATGGTGGCGGCTACTACCACTACAGCTATTCGGTGGTGCGCGGCTGCGACCGCATCGTGCCGGTGGACGTGTACGTGCCCGGCTGCCCGCCGACCGCCGAAGCCTTGCTCTACGGCATCCTGCAATTGCAGTCCAAGATCCGGCGCGAGAACACGATCGCGCGCTGACAGCCCCGAAGCCGGCACATCATGAGCAAACTCGACACCCTGCAGTCACAACTCGAAGCCGCCCTCGAGGGCAGGCTCAAGTCCCTCAAGCGCGACCGCGGCGAGATCACCATCACGGTGGCTGCCGCCGACCATGTCGATGCGGCCCTGATCCTGCGCGACCATGCCGAACTGCAGTTCGAGCAGATGGTCGACCTTTGTGGCCTGGACTATTCCAGCTACGGCGAGGGCGAATACGAAGGGCCGCGCTACGCGGTCGTGATGCACCTGCTGTCGGTCTCGAAGAACTGGCGCGTGCGCGTCAAGACCTTCTGCGCCGATGACGACTTCCCGGTGATCGATTCGGTCACCGAGGTGTGGAGTTCGGCCAACTGGTTCGAGCGCGAGGCCTTCGATCTCTACGGCATCATCTTCGAGGGCCACCTCGACCTGCGCCGCATCCTGACCGACTACGGCTTCATCGGCTACCCGTTCCGCAAGGACTTCCCGGTCATGGGCAACGTCGAGATGCGCTACGACCCCGAGCAGCGCCGCGTGATCTACCAGCCGGTCACCATCGAGCCGCGCGAGATCATTCCGCGCGTGATCCGCGAAGACAACTACGGCGGCATCAAGTGAGACAGCGTCATGGCTGACATCAAGAACTACACGCTCAACTTCGGCCCCCAGCACCCTGCCGCCCACGGCGTGCTGCGCCTGGTGCTCGAGCTCGACGGCGAGGTGATCCAGCGCGCCGATCCGCATATCGGCCTGCTGCACCGCGCGACCGAGAAGCTGGCGGAGACCCGCACCTACATCCAGTCGCTGCCCTACATGGACCGTCTCGACTACGTGTCCATGATGTGCAACGAGCACGCCTATTGCCTTGCGATCGAGAAGCTGATGGGCATCCACGTGCCGCTGCGGGCGCAATACATCCGCGTGATGTTCTCCGAGATCACGCGCCTGATGAACCACCTGCTGTGGCTCGGCGCGCACGGCCTCGATTGCGGCGCGATGAACATCCTCATCTACGCCTTCCGCGAGCGCGAAGACCTGTTCGACATGTACGAGGCAGTCTCGGGCGCACGCATGCATGCGGCCTACTTCCGCCCGGGCGGCGTCTATCGCGACCTGCCGGACAGCATGCCGCAGTACCGCGTCTCCAAGATCCGCAATGCCAAGGCGCTGGCGCGCATGAACGAGAACCGCCAGGGCTCGCTGCTCGACTTCATCGAGGACTTCGTCACTCGCTTCCCGAGGAACGTCGACGACTACGAAACCCTGCTGACCGACAACCGCATCTGGAAGCAGCGCACGGTGGGCATCGGCGTCGTGTCGCCGGAGCGCGCGCTGAACCTGGGCTTCACCGGCCCGATGCTGCGCGGCTCGGGCATCGCCTGGGACCTGCGCAAGACCCAGCCCTACGAGGTCTACGACCAGATGGACTTCGACGTGCCCATCGGCACCAACGGCGACTGCTACGACCGCTACGTGGTGCGTGTCGAGGAGATGCGCCAGTCCAACCGCGTCATCAAGCAGTGCGTCGACTGGCTGCGCAAGAACCCCGGCCCCGTCATCACCGACAACCACAAGGTGGCTCCGCCTTCGCGGGTGGAGATGAAGTCGAACATGGAAGAGCTGATCCACCACTTCAAGCTCTTCACCGAAGGCTTCCACGTGCCCGAAGGCGAGGCCTACGCCGCCGTGGAGCACCCGAAGGGCGAGTTCGGCATCTACCTCGTGAGCGACGGTGCCAACAAGCCCTATCGCCTGAAGATCCGCGCCCCGGGCTTTGCCCACCTCGCCGCCATGGACGAGATGTCGCGCGGCCACATGATTGCCGACGCCGTGGCCGTCATCGGAACCATGGACATCGTGTTCGGAGAGATTGATCGATGATCTCTGAAGCTACTCACCCGGCCGGGCAGACGCTCTCGGCCGCCACACTCGAGCGCTTTGCGCGCGAGGTCGCCAAGTACCCCGCCGACCAGAAGCAGTCGGCCGTGATGGCCTGCCTGTCCATCGTGCAGCAGGAGCACGGCTGGGTCTCGCTCGAAGCCGAGAAGGTCGTGGCCGACTACCTCGGCATGCCGCCCATCGCGGTGCACGAGGTCACGACCTTCTACAACATGTACAACCAGCAGCCGGTGGGCAAGTTCAAGCTTGCCGTCTGCACCAACCTGCCGTGCCAGCTGCGCGATGGCCAGAGCGCGGCCGACTACCTGAGCCGCAAGCTCGGCGTGGCCATCGGCGACACCACCGCCGACGGCATGTTCACGCTGCAGCAGAGCGAATGCCTGGGCGCCTGCGCCGATGCGCCGGTGATGCTGGTCAATGACCGCCAGATGTGCAGCTTCATGCACCAGCAGCGCCTCGACGCGCTGGTCGACGAACTTCGCACGGCCGGCCGCGCCGCCGTCAAGCCAGTCGGGGAGGGCGAACTGTGAAGCTCGACCTTTCCCGATTCCAGGCCAACGGCACCGAGACCTGCTTCCACGATCGCCACATCGGCGCGCAGATCTACGCCGGGCTCGACGGCAGCAACTGGCGCCTCAAGGACTACGAGGCGCGTGGCGGCTACCAGGCGCTGCGCAAGATCCTGGCCGCGGACGGCGCGGGCCTCACGCCCGACCAGGTGATCGCCGAAGTCAAGGAATCGGGCCTGCGCGGCCGCGGCGGCGCGGGTTTCCCGACCGGCCTGAAGTGGAGCTTCATGCCGCGCCAGTTCCCCGGCCAGAAGTACCTCGTCTGCAATTCCGACGAAGGCGAGCCGGGCACCTGCAAGGACCGCGACATCCTCGCCTACAACCCTCACATCGTGATCGAGGGCATGATCATCGCGGCCTACGCGATGGGCATCAGCGTGGGCTACAACTACATCCACGGCGAGATCTTCGAGGTCTACGAGCGCTTCGAAGAGGCGCTCGAGGAGGCGCGCGCGGCCGGCTACCTGGGCGACAACATCCTCGGCAGCGGCTACAGCTTCCAGCTGCACGCCCACCACGGCTTCGGCGCCTACATCTGCGGCGAGGAAACCGCGCTGCTCGAATCGCTCGAGGGCAAGAAGGGCCAGCCGCGCTTCAAGCCGCCGTTCCCGGCCAGCTTCGGCCTGTACGGCAAGCCGACCACGATCAACAACACCGAGACCTTCGCCGCGGTGCCCTGGATCATCCGCAACGGCGGCGACGCCTACCTGGCGATCGGCAAGCCCAACAACGGCGGCACCAAGATCTTCTCGGTAGTCGGCGACGTCGAGCGTCCCGGCAACTACGAGATCCCGCTGGGCACGCCGTTCTCGAAGCTGCTCGAGCTCGCGGGCGGCGTGAGCGCGCGGCCGCAGCCTCAAGGCCGTGATCCCCGGCGGCTCGTCGGCACCGGTGCTGCCGGCTTCGATCATGATGGACTGCACGATGGACTATGACTCCATCGCCAAGGCCGGCTCCATGCTCGGCTCGGGCGCGGTGATCGTGATGGACGACACCCGCTGCATGGTCAGCTCGCTGCTGCGCCTGTCGTACTTCTACATGCACGAGTCCTGCGGGCAGTGCACGCCCTGCCGCGAAGGCACGGGCTGGATGTGGCGCGTGATCGAGCGCATCCTGAACGGCCAGGGCCGTCCGCGAAGACATCGAGCTGCTGAATTCGGTGGCGGACAACATCCAGGGCCGGACCATCTGCGCCCTGGGTGACGCGGCGGCGATGCCGGTGCGCGCGATGATCAAGCACTTCCAGCACGAGTTCGTGCACTACATCGAGCACAAGACCGGCGTGGTCCCGGCGCTTGCCGAGGCGTGACATGACAGCCCCACGTCACTTCGTTCCTGCCACCCCCCGAGGGCGCTCAGCCGCCTTGGGGCGGCCCGGCGGCGGCTAAAGACCCACTCATGGTTGAAATCGAACTGGATGGCCAGAAGGTCGAGGTGACCGAAGGCAGCATGGTGATGCATGCCGCCGAGAAGGCGGGCACCTACATCCCCCATTTCTGCTATCACAAGAAGCTCTCCATCGCGGCCAACTGCCGCATGTGCCTGGTCGACGTCGAGAAGGCGCCCAAGCCGATGCCGGCCTGCGCGACGCCCGTGACGCAGGGCATGATCGTGCGCACCAAGAGCGAGAAGGCCATCAAGGCGCAGCAAAGCGTCATGGAGTTCCTGCTGATCAACCACCCGCTCGACTGCCCCATCTGCGACCAGGGCGGCGAATGCCAGCTGCAGGACCTGGCGGTCGGCTACGGCGGCTCGAACTCGCGCTATGCCGAGGAAAAGCGCGTGGTGCCCCGCAAGGACGTCAGCCCGCTGGTGGCCATGGAGGAGATGACCCGCTGCATCCATTGCACCCGCTGCGTGCGCTTCGGCCAGGAAGTGGCCGGCATCATGGAGCTGGGCATGGTCAACCGCGGCGAGCACTCCGAGATCACCGTCGTCAGCGGCGACAGCATCGACTCGGAGCTCTCCGGCAACATGATCGACCTCTGCCCGGTCGGCGCGCTCACCAGCAAGCCGTTCCGCTACAGCGCCCGCACCTGGGAGCTGTCGCGCCGCAAGAGCGTGAGCCCGCATGATTCGACCGGCGCCAACCTGATCGTCCAGGTCAAGAGCGGCCGGGTGATGCGCGTCGTGCCCCTCGAGAACGAAGAGGTCAACGAGTGCTGGCTGGCTGACCGCGACCGCTTCTCCTACGAGGCGCTCAACAGCGACGAGCGCCTGACGGCGCCGATGCTCAAGCAGGGCGGGCAGTGGAAGACGGTCGATTGGCCTACCGCGCTCGAATACGTGGCGAATGGGCTGAAGCAGATCAGGACCGAGCACGGGCCGTCGGCGATCGGTGCGTTGAGCACCGGCTACAGCACGGTCGAGGAGCTCCACCTGCTGGCCAAGCTCGTGCGTGGCCTGGGCAGCGACAACATCGACCATCGCCTGCGCCATGCCGAATTCGGCGATGCCGAAGGCAATGCGGGTGGCGGCCCCGTGGCCCACTGGCTGGGCACCTCCATCGCCTCGCTTTCCACGCTTGCAAAGCGCCTTGGTCGTCGGCTCCTTCCTGCGCAAGGATCACCCGCTGTTCGCACAGCGCCTGCGGCAGGCGGCCCGCCGAGGCGCCAAGATCCACAGCCTGCATGCCGTGGAGGACGAGTGGTTCATTCCCCTTGCCTCGCAGATCACCGTGGCCCCGAGCGGCTGGGCCCAGGCGCTGGCCGACGTCGCGACCGCGATCGCGGCGGAGCAGGGCGTGGGCGCGCCGGCATCGGGCAACGCGACCGAGGCCGCTGCGGCTGTCGCCAGGTCCTTGCTCGCCGGCGAGCGCAAGGCCGTGCTGCTGGGCAACGCGGCGGCGCAGCATCCGCAGGCATCGACGCTGCTCGCACTGGCTCAATGGATCGGCGAGCGCACGGGCGCGTCGGTGGGCTATCTCACCGAGACCGGCAACACCGTAGGCGCCCAGTTGGTGGGAGCCCAGCCGAGCGCCGGCGGAATGCATGCCGGCCACATGCTGACCGAAGGGCTGAAGGCCTACCTGCTGCTCAACGTCGAGCCCGAACTCGACGCCGCCGATCCTGCTGCCGCGCGCGCGGCGCTGGCGCGCGCCGAGATGGTGGTGGCCATGTCACCCTTCAAGCCGACGACCGATCACCTGGCCGACGTGCTGCTGCCGGTCTCGCCCTTCACCGAGACTTCGGGCAGCTTGGTCAATGCCGAGGGCCGCTTGCAATCCTTCCATGGCGTCGTCAAGCCGCTCGGCGAGACGCGCCCCGCCTGGAAGGTGCTGCGTGTGCTCGGCAACATGCTGGGCCTCGAGGGCTTCGGCTTCGAGAGCACGCAGGAAATCCTCGCGCAGGCGCTCGGCGATGCGGCTGGCCTGCCCCAGCGCCTGAGCAACAAGACGGACAAGCCAGTGCAACTGGTTCAGGCCGAGTGCGCAAGGCTTCGAGCGCGTTGCCGACGTGCCGATCTACTCCACCGACCCGTTGGTGCGCCGCGCCGCTTCGCTGCAGCTCACCAAGGATGCGCGTCCGCCCGTCGCGGGCCTGCCGCGCGGCCTCTGGCAGCAGCTCCAGCTCGAAGACGGCGCGATCGTGCGAGTGAGCCAGGGCGACCAGGTGGCCGAGCTCCACGCCCGCCTGGACGAGACGCTGGCCGACAACGCCGTGCGCGTGAGCGCGGGCCACCCGGCCACCGCCCACCTCGGCGCCATGTTCGGCCCGATCAGCGTCACCAAGGCGTGATGGAGGAACGCACCGATGCTTGAAACCATCACCCAATTCGGCCAGACCAGCCTGGGCGGCTACTGGCCCTTCACCTGGGCGCTCATCAAGATCGTGGCCCTGCTCGTCCCGCTGATGCTCTGCGTGGCCTACCTCACGCTCTGGGAACGCAAGGCCATCGGCTGGACGCAGATCCGCCCGGGCCCCAACCGTGTCGGCCCTCTCGGGCTGCTGCAGCCGATCGCCGATGCGGTGAAGCTGATCTTCAAGGAGATCATTTCCCCGACCGCCGCCAACACGCGCCTCTTCTTCCTCGCGCCTGTCATGACCATCATGCCGGCACTGGCGGCCTGGGTCGTGGTTCCCTTCGGCCCGGAGCAGGCGCTCTCCAACATCAACGCCGGCCTGCTGTTCCTGATGGCCATCACCTCGATGGAGGTGTACGGCGTCATCGTCGCCGGCTGGGCCTCCAACTCGAAGTACGCCTTCCTCGGTGCGCTGCGCGCCTCCGCGCAGATGGTCTCCTACGAAATCGCGATGGGCTTCGCCTTCGTGGTCGTGCTCATGGTGGCCGGCAGCCTCAACATGAGCGACATCGTGATCGGGCAGGGCAAGGGTCGCTTCGCCGACATGGGCCTCACCTTCCTGTCGTGGAACTGGCTGCCGCTGCTGCCGATCTTCGTGGTCTACGTGATCTCGGGCATCGCGGAAACCAACCGCCACCCATTCGACGTGGTCGAGGGCGAATCGGAGATCGTCGCCGGCCACATGATCGAGTACTCGGGCATGTCCTTCGCGATGTTCTTCCTGGCCGAGTACGCCAACATGATCCTCGTGTCGGCAATTGCCTCGCTGCTCTTCCTCGGCGGCTGGCTGTCGCCGATCGACAGCGCCGTCTTCAACTGGATTCCGGGCTGGATCTGGCTCGGCCTCAAGACCTTCGTGGTCGTGACCCTGTTCCTCTGGGTGCGTGCCACCTTCCCGCGCTTCCGCTACGACCAGATCATGCGCCTGGGCTGGAAGATCTTCATCCCGGTGACCCTGGTATGGCTGGTGGTCGTGGGCCTGTGGATCCAGTCGCCCTGGAACATCTGGAACTGACATGGCTACTGGCAATCAAGGATTTCGTCAACAGCTTCATGCTGACGGAGTTGTTCAAGGGGCTGGCCCTCACCGGCCGGCATTTCCTGTCGCGCCACATCACGGTGCAGTTCCCCGAGGAGAAGACGCCGCTGTCGCCGCGCTTCCGCGGGCTGCACGCGCTGCGCCGCTATGAGAACGGCGAGGAGCGCTGCATCGCCTGCAAGCTGTGCGAAGCGATATGCCCGGCGCTGGCCATCACCATCGAGTCCGAGTTGCGCGAGGACGGCACGCGCCGCACCACGCGCTATGACATCGACCTGACCAAGTGCATCTTCTGCGGCTTCTGCGAAGAGAGCTGCCCGGTCGACTCCATCGTCGAGACGCACGTCTTCGAATACCACGGCGAAAAGCGCGGCGACCTGTACTTCACCAAGGACATGCTGCTGGCCGTGGGCGACCGCTACGAGAAGGAAATCGCGGCGAACAGGGAGGCGGACGCCAAGTACCGATAGGCCATGCATACACAAACCGCGCTTTTCTACGTCTTCTCCGCGATCCTGCTGTTCGCATCGTTTCGCGTGATCACCGCCCGCAGCACCGTGCATGCGGCGCTGTTCCTCGTGCTGGCCTTCTTCACCGCGGCCTGTGTGTGGATCCTGCTCAAGGCCGAGTTCCTGGCGATCTCGCTGGTGCTCGTCTACGTGGGCGCCGTGATGGTGCTCTTCCTGTTCGTCGTGATGATGCTCGACATCAACGTCGATTCGATGCGCCAGGGCTTCTGGCGGAACTTCCCCGTAGCAGGGCTCGTGGGTGCAGTGATCGCCCTTGAGATGGCCCTGGTGCTCACCGGCGGCTTCCGGCTTAGCGAGGTGCCGCCGGTCACGCCCGAGCAGCTGCGCCTGGGCAACACCAAGCTGATCGGCATCGAGATCTACACCAACTACCTGTACCCGCTGCAGGTGGCGGCCGTCATCCTGCTGGTGGGCATCGTCGCCGCGATCGCGCTCACCCTGCGCAAGCGCAAGGATGCGCGCTACACCAGCCCGAGCGAGCAGGTTCGCGTCAAGAAGGCCGATCGCCTGCGCATCGTGCAGATGCAGCCGGTGCGCGAGGTCGCACCCCCGCCGGCCGACACCCAGGCCGCCAGCCAAGCACCCACAGGAGGCCAGGCATGACGATCACTCTCGCGCACTACCTGTCGCTCGGCGCGATCCTGTTCGCGATGTCGGTGATCGGGATCTTCCTGAACCGCAAGAACCTGATCGTGCTGCTGATGGCCATCGAGCTGATGCTGCTGGCGGTCAACCTGAACTTCGTGGCCTTCTCCCACTACCTGGGCGACATGGCCGGCCAGGTGTTCGTGTTCTTCATTCTCACGGTCGCCGCGGCCGAGTCGGCCATCGGGCTGGCCATCCTCGTGGTGCTGTTCCGCAGCCGCTCGACCATCAACGTGACCGAGCTGGACGCCCTCAAGGGCTGAGCCTGGAGAGAACAACAACATGTCGCAACTCTCGCAAAACCTGCTGGTCGCAGTGCCCCTGGCGCCCCTGATCGGCTCGATCATCGCGGGCCTCTTCGGCAAGTCCATCGGCCGGCGCGGCGCCCACTTCGTCACCATCCTCGGTGTCTTCATCTCCTTCGTGATCTCGTGCATGGTGCTGAAGTCGGTGGCCGTGGACGGCGCGCGCTTCAACGGCACGATCTACGAGTGGATGACGCTCGGCGACCTGAAGATGGAGATCGGCTTCCTCATCGACGGCCTGACCGCGATGATGATGGCCGTGGTGAGCTTCGTCTCGCTCATGGTGCATATCTACACCATCGGCTACATGGAGGAAGACCCGGGCTACCAGCGCTTCTTCTCGTACATCTCGCTCTTCACCTTCTCGATGTTGATGCTCGTGATGAGCAACAACTTCCTGCAGCTCTTCTTCGGCTGGGAAGCGGTGGGCCTGGTGTCCTACCTGCTGATCGGCTTCTGGTTCAAGAAGCCCACGGCGATCTTCGCCAACATGAAGGCCTTCATCGTCAACCGGGTCGGTGACTTCGGCTTCATCCTGGGCATCGGCCTCCTGCTTGCCTACGCAGGCACGCTCAACTACGGCGAGGCTTTCACCAAGGGGCCGGAACTGGCCAAGCTGGCGTTCCCGCTGCCCTTGTGGGGCGACCAATGGATGCTGATGACCGTCATCTGCATCTGCCTGTTCATCGGCGCAATGGGCAAGTCGGCGCAGTTCCCGCTGCATGTGTGGCTGCCCGACTCGATGGAAGGCCCCACGCCGATCTCCGCGCTGATCCACGCCGCCACGATGGTGACGGCCGGCATCTTCATGGTGGCGCGCATGTCGCCGCTGTTCGAGCTGTCGGACACCGCGCTCAACTTCATCCTGGTGATCGGCGCCATCACGGCCTTCTTCATGGGCCTGCTGGGCATCATCCAGAACGACATCAAGCGGGTGGTCGCCTACTCGACGCTCTCCCAGCTCGGCTACATGACCGTGGCGCTGGGCGCTTCCGCCTATTCGGTCGCGGTGTTCCACCTGATGACGCACGCCTTCTTCAAGGCGCTGCTGTTCCTCGCCGCAGGCTCCGTGATCATCGGCATGCACCATGACCAGGACATCCGCAACATGGGCGGCCTGCGCAAGTACATGCCCATCACCTGGATCACCTCGCTGCTGGGCTCGCTCGCGCTGATCGGCACGCCGCTGTTCGCCGGCTTCTACTCGAAGGACAGCATCATCGAGGCGGTGCACGCCAGCAACCTGCCTGCGTCCGGCATCGCCTATCTCGCGGTGCTGTCGGGCGTGTTCATCACGGCCTTCTATTCCTTCCGCATGTACTTCCTGGTCTTCCACGGCAAGGAGCGCTTCCGCGACAAGCCCTATCCGGCCGATGACTATGAGGTGCACGGCGTGGACGAGCACGAGCACGAGGACCCGCACGAGTCGCCCTGGGTGGTGACCGCGCCCCTGCTGCTGCTGGCCGTGCCTTCGGTCGTGATCGGCTTCATGACGATCGGCCCCATGCTGTTCGGCGACTTCTTCAAGGACTCGATCCTCGTCGACATCGCCCGTCATCCGGCGATGAAGGAGCTGGCCGAGAACTTCCACGGCGCTGCCGCGATGGCGCTGCACGGCCTGCAGGCCGCGCCCTTCTGGCTGGCCCTGGCCGGCGTGGTGGTGGCCTACCTGTTCTACATCGTCAAGCCCGGCGATCCCGGCGATGCTGCACGAGCGCCTGGGCTTCCTCGTGCGCATCGGCGAGAACAAGTACTACATGGACTGGATCAACGAGCACATCTTCGCCGCCGGCGCGCGGCTGCTCGGTCGCGGCCTGTGGAAGGGCGGCGACGCGGGCCTGATCGACACCGTCATCATCGACGGCTCGGCGAAGCTGGTGGCCATGACGGCCGTCGGTGGCGCGCCTGTTCCAGTCGGGCTACATCTACCACTACGCGCTGGTGATGATCCTCGGCGTGTTCGTGCTGATGACCTGGCAGCTCTGGCCCTACCTGCAATCCTTCCTGATCCGCTGAGCGAGGTCCGAACAACATGAATCTCCTGAGCCTCGCGATCTGGACGCCTGTCTTTTTCGGCATCGTCCTTCTTGTCCTCGGCCGTGACGAGCACGCCGGCGCGGTGCGCTGGCTCGCGCTCGCCGGCTCGGTGCTGAGCTTCGTCGTCACGCTGCCCGTCATCAGCGGCTTCGACGCATCCACGTCGGCGATGCAGTTCGTCGAGTTGATGCCCTGGATCGATCGCCTCAACGTGCACTACCACCTCGGAGTGGACGGCCTGTCGGTGTGGTTCGTGATCCTCACGGCCTTCATCACCGTGATCGTCGTGATCTCCGCCTGGGAGGTGATCACCGAGCGCGTCAACCAGTACATGGGCGCCTTCCTGATCCTCTCCGGGCCTCATGGTCGGCGTGTTCTCGGCACTCGACGGCCTGCTGTTCTTCGTGTTCTTCGAGGCCACGCTGATCCCGATGTACATCATCATCGGCGTGTGGGGCGGCCCCCGGCGGGTGTATGCGGCGTTCAAGTTCTTCCTGTACACGCTGCTCGGCTCGCTGCTGATGCTGGTGGCGCTCGCCTACCTGTACTACAAGTCGGGCGGCAGCTTCGACATCGTCACCTGGCACAAGCTGCCCCTGACGCTCGACGTGCAGAAGCTGCTGTTCGGCGCCTTCCTCGCTGGCCTTCGCGGTCAAGGTGCCGATGTGGCCGGTGCACACCTGGCTGCCCGATGCCCACGTCGAGGCGCCCACCGGCGGCTCGGTGGTGCTGGCGGCCATCATGCTCAAGCTCGGCGCCTACGGCTTCCTGCGCTTCTCGCTGCCGATCACGCCCGACGCCAGCCGCGAGCTGACCTGGTTCATCGTGGCGCTCTCGCTGATCGCGGTGATCTACATCGGCCTGGTGGCGCTGGTCCAGCAGGACATGAAGAAGCTGATCGCCTATTCGTCGGTCGCGCACATGGGCTTCGTGACGCTGGGCTTCTTCATGTTCAACGAGCTGGGCGTCTCCGGCGCGATCGTGCAGATGATCGCGCACGGCTTCGTCTCGGGCGCCATGTTCCTTTGCGTGGGCGTGCTCTATGACCGGGTGCACTCGCGCGACATCTCGGCCTATGGCGGCGTGGTCAACACCATGCCGAAGTTCGCGGCCTTCGCGGTGCTGTTCGCGATGGCCAACTGCGGCCTGCCCGGCACTGCCGGCTTCGTGGGCGAGTGGATGGTCATCCTGGGCGCGATCAAGGTCAACTTCTGGATCGGCGCGCTGGCCGCCACCGCGCTGGTTTTCGGCGCGGCCTACACCCTGTGGATGGTCAAGCGCGTGTACTTCGGCGACGTCGCGAATGCAGACGTTCGTGCGCTCACCGACATCAACGCGCGCGAATTCCTCATGCTCGCGCTGCTGGCCATTGCCGTGATCTGGATGGGTGTCTATCCGAAGCCCTTTACCGACGTGATGCACCACTCGGTGGTGGACCTGCTCCAGCACGTCGCCCAACCCAAACTTGCCGCATTCTGACCCGGGGCGACACCGATGAATGACATGAACTGGACCGCCGTCTATCCCGAGATCGTCGTGCTGACGATGGCCTGCGTCATCGCCCTGGTCGACCTCTTCGTCAAGGACCCGCGCCGCACGGTCACCTACCTGCTGACGCTGGCGACCCTGGTGGTCGCGGGTGGCATGGAGCTGGCCTACTTCTCGGGCTCCTACCTGGAAGGCGCGACCGTCTACGCCATGCAGGGCATGGCGGTGAACGACGCGATGGGCAACCTGCTGGAGTTCTTCGCGGTGCTGTCGACGCTGGTCACGCTCGTCTACTCGCGCGGCTATGCAGGCGAGCGCGACATGCTGCGCGGCGGCGAGCTCTTCACGCTGAGCCTGTTCTCGCTGCTCGGCATCATGGTGATGATCTCGGGCAACAACTTCCTCGCGATCTACCTCGGCCTGGAGCTGATGACGCTGTCGCTCTACGCGCTGGTGGCGCTGCGCCGCGACCACATCCTGTCCACCGAGGCCGCCATGAAGTACTTCGTGCTGGGCGCGCTGGCCAGCGGCTTCCTGCTCTACGGCCTGTCGATGATGTACGGCGCCACGGGCTCGCTCGACATCAACGAGGTGTTCCGGGCCATCGGCACCGGCCAGATCAACGAGCAGGTGCTCGTGTTCGGCATCGTCTTCGTGGTGGCGGGGCTGGGCTTCAAGCTGGGGGCCGCGCCTTTCCACATGTGGATCCCCGACGTCTACCATGGCGCGCCCACGGCGGTCACGCTGCTGATTGCCGGGGCGCCCAAGCTGGCGGCCTTCGCGATCACCATCCGCCTGCTGGTCGAAGGCATGCTGGGCCTCGCGCCTGACTGGCAGCAGATGCTCATCGTGCTGGCGGTGGTGTCGCTGGTGGTGGGCAACCTGGTGGCCATCGCGCAGACCAACCTCAAGCGCATGCTGGCCTATTCCACCATCGGGCAGATGGGCTTCATGCTGCTTGGCCTCTCATGTCGGCGTGGTGAGCGGCAACACGCTGTCGGCCCCCAACGCCTACAGCTCGGCGCTGTTCTACATGATCACCTACGTGATCACCACGCTGGGCACCTTCGGCCTCATCATGCTGCTGGCGCGCGAAGGCTTCGAGGCCGACGAGATCGCGGACCTCAAGGGCCTCAACCAGCGCAGCCCCTGGTATGCCGCCGTGATGGCGATCTTCATGTTCTCGCTGGCGGGCGTGCCGCCGCTGGTGGGCTTCTACGCCAAGCTCGCGGTGCTGCAGGCGCTGGTCTCGACCAACGTCTCGCTGTATGTCTGGCTGGCGGTGATCGCCGTGATGCTGTCGCTGGTGGGCGCGTTCTACTACCTGCGCATCGTCAAGGTGATGTACTTCGACGAGGCCGCTGACGCCACGCCGATCCGCAGCTCGGGCGATGCCCGCGCGATGCTGTCGCTCAACGGGCTGGCGTGCTGGTGCTCGGCGTGCTGCCCGGCGGCCTGATGGCCATGTGTGCACAGGCCATCGGCCGGGCGCTCGCCGGCTGATGGGGCAGACGGCCTCGGTCTGGCTGGTGCTCCTGGTGGCCGTCGTGGCCGCCAACCTGCCCTTTGCCACCGAACGGATCCTGCTCGTCGGGCCGCGGCGCGAGCACAAGAACCTGGCCTGGCGGCTGCTGGAGCTGATGCTGATGTTCGGCATGCTGCTGGGCCTGGGCTTCGCGCTCGAGGCGCGCATCGGGCAGCGGCAGCCGCAGGGCTGGGAGTTCTACGCGGTGGCGTTGTGCCTGTTCCTCACGCTCGCTTTTCCCGGCTTCGTGTGGCGCTACCTGCGGCGCCACCATCGCTGATCACCGCAAAGGCAACCATGAGTGCATCGCTGGAAGAAACGTGTATCAAGTCTGAGACGGTCTTCAGCGGCAATCTGCTCGAAGTGCGCCGCGATGTGGTGCGCGTGCCCGATGGCGGGACGACAGAGCGGGAATACATCGTGCACCCCGGGGCGGTGATGGTGGTGCCGCTGCTCGATGACGGCCGGCTGGTGCTGGAGCGCCAGTTCCGCTATCCGGTCGGCCGGGTGATGATCGAGTTCCCTGCCGGCAAGATCGATGCGGGCGAGCCGGTCTGGCAATGCGCGATGCGCGAACTGCTCGAGGAAACCGGCTACCGCGCCCGCGAATGGGCCCGCGCGGGCGTGCTCCACAACGCCATCGGCTATTCGAACGAAGGCATCGAGATCTGGTTCGCGCGCGGCCTGGTCAAGGGCGAGGCGAGCCTCGACGAACACGAGTTCGTCGAGACCTTCGAAGCCACCGAGGACGAGCTTGCACGCTGGGTCCAGGACGGCAGCCTCACCGACGCGAAGACCATCATCGGGCTGCTTTGGCTCGAAAAATGGCGCGCAGGGCGCTGGGACTTGACTTGGCAGCCTACCCCGCCCGGCGCCGCTCAGCCCATAATGGATTCATGAAGGTCTTCAACCTCCAGTGCCGCCACGGTCATGGCTTCGAAGGCTGGTTCGCCTCCGAAGACGACTACCAGTCCCAGTTGGGGCGCGGGCTTGTCGAGTGCCCGATGTGCGCGGACAGCGAGATCAGCAAGCTGCCGAGCGCACCGCGCCTGAATCTCTCGGGCGCGCGCGAGGTCGTTGCCGCCAAGCCCGAGCCCAAGCGCAGAGACGGCCCAGGCCATCTTCATGCAAGCCATCCGCCATGTGCTCGACAACACCGAGGACGTCGGCGAGCGCTTCCCGGAAGAAGCGCGGCGCATCCACTACGGCGAGATCGACGCCCGCGGCATTCGCGGCAAGGCTTCGCGCGAAGAGACCGAGGCCCTGCTCGAAGAAGGCATCGAGGTGATGGCGCTTCCGGTGCCTGCGGCCTTGAAGGAGCCGCTTCAGTAGCTCACGGCCTGGCGCCGCGTCGTTCGGCGAGGCATCCAGCAGCCGGCCCGGGTTCATGCGGTTGTGCCGGATCGAGCGCCCGCTTGATGGCTCGCATGAGCCCCAGCGCCACCGGCGACTTCCGCTCCGCGAGTTCCTCGCGCTTCAGCTCCCCGATGCCATGCTCGGCCGAGATCGATCCGCCATGCGCCGTCACGGCGTCGTAGACCACGGTGTTGATCGCCTTCTCGTGATCGCGCAGGAAATCCGCCGCCGCCACTCCCTCCGGCGCCTGCACGTTGTAGTGCAGGTTGCCGTCGCCCAGGTGCCCGAAGTCCACCAGGCGCACGCCGGGAAAGCGCTGCATCAGCTGCGCGTCGGTATCGGCGACGAACTGCGGAATGCGCGAGACCGGCAGCGAGATGTCATGCTTGATGTTGAGGCCTTCCTCGGCCTGCGCGAGCGGGATCGATTCACGCAGGTGCCACAAGGCATGCGATTGCTCCAGGCTCTCGGCGATGGCCGCATCGGTGATGACCGCGTCCTCCAGCGCCTGCTCCAGCAGGCCCTCGAACAGGCTGCGCGCGTGAGCCTCGGATTCGGTGTCCGATTGCTCCAGCAGCACGGTCCATGGCGTCGGCGCCAGCGGCCTGGGCAGCTGCGGGAAGTGCCGGGCCACCAGCTCGAGCGAGAACGCGTTCATCACCTCGAAGCCGGTCAGGCCGGCCCCGAGCCGTGCCTGCGCCAGCTGCAGCAGCCGCACCGCGGCATCGAGCGAGGGCAGGGCGGCCAGCGCCGTCATGCGGGCCGCGGGACGCGGATGCAGCTTGATGGTCGCGGCGGTGATCACTCCGAGCGTGCCTTCGCTGCCGATGTAGAGATCGCGCAGGTCGTAGCCGGTGTTGTCCTTGCGCAGGCCCGAGAGTCCGTCCCACACCTCGCCTTGCGGCGTCACCACCTCGAGCCCCAGGCACAGCTCGCGCGCGTTGCCGTAGCGCAGCACCTGCGTGCCGCCGGCGTTGGTCGCGAGGTTGCCGCCGATGGTGCAGCTGCCTTCGGCCGCCAGGCTCAGGGGGAACAGAAGCTCTTCGGCCTTCGCCGCGTCCTGCACCGCTTGCAGGATGCAGCCGGCCTCGACCGTCATCGTCAGGTTGGCCGCATCGATGTCGCGGATGCGGTTGAGCCGTTGCAGGCTCAGCACGATCTGCGAGCCGCTGGCATCGGGCACCGATCCGCCCACGAGGCCCGTATTGCCGCCCTGCGGGACCAGGCTCGCCCCATGCAGCATGCACGCGCGCACGACGGCCGCCACTTCCTCCGTGGAGGCGGGGCGCACCACCGCGAGCGCCTTGCCTCGATAGCGCTTGCGCCAGTCCAGCTCCCAGGCCGACAGGTCGCCTTCGGTGAGGACATGGGAGGCGCCGCCCGCGCAGGGCTCGCGCAGGGCGATTCGAGCAGGCGCGTGTCCATGGTGCAGCGCGGGCGGTGCGGTCCGTCAGCGCTGGCGGAGCGCGGCATTCGGCGCGAGGCGAATGCTTCAGGCGCCAGCGAACGTGCAGCGCACAGGCCGCGAAGAGGACGAGGCAGAGCACGACTTCGATTGCGGCATACATGGCGCTCGGACCGCGATCGCTGGTGGCACGCACGACGCCTTCGGTGAAATAGATCCACACCAGCAGGCTCACCCAGCGATAGGTGTACATGCGCCGCTTGAGCAGGCCGGCCAGCGGCAGGGTCAGCGGCAGCACCTTCAGTGCCAGCCACGAGCCGCCGGGGCGCAGGGGCGCCAGCCACAACTCCCACGCGAGGCCGAGCACGATCAATCCGAGCAGGCTGCCCACCGCGAGGGCACGCGTCCAATCCACCACTGTCCAACGATTCATCGGTGGCATCATACCGGCCATGAATTTTCCCAAGCGGCTGCAACTCTCCTGGCGTGACCGCTTCTCGACGGCTGCTGCAGATCCTCCAGGACTGGCCCTGGCTCGACACGCTCAAGACCCTGCGCCAGCGCTTCCGCGAAGACCGGCTCGGCATGACCGCCAGCAGCCTGACCTTCACGACCATCATCGCGCTGGTGCCCTTCTTCACCGTCACGCTGGCGATCTTCTCGGCCTTTCCGATGTTCGGAAAATTCCAGACGGCGCTGGAGAAGTACTTCATCCAGACGCTGGTGCCCGACAGCATCGCCAAGCCGGTGCTGCGCGCGCTGACCCAGTTCGCGATGAATGCCAACCGGCTCGGAACGCTCGGCCTGGTGCTTCTGGTGGTGACTGCGCTGGCGTTGATGCTGACCATCGACCGCACGCTCAACGCGATCTGGCGCGTGCGCACGCCCGAGGCCGATCGCCCAGCGCGTGCTGGTCTATTGGGCCGCCGCCACGCTCGGGCCCTTGCTGCTGGGCGTGAGCCTGTCGATGACCTCCTACGCGCTCTACGCTTCGCGCGGGATCGTCAGCGACTTGCCGGGCGGCGTGAGCCTGCTGCTCAACATCGTGGAGTTCGCGCTGACTGTCGGCGCGGTCGCCGGGCTGTTCCGCTATGTGCCCAACACCCATGTGCAATGGACGCACGCACTGGCCGGCGGCCTGTTCGTGGCCGGCGCCTTCGAGTTCGCGAAGTGGATGCTGGCCGTTTACCTCAAGCAGGTGCCCACCTACTCGGCGCTGTACGGCACCTTCGCGACCGTGCCGATCTTCCTGGTATGGCTCTACCTCGGCTGGGTGATCGTGCTGCTCGGCGCGGTGATCGCGGCCTATGCGCCCAGTCTGAGCATGAAGGTGGTGCGCAGGCCGGCCACGCCCGGGCACGTCTTTCTTCTCGCGATCACGCTACTGCGAGAACTGCATGCGGCGCGCAAGCAGAGCATTCGGGGCTTGAGCGCGGCGGCGCTTTCGGAGCGGCTGCGCACCGATCCGCTGCAGATCGAACCGATCCTGGATGAGCTGGTGGCGCTGGACTGGGTCGGTCGCCTCGAGGAGGAGGGCGGGGCGCGATATGTGCTGCTGGCCGACCCCGAGACCACGACGGCCCAGCCGCTGCTGGCCCAGACGCTGCTCGATCCCTCGCCCAGCCTGAGGGGCTTCTGGCAGCGGGCGAGCTTCGGCGAGATGACCCTCGCCGATTTGCTCCAGACAGTGATCAGAAGCCTGATCTTCCCCGCCGATCGCAGATGGGTCGGGTGTGTCATCATCAGTGCTCCTGGCGTCCGCAGGAAGGTCGCGATCGCATTCAACAATGCGTCAGGAGCCTCCGTCATCAGGGAATGCCCGGCGGCGACACGCTCGACGCGGGCCCGCAACGAGCTCGCAAGTTCGACTGTGGCCTTGGGCGAAGTCATCTGGTCGCTGTCGCCCAGCACCAGCAGCGTCGGGCAGCGCACCTCGCCTGCCGCCTGCGCCCCGCCGACGTAGCCGTTGCACACGCTGAAGTCGGTGTGGAACAGGTTGGCGCCTTCATGCCGGGCGGCATAGCCAGCCTGCATGCGGCGCATCAGCGCGCGGGCTCCGCCGCGCAGCCAACCGCCGGGCCCGGGAGCCGAAGGCTTCGGGCCCAGCGTCGAATGCGAGAAGGCGTTGACCATGTCGATGGCCTGCAAGGGAGCCTTCGATGCGGTGTCGAGCAGGGCGGGCGAGACCTTCATCGGATAGGCCGTGCCCACCATCACCAGCCCCGTCGCCGCTTCGCCCAGGCGGGCTGCCGCATCGAGAGCGATCAGCGAGCCCATGCTGTGCCCGACCAGCGCGGCCCGCGGCACGCCGGCTGTCTTCAGCAAGTCGAGCACCCATGCGGACAAGGCTTCCACGCTCTCCAGCGCGGGACCGGCGCTGCGTCCATGCCCGGGCAGGTCGACCGCCAGGACCCCGAAGCCGTGGTTGGCAAGGTAGCGGCTCTGCAGGCCCCAGACGCTGTGGTCGTTGAGCGCGCCATGGATGAAGACGACACAGGGCTTGCCGGGATCGAAGGCCTTGCCGCCGGTGTAGGCGTAGGCCTCGTGGCCCGCGACGACTAGCTTCATGCCGCACCTCCCGCCTTCTCGGCTGCCTTCAAGGCGCGGGTCAGGTCGTCGATCAGGTCCTCGGCATCCTCGAGCCCGATCGACAACCGGATCGTCCCCTGCGTGATGCCCGCCTGCGCGAGCGCCGCATCGTCCATGCGGAAGTGCGTGGTCGTCGCGGGGTGGATCACCAGCGAGCGGCAGTCGCCCACGTTGGCCAGGTGCGAGAAGAGCTTCAGCGTCTCGATGAACTTGCGACCCTGGTTGCGATTGCCCTTGAGGTCGAAGGAGAACACCGAGCCGCAGCCGCGCGGCATCAGGCGCTGCGCCAGCGCGTGGCTCGGATGCTCCGGCAGCTCCGGATAGCCGACGCTGGCCACCATCGGATGCGCGGCCAGGTACTCGACCACCTTGCGCGTGTTGGCGACGTGCCGCTCCATGCGCATCGACAAGGTCTCCACCCCTTGCAGGATCAGCCAGGCGGTGTGCGGGCTCATGCAGGCGCCGAAGTCCCTCAGCCCCTCGCGGCGCGCGCGCAGCAGGAAGGCGCCCACGGTGCTTTCCTCGGCGAACACCATGTCGTGGAAGCCGGCATAGGGCTCGGTCAGCTCCGGGTAGCGGCCGGAGGCTTCCCAGTCGAAGCTGCCGCTGTCGACCAGCACGCCGCCGATCACCGTGCCGTGGCCGGACAGGAACTTCGTGGCCGAGTGATAGACCAGGTCGGCGCCATGCTCGAAGGGGCGCATCAGCCAGGGCGTGGTGAAGGTCGAGTCCACCATCAGCGGGATGCCGTGCTCGTGGGCAATGGCGCTCACCGTGGGGATGTCGAGCACGTCGAGCCCCGGATTGCCCAGCGTCTCGCCAAACAGCAGGCGGGTGTTCGGACGGATCGCGGAGCGCCAGCCGTCGATGTCGCCCGGCTTCACGAAGGTGGTCTCGATGCCGAAGCGGGCCAGCGTGTAGTGCAGCAGGTTGTGCGATCCGCCATAGAGCGCCGAGCTCGACACGATGTGGGAGCCCGCGCCCATCAGCGTGACCATGGCCAGTGCAGGGCCGCCTGGCCGCTGGCGGTGGCTATCGCACCCACGCCGCCTTCGAGCGCGGCGATGCGCTCCTCGAGCACGGCCGTGGTGGGATTCGAGATGCGCGAATAGACGTGGCCCGAGCGCTCCATGTTGAACAGCGCCGCGGCATGGTCGCTGTCTTCGAACACGAACGAGGTGGACAGGTAGATCGGCACGGCGCGGGCGCCTGTGGCGGGATCGGGCACGCTGCCGGCGTGCAGCGCCAGCGTGTCGAAGCCGGGATCGGAATGGCCGGGCATGAGGGCTCCTTCATGGTGGCCCCGCAAGGGGGTGCGAGGATTGTGGGCTATATTGAATTCCTGCCCCGATTCAGACAACGAGATCGAAGGAGGCTCCCGTGAAAGTCAGCGACATCCTGCGCGTCAAGGGAAGCACGCTGTTCACCGTCTCGCCCGACCAGCTCCTGGGTGATGCGATCAAGACCATGGCCGAGCACGACATCGGCTCCCTGGTCGTGATGGAGCGTGGCGAGCTCGTGGGCATGCTCACCTTCCGCGAGGTGATCCTGGCGGTCGTCGGCAACGGCGGCACGATGGGCCAGACCATCGTGCGCACGGTGATGGACAACGCGCCGCTGACCTGCACCCTCGAGACCGAGATGGATGAAGTGCGCCGCATGATGCTCGGCCGCCATGCGCGCTACATGCCGGTGATGAACCAGCGCACGCTGATGGGCGTGATCTCCTTCTACGACGTGGCCAAGGCGGTGGTGGACTCGCAAGATTTCGAGAACCGCATGCTCAAGGCTTACATCCGCGATTGGCCGGGGCCAGCGCGACGAGGCCCAGGCCCGGGCGAGCGCTAGCAGAATCGGCCTCGCAGCCTCTTCGCCGCTTAGAATCCGGGCCCTCTCTCGGCGCCCCATGTCCGGCAGCACCCTCGGCACCCTGTTTCGCGTCACCAACTTCGGCGAATCGCACGGCCCGGCCATCGGTTGCGTGATCGATGGCTGCCCTCCCGGCATGGAGCTTTCCGAGGCCGACATCCAGCCCGAGCTCGATCGGCGGCGCCCCGGCACTTCGCGCCATGTCACGCAGCGCAACGAGCCCGACGCGGTGGCCATCCTCTCGGGCGTCTATGAGGGCAAGACCACCGGCACGCCGATCTGCCTCGTCATCCAGAACACCGACCAGCGCAGCAAGGACTACGGCAACATCGTCCAGACCTTCCGCCCCGGGCATGCCGACTACACCTACTGGCACAAGTACGGCCTGCGCGACCCGCGCGGCGGCGGGCGGTCGTCGGCTCGTCTGACCGCGCCGATGGTGGGTGCCGGCGCCATCGCGAAGAAATGGCTGCGCCAGCAATACGGCACCACTTTCCGCGGCTGCATGACGCAGCTCGGCGAGATCGCGATTCCGTTCGAGTCCTGGGAGCATGTGCCCGACAACCCGTTCTTCGCCGCCAATGCCAGCGTCATCAGCCAGCTCGAGGACTACATGGACGCCTTGCGCAAGGCGGGCGATTCGGTGGGCGCGCGCATCCTGGTCGAGGCCAGTGGCGTGCCGGTGGGTCTCGGCGAGCCGCTGTTCGACAAGCTCGATGCCGACATCGCCTACGCGATGATGGGCATCAATGCCGTCAAGGGCGTGGAGATCGGCGCGGGCTTCGCCTGCGTGGCGCAAAAGGGCAGCGAGCACGGCGACGAGCTCACGCCCGAGGGCTTTCTCAGCAACAACGCCGGCGGCGTGCTCGGCGGCATCAGCACCGGGCAGGACATCTCCGTGTCGATCGCGATCAAGCCGACCAGCTCGATCCGCACGCCGCGCCGCTCGATCGACCTGCAAGGCAAGCCGGCCACCGTCGAAACCTTCGGCCGCCATGATCCCTGCGTCGGCATCCGTGCCACGCCCATTGCCGAAGCCATGCTCGCGCTCGTGCTGATGGACCATGCACTGCGGCATCGGGCGCAGTGCGGCGACGTTCAAGTCAGCACACCGAAGATCGCTGCCCGCGCGCCGGATGCCTGAGAGCGGCTCGGCGGCCGGTGCGGGCCACGACGCGCCGCGCAGCTTGTGGGCCTTCGCCGCCCTCTCCGCGATCTACTTCGGCTTCATCGGCTACTTCAATCCCTACCTGCCGCTTGTGGCTCAAGGAGCTGGGGTTCTCGACCCTGGCCATCGGCACGCTGACGTCGGTACAGGCCCTTACCCGCGTGATCGCGCCCTACGGCTGGGGCTGGCTGTCGGACCACACCGGCCAGCGCGTCTGGCTCATGCGCATTGCGGCCGCGGCGGCCTTCGTGTGCGCCTTGGGCCTGCTGCTCACGCCGGGCTGGGTGGCGCCGGGATTCCTGTTCGTCGCCGTGGTGCTGTTCGCCATGTTCCTCAATACCAGCGCGATGATGCCGATGGCAGAAGCCGCGCTGGCGCAGCTCGTGACCACGCAGCAGGGCATGGACGTGAAGCGCTACGGCCGCGTGCGGGTCTGGGGCTCGGTCGGCTTCATCATCACCGTGGTGGTGTTCGGCTTCTGGTTCGAACGCTTCGGCCTCGACGGCTTTCCCTGGGGCGCCGCGATCCTGCTCGCGGGCCTGGTGGTGAGCTGCTGGCGGCTGCCGGCCCAACGCGAGGCGGTGCACGGCAGCGAGCCGGCGCCGAGCCTCGGGCCGGTGATGGCCGAGCCCGCGGTGCGCTGGTTCTTCGTGTCGCTGTTCTTCATGATCCTGGCGCACGTGAGCCTGTATGCCTTCTTCTCGCTGTACCTCGACTCGCTGGGCTACAGCAAGCGCATCGTCGGCTTCCTGTGGGCGGTGTCGGTGGTGGTGGAGATCGCCTGGTTCATCGACCAGGGCCGCTGGCTGCCACGCCTGCCGCTGGGCACGTGGATCGTGCTGGCCTGCGTGGTCGCCGCGCTGCGCTTCTCGGCCACGGCGGCGTTCGGCAGCAGCCTTGCGCTGCTGGTCATGGCGCAGGCCGTGCATGCCATCACTTTTGCGGCGCACCATACGGTGTGCATCGCGTTCATCAACGAGCACTTTCCCGGGCGGCTGCGTGGACGAGGGCAGGCGCTCTACACGGTGATCGGCTACGGGATCTCGGGGCTGGTGGGGGGCGTTGCGGGTGGAGCGCTGAGCGAGGCGCTGGGCTTTGCCGCGGTGTTCTGGGCTGCCGGGCGCGATGGGTGGCATCGCGGCGCTTGGCGGCTTGGCGCTCGGCCGCGCTCTCCGGCACAGGCCAATGAAAAAGGGCTCTTCCCGCGATGGCGGTGAAGAGCCCGGAATGATCGGCCCGACCGCGCGTTCGCGTCTTGTTGCCGGGCTTCGATCTGTCGCGGACCTCAGCGAGGCCCGCCGTTCTTGTGATGATCAGGCGTCGCGGCGCTTGCCTCCGAAGGGCTTGCCGCCAAAAGGCTTGTCACCGAACGACTTGCCACCGGCGGGCTTGCCGCCAAAGGTCTTTGCCGCCACCGAACGACTTGTCGCCGAAGGACTTCCCTGCGGGCTTGCCGAACTTGGGGCCGCCACGGTTGTCGCCACGGGGAGCGAATTCGCCGCGAGGAGCGAAGTCACCACGGGGAGCAAATTCGCCGCGAGGCGCATCGCCGCGCGGTGCGAAATCGTTGCGCTGCCCGAACTCGCCACGCGGAGCGAAGTTGCCACGCGGCGCGAAGCCGTTGCCGTGCCCACCGTCGCGACGGTCACGATAGCCGCCACCCGACTTGCCCATGCCGGGCTTCCAGCCATCAGGCTTCTTGCGCTCGACCGGCGGCCGGTGCCTTGGGCTCCAGGCCGGTGATGGTCGCAGCCGGGATGCGCTGCGTCGTGAAGTGCTCGATGCGGCGGATCATGCCGGTGTCGCGACGCTCGGCCAGCGTGATCGCCAGGCCGTCGCGGCCGGCGCGGCCGGTGCGGCCGATGCGGTGCACATAGTCCTCGGCCTTCATCGGCAGGCCGTAGTTGATGACGTGCGTGATGGTCGGCACGTCGATGCCGCGCGCGGCCACGTCGGTGGCCACCAGCACGCGCAGCTGCTTCTGGCGCAAGCCCTGCAGCACGCGGTTGCGGCGACCTTGCGGCATGCCGCCGTGCAGGGCGGCCACGGCGTGGCCCATCTCGGCGAGGCGGTCGGCCAGCACGTCGGCGTCGCGCTGGGTGCTGGTGAAGACCAGGGCCTGGTCGAGCTCGCGCGCGGTCAGGATGTGCTCCAGCAACGCGTTCTTGTGCGTGCAGGCTGTCGGCCCAGTGCAGGCGCTGCTCGATGTTGGCGTGCGTGTCGGTGTGCGAGGCCACGTCGATGCGCTGCGGATTGCGCGTCAGGCGCTGGGCCAGGCCGCCGACGTGGCCGGCGAAGGTGGCGCTGAACATCAGCGTCTGGCGCTCTGCCGGAACCGTTTCGGCGATCGGCCTGGATGTCGTCGATGAAGCCCATGTCGAGCATGCGATCGGCTTCGTCGAGCACCAGCATGTCGACGTTCTCGAGCACGGCGGCGCCGGAGCCGAGGTGGTCGAGCAGGCGACCGGGGGTGGCGATCAGGACGTCGAGCGGACCGCGCAAGGCCTTGAGCTGAGCCGCGTAGGGCACGCCGCCGACGATGGTGGCGACGCGCAGGCCCTGCACGTTGCGGCCATAGGTGCGTGCAGGCCTTGGCGACCTGCATGGCGAGCTCGCGGGTGGGGGCGAGCACCACGAGGCGGGGGCCGTAGACCTTGCCCTTTTCGCGGCGCTTGGTGTTGTCGCCACGGGAGGCGAGGATGCGCTCGAGCGCGGGCAGCACGAAGGCGGCGGTCTTGCCGCTGCCGGTGGAGGAGGAGACCATCAGGTCCTGGCCGGCAAGGGCGGCGGGAATGGCGCGCGTCTGCACTTCGGTGGGCTCGGTGTAGCCAGCCTCGGTGACGGATTGCAGGATGGCGGGGGAAAGGCCCAGGGAATCAAAAGTCATCAGTTTTCTTTCAAGCAAGGCAAGGCCAGGTGGCGCGTTGCCACGGCAAAGGCATGCCAAGACGCGCGCGGCGAAATGCCAAGGCAGCGTCAGGGTGGGGTCGCTGGTCGAGGGCTGGTCCGGCGGGAGGGCCGGGGAGTCGCCTGAGTCGGGTATGCGACGGCATCGCCGCCAACCAGGACTCAAGACACCAGAGGTGGCCGCTCAACAGAGCGCCGTGCTTGAAAAGGTCAGAGGGGATGAACTAAAAGCGCCGCACTTGGTGCGGCGCAACGCGGATTATGCCCGAAGTCGCGGGATAACCCCAGGGCTAACGACTGAGAGGGCCCACAGGTTGGCAGGGAAAGCCTGCGGAAGATGCGGTCGTCGGCGGGCGTTGCGCTGCCGTTGAGGCAAGGAGCGCCAAGCGCTCGCCTCCCTCAACCTTCGATCCAGAGTAGGAAATACACACCATGAAGAACCTCATCGCTGCCTTGATCGCTTCTGTGTTTGCTGTCGGGGCTTTCGCGGCCGATGCTGCCAAGCCGATGGGCGATGCGGCCAAGGCGCCTGCCGCCGGAGCATCCGCCCCGGCAACGGCCAAGACCGATACCGGCAAGAAGAGCGCCGAGCCCAAGAAGCACCACCACAAGAAGGCGACCACCAAGACCGAAAAGCCCGCCGCCTGAAGTTTTCGCTGTCTCACGCCCCGGCTTCGGCCGGGTTTTTTTGGCTGCCCTTACGCCGCCTCTGAGGCCAACGCCTGCGGAGCCAGCCAGGGCGGCAGGTGCATAGCGACTTCGTCCGGATCGGTCATCGGCGCCATGTGACCGAGCCCCGGAACGACTTTCACCGAGGCATGCGGCATCTTCATCGCGAGCAGTTCGAGCACCTTGCGCGACGGCAGCGGGGAGCCGCCGCCGCCCATCAGGTGGATGGGCATCGCAAGCCGCGCATAGGCCGAGAGCGGAACGAGATCCGCGAACAGCGCTTCGAATTCCGCCTGCACCTTGGGCATGCGCGCCGCCAGGCCTTGCTGGCGATGGCCCGGCAGCCGATCCCAGGCCCCTTCGACCGACCAGAATTCCACGAAGCGACGACCCGCTTCCCGCAGATTGCGCGACAGCACCTCGAGCCCGATGCGCCTGCCCATCCCGAGGATCTGCTCGAACGCTTCCTGGGTGCTTGCATGCTGCCTCAGCACGCCGAAGCGCACCGGCTCGTACAGCGTCATGGTCTTCACCCGCTCGGGCCAGCGCAGTGCGAGCTGCAGCGCGACGGCGCCGCCGTACGAATGGCCGAAGAGGTGCGCGCCGCCCGCTGGAAGCAAGGGAGCGACATGCTCTGCCTCCTCGTCGGGGGAAGTCGGCCTGCCGATCGGCCAGCCGGCAGGGTTGGAATACCCCAGCAGGTCGGGCGTCACGACGCGGAAGCGATCCGCCAGCAAGGCGGCAAAAGTGTCCCACTGGCGGCCCGAGCTTGCGCTGCTGTGCAGGCACAGCAGCGTCTCGCGCGGATCGCTCTGGCGGACGAGTCCGAAGATGGTGTTCATGAAAAACTCCTGGCATGAGACCGCGAAACGGGTCCATGCCAGGAGAGTGAGCCGCATCGGTATCGTCGCGATGTCAGACATCGCCCGCACGTCGTATATGCGTAATGCAATGAGGCAGCTTTGTATCGCGTATGTATCGGCGATCCGGGCCGGCTCTCACGCCGCCATCGGCAGCGCCATGCCGGGTCGCTGCGGGACGGCATAGGCCAGCGGCGCCAACGCCTCCTGGATGCGCGCACCCTGCGCCTCGTCGAGCAACGAGAACAGCACCTTCTGGAAGCGTGGCTCCATCGTGCCAGAGACGATGTACTGCCAGCGATAGGCCTTGAGCACGCAGGCATGGACTTGCTCGGCCTGCTCATCGCTGAAGCTCCTGCCCGCGATCGAGATGAAGTAGCGCGCGTCGGCCGCAGCCTGCGCCTGCAGGATGCGGTCCATCTCGCCCACCAGCGCGATCAGGTCCTCGACTCCCGCATCGCGCTGCGGCTTTGTCAGCCGCGCGTCTTCCTGGATCAGCTCGAGCTCGTCGATGATCGCGTGCTGCGACTCCTCCCTCCAGTGGAACAGGAAGACGTCCTTCCACAGCCCGCAGATCTTGTCCTGCGGCCCGATGCTGGCGCGATAGTGCGCCTGGGAAAAGAGCTCGATGTCCAGCGTGAGCGCCAGCACGGCCCAGCTGCACTTGGAGAGCACTGCCGTCGCCACCGCGTTCGGATCGGCGGTCATCTCGTAGCCCGGCGGCATGTTGACAGCCATCATCGCTTCGAGCCTGCGGAACAGCTCCTGGTGCTTGAGCTCCTCGTCGGTCATGCGCACCAGCGCTTCCATCGCCACCTGGCTGCCTAGCGCATGTTGCTGTCCGAGCTCCAGGGTCTTCATGCCGATGTAGCGCTCGACCAGTCCGAACATGCAGGCATAGGTGCGGCCCTGGACCTGGCTCAGCAGGCGCCGGTCGTCCGCGCCGAGGAAGCCGAGTTCGTCGACCAGTGACAGCCCATCGGGCAGGAAGGTGCGGGTGTAGTCGAAGCGGCGGCCGCGAATCACGTCGCGCTCGATTTCCCAGCGCACCCGCTTGGAGACGTCGATGACCCGGGCGTAGCGGCTTTCGGGGACGATGGCGGAGATGTCAGACATGGCTCGTGGTCCTTGCTGTGGGGGGCCCGGCGACACCGCGCCGCCGGGTGGATCGGACTGTCCGAGCCCGCTGTATCCACGATGAGCCAGCCACGCGCATCTTTGTTGCCGCTTTGTATTCGGCTATTCCCCGCAGGTGGCGGCAGCGTCACAATCCCCGCCATGAGGGCCGGTGCGAACGTGCTGATCGTCGATGACGATGCCTCGGTGCGCGAGATGCTTCTCGAATACCTGGGCGGGCATGGCTACGCCGTGCGCGGCGCCGCCGATGGCACCGCGATGCGTGCCGAGATCGAGCGCGAGCTGCCCGACCTCATCCTGCTCGACCTGCGCCTGCCCGGCGAAGACGGCTTCGCGCTCGCCCGCTTCCTGCGCGAACGCTATGACGTCGCCATCGTGATGGTCACCGGCTCGAGCGATGTGGTCGATCGCGTGGTGGGGCTGGAGCTCGGTGCCGACGACTACATCGCCAAGCCCTTCGATCCGCGCGAGCTGCTCGCGCGCATCAAGAGCGTGCTGCGGCGCATGCAGGCCCGTCCGCAGGAAGGTGTCCCTGCCGCGACGCCTGCCCAGCCCGCGCCGGCCAGGCAGCGCTTCGGCCGCTGCGAAGTCGAGCTCGATTCGCGGCGCCTGTTCGACATGGCCGCCGGCGGCGAGGAAGTGCCGATGACCGCGATGGAGTTCGACCTCGTCCGCGTGTTCCTGGTCAGTCCCAACCGGGTGCTCTCGCGCGACCAGTTGCTGATGCACACCCGCAATCGGGAATGGGAGCCCTTCGACCGCTCCATCGACATCCGCATCGGCCGGCTGCGCCGCAAGATCGAGCCCGATCCCGCCGGGGAACCGCGCTGCATCCGCACGGTGCGCAACGCCGGCTACATGTACGTACCTGGACCACCCCCGTAGGCCTTCGCGCGAGCCAGCCGCCAGAGTCGGCTGGCGTTCGTGCCGTCCAAGCCGACGCAGGTCGGCTTGGAGCCGCGGCACTCTCCAGGGGGCTCCGCCTGCGGACCGGCAAAGCGCTTGCGCTTCAGCGGAGGCTCATATCGCGTCAGCGATGTGATGCCGTAGCTAAAGCCGGATCCGCGGCTCCCGCTCACTGGCCTTCGCTGATCGTTTCGATCAGCTCGGCCTGATCTTCTATCGGCGCGAGGCACTCCGTGCCCAGGCACACCCAAGCTTGCGGCGGGCGGCGGCGGCATGCGCCAGCGTTGGCGGCAAGCCGCTCGTGTCCCGGGGCAGTCGCAGCACCAGCACCGAAGGCAGGTAGCGGCGATCCAGCTCGGCACGCCAGCGACTCAGCGTGTCGGCCGGACCGGCCAGCATCACGAGCGTCGGTGGCTTGCGGTGCTCCGCCATGGCACTGACCAGGCTCGCATGACCGTGAGGGCTGCGCTCCACGTCCTCCGCAAACAGCGCCATGGCGCGTTGCGCCGCTTCGAGGTAGCGCGGCTCGCCCAACAGATGCCCCAGGCGCTGCAATTGCAGTGCGGCCACGCCATTGCCTGAAGCGGTGGCTCCGTCGTGGCCGGCCTTGGGACGCATGACGAGCGCCTCGTGGTCGTGGCTGGTGAAGAAGAAGCCGCCGTGGCGAGGGTCCTCGAACTGCTTGAGCAGCAACTCCGCCAGAGCCTCGGCGAATTGCACGTCCGCGGCACGCAGCTCGCCCTGCTGCATCAGCTCCATCACCGCAGCCAGCAGGAAGGCATGGTCGTCGAGATAGGCGTTCAGGTGCGAGTGACCGTCCTTGCTGGTGGCCAGGAGGCGGCCATTGCGCCACAAGCCGCGGCGAATGAAGTCGAGCGCGGCGCCTGCCGAGGCGGCCCAGCGCGGCTGGTCGAATACCCGTGCCGCGAAGGCCATGCCTTCGATCGCCAGGGCGTTCCAGCTCGTGAGCACCTTCTCGTCGCGGCCCGGATGCACGCGGCCTTCGCGTTCGACCAGCAGGCGTGCGCGGGCGCTGTCGATCAAGCCGACGCATTGCTCCGGCGTGAGCCCGAGCGCGGCAGCCACCTCGTCGATCGAGCGCGCCACGTGCAGGTGCCAGGCCTGGCCTTCGAAGTTGGGCGGCTCGTCCAGCCCGTAGCGCAGGCCGAAGGCGGTGCGCTCGGCCTCGTCCGCGAGGAGGCGTTCCACCTCGTCGCGCCGCCACACGTAGAAGCGCCCTTCGTGCCCTTCCGAATCCGCGTCGATGCTCGAGAAGTAGCCACCCGAGGCGGCCTGCATGTCGCGCATGAGCCATGCGGCAGTTTCCTCGCACACCTGCCGCCAGAGCGGCTCGCCGGTGAGCTGCCAGGCCTCGGCATAAAGGCGCAGCAGCGGCCCGTTGTCATAGAGCATCTTCTCGAAGTGGGGGATCTGCCAGCGCGCGTCGGTGCTGTAGCGATAGAAGCCGCCGCCGAGCTGGTCATGCAGGCCGCCTTCGGCCATGCGCCTCAAGGTGAGCAGGACGGCATCGCGCGCGAGGTCGTCGCGCTCCTCGACGGCATTGCGCAGCAGCGCGGCCAGCATCGAGGGATGCGGGAACTTCGGGGCGCCACCGAAGCCGCCGTGCGTGGCATCGAAGGATTGCATCGAAGCATCGCGCAAGCCCGTCGCGGCTGAAGCTGCCGCATTGTCGATGCGATCGATCGACTCGCCAGCCTCTGCCATGCCCTGGCGCGACCCCGGCAGCGTCAGTGCAAGGTAGCGCACCACCTCGTCGCCCTGGGCCAAGGCCTGTTCGCGCTGCGTGCTCCAGACCTCGGCGACCCGTTCCAGCAGTTCATCGAAGCCCGGCAGGTTGTGGCGCGAGCGCTTCGGAAAATAGGTGCCGCCCAGGAAAGGCTTGCCTTCGGGCGTCAGGAACATCGTGAGCGGCCAGCCGCCGGCCCGCCGCGTCATCAGCTGGTGCGCCGTCTGGTAGATCTGGTCGATGTCCGGCCGCTCTTCGCGATCCACCTTGATGTTCACGTAGTGCCGGTTCATCAGTGCGGCGGTCTCTTCGTTCTCGAACGACTCGTGCGCCATCACATGGCACCAATGGCAGGCCGAGTAGCCCACCGAGAGCAGGATCGGCCTGCCTGTGTCACGCGCCAGCGCGAGCGCCTCGCTGCCCCACGGGTGCCAGTCCACCGGGTTGGCGGCGTGCTGCTGCAGGTAGGGGCTGGTTTCGTGGGCGAGTCGATTGGGCATGGCAGGCTGGCCCCGCGCAAAAGGTTCAGCCGAGCTCGGTGTCCTCGAGCTGGGAGAACAGCACCGGCAGGATCTCCTTGGTCGACACGGTGCCGTCGATGTCCTTCTCGAGCAGGATCAGTTGCTGCCCGTCTGGGAGCCCCGCCGGTATCACCATCTTGCCGCCCGGCTTGAGCTGGTAGATGAGCGTGGAAGGGATCAACTCGGGCGCGGCCGTGACGATGATCTTGTCGAAGGGTGCATGCTCCGGCCAGCCGCTGCAGCCGTTGCCGATGCGGATCTCGACATTGGTGTAGCCGCGCCGGGCCAGCCGGTGGCGGGCCTGCGCGGCCAGTTCCTCGATGATCTCGATGCTGTAGACATGCCCGGCCAGCTCCGCGAGGATGGCCGCCTGGTAGCCGAGGCCGGTGCCGATCTCCAGCACCACGTCACCTCGCTGCAGGTCGAGCAGGTCGGTCATCACCGCGACGATGAAGGGCTGCGAGATCGTCTTGCCGAAGCCGCTGGGCAAGGGCATGTTGGCGTAGGCGTAGGGCTGCAGCTCCAGCAGCACGAACTCGTGGCGCGGCACCTTGGCCATCACGTCCATCACCTCGGACCGCAGCGCGGCCTTGCCGAGCCGCGCGCTCGAATAGATGGTCTCTGCCGCGATCTCCGCGAGCATGCGCTGGCGCAGTGCCGAAAAAGCCTGCTCTTCGTTCATGGCGCTCCTTGGGTCACTCGCAGGCGAGGACTCATGAAGAGGTTGGCGCAATGGAATCCGCACATCCTACGCCCATCCTCAAGGGGGCGCCTCCTGCTCCGGCCGATCGGCAACTTCCTCGACGTAGAGCTCCTCCACCAGGATCATCACGACCACCATCAGCGGCGTGGCAAACACCACGCCCAGCGGGCCGAACAGCACGCCGAAAGCCAGCGCCGCCACCAGCCCGAGCACCGGCGGCAGCCGCACCGCCCAGCGTTGCACGAAGGGCAGCACGATGTACTCCTCGATCTGCTGGATGAGCAGGAACAGCAGGCCTACGTAGAGCGCGGTGCGGGGACCATCGACGAAGGCCACGAGCACCGAGAGCAGGCCGGCCGCGATCGCGCCGAACACCGGCACGAAGGCGAACACGCCCGCGATGAGTCCGAGCAGGAAGGCTTGCTCCAGGCCGAGCAGCCACAGGCCGAGGGCGGTGCCCGCGCCGATGACCAGCATCGAGATCGACTGCCCCATCAGCCAGCGCTGCAGGCCCGTGCCGGCCTTGAGCAGGGCAGGGCGGACCTTGCCGCGCGAAGGCTTGGGGCTGAGGCGCACCAGGCCGTCGAGGTATCGCCTCGGGTCGGCGGCGAGGTAGAGCGCGAGCACGATCAGGAGCAGCCCGCTCGCGAGTGCCGCGAGGGTCTGGCCGGCAAGCTTGGCCAGCGGCTCCCAGGGGGCATCGCCGGCCCGCAGCCCTCGCAGGTACTCGAGCAGCATGTTGCCGAGGCGATGCGATGCGAGCCACTGGCGCAGTGCCTCGAGCGCCTGTGGAATGCGCTCGCGCAGCTGGGCCGACTGCTCGGCGATCGCATCGCCGATGCTCCACGAGAGACCGACCAGGACTGCCAGCGCCAGCACCACCGCGGCCACGACCGAGAAGCGCTGCGGCACGCGCAGGTGCCGGCCGATGACATCGGCCAGCGCATCGATGACGGTGGCGAGCACCACGGCGCCGAACACCAGGATGAACAGGTGCCTGAGCCACCAGGCGAGCACCAGCAGCACGATGAACAGCACGAGCAGGAAAGGGCGGTGCAGCGACATCATTGCGGGTCGGCGGGTTCGGGTTCGGCTGGGCGCGAGGCCTGGGCCTGCGCGGTCGCGCAGTGGCTTGCCGCAGGTGGCGCTTCATGCTCGACGACCTCGGTGTCGAGATCGCGAAGCGATCCCTGCACCTTGATCGACTTGCGCAGGGCGAGCGCGCCGCCTTGCTTGACGCGGGGCGTGAGCAGCAGGTCGATGCGCTCGCGGCCGAGGTCGATGCTGCCGGCGCCGGCGAGCTGCATGCGCTCGGTGTCGATCGCGAGCATCCGCGAGCGGCCGCGACCTTCCTGGAAGTCGAAGGCCAGCGCGGCGCAGCGGATGGGTATCGGATCCCGGCCGGAGACCACGGCGCGAAGGATCTTGCCGCCATCGAGCGCCATGCGGGCCTCCAGCCAGCTTGCAACGCTGCCCTGGCGCACGCGAGCCTCGAGGCGGCCGGCGGCATGGTCCATCAGCGCCGCGAAGGAATCGCCGCGGCTCTCGAGTCGAAGCTCGCCGTCGAGCACTCCGGCAACCCGCTTCTCGGGCGGCAGCTCGGGCAGCAGCTGTTCGAGGCGGACGCCTTTCAAGGCCAGGTCGGCGCTTGCCGCCGGAGGAGCCTGGCGTGCGTCGAGCGCCAGCCGTCCGGCGAGCCGGCCGCCGCCCACTCCGAGCTCGACGGGATCGAGCTCCAGCGCCCCATCGATGAGCCGGCCGGAGAAGGCCAGGCTCCGCAAGGCGGGAAGACGGGGCGAGACCAGCCGTTCGACGCGGAAATCCAGTTGCGTATCGAAACCGCGCAGCCGCTCGGCCCGCCAGGGGTGCGGCGAAAACAGGCGGGCCTCCTGGCGTGGCGGCCTGTCGGCACCGGGCCGCGCCGTGGTGGCTGGTGCCGACTTTTCGCCTGCCGCGTTCTCGAAGCCCGCCAATGAAGCGAGGTCCGACAGGTGCCCGACCTTGCTGTGCAGCTTCGCGCTCAATAGCGGGCGCGGCTGGCGCGGCTCGTAGGTCACCTCGCCGCGGATGTCCGTCTCGCCGATCTCGGCGCGCACGCGAGCGAAGGCGTACTCGGTCTTCTCCTTGGTGAGCTCGGCGTCGATCGCATAGGCCCGTGACGCAGGCAAGGGCGCGTGGACGAAGGGCCGCAGCAGCGCGAGCGACGGACCCTTCGCGCCCAGCTTCCCGCGCAGGGCCGAGCCGTGCAGGACGTCGGATGCGACGCCGTCGGCCTCCAGGCGAGTCTTGCCCGATTTGAACCAGCCTTTCAGGGCGAAGAAGCGGTCCGTCTCGCGGAAGGTGATGCTGCGGCTCGTCTCGGCCCGGCCGGCGAACGCGCGACCCTCGTACCGGCCGTGGAAGTCGATGCCGGTGACGAGTGGGTCGGCGGGGAGGGCGCCGGGCACGGGCGCGGGCAGTGGAGTGGCATCGAACTGCACCTCCAGCCCGATGCCGCCGTGCACGAAGCGGATCCTGCTGTTGCGCGCCTCGAGATCCAGCACGCGCAGTCGTCCGCGGCCGCGGGCGTCCGGTTCGCGCAGCCGCCAGTTGCGCCTGCCGTCGGCAGCGATCTCCAGGTCCACGTCCGCGTTGTCGAGCACGAGCCTGGAGATGATCCAGTGGCGTTTCAGCGCGCTCGGCAGCGAGAAGTTGAACGAGGCCTGGGCGACTTGCGCCATGGGCCGCGGGCTCGCGGCCCATGGAGCGTTGTCGATGTGCACGCCACGAAGGCGGACGGTGGGATGGAGCGGATCGGCGAAGCTCACGTCGAGGTGGGCGAGGCGCACCGTGCGCCGCGACCGCTCGCTCAGGTAGCCCTCCAGGGGGCCGCGAAGCCAGTTCCAGTCGAAGGCAAGGGCGAGCAAGACGACAAGCAGCCCGCCCGCGAGCGCGGCAAGGGCCTTGCGACCCGGAAGCCATGACCGAGTGGTGGGTGTCATTGCGGCTGGCATCGAGGCCAGTCGCGATGCCAATGCGGCAAGGCTAAGAGCCGGGGCGGTGCCGGCGGTATCGGTGCAGGCGGCCTCTGACTGTAGGACTGCGCCTGCGGCTGGCTTTCCGTTGCCATCCGTTGGGCTTCTGGCCCGGCGGGCGGCCCCACAGGACGAGGAGCCTCCTAGTACCGACTCGTCTGTTCAAGCACCCGCTCGGCCGGCCGATGCAGCGCCAGCAGCAGGGCCCCGGCCAGCACCAGCGCACCCCCGACCAACTGGTCGAAGCCCAGCCGTTCCTGCAGGAAGGCAGCCGCCAGGACGACCGTCACCACCGGCTCGAGCGTGGAGATCACCGCCGTGCGCGAGGGGCCGAGGTGCTTGAGTCCGACCACGAACAGGCCCACCGCGATAGAGGTGGAGACGAGCGCGATGGCCAGCACCGCTCCCCAGGCCGGCATCGACTGCGGCAGCCGGGCAGGCATGCCCAGGCCCCATCGCACGGCGACGATGAGGACCAATGCCACGCCGGCGCTGCTGAGGATCACGGTGGTGGAAGCGAGCGGATCGATGCCGTGCGTCGCGCGGCTGCCACCCACGATGTAGACCGAATAGATGCAGGCCGCACTCACGGCGAGGGCCACGCCGCGCCAGTCCAGCGCCGCACCCTCCGTCGCGGTGCCGCCGGTCACGCCGAGCGTCAGCACCGTGCCCACGCTGCAGACCCCCAGCGCCAGCAGCTTGCGACGGGTGAGCGGCTCATGGCCCAGCAGGCGCGCGAGCAGCACCACGAAGAGCGGATAGAGATAGAGCAGCAGCGCCACCATGCCCGCCGGGATGTAGGTGAGCGCCGCGAAATAGCAGAACGATTGCGCGACATACCCCAGGCCCATCAGGGCAAGGCCCGGCAGCCGGCTCGCCGGCGGCAGCTTGATGCCGGCCAGGTGCAGCACGATCCACAACACCAGCGCGGCGATCACGAAGCGCGGCATCAGCACGCCATAGGCATCGACACCGGCGGCATAGGCGTAGCGGGCGAAGACGGCCATCGCGCCGAAGCTGGCCGCGGAGAGGGCGACCAGGGCGGCGGCGGCAACGGGGGAGAGGGAGCGGGAGCGGTCCACGGGCGGGGTGGGCGGGAAGGCAGGAGCGCACTATGGCACACGCTCAACGGCTGCCTCGACGAGCTCGACGATCCGGACATCTCCGCGCCGCCTGGCGTGCTCAAGCGGTGTGATGCCCTGGCCGTCGGGCAGCCGGGGGTCGGCGCCGGCCTCGAGCAGCCTGCGCACTGATTGGGCATCGCCCGCCTGGATGGCGACCACCAGCGCCGTGCGGCCTTGCTCGTCGCGGGCATCGAGCACGCCGTCGGCCTGGGCCCGCCGCGAACGGTCGGCGAGCGCGGCAGAGGGTGCCGCAGCGCGTGGCGCCGAGGACTTCGCGGACGCGTTCGCGGCCGGGGCAGCCGGAAAGGCCTCGCTGCGGAACTGGGCCGGCGCGGCGTCGGCCCCGGGCCTGGGTGCATCGGCAATAGGCCGCTCGGCGGGCGCGGCCTCGGCGGGCTGCGGGCTCGATGGACGCGCAGCCTCGGGGACCCGCATGCGCTGCGGCAGGGGCTTGGACGCCGGCGCGGACTCTTTCTCGACCCGCTGCCGCGTGGCCGCAGCCCGGGGCTGCGCGCGTTCGTCCGCGACCGCTGGCGGCGCCGCGGGTGTCGCCATGGGCGCCACCACAGTCTCTGCCGGGGACGCTGCGTCCGAGGGTGTCGCCGGTTCTGCGCTCGCCGCACTCGCCTCGGCCGGGCGTGCCCGCCGCCGGATCCGGCGCCACGGCAGGGCGGCTCGTCGAATCGCGCAGCAACTCGCCCTCTGGCGCGCGTTCCACCTGCCAGGCCAGCAGGCCGGCCAGCCCCATCAGCATGACCGAGGCGAAGGCCTTGAGCCGCCAGCGGCCTTCGTTCGCCGCGGGCCGCGGCGAGTCGTCGACCACGCGCGGCGCCTCGCCTTCATCACGAAGCCGGGCCTGTGCCGCGGCCTGTTCGAGGATGGCGGCGCGCACATTCGGTGCCGGCCGCGTCGTGTCATCCAGCCGGGCAGACTCGCGATAGCGGTCCAGCAAGGCGTCCGAGTCCGGTGGGCGGGAGGGGGTGCGTTTGTCCGTCATCACATGCCTCACAGCCAGGCCGCCAGTGCCTGGCGCAGTTTGGCGCGCGCATAGCGCAAGCGGCTCTTGGCGGTTTCCATGCCCACGCCGGTGGCCGTGGCGATCTCCTCCAGGCTCATGCCGCCTTCGGCCTGCAGCAGGAAGGCCTCGCGCTGCTCGGTCGGCAATTGCTCGACCGCGGCGGCGAAGGCGAGTGCGCGCTGGCGGGTCTCGAGTTGGCGCAAGGGCTCGTTCGCGGCATCGGCCGCCAGCGCGTCGGCCAGCGCGGCCTCGTCTTCATCATCCAGCGAACGCATCGGCCCCTGCGTTGGCTTGAGGCGCCTGACGTGGTCGATCACGCGATGGCGGGCGATCGTGTAGAGCCAGGTCGTGAATCGCGCGCTGGGCTCGTAGCGGCTGGCCTGGCGAGTCACGACGAGCCAGGTCTCCTGGTGCAGTTCATCGACCACGCCGCTGCCCGACAGCGCCACGACGCAGCGGGCAATGAAACGATGCACGCCGCCCTCGTGGCGATCGTAGAGCTGCGCGAAGGCCTGCACCTCGCCGCGCGCATAGGCGAGCATCAGGGCTTCGTCGCTGGCTTCGGCGACGGCGGCAGTCCGATCCATGGGCCGCGATTGTGCCCGCGGCGATTCGAGGCTGGCGGTGGCCGGCTGTGGTGTTTGCAAGGCGAGGACGGTTGACGACATCGAGACGAAGGTGGCCGGCGAGCCTCAAGGCCGCCGAGGCGGGTCGGGCACGAAGCCCACCGTGGGCGAATCGGGGAAGGGCTGGGGCGGTGGTCCTGGCCGCGAGCGGGGCTGGGGAATCACGCCTTGGGCCAAGAGGTTCTCCCGACTGTCGTAGTAGAGCGTGATCACCTCGTCGGGCTGCGCCTGGGCTCGCTCGAAGCTGGTATGTGACACCTGGGAGCGCTCGCGCTCGCCGTGGCCGGTGCCGAGTTTCTCGGCCAGGCCGGCGGCCGATCGCTCGCGACGTGTCGATGTCGCTTCGTCGGCCAGGGGTGCGGATTTGGCGGCCGGCGCGGCGGCGTGCCGCCTCGCTTCGTTGCTGCGCTCGCGCCTCGCTCTCGAAAGGCGAGGCCGGAAGCGGCACCGCTGCCACCGGCTCGACTCGCTCTCGGAATACCGCCACGCCGATCACGCCAACGTGGCCCGGCCGCCCGGTGCGGGTCGCATACGCCTCGCCCAGGGAAGTGAACTCGAAGGCGGCCACCTCCTGCAGGCTCTTGCGCCAGCCCGTCACCTCGTAGCGCTGCCACGGCGCGAACACATAGCCGGCCTGGTCCCAACTGGCCGTCTCGCCGCCCAGGACATTCACGCCGTCGACCGACATCACCGCCAGAATCCGCTCGCCGCGGGTATTGCGCACGGCGACGGCATAACGCACCCCCGGCTGTCCGGCGACGTAATGGCGCCCGGCGTGCCGATAGACGGGAAGGGGGCGGCCGCTCTCGCGATCGATGACGCGGACATCGACAAGCGATCCCACTGCGTACGCAGCGGGAGCCGCCATTACCGCGAGCAAGGCCAGCAAGGAAGGGATGAAGCGCATGGTGGGCTCGAATCAAGTTGCCATGCGCCTGTAAACGCGTTGCGCGCCGGGATGGGGTTAGTTACTGGCCAAGTTCCACCGTATCAGGGGCTTGAGCAAGTCCGCCCGACCATCTAGAGATGGTGGACATGGCTACCGACCCTGCAACCGACCGCGATGCCACCGTCCGCCTGCCCATCGTGGGCGAGGCGACCGGCCTGACGCGCTCCGAGCCGGTCAGCGGCGGCCAGGGCGATCGCGACGAACCCGCCCGACCGGGCGGACGGCCGCCGCCGGCGCCCATCCTGGCCGTGCACGGCGTGGGCGACTTCGGCCATGGCGACGTCATCAGCGAGATGGCCGAGCGGCCGAGCTTCGCGCGCCGCGACGACTACCACCGCCTGACCGTCATGGCCCGCGGGCATCGCTACACGCTGCTGATGGACAGCCATGCCGACCCCGAGCAGGCGCGCCTGATGGAAGTCAACTGGTCCGACGTGCGACGCCCGATGCCCAATGCGATCGGGCTGCTGCGCAACTTCGTGATCGTGCTGATGTCGCTCCTGCGCATCGGCGTCAACGGCGCCTACCGATCGCGCGTGCTGTGCCGCAAGCTCTGGTGCGGGCCGCCGTGCCTGTGGACGGTCGAGGGCCTGATGGTGGGGTCGGCCGCGGTGCCTGTGCTTTCCGCGCTGCTGTGGCAGCTCGAGCCGGGCCAGCGCATGGCCGCGGGGCTGGCGCTCTTCGTGGCCAGCGGCTACCTGGCATTCCTGCTGCGCGAGATGAGCCTGCCCATGGCCGCCGGCGCACTGGGCTTCGGCCTGGTGAGCCTGTGGGCCGGATGGCTGACCTGCTACGAGGCGACCGGCCACCACACGCTCGCCTATCTGGCGGGAGCGGCGTATGCCTGGAGCACGCTGGCAGGGGGCTTCGCGATCGCGGTGGCCGCCGTGGAAATCGCCCTGCAGGCGCGCCGCACGGCCGGACAGAGCGAAGACCGCTGGCTGCACCGCTTCGCGCGCATGGGCTGCCTGTGGCTGCCGGCGATCCTGTTGATCATCGTGCAGCCGCTCGCGGTCTCGGCCCTGCTGCTGCCGATGGAAGAGCAGTCGCAGCAGCGCTGGGGCCAGGCCTTCTCGCTGTACATGCCGTTTTCTCCCGAGGCGGGCCAGTACGCCGGCACCGTCGTGGCGTGGGGGCTGGCCGCGACGGTGCTGCTCGGCGCGGGCCAGTTCAAGGTTGTCCAGCGCTTCGGGCGCAGCGTGGCGGTGTACGGCGGCCTGGGCGTCGGGCTCGCATTGCTGGTCCTGGCGAGGCTGGTGGAAGACGAGTTGCGAGGCTGCGCCCTCTGCCAGCGCTGCCTGCGGCCCGACCTGCTGTCCATCGCGGGGATCGCGATGGCGATGGCCGCCACCGTGACCTGGGTGCTCTTCTCACGCGCGCATCCGACCATCGACGTGCGTGGCCGGGCCTGGTATCCGGCCGGCACCTTCGCGCGCTTCTGGGCCTCGGTGCTGCTGTACGCCGCGCCCGGCGCGCTGCTGCTGGTGCTCGGCTTCCTGGTCTGGCAGACGACTCGGTACCACCCCACCATCGACACCGCCCCCGACGCAGCGGAGGTGTTCGTCGAATCGACCAAGTACGTGTTGCTGCTGGTGCCTCTGGCCACGCGGCCGTTCGCGGCATTTCTCGATGCGCTGGGCGACGTGTTCTTCTTCGTGGTCCGCCAGCGCAACCTGAGCACGCGCCAGGACACCCAGCCGCGGCTGTCTACCGCGCTGCGTTACTTGCACCGACTGATGGAAGGGGGGCACTCGGGCGACCACATGATCGTGCTGGCGCACAGCCAGGGCACAGTGGTGGCCGCCGCGATCCTGTCGCGCATGGTGCGCGTGCTGCGGCGCACGCCGGTGCGCCTCACGCTCGTCACGCTCGGCTCGCCGCTGACCACGCTGTACCGCAACTTCCTGGGCGCCGAGATCGGCATGGAGTTCGGGGAGCTGTGCCGCGCCGAACCGGATCGATTCCGCTGGATCAACCTGGCGCGCCCCGGTGATTACATCGGGGGCGCCATCGAGTGGCCGGGCGTGGACAACCGGGAGCTGCTCACGCCCGGCGACCACATCGGCTACTGGAGCGACGAGGAGCTGCTGTCGTGGCTGAAGGCGCTGTCACGGCGCCTTGGGTGAAGGCAGGCCCCTGGCTGTCAGCGTCGCGGCGGCTTGCCGCCGAGCAGGGCGGCGTTCTGAGCCGGGCGGCGGGGGCGATCCTGGCCGGCGGGTGTCGCATGGCGTGGCTGTTGCGCCTGGGGCGCCGGTGCGGCACTGCGATGCGCCTCGTTGCGCTGCCCCTGATGAGCCGCGCCACCCTGTGGCTTCGCCGGCGCCGAAGCGCGCGGCGCCTGGCTGTGGGCATGGCTGTGGCCTTGCTTCGGCGGGTGGGCGGGCCGCTCGCCATTGCGCTGGCCGTGGCCCTGGCCCTGACCGCGTTGGACGCCGCCATCGCGACCGCCATTGCCATGTCCGGCATTGCCGCCATTGCCGCGGCTCGGCTCGGAACTCTTGGACAGGCCGCCATGCAGCGTCATGCGGCCGAGCTTGATCGGCTCGGGCTTGGCGTGCGGATCCGGCTCGAAGCCCGGCACCACCTCGCGCTCGATGCTGCGCTTGATGAGCTTCTCGATGTCGCGCAGGAAGCCTTCCTCGTCCACGCACACCAGCGATATCGCCTCGCCCTGGGCGCCCGCGCGGCCGGTGCGGCCGATGCGGTGCACGTAGTCCTCGGGCACGTTGGGCAGCTCGTAGTTCACCACGTGGGGGAGCTGGTCGATGTCGATGCCGCGGGCCGCGATGTCGGTGGCCACCAGCACGCGCAGCTCGCCGGTCTTGAACTCGGCCAGCGCGCGGGTGCGTGCACCCTGGCTCTTGTTGCCGTGGATCGCCATCGCGGTGATGCCGTCCTTGAGCAGGTCTTCGACCAGGCGGTTCGCGCCGTGCTTCATGCGCGTGAAGACGAGCACCTGGTGCCAGTCGTTGCTCTTGATCAGGTGCGCCAGCAGCTTCTTCTTGCTGTCGCGATCGACCGGGTGCACCTTCTGCGCGATCGTCTCGGCGGTGGTGTTGCGGCGCGCCACCTCGATCACCTGCGGCTTGTTGAGCAGGCGGTCGGCCAGGGTCTTGATCTCGTCGGAGAAGGTGGCCGAGAAAAGCAGGCTCTGCTTCTGCTTCGGCACGATCGCCAGCACCTTCTTGATGTCGTGGATGAAGCCCATGTCGAGCATGCGGTCGGCTTCGTCGAGCACGAAGTATTCGATCTTGCTCAGGTCGAGCGTGCCTTGCTGGTGGTGGTCGAGCAGGCGGCCGGGCGTGGCCACCAGGATGTCCACGCCGCGGCGCAGGGCGTCGATCTGCGGGCCCATGCCGACCCCGCCGAACATCACCATCGACTTGAGCGGCAGGTGCTTGCCGTAGACGCGCACGCTTTCCTCGACCTGTGCGGCGAGTTCGCGTGTCGGCGTGAGGATGAGTGCCCGGATCGGGACACGGCCGCGGGCATCGCGCACCGGGCTGCGTCGCGCTCAGCTTGTGCAGCAGGGGCAGGGTAAAGCCCGCTGTCTTGCCGGTGCCGGTCTGGGCGCCTGCGAGCAGGTCGCCGCCACTGATGACGGCGGGGATGGCTTGCTTCTGGATGGGGGTGGGGGTTTCGTAGCCCTGCTCGCGCACGGCACGAACGATGGGCTCGGCAAGGCCGAGTTCAGCAAATGACATGTATGGGAAGACTCCCGCCAGGGAGCATCGGGATCGGCCTGCTGCCGCTCTTGCGAGAGGGCACCAGTCGGGAAGGCAGACGGGGAACGGGAGAGGTCGGAAACGACTGCGGCGCCGTGACTGGAAGAGGCGCCGCGAAGGCCATTGTACTTGCAGCGACTTTCAGGCCTGGCTGCTCGCGGGAATTGGCCTTTTCACGGGGCGGCTTGCCACGAGCGTGCGCAGCCCCAGCAAGGCCAGCGGCACGCCCGCCCAGGCCACCTTGTCAAAGCCCAGCGAGGTGCTGGCGGCGCCGCCGAACGCGGCCCCGAGCGCGGTGCCGAGGTAGAGCATCGAGGTGTTGAGCGAGAGCAGCACCGGCGCCTGCGCCGGCGCGGCCGAGACCAGGCGCGACTGCTGCGGGGTCATCATGCCGAAGCCGGCGATGCCCCAGACGAAGAACACGGTGACGATGGCCAGGTAGCTGCCTTGCGTGAGGGGCACCAGGGCCATCATGCAGCCCAGCGTCGTGAGCTGCACCATCAGCGAGCGGCGCGGACCGAAGCGATCGTTGGCCCAGCCGCCGACCAGCGTGCCGATCACGCCCGAGATGCCGAACAGCATCAGGGTGAGCGCGAGCCGCTCGCTCGACATCGGAAGGAGCGCCTGCAGCACCGGGCCGATGTAGGCGAACACGCAGAAGATCGCGATGAAGTAGAGCAGCGTGAGCAGCAGCGGCCAGAGCACCTGCGCGCTCGTGTCAGCAGTGCCGGCAGCCCGCGCAGGCTCGCGCCGGGTGCCTCGATATCCAGCGGCACGCGCAGGCTCACCACGACGAGCATCAGCAGCGCGGCGGCGCCCACCGCCGCCAGCGGCACCTGCCAGCCGAAGCGAAAGCCCAGCCAGGCCCCCAGAGGCACGCCCACCACATAGCTCAGGCTGATGCCGAGAAAGACGATGGATAGCGAGCGCCCCTGGCGCCCCGGCTCGCTGCTCGCCACCGCGATGCCGGCGGCGATCGGCGTGAACACCGCGCCCATGCCCATCAGCACGCGACCTGCCATCAGCGTGAGGAGGTCGGGCGCCAGCGCGCAGACCCCGTTGCCCAGCGCCACCAGCAAGAGGGCGAGCTGCATCGCACGCTTGCGCTTCCACTTGCCGGTCGCCACCAGCATCAGCGGCGCCAGGATGGCGGTCGAGATCGCATACGCCGTGATGGCCTGGCCGGCCGCCTGCACGCTGATGTCCAGCGATTCGCTGATGGGCCCGAGGATGCCGCCCAGCACGAACGCCCCGGTGCCGAGGACCAGGTTGGTGAGCGAAAAGAGAACGAGCAGACGCGGCATGCGCGGAAGTCCTGGCGGGGTGAAGGGCCTTGCACGCTAACAGCAAGTCCAAAGGCTCACTCCCAGCAAGGGTGGCCCCGAAACACCCGATGTCGCACTCGCGCGGGTGGTCTCTGGACGAAGCGGCGACAATACGCAGTCGGCGCGGGTCTCCCCGCGCTTTTCCTATTTCCCAGGAAGCAAGATGGCTCAATACGTATTTACGATGAACCGCGTGGGCAAGATCGTTCCGCCCAAGCGCCAGATCCTCAGGGATGTCTCCCTGTCCTTCTTCCCCGGCGCCAAGATCGGCGTGCTGGGCGTGAACGGCTCGGGCAAGTCGACGCTGCTCAAGATCATGGCCGGCATCGACACGGAGATCGAAGGCGAGGCCACCCCGATGCCCAACCTGCGCATCGGCTACCTGCCGCAGGAGCCGCTGCTCGATCCCGAGCAGACCGTGCGCCAGGCGGTCGAGGAAGGCATCGGCGGCGTGCTGGCCGCCAAGAAGCGCCTCGACGAGGTGTATGCCGCCTACGCCGAGCCGGATGCCGACTTCGACGCCCTGGCTGCCGAGCAGCATGACCTCGAAGCCATCATCACCGCCGCCGGCAGCGAGAACACCGACCTGCAGCTCGAGTTGGCCGCCGACGCGCTGCGCCTGCCGCCGTGGGAAGCCACCATCAACAACCTGTCCGGCGGCGAGAAGCGCCGCGTGGCGCTGTGCCGCCTGCTGCTGTCCAAGCCCGACATGCTGCTGCTCGACGAGCCCACCAACCACCTGGACGCCGAATCGGTCGAGTGGCTGGAGCAGTTCCTGGCCGCGCTTCCCGGGCACGGTGGTGGCCATCACCCACGACCGCTACTTCCTCGACAACGCGGCCGAGTGGATCCTCGAACTCGACCGCGGGCAGGGCATCCCCTGGAAGGGCAACTACAGCACCTGGCTGGACCAGAAGGAACAGCGCCTCGAGCAGGAGCAGAAGTCCGAGGACGCCCGCACCAAGGCGATGAAGAAGGAACTCGAATGGGTGCGCCAGAACCCCAAGGGCCGCCAGGCCAAGAGCAAGGCGCGCCTGGCCCGCTTCGAGGAACTGTCCGACGTCGAATACCAGAAGCGCAACGAGACCAACGAGATCTTCATCCCCGTGGCCGAGCGCCTGGGCAATGAGGTGATCGAGTTCAACAATGTCAGCAAGAGCTTCGGCGACCGCCTGCTGATCGACGACCTGAGCTTCAAGGTGCCGGCCGGCGCCATCGTCGGCATCATCGGTCCCAACGGCGCGGGCAAGTCGACGCTGTTCCGCATGATCTCCGGCAAGGAGGCGCCCGACAGCGGCGAGGTGTCGATCGGCAAGACCGTGAAGATGGCCTTCGTCGACCAGTCGCGCGAATCGCTGGCGGGCGACAAGACGGTGTGGGAAGACGTCTCCGGCGGGCTGGACAACTTCACCGTCGGCAAGTTCGTGATGCCCTCGCGCGCCTACATCGGCCGCTTCAACTTCAAGGGCAACGACCAGCAGAAGCTGGTCAAGAACCTCTCCGGCGGCGAGCGCGGGCGCCTGCACCTGGCCAAGACGCTGGCCACCGGCGGCAACGTGCTGATGCTCGACGAGCCGTCGAACGACCTCGACGTCGAAACCCTGCGTGCGCTGGAAGACGCGCTGCTCGAGTTCGCCGGCTCCGTCATGGTGATCAGCCACGACCGCTGGTTCCTCGATCGCATCGCGACGCACATCCTGGCCTGCGAAGGCGACTCGAAGTGGGTGTTCTTCAACGGCAACTACCAGGAGTACGAAGCCGACAAGAAGAAGCGCCTGGGCGAAGAGGGCGCGCGTCCGCATCGCCTGCGCTTCAAGCCGATCCACTGATCGCAAGGAAGCGCCGGGCCGCCCCAAGCTTCCTTGACCCCCTCGGGGGGCGGTCGCCGAAGGCGGCCTGGGGGCCCGTTCATGCCCCGCGCCGGGAGGCGCGGATCAAGGTAGGCTGGGCGAATCCCCGTTCGAGGGAGGATGCCCATGCCCGCCAAGCGCAAGACCCGAGCGGCGAAGGAGGCCGGCGCACCGCCGGTCTTCATGCGGGTCGCCAGGCCCGATGCGATCGACTTCCGCGACCGGCCGTTCAGGCCCAATGTCTCGGTCGCCCCGGCCGCCACGCTCTTCCCCTCCATCGCATTGCCCATCAAGCACCAGGGCCCGACCAATGCCTGCACGGGCTTTGCGCTCTCGTGCGTGGTCGAGTACCTGTTGCGGCGATCCGGCAGGGACAAGGCGGCCGTGGTGTCGCCCTACATGCTCTACTCGATGGCGCGCCGCTACGACGAGTTCCCGGGCTCGGTCGAAGACGAAGGCTCGAGCCTGCGCGGCGCCTTGAAGGGCTGGTTCAAGCATGGCGCCTGCGCCGAGGCCCTGTGGGACACCGGCGTGGCCATGCCGAAGCAGCGCCCGAGGTCGGGCGAAGACTGGTGGCTCGATGCGGTACGGCGTCCGCTCGGCGCCTACTACCGCATCGACACCGACAACATCGCCGACATGCACGCCGCCCTGAACGAGGTCGGCATCCTCTATTGCAGCGCCGGCTGCCATTCCGGCTGGGACGAAGGGCTCGCCCTGCGGCCGATGGCGCGCAGGCCCACATCGTTTTCGCGCATCTGGACCATCCCGCGGCAAGGCGGCCAGGCGATGCATCCGGGGCATGCCTTTGCGATCCTGGGCTACAACGAGGTCGGCTTCCTGATCCACAACTCCTGGGGCACCGGGCTGGGGCTCGCACGGCTACGCGATCCTCGCCTACGACGACTGGCTGGCCAATGCGATGGACTGCTGGGTCGCCCAGCTGGGCGTGGTGACGCGCGACACCGGGCCATCTCGCAAGCGCCGACGCCTGCGCACCACCGCCGAAGGCAAGGTGGTGCTGGCGACAAGCACGGTGCTGCGCGACCGCGAGCTGTCTCCCTTCATCCTCAACGTCGGCAACAACGGCTTCCTGAGCAACAGCGGTGTGTTCCGCACCCGCGAGGAAGACGTGCGGGCCCTGGTCGATGTCCACCTCGCCGAGGCGCGCAGGCGCTGGGACATGAAGGACGAGCCGATCGACGTGTGCGTCTATGCGCACGGCGGGAAATCGGCGAGAAGCAGGCGGCCGAGGTGGCCGCGCGGTGGATTCCCACGCTCTACGAGCAGCGCATCTTCCCGATCTTCCTGATGTGGGAGACCGACTTCTGGAGCACCGCTCGGCAACCTGCTCGAAGATGCGCTGAAGGGCGTGCCGCTGGCCGCCCGGGCGTCGGCGCTTCGATGCAGCGCTGGTGGAACCAGCGCATCGAGCGCCTGCTGGCGCGGCCCGGCACGCTGATGTGGAACGAGCTCAAGCAGAACGCCGATGCGATCAGCCTGCATCCCCAGGCCGGCGCGGTGCTGCTGTACCAGCACTTCAAGTCATCGATCGAGCGCAAGCGCGTGCGCATGCACCTGGTCGGTCATTCGGCCGGCAGCATCGTGTTGAGCTACATCGTCGAGCGGCTGGTGGGCGAGGGCATGGGGTTCGAATCGATCAGCTTCTTCGCCCCCGCGGTGCGCATCGACGACCTTCGACCGGCTGGTGCGCCCGCGCCTGGAGGACGGCAGCGTGCGCCGCTTCCAGCAGTTCCACCTGAGCGAGCGCGCCGAACAGGAGGACCGCAGCTGGTGGCCGTATGGCCGCTCGGTGCTCTACCTGGTGTCGGAATCATTCGAGGGCGGCGTGCAGACTCCGCTGCTGGGCCTGCAGAGGTACTTCGACGCGTATGCGAAGAAGCTGCCCAATGCGCTTGCCCACGTCGCGCCCGGGCCACGGAGCGCCGCCACGGTGCATGGAGCCTTCAGCGAGGACCCGCTCACCATGGCTACCGTGATCGACTTCATCAGGAAGGGCGTAGATGGTGCATCTCCCGGGTGAGAGGTGCCAACGAGGGTGATACAAACACGCCGGTTTACGCGCATGAGCCTCCGAGACACAGTGACCAGCAATTCTTCCCCGGCGTCCCCCACCCCCATCGATCCATCGCTCGCATCGCAACTGCTTCCTGCCCTGCAGCTGCGCGCGTCCACGCGTCCTCATGACCGACGCCCGCCAAGGTCGCGGCTCAGCGACGCAGGAGCAAACGCCACTTCCTTGCGCCGAGTCCGGGGGCGGCCGTGGGAGCAGTGGCTCGTTCCTGGCCAGGCGAAGCTGCGCCTCGACGCAACCGAGTTCGATCTCGGCGAGTGGGCGCGCTGACCACGCGCCAGCTGATGCCGATGGCCGCACGCCAAGGGGCTGCAACTGCTGTTCGATTACCGGGGCGCCATCACGCGGGTAGTGGGCGATGCGCCGCGCATCCGGCAGATCGTGACCAACATGCTGTCGAACGCGGTGAAGTTCACGCCGGAGGGCCAGGTGCGCTTCATCGCCGAGGTGCAGCCCATCGATGCCACGCGCTGCGAGGTGGTGCTGGAGGTCAGCGACACCGGCATCGGCATGGACGAGGCCACCTGCGCGCGCATCTTCCAGCCATTCGAGCAGGCCGATCCTTCCGTCTCGCGCACGGTGGGTGGCACGGGGCTGGGGCTGTCGATCGTGCACAGCCTGTGCGAGCTGATGGGCGGCGAGGTGACGGTGAGGAGCGAGCTCGGGCGCGGGTCCGTCTTCTGCGCCACGCTGCCGCTGAGCTATGTGGTCGGCGAAAGCCCCGACTCCGGTCCCGGAGCGCTCGAAGACAGCGCCGACGGCGCGCCGGCCTGGATCATTGCCGAGGTCCCCAGCGGCGTCGAGCTGCTGCAAAGGCGCCTGGCTGCGGCTCGAGCGCTGACGATCAGCCAAGGACTGATACGGGTCCGCGATCGCCCGACGGTGACGCGGTCAGAGCGCACCTCACGAACGCCATGCACTCCTCGGCAGCATGCCCGAATCGACGGAGTCATCCTGCTGATCGACGCCGCTCTCGGCGGTGATCTCGCCGCAGCTCGCAGCCTGGGCGTCAAGTTCTACGTGGCGCCAGCTTCAGCCCCGCGTCCTCGCAGAGCCACTCTCTCGCGCGTACCACCGGCGAGACCTTGCCTGCACCCTTGAGCATGTCGCAGGGGCGGCGGGTGCTGGTGGTGGAGGACAACCCGGTCAACCAGCTGCTCGCGCAGGAAATGCTGCTGCTGCTGGGCTTCGAGGTGTCGGTGGCGCAGGGCGGCATCGAGGCGGTGGCGCTTTGCCGCGACAACCCGCCCGATGCCGTGCTGATGGACGTACAGATGCCCGGCATGGACGGCCTCGAAGCGACGCGGCGCATCCGCGCGCTGCAGCGCGTCGGATCGCTGCCTTTCTTTCCGATCGTCGCCGCGACCGCGCATGCGAGCGACAGCGATCGCCAGGCCTGCATGCAAGCGGGAATGGACGGCTACATCGCCAAGCCGCTCGACCTGCGGGTGATGCGCTCGGAGATCAGGCGCGCCCTGCGGAAAGCCGCTGGTGAGGTTCCCGATTCGCCGGAGACTCGCTTCTGAAAAGGGTCGAACGCCGGGCAAACTGAACTCGCTTAAGCTTGGCGCCCATGACTCTCCTGCTCGATTCCTTCTGGCGCGCCGCCGCTTATTGCCTGCACCCCCGAGTGATCCTGCTCTCCCTGCTGCCCTTGCTGCTGACCGCGGGGCTGGCGCTCGGGCTGGGCTGGTTCTACTGGGAAGCGGCGGTGGCCGCGGTGTTCGCCTGGCTGCACAACTGGGAGCTCGGCGAGGCGGCCATGAGATGGCTGGAGTCGATCGGTGCCGGAGGCTTTCGCACCGTGCTCGCGCCGATGATCGTCGTCGCCATCGCGGTGCCGGTGGTCGTGGTTCTCTCCCTGCTGGCGGTGGCGGTGATGATGACGCCTGCGCTGATCAACCTGGTGGCGGCGCGGCGCTTCCCCGGGCTGGAGCGCCGGCGCGGCGAGCCGCTGTGGCGCAGCATCGCCTGGTCGCTGGGCTCGACGGTGGTCGCGCTGCTGGCCCTGCTGGCCAGCATGCCGCTCTGGCTCGTGCCGCCGCTGGTGCTCGTTCTTCCGCCGCTGATCTGGGGATGGCTCACCTATCGCGTGATGGCCTTCGACGCGCTGGCCGAGCATGCCAGTCGCGACGAGCGTCGGCGTGTCATGCGCGAGCATCGCTGGCCGCTGGTGGCTATAGGGGTGATGAGCGGCTACCTGGGTGCCGCGCCTGCGCTGGTCTGGGCCGCCAGCGCCCTCACGCTGATCTTCGCGCCGGTGCTGATCGTCGTTTCGGTGTGGCTCTACACGCTGGTGTTCGCCTTCTCCTCGCTCTGGTTCACGCATTACGCCCTGGCCGCGCTGGCGCGGCTGCGCCTGGAGGATGACCGCCCCTCGCCCGATGAGTACATCGGTCGATCCCCCGAGGGAATGCGGGCCGGCTTGGGAGCGGCCCGGCGCTCGGCCCGCGATGGCGACTCCGTCCCGAGCCACGAGCTTCCCGCTCCCGATCGTGATCCCGGCGCACCGATGCCGCCGGCCTTGCCCTGAACACGGGGGTGGGCATGGACTTCGGCATCCTCATCGTCGGAGACGAGATCCTCTCGGGCAAGCGCCAGGACAAGCACCTGCCCAAGCTGGTCGACCTGCTGCGCGCGCGCGGCCTGTCCTTGAGCTGGGCCCGATACGTGGGAGACGATCCGCCGCGCCTGGAGGCGATGCTGCGAGATGCGTTCGCCTGCGGCGATGCGGTGTTCTGCTGCGGAGGCATCGGCGCCACGCCCGACGACCACACACGCCAGTGCGCGGCGCGCGCGCTCGGGCGCGAGCTGGAGCTTCATCCCGAGGCCCGCGTGCTGATCCTCGAGCGCATGCAGGATATCGCTCGCGAACAGGGGCTCCCCTACGAGCCCGACAGGCCCGACAACGTGCACCGGCTCAACATGGGCGTCTTTCCGAAGGGCGCCGGCATCATCCCCAATCCCTACAACAAGATCCCGGGGTTCTCGATCGACGAGCTGCATTTCGTCCCCGGCTTTCCCGTCATGGCCTGGCCGATGATGGAGTGGGTGCTGGAACACCGCTACGCCCATCTCTTCCACAGCCACTCGATGGCGGAGAAGTCGGTGATCGTGTTCGGCACGATGGAAGCCACGCTGACGCCTCTGATGCAAGAGATCGAAGCCCGCTTCGCGGATGTGAAGGTGTTCAGCCTGCCGAGCGTCGATCATCCCGAGTACGGCCGCCATATCGAGTTGGGCGTAAAGGGGCCGAGCGCCGAGGTGCTGCGAGCCTTCCCCGCCTTGCTGGCCGGCCTCCATCAACAGGGTGCCAGGCTCGGCCCTGAAATGGTGCGCTGAGCTGATGGTTCTGCGCCTGATATTGGTGCGATACGACGCACCGTTCTGGAGCAATTTCTCAGTGCATTTCCTGTCCTTCGTGCGCGCAAACCCTGATGGACGAGCAGGCGCCTGCGCAAAGGTAACCCGCAGCCCCGAGGCCGACTCCCAAGCGGTGTGCGCTGGATGCCGAAGTCGGCATGCTTTCTGCTACATTCCTGTGCGTTTTTTGCGGTAAAGACCGCATCCCGCCTTATATTCCACCACCAACAATCTCGCCCGCTAGGAGCACCTGATGGCCAACAAGACCGTCGCCGACGTGATGAAGCTGGTGAAGGAAAACGAAGTCAAGTTCGTCGACTTCCGTTTCACCGACACCCGTGGCAAAGAACAGCACGTGACCGTGCCCGTTTCCCATTTCGATGAAGACAAGTTCACGTCGGGTCATGCCTTTGACGGCTCGTCCATTGGCGGCTGGAAGGGCATCGAAGCCTCCGACATGCTGCTGATGCCGGACCCCAACACGGCCAACATCGACCCGTTCTACGAAGAGCCGACGCTGTTCCTGAGTTGCGACGTGCTCGAGCCCGGCGACGGCAAGCCCTACGAGCGCGACCCCCGCTCGCTGGCCAAGCGTGCCGAGGCCTACCTCAAGTCTTCCGGCATCGGCGACGCCGCCTTCTTCGGCCCGGAGCCCGAGTTCTTCGTGTTCGACAGCGTGCGCTGGAACGTCGACATGTCCGGCTCGTTCTCCAAGATCGAATCCGAGGAAGCCGCCTGGAACTCCGGCAAGGAGTACGAGCACGGCAATACGGGCTACCGTCCCACGGTCAAGGGCGGGTACTTCCCGGTGCCGCCGGTCGACTCCTTCCAGGACCTGCGTTCCGAGATGTGCCTGATCCTCGAGTCCATGGGCATCCCGGTCGAAGTGCATCACCATGAAGTGGCCAATGCCGGCCAGATGGAAATCGGCACCAAGTTCGCCACGCTGGTGCAGCGCGCCGACTGGCTGCAGCTGCAGAAATACGTGATCACGAACGTCGCGCACGCCTACGGCAAGACCGCGACCTTCATGCCCAAGCCCATCGTCGGGGACAACGGCTCGGGCATGCACGTGCACCAGTCCGTCTGGAAGGACGGCAAGAACCTGTTCGCCGGTGAAGGCTATGCCGGCCTGAGCGAGTTCGCGCTGTATTACATCGGCGGCATCATCAAGCACGCCCGCGCGCTCAACGCCATCACCAACCCCGGCACCAACAGCTACAAGCGCCTGGTGCCCGGCTTCGAAGCGCCGGTGAAGCTGGCCTACAGCTCGCGCAACCGCTCGGCCTCGGTCCGCATCCCCTACGTGCCGAACCCGAAGGGCCGTCGCATCGAGGTGCGCTTCCCCGATCCCCTGGCCAACCCCTACCTCGCGTTCTCGGCCCTGCTGATGGCCGGTGTCGACGGCGTGGAAAACAAGATCCATCCGGGCGAAGCCGCCTCGAAGGACCTCTACCACCTGCCGCCGGAAGAAGACGCGAAGATCCCGACCGTCTGCCACAGCCTCGACCAGGCGCTGGACTACCTGGACAAGGATCGCGCCTTCCTCACCAAGGGAGGAGTGTTCACCGACTCCTACATCGATGCCTACATCGAACTGAAGATGCAGGAAGTGACCCGCTTCCGCATGACCACCCACCCGGTGGAGTTCGACATGTACTACTCGGCGTAAGTCCTGGAACTCAATGTCGAAGGGGACGGCTCGGGCCGTCCCCTTTTCTTTGGGGACTGCAAGGCGCCGCAAGGCGTGACTTGCTCGATTGGCTTAGCCTTTGAATTGGCCCATACTCGATAGCCCCCGTCGAATTGAACGCCGCAGCCAGATCTGCTGTCCAACACAGGGGCAGGAGAGACTCAAATGAACCACGTCACGCGCAGGCTCGTCCCATCGGTCGTCTTGCTCATCGGCCTCTTCGGCGCCGGCCTCGCTCATGCGCAAGCCGCCGTCTACCGGTGTCCGGGGAACAACTTCACCAACTCGATCTCGGCCAAGGAAGCACAGACACGCGGCTGCAAGCCGGTCGAGGGCGGCAACGTGACGGTCGTCACCACGCCCAAGCCTCCGCCGTCCAGGCCCGCGACCGTCGCCCGGGCGGGCGCCCCGGCGATGGTCGCGTCGATCCGGCCGAGCAGCGCGCGCGTGACAGCGATGCCCGACGCATCCTCGAGGACGAGCTGCGCAAGGAAGAGGACGCGCTGGCCGCCCTGCAGAAGGAATACAACAAGGGCGAACCCGAGCGCCAGGGCAACGAGCGCAACTACCAGAAGTACCTCGACCGGACGGCCGAGCTGAAGGCCAGCATCGCCCGCAAGGAAAGCGACATCGAGTCGATCAGGCGGGAGCTCGCAAAGCAGCCCGCGCAATCAGCAGCACAGTGACGTCCTACAACGCGCTGGACCATCTGGCCACGATGGTGGCCCTCGTGCGCACCGATGGCGCCTGCCAGTTCGCCAACTCCGCCTTCGAGACCGTGCTCGGCCTCTCGCGCCGAAGCATGCTGCGAGGCTCGCTGTTCGACTGGTTCGTGGAGCCCGAGGTCATCCGCGACACCGTCAATGCCGTGGCGCGCAACGTGTTCTCGATCAGCCGCTTCGAAGGGCAGCTCAAGCGCCCGGCCGGCAGCATCGCGGCCGACCCGCTGCCGGTGCACGTGATCGTCACGCAGACCGACCGGCCCGACGTGGCCCTGGTCGAGCTGGTGGAGATCGAGCAGCAGACCCGCCAGGACCGCGAGGAGCGCGCGCTCGACCAGGCCCAGGCCACCAAGGAGCTCATCCGCAACCTCGCCCACGAGATCAAGAACCCCCTGGGCGGCATCCGCGGCGCGGCGCAGTTGCTGCAGATGGAAGTCGAGTCCCGTGGGCTGGCCGAGTACACCCAGGTCATCATCCACGAGGCCGATCGCCTGCAGGCGCTGGTGGATCGCCTGCTCGCGCCTCACCGCAAGCCCCACGTGGTGAGCGACGTCAACATCCATGAGGTGTGCGAGCGGGTGCGCTCGCTGATCCTGGCGGAGTTCCCGCGCGGCCTCCAGGTCCAGCGCGACTACGACATCTCGATTCCCGACTTTCGCGGCGATCGCGAGCAACTGATCCAGGCGGTGCTCAACATCGCCCACAACGCATCCGAGGCCCTGGCCGGGCGCATCGCGAAGGGCGACGCCTGCCTTCGCCTGCGCACCCGGATCGCGCGGCAGGTCACCCTGGGCAAGCAGCGCTACCGGCTGGCACTGGAATTGCATATTCAGGACAACGGCCCGGGTGTTCCCGAGTCGATCCGCGATCGCATCTTCTACCCGCTCGTGTCGGGTCGCGACGGCGGGTCGGGCTTGGGACTCACGCTGGCGCAGACCTTCGTGCAGCAGCACCATGGCACGATCGAATGCGAGAGCGAGCCCGGAAACACGGATTTCAAGATCCTGATCCCGTTGCCCTGATGCCGAATCCGGGTGGCGGGCCCGAGGGTCGACAGACCCTAGGCCGAAAGGCATGAAAACAGGCGGCGCATGAAACCCATCTGGATCGTTGACGACGACCAATCCATCCGCTTCGTGCTCGAGAAGGCACTGGCTCGCGAAGACCTGCCGGTGCGCAGCTTCACCAATCCCCGCGACGTGCTCCTGGCCCTCGACGAGGACGAGCCGCAGGTGCTGGTGTCGGACATCCGCATGCCGGGTGGCTCGGGCATCGACCTGCTGACCAAGGTGAAGGAGCGCCATCCCGGCCTGCCGGTCATCATCATGACCGCCTTCTCCGATCTCGACAGCGCCGTCTCCGCGTTCCAGGGCGGGGCCTTCGAGTACCTGCCCAAGCCCTTCGACCTGCCCAAGGCGGTGGAACTGATCCGCCGCGCGGTCGATGAAAGCGTGCGCGAGGAAGTGCGCGACGAGCGCCTGGCGCAGATGCCGGAGATGCTGGGCCAGGCGCCGGCGATGCAGGATGTCTTCCGCGCCATCGGGCGGCTGAGCCAGAGCAATGTCACGGTGCTCATCACCGGCGAGAGCGGCTCGGGCAAGGAACTGGTGGCGCGCGCGCTGCACAAGCACAGCCCGCGAGCCAGCGGCCCCTTCGTCGCGATCAATACCGCCGCCATCCCGAAGGACCTGCTCGAAAGCGAGCTCTTCGGCCATGAGCGCGGCGCCTTCACCGGCGCGCAGACCATGCGTCGCGGCCGCTTCGAGCAGGCCGACGGCGGCACGCTCTTCCTCGACGAGATCGGCGACATGCCCTTCGACCTGCAGACGCGCCTGCTGCGGGTGCTGTCCGACGGCCAGTTCTACCGCGTGGGCGGCCACAACCCGCTGCGCAGCAATGTGCGCGTGATCGCGGCGACGCACCAGAACCTCGAGGATCGCGTGCGGCACGGCGCCTTCCGCGAGGACCTGTTCCACCGCCTCAACGTGATCCGTCTGCGCCTGCCGCCCTTGCGCGAGCGGCGCGAGGACATCGCGGGACTGGCGCGCTTCTTCCTGCAGAAGAGCGCGAAGGAGCTGGGCGTCGAAGCCAAGCGCATCTCCGAGTCGGCCCTCACGCGGCTGACGGCCTTCGACTATCCGGGCAACGTGCGCCAGCTCGAGAACGTGTGCCACTGGCTCACGGTCATGGCGCCGGCGCAAGTCATCGAGGACAAGGACCTGCCGCCGGAGCTGCTGGGCGAGGGCGAGGGCTCGCTCAAGGCGGTGCCGCCGCAGGCTGCCGTGGTGGAGTCGCCGGAGCTGGCTGCAGCGGTGGCCGTGCCGACGAGCTTGGCGCCACCCTCAGGCGAACGGATTGATGGGATCGCAGCCGGTGACAGGCGGCACGCCGATGGGTTCCGCATCAATGCCGGCAGGCCTGCCCGTGGCGGCCGCAGGAGCCGGCTCGCGCGACGCCCTGGCTGGCGAGCCCGCCGATGCGCAATCGGCTTGGCTGTCCGACCTGGAGCGCGAAGCGCGCCGCTTGCTGATGGCCGGCCATTCCGACGTGTGGGATCAGTTGACGCGCCTGTTCGAGGCCCGGCTGATCCACGCCGCTCTCGAAGTCACTCGCGGGCGCCGCATCGAGGCCGCGCACAAGCTCGGCATCGGGCGCAACACCATCACCCGCAAGATCCAGGAGCTCGGGCCTGGATGACTAGAGCGGCTCCCCTTGCGCTCGCGTCGATGGTGACCATCACCGGCGCGTGATCGCTCGGGCGCTCGTTCTTGCGCGGCAGCTTGTCGATCGTGCAGGAGCTCACCTGGGCCTTGAGCGCATCGCTCACCAGGATGTGGTCGATGCGCAGCCCCTGGTTCTTGCGGAACGCGAGGTTGCGGTAGTCCCACCACGACCAGCTCTTCGGCGGCTGCTCGAACAGGCGGAAGGCGTCATGCATTCCAAGCCCGACCAGCTGCCGGAACTGCTCGCGTTCCTCGGCGGTGCAATGGATCTGCCCGGCCCATGCGATGGGGTCGTAGACGTCGCAGTCCTCGGGCGCGATGTTGAAGTCGCCCATCAGCACGAGATTCGGGTGGCGCTGCAGCTCGTCGCGGACCCATTCGCGCAGCGCGCCCAGCCACTGCATCTTGTAGGCGAACTTCTCGGTGCCCGGCGCCTGGCCGTTGGGAAAGTAGGCGCCGATGGTGCGGATGCCGCCGACGCGTGCCCGCGATGACCCGGGCCTGCTCGTCGCGAAACGAGGCGCCTTCGCCGAAGATGTTCCTGGCGACGTCCTGCGCCGGCTCGCGCGACAGCAGGGCCACGCCGTTGTAGGTCTTCTGCCCGAACCATTGCGGGTGCCAGCCCGCCTCGGTGAGCACGGCGTGGGGGAACTTGTCGTCGGCGAGCTTGGTCTCCTGCAGCACGAGCACGTCGGGCTGGTGGGCCTGGAGCCAATCGAGCACTTGAGGGAGGCGTACGGCGAGGGAGTTGACGTTCCAGGTGGCCAGTTTCATGCAGCGGCGGTCTTGCGGGTGTAGGTCACGAAGTGATAGGTCCAGCCTTCGGGCGATTGGTGGGTTTCCCGCGCGGTCTCCTCGAACTGCGACCGATCCCAGGGTGGGAAGTAGGTGTCGCCCTCGAAGTCGTGGTCGATCTCGGTGATCAAGAGCTCGTCGGCCAGGGGCAGCGCCTCGGCGTAGACGGAGGCCCCGCCGATCACGAAGATCTTGGTGGCGTGCTTGAGGAGCTCGAGCGCGGCTTCGAAGGAGGGGGCCTCTTCGACGCCGGGCGCGGTCCAGTGCGGATCGCGCGTGATGACCACGTTGCGCCGGTCGGGCAGGGGGCGGCCGATCGACTCGAAGGTCTTGCGGCCCATCAGGACCGGGCAGCCGATGGTCACCCGCTTGAAGTGCTTGAGGTCTTCGGAAAGGTGCCAGGGCATCTGGTTGCCGTGGCCGATGACACCGTTGCGGGCGACCGCGGCGATGATGGACAGCAGAGGTTTTTCGAGCGGTGTCATGTCGATATTCTGGGCTCGGACACGCAAGTTGCGTCGGCCATCAATTGCTCACACTCGTAACAGCGGGGTCTTACCCCAGGTTACGGCTGAATGCTTGACGGAACGGCCGTCAGACCGCTACCGGCGCCTTGATGTGCGGGTGGTGCTGGTAGTCGAGGACCTCGAAGTCCTCGTACTCGTAGTCGAAGATGGAAGCCGGCTTGCGACGTATGTTCAGGCGTCGCATAGGGGTAGGGCGTGCGCGAGAGCTGCAGCTCGACCTGCTCGGCGTGGTTGCTGTAGATGTGGCAGTCGCCGCCGGTCCAGATGAAGTCGCCCACCTCGAGGTCGCACTGCTGGGCCACCATGTGGGTGAGCAGGGCGTAGCTGGCAATGTTGAAGGGCACGCCGAGGAAGATGTCGGCGCTGCGCTGGTAGAGCTGGCAGGAGAGCTTGCCGCTCGGCCACGTAGAACTGGAAGAGGGCATGGCAGGGCATCAGCGCCATCTTGGAGAGCTCGCCCACGTTCCAGGCGCTCACGATGATGCGGCGCGAGTCGGGGTTGGTCTTCAGCGTCTTGATCACCTCGGCGATCTGGTCGATGTGCCCGCCATCGGGCGTGGGCCAGGAGCGCCATTGCACGCCGTACACGGGCCCGAGGTCGCCGTCTTCGCGCGCCCATTCGTTCCAGATCGTCACGCCGCGCTCCTGCAGCCACTTCACGTTGCTGTCGCCGCGCAGGAACCACAGCAGCTCGAGGATGATGGACTTGAGATGCAGCTTCTTGGTGGTGACCATCGGGAAGCCTTCGCCCAGGTCGAAGCGCATCTGGTAGCCGAACACGCTGCGGGTGCCGGTGCCGGTGCGGTCGCTCTTCGGGGTGCCATGCTGGTGCACATGGCGCATGAAGTCTTCGTATTGGGAGCGGACGGGGCGTTGGGACATGTGTTGATCTCAGTAGCCGCGGAACAGGAAATCGACGGCGTCTTCAAGTTGTGGTTGCTGGGCCTGCAGCGAGGTGATGCGCTTCTTGAGCAAGCGGCGTGGCACTGCGGTGAGGTTCTGCGTCTCCGCGTAGACCACGCGCTCGATCTCGAAGTGAGACGCTGTGTCACGAGCGACTCGGTGCGCAGCCTGAGAACGACCCGTGTCTGCAGACTCGACAAATCGGATGTCGAGCCAGCGGTCTGCGTGCTCGGCAATGGGGTTCTGATGACATCGAAGCGCGCCATGCTCAGAGCCAGCGCTGTACCTGCTCGCCGAGCGTTCCTTCGCGCTCGATGCGCTCGTTGTAGGCATCGATGGCCTGGCGGTTCTGCCGCTCCCAGGCCTCCTTGTAGCGGCGGCGGACTTCCTCCGCGAGGCAGCTGGTCCACGGTCTGGGACAGATTGAGGCCCAGTCTCGCTTGGCCGAGGTCCAGCACCGTGGGCGTTGAGGAGCCATTGGTGGCGCCGCTTGGGTGAGATCGATCGAAGCGAAATCGATGTAGGTCTGCACGTGCGCAGTGAGTGTGCATGCGCTCTGTCGCATCCGGTTCGCAGACATGTGCGAAGCGCGCCATGCGTCAACGCCCGCGGGCGAAGCTGCGGTACTTGGCCAGTGGCAGTCCTTCGCGGGCGACGCGTTCGTTGTAGGCCTCGATCGCTGACCGGTTTTCTTCGTTCCAACGTTCCCAGTAGCGGCGCGCACGCATCGCTCAGGTCATCGAGGCCGCGGGTTGGTGGCTCGCTTGGGTCCGTCATCGAATCTCAGCATGGCGATCCCCATCTCTATGCGCATGATCATGCGCCCTCGAACTGCAGCGCCGCGAGCCGCGCATACAGCCCGCCGCGGCCGACCAGCTCCGCGTGCGTCCCTGTCTCGACGATGCGGCCATGCTCCATCACCACGATGCGATCGGCCCGCTGCACCGTCGCGAGCCGGTGGGCGATGACCAGCGTCGTGCGGTCCTGCATCGCGGTCTCGAGCGCGGCCTGCACCATGCGCTCGCTTTCCGCGTCGAGCGCGCTGGTCGCTTCGTCGAGCAGCAGCAGCGGCGCGTTCTTCAGGATGGCGCGGGCGATCGAGATGCGCTGGCGCTGCCCGCCGGAGAGCCGCACGCCGCGCTCGCCCAGGAAGGTGTCGTAGCCCTCGGGCAGCGCGCGTATGAAGTCGTGGGCATGCGCGGCCTTCGCCGCGGCGATCACCTCGTCGTCGCTGGCGTCCGGGCGGCCGTAGCGGATGTTCTCCATCGCGCTGGCCGAGAAGATCACGCTGTCCTGCGGAACGATGCCGATGCGCGCGCGCAGCTCGTCGAGCGAGGCGTCGCGCACCGAGACGCCGTCGATCTCGATGCGGCCGGCCTGGGCGTCATAGAAGCGCAGCAGCAACTGGAACACCGTGCTCTTGCCGGCGCCGCTCGGGCCCGACCAGCGCGACCGTTTCGCCCGGGCGCACATCGAGGCTGTAGTGGGCCAGCGCCGGAGTGAGCGGGCGGGAAGGGTAGCGAAACTGGACGTCGCGCAAGTGCACCGCGGAGCCGCCCCTTGCCGCCGGCATCGGCACCGGGCGGGCCGGCGAGTCGATCGGCGAGCTCGTGTGCAAGCAGCTCCATCAGCCGCTCGGTCGCGCCGGCGGCGCGAAGCAGGTCGCCCTACACCTCGGAGAGCACCGCCACCGAGCCGACCAGGATGATCACGAACACCACCGTCTGCCCCAGGTGGCCGGCGCTGATCTCGCCGGCCAGCACCGCCTGCGTGCCCGGTAGATGCCCCACAGCAGCGCGGCGAAGTTGGCGATGATGACGAAGGCCACCAGCACCGCCCGCATGCGGGTGCGTCGAACGGCGGTCAGGAAGGCGCGCTCGGTCGCTTCGTTGAAGCGCTGCTCCTCGCGCGGCTGGGCGGTGTAGCTTTGCACCACGGGGATGGCGTTGAGCACCTCCGCTGCGATCGCGCTCGAATCGGCCACGCGGTCCTGGCTCGCTCGCGAGAGCTTGCGCACGCGGCGGCCGATCACCAGCGCGGGCAGCAAGGCCAGCACCATGATGCCCAGCACCTAGGTCATCACATGCGGGTTGGTCACGATCAGCATGATGAGCGCGCCGAGGCCCATCACCGAGTTGCGCAAGCCCATCGACAGGCTCGAGCCCACCACCGTCTGCACCAGCGTGGTGTCGGTGGTCAGGCGCGACAGCACCTCGCCGGTCTGCGTGGTCTCGAAGAACTCCGGGCTTTGCGAGATGACGTGGCCATAGACCGCGTTGCGCAGGTCGGCGGTGATGCGCTCGCCGAGCCAGCTGACCATGTAGAAGCGCGCCGCCGAGAAGATGCCGAGCGCCACCCCCACCGCGAACAGCTCGAGGAAATGCTCCCGCAGCGCCATCACGCGCTCCCCGGGGTCGGCGGCCACCAGGCCCTGGTCGATCAGCCCGCGCAGCGCGAGCGGGAAGACCAGCGTGGCCAGCGCGGCGAGCACGAGGAACAAGGCGGCAAGCGCGATGCGGCCTCGGTAGGGCCTCAGGAAAGGCAGCAAGCCCGCCAGCGGCCGGACCGAGCGCTTGTCGGCGGGCGCCTCGGCGGGCAATGATGAACTGGCGAGGGTCGCGGTTTCGGGCATCAGGCAAGTGTAGGGGGGAGAGTGGCTCCCCGCGGCAGCAGGAAAAGACTTGACTTGACAGTATTTGCCTAGGCATCTATATTCCAAATCATTCCGCAGAATCCCATTGACGACATCTCTGAAAACCATGGCCCGCCCACCCGCTCCTGCCAATTTCTATCGCGCCGAGGACTACACGGCCGAGGAGAGCGTGGGCTACCTGATGAAGCGCGTGCTCGGGCGTGATCGCCCAGAGCGTCGAGAAGCGCCTGGCGCCCGGCGGCCTCACCAATGCCCAGTGGCTGCCGCTCTACAAGATCTACATCGGCGAAGCGACCACGGTGGCCGAACTGGCCCGCCAGAGCCAGATGGACGCCGGCGCCATGACGCGCCTGCTCGACCGGCTGGAGACCAAGGGCCTGCTGCGGCGCGTGCGCGCCACCGAAGACCGTCGCGTCGTGCAGCTCGAGTTGACGCCCGAGGGGCAGCAGCTCGCCTCGGAAGTGCCCGCCGTGCTGGCCGAGGTGATGAATGCGCATCTCGCCGGCTTCTCCAAGACAGAGTGGCAAGCCTTGAAGGGCTACCTGCGCCGCATGCTGGCCAATGCGCGAAAGCCTGCGGGACGCCGAGTGAGCAGCGCACTGCCTCGCAAGGCCTTTTTTTTGACCTATATGCTTGCCTAAGCAAATAAAGCTCTAGCAAATGTCTCGGATCCCAATGAAGCAACCGACCTCCTCCAAGCGCCGTGCGCCGTTGGCGCTTGCCTCGGCTGCCCTGGCCGTGCTCGCGGGATGCGCCAGCTATTCAGGCATCGACTCGAAGGCCCGGATGGTCGCGCCCGCTGCCGCCGGACTGGAGAGCGCTGCCGCCTCGCCCGGCGCTGGACAGCACCTGGTGGCGCGGCTTCGGCGAGCCGCGGCTCGACGCCCTGGTCGAGCGCACGCCTTGCCGGCAACCCCAGCCTCAGGATCGCCCAGTCGCGCCTGGAGCGCGCCGGTCGCTGCGGCCGAAGGCGCCGATGCCGCGCGCGCGCCGCAGGTCAACGGTGTCTTCGAGGCGACCCGCCAGCGCTACTCCGAGCACGGCCTGGTGCCGCCGCCGCTCGCCGGCTCGATGAGCACCAGCGGCACGCTGCAGGCCACCGCCTCCTGGGAGCTCGATTTCTTCGGCAAGAACCGCGCTGCGCTCGAGGCCGCGATAGGCGCCGAGCGGGCGGCGGCGGCCGACGTCGAGGCGGCGCGCCTGCTGCTGGCGGCCAACGTGGCGCGCGCTCTACGTGCAGCTGGCCCGCCTGGAAGACCAGCGCGAAGTTGCGACCCGCACCCTGGCCCAGCGCGAGGAGGTGCTGTCGCTGATCCGCCAGCGCGTGCAGGCCGGGCTCGACACCAACGTGGAACTGCGCCAGGGCGAAGGCGGGCCTGCCCGAGATGCGCCAGCAGATCGAAGCCCTGGACGAGCAGCAGGCGCTTGACGCGCCATGCGCTGGCGGCCTTGTCGTCGCAGGCCGCCGGGCGCGCTCGACGAGCTGAGCCCGCGCCTGAAGAGCGTGGCGGCCGCTCCGCTGCCGGCCCAGGTGCCCGCCGACCTGCTGGGCCGCCGTGCCGACATCGAGGCGGCGCGCTGGCGCGTCGAAGCCGCGACCAAGGACGTGAAGGCGGCGAAGGCCGAGTTCTATCCCAACATCAACCTCATCGCCTTTGCCGGCTTCAACAGCATCGGGCTCGACCGCCTCGTCGAGTCGGGCAGCAAGTCAGTACGGCATCGGCCCGGCCATCCACCTGCCGATCTTCGATGCCGGCCGGCTGCGCGCCAGCCTGCGCGGCAAGACCGCCGACCTCGACGCGGCGGTGGAGAGCTACAACGCCGCCGTGCTCGACGCCGTGCGCGACGTGGCCGACCAGATCTCCTCGGCGCAATCGATCGAGCGCCAGCAGCGCGAGCAGGCGGCCACGCAGGCCGCGGCCGAGAGCGCCTACGACCTGGCCGTGCAGCGCTATCGCGCCGGCCTCGGCAACTACCTCACCGTGCTCACCGCCGAGAACAACGTGCTGGCGCAGCGTCGCCTGGCCACCGACCTCAAGGCCCGCGCGCTGGACGTGCAAGTGGGCCTGATGCGCGCGCTCGGCGGCGGCTACGTGGCGCAGCAGGAACAACAAGCACAACAAGCCGGCGCCGCCGTGGCTGCCCGCTGAACCCATTCGAAAGAAGCGAGAAACAACATGTCTGAAGCCAAGGCCGAAAGTGCCGCTCCGAGCCGATCACGCAAGCTGGGATTGACGGTGCTGGCCTCCGCCGTCCTGCTGGCCGGCGCCGCGTGGGGCACCTACTACTGGCATGGTGTTGCGCCACTACGAGAGCACCGACAACGCCTATGTGCAGGGCAACGTGGTGCAGATCACGCCGCAGGTCGGCGGCACGGTGCTGGCCATCCATGCCGACGACACCGACTTCGTCAAGGCCGGCCAGCCGCTGGTGCGGCTCGATCCCGGCCGACGCGCAGCTCGCGCTCGACCAGGCCGAGGCCCAGCTGGCGCAGACGGTGCGCGAAGTGCGCACGCTGTACGCCAACAACGGCACCCTGAAGGCGCAGATCGCGCTGCGCGAAGCCGACGTGGCGCGTGCGCAGAGCGATGTCGCGCGCGCCAGCGACGACGTCGCCCGCCGCGAGCCGCTGGTCGGCCACCGGCGCGGTCGGCAAGGAGGAGTTCAACCACGCGCACGGCGCAGCTCGCGGCCGCGCAGCAGCGCGGTGACGGCGGCGCAGTCGGCCGCTGGCCGCCGCGCGCGAGCAGCTGGCCTCGCAACCAGTCGCTGACCGACGGCACCACCGTCGAGGAGCACCCCAACGTGCAGCGCGCCGCGGCGCGCGTGCGCGAGGCCTATCTCGCGCTGCAGGCGCGCCGACCTGCCCGCGCCGGTCGACGGCTATGTCGCCAAGCGCAGCGTGCAGCTCGGCCAGCGCGTGCAGGCCGGCGCGCCGCTGATGTCGATCGTGCCGCTGCAACCAGGTGTGGGTCGACGCCAACTTCAAGGAAGGCCAGCTGCGCAACATCCGCATCGGCCAGCCGGTGACGCTGGAGGCCGACGTCTACGGCAACAAGGTCGAGTACCACGGCACGGTCGACGGGCTGGGCGCCGGCACCGGCGCGGCCTTCGCGCTGCTGCCGGCGCAGAACGCCACCGGCAACTGGATCAAGGTGGTGCAGCGCGTGCCGGTGCGGGTCGCGCTCGATCCGGCGCAACTCGCCGAGCATCCGCTGCGCGTCGGCCTGTCGATGGAGGCGCAGGTCGATGTGAGCGACCGGACGGGCAAGACGCTGGCCGAGCGCCGCGCGCAGCGAGCCGGTGGCGCAGACGCTGGTGTTCGACGCAGGTCGGCAAGCGAGGCCGACGCACGACGTGCGACGCATCATCGCCGCCAACCTCGGCCGTCCGCTCAAGCGCCGCCGACGCGCACGGCGGCAGGCCGGCGCGTCGCCTCGGCGCCGCCGGCTGCACTGCGCAGCCGCAGTCGCGCTGAAGCCGCAGCATCGCCGTGAGCCGTCCGTCGCTCACCGCCCGGCGGCCAGCCGCGCTTGCCGCCGCTGCAAGGGTCGGCGCTCGTGCTGGGCACGATCGCGCTGTCGCTGGCGACCTTCATGAACGTGCTCGACACGCTCGATCGCCAACGTGTCGCTCCCGGCCATCGCCGGCGACCTCGGCGTCAGCCCGACGCAGGGCACCTGGGTCATCACCAGCTTCGCGCGTGGCCAACGCGATCTCGGTGCCGCTGACCGGCTGGCTGACGCAGCGCTTCGGCGCAGGTGCGGCTGTTCGTCGCCAGCGTGCTGCTGTTCGTGCTCGCCTCGTGGCTGTGCGGCCTGGCGCCCGAACATGGAGGCGCTGATCGCCTTCCGCGTGCTGCAGGGCCTCGTGGCCGGGCCGATGATCCCGCTGTCGCAGACGCTGCTGCTGGCCAGCTATCCGCCGGCCAAGGCGGGCACTGGCGATGGCGATGTGGGCGATGACCACGCTGGTCGCGCCGGTGATGGGGCCGCTGCTCGGCGGCTGGATCACCGACAACATCTCCTGGCCGTGGATCTTCTACATCAACATGCCGGTCGGCCTGGTCGCGGCGGCGGCCGCCTGGGCGATCTACCGCAAGCGCGACACGCCGCGCACGAAGCTGCCGATCGACACCGTGGGCCTGGCCCTGCTGGTGCTGTGGGTCGGCGCGCTGCAGATCATGTTCGACAAGGGCAAGGAGCTCGACTGGTTCGACTCCGGCCAGATCGTCGCCCTGGCGGTCGTCGCGGCGGTGGGCTTCGTCGTTCTTCCTGGTCTGGGAGCTGACCGACGAAGCATCCGGTCGTCGACCTGCGCCTGTTCGCGCGGCGCAACTTCCTGATGGGCACGCTGGCGCATCTCGGTCGCCTACGGCCTGTTCTTCGGCAACGTGGTGCTGCTGCCGCTGTGGCTGCAGCAGTACATGGGCTACACCGCCACCGGCGGCCGGCATGGCGATGGCGCCGGTGGGCCTGCTGGCCATCGTGCTGTCGCCCTGGGTCGGCAAGAACCATCGGCAAGATCGACCCGCGCCGCTACGCCACCGTGGCCTTCGTGGTCTTCGCGCGTCGTGCTGTGGATGCGCTCGCAGCTTCAACACGCAGGCCGACTTCTGGACCATCCTGGTGCCCGACCATCGCTGCAGGGCGCGGCGATGGCGTTCTTCTTCATCCCGCTGCAGGCGATCACGCTGTCGGGCCTGACGCCGGACCGCATGCCGGCGGCCTCGGGCCTGAGCAACTTCGCGCGCATCACCGCCGGCGCCTTCGGCACCTCGATCTCCACGACGCTGTGGGAGAGCCGCGCGGCCCTGCACCATGCGCACCTGACCGAGCGGCTGAACGCTGGCAGCGACGCCGCGACGGCCGATGCGCTGAGCCGGCTCGGCGGCGGCGGGCTTCAGCCCGGAGCAGGCGCTGGCGCAGATCAACCGCACTGATCGACCAGCAGGCCTTCACGCTGGCGGCCGACGACATCTTCTATGGGTCGGCGATCCTGTTCCTCGTGCTGATCGCGCTGGTGTGGACGACGCGGCCGCGCCCGGCGCAGCGGCGCTGACGCAGCCGGCGCGCATTGACGGGGCCTGCCACGCTCCGTCAACGTGGCGGTTCGAATCGTGACGCATTGCACCTTGACAGTGTGGCAAATTGCCACATAGAGTGAGGAAATGGCTCAATCCATCCGGATCTCCGACGACTTCTACGACGTGGCTTCGCATGCAAGCCAAGCGTTTGGGCGCTCGCTTGCGCAACAACTTGAGTACTGGGCTCGCCTCGGGGCTGCCTTGGATGCGGCCGGGTTGACTTCCGAGCAGGCAAGCCAGCTCCTGCATGCGCGTCTCGACCTGAAGTCTGAAATCGCGCGATTGCTGGAGCGCGACGACGCAAGCGAAGACGCGGTACCGCCCCTTCCCGAGCACCCGGAGATCCGGGCGAAGCACGAAAAAATGGCGCGCGAGGTACGGCAGGGAAAGCGTCCGGCCTCCTCCCTGTTTGTCATTCCTGACAAGCTGGTCCGCAACGCGAAGTTCACCTTTCCTGCCGAGTACGAGGACTCCACCGGGTGGTGAAGAGGAAGGCCGAGGCCCCGACGCCACCCGAGGTGGTGCAAGCTCTTCTGGCTGCGTCGGACGACGAGGTCCTCGTGGGCGGACAGGCCCTGATCTACTGGGCCAGGGCCTTTTCTCTCGTCGAGCAAGAAGATGCGCCCGCGATCTCCAACGACGTGGACTTCCTGACGGCGTCGGCCTCCAACGTGCATCGGGTGAAGGCGTATGCCAAGGTCCTGCAGGGCAAGGTCTTCGTCCCGAGCGAGAAGGCCATGACGGCGCTCGTGGGTCAGGCGTACAAGGATGTGAGCGATACCGAGTTGCTGAACGTCGACGTGCTTTGGGACGTCTACGGCCTCGACGCGGACGCCGTTCGCCGACGCGCGGTGACGGTCGAGGCCGATGGGACACGTTTCCGAGTCATGCACCCGCTCCACGTACTCGAGAGCCGGCTGATGAACCTGCACAAGCTGCGGGACAAACAGAACGAAAAAGGTGCGGCGCAACTGCGCTTGGCTATCGACGTCGGGAGGGAGTTCCTTCGATCCGCCCTACCGCAGGCACGCGCCGGACAGGTCGCTTCCGGCCGAAGCCCTCTTCAAGGCTACGTGAGCGAGATCGAGCACCTGGCCCTGCGAGACGCCGGACGCAAGGTGGCGCAGCGCTACGGAATCCACGTTGCGGACGCGATCGATCCCTCGTTGATCCCTGCCGGCCCGTTCTGGACGAAACGTTGGCCCGCCCTCAGGGCACTGATGTCCTCGGGGTATCGATCAAGATTCGATCAGCCCGGAAGGTCTTAGGGTTGGTGAGTCCGGCACCGGACCTTCACTGCCCATGCTTCGTCGAGTTCTGCCTTCTCACACCCGCGGGTATGGCGCGAACTCGTGTGCCTGCCCGTCTGCCCTCGGCATGGCCGTTTCGGGGTCGCGCGTGGGTAGCAGCCTCGCTTCCCAGGTGATGTAGATCTCGCGAAAGGCCTCCACCGCCGCCACCAAGCCGTCGAGGCTCCAGGGCGCTTCGAGCGTGAGGCCGGTGAGCGTCACGAGGCCCGACTCGCGATCGAGTTCGATGGACCAGTCGAGGCCATGGGCCTGCCAGCGCTCCAGCTCGACGTCGTCTTCATCGTCGCCTTCTTCGTCGTCGCCGTCTCCGGTGCGAGCACCGGCCGAGGCCAGCTCCGCAGCCGGCATGTACCCGGGGCTGGCGAACAGCTCGAGCTTGCCGTCTTCGAGTTCGGTCGCGCAAAAGAGCATGCCTTGGCCGGCGTCGAACGTGAAGACGCCCGCGCTGTCGGGAAGGCAGGCGGGGCGGTGTTCGGAGGCAAGATATTCGGAGAGGAGTTGGGTGAGGTTGGTCATGGGGACGTCCGAGGGTCGTCAGGCTGCAAGCTCATGGGTTGCCTGCTACCAGGGTGAAGGCCTGCTGAATCGCTTTGTAGGGAATCATCGCGAATGCATGGACGACACCCTCGACCTTCCAGACTTGGCCAGGGCCGTACTTGCGCAAGGCATCGAACAAGAAGTTCGCACAGCCCACCTCGGTCTCCGAGGCGTTCGGGTAGGCCGCCTTGAAGGCTGCGTTGAACGTCGAGGGCTCCACGTGGATGTGTGCACGGAAGATGGCCTTGAACAACTCGGCCTCCAGCCGGTCAGCTTCTCTATCCATCCACTTTGTCTTCAATGCCGGAACGAGAGGGGCAAGAAGCTCGATGGACTGCAGGAATTCTTCCTTGGCCAGTCCGTCCAAGTCGGCAGGATCCACCAATTGGAGATAGCCACACACCAGGTTGAGCCGCCCGCGTTCCGCCTTGGCTTTCAGGGCCTTGGGCTCGGCGTTGAATTGATCGCAAAACCTTCCCAGGTCCTGGGAGCGATCAGGGCACAGAACCTGGTCTGCGGCATCGGGCCTCCGGCTTGTCAGCCCACTTTTCATGGAGCCGCGCGAGGCGCACCACGAAGTTCCATGTCTTCTCGTGTCTCGGTCTGACATGCACCTGACCGCTGCACTGCAGGCTGGCCTGAAACAGATGCAAGGCTCGATTCCTCGCATCCGAGTCGCCTTTCTCTTCGCGGCTCGCTTCGTCCGACGCTCTGTTCAAGGCATTTCTCGCTCGCGCTACGTGCTTTGACACGAGCTTCGCGATCTCCGCGTGGCGCCCTTGCTTCTGCGAGTTCTCCAACGAAGCTCGCAAGGTCTTCGAAGAGGAATTCGAAATGCGGCGATCGGAGCTTGCTTCAGCAGGCTCAAGACGCCTTCATGCTCGCCGTCCGTCAGCAAGGCGGTCACCAGAAGTGTCCGCAAACTCCTCAAAAGCTCCATTCTTATCCGCTCGAGAAGCAGGGCTCGGGCTTGCAAACCGTCAACGTCTGCCAGAAAGCTTGCCCATGGCCGGGATCGGCCAGACGCTGCGCCAATTCAGGCGGAAGGACGCTCTGCTTGCCAGCTTGGCGAAGATATTGGCAGCTCGAAACAGCCGCGCTATGCGAAACGTCGCTTGGGTAGGCACAGCAGACTCCGCCTTTCTCTTCCAATCTGACTTTCGGATCCGCCTTTTCCAGGCGCTGAACCAAGCTCTTCCAGACCTTCGGATCCAGCCCCGGAGGCTGCTCGCACACCCACTTCGCCTTCTTGCTTGTCTTTTTGATCTTGGCGAGTTCCGTGCGCTCCTTCACCGCGCTGGAGATGTTGCTGCCCTGCGTGCCAGAAGCGTTTGGAGGCTGCGTCAGCCTCGGGGTTCTCGTTCAGGTACTTTTCTGCATAACCGGCCTTCTCCATGTCGCTTGCCCTCCATCAAACAATGCAAAGAACACGACCATCCCGGCTGAGCGCCGCCGATGGTCGACCCGCGATTGAGTAACGATGGGGTTGCCAGAGTTCCGCCTTGCCCGGAGCGATTTGCCAGAAGCGATGCAGGATGCCCGCCGAGCCTGCCCCACAGCGAACCTATCGAGCGTCGACCGACGGCAACAAGCTGCTAGAGCTTCAAGGCCTGCGCGTACCCCGTCATCTCCAGATACCCGCGCCCGATCCGCACGCCGCTCGCGTCGTGCAGGTCGCTCAGGCCCTCCCAGTACACCACCCCGGTGGACACGCCGGGGTCGAGCTCCTGGTCGTCGAGCCTGGCCAGCACCTCGAAGCTGCCGGCCGGCGTGAACACGCGCCAGTGCACCGGATACTCCGCGCGCGAATGCGGGCTGGTCCAGCGTCGGCCCTGGCGTGAAGCGCACCTCCTCCGGCTCGAAGACGCGCAGCGCGCCGCCCGCGGTGCGGAAGCTTCCCCCCGCCCACACCGCCGAGCCGTCGCGCCGCCGATGGCGGAAGGCCATCAGGGCGCTGCCGTCGTCGAGGTTCATGCCGATCCAGTCCCAGCCCACCGCATCGGGATGCATCATGTCCTCGCTCCATTCATGGTCCAGCCAGGCCGAGCCGCGCACGGTCTGCGTACGGCCCTGCAGCGTGAGGCGTCCCAGCACCGCGAGCTGCGGCTTCGAGTAGTAGTAGCTGGCCTGTGCGAGCTCGGGGCTCTTGCGCGAGAAGCCGGACTTCGCCTTGCAGCAGCACCGGCTGCGTCTGGCGCATGCGCAGCTCCAGGCCGAAGTCGCGCGCATCGATGCGTGCCTGGTAGTCGCCTGATTGCGTGGGGCCCTGGCGCTCGAGCGTCCAGTCGCGCAGCTTGACGCGCGTGTCGCCGGTGTCGGCTCGCGCGATGTCGAAGCCGGCACGGGCGATGCGCTGGTCGTGCAGGTGGCGGCCGGCGGCGAGGTCGGTCACGGCCGCGTGCGCGAACACGAGTTGCTTGGCGGCGAAAGCGCTGGGATTGCCTTGCGCCACATCGACGCGCGAACGGAAGAAGGTGACCTGGAAGCCCCAGGGGTCGCGCGCGCCGGCGGCTTCGAGCATGCCGGTGATGTACCACCACTCGGTGCGGTAGTCCGGGTGCGAGCCGAAGTCGCGCGGAAAGGCCAGCTCCGTGCCGGGGCGCACCTCGTTCGCCTGGGCCGGGCGTGCCGCAAGCAGTCCGGGCGCGGCGACCAGCAGGCGCGGTGCAGCGACCAGCAGATGCGGTGCAGCGACCATGAGGTCGCGCCTGCGCATCACCAATCCTCCTTGACGGCCAGCACGGCCTCGCGGCTGGCGGCCGAGCGGCCCGCGAGCCATGCGGTCAGCGTGCCCGCGACCACGACCGCCGCGCTCAAGGCGAGCAAACGCCCCCAGGGCAGCAGCAGGTCCATCGTCCAATGAAAGCTCTGCGGGTTGACCACGTGCACCAGCACCACGCTCACCGCCAGGCCGAGCAGCAGGCCGAGGATCGCGCCCACGCCGGTCCAGGCGGCGCTCTCTCCGGCGACGATCGCGAGCACCTGCGCGCGCGTGAAGCCGAGATGGCGCAGCAGGCCGAACTCCTTGCGCCGCGCCAGCGCCTGCGCGGAGAAGCTCGCCGCCACGCCCACCAGACCGATGCCCACCGCCACCGCCTGCAACCAGTAGGTCACCGCGAAGCTTCGATCGAAGATGCGCAGCGAGGCGCTGCGGATCTCGCCGGGCAGGGCGAATTCGATCAGCTCGGGCTCCGGCGCGAGGCGGCGGATCTCGGCCTGCACTGCGCTCGCGTCCCTTCCAGGCTTCAGCCACAGGGCCAGGTCGTTGATGCGGTCGTCGCCGCTGGCACGCACGAAATCCGCGCTGGCGAGCACCACCGCGCCATGCTGCCGCGCATAGTCGCGCCACACGCCGCGCACATGGGTGGACAGCAAGGTCCGCCCGCCATTCAAGGGCAGCACGAGCACGCTGCCGGGCCGTGCGCCGTACAGGTCGAGCATCGCCTCGCTCACGTAGCTGCTGACCACGCCGGGACGCGACGGCAGCAGCTCGCCGGACAGGGGCAGGGCGCGCTCGGGCTCGTCGAGCGTGCGGGCGATCAAGGCCACGTTGGGTCGCGTGGGGTCGAGGCTCAGCGAGGTCACCCGCAGCGTGTCCACCCGCTCGACCTCGGGCAGCGTGCGCACCGCGCTCACGAAGCCGGGGCTCAGGAAGGCGCTGTCGCCCGCGGTCGTGCTGATGGCCGTGCGCACATAGAGGTCGGCCGGCAGCACGGTGTCGAGCCATTGGGACACCGAGCTGCGGAAGCTCGCGACCATCACCGTGAGCGCCACCGCCAGGCTGAGGCTGGCGACCACTCCGGCGATCGCAATGGTGGCCGCGTGCCGCATGCGACGCGCACGCTCCACCGCCAGCAGCAGCGAGGCGTCCAGATGAACCAGCCGCGTGGGCAGCAGGCGCAGCAGCAAGGACACGCCGTCGGGCACGCAGGCGATGCCGCCCACCAGCAGCGCTGCGACGCAAAGATAGGCCCAGATCGGCAGGCCTCCCACCGGCGGCAGCAGGCCCATCAAGCCGCCCGCGGCGAGCAACACCAGGCCGATGCCGCGTCGCCCGCCATGCCGCCGCACTTCACCCAGCCCCTTGAGCGCCAGCGCGGGCGCGAGGCGCTGCGCGGTGCGCGCCGGCAGCCATCCGCCGACCAGCGCGGCCGCCACGCCGAGGCCGCCATACACCATCGCGGCGGGCCAGGAGAAGTGCAGCGTCGGCGCGATGCCGGGGAAGTAGCCTCCGCCCAGGTCGCCGCCCAGGAGCCGCAGAGCGAGGCTCGCCAGCAGGGTGCCGAGCAGGAGTCCGAGCACGCTTCCGGCCAGCCCCATGGCGGCTGATTCGCAGAGCACCAGCGCGAGCCGCTGGCGTGCCGTGAGACCGAGCACGCCCAGCAGCGCGAACTGCTGGGAACGCTTGGCCACCGACAGCGACAGGATCGAGAACACCAGGAACGCGCCGGTGAAGAGCGCCACCAGCGCCAGCACGGTGAGATTGACCCGGTACGCGCGCGAGAGGTTCGAGACGCGCTGCATGGCCTGGTCCGGCGCCACTGCGCGAATGCCGATCGGCAGCGCGAGCTGGCGCAGCACCTGCGCGGCGTCCGCGCCGGACACCAGCCGCACGTCGATGCGCGAGAGTTGCCCCAGGCGTTGGAAGTGGGACTGCGTGCCGGCGATGTCCTGCACCGCCAGCGGCCCTCCCGGCGCGCTGACGCTGCCCACCACGAGCAGCTCGACCCAGCCAAGCCCGGCCTGCACGCGCAGCTTGCCGCCCGGCGCGATCCCCAGCCGCTGCCGGGCGGCGGGGTTGAGCGAGATCGCGTCAGGCGAGAACAGCTCCATGCGATCGCGCGACTGGTCGAGCGCAGGAACGAGGGCGGGCGACAGCGGCCCGGCCACCAGCGCATCGAGGCCGATCACGCGCAAGGGCACGCGCTTGCCGGCGGCATCGAGCGCGTAGGTCTCGACCTCGATCACGGGGCTGGCATGTGCCACCCGCGGGTGCGCCGCCACGCGCGCGTACAGCGATTCCTCGAAGCCGCCCTGCGCGCTGCGCAGCTCGAAATCCGGCTCGCCGTTGACCGAGCGCACCGCGGCGCTGAATTCGCTGAGCGCCGACTGGTTGATGAGATGCACCGAAAACGCCAGCGCCACGCCGAGCATGACCGCCAGCAGCGCAGTCGCATGGCGCAGCGGATGGTGGCGCAGCTCCGCCAGCGAGAAGCTGCGCAGCAGGTCGAGCAGGGGAGATGCCGTATAGGTGGCGGCGTGGGTCACCCGCCCATTGTGTGCACGGCTGGGTGGCGGACGGCAAGGGGCCGGACCCGGACCACCCGGAACGCGTGGCCAGACACCGAGACATGGATGGGCGGTGCATCACGCCGGTTGGCAAACGACGAGGGGGAGGAAATACTTCTCGCTCCCTTACCTTGGATCTGTCAACAAATCTGAACAAGGAGACGATTCGATGAAGCACTTCCGCAAAGCGATCAGCGTGCCCGCGGCACTCGTTGCCTGCGTGGCCCTGGCACCGGCATTCGGCGCCGTGTCGATCGACACGGCAGGTCTTGCGCGCTGCAGTCACCCTCGAAGGCGTGCGCGCCCACCAGGTCGCGCTGCAGGGCATCGCCAATGCAAACGGGGGCACGCGGGTTGCCGGCAGCACCGGGCATGAGCAGTCGGCTGCCTACGTGGCCAGGCAGCTCGCCGCTGCGGGCTATCAGGTGACCTCCCAGGAGTTCGAGTTCGCCTTCTTCCAGCAGCTCGCGCCCTCCGTCATGCAGCGTCCCGGGCGGGTCTACGAGTACAGCACCGAACAGCAGACGATGGACTACTCGGGCAGCGGCCTGGTCACCGCCCCCGTCCAGGCGATCGACCTGCTCTTGCCGTCGACCGGAGGATCGACGAGCGGCTGCGAGGCCGCGGACTTCGCCGGCTTCGTTCCCGGGAATATCGCGCTGATCCAGCGCGGCACCTGCACCTTCGGAGACAAGGTCGTCAACGCCACGGCGGCCGGTGCTGCGGGCGTGGTGATCTTCAACGAGGGCAACACCCCCGACCGCGAGCCGATGTTCGGCGGCACGCTCGGGGCCCCGGCCACGATTCCGGCGATCTCGACCAGCTTCGCGATCGGCGTGGAACTCAACAACCTGATTGCGGGCGGCCTGGTGCTCACCCTGCAGACCCAAACGGTCTCCGAGCAGCGCATCACCACGAACGTGCTCGCCGACACCCCGGGCGGGCGGTCGGACCGCATCGTCGTTGTCGGCGCCCACCTCGACTCTGTCGCCGAGGGGCCCGGCATCAATGACAACGGCAGCGGCAGCGCCGTGATCCTCGAGGTCGCGCTGCAGATGGCCAAGCTCGGCATCAAGCCGGTCAACAAGGTCCGCTTCGCGTTCTGGAGCGCCGAGGAATCGGGTCTGCTCGGATCGCTGCACTATGTCAGCGGGCTGAGCCAGCGTGACATCAAGAACATCGCCGTCAATCTGAACTTCGACATGGTCGGCTCGCCGAACTTCGTCCGTTTCGTCTATGACGGCAACGGGTCCGCCACGGAGACCGCCGGCCCGAACGGCTCGAAGGTGATCGAGGACGTCTTCCTCGACTACTTCGCGGCCCAGGGCTTGCAGACCGATCCGACCGCATTCGATGGCCGCTCGGACTACGGTCCGTTCATCGACGTCGGCATTCCGGCCGGAGGCCTCTTCACCGGTGCCGAAGGGTTCAAGACGGATGCCCAGGCCGTCGTTTACGGCGGCACGGCGGGGGTGGCCTACGACCGCTGCTATCACCAGGCCTGCGACACCATCGACAACAACAACGACACGGCGATCGACCAGATGTCGGACGCGACGGCCCACTCGGTGCTGACGTTCGCGATGACGACCTCGTCGGTCAACGGCACCGACAAGGGCAAGGGCCAGGGACAGGCCATGGGCAAGATGCCGTTCCGCGGCCCGCGCCTGCAGCGGTAGTACAGCGCTGCACCGTCACCTTCACCCAGCTGGCCCCGCCGCTACGGGGGCATGCGGGGTGAGTCGCAGGACGCGGTCGGCATTTGCCGCCGCGGCCTGCGAGCGTGTAACGATTGAACGCTTGCACCTTGTCGAACCGGCGCCGCCTGGTTCGTCGTGGCTTGGATAGCATCCCTCGATCTTTTGGAGGCTCAGATGTCCAAGCTCAAGGTTCAAGCCTTTGCAGTGTCCATCGACGGCTACGGCGCCGGTCCCGACCAAAGCCTGGAGAACCCGCTGGGCGTGGGCGGCGAGTCGCTGCACGAATGGATGTTTCCCACCCGCACCTTCCAGCAGGAGGTGCTCGGGAATGCGGACGGCAGCACCGGCGTCGACGATGACTTCGTGCAGCGCAGCTTCGTCAATCACGGCGCGTGGATCATGGGCCGCAACATGTTCGGCCCGGTGCGCGGCCCCTGGCCCGACGACAGCTGGAAAGGCTGGTGGGGCGACAACCCGCCCTTCCACGTGCCGGTGTTCGTGCTGACTCATCACGCCCGCGAGCCCATCCCGATGCAAGGCGGCACGACCTTCCACTTCGTCACCGGCGGCATTCACGAAGCGCTGGAGCGCGCGCGGGAGGCCGCCAAGGGAAAGGACGTGCGTGTCGGTGGCGGCGTCGCCACCGTGCGCCAGTACCTGGAGGCTGGCCTGGTCGACGAGATGCACCTCGCGATCTCGCCCACGCTGCTGGGCCGCGGCGAGGCCCTGCTTGCCGGCATCGACCTGACCCGGCTCGGCTTGCGCTGCACGGAACACGCAAGCACGTCCAAAGCCTTGCACGTCGTGCTGTCCAAGCAGAGCTGAAAAGCTAAAGAATTCGTGACGGCCTGCCGGACGCCGCTGTCGGCTGGGCTATGGCCGTTCCCGCCGATTCACGAATGCGCCACGAGCCCGCGCGGCGTCAGCCTCAGCACGCGGTCGGCATGCGCCGCCGCAGCCTGCGAGTGCGTCACCAGCAGGCAGGCGGCGTTGTGCTGGCGCACCTGCGCGGCCAGGGCCTGCATGACCCGGGTGGCGGTGTCGGGATCGAGGTTGCCCGAGGGCTCGTCGGCCAGGATCAGCGCCGGCCGATGGATCATCGCGCGCGCGATCGCCACGCGCTGCAGCTGGCCTCCCGAGAGCTCCTGCGGCAGCCGCTCCCCCAGCCCTTGCAGGCCGACGGCCTCGAGCGCCTCCGCGACCACGCTGCCGTTGCGCAGGCCGCGGTGTGCGCCCAGCAGCATGAGCGGCAGGGTGACGTTCTGCGCCACGGTGAGGTGCGGCAGCACGTGGAAGGCCTGGAACACGAAGCCGAGGTGCCGGCGCCGGAAGATCGCCTGCCGCGCCTCGGGCAGCTCGTTGATGGGCTCGCCGAGGAAGCTGACCGAGCCCTCGTCGGGCTTGTCGAGCGCCGCGATGCAATTGAGCAGGGTCGACTTGCCCACGCCGGACTCGCCGACGATGGCGACGAACTCGCCCGCTTCCAGCCGCAGGTTCGACTCCTTCGAACACCACGGCGTCGCCGTAGCGCTTGGCGAGGGAATGGACGATGAGCAGCGACGAGGCCATGGGAGCACCGTACACACTTCCCCCGCTCCCTCCATGGGGGAATTCGCGACTCATGAGGCAGCCCACTGCCGGGCCAGCTCGACCACGCGTTCGGTCGCATCCGGGCTGTCGCAGGCCACCACCTCGCGGTGCGACATTGCCCGCAGCCAGGTGAGCTGCCGCTTGGCGAGCTGGCGCGTGGCGGCGATGCCACGTTCGGCCAGTTCGCTGCTCGGGTACAGGCCGTCCAGCATCTCCCAGGCCTGCCGATAGCCGACGCAGCGCATCGAAGGCAGCGCAAGACCCAGGTCGCCGCGGGCGCGCAGGCTGCGCACCTCGTCGAGCAGGCCGTGATCGAGCATGGCCGTGAATCGCTGCGCGATGCGCTCGTGCAGCCACGCCCGCTCGCGAGGTTCGAGCGATACGAGCGGCGCCTGCGGCTCGGGCTTGCGCTCGCCCTTGGCGAACCTGCCGGAATGGAAGGACGACAGCGCCTGCCCGGTCAGCCGGTAGACCTCGAGCGCGCGCTGGATGCGCTGCGCATCGTTGGGGGCCAGTCGCGCGGCGGTGGCCGGGTCGACCAGGGCCAGCTCCGCATGCAGCGCGGGCCAGCCGCGCCGCGCGGCGTCTGCGTCGAGCTCCGCGCGCAGCGAGGCGTCGGCGGCGGGCAGGGCGTCGATGCCGTCCTGCAGGGCCTTGAAATAGAGCATCGTGCCGCCGACCAGCAAGGGCAGCCGGCCGCGGGCGTGGATCTCTTCCACCAGCCGCCTGGCATCGGCGACGAACTGCGCGGCCGAATAGGACTCGGCCGGATCGATGATGTCGACCAGGTGGTGCGGCACCGCTGCCCGCTCGGCCGCCGTGGGCTTGGCCGTGCCGACGTCCATGCCGCGATACACGAGCGCCGAATCGACGCTGACGATCTCCACCGGAAGCACCTTGGCAATCGCGAGTGCCGCCGCGGTCTTGCCGGAGGCGGTGGGGCCGGCGAGGCACAGGTAGCGCGTCGGGGTCATTGGGGCACCCTACGGCACGGGCCACGCAGGGGCCCCTTCGTGGCCCATGCCGGTCCCGCCAAGCGGGAGCGAGCCACTTCGGGCGGCCGGGCGGGGCTCATGTCCGCCCGGCCACTCTTGGTACCAGCACCAGCGCCGCAAAGGCGGTGGCGAGCGACCAGAACGTCACCGTGAAGGCCAGCGGGTAGACCGTGCCGTCGAAGCTCCAGCCGATCCAGTTGCCCACGGCGAAGGCCAGCACCATGCAGACGAATCCCGACAAGGCCGCCGCTGCGCCGGCCTGGGCGGGGAAGGGACCGACCGCCCCCATCTGCGCGCACGGCTGGTGTATCCCGTGCGCGAAGGTGAACACCATCTGCGGGCCCATGATGGCCATCGGGTGATGCACGCCGGCCAGGGCCAGCCCGGCCATCGACACCGCGCTGGCAATCGAGACGAAGGCTCCCACGCGCACCGTGCGCTGCAGGCCCAGGCGCGGGACCAGGCGTCGGCAGAAGGCCGAGCCCAGCAGGAAGCCCGAGGTCACCATCGCGAAGCCGAAGCCGAACTCGCGCCGCGAGAGCCCGAGCACGTCGACCAGCACGAAGGCCGATCCGACGATGAAGCCGAACAGCCCCGCATAGGTGCAGGCCCACACCGCCGTGTAGGCCCAGAAGCCGCGGTGCCTGGCGACCACGCCCCAGTTCGCCAGCAGCGGCTGCAGGCGCAGCGCCTGGGGATTGGGTCGTGCCAGTGTCTCGGGCAAGCGCAGCGCGATGAGTGCAAGCCCGGTGGCGCCGAACAGCGCGATGGCCGCGAACGCGCCTCGCCAGCCCACCGTCGTCTCGATGAAGCCGCCGAGGATGGGGCCGAGGATCGGGAAGACGCCCATCCAGGTCGAGGAGCGGGCGAGCACATGCGCCGCCGCGACGGGCTCGTAGAGGTCACGCAGCATCGCGCGGGCGCACACCACGCAGGCCGCCATCCCCACGCCCTGGACGCCGCGGCAGGCGACCAGCCAGGCGATGTCGGGCGACGGGATGGCCAGCGCACTGGCGGCGGTGTAGAGCGCGAGCCCGGCGAGCAGCACCGGGCGGCGGCCGAAGCGATCCGCCACCGGCCCCATCACCAGCTGGCCGGCGCCGAAGCAGATCACCAGCACGCTCAGCGTGAGCTGGACGGTCGCGACCGGCACGCCGAAGACGGCAGGCAGCGACGGCAGGGTGGGTAGATAAAGATCGGTGGAGATCGGCTGGGTGCCCAGGAGGAGGGTCAGGGCGAGGATCACCACCGCGGTGCTCGGGCGGGGCAGGGGGGCCGCGAGCGGCAAGGAGGAAGCGGGAGTCACTGCGGGAGGCGGGGGCATCCGGGGAGCGTAGCAGAGGCGCCTGGCACGCCCTGCGTGTGCGGTGCGGGCGAGCCGGAGAACTGAATCCACGCGTGGATCAAGGGCCAGTCCACTGAAGCATTGAAATGGGCGGCCAGCGCCGAACCGATTTCAGTGATTCAGTGGACTATTTGCCTCGGGTGCCGGCCACTCCAGCAACTCGGCGAGCCGACGCGCCACCCACCACGCTTCGGCCGGTGAAAACTGCTCGCCGGCGGCCAGGCCGGCATGGATGCGCTCCAGGACGTCCCGCTCGGTGATGCCGAGCTCGAAGAGCTTGGCCCGGGCATGTTCCGTCAGCATCTGGGCCATGTCCTCGCAGAGCTCGTAGCGCGCGGCAATCACCTCGCGGCTCTCGGAAGGCTTGATGCGCCCGGCAAGGACGAAGAGATCGATGAAGGATTGCGGGACGGTGAACTGGCTCTCTTCGGACATGCTCAAAACTTTTCGTCGCCCCGCAGATAGCGCCACTGCCCGGGCGGCAGGTCGCCGAGCATCACGCTCCCGATGCGGATGCGCTTGAGCCCGACCACCTTCAGGCCGACGGCTTCGCACATGCGGCGGATCTGCCGCTTCCTGCCTTCGCGCAGCACGAAGCGAAGCTGATCCTCGTTCTGCCAGCGCACCTCGGCGGGGCGAAGTTGCTTGCCGTCGAGCCACAGGCCGTGGTTGAGGCGCTGGAGCAGGGCGTCGGGGAACACCGAGGGCAAGGGCCCCGGGCCCTGGCGAGCCGGGTATTCCACGCGGACCAGGTACTCCTTGTCGATCTCCGATTCCGCGCCGATCAGGCGCTTGGCCACGCGGCCGTCCTGGGTGAGGACGAGCAGGCCCACGGAGTCGATGTCGAGCCTGCCGGCGGGCGCGAGATTGCGCAGGTGCTCGCGGCTGAAGCGCAGGCCGGTGGGATCGCCTCCCCAATGCTTGTCCGGCGTCACCAGCGCGACCGCGGGCTCATAGCCGTCCTCGGCCTGCCCGCTGACGTAGCCCACGGGCTTGTTGATCAGGATGGTCACCAGCTTGGCCTGCATCGCATGCGCGGCCGGGTCGACACTGACCTGCTGGTGCGGCTGCACCCGGCTGCCGAGTTCGCTCACGACCTCGCCATCCACGCGGACCCAGCCGCGTGCGATCCATTCGTCCGCCTCGCGGCGCGAGGCCAGGCCCAGCTCGCCCATGCGCTTGGAGAGCCTGAGGCTGCCTTCTTCGTGCTCGGATGGGGCGGGCGAGGGCATGCGGCTCGGTGCCGGGGTGGCTTCCCTCGCGAGGGGTGGGCTTGCTGGCTTTGGAGGGGTCTTCGGATGCCGCGTCGGTGCCGGCGGGGCAGCTTTGGAGCGAGCTTGCTGCCGGGCCTCTTGCGGCCGCGAGGACGAGGGGCGAGCCGGCTCGCGCCTTTCCTCGCCAGCCGCGGCAGCCGTGCGCCGCTGCTCGCGAGCCTCCTCGGCCTGGGCCGCGGTGGGCCGGGTGCGTGGGGCCGAGCCCATCCCGCGCACGGGGGCACGGCGATGTTCGCCGGGCTTGTCTGTCGAAGGGGACTTGCCGCTCGGCAGCGAGAGCTTGGGACGTTGCGTCATGGGAGGTGTCTGCTGGAGACCCTCCATTGGACCACGCTCGCCCGATGCGGCATCAGTCGGCCACGGTGAGGGTCGGGCCACCCAGCCCGAACAGGTCGGCCAGCGCCTCGCGATACTTCGCCTGGCCGATCGCGTTGGTGCTGTGGTGGGAGCCGCCCTCGACCTCGACCAGCGCTTCGGCCCGGGCGCGCGCTCGAACAGCGCCTGGCCGAGCTTCGGCGCTGATCAGCCTGTCGGCCGAGCCATGCACGACCAGGACCGGAACCTTGACCTGCTCGATGCTGCGCGCCGCATCGAAGCGCTGCGTGATCAGGCCGCTCATGGGCAGCCAGCCCCACTTGAAGGTGCCCACCACGTCGGCGATCGAGGTGAAAGCTGCCTTCGACGATGAGCCCCGCCGCATCGTCCACTTCGGCGGCCAGGTCGCACCGCGATGGCCGCCGCCCAGCGAGTGGCCGAAGATGTAGCGCTTGCTGCTCGCGTGATTGCGCGGCGAGCCAGTCCCAGGCGGCGCGCGCATCCTCGTAGGCCGTGTCTTCCGAGGGCAGCACGTCGGTGCTCTTGCCGAAGCCGCGGTAGTCGATCGCCAGCACCGAGAAGCCGAGTTGCTGCATGCGGCGCATGCGCGGCGCGCTGCCGGTCACGTTCCAGCGCGCGCCGTGCAGGTAGAGCAGCACCGGAGCGCCGGGATCGGGCGCCGGGTGCCACAGGCCGTGCAGCCGGACTGGCTTGCCGCTCTCGCGCGAAGTGAAGGCGATCCAGACGTCCTCCATGCCCTCGGCCGCTTGTGCGCCGCCGCCACCAGGCCTCGGTCGCTGGGCTGGAAGATCCAGCGGCGCTGCTGCTCGTCGAGCGTTGCGCAGCCGGCCGTGAAGGCGGCGGCGAGCACCGCGGCGCCGAGGGGCAGGCGAACCTGGCGCCAGCACGACTTCGTGTTGTTCATGTCATGCATTGAATCACGCACGGGCGGTTCAAGTTCCATGCATGCGCTGGTCGATGCAGTGAACGTGCCGGCTAGCGGCCGCGCATGAAGAGCGCATCGAGTTCGCGCACCGTGAGCTGGCGCCAGGTCGGCCGGCCGTGGTTGCACTGGTCGGCGCGCTCGGTGCGCTCCATGTCGCGCAGCAGCGCGTTCATCTCTTCGAGCGTCAGCTTGCGGTTGGCGCGCACCGCGCCGTGGCAGGCCATGGTGGCCAGCAGCTCGTGCTGGGCGCGCTGGATCACGTTGCTGGCGTCGTACTGCGCCAGCTCGGCGAGCACGCTGCGCGCCAGCTCGACCGCGTCGCCCTGGGCCAGCGCCGCCGGCACGCGCGCGCACCGCCAGGGTGCTTGGCCGAGAAGCGGCGTGATCTCCAGGCCCAGCGTGCGCAAGCGGCTCGGCCTGCGCTTCGGCGGTGGCGACCTCCTGCGCGCGTGGCGGCGAAGGTGGCGGGGATCAGCAGCGGCTGCGCTTGCGATGCGACTGCGCGGCCGAGGCTGGCTCTTCAGCCGCTCGTAGACGATGCGCTCGTGCGCCGCATGCATGTCGACGATGACCAGGCCCTGCGCGTTCTCGGCCAGGACGTAGATGCCGCCGATCTGCGCGATGGCGCGGCCGAGCGGCCAGTCGTGCCCGTTCCAGTCGATCGCGCTGGCGTCCCGGGCCGCGAGGCCGAGCGGCGCGGCAGCTGTCGATGCCGCCGTGGCTGGAGACTGCGTCTCCTGGGCATACAGCGCCGCCACCTGCTGGAGCGGCGACTGGCCTGCACCTGAGGCACGGCGGACCAGCTGGCCGATGGTGCGGGCCATGGGCGCGAAGCCGAGCCGCGGGCTGGCGCCCACGCTCGCGCCGAGCCGCTTGCGACAGGTGCCACGCCCGCTGCGGCCGGCCAGGCCAGCGAGGGCGCCGCATCGCCCTGCGGCGTCGCGCGCGGCAGGCCAGCGCCGCCTCCACCGCATGGCGCACCGCCTGGTGCACCTCGCGCGCATCGCGAAAGCGCACCTCGATCTTGGTCGGGTGCACGTTCACGTCCACCCGCGTCCGGCGCGATCTCGATGAACAGCACGTAGACCGGCTGGCGCTGGCCGTGCAGCACGTCTTCGTAGGCGCTGCGCGCACGCCGTGGGCGATCAGCTTGTCGCGCACGTAGCGGCCGTTGACGTAGACGATACTGCTGGTCGGCGCGGGCGCGCGCCGCATCGGGCATGCCGGCGCGGCCGGTGATCGCGCATGCGGGCCCGCACGCGCGCTCGACGGCGACGGCTCTGCGCGCACGAACTCGTCGCCCAGCACGTCGCGCCAGGCGCTGCTCGCGGCGAGGCCGCGGCGCCATTGCTCGACCAGCCTGCCTTCGTGCCAGACCGCGAAGCCCACGTCGGGCCGCGCCAGCGCATGGCGGCGCACCGCTTCGACGCAATGCGCCAGCTCGGTCGCGTCGGTCTTCAGGAACTTGCGCCGCGCCGGCGTGCTGAAGAACAGCTCGCGCACCTCGACGCTGGTGCCGACGCCGCGCGCAGCCGGCGCGCAGCTCGCCGCGAGCGGGCATCGAGCCGGAAGGCGTGCGCCGCCGTCGGCGGTGCGGCTAGCGAGTGCCAGCTCGGCGACCGAGGCGATCGCGGCCAGCGCCTCGCCGCGAAAGCCCATCGTCGCGACGCTCTCCAGCTCGGGCAGCGAGGCGATCTTGCTGGTGGCGTGGCGCCGCAGCGCCAGCGGCAGTTCCGCGGCGGGGATGCCGGCGCCGTCGTCCTCGACCACGATCGAGCCGCACGCCGCCGGCCAGCAGCCGCACGGTGACCTCGGTGGCGCCGGCGTCGAGCGCGTTGTCGACCAGCTCGCGCACCACCGAGGCGGGCCGCTCCACCACCTCGCCGGCGGCGATCTGGCTGATCAGCTCGTCGGGCAGTTCGCGGATCGGGCGGCGCGGCGCAGGACAGGCACTGGCATTCATGGGTGCGGATTGCTAGAAGTCTGCCACGGCGGCACCGCGATAATCGCCGCCCATGGAATTCATCGCCTTCCTCATCGACTTCATCCTGCACGTCGACGTGCACCTGTCCGCACTTCGTGCAGAACTACGGCGCCTGGGTCTATGCGCTGCTGTTCCTCATCATCTTCGTCGAGACCGGCGTGGTGGTGATGCCCTTCCTGCCGGGCGACTCGCTGCTGTTCGTGGTGGGCGCGCTGTGCGGCGCCGGCCTGATGAGCCTGCCGCTGGCCATGGGGCTGCTGCTGGTTGCCGCGATCGCTGGGCGACCAGGGCAACTACTCCATCGGCCGCTACTTCGGGCCCAAGGTGTTCCATTGGGAGCAATCGCGCTTCTTCAACAAGCGCGCCTTCGACCAGGCGCACGCGTTCTACGAAAGCTACGGCGGCATCACGATCGTGATCGCGCGCTTCATGCCCTTCATGCGCACCTTCGCGCCCTTCGTGGCCGGCGTGGCCGAGATGACCCGCCGCCACTTCACCGCTCTACAACGTGCCTCGGCGGCGTGCTCTGGGTGGTGGGGATCACGCTGGCCGGCTACCTGTTCGGCAACATCCCGTGGGTGAAGGAGCACCTGGACAAGATCATCTGGGCGCTCATCATCGTGCCGGGGCTGATCGCGATCTTCGGGGCCTGGAAGGCGCGCCGCGCCGCGACCTGAGGCACTTGTCGCGCGGCTCGCGCGCACCGTGGTTACCCGAAGCCCTCAGTGCAAACGCGGCCCCGATTCGCGGGTGTCGCGCTTGTGTTTTCCGGCGCACCTATGGCAACGTCAATAACCGACTGCCCGGGTATGGAGTTCGCTGAATATCTGAAGTAGCATGTTTCGAGGCATTCCGCCGGGCATCGTCTCTACACCGGTTCAATCCGGAAGGGGAAAACCCGTATGGCACTCGCTGTTGCGCTGGTGCTCATCGTCGCGGCAGCGGTTGTTTTCCAACTGCTGAGTCCGTGGTGGATGACGCCGATCGCGTCCAACTGGCAGCTGTTGGACGACACGCTCTGGATCACGCTCGTGATCACCGGCATCGCGTTCATCGTCATCAACTTCTTCGTTGCCTACACGATCTGGAAGTTTCGTCATCGCGAGGGGCACAAGGCGGCCTACGAGCCCCACAACTCCAGGCTCGAATGGCGGCTCACGATCATCACCACCATCGGCATCGTCGCGATGCTCGCGCCAGGCCTGTGGGTGTACGCAGAGATGATCTCGCCGCCCAAGGATTCGATGGTGGTCGAGATGCTGGGCAAGCAGTGGCAGTGGCGCTTTCGCTTCCCCGGCAAGGACGGGCAGCTCGGCACGACCGACGTGCGCTTCGTCACCGCCGAGAACCCGTTCGGCCTGAACCCGAAGGATCCGAAGGGCCAGCGACGACGTCCTCGATCGACGCGCAGGAAGTGCACCTGCCGATCGACAAGCCGGTCAAGGTGCTGCAGCGCTCGCAGGACGTGCTGCACAACTTCTACGTGCCGCAGATGCGCGTCAAGATGGACATGGTGCCCGGGCTGGTCTCCGAGGTGTGGTTCAAGCCGACGCAGCCCGGTCGCTTCGAGATCATGTGCGCCGAGTTCTGCGGCGTCGCCCACTACAACATGCGCGCGCATCTGGTGGTAGAGCACCAGGAACTGTTCGACAAGTGGCTCGCGGGCCAGTCGACCTGGGAGCAGGCGCAGGCCAAGGCCGCGCAGCTCGCGGGTGCCTCCGGTCCCTGAGCTGGTGGCCAAGGGCCGCGAGCTGGCACAGGCGCGCGGCTGCATCGCCTGCCACAGCATCGACGGTTCGACCAGCGTCGGGCCGACCTGGAAGGGCCTCGTCGGCAAGACCGAGACGCTGGTCAATGGTTCCAAGGTCACGGTCGATGATGCCTACCTGAAGAAATCCATCGCCGAGCCCGGCGCCGATGTGGTGCAGGGCTTCCCGCCGGTGATGCCGCCGACGCCCATGACCGATCCGGAAATGGCGGCCGTCATCGCCTTCATCAAAGACGTTTCGGGCAAGTGAGAGAGATTCCAGCCATGCATGACACCCTGGATACATCGCACCACGAGCCGCAGAGCTTCATCACCAAGTACATCTGGAGCCAGGACCACAAGGTCATCGCCGTGCAGTACACGCTGGTGGCGATCTCGGTCGGGCTCGTCGCGCTCGTGCTTTCCAACCTGATGCGCCTGCAGATCGGCTTCCCCGGGCGCTTCTCGTTCATCGACCCCAACACCTACTACCAGTACGTCACCATGCACGGGATGATCATGGTGATCTACCTGCTGACGGCGCTCTTCCTCGGCGGCTTCGGCAACTACCTGATCCCGCTGATGTGCGGCGCGCGCGACATGGTGTTCCCCTACGTGAACATGCTGTCGTTCTGGTTCTACTTCCTCGCGGTCATCATCCTGATGGCGAGCTTCTTCGTGCCGGGCGGGCCCACCGGCGCGGGCTGGACGCTCTATCCGCCGCAGGCCATCCTGCCCGGCACGCCGGGCACCGAATTGGGCATCGTGCTGATGCTGGTGTCGCTGGCGGTCTTCATCGTCGCGGCGACGATGGGCGGCCTCAACTACGTGACCACCGTCCTGCAGGCGCGCGCGCAAGGCATGACGCTGATGCGCATGCCGCTGTCGGTGTGGGGCATCTTCATGGCCTCGATCCTGGCGCTGCTGGCCTTCCCGGCGCTGTTCGTGAGCGCGGTGATGATGCTGTTCGACAAGCTGCTGCACACCAGCTTCTTCATGCCCGCCATCGTGTCGATGGGCCAGCAGCTCGACTACAAGGGCGGCAGCCCGGTGCTGTTCCAGCACCTGTTCTGGTTCTTCGGGCACCCCGAGGTCTACATCGTGGCGCTGCCGGCCTTCGGCATCATCTCCGACCTGCTGTCCACCCACGCCCGCAAGAACATCTTCGGCTACAAGATGATGGTCTGGGCCATCGTCGCTATCGGCGTGCTGAGCTTCGTGGTGTGGGCTCACCACATGTACGTGAGCGGCATGAACCCGTACTTCGGCTTCTTCTTCGCCACCACCACGCTGATCATCGCGGTGCCTACCGCCATCAAGGTCTACAACTGGACGCTCACGCTGTGGCGCGGCGACATACACCTCAACACGGCGATGCTGTTCGCCATCGGCTTCATCAGCACCTTCGTGATCGGCGGGCTGACCGGCCTCTTCCTCGGCAACGTGAGCGTCGACATCCCGCTCTCCGATACCTATTTCGTGGTGGCCCACTTCCACATGGTGATGGGGGTCTCGCCCATCCTGGCAGTGTTCGGCGGCATCTACCACTGGTACCCGAAGGTGACCGGCCGCATGCTCGACGAGGGGCTCGGCAAGGTCCACTTCTGGGTGACCTTCATCGGCACCTACCTCATCTACTTCCCGATGCACTACCTCGGCTTCCTCGGCATGCCGCGGCGCTACTACAACTGGGACAACTACGCCTACGTGCCGGAGTCGGCCCACCAGCTCAACGCCTTCATCACGATCGTGGCGATCTTCGTGGGCATCAACCAGCTGGTCTTCCTCTACAACCTCGCCTGGAGCTACTTCAAGGGCGAGCCCTCCGGCCCCAACCCCTGGCACGCCACCACGCTGGAATGGCAGACGCCCGACACCCCGCCGGTGCACGGCAACTGGCGCGAGAACATGCCGGTGGTGCACCGCTGGGCCTACGACTACAGCGTGCCCGGAGCGGCGGAGGACTTCATCCCGCAGAACGTTCCGGAGCATGAGGTGGTGCATGGCAAGAGCCCCGCGCTCAGGGGAGGTGAATGATGAAGCTGGTCCCGCAGTTCAAGGCCGAGTTCGTCGGCATCGACCCGCAGCCCGAAAGCGCGCTGGCCGGAGGTTTCCGCGCGCTCGCCCGCACGGGTGTTCGTCGGCTTGCTGCTGATGGTCGTGACGATGCTGTTCGCGCTGGTGACGATCGCCTACCTGATGCGCTCGCAGTTTCCTGATTGGCGCTCGCTGGCGGGCGACCTGGGCGGGCCGCTCGACCAGCCGTTGCGGCTGTGGTTGAACACTGCTCTGCTCCTGGCCAGCAGCGTGTGCCTGCAGTGGGCGAGCAGCTCGGCGCGGCGCGACCAGGCGGCCGGCCTCAAGCGAGGCCTTGCGCTGGGCGTGGTGTTCGCGCTCGCCTTCCTGCTCGGCCAGCTCGGCGTGTGGCAAGACCTGAATGGCCGGGGCTACGGCGTCGAAGGCAACCCGGCCAACAGCTTCTTCTACCTCATCACCGGCCTGCACGGCGCCCACTTGCTGGGTGGGCTCGTGGCGCTCGGCGTGGTCGTCGCTCACGCAGGCCAGGGCGCTGCGCCCGCCAAGCTGCGTGGAGCCCTTGCGATGTGCTCCTTGTACTGGCACTTCCTGTTCGCGTTGTGGCTGCTCATGTTTGCGCTGGTGGCCAGCCCGCGCGAGTCGCTCGACGCATTTGCCGCCCTGTGCGGATTCAGGTGAACCCATGGCCGCCATATCGCCCCATGAACCGGTCCCGCACCAAGGCGTGATCTCGCACGACGAGGGCTGGCGCAGCATCGCGGCCGACTGGTCGTCGGACCGGGCGGCCTTCAAGGTGCCGTGGGGGAAGGCCATGATGTGGATCTTCCTGCTCAGCGACACCTTCATCTTCAGCTGCTTCCTGGTCGGCTACATGACGGTGCGCATCTCCACCACCGACACCTGGCCGAACCCGAGCGAAGTGTTCGCCCTGACGATAGGCGGGCAATCGATACCGCTGATCCTGATCGCGATCATGACCTTCGTGCTCATCACCAGCAGCGGCACGATGGCGATGGCGGTCAACATGGGGTACCGGCGCGACCGGGTCAAGGCGGCGACGCTGATGGTCGTGACGGCCATGCTGGGAGCGACCTTCGTCGGCATGCAGGCCTTCGAGTGGACCAAGCTCATCCACGAGGGCGTGCGGCCCTGGGGCAACCCGATGGGTGCGGCCCAGTTCGGCTCGGCCTTCTTCATGATCACCGGGTTCCACGGCCTGCACGTCTCGGTGGGTGTCATCTACCTCCTGACGGTGGCCACCAAGGTGCTGCTGGGGCATTACGAGAAGAAAGGCTACGAGATCGTCGAGATCACGGGCCTGTACTGGCACTTCGTGGACCTGGTGTGGGTCTTCATCTTCGCGCTGTTCTACCTGTGGTGAGGAGGCGGTCATGACGAGCACGAGCGTGCAAGCTCAGCAAGCGCCAGCGGCCCATGGCCACCAGGAGCACCCGATCGGCCTGTACCTGGCGGTGTGGATCCTGCTGTTCGTCCTCAGCGCGTGTTCATACGCGGTCGACTACTTCCATCTCCAGGGCATGCTGCGCTGGACGCTGATCATCTTCTTCATGCTGCTCAAGGCCGGCCTCATCGTCGCGGTGTTCATGCACATGCGCTGGGAGCGGCTGGCCCTGATCTACGCGATCCTGCTGCCGCCGGGCGCCTTGCTGGTGCTGGTGGCCCTGATGGCGTGGGAAGGCGGCTACACCTTCTTCACCCGCGGTGTGTTCTTCGGCGGGCCTTGAGCCTTGCGCGAGAGGGGGGTCGATTTGACACGCCGCGCGAGACCCGTATACCTTTCGCACGAGATCTGCCGACGAAGGAGGTGATATGAAAAGACGCTTGTACATCGTGCTGCCCGACCTGGCCAGCGCGATCCAGCTTGCCAACGACCTGTTGCTGGCGCGTGTCGAGGACAGGCACATGCATTTCCTCGGGAGGCGCGGCAATTCGCTGGGCGACTTGCACGAGGCGAGCTTCGTGCAGAAGACCGATGTGCGGCAGGCGCTCTTCCTCGGCGTGGGGCTGGGCGTGATCGGGGGGATGCTGCTGGGGCTGTATCTCAAGCTCAACCCGATCGGCGCGCACGAGTTCGGGGTCGGCACGCTGATGCTGTGCGTGCTCGGAGGCGCGATGTTCGGGGCATGGGCGGCGACGCTGGTGGGTGTCTCCACGCCCAACTCCCATCTCAAGGCCTTCGAGCAGGACATCGAGGAGGGGAAGATCCTGCTGATGGTGGATATTCCGGTGCAGAGGGTGGCGGAGATCGAGGCCTTGATTGCGCAGAAGCATCCGGGGGCTGTGGACAAGGGCATCGACAAGACGATGCCGGTGTTTCCTTAGGGCTTTCCAGCCGCGGGAAGGTGTGTCTCATCGCGCCTTGCTGTCTGGCACCTTTCCGGCTGACCTCTTGCCGACCCAGGCGGCTGCAGGGGCGGGTGAGACATTGCGGCCCTTGACTCTCTCGACTTGCCCGGCTTGCTGCCTTTCCGGTGGCCTGTTCGGCCTTTTCCGCGGAAACGACCGTGCAGCCCCGGATATGACGTCAATATCCACCTTGAACGACTTGACCGCAATGCGCGGTACTTTGGCGCGACCTTCTCCTGGAACGAGTTCCAGCACGCCAATGCCCTCCAGCTTCTTGAGAGTGCGGCTCAGGTTGGACTCCGCGCGCTTGGCCTTGACGGCCAATTCAGCCACTGAACTCACCTCCGCCTCGGAGATAAGACGCAGCAGTTCCTGGTTGTCTCGGGACATGAGGCGGGTGACCCCTGCCAGAGTCGTGATGTTGATATCGGGCGCGGCTTTCCTTGCCCGCTTCTCGGCGGCGCCCAACTTCTGGGCGAACACTCGCGCGGCCTCGTTTGCGTAGACCTGCTTGTCTGCCCGAACGGGCGCCTTCTTGCGGCCTTCGGCCACGGCCTTCATCTCGTCGACGAATTTGCGGAAGCTCATTGCATTGGGGGCCATTTCAATCTCTCCGAACGTCAACTGCATCGTTGGGACCCCTAGCTCCCTGAGCGTTCGCTCGACCTCAACGAAGAAGTCCTCGAGAAGCTTCGGAAGATTCGAACATGCCGACCCCGGTCGCCGCGTCCCTTGCCAGCTGCTGCTCTCCGGCGCTTGAATGCGCCTTGCGCTCAATGGGATGCGATGGTCGATACCGCCATGGATGCGGCTCGCGACGACCTGCCACAGGCTGCATCGTCGCTGGTGAGCGCAGGGCGCAGTGACTTGGAGTAAGTGACGCGATGAGCGGAGAGTACCTCTACAACTGCCGATTCCTCGCCAACGGCGGATTCTTCGCAAAGTACCGCCGAATCCCCGACATGAGCGCATCCACCAGCTTGTCCTGGTAATCCGCACTGCGCAGCTTGTCCTCCTCTTCCGGATTGGAGATGAACGCCGTCTCCACGAGGATCGAAGGAATGTCAGGCGCCTTCAGCACCGCAAACCCCGCCTGCTCGACACGCGGCTTGTGCAGCCGGCCAACCCTGCCGATCTGCCCCAGCACCTCGTCCCCCAGCTTCATGCTGTCCTTGATCTGCGCCGTGGTCGACATGTCGATCAAGGCGCGCATCACATGCTGGTCGCTGTGGCGCATGTTGACGCCGCCCACCAGGTCCGCCGCGTTCTCCTTGCTGGCGATCCAGCGCGCCGCGCTGCTGGTGGCGCCGCGCTCCGACAAGGCGAACACCGACGCGCCGCGCGCATGCGGCTCGATGAAGGCATCGGCATGGATGGAGATGAACAGGTCGGCCTGCACGCGCCGAGCCTTCTCCACCCGCTGGCCCAGGGGCACGAAGAAGTCGGAGTCGCGCGTCATCATCGCGCGCATGTTGTGCTCGGCGTTGATGCGGTCGCGCAGCTTGCGCGCCACGGCGAGCACCACGTCCTTCTCGCGCAGGCCGCTCGGGCCGATCGCGCCCGGGTCCTCGCCGCCATGGCCCGGGTCGAGCGCGACGATGACCAGGCGGTCGATCTTGCCCTGCGTGACGGCATCGAGCTCGGGCCTCGGCGTGGAGAGCGCGCCGGGGCGCGTGTTCTCCGGTGCGCCGGGCATCGCGGGCGGGATGGCCGCCGTCGCAGGCGGAGGGCCGCGCAGGCCGGGTGGAAGCGGCGGAGGCAGTGCACCGGCGGCCGCATCGGCCTGCTGCGGCCGCTTCATCTTGTCGAGAAACTCGCCCAGCGCATCATTGATCGCGGCCTGGGCCTGCTGCTCGGCCTGCTCCTTCTCGCGGATGAGCGCCAGCAGCGGATCGCGCTCGACAGTCGGATAAAGGTCGAACACCAGCCGATGGTTGTACGCGGCCACCGGCTGCAGCGTGAAGACCTGCGGCGCCACGCCCTGCTTGAGATCGATCACCAGGCGCACCACGCGCGGCTGGTTCTGGCCCACGCGCACGCCGGCGATGTAGGGGTCGTCGGGCTTGACCTTGCCGACGATCTCGCGCAGCGTGGGGCTGAGCTCGAGGCCGTCGACGTCGATCACCACCCGATCGGGATTGCCGGCCATGAAATGCCGGGCGGCGAGCTGCGTGTCGCTTTCCAGCGTCACGCGCGTGTAGTCGGACGCGGGCCACACGCGCACGGCGAGGATGCTCGCGCCGTAGGCGATCTCGTGTGCGGAAAGCAACAGCACCAGGCTGCCGGAGGCTTGAAGGAGCGATCGACGTTTCATGTGCGGACCGACTCGAGCAGCGCCGAGCCGGTGGGGGTGTAAGCAATGAACGTCACATCGCGCGGGCTCGTTGGCAGGGTGGCTCCGGTCATTGCATCGAGTTGTTGTTCGGAATGTCGCGGCATGAGTTCCGCGCGCAGGTCGGGCACCGGCAGCAGGTCGCCCGCCTTGTCGGGCCATTCGACGAGCTTGAGCCCGGGGCCGGTGAGCACCTCGCGGAAGCCCGCGTCTTCCCATTCGCGCGGATCGTTGAAGCGGTAGAAATCGAAATGCCAGGCATCGAGGCCGGGCAGCTCGTAGGGCTCCATCACGGCATAGGTGGGGCTCTTGATGCGCCCGGTGGCGCCGAGCGCGCGCAGCAGGTGGCGCACGAAGGTGGTCTTGCCGGCACCGAGCGGCCCGTGCAGTTCGACGAACAGCGTTGCGCAGTGCAGGCTGGGCCGCCAGGGTTCGGGCGAAAGCCTCGCAGGCGGCTTCGTCGGGCCAATGAAGGGTGAGGGTTCCTAGAATCGTGGGATGCATCAGGCCGTGATCGTCGATCCTGCAACCCTGCTGGCGGATGTTCGCCGCTGGGCGCATGAGCTCGGATTTTCACAGATCGGCGTGGCGGGTGTCGACCTGGGCAGCGCGGAGCCCGGCCTGCTTGCCTGGCTCGCCGAGGGCTTTCACGGTTCGATGGGCTACATGGCGGCGCATGGGCTCAAGCGCGCGCGGCCCGCCGAGCTCGTGCCCGGCACGCTGAGCGTGATCACCGCCCGCATGGACTACCTGCCCGAAGACACGCCCGAAGGCTGGCAGGCCATCGAGTTCGATCGGCTGCGCAAGCCCGGTGAAGCCGTGGTCTCGATGTACGCGCGAGGGCGCGACTATCACAAGGTGCTGCGCCAGCGGCTGCAGAAGCTTTCCGAACGCATGGCCGAGCGGCTGGGGCCTTTCGGTCATCGCGTCTTCACCGATTCGGCGCCGGTCCTCGAGGTCGAGCTCGCCAGCCGCAGCGGCCAGGGCTGGCGCGGCAAGCACACGCTGGTGCTCAATCGAGAGTCGGGCTCGATGTTCTTCCTCGGCGAGATCTACGTGGACCTCGCGCTGCCGCCGAGCGAACCGGTGAGCGCGCATTGCGGCTCGTGCAGCGCCTGCATCGACGTCTGCCCCACGCAGGCCATCGTGGCGCCCTACCGGGTCGACGCCCGGCGTTGCATCTCTTACCTCACCATCGAGGACGCCGGGCCCGATTCCGGTCGAGCTCAGGCCGCTTGATGGGCAACCGGATCTACGGCTGCGACGATTGCCAGCTCGTCTGCCCGTGGAACAAGTACGCGCAGCGCTCGCCGCTGCCGGACTTCGATGCACGCGAGCCGCTTGGCGCAGCGCCACGTTGCTCGAGCTCTTTGCGTGGAGCGAAGGCGAGTTCCTGCGACACACCGAAGGCAGCGCGATCCGGCGCATCGGCTACGAGCGCTGGCAGCGCAACCTCGCGGTGGGGCTGGGCAATGCGCTGCGAGCCACGGGCGACGAGGCCATCATTCGGGCCTTGCACCAGCGACGCGAGAGCGCCACGCCGCTGGTGCGTGAGCACATCGACTGGGCGCTGGCGCAAGCGCGGTAGCGGCAGCTCAGCGTGAGCGCTCCACTGTGCTGAACGGGTTCAGCAATTTGACGCCGGTCGCACGGAAGTGCTGCACATTTCGCGTGACGACCGTCAGGTCGTGTACAAGAGCAGTGGCCGCGATCTGCTTGTCGAGTTCGTGCTCCGGATTCGGTACCCGCATACGACCCCAAACCTGCGCCGCCTCTGCATCGAACGCGAGGATCTGGTGCTCGTAGTCGCGCAGAACGGTACCCAACCAGCGTTCCAGCAGCCTGGCCTGCGGCTCATCGCCGCGATGCCGAACCAGGTCGATGCCTCTGCGCAGCTCGCCGATCGTCACAACCGACAGGTACACCGCCTCGTCCTGCGCGGCCGCACCGCGCAGGAAGGCGACAACGCCTGGGTCCGCGCGCTCTCGCTTGCGCGCCTCACTGATCACGTTGGTGTCAATCAAATACACGTGGAGCCTCTCCGGCGCCTTGGATTCGATCGAAGTCGGCGTCATCGCCGACATTCGGCATGGCGGCCAGCACCGCAGCGAAGCTGCGCTTGCGCGGGCGTCGCAGTGCCGCCGCGAGAATCTCGCGATGCTCCGCCTCTGCGCTGCGGCCGTGCGCGACTGCTCGCTCCTTGAGCGCCTTGACAAGCGCCTCGTCCACCCCCCGCACCAGCAAGTCAGCCATGGTTGCACCTCACATGAATGCTATCAATGATAGCGCTTCGATGGTCAGGAGCGGGCCGATTGTGGATGGCCGCAGCACCCTGGCCTGCCGTGCCTCTTCACTGCCGCGCTACGGACTCCGCTAAGGGCATGCATTTGGATGTCCACTCAAGCCCCGTTGTCTCCTCGTCTCGCTTCGCTTAAAGTCCGGCCTGTTCCCGTACATCGGGAACGCGGGCTTGGCAGCCCGCAACGCAGGGCGCGCGTGCCGTGCCATCCCCGTGGTCACGGCATTTTGTTTTGGCGCGCTATTTCGCTCGGGCCTCTTTTGGCGACGAGCGCGGGAGGGCCTTCGGGCCCTGCCGGTTCTTGCGTTCCGGTCTGCCAACCTGCGTCTCGTCGCCACCCATCCTCGATGGGTGGCGCTCAACGAAGCGCGATCGGGGAGGCCCAGTGGACGAAACATCCAATACAGACGACGCAGGCGAGCTCATCAAACGGGCGGCCGACACCGCCCACGCCCTTGCCTGCCATCTCCAACTGCTCATCACCGCCTGCTCCGCGCATACCGGCCTGTCGCTGCGCCTGAACACAGGCGCCTTCGCCGCCGGCATGCACGAGTTGTCCGCGTGCATGGAGGAACTGGCCGACCAGCTCGACGAGATGCCCTTGCTGGCCGATGCTGAGCTGCGCAGGCAGGTGGACGACTGCTGGCGCATCGCCACGCGCATGAGCGGTCTGCTGCGGCTGGTGTCCGATGCGGCCTGCGAGTCCGAGCTGAGTGATTTCGAGGTAGGCGCCGAAAGCCTCATCGGCAGCCTGCAGCACTGGGCCGAGCGCGTGAACCGGATCGAGGGGACGCTGGAAGGGATGTGCGCTCCCTTGAGGTTCAACTCCCCCGATACGTCGAGCAGCTCCACGGCGTGCACAGCATCGGCACGTGATAGTGCTGCTTGATGTCGAAGATCGCGAAGCGCAGCGGCACGACGCGGTCCGACGAACATCGGGTCGGCCGGTCGCGCACCCTGGCGCTCGTAGTAGTCGGCGATGTGGAAGCTCAGCTCGTATTCGCCGACGGCGGCCGCGTCGGGTGCCAGCACCGGGCCGTCGGTGCGGCCATCGGCGTTGGTCGTCATCGACTTCACCAGCTTCCAGCTTCCGTCCTTCTCGCGCATGGAGAAGTCGATGCGCATGCCGGCGCCGGGGCGCCCGGTGAAGTTGTCCAGCACATGGGTCGAGATGCCTGCCATTTGCTTGTCTCCTGTTCGCGGGCTCAGCTGCCGCGGTAGTACGAATAGCCCCAGGGCGAGAACAGCACCGGGAGGTGGGCGCGCTGCGATGCGTCGGTGATGACGAAGCGCAGCGGCACCTTCGACAGGAAGAAGGGCTGCGGCAGCTTGGCGCCCGTGCGGGCGAAGTATTCGTCGAGGTGCATCAGCACTTCGTAGCGGCCGTTGCGGTACTCCTCGCCGATCAGCAGCGGCTCGGCGGGGCGACCGCCCGCAAGGGCCTGCACCGTCTTCAGCAGGCTCCACTTCTCGCCGTCGTGGCGGGAGAGTTCGAGCCGCAGGCCCGCAGCGGTCGCGCCGTGGAAGGTATCGACGGCATGGAAGGTCAGCCGGGGCGATGCGCCGGCCATCGAGGTGGGTGCGACGGCCAGGCCGGTCGGCCCTGCGGAAGCCGCGGCGGGCGCATCGGCAGCGGACGCCAGGCGCGGCGCCAGCGCGGTGCCGCCCATCGCCAGCCCGAGGCGCAGCGCGCCGCGTCGTGAAAGGCCGTGGCCTTGCGCCAATTGATCCAGCTTGTTCATGCGGCCACCTTTGTTTCGATGCGCAGCCGCGTGATCGCGGCGATCTGTGACAGGGCTTCGTGCAGCTCGGTCTCGCTGTCGCGCTCGATGCGCCGGCGCAGCTGCTCGAAGATCTCGGACTTGCGATAGCGCCGCACCGCCACGATGAAGGGGAAGCCGTGCTGCTCGCGGTAGCTGGCGTTGAGCCGGCGCAGTTCCGCTGAACTCGTCGCGGCTCAGTGCATCGAGCCCGGCGGTGGCCTGCTCGGCGACCGAGTCGCTGCGTCATCGTGCCGGCCTGCGCCTCCTTGCCGGCCAGCTCCGGGTGGGCGCGCAGGAAGCTGATGCGCGTCGTCGCGCGGCGCCGCGCTGCACGACCTCGATCATGGCGGCATGCAGGTGCGTCGACGCTGGCGAAGGGCCGCCGGCGTCCACGCCCCTTCGGCGACCCAGGGCGAGTGCTCGAAGGTGCTGCCCGAGCGCGGCGACGAATTCCTCGCGGTCCAGTGTGTTGACGGTATCGAGATTCATCGGTCGTGGCGTTCATGCTTTGAAGGCGAGCTTGGTGGACGAGCCGGCGCTGTGCAGGCGCGGGATGAACTTCAGGATCAGCAGCGTGGCGCAGACCTCGAACGCGGCGACCACGCAGCAGGCCGCTGGACAGCGAGCCGGTCGCCGTCTTGATGTAGCCCAGCATCCACGGCGCGCCGAAGCCCGCGAGGTTGGCGATGGAGTTGATCAGCGCCACGCCGCCCGCCGCCGCGGTGCCGGAGAGGAAGCGGTTGGGCATCTGCCAGAAGACCGGGAATCGCGCTCATCGTGCCGACGATGGCCAGCGTCAGCGCGACCAGCGTGAGCAGGGCGCTGCGTCTTGAGCACCAGCGCGACCACGAGCAGCGAGCCGGCGCCGAGCACGGCCGCGAGGCCGCAGTGGTAGCGCGACTCCTGGTGCCGGTCGGAATGGAAGCCGTTGAAGATCATGCCGATCGCGCCGCAGATGTAGGCCGCCGCCATGATCCAGCCGACCGCCAGCGGGCTGGTGAAGCCGACTTCCTTGACCAGCGTCGGGCCGTAGAAGGTCAGCGAGGAGTTGGCCGCGATGATGCAGAAGTAGATGCCGACCATCAGCCAGATCTTCGAGTCCTTCAGCGAGGCCAGCAGGCTGTGCTCGCGATGGCCCAGGGACTTGGCGTCGCGCTCGAGGTCTTCACGCACCAGCTGCTGTTCGCGCGGGGTGAGCCACTTGGCTTGCTCGGGCCTGTCGGTCAGGTAGAACCAGGTCGCGATGCCGGCCAGCACGGAGGGGATGCCTTCGAGCAGGAACACCCACTGCCAGCCCTGCCAGCCGTTGCTGCCGTCGAGCGAGGTCATGATCCAGCCGGCCAGCGGGCCGCCGATCACGCCGGCCAGCGCCGAGGCCGACATGAACATGCCGAAGGCCTTGGCGCGCCGCTGCTGCGGGAACCAGTAGGTGAGGTACAGGATGATGCCGGGGTAGAAGCCGGCCTCGAACACGCCGAGCAGGAAGCGCAGGAAGTAGAACATCTCGGCCGACTTGACGAACATCATCGCGATGCTCGTCAGGCCCCAGCCGATGGTGATGCGCATGATGGTCTTCTTGGCGCCGATCTTCTGCAGCAGCAGGTTGCTCGGCACCTCGAAGAAGAAGTAGCCCAGGAAGAAGATGCCGGCGCCCAGGCCGTAGATGGCCTCGCTCCATTGCAGGTCGTCGAGCATCGTGAGCTTGACGAAGCCGATGTTGACGCGGTCGATCCAGGCCAGGACCCACAGCATCATCAGGAAGGGAATCAGGCGAATGAGGATCTTCTTGTAGGTGCGGTCCAGCTCGCTGGGGGCGGCTGCCGAGACCCGGGTTGCGTGCGGCGCTTGCGGTGCTCATGGATGTCTCCTGTATGTGGCTCGCTGCGAAGCCCGAAGACTACGCAACAAAGCACCGCGCGGCGCACGCGCTCTGCTATAAGCGGTATTACGGAAATCGAATATCCACTGGTCGATGAGCCGCCCCACCGATCCCCTGGACACCTACCTGCTGCGCGTGCTCGTGATGCTGGTCAACGAGCGCAGCGTCTCGCGCACCGCCATCCGGCTGAACCAGTCGCAGCCGACGGTGAGCATTGCCCTCAAGCGCCTGCGCGAGATCTTCGGCGACCCCCTGCTGGTGCGCCAGACCAGCGGCATGGTGCCCACCGATCGCGCCCTGATGCTGCGCGACCACGCCCGCCGCGCGCTCAACGAGATCGACACGATGCGCGCCGGGCTCGGCGAGTTCGATCCGGCATCGAGCATGCTGACCTTCCGCATCGGCTCGCCCGACTTCATGGTGGCCTCGTTCCTGGCGGCCGCGGTCGAGCGCTTCTGCCGCGAGGCGCCGGGTGCGCGGCTGGTGGTGCAGCCGCTCGGCTCGAACTTCGACTACGAGGGCGCCTTGGCCGAGGGCGAGCTCGACGTGGCGATCGGCAACTGGCCCGAGCCGCCCGAGGGCATGCACCTGTCGGTGCTGCTGGAGGACGAGGTGGTGTGCCTGCTCAGCCGCAACGATCCGCGTGCCGCGCGCGGGCTTTCGCGCGAGCAGTACCTCGCGGCGCGCCACGTGGTGCCGCTGCCGTATTCGAAGTCGCAGCGCGGCGGCGTCGAGACGCTTCCTGGCGAGCCAGCGCCTGCAGCGCGATGCGCGCGTGGTGGTGCCTTTCTTCGAGCTGGCGCCCTATCTGCTGGTCAACACCGACCTGGTGTTCACCACGGCGCGGCATTTCGCGGAGCACTTCGCGCGCACGCTGCCGCTGGCGATCGTGCCGGCGCCGTTCGAGTTTCCGCGCATGCGCTTCTACCAGCTCTGGCACGAGCGCTCGCACCACGATCCGGCGCAGCGCTGGCTGCGCAGCCTGCTGTCGGCGGCGGCGCGGCGGATCGAGGGGCTTTCGGCGGCGAGGGCCGCGGCTTCAGCGGAGTAGGGGGACAGGGCTCGGCTGCGCAGGCCGGCAAGCTCCCACACGCGCCGTCGGTGTCGGCCTACAGACCGACGCGATGCTTCGGACCAAGCTGCATCAGGAGGCCGTCCTGCGTGGGCGGGCCGCAGCCTGGAGATCCCATGAAACCTGCCAATACTTCGTCAGCGCACAAGAGCCGTTCCGATCCGCGTCAGGGCAAGACCACTGCCAAGCGCATGGAAGAAAGCGAACCTCGCCTGCCTCACGAGCACGACCAATCGTCGGACAGCCAGGACAGCCCGCCTCGCGAAAAGATGCGGCAGGCCCACGACGACCTCGAGCGGGGCTTGACGATACCGACAAGGGGCCTGAACTCGACCGGGTGTACCGGCGCAACTTTCGTCCCGCGAAGGGGTGACGGACTCGCACCCGGGGCAGCGCGAAGCCAGGTGACTTCGCTTCCTCAGCGCGCTCTTCAATCCAAGGAATCATCATCTGAGTCTGGATGTATAGTAGCTCGTTGCCCACAGAGGCCGCCGTCAGACGGTGGTTATGACACGATCGTCCGGGTTTAGCCGCAAATCTGACGCCAACTGACGAAGGTCGGTAGGTCTTGCCCAGAGCGCGCGGCATAGCCGACGGTATTCATGAACGCCCAGCTCCGGCGGGTGACGATGATCTCTTCAATGAGCATCTTTCTTGCGGAGGTCAGAAACCATCCGCCACACGCAGATCGGAGTATGAGATGTCATGCTCGAGCGCGCCCTACGAGCGTCAGTTGCAGCTTGTTCACGACCGCCCTTGTCCCCAAGCTTCACACAGCATGTCTGAGCACCGCTGGCCAGCGCTTTCTTGCGGATCCGCAAAACGTCAGCTCGTTCACCCGCCCTGTTCCGCAAGCAGCGTCGCACGGCCCACCCCGTCGGGTTCTGCAGCCCTCAGCGTGAGTCGATCGGCTTCTTCGCTACTTCTCTGCGCCAAGCAGGTGAATAGCACTCAACTCAGTCGGCGCCGACCGTCGGATATCGTAGCACACGCAACAGCGACTTCGTTATCCAGGGGCCGGGCGAACTCAAGGGCATCAGGCTGAGTCCACAGCGCTGCAGTGTTCGATGCACCTGGACTCTCCATACACGCAGCAGCATGTCTTTCGAGGCCGGATCGATGCAGTTCACCTCACGGAATACGCCTTGTCGCTCGTCATCTCGAAGCAGCCGCTCGGGGGCATCCAGACGATTGCTCAGGTCTGCCTCGTGAGCCCTCTTCTCCACCGGCGGGGCTGGCTATCGCTCGTCCCTGTCGAAGGGTTGGCTGTCGATGGAAGGGGCGGTTGAATTGACGCTGCTCATGACAACTCCAGGAATAGGTCGCAGCAGCTACCGCGACGACTTGGTACACCCAAGCCCTGCCAAGTTCCGCCAACCGTTCCGAACTAGGCACCAGCCGATAGCCCACCGCCGTCTCGGTGATCAGATGCCTCGGCTGCGCCGGGTGCTCTTCGAGCTTCTGCCGCAGGTTGCCCATGTAGACCCGCAGGTAGTGGGTGTCGCTCGACATGCGACGGCCCCCACACCTCGCTGCAGCAGCTGTGCGGTGCGTGAGCACGCTGGCCGGCGTGTGCGATCAGCATGCGCCGAGCAGGCGGTATTCGATCGGCGTCAGGTGCACCGGCTCGCCGCGCGCTTGACCATGCGCGCGCCGAGGTCGACCTCGCACCTCGCCGAAGGCGAAACACCGGCGTCGCCGCTCGTCGCCGCGCGTGCCGCCGGCGCAGCGCCGGCGCGCACGCGCGCCATCAGCTCGCCGACGCCGAAGGGCTTGGTGAGGTAGTCGTCGGCGCCGGCGTCGAGGGCGGCGATCTTGTCGGCCTCGTCGCTGCGCGCCGACAGCACGATCACCGGCACCTCCGACCAGCCGCGCAGGTCGCGGATCAGGTCGACGCCGTCGCCGTCGGGCAGGCCGAGGTCCAGCACCAGCAGGTCGGGGCGGCGCGTGCCGGCCTCGATCAGGCCCTGCGCTGCAGCGTGCCGGCCTCGTGCACCTGCCAGCCCTCGCCCTCGAGCGTGGCGCGCACGAAGCGGCGGATCTGCGGCTCGTCTTCGACGATCAGGGCGCGGCGGTGGCGGCATCGGTCATGTTGCTGTGGAGCGCGCGGCGTCGGACGCGAGCCTCATTGTCCTCAGCCCGCCTCCGCGGCAGGCAGTCGGGCGGTGTGCCCAGCGGCAGCGTGAAGCGGAAGCACGCGCCGCCTCGCGCGCCGCCTCGGCCGCAGATGCGGCCGCCGTGCGCCTCGACGATCGCGCGGCAGATGGCCAGCCCCAGGCCCGACGCCCGAGCGTCGCCGATTCGCGCACGCCGCGCGTGAACTTGTCGAACAACGCCTGCTTCGCGACCGGCGCGGCAAGCCCGGGCCGTCGTCGCGCGACGCTCGACCTCCAGCTCGCTCGTCGCTGCACGCGCGCCGACACGGTCGATCGATGCTGCCCGGCGGCGTGTACTTGGCGGCGTTCTCGAGCAGGTTGACCAGCACGCGCTCGATCAGCACGCGCGTCGAAGTCGCACCAGCGGCAGGTCGGCAGGCAGCTCGGTTCGCACGTGCGTGTCCGGCCAGCGCCGTGCCGAGCGACTGCGAGCGCGCTGCCCACCACCTCCTCGAGCGGCTGCCACTCGGCGGTTGAGCTGCACCGCGCCGCTCTCGCAGCCGCGCCATGTCGAGCAGGTTGTTGACCAGTCGCATTCATGCGCCGCGCTTCCTCGCGCAAGCGCCTCGCGCCATGTCGCGCTGCGCGGCGTCGGCAGGCTCGGCTGGCTCAGCGCGAGCGACTCGGCCAGCGCCGATCGAGCGCGGCCAGCGGCGTGCGCAGGTCGTGCGAGATCGCGGCCGAGCAGCGAATTGCGCAGGCGCTCCGACTCCATCTGCACCGTGGCGTCCTGCGCCACCTCGACGTAGTGCACGCGCTCGAGCGCGATGGCGAGCAGGGCGGCGCAGGTGTCGAGCAGCCGGCGCTGCTCCGGCACGAGCAGCCGGCGCCGGGTCGCGCGGCTGCAGCGCCGAGCACGCCGCGCACGCGCATCGGCGCCTTCAGCGGCAGGTACAGCGTGGGGCTGGCCGGCAGCGTGTCGGTGCCGTGGCCGGCGGCCTCGGCCGTGGTCGAACGCCCATTGCGCGATCGCCGCGGTCGATGGCCGGGCGCGCGCCGGCCGGACCGGCGTCCTGCAGCCGGTCGTCGGCGTCGGCGCACGCAGCACGAGCGCGACTCGGCCGTGGAACTCGGCGCGCGAGGAAGCGCTGCGCCGATCTCGGCCACCTGCTCGGTGAGCAGCGCGCCGGACAGGTCGCGCGTCAGCTCGTACAGCGCGCGCGCGCGCGTCCTCGCGGCGCGTGCGCGACGCGCGCCTGGATAGCGCAGCCCGCGCAGTCAGCTGGCCGATCACCAGGGCCGACCACCAGCATCACGGCGAAGGTCACGCAGGTACTGCACGTCGCTCGACCGCGAACGTGAAGCGCGGCGGCACGAAGAAGAAGTCGAACGCGGCGACGTTGAGGAACGCGGCCAGCACGGCCGGCCCGCGGCCCGAGCGCAGGGCCACGACCACCACGGCGAGCAGGAAGAGCATCACGATGTTGGCCAGCTCGAACACGGCGCAGCAGCGGCGTCGCCAGCAGCGTCGATCGCGGCGCAGACGGCGACGCGCGCCACGCATAGCCGGGCCAGTCGTGCGCGGCGCGGTCGGCGTCGCCGGCTGCCGGCGTCGGCGCGCGCCGGCGTCGTGCGCGCGGCGGCCGACCTGCAGCGACGTCGACGTCGGCGCGCCGAGCGCGCGCCAGCGCGCTCGGCGCAGCGTGCCGCCGCCAGCGCGCCAGCGGCGCCGGCCGCGCTGCGTCCGAGCACGATGCGTCGAGCAGGTTGTGCTCGCGCGCGTAGCGCGACGAGCGTCGGCGCGAGCATCGTCGCCGGCGAGCATGGCGGTCGTCGGCGCCCAGGTCCTCGGCCAGCTTGAGCGTGCGCAGGATGCGCTCGCGCCGCGCGTCGGGCAGGCGCTGCGAGCGCCGGCGTCTCGACGTAGACCGCATGCCAGCGGCACGTCGAGCTGCGCGGCCAGGCGCGCGGCGGTGCGCACCAGTCTGCTCGCCGTGCTCGCGCGGGCCGACGCAGACCAGCAGCGCGCTCGCGCGTGCCCCACACGGGCTGCGATCGCCTGCGCTCGCGCCGGTAGCGCCAGCATCGTCGTCGTCGACGCGCTCGGCGGTGCGGCGCAGCGCCAGCTCGCGCAGCGCGATCAGGTTGCCCTTGCGGAAGAAGTTCTGCGCAGCGCGCGCTCGGCCTGCTGCGGCAGGTAGACCTTGCCCTCCTGCAGGCGCTGCAGCAGGTCGTCGGGCGGCAGGTCGACCAGCACCACCTCGTCGGCCTCGTCGAACACGCGGTCGGGCACCGTCTCGCGCACGCGCGACGCCGGTGATGCGGCCGACCACGTCGTTCAGGCTCTCGAGGTGCTGGACGTTCAGCGTCGTCTAGACGTCGATGCCGGCGTCGAGCAGCTCCTCGACGTCCTGCCAGCGCTTGGGGTGGCGCGAGCCCGGCGCGTTGGAGTGCGCCAGCTCGTCGACCAGGATCAGCGCCGGCTTGCGCGCGAGCGCGGCGTCGAGGTCGAACTCGTGCAGCGCTGCGGCCGCGGTACGCGACTCGGCTGCAGCGGCAGCGCTCGAGGCCGGCGAGCAGCGCCTCGGTCTCGGCGCGGCCGTGCGTCTCGACCACGCCGACCACGCACGTCGACGCCCTGCCGGCGCGCTCGCGCTGCGCGGCCGCGAGCATCGCGTAGGTCTTGCCGACGCCGGCCGAGGCGCCGAAGAAGATCTTCAGCCTGCCGCGCGCGCGCCTCGCGCCTCGTCGCGCTCGCAGCTGCTCGAGCGAGCGCGTCCGGGTCGGGGCGTTCGGCGTCCATCACACGCCAGCGCGGCGCGCCTGAAGCGCTGGTAGAGCAACGTGCACGAGCCGACGATCACGGCCAGCGACGCCGGATAGCCCCCAGGGCAGCTCGAGTTCGCGGCATGTGCTCGAAGTTCATGCCCCAGATGCCCGCCGAAGGCGGTCAGCCACGCCGAAGATGCCCGCCCATGCGGCAAGGCGCTTGGTGGTCTCGGAGTCCTCGATCATCACCATGAGACGGTTCACCTGGATCGCCACGCCGATCGTATCGCGCATGGTGCCGATCGAAGCGTCGATGCGGCGGAGATGGTCGTCGATGTCCCTGAAGTAGTGTTCGCTCTTCGCGCAGACCGGCGGCACGCGCCCGCCCGTGCAGCTTGCACGCCTCCAGCAGGGGCGCGACCGCGTGATGCAGGACCGACAGCCGGCGCTTGAGCTCGTAGAGGCGCTGGACGTTCGGTGCCGCTCGCGATTGCGCTCGAAGATCTGGTCTTCGATGGCATCGAGCTCGGACTTCGAGCTCCTCGATCACGGGGAAGTAGCGATCGACGATCTCGTCCATCAGCGCGTAGAGCACGAAGGCCGAGCCCTGCTTCAGGAGCTCGGGCTCGCGTTCGGCTCGCTCGCGCACGCCGAGCAAGCCCTTGGGCTGCGGTTGCGCACCGAAAGCACGAAATTCGGGCCGACGTACGCATGGACCTCGCCGACACGAAGCTCGCGGCGATGGAACTCGACCGACGTGCATGACCGCGTGGATCAGCTCATCGTATTCCTGGATCTTCGGTCGCTGGTTGCCATGCAGCGCATCCCCGCGGCGAGCCAGGGAGCGAATTCATCTGCATCGCGGAGCTCCTCAGCTTGCGCGTCAGCGCAGCGTGCGACCCAGACGAATTCGCAGCCGGAGTATCTTCAGGTATCAGCTGATCGGCAGCCCGAGCTCGGCTAGCTTCTGTCCCCTTTGTAGCGCAACGAAGAGATGAGCATGATCGGAGCGGCCTCGTTCCGAACCGAGCGTCGTACGTCACATGCAGGGTCCCGTCAGCGGCTGTCACGTAGGGCGTCGCGGGCGCTCCAGCAGCGGCGACGGCGGGCGTGCGGCCGGCAGGACGGCCATGCGACCAGCAGAGTGCAGTGCGTGCCACTTCAGCGTCTCGCTGCGTCGAGCGCCAGGTTCAGCGCGCAGCACGTTCACGCGCGGCTCGCCGAGCAGGCCGAGCGAGCGGCCCTTCGGTGTGGCGGCGATCAGCTGCGCGCACCGCGCTCGGCCGGCAGCTGGCGCACGCGCGCCACGCGTGCGGCCTGGTACTGCGCGGCCGCCAGCGCTGATGTGCGGGTCGAGTCCGCTGGCCGATGCGGTCACCAGGTCGACCGGCACCGGCGCCGTGTTGCCGGGGTCGGCGGCGCGCAGCGCCTCGATGCGGCGCCTTCACCGCCTCGACCAGCGCCGGGTTCAGCGGGCCCTGGTTCGAGCCGCGCGATGCGGCGGCGTTGTATGCGCATCGGCGCTGGTCGCCGACGGGCGGCCCCAGAAGTACTTCGGGTCGCTGAAGGGCTGGCCGATCAGCTGACGAGCCGACCACCTTGCCGTCGCTGCTGCGACCAGGCTGCCGTCGGCCTGCGCGGGAAACAGCGACCTGGGCGATGCCGGTCACGAGCAGCGGGTAGGCGAGGCCGGTGAGCAGCGTGAGGGCGACGAACAAGCGTCAGGGCGGGACGAAGAAGCGATGATCATGGAACTGGCTCCTCTTCAGGCCAGGCCCAGCGACCGACAGCAGCAGGTCGATCAGCCTTGATGCCGATGAACGGCACGATCAGGCCGCCGACGCCGTAGATCAGCAGGTTGCGGCGCAGCAGCGCGCGCCGCGCCGAGCGGCCGGTAGCTCACGCCCTTGCAGCGCCAGCGGGATCAGGAACGACGATGATCAGCGCGTTGAAGATCACCGCCGACAGGATGGCCGACGCTCGGGCTCGCCAGCCCCATCACGTTGAGCGCCCCGAGCTGCGGGTAGGTGGTGACGAACGCGGCCGGGATGATCGCGAAGTACTTGGCGACGTCGTTGGCGATGCTGAAGGTGGTGAGCGCGCCGCGCGTCATCAGCATCTGCTTGCCGGTCTCGACGATCTCGATCAGCTTGGTCGGGTTGCGAGTCGAGGTCGACCATGTTGCCGGCTTCCTTGGCGGCCTGCGTGCCGGTGTTCATCGCCACCGCCACGTCGGCCTGCGCCAGCGCCGGCGCGTCGTTGGTGCCGTCGCCGGTCATCGCGACCAGCCGGCCCGTCGGCCTGGTGCTCGCGGATCAGCGTCAGCTTCGCTTCGGGCGTGGCCTCGGCGAGGAAGTCGTCGACGCCGGCCTCGGCCGCGATCGCCGCGGCGGTGAGCGCGGTTGTCGCCGGTGATCATCACCGTCTTGATGCCCATGCGGCGCAGCTCGGCGAAGCGCTCCTTGATGCCGCCCTTGACGATGTCCTTGAGCTCGATGACGCCGAGCACCCTGGTGCCGTCGGCCACGACCAGCGGCGTGCTGCCGCGGCGCGCGACGTCGTCGACGGCGGCCTGCACCGCGGCGGGAAGTGGCCGCCGAGCGATTCCACATGCCTGCGGATCGCGTCGGCCGCGCCCTTGCGCAACTGGCGATGCAGCGGCATGACGGGCGTGCCGCCCACCACCTGCCGCGCTGGCCGCCGCCGGCAGGTCGACGCCGCTCATGCGCGTCTGCGCCGAGAAGTGCATGAACGTGGGCGCCGAGGCCCGTGATGTCGCGCTCGCGCAGGTTGAACTTCTGCTTGGCGAGCACGACGATGCTGCGGCCTTCGGGCGTTTCGTCGGCCAGCGAGGCGAGCTGCGCCGCGTCGGCCAGCTCCGGCTTCCTGCACGCCCGGCGCCGGGATGAAGGCCGATGGCCTGGCGATTGCCGAGCGTGATGGTGCCGGTCTTGTCGAGCAGCAGCACGTCGACGTCGCCGGCCGCCTCGACCGCGCGCCCCGAGGTGGCGATCACGTTGGCCTGCATCATGCGGCTCATGCCGGCCACGCCGATGGCCGACAGCAGGCCGCCGATGGTGGTCGGGATCAGGCACACCAGCAGCGCCACCAGCACGGTGATCGACGATCGGCGCGCCGGCCTCCGCGCCTGCGACGCTGAAGAGCGAAAACGGCAGCAGCGTGACGGTGACGCCGAGGAACACGATGGTCAGCGCGACCAGCAGGATGGTCGAGCGCGATCTCGTTCGGCGTCTTCTGGCGCTTGGCGCTCTCGACCATCGCGATCATGCGGTCGACGAAGGTCTCGCCCGGGTTGACGGTGACGCGCACCACGATCCAGTCGGACAGCACGCGCGTGCCGCCGGTCACCGCGCGAGAAGTCGCCGCCGGACTCGCGGATCACCGGCGCGGACTCGCCGGTGATGGCGCTCTCGTCCACCGAGGCCACGCCTTCGATCACCTCGCCGTCGGCGGGGATGACGTCGTGCGCCTCGACCAGCACGACGTCGCCCTTGCGCAGGCTGTCGGCCTCGATCGGTGTGCCACTGCGAGCCGTGCCGTGCGGCTCGTGCAGCTTCTTGGCCCAGGTGCTCTTCTTGCAGGCCGCGCAGCGAGGCGGCCTGCGCCTTGCTGCGGCCCTCGGCGAGTGCCTCGGCGAAGTTGGCGAACAGCACCGTGAACCACAGCCACAGCGCGACGGCGAGGATGAATGCCGGCCGGGCCTCGCCCTGGCCGGCGAGTGCATGCAGCCACAAGCCCGGTGGTGAAGATCGCTGCCGACATAGACGACGAACATCACCGGGTTGCGCCATTGCACGCGCGGGTCGAGCTTGCGGAAGGCGTCGACCACCGCGGGCCGGGCCAGCGTCGGGTCGAAGAGGGTGAAGGTCTTGCGAGTCATGTTGTGTCATTCCGCTTTGCTCAGTGTTGCCAGAGCATGAGGTGCTCGACGACCGGTCCGAGCGCGAGGGCAGGCACGTAGTTCAGCAGGCCCACCAGCAGCACGGAGCCGATCAGCAAGGTCGACGAAAAGCGCGCCATGCGTGGGCAGGGTGCCGGCGGTCACCGCCAGGCGCTTCTTGGCGCCGAGGCTGCCGGCAATCGGCGAGCACCGGGACGATCACGCCGAAGCGGCCGAACCACATCGGCGATGCCGAGCATCAGGTTGTAGAAGGGCGTGTTCGCCGACAAGCCTGCGAAGGCGCTGCCGTTGTTGTTGGCCGCGGAGCTGAAGGCGTAGAGGATCTCCGAGAAGCCGTGCGCCCCGGGGTTGGCGATCGCCGACACGTCCGGCATCGGCTCATCACCGCGATGGCGGTGCCCACCAGCACCAGCAGCGGCGTGACGAGGATGGCGATCGCCGACCATCTTCATCTCGTAGGCCTCGATCTTCTTGCCCAGGTATTCGGGCGTGCGGCCGATCATCAGGCCGGCGATGAAGACCGCGAGGATCGCGAACACCAGCATGCCGTAGAGACCCGATCCGACGCCGCCGAACACCACCTCGCCGAGCTGCATCAGCACCATCGGCACCGCGCCGCCGAGCGGCGTGAAGGAGTCGTGCATGGCGTTGACGGCTCCGCACGAGGCGGCAGTGGTGATGGCCGCAAACAGGCCGACGCGGCGATGCCGAAACGGACCTCCTTGCCCTCCATGTTGCCGCCGGCTGCGCCGCACGGCGGTCAACGCCCAGCGCGGCGATCTGCGGGTTGCCGAGCTGCTCGTAGTGCGTCGCGATGACCACCGCGACCACGAACATCACCGTCATCGCGGCCAGCACCGTCCAGCCCTGGCGCAGGTCGCCGACGATCCTGCCGAACACGAAGCACAGCGCGGTCGGGATCAGGAAGATCGCCACCATCTGGAGGAAGTTGGTCAGCGCGTTCGGGTTCTCGTAGGGGTGCGCCGAGTTGGCGTTGAAGAAGCCGCCCCCGTTGGTGCCGATCATCTTGATGGCTTCCTGCGAGGCGACCGGGCCCATCGCAGCGTTTGCGTCGTGTCGCCGTCCTTGCCGGAGCCTGTCGTCACGGCTGGCTCGGCGTCGACCAGGTGCGGTAGCTCGGCTCGAGCGGACTCCTTGTAGGCATCCAAGTTCTGGATCGAAGCCCTGGCTCACGAGGAAGATCGCGAACACGAACGACAAGCGGCAGCAGCACCCACAGCGTGACGCGGGTCAGGTCGACCCACACGTTGCCGATGCGCCTGCGCGCTATGCGCGCGCGAAGCCGCGGATCAGTGCGACGACCACCACGATGCCGGTGGCGGCGGACAGGAAGTTCTGCACCGTGAGCGCCGAGCATCTGCGTCAGGTAGCTCATCGTCGCTTCACCGCCATAGCCCTGCCAGTTGGTGTTGGTGACGAAGCTCAAGGCGGTGTTGAACGAGGAGTCGGGGCTCACGCCCGGCAGCTCCTGCGGATTGAAGCGGCAGGGCGCCCTGCAGGCGCTGCAACGCGTAGACCGCGATCACGCCCAGCAGGTTGAAGACGAGCACGCCGAGCGCGTACTGCAGCCAGCCCATGTCGGCATCGGCCTTCACGCCGGCCAGGCGGTACAGCGGTGCCTCGAGTCGTGCGCCGAAGTGGAATCGGCCCTCCATGACGCTCGTCATCCAGCGGCCCAGAGGCCAGGCCAGCAGCAGCGTGACGAGCAGGTAGGCGCCAAGCAGTGTCCAGGCTTGGGTGTTCATGTGAAGTCCTCGGGGAAGAAAAGGGCCGCGACCAGATAGACCAGCAGGCCCGCGGCGACGAGTGCGCCGATGATGTAGAGGCCACTCATTTGCGACCTCCCCGAAGCGCGGCGCAGCCGTAGCCGAGGCCAACGACGGCGGCAAAGAACAACGCGACCAGCGCGAGATAAGCGAAGTCCATTCGAGGACCCTCCTTTGCAGAGGATCCTAGGGACGCGCCCCTCAAGACGCCGGCAAATTGCGCCGGCGCGGCATCAAGAAAGCATCAAGACGCGGCTGTCGCAGCACGCCGAGCCAGATCGGGATGGAGGCCATGCCGAGCAAGCGTCGACACCGTGACCAGCCCCGCCACGTACGCCCCGTTGCCGCCCATGCGCGCGGCCAGCACGTAGGCGCTCGATGCAGTGGGCAGCGCGGCGAAGGCCACCACGATGGGCTTCTGCGCCTCGGGCACATTGAGCACATGCACCAGGATGAGCGCAGCCACCGGCAGCAGCAGGTGGCGAATGCCGAGCAGGCCGGCGGCCAGGCCAGGCCCCGCCCACAGGCCGCCGAGCTTCAGGCCGGCGCCCACGGCCATCAGGCCGAGGGGCAGGGCGGCTTGACCGATGCGAGCCAGTGTCGGCGCGATCGGATCGACGAGGCGCAGGCCCAGCAGGTTGGCGACGAGGCCGCCCACGGTGGCCATGATCAGCGGGTTGCGGACGATCTCGCGCCAGAAGGCGTGGCCGCCGTGGCGCGCCAGCGGCTAGACCGCGGCGAAGTTGCAGATCGGCACGCAAAGAGCCACCAGCAAGGCGATCCAGGTCACGCCGTCGGGGCCGCCGAGCTTCTCGGCCAGCGCCAGCGCCATGTAGGAGTTGAAGCGGAAGGCGACCTGCGCGCCCGAAGCGTGCAGCTTCGGATCGACGCCGGGCACGCGCTTGAGCGCATAGGCGCTGCGCGATGCCGCAGCGCCACGAGCACCAGGCCGGTGATCGCCAGCGGCAAGGTGGTGCCGGAATTCCAGCGGGCTGCGCACGATGGAGTTGAACAGCAGCACCGGAAAGAGGAGGTAGTAGACCAGTCGCTCCGCCTGCTCCCAGACCGTGCGGTTGAGCGCCGTGTAGCGGCACAGCAGGAAGCCGCAGACGATCAGCAGGAAGTCGGGCAGCAGGAGCAGGGCGTCGGACATGAAGTGCGAGCGCTGGGGTCGGGACCGAGTGTGCCAGCGCTCGCGGCCCTGAGGGCGACACTATCCGTAGTTCCCACAATCCCCGTGCGCAAGGCAGCGCGTTGAGGTAGACAATGCGACCGGTTCCACCATCTCACCCGAGGAGATTCTCTTGATGCAGCGTAGACACCTCATGGCCGCCCTGGCCGTGCCGGCCCTGCTCGCCATCAGCGCGACCGCCTGGGCCCAGGCCTATCCGAACAAGCCGGTGCGCCTGATCGTGCCGTTCGCGCCCGGCGGCACGACCGACATCGTCGCCCGCGTGATGGCCGAGAAGCTCCAGGCCAGCCCTCGGCCAGCAGATGATCGTCGAGAACAAGGCCGGCGGCGGCGGCTCATCGGCGCGACCGAGACCGCAGGCCGCGCCCGACGGCTACACGCTGGGCATGGCCACGGTCTCCACCACCGCGGCCAACCCGGCGATCAACCCCAAGACCCCGTACAACCCGATCACCGACTTCACGCCCATCATCAACATCGCCGCCACGCCCAACGTGATCGCGGTGCACCCGAGCTTCCCGGCCAAGGACTACAAGGGCTTCGTCGCCGAGCTGAAGAAGAACCCGGGCAAGTACTCGCTTCGCGAGCTCCGGCACCGGCGGCATCGGCCACCTGCAGATGGAGCTGTTCAAGACCTGTCCGGCACCTTCGTCACGCACATCCCGTACCGCGGCGCGGGCCCGGCGCTGAACGACACGGTGGCCGGCCAGGTGCCGATGATCTTCGACAACCTGCCCTCGGCGCTGCCCTTCATCAAGGACGGCCGCCTGATCGCCGATCGTGGTGGCCGCGCCGCAGCGCCTGGCGGTGCTGCCCAACGTGCCGACCTTCAAGGAAGTGGGCCTGGAGCCGGTGAACCGCATGGCCTACTACGGCATCCACGGGCCCAAGGGCCTGCCCAAGGACGTGGTCGACAAGGTCCACGCCGCGATCAAGAAGACGCTGGAGGACCCGGCGGTGCGCAAGCGCATCGAGGACACCGGCTCGCTCATCGTCGCCAACACGCCGGAGCAGTTCGCCGCGCAGATCAAGGCCGAGTTCGAGGTCTACAAGAAGGTGGTGCAGACGCAGAAGCTCAAGCTCGACTGAGGCATCCCGCAGGCCAGCCGCTGCCTGTCACGGGCCGCGGCGTCATGACGCCTACGCCAGCGAGCATGCCTCGATCGACCGCTTCATCGACGCCCTCTGGATCGAGGAGGGCCTGTCGTCGCAACACGCTGGCCGCCTACCGGCGCGACCTGACGCTCTACGCCGCATGGCTCGCCGAGCGCACGGGCAGCGTCGCTCGACGCCAGCGCGAGAGCCGACCTGCACGCCTACTTCGCGGCGCGCCACGCCGACACCAAGGCCACCTCCGCCAACCGGCGGCTGACGGTGTTCAAGCGCTACTTCCGCTGGGCCCTGCGCGAGCGCCTGATCGACGGCCGACCCGACGCTGCGGCTGCAGTCGGCGAAGCAGCCGCTGCGCGTGCCCAAGACCCTGAGCGAGGCGCAGGTCGAGGCGCTGCTGGATGCGCCCGACGTCGACACGCCGCTGGGCCTGCGCGACCGCACCATGCTCGAGCTGATGTACGCGAGCGGGCTGCGCGTGAGCGAGCTGGTCACGCTCAAGACGGTGCACGTGGGCCTGACGAGGGCGCGCTGCGCGTCATGGGCAAGGGCAGCAAGGAGCGGCTGGTGCCCTTCGGCGAGGTGGCGCACGCGCTGGATCGAGCGCTACCTGGCCGAGGCGCGCGCCGCCATCCTCGGCAGGCGCAGCAGACGCGAGGACCTGTTCGTCACCGCGCGCGGCGAGGGCATGACGCGGCAGATGTTCTGGATGCTCGTCAAGAAGCACGCGCGGCGCGGCCGGCATCACCGCGCCGCTGTCGCCGCACACGCTGCGCCACGCCTTCGCCACGCACCTGCTCAACCATGGCGCCGACCTGCGCGCGGTGCAGATGCTGCTGGGCCACGCCGACATCTCCACCACGCACGATCTACACCCACGTGGCGCGCGAGCGGCTCAAGCAGCTGCATGCGCAGCACCATCCGCGCGGCTGAGTCCGGGCAGGCCTGCCGCGACCACAATCCTGGCCCCATGGATCACACCTTCGTCTCGGCCTTCATCCTGCTGCTGCTGGTGCTCGACCCGTTCGGGAGCCTGCCGATCTTCATCTCGGTGATGCGGGGCGTCGCGCCCGAGCGCAGGCGCATCGTGGCGCTGCGCGAGGTGCTGCTGGCCTTCGCGGCGCTGGTGGTCTTCATGTTCGCCGGCGAAGCGTTCCTGCAGCTCATGCACCTGACGGAGCGCTCGCTCGAGGTGGCTGGCGGCGTGATCCTGCTGATGATCTCGATCCGCATGATCTTCGGCTCCGGCGAGTCGATCTATTCCACCGACCTCGACCGCGAGCCCTTCGTGTTTCCGCTGGCCATTCCCTTGCTGGCGGGGCCTTCGGCCCTGGCCACGGTGCTGCTGCTGGCGTCACGCCAGCCTGATCGCATGTTCGAATGGGTCGGCGCGCTCACCTGCGCCATGCTGGTGTCGGGCGTGGTGCTGCTGGCCGCCGATCGCATCCGTCGCTGGATCGGCGATTCGATGGTGAGCGCCATCGAGAAGCTGATGGGCCTGGTGCTGACTGCCGTGTCGGTGGAGATGATCCTGGCCGGCCTGAAGCGCTATTTCATCGGGAGTTGACGACCCTCGTCCGATGGGTACTGGCCGCCCCGGGGGATGCGCGCCGGCTTGGCGACCCGGCGCTCGCCCGGAGGGATGGCAATCAAGTCGTACGAGTCTCCGCGTCGGTGAAGCCTGCCTTCTTTCGCGCGGCCCTGTTGAACGGCGGCTTGAGCTTCGGTGCCTGGTAGCGCTCGACCAGCACGCCATAGTGCGCCACCGGCTCCAGCCCCTCGCGCTCGCACAGCCAGCGGTACCAGTGGTTGCCGATCGCCACATGGCCCACCTCGTCGCGCAGGATGATGTCGAGGATCTCCACCGCGCGCATGTCGCCGGCGCTTGGCGAGCTTGGCCTGGATCAGCGGCGTGGCGTCGAGCCCGCGCGCTTCGAGCGTGCGCGGCACCAGGGCCATGCGCGCCACGATGTCCGCGCGCGGTCTTCTCGGTCATGAGCCACAGGCCGTCGTGGGCGGCGAAGTCGCCGTAGTCGTGGCCCAGCGTCTGCGAGGTGCTCGCGCAGCAGCGTGAAGTGCAGCGCCTCCTCGGCCGCCACGCGCAGCCAGTCGGCGTAGTAGTCGGCGGGCATGCCGGCGAAGCGCCATGCCGCGTCGAGCGCGAGGTTGATGGCGTTGAACTCGATGTGGGCGATCGCATGCAGCAGCGCGGCGCGGCCCTCGGTCGTGTACGGCGAGCGCCTGGGCACGGCGCCGGGCGCCACGAGTGCGTGGCCGCGCCGGGCGTCCGGGCAGTCCTGGTGGCTCGTCGAAGCGCTGCTCGGGATCGATCGTGGCGCCGGCCTTCGCAAGTTCGAACAATTCGCGTGCCTGCGCGGCCTTGTCCAGCGGCTCGGGGCAGGCAAAGAATCTCGAGGGCTCGGGCGCGCGGCGACATCCCTAAAATTATCGAACACATTCAGGAGTTGCTTCCATGGCCATCTACGAACTCGGCGACGACGCGCCGCAGATCCACGACACCGCCTGGGTGGCCGACAGCGCCCAGGTCGATCGGCAACGTCGAGCTCGCCGAGGACGCCAGCGTCTGGTTCGGCGCCGTGATCCGCGGCGACACGATACCGATCCGCATCGGCACGCGGCACGCAACGTGCAGGACAGCTCGGTGCTGCACGCCGACGAGGGCGTGCCGCTGGTGATCGGCGACGAACGTCACCGTCGGCCACCAGGTGATGCTGCACGGCTGCACCATCGGCGACGGCTCGCTGATCGGCATCCAGGCCGTGGTGCTCAACGGCGCGAAGATCGGCCGCAACTGCCTGGTCGGCGCCGGCGCGCTGGTCACCGAGGGCAAGGAGTTCCCCGACGGCTCGCTGATCATCGGTCGCCCGCCAAGGCGGTGCGCAAGCTGACGCCGGAGCAGATCGCAGCGTTCCAGCGAGGCCGCAGCACTACGTGGACAACGCGCGGCGCTTCGCAGACGCAGCTGAAGAAGATCGGCTGACGCCCATGTCGCGAACTGCACAAGTTCATCTTCGAGGGCCTGCCGGTGCGCGGCATGCTCGTGCGCCTGACCGACGCCTGGCAGGACATCCTGCGCGCGGCGCGAGCACGGCCGGGCGCCTTTCCGGCGCCGGTGCGCGCACCTGCTGGGCGAGATGGCGGCGGCCGGCGTGCTGATGCAGGCCAACATCAAGTTCAACGGCGCGCTGGTCCTGCAGATCTTCGGCGACGGGCCGGTCAAGCTGGCCGTGGCCGAGGTGCAGCCCGACCTGGCCTTGCGCGCCACCGCCAAGGTGGTGGGCGAGGTGCCGGCGGCATGCGCAGCTCGACGCGCTGGTCAACGTGAACGGCCAAGGGCCGCTGCGCGATCACGCTCGACCCGAAGGACAAGACTGCCCGGCCAGCAGCCCTACCAGGGCGTGGTGCCGCTGCATGGCGACCAGGCGCGAGCCGCTCAAGCAGCTCAGCGAGGTGCTGGAGCACTACATGCTGCAGTCGGAGCAGCTCGACACGCGGCTGATCCTGGCCGCCGACGACAAGGTCGCGGCCGGCCTGCTGATCCAGCGCCTGCCGGTGCAGGGCGAGGGCAACCTGCAGGGCCAGCGGCGGCAACGAGGACGAGATCGGCCTCAACGAGGACTACAACCGCATCGCCATCCTGGCCGCCACGCTGACGCGCGAGGAGCTGCTGACGCTGGACGCGGACACGATCCTGCGCCGCCTGTTCTGGGAGGAGACGTCAGGCGCTTCCCGCGCTGGCGAGCCCGCTGGCGCCGCGCTTCGCCTGCACCTGCTCGCGCGAGCGGGTTGGCCGGATGCTGCGCGGCCTGGGCCGCGAAGAGATCGACAGCATCGTGGCGGAGCAGGGGCGGGTCGAGGTCGGCTGCGATTTCTGCGGGCCGCACTACCGCTTCGACCCGGTCGACGTGGGCGCGCTCTTCACGCCGGAGCGCGATCAGCCGCCGGCGCCCACTTCGATGCAGTGAGGCGCGAAGCGCCGGCCTTCAGGAACGCTTGAACAGCAGGTGCTCGCACTCGGGCACCAGGCATTCGCGGCACCAGGGCCGCAGGCGGGCAGGGCGCTCCTCCTGGGTCTCCGTGGCTTCGGTGGCGATGGAGACCAATCCCTGCCTGGCAAGCATGGGCGCGATCACACGCCATGCCGCTTCGGTCCGGGCTGCGCCAGTGCCGTAGACCACGCTGTAGCCCAGGCCCGCCTGCTGCAGCGCTGCGCGCAGCAGCGCGTCCACCGGCTCGCGCACATGGGCGCCGTCGCGCTGCGGCCGTCGGCCTGCCACGGCAGGTCCAGCGCGGTCAGCAGCGTGAGGTCGTAGCGCCGCTGCGCCACCAGCGGCTTCGGCGTAGAGCGAGGTGTCGTCGAACAGCAGCTCGCTGTAGACCGCGATCATCAGCGCCGTCGTGTCGGCCAGCACCACGGCGTGGCCGTTGCGCGGCCTGCTCGATGCGGCGCGTCTGCTCGGCAGCGATGCCGGCCTGCTCGTCGGCGCGCGGCGTGCGGCCGAGGCGCTCGCAGAACTCGCGCAGATACTCGGCCACGACGGTCGCGTCGACGCCCGCGCGCACGAGCCGCTGCTGCAGCTCGACGCGCCAGCGTCGGTCTTGCCGGTGCTTTCGGCGCCGAGCAGGGCGATGATGACGCTGCATCTGCCTAGGCGCGGGCCCGCGCAAGCACATGCCAGGCGCGCCAGCCGGCCAGCGACATCGCCGCGAAGAGCGCGTAGAGCACCACGGTCAGCCACAGCCCCTTGTAGGCGAACAGAGCCCACGCTGACCATGTTGACGACCAGCCAGATCGGCCAGTTCTCGACGTACTTGCGGCCCAGCAGCCACTGGCCGAGCACGCTTGCCGCGGTGGGGAAGGCGTCCCACCAGGGCACGTCGGTGTCGGTGTAGCGGTGCGAGGAACCAGGCCGATCGCGGGCCAGGCGGCCACGGCCGCCAGCACCGCCAGGCCCGCCCGCGCGGCGTCAGCGTCTGCACCCGCAGCGCCGGCCGTCGGCCCGCCGGCCCGCGCAGCCATTGCCACCAGCCCCACAGGGCGACCAGCGCGAACAAGATCTGCAGGCCGGCCTCGCCGTACAGCCGGCTGTGCCAGAACAGCACGAAGTACAGCAGCGAGCTCACCGATCGGCCAGCGGCCAGCCCAGTGGATCGACGCGGATGTTGCACACCACCATCGCCAGCGCCAGCACGAAGGCCAGCGACCTCGAGCCAGGTGACGGGCGCGCCCCAGACCACGAAGGCGGTGGCGAGGAGGGCGAAGAGTTCGAACAAGGCTGGCTCGCATGCTGCCGGCTGCAAGCCGGCTGTGTTCATGCTGGAGCCACCCTCCGGAGGGGGCTGGGAGCGGTGCATTCGCACGCGGTGCGCAGGGTCCTGCGGACCCTGCGCACCTGCACGAAGATCTCGTCGGGCTTGACCATGCCGAGCTCGGCGCGCGCCTTCTCCTCGACCATCTCGAGGCCTTCCTTGAGGTCGCGCACCTCGGCGGCCAGCTGCTCGTTGCGGTCGCTGCGCCGTGGCGTTGGCGGCCCTGCTGGTCCTGCAGCTTGCCCTGCAGCTCCATCACCCGGTGCACGCCGCCCTTGCCGAACCACAGCTCGCCCTGCACCAGCACGAGCAGCGCGAGCAGCGCGAGGGTGACGAAGCGCATGCCGCGCACGCGTCAGCGCAGGTTGTAGAACGCCGCGCGGCCGGGGTAGCTGGCGACGTCGCCCAGGTCTTCCTCGATGCGCAGCAGCTGGTTGTACTTGGCCATGCGGTCGCGAGCGGCTCAGCGAGCCGGTCTTGATCTGGCCGGCGTTGGTGCCCACCGCGATGTCGGCGATGGTGGAGTCCTCGGTCTCGCCCGAGCGGTGGCTGATCACGGCGGTGTAGCCGGCGCGCTTGGCCATCTCGATGGCGGCGAAGGTCTCGGTCAGCGTGCCGATCTGGTTGATCTTGATCAGGATCGAGTTGGCGATGCTCTTCTCGATGCCTTCCTTCAGGATCTTGGTGTTGGTGACGAACAGGTCGTCGCCCACCAGCTGCACCTTCTTGCCGAGGCGCTCGGTCAGGAGCTTCCAGCCGTCCCAGTCGCCTTCGTGCCATGCCGTCCTCGATGCTGATGATCGGGTACTTGTCGACCCAGGTCGCCAGCATGTCGGTCCACTCGGCGGCGGCCAGCGTCAGGCCTTCGCCTTCGAGGTGGTACTTGCCGTCCTTGTAGAACTCGCTGGCGGCGCAGTCGAGGCCGAGCGCGATCTGCTCGCCGGGCCGTGTAGCCGGCCTTCTCGATCGCCTCCAGGATCAGCTGGATCGCCGCCTCGTGGCTCGCCACGTTCGGCGCGAAGCCGCCTTCGTCGCCGACGGCGGTGCTCATGCCCTTGTCGTGGATGATCTTCTTCAGCGCATGGAACACCTCGGCGCCGTAGCGCACCGCCTCGCGGAAGCTCGGCGCGCCGACCGGGATGATCATCAGCTCCTGCAGGTCGAGGTTGTTGTTGGCGTGGGCGCCGCCGTTGACGACGTTCATCATCGGCACCGGCATCTGCATCGCCGCCCGTGCCGCCGAAGTAGCGGTACAGCGGCAGGCCCGATTCCTCGGCCGCGGCGCGCGCCACGGCCATGCGAGACGGCCAGCGTGGCGTTGGCGCCCAGGCGGCTCTTGTTCTCGGTGCCGTCGAGGTCGATCAGCGTGCGGTCGAGGAAGGCCTGCTCGCGAGGCGTCGAGGCCGAGCACGGCTTCGCAGATCTCGGTGTTGATGTGCTCGACCGCCTTGAGCACGCCCTTGCCGAGGTAGCGCGTCTTGTCGCCGTCGCGCAGCTCGATCGCCTCGCGCGAGCCGGTGGAGGCGCCCGAGGGCACGGCCGCGCGGCCCATCGTGCCGGATTCCAGCAGCACGTCGCATTCGACGGTGGGGTTGCCGCGGCTGTCCAGGATTTCGCGGCCGACGATGTCGACGATGGCGCTCATCAGTGTTTCCTTGGACGTGATCGGTAGCGTTGAAGTCGTTTTCGAGGAAGCCGGCCTTCTTGGTCACGCGGTCGAGCGCCACGAGCGTGCTCGAGCAGCGCCTTCATGTGCTTGAGCGGCACGGCGTTCGGGCCGTCGCTCAGCGCCTTGGCCGGGTCGGGGTGCGTCTCCATGAAGAGGCCGGCCACGCCGACCGCGACGGCGGCGCGCGCCAGCACCGGCACGAACTCGCGCTGGCCGCCGGAGCTGGTGCCCTGGCCGCCCGGCAGCTGCACCGAGTGGGTGGCGTCGAACACCACCGGCGCGCCGGTCTCGCGCATGATCGCCAGCGAGCGCATGTCGGAGACGAGGTTGTTGTAGCCGAAGCTCGCGCCGCGCTCGCAGGCCATGAAGCTGTCTTCCGGCAGGCCCTTCTCGCGCGCGGCGGCGCGCGCCTTGTCGATCACGTTCTTCATGTCGCCCGGCGCGAGGAACTGGCCCTTCTTGATGTTCACCGGCTTGCCCGACTGCGCCACGGCGCGGATGAAGTCGGTCTGGCGGCACAGGAAGGCGGGCGTCTGCAGCACGTCGACCACCTGCGCGACGGCGGCGATCTCGGCCTCGCTGTGCACGTCGGTCAGCACCGGCACGCTTCAGCTCCTTGCTTCACCTTGGCCAGGATCTCCAGGCCCTTGTCCATGCCGGGGCCGCGGAACGATGGTGCCGCTGGAGCGGTTGGCCTTGTCGTAGCTCGACTTGAAGATGAAGGGGATGCCCAGCGCGGCGGTGATCTCCTTGAGCGTGCCGGCGATGTCCATCTGCAGCTGCTCGGACTCGACGACGCAGGGGCCGGCGATCAGGAAGAAGGGCTGGTCGAGGCCGACGTCGAAGCCGCAGAGCTTCATGGTGCCGACCGTCCTCGAGCGCAGGCGCACGGCTTGCAGCTGGGCGGCGACTGCGCCGCCGGCAGGGATGCCTGCTTGTGCTCGAGCGCCGCCTTGATGAACGAGTTGAACAGCGGGTGGCCGCCCCAGGGCGTGGACTTGAACTCGGGGTGGAACTGCACGCCGACGAACCAGGGGTGCACGCTGCTGCGGCAGCTCGACGATCTCGGTCAGCTTCTCGCGCTGGGTGATCGCCGAGATCACCAGGCCGGCCTCGCTGCAGCCGGTCGAGGTAGTTCTCGTTGGCCTCGTAGCGGTGGCGGTGCCGCTCGGTCACCACGTCGCCGTAGATCTCGTGCGCCAGCGTCCCGGGCTTCACGTCGGAGCTCTGCGCGCCCAGGCGCATCGTGCCGCCGAGGTCGGAGTTCTCGTCGCGCTTCTGGATCGTGCCGTCGGCGTCCTGCCATTCGTCGATCAGCGCGATCACCGGATGCGGGCGTCTGCGGATCGAACTCGGTGCTGTTGGCGTCCGTCGAGGCCCGGCCATGTGGCGCGCGTATTCGATGGTGGCGACCTGCATGCCCAGGCAGATGCCGAGGTAGGGCACCTTGTTCTCGCGCGCGAAGCTGGGCGGCCAGCGATCTTGCCCTCGATGCCGCGCTTGCCGAAGCCGCCGGGCACCAGGATGGCGTCGAAGCGTGGCCAGCTGCGTCGACGTTCTCGCGGCGTGATGGTCTCGGAGTCGACGTACTCGATCTTCACCCGCGCGTGGTTGTGCATGCCGGCGTGGCGCAGCGCCTCGTTGAGCGACTTGTAGCTAGTCCGACAGGTCGACGTACTTGCCGCACCATCGCGATCGTTGACCTCGTGCTGCGGGTGCTCGACCTCGTGCACCAGGTCGTCCCAGCGCGTCAGGTTGGCCGGCTGGCGTGTTCAGGCTGCAGCTTGGTCGCAGATCAGCTCGTCGAGGCCCTGCTCGTGCAGCATGCGCGGCACCTTGTAGATGGTGTCGACGTCCCACATGGAGATCACGCCGCACTCGGGCACGTTGGTGAACAGCGAGATCTTCTCGCGCTCGTCGTCGGGGATGCGGCGGTCGGCGCGGCACAGCAGCGCGTCGGGCTGGATGCCGATCTCGCGCAGCTTCTGCACCGTGTGCTGGGTGGGCTTGGTCTTGAGCTCGCCGGCGGCCGGCGATCCAGGGCACGTAGGTCAGGTGCACGAAGGCGGTGTTGTTGGGGCCCATGCTTGCAGGCTCATCTGGCGCACGGCCTCGAGGAAGGGCAGCGACTCGATGTCGCCCACCGTGCCGCCGATCTCGACGATGGCCACGTCCACCGCGTCGGGCGCGCCGATAGCCGGCGCCGCGCTTGATGAATTCCTGGATCTCGTTGGTGACGTGCGGGATCACCTGCACCGTCTTGCCGAGGTAGTCGCCGCGGCGCTCCTTCTCGAGCACGCTCTTGTAGATCTGGCCGGTGGTGAAGTTGTTGGCCTTGCGCTTCATCCGGGTGGTGATGAAGCGCTCGTAGTGGCCGAGGTCGAGGTCGGTCTCGGCGCCGTCGTCGGTGACGAACACCTCGCCGTGCTGGAACGGGCGACATCGTGCCCGGATCGACGTTGATGTACGGATCGAGCTTGATGAGGGTGACTTTGAGGCCGCGCGATTCGAGGATCGCGGCGAGGGAGGCTGAGGCGATGCCCTTGCCCAGGGAGGACACCACACCGCCGGTGACGAAGACGAACTTGGTCATCATGTGCAACGGCCGCTTTCGCGGCCGCTGAGGTGGTAAAGCGGCATTTTATGCCATGCGGCAGTGTCCCCGAACCGTCGCGGGCCCTCGCCGACCCTGCTTCTTTCCCTGATAGGGGAAGGCCGGATGAGGGCCTGTTCAGGCGGCCTGGGCCAGCGCGCCCTGGTCCTCGCAGGCTTCGAATTCGCGCACCCAGTGCAGCACGGTGTCGGCGGTCTCGATCGGCTTCTCGAACGGATAGAGATGGCCGCCTTCGATCCAGCTGATGCGACCCTGGGTGAGGCGCTTGGTGGCGCGCAGGCCCACCTGGCGCACTTCGGCGGATTGCGTGCCGGCGATGAAGGCAAAGGGCACTGCCGGCGGCCGGCGCAGGAGCAGGGCCTCCAGATGATGGGGAATGCTGTTGTAGATGTCGGTCTCGACCTGGCGGTCGAACACCAGCCGGCGATGCCTGTCGTTGCCCTCGGTTCCGGTTTGGATGTAGTCGCGCAGCACCTCGGGGTCCCAGCGCGCGAACAGGGGCTTGGACGCGAAATGGGCATGAGCCTCCTCGGCGCTGGCCCAGGTGGTGCGCCGCTGGCGCGAGACCTTGCCGGGCGAGACCGTGCCGATCAGCCCCGTCGCCTTGAACAGCTGCACGCCGTGCGCCTTGAGCCCGTAGATCACCGGCGAGTCGAGCATCACGACGCCGCGCACCAGTTCCGGCCGCTTGATGGCCGCCAGCAGGCTCAGGTAGCCGCCCAGCGAATGGCCCACGAGGAAGACCCGCTCCGATGCTTCGCGCTCGACCAGGTGAAGCAACTGGTCGCGCAGGTGCGGCCAGTTGCTGGTGACCGGATAGCGCGGATCGTGGCCGTACTTCTCGATCGCATGGACCTTGCAGCCGGCATCGCGCCAGTGCTGGAAGAGCTTGCGATAGGTGCCGGCGGGAAAGCCGTTGGCGTGCGAAAAGACCAGCGTCGTCACTTCAGTTGCTCCATGCCGGCAATCGGCACGGCATGAACCAGCGCCAGCGGCGGGAGCTGCGGAGCCGGCCCGCCGGGCCGCTGGCGGAGCCTTGAGGGGGTGGCGCGAAGCGCTCGGGGGTGGTTCATTTCAGATCTTTCAGGCGATACAAGGCATCGAGCGCCTCGCGCGGCGTCAGCGAATCCGGCTGGATCGCAGCCAGCGCATCCTCAAGGCGCGATGCGGTGCTGCTCGGGGCTTCGGGCGCGGCGGCCGGCGCGGCGAACAGGTCGATCTGTGCCTGCGCGGCCCGCTGCTGCGCCTCGAGCGCCTCGAGCGTCTGGCGGGCCTGGCGGATCAGCGCGGCGGGCATGCCGGCCAGGCGCGCCACCTGCACGCCGTAGCTGCGGCTCGCGGGACCGGCCTGGATCTCGTGCAGGAACACGATGTCGTCGCCCGATTCGGCAGCCGAGACGTGCACGTTCTGCGCCCGCTCGTGCTTGACCGGGAACTCGGTCAGCTCGAAGTAGTGCGTCGCGAAGAGCGTGAACGAGCGGTTGCGGTCGTGCAGGTGGTTGGCGATGGCGCCCGCCAGCGCGAGGCCGTCGAAGGTCGAGGTGCCGCGGCCGATCTCGTCCATCAGCACCAGCGAATGCTCGGTGGCGCCATGGATGATGGCCGAGGCCTCGGTCATCTCGAGCATGAAGGTGGACTGGGCGTTGGCCAGGTCGTCGGCCGCGCCGATGCGGGTGTGGATCGCATCGATGGGCCCGAGCCGGCAGCTTGCCGCAGGCACGTAGGAGCCCATCGCGGCCAGCAGCACGATCAGCGCCACCTGCCGCATGAAGGTCGACTTGCCGCCCATGTTCGGACCGGTGATGACCAGCATGCGGCGACGCGCATCGAGGCGGCAGTCGTTGGGCATGAAGGGGCCGGTGCCGGTTTCGAGCAGGCGCGCCTCGACCACCGGATGGCGGCCCTGCGAGATCTCGATGCAGGGCTCCTTCACGAATTGCGGCGCGCACCAGTTCAGCGTGCAGGCGCGCTCGGCCAGGGTGGAGAGCGCGTCGAGCCCGGCCAGCGCTCGTGCCAGGGCGCAGAGGGCGCCGACGTGCGACTGCAGGGCATCGAGCATCTGCTCGAACAGCAGCTTCTCGCGGGCGAGCGCGCGCTCCTGTGCCGACAGGGCCTTGTCCTCGAAGGCCTTGAGCTCGGGCGTGATGAAGCGCTCGGCGTTCTTGAGGGTCTGGCGGCGCTGGTAGTCGAGCGGCACCTTGTCGACCTGGCCCTGCGTCACCTCGATGTAGAAGCCGTGCACCTTGTTGAACTGCACGCGCAGGTTGGCGATGCCGGTGCGGCTGCGCTCGCGGGCCTCGAGATCGAGCAGGAAGGCGTCGCAGTTCTGGCTGATGGCGCGCAGTTCGTCGAGCTCGGCGTCATAGCCGGCGGCGATCACGCCGCCTTCGCGCAGCAGCACGGCCGGCTCTTCGGCGATGGCCGCTTGCAGCAGGTCGCCGATGGCCGGCGGCGGACTCAGGTCCTCTGCCAATTGGCCCAGCAACAGCGAGGGCTGGGCCGGCAGCGTGTGCCGCAGCGCGGGCAGCGCCTGCAAGGTGGCGCGCAGGCCGGCCAGCTCGCGCGGGCGCACCTGGCGCAGCGCCACGCGCGCGGTGATGCGTTCGACGTCGCTCACTTGCCTGAGCGCCTCGCGCAGCGCATCGAAGCCCTGCTCGACGAAAGCCTCGATCGTCTCGTGCCGGAGCGATGCGGTTGCGCGGTCGCGCTCGGGATGTGTGAGCCAGCGTCGCAGCGCGCGGCTGCCCATGCCGGTGCGGCAGGTGTCGAGCACCGACAGCAGCGTGGGGCTGTCTTCGCCGCGCAGCGTTTGCGTGAGCTCGAGGTTGCGGTGGGTGGCGGGCGGCAATTCGAGCAGGTCGCTGGCGCGCTCGACCGACAGCGTGTTCACGTGCGCCAGCGCGCGGCCCTGGGTGTGCTCGGCATAGCTCAGGAGCGCTGCGGCGGCGGCCTGCGCCACGCCGAGGTCGTGCGCATTGAAGCCGGCGAGGCTTGCCACGCGCAGTTGCTCGCAGAGCTTGCGTGTCCCCAGCGCGGCATCGAACTGCCAGCCCGGCCGCTTGGTCAGCGCCACACGGGACTGCCGCACGGCCTCGGGCCAGGCCTCGACGTCTCCGGCCACCAGCAGTTCCGCTGCGTTCAGTCGCGCCAGCCAGGTGCCCAGCTCGCGCCCCGAGCACTCGGTGAGGCCGAGTTGTCCGTTGGTCAGCCCGAGCCAGGCCAGGCCGTAGGTGGCGCCCTTGTGATGCAGCGCGAGCAGCAGGGTATCGGTCTTGTCGGCGAGCAATTCGGTGTCGGTCACCGTGCCGGGCGTGACCACGCGCACCACCTTGCGCTCCACCGGGCCCTTGGCGGTGGCCACGTCGCCGACCTGCTCCGCGATGGCCACCGGCTCGCCCATCCTGATGAGCTTGGCGAGGTAAGCCTCCACCGCGTGAACCGGCACGCCGGCCATCACGACGGGCTGCCCGGCGCTCTGGCCGCGCGCGGTCAGCGTGATGTCGAGCAGGCGGTTGGCCTTGATCGCATCGTCGAAGAAGAGCTCATAGAAATCGCCCATCCTGTAGAAGACGAGCGTCTCGGGGAACTCGGCCTTGATGCGCAGGTACTGCGCCATCATCGGCGTGTGGGCGCTGAAATCCAGCGCCGGCGGGGCCATGCGCGTCATTGCATGCCGGCCTTGCGGATGCGCACCGGGCCCTTCTTCCTGGCCGGCTCGGTGGGTGTCGCGGCGGGAGGGGCGTTCGAGGCGGTGGAAAGCGCCGCCAGGACCGCGTCGGTGGCTTCGCCTTCACCCGTGCCCGCGCCCGCAGCGGCGGCCGCATGAGACGGCTCGTCGCCCTTGAGGGCACGCGAATAGGGCGCCAGGATCTGCACCATCTGCCCGTAGATGCGCGGCGATCCGGCCACCACCTCGCGCTGGTTGAGGAAGTCGGGCTCGCCGGTGAAGTTGCCCACCAGGCCGCCCGCCTCGGTGATGATCAGCGAGCCGGCCGCCATGTCCCAGGGGCTCAGGCCCGTCTCGAAGAAGCCGTCGTAGTAGCCGGCGGCCACGTAGCAGAGGTCGAGCGCGGCGGCACCGGGCCGGCGCAGGCCGGCGCAGGCTTGCGAGAGCTCCTCGAACATCTTCAGGTAGCGCTTGAAGTTGTCGCCCTTGCGGAACGGAAAGCCTGTGCCGATCAGCGCCTCGGCGATGCGGATGCGCTTGGAGACGCGCAGGCGCTTGTCGTTGAGGAAGGCACCGCGGCCCTTGGTGGCGTAGAACAGGTCGTTGCGGGTCGGGTCATAGACGACAGCCTGCTGGATCTGTCCGCGGAAGCTCAGCGCGATCGACACCGCATAGACCGGGAAGCCGTGGATGAAGTTGGTGGTGCCGTCGAGCGGATCGATGATCCACACATAGTCGCTGTGCTTCGCGCCATGGGTGCGGCCGGACTCTTCCGCGAGGATGCCGTGGCCCGGATAGGCAGTCAGCAGGGTCTCGATGATGGCCTGCTCGGCGGCGTGGTCCACCTCGGTGACGAAATCGTTGGGCGAGGACTTGGCGCTGATGCGCAGCAGGTCCAGGTCGAGCGAGGCCCGGTTGATGAGCGCGCCGGCGGCGCGGGCGGCCTTGATGGCCGTGTTGAGCATCGGGTGAAGCGCTTGTGACATGGACGGAAATCCTGTACGGATGCGTATTCGCAAAGGCCGGTCGTGGCGACCGGCGAGGTGGACTGGCGGGGAAAAAGAGCGCGCGGGCCCAGCCCGCAAAGATAATCGCGATTCTAGCTGTCGACCACTGCTCCATCGGACGCACGCATGCCGGATTCCACCCGTTTCATCCTGCTCAACACCAGCCATCCCGGCAACGTGGGTTCGGTGGCTCGTGCCATGAAGGTGATGGGCTTTTCCGAGCTGGTCCTGGTGGCGCCGCGCTTCGCGGACGTGCTGGTCCACGAGGACGCCGTGGCCATGGCCAGTGGGGCGGCCGACATCCTGGTGCGCGCCAGGGTCGTGCCCACGCTGACCGAGGCGCTGGAGGACGTGACCCATGCCTGCGCCACCGCCATGACGCCGCGCGACTTCGGTCCGCCCACCCATGCGCCGCGCGAGCATCTGCCGGCCCTGGCCGCCTCGCGCGAGCGGGTGGGCTTCGTGTTCGGCTCGGAGCGCCATGGCATGAGCAATGAAGACATCTATCGTTGCCATGCCGTGCTCAGCATCCCGACCGACCCGGCCTATGGCTCGCTCAACCTGTCACAGGCGGTGCAGGTGGTGGCCTACGAGTGGCGCCAGGCGCTCGGCGGCTTCGGCGTGAAGGCGCGCGTACCCGATCCGCAAGTGGCCAGCGTGACGCAGGTGCAGGGCATGCTCGAGCATCTGGAACGCTCGCTGGTGCACATCGGCTTCCTCGATCCCGAAGCGCCCAAGAAGCTGATGCCCCGGCTCAACCAGCTGTTCAACCGGGCGCGCCTCACCCAGGAAGAGGTCCACATCCTGCGTGGCATCGCCAAGTCGATGGACAAGCACGCGGAGTAGGCAGGGCCATTCGGAGGCTGCCGACAGCCCAAAATTGAGGCAGTTACACTGCGCGCGTTTCCTCCCGACTGGGCGAAGTCCATGTTCCAGCATCTCAAAGAAGACATCGCCTGCATCCTCGAGCGCGACCCTGCAGCCAAGTCCAAGTGGGAGGTGCTGGCCTGCTATCCGGGACTGCATGCGCTCGCGTTCCACCGACTGGCCCATGCCTGCTGGACAAGCGGCTGGCACTGGATCGGGCGCTTCATCTCCCACTTCAGCCGGTTCGTCACCGGCATCGAGATCCATCCCGGCGCTGTCATCGGTCGGCGGGTCTTCATCGACCACGGCATGGGCGTGGTGATCGGCGAGACGGCCGAGATCGGCGACGAGTGCACGATCTACCAGGGCGTGACGCTCGGCGGCACCGCGCTCTACAAAGGCACCAAGCGCCACCCGACCCTGGGTCGCGGTGTGGTGGTGAGTGCGGGCGCCAAGGTGCTCGGTGGCTTCACCGTGGGCGACGGCGCGCGCATCGGCTCCAACGCAGTGGTCATCAAGCCCGTACCGCCCGGCACCACGGCCGTCGGCATTCCGGCGCGGATCATCGACAAGCAGGTCGAAGGCCAGGCAGAAAGGCCGGCCTTCTCGGCCTACGGCGTGACGAACGGCGACGATCCGGTCTCGCAGGCGCTCAAGGGCCTGGTGGACAACGCTTCAGGGCAGGAACACCAGATCGCGCTGCTGTGGCAGGCCATCGAGAAGCTTTCGCAGGACACCGCGCGCAAGGAGCCTTGCGTGCCCGACGAGGCGCACAAGACCGAGCAGTTCGATGCGGAGAAGCTGAACCAGCTCGTCAAGTAGGCAGCCTTCAGGTGCGAGGCGGCCGTTGCGCCGATTTCGGGCGGAAGGCCACGCACACGCTCTCGTCCGTCTCGATGTAGGGCCCGCCGATCAGGTCGATGCAATAAGGCACTGCGGCGAAGATGCCATGCACGACGCTCTTGCCGCTGCCGTCCTTCAGGCCTTCGAGCGTCTCGGCGATGGACTTCGGCTGCCCCGGCAGGTTGATGATCAGCGCCTTGCCACGTATCACCGCCACCTGCCGCGAGAGGATCGCCGTGGGCACGAACTGCAGGCTGATCTGGCGCATCTGCTCGCCGAAGCCGGGCATCACCTTGTCGGCCACCGCCAGCGTCGCCTCGGGGGTGACGTCGCGCAAGGCGGGGCCGGTGCCGCCGGTGGTGAGAACGAGGTCGCACTTCGCTTCATCGACCAGGACGCGCAACCCGGCACTGATGGCCTCCAGCTCGTCGGGGATCAGTCGCGTTTCCCATGCAACGGGGTTGCGCATCGCGCGGCCCAGCCAGTCCTGCAGCGCGGGAATGCCCTTGTCTTCATAGACACCCGTGGATGCGCGATCGCTGATGGAGACCACGCCGATGCGCAAGGGATCGAATTGAGTGTTCATGCCTGGTTTCCTTCTTCATTCAGGCAGGCCTTGATGTACTGGAACAGCTCGCGGTAGGCGCGACCGCTGCGCTGCTCGGGCACGGCGGCGGCATCCTTGCGGGCGGAGCGGATCAGGCTGCGCAACTGCTGGGCTTCGGACTGGGGATAGGCATCCATCCAGCGGGTAAGCGCCTCGTCGTCGGCGATCAGCTCGGCGCGCCATTGCTCCGCCCTGTGCAGGGACAACGCGTCGGACGCCCGGCCGAGTTCCATTTCGGCGACGGCCTCGCGGAGGGGGCCGACCTCCACGCGGCGCATCAGCTTGCCGATGTATTGCATCTGGCGCCGCCGGCCCTCGTGCGACTTGGTGCGCTTCCATTCCTGCACGGCCAGCAGCAGGGACTCGGGCATCTCGAGCGACTCCAGGCGGTTGTCGGGCAGCCGTGTGAGCGCCTCGCCGAGCGCCTGCAGCTCGTGCATCGCCTTTTTCTGCTGGGTCTTGCTGGGACGGAGGTCTTCTCCTTCGACTTCGGGCAAGTCGGGGTCGTCAGGGCGGTCTTCGGAGTGCATGGAAAAGCGTGCGCCTGTGCGTGGTCAGGCTGCGGGAGAGTGGCTCGGTATGATAAAACGCGCCGGCAGCGCACCGCCTTCCCGATCAATACGAAACACAGCACCCCCGCACCTCTCGCCATGGCCCAAACCCCACAAGTTCCGCCCGCCCGCGGCTTCGCCTTCACGCAGGAGAAGTTCCGCGAACTCGTCGAAGACACGCTGGCCTATGCCAAGGAGGTTGGTGCCAGCGACGCGGGCGTCGAGGTGTCCGAGGGGGTGGGGCTGTCGGTCTCGGTGCGCAAGGGCGAGATCGAGAACGTCGAGCGAAATCGCGACAAGTCGATCGGCGTGACCGTCTATGTCGGCCAGCGTCGCGGCAATGCCAGCACCTCCGATTTCTCGCGCGCCGCCCTGCAGCAGACCGTGCGCGCCGCCTTCGACATTGCTCGCTTCACCGCCGAGGACCCGGCTGCGGGCCTGCCCGACGAGCGCGACCTGGCGCTGGGCGAAGCGGCCACGCGCGACCTCGATCTCTTTCACGTCTGGGACATCGACGCCGAGCGTGCGGCCGAGATCGCCATGCGCTGCGAGGCCGCGGCGCTCGAGACCGATCGCCGCATCACCAACTCGGAAGGGGCCGGCGTCTCGGCCCAGCAGTCGCACTTCTTCGCAGGGAACACGCGCGGCTTTCGCGGCGGCTATGCCAGTTCGCGCCATTCGGTCTCCGTTGCGCCGATCGCGGGTCGTGGCGACAACATGCAGCGCGATGCCTGGTACAGCTCGATGCGCGATCCGGCCGACCTGTCCCCGCCCGAGGCGGTGGGGCGCTACGCCGCCGAGCGTGCCCTGTCGCGGCTGAAGTCACGCAAGATCCGCACATGCGAATGCCCGGTGCTGTTCGAATCCACGCTGGCGGCCGGACTGCTGGGCGGCTATGTGCAGGCCACCAGCGGCGGGGCGCTCTATCGCAAGGCCTCGTTCCTGATCGACAGCCTCGGCAAGAGCGTGTTTCCCGAGCACATCGACGTGCTGGAAGATCCCCACATCCCCAAGGGCAAGGGCAGCGCCCCGTTCGACGATGAAGGCGTGGCCACGCAGCCGCGCCACGTCGTGAAGGATGGTCGGGTGGAGAGCTACTTCCTGTCGAGCTACTCGGCGCGCAAGCTCGGCATGCGAACGACCGGTCATGCGGGTGGCTCGCAGAACCTCAGGCTTGCGAGCCGGCTCACCGATCCGAAGGACGATCTCGACGCGATGCTGCGCAAGCTCGATCGCGGCCTGTTCGTGATCGAGCTCATGGGCCAGGGCGTCAACTACGTGACGGGCGACTACTCGCGTGGCGCGGCTGGCTTCTGGGTCGAGAACGGACGCATCGTCCATCCGGTGCATGAGGTCACCATCGCCGGCAACCTGCCCGACATGCTCAAGGGCATCGTCGCTGTCGGTGCCGACGAATACACCCTCGGCTCCAAGACCATCGGCTCGGTGCTCGTCGAGCGCATGAAGGTCGCGGGTGCGTGACGACGGGCCCTCGGGGAGCCCTGCCTTGCAAGGCGCCGCGCACCTCCTAAGCTTTATCAAAGGTGCTGAAAACGGCCTGAGCAAACGGGTCGCATACGTAGTTCCTCCAGTGGGAATCATCCCCGGCGAGGCATCGAGATGGTGTCCCTAGAATCGCCCGCGCCTGAATCGATTCTCTTTACTCAACATCCACAGGAGTTCTTCATGGAACGTCGTTCCTTCATCCGCAGCACTGGCCTGGCCGGTGTGCTCGCTGCCGGCGCGGCGCCGGCCATCGTGCATGCGCAGGCGAACGTGCGTTGGCGCATGGCATCGAGCTTCCCGAAGTCGCTGGACACGATCTATGGCGGCGGCGAAGTGTTCGCCAAGAAGGTCAGCGAGATGTCGGGCGGCAAGTTCCAGGTCTCGGTGCATGCCGGCGGTGAGCTCCTGCCCCCCTTCGGCATCGTGGATGGCGTGCAGAACGGCACCATCGAGATGGGCCACACCGTGCCGTACTACTACTTCGGCAAGGACCCGACCTTCGCGATCGGCGCAGCCATTCCCTTCGGCCTCAATTCCCGCCAGATGACCGCGTGGATGTTCGAAGGCAACGGCCTGAAGCTGATGCGCGAGTTCTACGCGCAATACAACTTCATCAACTTCCCCGGCGGCAACTCCGGTGCGCAGATGGCCGGCTGGTTCCGCAAGGAAGTGAAGACCCTGGCCGACATGAAGGGCCTGAAGTTCCGCATCGGCGGCTTCGCCGGCAAGATCATCGAGCGCATGGGCGGCGTGCCGCAGAACCTGCCCGGCGGCGAGATCTACCAGGCGCTCGAGAAGGGCACGATCGACGCGGCCGAATGGGTGGGCCCGTACGACGACCAGAAGCTCGGGCTTCTACAAGGTGGCGCCCTTCTACTACTACCCCGGCTGGTGGGAAGGCGGCCCGCAGATCGACTTCTTCATCAACACCAAGGCCTATGAAGGCCTGTCGCCTGAATACAAGGCGATCGTCGAAGTCGGCTTCGGCTTTTGCGCACGTCGACATGCAGGCCAAGTACGACGCTCGCAACCCTGTCGCGCTCAAGCAGCTCGTGGCGCAGAAGGTCAAGCTGGTGCCCTTCCCGAAGGCCGTGATGGACGCCGCCTTCAACGAGTCGATGGCGGTGTATTCGGAGCTGTCCGCCAGCAACCCGGCCTGGAAGAAGATCTACACCGACTACGCAAACTTCCGTCGTGACCAGAACCTCTGGTTCCGCTTCACCGAGGCGCAGTTCGATCGCTACATGCAGTCGGCCAAGCTCTGATCCGACATACGACTTTCGCGGCGCTCATTGCCTCCTGGAGCCCTCGCGATGCGAGGCCTTTTTTCATGCCTGCTTGCAATCACGAATGCCCGAGCGGGAAAACCCCGTCGTCGCCAATTAGGCCGACTCCTAGAATCTGCCTCGCTTGTCGCGGCTTAATAACGGCTTATTACCTAGAGGAGATCATATGGAGCGTCGTTCCTTCATTCGCAGCACTGGCCTGGCGGGCGTGCTGGCCGCGGGCGCAGCCCCGGCCATCGTGCATGCGCAGGCCAACATTCGCTGGCGCCTGGCGTCCAGTTTCCCGAAAGCGCTCGACACGATCTTCGGTGCCGCCGAGGTCTTCGCGAAGAAGGTGGGCGAAATGTCCGGCGGCAAGTTCCAGATCTCGGTGCATGCAGCCGGCGAACTGGTGCCGGCGTTCGGCGTGGTCGACGCCGTGCAGAACGGCACCGTCGAGCTCGCGCATACCGCGCCCTACTACTTCTTCGGCAAGGACGAGACCTTCGCGCTGGGCTGCGCGATTCCCTTCGGCCTCAATTCCCGCCAGATGACCGCGTGGATGTACGAAGGCAACGGCCTGAAGCTGATGCGCGAGTTCTACGCGCAATACAACATCGTCAACTTCCCCGGTGGCAACACCGGCGCCCAGATGGGCGGCTGGTATCGCAAGGAAATCAAGTCCATGGCCGACATCAAGGGCCTGAAGATGCGCATCGGCGGCTTTGCCGGTAGGATTCTCGAGCGCATGGGTGGCGTGCCGCAGAACATCCCGGGCGGCGAGATCTACCAGGCGCTGGAAAAAGGCACGATCGACGCCGCCGAATGGGTGGGGCCGTACGACGACCAGAAGCTCGGCTTCAACAAGGTCGCGCCGTTCTACCACTACCCCGGCTGGTGGGAAGGTGGCCCGCAGCTCGACTTCTTCATCAACAGCAAGGCCTACGAAGGTCTTGTCGGCCGAATACAAGGCCATGATCGAAGCCGCAGCCGCATTGGCCCATATCGACATGCAGGCCAAGTACGACGCACGCAATCCCGAGGCGCTCAAGCAACTCGTCGCCGGCAAGGCCAAGATGCTGCGCTATCCCCAAGATCGTGATGGACGCCGCGTTCAACGAGTCGATGGCGCTGTACTCGGAGATCAGCGCCAAGAACCCGAACTGGAAGAAGATCTACGCGGACTACGCGAACTTCCGACGTGACCAGAACCTCTGGTTCCGCTTCACCGAGGCGCAATTCGACCGCTACATGCAGTCAGCCAAGCTCTGATCAGCAAGGACCAAAAAAGAACCCCCGCATATGCGATGCGGGGTTCTTTTTTTCGGGCGATGTCGCTACTGTTTCTTCTTCCGAACCGACGGCCTGTTCGATAGCCTTCATCGGATCGTCGGCTGCGGCGTCGCTGGCCTCCGGGCGCGGGCATCTCCAGCGCCCCTGGCTCGGACGCTGAATCCTCGGGTCCGGATGCAGGTGAGTCGGTGCCGTAGCCTTCCTGCGGCATGGACTCGAGCTGCTCCATCACCTTGTCGGCATCCATCATCTCGGTTTTCTCGAGCCAATAGGTGACTGACTCCGGCCAGAAGATGACCATGGCGACGAGCATCAACTGCATGACGACCCAGGGGAAGGCCCCGATGTAGATGTCACCGGACTTGATGGGCGTCTTGATGGAGCCGTTCTTGAAGATCTGGTCGGCAGATGCCGCGCAGGTAGAACAAGCGCGAATCCGAAGGGCGGGTGCATGAACGAAGTCTGCATGTTCACGCACAGCAGCACGCCGAACCAGATCAGGTCGATGCCCAGCTTGTCCGCCACCGGTGCCAGCATGGGCACGATGATGAAGGCGATCTCGAAGAAGTCGAGGAAGAACGCCAGGAAGAACACGAAGAGGTTGACCGCGATCAGGAAGCCGACCTGGCCGCCGGGAAGGCCGGCCAGCATGTGCTCGATCCACATGTGCCATCCACGCCCTGGAACACCAGCGAGAACACCGTGGAGCCGAACAGGATGAAGATCACCATGGCCGAACGCGCATGGTGGAGTCCATGCCCTGCCACACCAGGGTCCAGGTCAGCCGCCCGTGCATGCGCGCAAGGATGATCGCGCCGACCGCACCGAGCGCACCGGCTTCGGTGGGAGTGGCCACACCCAGGAAGATGGTGCCCAGCACCAGGAAGATCAGCACGATGCACGGGACCATGCCCCAGGCCACCTTCTTCCAGAGCTCGGGGCCGCGCACGGTGCGCGCTTCGGGAGGCAGCGGCGGCACCCACTTGGGTCGCATCGTGGCGATGGCGAAGGTGTACAGCAGGAAGATGCCCACCTGGATCAGCGAGGGGCCTATCGCGCCGCGGTACATGTCACCCACCGAGCGGCCCAGCTGGTCGGCCAGGACCACCAGCACCAGGGACGGCGGAATGAGCTGCGTGATGGTGCCCGAGGCCGCGATCACGCCGGTCGCGTAGCGCATGTTGTAGCCGTAGCGCGGCATGATGGGCAGCGAAATCACGCCCATGGCGATGACGCTCGCAGCCACCGTGCCGGTGATGGCACCGAGGATGGCGCCCACGATGATGACGGCGAAGCCCAGGCCGCCCGGCACGCCGCCAAAGAGCTGGCCGGTGCCTTCGAGCAGGTCTTCAGCCAGGCCGCAGCGCTCGAGGATGGCCCCCATGAAGGTGAAGAAGGGAATCGCCAGCAGCAGCTCGTTGGACATGATGCCGAACACGCGCAATGGCAGGTTCGACATGAAGGCCTCGGGGAAGAAGCCCATCGATACCGAAAAGTACCCGAATGCCAAGCCCAGCGCCGCCAGCGAAAAGGCGACCGGAAAACCGATCAGCATCACAAACACAAGGCCCGCCGAACATGATCGGGGCCAGGCTCTCCATCTGGATCATTGCAGGGGTCTTTCGTAGTGGGTGTCCATGTTGTAGGTGCCGCGCAGGAAGCCGATGCGCTTGAAGATCTCGGACAGGCCCTGCAGGATCAGCAGGCCGAAGCCCAGCGGGATCAGTGCCTTGACCGGCCAGCGCAGCAGGCCGCCGGCGTTGCTGGACATTTCGAGATTCGATAGGAGTCCGCCACGAAGTTGAGCGACAGCAGCATCATCGCGACGCACACGGGCATGAAGAAGAACAGCATGCCGAGCAGATCGATGATCGCCTTGGTCCTGCCCGAGCGTCCTCCGTAGATCACATCCACCCGCACATGCTCGTTGAGCTTGAGCAGGATGGGCGCGCCGAAGAAGACCGTGGCCGAAAACAGGTACCACTGCAGCTCGAGCCAGGCGTTCGAGCCGATGTTGAAGGTGTAGCGGATCATGGCGTTGCCGGCACTCACCATGCAGGCCAGGAACACCAGCCAGCTGGCGAGCTGGCCGAATTTGGCGGACATCCAGTCGATGAAACGGATGTACCCGAGAAGGGCTTGTGACATCGTGATGTTGCTCCTGCGGAGTCGGTGGGCGGCGCGAAGTGTAGAGATCACTTCCTGAGAAGTGGCTGAAAAATTGGCCGATTCCGGGCGTGCCTAGGGTAAGTCCCAGCCGCCGAGCCGGGCGGATTTACCAAGTGACAATTGCCGGATGAACTTTCATGAACCTCGATCTCAGCCGGCCGGTGGTCGGCGCGTCCTTCACCTGGACCATCAAACTGGCCGCCAGCGCGCTGCTTTCCTGGCTGGCCGTGCTCGCCTGGCACCCGCAGGTACGAACCGGCTATGAGGGCATGTCGCTGGCCGGCCAACTGATGATGATCGGCTGCCTGATCCTGCTGCTTGCTTGCTACGTCTTTGTCATGGTTGGCAAGACGACGCTCGATGCCCAGGGGATTCGTCAAAGCTGGCTCTGGCCCAAGCGCATGCAATGGAGCGAGGCCATGTCCGCGCGCTTCATCGGGATGCCGTTCCTGACATGGCTCTTTCCACCGCGCCTGATGCTCAAGAAGGCCAATGGCAGCTACACCATCTTCAATGGCGGCACGGCCGAGTTGCATCGCCTGTTCGCCGAAGTCACGATGGCCGTTCAGAGGCGCGCCTTCGAGACCAAGGCCGAAGAACTACGCAAGAAGTAGCTCCAGGCCACGGTGTCATGGCGGCGGCTCAGGTGCCGGTGGCCGCGCGGTAGAGCTTGGTGCTGCGGGCACCCGAGCGGCAGAAGGCCAGCACCGGGTGGGGCAGCGTCTTGAGCAGCTCGGCCATGCGCGCTATTTCTTCCGGCGTCTGCATGGCCGATTGGACCGGGAGGAACGCGTAGTCGAGGCCGGCTGCCTTCGCGGCCGCTTCCATCTGCGTGTTGGTGGGCTGGTCGGGGCCGCCTTCGAAGTCGGGGCGATTGTTGATGACGCTCTTGAAGCCGGCATCGGCGACGGCCTTCATGATCGAAGGATCGAGTTGCGGCGCGACGCAGAAGTCGGCGTCGATCTGCTGGACCTGGATGCTCATCAGCGGCTCCTACTTGCTCAATGCCTGCTTGACCGCGCCGGAGACCACCCCCATGTCGGCCTTGCCTGCGAGCCGGGCCTTGGCCGCGCCCATCACCTTGCCCATGTCGCCCGGGCCGGATGCGCCCAACTCGGCCACGATGCCGGCCACCTCGCGGGCGATTTCCTCGGCGGACAGGCGTTGCGGAAGATAGGCCTCCAGCACCTTGATCTCGGCGCCTTCCTTGTCGGCGAGGTCGGTGCGACCGGCCTGGGCGAACTGGCCCTGACGCGTCCTTGCGCTGCTTGATGAGCTTGTCGACGATGCCCACCACCGCCGCGTCGTCGAGCTCGATGCGCTCATCGACTTCCTTTTGCTTCACTGCCGCCAGCAGCATGCGGATGGTGGAAAGGCGTTCGCTGTCCTTGGCGCGCATCGCGGCCTTCATGTCTTCGGTGATCTGGTCTTTGAGGCTCATGATCGGAAAGGGAAGGTGTTGAACTCGATTCTGAAATAAAGAAAGCCCGAGTGGGCGTCCCCACGCGGGCTTTCTTGTCTGGAGTCGAAACTCGGCGGCCGTATCAGTACAGCTTCTTGGGAAGCTGCATGCTGCGGACACGCTTGTAGTGACGCTTCACCGCTGCCGCCTTCTTGCGCTTGCGCTCGGCGGTGGGCTTCTCGTAGAACTCGCGGGCGCGCAGCTCGGTGAGCAGGCCCAGCTTCTCGATGGTGCGCTTGAAGCGGCGCAGGGCCACGTCGAACGGCTCGTTTTCTTTGACGCGAATGGTAGTCATTGAATGATCGGATCCTTCTTGATGCGCCTGCCTGTCTGCCTTGGTGTACGGCCAAGGCCGCCAAAATGTGGCACAGACGCAAGGGTTTGCCAGCAAAGACCGAGGATTATAGCCGCGGAATGACGCACGGGCAAAAGGGGTTAGTGACTGCTAGCGAGCGCCCATTGCTCGCGCACAGGCCGCGGCGCTTGCCCATGCCCACTGGAAGTTGTAGCCGCCGAGCCAGCCGGTCACGTCCACCACCTCGCCGATGAAGTACAGTCCGGGCACCTTGCTGCTTTCCATGCTTTGCGAGCTCAGCTCGCGGGTGTCGACGCCGCCGGCCGTGACCTCGGCCTTGCGGTAGCCCTCGGTGCCGGTGGGCGTGAGCTGCCAGCGCTTGAGCTGCTCCGCGAGCGACTGGCAGATCGCGGTCGCGCACCTCGGCCATGGGCTTGTTCGCCAAGCTCGCCCTGGAAATGCCTCGGCCAGCCGCGCGGGAAGGACCAGGGCCAGTTCGTTGCCCAGGTGCTTGCGCGACAGGGACTTTGCCTCGCGCAGCCGGCCGTGAAGCTCCTCGCCGGGCGCAAGGTCGATGTGCAGCGGATCGCCGGCGCGCCAGAAGCTCGAGATCTGCAGCACCGCCGGCCCGCTCAATCCCCGGTGGGTGAACAGCAGGTCTTCGAGGAATTCGCCGCGCGCCTTGCCCGCGCCGGTCGCGATACTCACGGGCAGCGAGAGGCCCGACAGCGCCGCAAACGGCGCCCATGCGCGCCGGATCGAAGGTCATGGGCACCAGCGCGGGGCGAGGCTCGACCACCTTCAGCCCGAACTGCCTGGCCAGGCGATAGCCGAAGTCGGTGGCTCCGATCTTGGGGATCGAAAGCCCGCCGGTGGCCACGACCACGCGCCCGCATGCCACGACGCCGCGCGAGGTGTCGAGCTCGAATCCGCCCGCGTCCTGGCGCACGGCCTGCACGCTGCAAGGCTGCCAGTGCGTGACGCGGCCCTGCTCGCACTCGGCAAGCAGCATCGAGATGATCTGCTCGCTCGAGTCGTCGCAGAAGAGCTGGCCCTTGTGCTTCTCGTGCCATGCGATGCCATGGCCGCGGACCAGCGCGATGAAGTCCTGCGGCGTATAGCGCGCCAGCGCCGAGCGGCAGAAATGCGGATTCTCGGAGAGGAAGTTGGCCGGCCCTGCGTCGCGATTGGTGAAGTTGCAGCGCCCACCGCCGGAAATGCGGATCTTCTCGCCGATCTTCTCGGCGTGATCGACGAGCAGGACCTTCAGGCCCAGCTGGCCGGCGATGCTGGCGCACAAGAGCCCGGCCGCGCCGGCGCCGATGACGGTGACGTCGAAACGATGCATGGGCGCGATTATCCCGGGGGCCGCGCAAGGGGCCCGTTGCCCGGGACGCCCCGGTCAGGCCACGGCGAACTCCCGTTGGCTCACCGATGCCAGCCCCTTGAGCACGTCGCCCACGACGATGATCGCGGGGCTTCCCAGCTCTTCGCGCCGCAGGGTGGCCTGGAGCTCGCCGAGCGTCGTGACGGCATGGCGCTGGCCTGGCTGGCTCGCATGGGCCACGATCGCCAGCGGCGTGTCCGAGGCGAGGCCTTTCAGCAAACCCTCCTCGATGGCAGCTGCCTGCGAGACGCCCATGTACACCACCAGTGTGAAGCCTTGCGCGGCCGTTGCCGCAAGCTGCGGCCAGTCGAGCCGGGACCGCTCGTCCTTGGCGTGGCCGGTCACGAAGATCACCCCGTGCGCATGATCGCGATGCGTGAGCGGCACGCCCAGCGCGGTGGCGGCGGCCAGGCCCGAGGTGATGCCATTGATCACCTCCACCTCGATGCCTTGCGCGCGCAAGTGCTCCGCCTCTTCGCCGCCGCGGCCGAAGATGCCGGGATCGCCACCCTTGAGGCGCACGACGCGTTCGCCCTTGCGAGCCTCGGCCAGCATGAGCTTCTCGATGAACGATTGCGGCGTGCTCTTGCAGCCGCCACGCTTGCCCACCTGGACGATGCGGGCAGAGCGCCGGGCATAGCGCAGCACGTCCTCGCCGACCAGGTCATCCACGAGCAGCACCGTGGCGCGACGGATGGCCTTGATGGCCTTGACGGTGAGCAGGTCGGGGTCGCCTGGGCCCGCCCCCACGAGTGCGACGGAACCAGGCAATCGGAATTCATGCAGTGCGTTCATGGGCATGCGGCTCGCGGGTTTCAGGCAGTCGTCGCAAGGCTTGCAAGACGCATTCCACCTGCTGGACCAGGGCCGCGGGCGCCGGCTTTTCGCCGCTGACCACGGCCTGGATGTAGACCGCCGTGGTGGCCGCATCGCATTGCCTCGGCAGGATCGGCATCTCCGTGAGCACCCCTTCGCGCGCGGCGACACCGAGGGCTGCCTGTGACTCGCCGTGCAGGAAGACTTCCATCCTGGGCGTTCGCCGGGGGTCGGCCACCGGCTCACCTTCGGTGCCGCGCATCAGGATCGCGTTGGCCCCGGTCATCCGCAGGAACTCGGTCAGCGTGGCGCCGTATTCGGGATGGGTGTAGTTGACGACCCGCACCGCGGTGCCGGGCCTGCAGGGGTCGAGCAGCTTGGCCACGGTATGGCCGGGGTTGCGCAGGCCGATCACCCAGCGCGCATCGAGCAGGCGCGCCAGCGGCGGGCACAGCGCCTCGGTGCTCACGAACGCCGGCTCATGGCGCCGCCAGGCGTCGGTGATGTCATCGACGTCATGCACCAACGGAAGGCCCAGGTCGCGGAAGATTTCCGCCGTGGTGACGCGGCCGGGATCCTGCATCGGCCCGTGCACCAGGACGTGCACGCCTTCCTGAGCCAGCAACTGCGCGAGCAGCGGGGTGAGGTTGGGCAGCTTGCGTGCGCCGTTGTACGAGGGCAGCACGACGACGGGCTTGTCGCTCGGCACGGCCAGGCAGCGCTCGGTGGTGGCGGCCAGGAAGCCGTCGAGCTCGTCGAGCGATTCGCCCTTGATGCGCATCGCGATCGCGAAGGCACCGAGCTCGAGGTCGGTGACCTGCCCGTCGAGCACCTGGCTCATCAGGTCGTAGGCCTGGTCGCGGCTCAGGGAGCGGGCGCCTTCCTTGCCCCGGCCGATTTCCTTGATGTACTTCGAAATGCCCATGTGTCTCCCGCTGGAATTGAACCACCCCCGTAGCGCCTTCGGCGCACCCCCTCAAGGGGGCTCCGCCTGCGGACCGGCGAAGCCGGATCCGCGGCTCCCGCTCGCTGGCGCTGGTTCGTGCGTCGAGGGTGCAGCTTCGGGGCCGGCTGCCGGTGCCCGCTTATCGCAATTCTCGGGCCAGGAAGACGAGCCGCCCATGACGGCTTGCGCGGGCAGGGTCATGCCACCCGATGTGCACGAGCCAGCTTCTTCAGCTCGGGCAGGCAGGAGCCGCAGTTGGTCCCGCACTTCAGGCGCTCCTGCACGGCGGCGAGGCGGGTGTCGGCGCTGCCCTTGCACGCCTCGAGCGCACCCACGATCTCCGTCTCGGCGACATTGAAGCAGGTGCAGACCTGGCGGCCGCGGGACTGCACGGCCATCGGCGCCTTGGCTCCTGGAGACAGCAGCAGGCGGCCGTAGGCTTGCGCGGGCAGGTCGTCCTGCAGCAAGGCCTTGATCCAGGGCTCTGCGCTCGTGTCGCCCGAGAGCAGGAAGGCTTCCAGACGCAACTCTCCAGGCGCGTCGCCTTCGCGCGGCAGCAAGCGGATGGCACGCCGCTGGCCCTTGCGGACATCGGCATAGCGCAGCACGTCGCTGCCCTCGAGCCCGAGCAGCACTTCGATGCGCTCGATCGCATCGACCGCAGGCGCTTCATAGTCCGCGGCACGAAACAGGATGCCGGTGACACCGCGATCGCCGGGCTCGCGGCCGAAGGGCACGCAGGTGGCGAATGCGAAGCGCCTCATCTCGGCCTGCAATTGCGCTCGCGCCGACAGGGCCTGCTCCTGCGGGAGCCAAGCGACCCCCAGCAGGGACCAGGGCAGCTCGGCGCGCAGGATCTTCACGGCGGCGTGCTTGAGCTCGGGCTGCTTGGAGCTCGGGCAGAAGTCCGAGGTGGTGAGCGCATTCACTCCCGCGATGCGCTCGCCGCTGCCGGTTCTTCCGCCGACGAACTCCTCGCCCCAGTGCATCGCGATGAAGGCCTGCGAGGCGCCAACCTGGTCGCTGGCCTCCGCGGGCAGCAGGAGCGAGCCGCGGCGCGAGGTCACGTGCACCAGGTCACCGGCTTTCAAGCCGCGGCGATCCATGTCCTGCGGATGAAGCTGCACCGAAGGCTCGCTCACATGGCCGAACAATCGACCCAGGGTGCCGGTGCGGCTCATGCCGTGCCAGTGGTCGCGCAGCCGGCCGGTGGTGAGGCTGAAGGGGTAGCGCGAGTCGCGCGGCTCCGCCAGCGGCGTGAAGCCGACGTTCGCGAAACGGGCCTTGCCGTCGGCGGTGGGAAAGATGCCGTCCTCGTACAGGCGCGTGGTGCCCGAAAGCTGGCCTTCCCTGAGAGGCCATTGCTGCGGGGACGTCTCCAGCCGCTCGTAGCTGAGGCCCGTGATGTCGAGGTCGCGCCCGCGGGTCGATTCGCGATGTTCGTTCCAGATCGCTTCGGGCCCGCGCTCGTCGAGCGGGTAGGGGAACAGGCTGGCTTGCCCGTTGAGGCGCTCCGGCAGCCGCTCTTCCAGGCGTCGCGCGAACTCCACCACCGTGCGCCAGTCGTGTCGCGACTGTCCCGGCGCAGCCACCGCAGGGCGTACCCGGCTGATGCGCCTCTCGCTGTTGGTGACGGTGCCGCTCTTCTCGCCCCAGGTCGTGGCCGGCAGCAGCAGGTCGGCGTACGAGCAGGTGGCGGTGGTGGCAAAGGCCTCCTGGACGATGACGAACTCGCAACGCTGCAGCGCCTTGCGAACCGTCGCCTGGTCGGGCATCGATTGCGCGGGGTTGGTGCACGAGATCCACAAGGCCTTGATGTCGCCCTGCGCGGCTGCCTGGAACATCTCCACCGCCGTCCTGCCGGGCGTGGCCGGCACATCGGCCACGCCCCAGAGGCGAGCCACTTCGGCGCGATCCTCGGCCCGGGCCATGTCGCGATGGGCCGACAGCAGGTTGGCCAGGCCGCCCACTTCGCGCCCGCCCATGGCGTTGGGCTGGCCGGTGAGCGAGAAGGGGCCGGCACCCGGGCGGCCGATCTGCCCGGTGGCGAGGTGCAGGTTGATCAAGGCGGCGTTCTTCGCCGTGCCGCTGGTGCTCTGGTTGAGCCCCTGGCAATAGAGCGACAGCGTGGCCTTCGACTCGCCGAACCAGCGCGCAGCTTCCATCAGGGCGGCGGTCTCGATGCCGCACAGGCGGGCCACCTCGCGCGGATGGAAGTCCATCACCCGCTTCTTCAGGCTCTCGAAGCCGGTGGTGTGGGCGGCGATGTAGGCCGGGTCCGTCAGGTTCTCCCACAGCAGCACGTTCAGCATGCCGTGAAAGAGCGCGACGTCGGTGCCCGGAAGGATGGGGAGGTGCAGGTCCGCGACTTCGGCCGTCTCGGTGCGGCGCGGGTCGGCGACGATGATCTTCAGCTGCGGGTTGGCGCGCTTCGCGTCCTCGATGCGCCTGAACAGGATGGGGTGCGCATAGGCCGTGTTCGAGCCGACGATGAAGATCACCTCGGCGTGATTCACGTCGTCGTAGCAAGCGGGCGGCGCGTCGGCGCCCAGCGTGAGCTTGTAGCCGGCCACGGCGCTGCTCATGCACAGGCGCGAGTTGGTGTCGATGTTGTTGGTGCCGATCAGGCCCTTGGCGAGTTTGTTGAAGACGTAGTAGTCCTCGGTGAGAAGCTGCCCCGAGACGTAGAAGCCGACGGCATCCGGGCCGTGTTCGCGCACGATGCCTGCGAAGCGGTCGGCGGCAAGGTCGAGCGCGGCGTCCCAGCCGATGGGCTCGGGAGCCTGGTCGCGCGCGGGTCGGCGCAGCGGCTGCAGCAGGCGGGCCTGGCGCGTGATCGGGGCCGCGGCGGTGAGATGCAGCGTGCTGCCCTTGGTGCACAGGCGGCCGAAGTTGGCCGGGTGCTCCGGATCGCCCCGCACGCCGGTGATCTGGTCGCCCTGCGATTCGATGATGACGCCGCACCCCACGCCGCAATAGGGGCAGGTGGAACGGGTCTCCTTCGTGGGGCTCATGGCGTCAACGCAGGTGAGTTGGGTTCTTCCATGTCGCCGAACATCAGCCGGTCGCGGATCTCCTGCACAGAGCGCCCTTCACGCAGCAGCTTGAAATACCACGAGCCATCGATCGTCTCCCCATACAGGCACGCACCCACCAGCTTGTCGTCCTTGATGACGAGCTTCTTGTAGACGCCGTCGTAGGGGTCGCGCAGCACGATCTCCTCGGTGTCCTGGCCGCCCATGAAGTCGCCGGCCGAGAAGAGGTCGATCCCCGTGACCTTGAGCTTGGTGGAGACCTGCGAGCCCTGGTAGCGGCCGATGCCGACCTGCGCCAGGTGCGTGGCGCAGACCTTGCCTTGCTCGAAGAGCGGCGCCACGAGCCCATAGGCGATGCCGCGATGGGCTGCGCATTCGCCCACCGAGTAGATGCGCGGGTCGGTGATGGTCTGCATGGTGTCGTTGACGACGATGCCGCGCTTGCAGTGCAGGCCGGCCTTCTCGGCGAGCTCGGTGTTGGGGCGAATGCCGGCCGCCATCACGACGAGGTCGGCGGGAATCTCGCTGCCGTCCTTGAACTGCAGGGCCATCACCCGTCCATCCTCGCCGCCGATGAGCGCCTGCGTCTGGGCGCCGATCCTGAACTTCAGGCCACGGTCCTCGAGCGACTTCTGCAGCATGCGGCCGGCCAGGTCGTCGAGCTGGCGCTCCATCAGCCAGGGCGCGATGTGCACCACGGTGACCTGCATGCCGCGCAGCATCAGGCCGTTGGCGGCCTCGAGCCCGAGCAATCCGCCGCCGATCACCACCGCATGCTTGTACCTGGCCGCGGCCTCGATCATGGCGTTGGTGTCGGCGATGTCGCGGTAGGCGATCACGCCGTCGAGGTCATTGCCCGGCACCGGCAGGATGAAGGGGTTGGAGCCGGTGGCCAGCAGCAGGCGGTCGTATTCGGCGCTGGTGCCGTCCTCGGCCTTCACGACGCGCCGCCGGCGATCGATGTCGACCACCTTCTTGCCGAGGTGCAGGGTGATGCCCTGCTTCTCGTACCAGTCGAGCGGGTTCAGGATGATCTCGTCCAGCGTCTGCTCGCCCGCCAGCACGGGCGAGAGCGCGATGCGGTTGTAGTTCGGGTGGGGCTCGGCGCCGAAGACCGTGATCTCGTAGAGATCGGGCGCGATCTTCAGCAGCTCTTCCAGGGTACGGACCCCAGCCATGCCATTGCCCACCATGACGAGCTTCATCTTCTTCATGCTGCCCCCTCAAGCAAGCGAAGTGCCAGCTGGGGCAGGAGTGGCGGTGGCGGGGCGTGCGCGCCCGCCGCGCTCGGCCCAGGTCCGGGTCCAGCGGAGCTGCACCACGCGCAGCATCAGGAGCATCAGCAGCGACAGGATCGCGAAGGACACGAAGCCCCACAGGTAGGTCCCCGCATGCTGCTTGGACAGGCCCATCGCGTTGGGCAGGAAGCCGCCGCCCAGCGCGCCGATCTCGCCGATCATCGAGCCGGCGACGGCGGTGGTGAGCGGCCAGCGCAGCGGCACCAGCTGGAACAGCGCGCCGTTGCCTGCACCGAGAGCCGCGAAGCAGAGCATGAAGAGCAGGGTGGTCACCGTCACCGAGGTGCCGGCGAGGCCGCACAGCACCAGCGTCGCCGCCACCACGAGCAGCACCCCGCTCAGCGTATGGACTCCGCCGACTCGATCCGAGATGTAGCCCCCCACGACGCGCACCGCGGAGCCCATCAGCGTGGCCAGCATGGTGAGCTGGCCGGCCTCGATCTTGGTGACCTTGAACTGGTCATAGAAATAGGTGGGCAGGAAGCTCGCGAGCCCGATGAAGCCGCCGAAGGTGATGATGTAGATCAGGCTGAAGACCCAGCCATCCTTCTCGAACAGGCAGGACACGTGCTCGCGAAGCGATTGGCGCTCGCGATCGGGCGGCTCCTTGGCCGCGACCCACATCACCAGCATGGGCAGCAGCATCGTCAGCGCGGCAATGCCGTACACCGCCTGCCAGCCGAACTTCGTCGCCAGGGGCGGCGCGAACAGCACGGCCAGCACGGTGCCCGAGTTGCCCGCACCGGCGATGCCCATCGCCAGGCCCTTGTAGCGCGGCGGATACCAGCCGCTGCCCAGGCTCAGCGCGACGCCGAAGCTGGCCCCCGCGATGCCGAGCAGCACGCCCATCGCCAGCACGCTGTCGTAGCTGTCGACGAAGAAGAAGCCGCAGGCGAGCGCCAGCACGATGAGCGCCATCTCGACCATCGCGGCGTTCTTGCGGCCGATGTATTGCGAAAGCACGCCGAGCGGAAAGCGCATCAGCGCGCCGGCCAGGATCGGCACCGACACCATGAAGCCCTTCTGCGCCGGCGAGAGGGCGAAGGTCTCGCCGATGAAGGGACCCATGGCGCCATTGAGCACCCAGATGGCGAAGCAGAAATCGAAATAGAGGAAGGAAGCGAACAGCGTCGGCCAGTGGCCCGATTTGAGGAAGTTGTGCGTGCTGGACATGGTCGGCCTCGAATGCAGCCCCGGGCAGCGGCAGGCGAACCCGGGATGGGAGGCACATCGTTGTGCACGGCGTTGTGCACATGACCGGCAGTGCGGGAGCACGGTCGCGGTGCGTCGTCGCACCTGGAACCAATAACGCAACATGCGTGCCAATGCGGCGGTGGACGCTGCCGGGCGAAAGCGTGGCCTGATCCCTGCTAGGTTCGGCAGGTGCATGACCGCAAGCAAGGCAGCGACTTCTCCCATGATTTCAGTACTCGTCGTTTCGACCGAAGTTCCAGGCGCTCCCGCCCTGGTGGCCGACCTCGAGGCAGCAGGCATTCACGTGATTGGTGCGACCGATTGCGGCGCCTTGGTGCGCGACGCGGTGCGGCTGGCACCTGATCTGGTCGTGTGCTGGGAGCCGAGCCCGCGGGAGGCGCTGTTCAAGGCCCTTGGCCTCCTGGCCGCGACCGACGCCCGGCCGGTGGTGGTGTTCACGATGGATGCGCAGGTCGAAAAGCTCGAGCGGGCACTCCAGGCGGGCGTGCAGGAATACATCGTCAATGGCTATGCGCCGGGGCGCCTGCGCTCGGTGCTGCAGGGCGCCCAGGTGCGCTTCGCCCGCGAACAAGGCCTGCACCGCGAACTGGCCGATCTCAAGCACAGGTTCGAGGAGCGCAAGCTCGTCGATCGCGCCAAGGGGCTGCTGATGCGCGCGACCCAGCTCTCCGAGGACGAGGCTTTCCGGCTCCTGCGCACGGCCTCCATGCAGGCCAAGGTGAGGGTGGGGCAGCTCTCGCGGCAGGTGATCGCGACGGCCCACGACGCCGAAGCCATCAATCGCGCAGGCCAGCTGCGCATGCTCTCGCAGCGTCTCGTCAAGCTGCACGCCTTGTCGATGGACCGCGAGCATGCCGATCTGGCGCAAGGCCTGCTGGCGGGGTCGATCGAGCGCGCCGAGTGCAACCTCGCGATGCTGGCCAAGGGCTTGTCCGCGCGCACCTTCGGCGACCTGCTCGACGCCGTTCGCTCCACATGGCAAGCTTTGCGCCCTGCGCTGGCGCTGCCCGCCGATGCCCAAGGTCTGCAGGCGCTCGATGCGCTGGCCGAGCGCCTGCTGGCCCAGGCCGAACGGCTGACCGCGGCCCTCGAGGCCAATGGAGCCGCGGCGCCGCTGCATGTGATCAACATCTGCGGGCGCCAGCGCATGCTCTCGCAGCGCCTGGCCAAGCAGGCCTTGCTGGGCGGCATGCTCTCGCCGGAGCTGAGCCTTGCCGCGCGGGAAGATGCAAGGAATACCGCATCGGCCTTCGAGCAGGCGCTGGTCGTTCTCGATGCAGCGCCCCTGAGCTCGCCGGATATCCGCCATTTGCTTGGCCAGGCCGAGGAGCAGTGGCGGCTGATGAGCGCGGGCCTTGAGCGGCCCGACAGCGCCGGCGGGCGAAGCGCCTTGGCATCGTCGAGCGAGTCCTTGCTGGAGCTCTTCGACCGGCTGACCGAGCGCTACGAGCGCAGCATGCAACTTCTCATGAGTTGATCGCCTTTCTCCTCACTCTGGGCAACTATGCCCTGAATCGGGGGTAAGTCTCGCTGTCCCGCCCTCGGGACGGGATACAAAATCGCAGAGGTCCGAGGCGAAGACACCTCGGGCGCGAGACCAGACTCATGGAAGACCAGCCAGACACAATCGAAAGCCGACGCGCTCGACCGCGTCATCGACGAGGCCCGTCAACGCGGCCTGGAAGCGGCGGACCTGCTCCGCATGCTGCATGCGGCCCTCGAGATGCTGCCCGCCGGCGTCTTCGCCAAGGATGCAGAGGGCCGCTACGTGTACGCCAACCGGGCCGCGGCCGAGCTGCTCGGACATCGCGCCGAAGCGGTGCTCGGGCGCACCGACGGCGAATTGCTCGACGCGCAAGCGGCTTCGATGCTGCATTCCGCCGACCGCACCGCGCGGGCGCAGGGCCAGGCCTTGCGGCGTGAAGAACGGGTCTCGAACCGCGAGTTGATCGCAAGCCGGGCATCCGTTCCTGCCGGGCCGTCGGGCTCGGGCCTGGCGGGCGCATGGGTCGATGTCGGCGAGCTCCGCCAGGCGCAGGCCCAGGTGCGGCACGCGCTGGGCCAGCTCGAGCTGCAGCAGCGCCAGAACGAGGACCTGCGCCAGGAACTCAAGGACCAGGCCGTGCGCGATCCGCTCACCGGCTTGTACAACCGCCTGCACTTCGAGGAGCAGCTGCGCAGGGAGATCGACCTGTCGCTGCGCGAGCATCGCGAGTTCGCGCTGGTCTCGGTCCGGCTCGACGGCCATGCGGAGCTGGTGGCCACCCGCGGCAAGCTCGCGGGTGAACGCTGCCTGCAGGCGCTGGGCCGGCTGATGCGGGGAAATACCCGCGCGATGGACGCACCCTGCCGCTTGACCGAGGATCGGTTCGCGGTCGTGCTCTCGGGCATTGGCCTGGCCACCGCACACTCACGCATGGAGAGCGTGCGCCGCCAGTGCGAGGCGCAGATCGTGATGCTGGCTGGCGAGGAGATTCGCTTCACGATATCGATGGGCGTGGCCAGCTTTCCGCACACCTCGCAGGATCGGGAATCGCTGCTGGCCGCTGCGGACAGGGCCTTGGCCGAGGCGAGCCAACGCGGCAGCAATTGCGTGATGCTGGCCAGCATTCCCTTCGATGCACCCGCGCCGTCGCCGCTTCAGGAAGTCAAGCCCTTGTAGAGCATGTAGCTCCCCAGGCCGTAGAGCAGCCCCGCGAAGACCCGCCTGAGCTGCGCCACGTGCATGGCGTGGGCCGCCTTGGCGCCCAGGGGCGCCAACAGCACGCTGGCCACTGCAACAACCGCGAGGGCTGGCAGGTAGAGATAGCCGAAGGCACCCGGCAAGGCGGGAGGCAGTTTCCAGCCGCCGATCACATAGCCCACCACGTTGGCCAGCGCGATCGGGAAGCCCAGCGCCGCGCTGGTCGCGACCGCGTAGTGCATCGACACGTTGCACCATGTCATGAAGGGCACCGAGACGAAGCCGCCCCCGGCTCCCACCAGCCCCGACAGGAAGCCGATGCCGGTGCCCGCGGCGACCTGGCCCGCAGTGCCCGGCATCTGCCGGCTGGGCTTGGGCTTCTTGTGGCGCAGCATCTGGGTCGCCGAGAAGCCGACGAACAGCGCGAAGAACAGCGCCAGCCACTTGCCCTTGAGGATGGAGAACGCGCCCGCGCCCGCCAGCAGCCCGCCGATCGCGATGCCGGGGGCGAGCCCGGCCACGATTTCCCAGCGCACGGCCTTGCGCTTGTGATGCGCTCGCACGCTCGATACCGAAGTGAACAGGATGGTGGCCATCGAGGTGGCGATGGCCATCTTGACGGCCATCTGCGCATCGACCCCGCGATGCGAGAGGATCAAGGTGAGAAAGGGCACCAGCAGCATGCCGCCACCGATGCCCAACAAGCCTGCAAGAAATCCTGTGAAGCTGCCGAGCACCAGGAGCTCGGCGACGAATATCCAATCGACAGTCAAGACGACTCCAGTAGTTTGAGAACCTGGCGCCACTCGGCCTCGGTCACTGGCGTGATCGACAGCCGGTTGCCGGGGCGCAGCACCTGCATGCTGGCAAGCGAGGGAGTCGCGCGCATTTCCTTCAGCGACATCAGGCGCGTCTTGCGCACCAGCCGCACGTCCACGTGCAACCACCGAGGGTTCTCGCGCGTTGACTTGGGGTCGTGGTAGATGCTCGCCGGATCGAACTGCGTGGCGTCGGGGTAGGCGGTGGAGACCACTTCCGCAATGCCGGCGATACCGGGCTCCGGGCATGAGGAGTGATAGAAGAGCACCCCGTCGCCGATGCGCATTGCATCGCGCATGAAATTGCGCGCCTGGTAGTTGCGCACTCCGGTCCACGGCACGCTCTGCTTCGGTGCCGCGGCGAGATCGTCAATCGAGACCTCATCGGGCTCGCTCTTCATGAGCCAGTACTGTGGCATGAGGGGATTAGGGCAGAGAGGGTGTCCGCCGCGAGCCGAGAGCCGCATTCCTGAACCCAGGGTTCAGGTGGGCGAGGTCAGTAAGGCTTCGGGTTCATCTGACGCGAGATGATCGCACCCGCCAGACGATGTTCCAGGCCCTTGCTCGTTGAGCATCGGTTCAAGGAAATATAAAACCCCCGCGAACGCGACGGACGAGGGGAATTCTACGCCCGCGACCTGCTGCTCAGATCAGTTGCCCGTCTTGGCCAAGGGCTTCATCGATGCGCGTGATGAGGGCCTCGATATCGTGGCTTGGATGGCCGTTGGTCATGGTCTCGCCCAGCGCCTGCTCGGGCGCCGCACCCGTTGGCTTCACGGGCCGCTCGGCCAGTTCGAAGGCGATGTTCAGTGCGGCGAGCACGGCGATTCGCTCGCGAGCCTTGACCTTGCCCGCATCGCGGATCGCGCACATCTCGCGATCGACGCTGTTGACCGCTTCCAGCAGCGCTGCCTCGCCGCCCTCGGCGCAGCCGAGGATGTAGCTCTGGCCCATGATGGTGACTTCGATCTGCTTCATGTATGCGTTCCCTCGTCGCCGCCGCCCGTTGCCGTGGTCTCAGCCGGCAGCCGCTCCAGCAGCGCGTCGATGCGCGTGCGTGCGGCACCCAGGCGCGAACGCAGGCTGTCCCTGTCCTGTGTCATCGCGATCAGCTGCTGCTCGAGCAGCGTGTTGGTGCGCTTGAGTTCCTCGATAGCGCACCAGCAGGCGTTCCACACGTTCAGCAAGCTCGTCGATTTGTGACATGGGCCGGCGTCCTCTCTCCACAAATTGTAAATCCCATACTTACAATTTGACCCCTTCGGGTTTCGCCCAGGGAGACAACATTCATGCCGTTTGCGTGCACTGTTCATCTGATCCTCGGCGGCGCGCGTTCGGGCAAGAGCCGCCATGCGGAACGCCTGGCGCGCGAGGCCGAGGCCCACGGCAAGCGGGTGTCTTACCTGGCCACCGCATGGCCTGGGGACGACGAGATGCGCGAGCGCATCGCGCGACATCGAAGCGAGCGGCCGGCACATTGGCAGACCGTCGATGTGCCGCCAGAGGCCGGTGCGCTGGCGGCAGCGCTCGTCGAGCATGCCAAGCCGGATGCCTGCGTGCTGGTCGATTGCCTCACGCTCTGGTACTCGCAGCTGGTCTGTCCGCCGGACGGCATCGCGCCCCGCGATGCCGATGCCGAAGTGCGCGAGCTGCTGGAGATATTGCCGAGGCTTCAAGCCCCGGTGCTCTTCGTGTCGAACGAGATCGGCTGGGGCGTCATGCCGGTCGGCCGCGAGACCCGCGCCGTGGTCGACGGGCTCGGCATGCTGAACCAGTCGCTGGCGCGATGCGCGGATCGCGTGACGCTCATGGTCGCCGGCCTTCCAGTTGAGGTGAAATCGCCGGATCGTTGAATCCTTGCCTGCACCTCATGACAACACTTGCGCTCCCTTGCATCGAATCCCTTGAAGACGTGTCGCTGCGCGCGCGCCTGCAGCAGCGCATGGACCGCAAGACCAAGCCGCTCGGAGCGCTCGGCCGGCTCGAAGCGCTGGCGGTGCAGGTCGGATTGGTGCAGGGGACGCGAGACACCGGTCCTGGTGGACCCCCAGCTGGTGGTCTTCGCCGCCGACCACGGCATCGCCGGTCAAGGCGTGTCGGCCTACCCGAGCGACGTGACGTGGCAGATGGTGGAGAACTTCCTCGCCGGTGGCGCGGCCGTCAGCGTGCTGGCACGCCAGCATGGGCTGGCCCTTACCGTGGTCGATGCAGGCGTGCGGCACGATTTCGCGCCACGCGCAGGGCTGCAGTTGCGCAAGGTCGCCGCAGGAACCCAGGATTGCAGCCAAGGACCCGCGATGACGGCATCGCAGTGCCGCCTGGCCCTGGATGCAGGGCGCGAGGTGGTGCGCTCGCTGCCCGGCAATGCCCTGCTGGTGGGCGAAATGGGCATCGGCAACACCTCGAGTGCCTCGCTGCTGCTGTGCCGCCTTGCCGGGCTGCCGCTCGCCCGATGCGTCGGGCGCGGCACCGGCCTCGACGACGCGGGCCTTGCGCGCAAGCTCGTCATCCTGCAGCGCGCGCTGGAGGCCAATCCTCACGACGGCGGCTGCGAGCAGCCCGACCCGCTGCGTGCGCTCGCGGCCTTCGGCGGATTCGAGATCGCGATGATGACCGGCGCGATGCTGCAGGCCGCACACGAGCGGCGCCTGATCGTGGTGGACGGCTTCATTGCCGGTGCGGCGGCGCTCGTGGCGCATGCGCTGGCCCCTTCGGTGCTGGAGCGCTGCGTGTTCGCTCATCGCTCGGGCGAGGCGGCGCATGGCAGCCTGCTCGACCACCTCGGAGTCGAGCCCTTGATGGACCTGCGGATGCGCCTCGGCGAAGGCTCTGGCGCGGCAGTGGCCTGGCCATTGATCGTTTCGGCGGTGAAGCTGCTGGCCGAAATGGCGAGCTTCGAATCGGCCGGGGTGTCGGAGAAGCGATGAGCTCGCTTGCCCATGAACTGCGATTGGCGCTCGTGGCGTGGCAGTTCCTGACGCGCGTGCCGCTGCCCGCACGACTCGCCGGCTGGGTGGGCTACCAGGACGTCTGGCTGCATGCGAGCGCAAGGCACTTTCCGCTGGTGGGTGCGCTGGTGGGTGTCGTCGCCTCGGCGGTCTATGGCGCGGCAGCACTGCTGCTGACGCCTGCCTTGGCGGTGGGCTTGGCGATGGGCGCGGGCCTGCTGCTCACCGGCGGCTTCCACGAGGACGGGCTGGCCGACACCTTCGACGGCCTGGGCGGCGCGGTCAGCCGGGAGCGGGCGCTCGAGATCATGAAGGACTCGCGCCTTGGCGCCTTCGGGGCGATGAGCCTCGTGATGGTCCTCGGGTTGAAGGCTGCGGCGCTGACTGCGCTGCCCATGGCGCTTGCGATGGGCGCGATGCTGCTGGCCCACGTGGTCTCGCGCTCCATCGCGGTCAGTCTCTTGCGGATCCTGGCCTACGCCGGCGATGCGTCGCACGCCAAGGCCAAGCCGATGGCCCGGCAATTGAGCGGCCCGGGATGGGCGGTGGCGTGGGCCTGGAGCGCCATCGCGGTGCTTGGCGTGGTGCTGTGGGGCATGACGATCCCGGTGGTCATCGCCGGCCTGGTGGCGGCCGTGCTGGCCGGAATGTGTTGCGCGCACTGGTTCCAGCGTCGCCTGGGCGGCTATACCGGCGATTGCCTGGGCGCGGCCCAGCAGCTCAGCGAACTGGCGCTTTATCTCGGCGTGGTCGGAGCTTGGGCGTGGACCTGATCGCCTGGCGTCATCCGCGTCCTCGCGGCGCCGAGGGACGTTGCATCGGCCGCACGGACCTGCCTGTCGATGCGCGCAAGGCGAAGCGCCTGGCGCACCGGATTCGCCGACTCGCGAGGCGCCAGGGCGCGCGGCCGGAGATCTGGACCTCGCCCCTGGTGCGCAGCGCGGCCGTGGGTCGCTGGCTCGCGCGATGGGGGTGGACTCACCACATCGATGCGCGCCTCGCCGAACTGGACTTCGGTACATGGGACGGCCGGCATTGGGCGGAAATCGCGCAGGCCGAGGTCGACGCCTGGTGCGCCGATTTTTCCCATGGCCGGCCCGGTGGCGGAGAAGCGCTGGAGCATCTGTGGCAGCGCTGCTCCAGCTTCCTGGACGAGCCCGCAGGGCATTTGCGCCTGGCCGTGTCGCATGGGGGATGGATTGCCGCCGCAGCGCGCATGGCCAGTGGTCAGGGAGGTACCTTCGAGGCATCGTCATGGCCCGCCGCAGTGAACTATGGCGTGTGTGTCGACCTGCGGGCCGCCTGAGGAGCGCCCATGAATCCGTTCAGCCTCGCCGCACCAACCGGGCACCTCCATGATGAACCGCCGCCAATGGCTGCGCCTTGCCACCGCAGCCGCTGCGGCAAGCGGCCTGCCGCTGGTCGGATGCGTCTCGCGGCCCGTCCTCGCCGGCGATCCGTTCGCGCTTGGCGTGGCCAGCGGCTCTCCGCGTGCCGACGGCGTGGTGTTGTGGACGCGGCTTGCGCCCGCCAGCCTGCCCGACGGCGGCACGTCGCGCGATCCGATCGCGGTGGGCTGGGAAGTCACCGAAGACGAGGCCTTGCGCAAGCCGGTGCGGCGCGGGCAGGCCACGGCCTTGCCCGAGTTCGGGTACTCGGTGCACGTCGAAGTGGAAGGGCTCGATCCCGATCGCTGGTATCACTATCGCTTCACCGTGGGCGATGCCGCCAGCGCGGTCGGCCGAACCCGAACGCTTCCCGCGCCGGGCTCGACCGTGACGCGCCTGCGTCTCGGCCAGGCTTCATGCCAACGCTGGGAATTCGGCTACTACGCTGCGTACCGGCACATGCTCGCCGAAGACCTCGACTTCGTCCTGTTCCTCGGCGACTACATCTACGAATACCCGGCCCCCGCGCGGGTCGTGCGAACTCATGGTCTTTCGTACGCACTGACGCTGGCCGACTATCGTGCCCGCTATGAGCTCTACAAGAGCGACCGGGACCTGCAGCGCATGCACGAGGCTTGTCCCTGGCTCGTGGTCTGGGACGACCACGAGGTGCAGAACGACTATGCCGGCGAGCAGGGTGAAGATCTCTCCGCAGGCTTCCCCCAGCGTCGGGCGGCAGCCTACCAGGCCTACTACGAGCACATGCCCTTGCGGGCCGGCACGTTGGCGCGCGCGATGGCCGGCTCCGAAATGCGCATCCACGACCGCGTGGTCCTTGGTGACCTGGCTGCGATCCATTTGCTCGACGATCGGCAGTACCGCGCGCCGCAGGCTTGCCCGCTCCCCGGTCGCGGCGGCTCGCGCGAGTATCGATCCAGCGGCGTGTCCCGAGTGGAGCGACCCGGCGCGCAGCCTGCTCGGTAACCCGCAAGAGCGCTGGCTCGACGAGGGCCTGGCCGCCCACGGGCAGGCCCGGCGATGGAACTTGCTGGCGCAGCAGACCTTGCTGGGGCGGCGCGATTTCCGGCCAGGAGCCGGGTCAGTCGTGTGGAACGACGGCTGGGACGGCTATCCCGCGGCAAGGGATCGCTTGCTGCAGTCCCTCCAGCGGCACCAGGTGGCCAACACCGTGGTGCTCGGCGGCGACTTGCATGAAAACTGGGTGGGACAGGTGAAGGCCGACTACGGTCGGGTGGACAGCGCTGCTCTCGGCGTGGAATTCGTCGGCACGAGCATTTCGTCTCGCGCCGCGGGCAATGCCAACCTGGCCGCCGTGATGGCCGAGAACCCGCACTTCGTCTTCGCCGATGTCGAACGCAGGGGATACAACGTCATCGAACTGAGCCCGCAGGCGCTGACCGCACGGCTGAGGGTGGTGGACGACGTGGCGCGTCCCGATGCGCGCATCGAGACACTGGCTTCGTTCGCGGTACAGGCTGGTCGGCCGATGATCGAGCGGGTCTGAATCAGCCCTTCGGCGGCGGCGTCTTGGGCGTGAAGTCACAGTGCGGCGCCACCCGGCACTGCCAGCACAAGGGCTTGCGCGCCGTGCACACATAGCGCCCGTGCAGGATCAGCCAGTGATGCGCATCCGGCAGGTATTCGGCAGGGACACGCTCGAGCAGCTTCAGCTCGACCTGCAAGGGGTTCCTGCCCGGCGCGAGCCCCGTGCGGTTGCTCACGCGAAAGATGTGGGTGTCGACCGCCATCGTCGGTTCGCCGAAGGCCACGTTGAGCACCACATTGGCCGTCTTGCGTCCTACGCCAGGAAGGGCTTCGAGTTCCTCGCGCGTGCGCGGCACTTCGCCGCCGTGGCGTTCGATCAGGATGCGGCAGGTTTCCAGCAGGTTCTTGGCCTTGTTGCGGTACAAGCCGATGGTCCTGATGTACTCGCACAGGCCGTCGTAGCCGAGCGCCAGGATCTTCTGCGGCGTGTTGGCGACCGGGAACAGGCGCCGCGTGGCCTTGTTGACCCCGACATCGGTGGCCTGCGCCGAAAGCAGCACCGCGGTGAGCAATTCGAACACGCTGGTGTATTCGAGCTCGGAGACGGGACTGGGGTTTGCTGACCTGAGAGTGGCAAAAAAGGCGTCGATGTCTTGCGCGTTCATGGGGCGCGATTGTCGCCTCACGCGCTCACGGAGCGCGGTTGTCTCGCTTGGCCCGGGCGCGAGCCAGCGCCGCCTCGATGACCGAGCGCTTGCGCTCGATCTGTTGCTCATCCGTCAGGGCGGTCTCGGACTGGAGGTTCTCGAGCTTGTGCTGTGCCTTGGCCGCGAGGCGGGCCTCGTTCTCGCGCTTGTCGCGCTCGAGCCGGGCGCGACGGAAGGCGTGGCGCTCACCGGCAAGGTGTGCCTGCGTCTCGCTCCAGGCTGCCCACCCGGTGGTGGAGGTCACCGGCACGAGCGAGATGCAATCGACGGGGCAGGCCGGCACGCACAGTTCGCAGCCGGTGCACTGTGCGTCGATCACCGTGTGCATCTGCTTGGGTGCCCCGATGATGCAATCGACCGGGCAGGCCTTGATGCACAAGGTGCAGCCGATGCACCAGGACTCGTCGATCACCGCCAGCAGGCGTGGACCTTCCTTGCCGTTGTGCGGATTCAAGGGCAGGGCGGGGCGCCCCGTAAGTGCTGCAAGCCGCCCGATGCCTTCTTCGCCGCCCGGCGGGCATTGGTTGATCTCCGCTTCGCCCGTCGCGATCGCACCCGCATAGGAGGCGCAATCCGGATAGCCGCAGCGCGTGCATTGCGTTTGCGGCAGGAGGCAGTTGATCTGCTCCGGGCGAAGCGGTATGGCGTTCACTTGTCCTGACGCGGGGCCGTGGCCGGGCGCTTGGCCTGGACCGGCTTGGCCTCGTGTTGCGCAATGAAGTCCTTGACCGCCGGATAGACGAGGTCACGCCAGCGCCGACCCGAGAAGATGCCGTAGTGGCCGGCACCTTCGACCGTGTAATGGGGTTGCTCCTTCGTGGGAATGCCGGTGCACAGGTCATGCGCCGCTCGCGTCTGGCCCGCGCCGGAGATGTCGTCGAGCTCGCCCTCGACGGTCAGCAGGGCGGTCGTGGTGATGTCCTGCGGGCGCACGAGTTCGCCGCGCACCCGCCAGGTGCCGTTGACGAGGGCAAAGTCCTGGAAGACCGTCCTGATGGTGTCGAGGTAGTACTCGGCCGGCATGTCGAGGACGGCGTTGTACTCGTCGTAGAAGGCGCGATGGCTGTCGACGTTTTCGTCGTCGCCGCGCACCAGGTCCATGAAGTAGTCGTAGTGAGAGCTGAGATGGCGATCCGGATTCATTGCCACGAAGCCGGTGTGCTGCAGGAAGCCGGGGTAGACCCGCCGGCCCGCGCCGGGATAGTTGGACGGCACGGGGTGGATGACGTTGTGCTCGAACCAGTCGCGGCTCTTGTTCATCGCCAGGTTGTTGACCGCGGTGGGCGACTTGCGGGCGTCGATCGGGCCGCCCATCATGGTCATCGACCGGGGTGTGGGCTCGCCGCGGCTGGCCATCAGCGAGATGGCCGCCAGCACCGGCACGGTCGGCTGGCATACCGATATCACGTGCACGTCCGGGCCGATCAGGCGGATGAACTCCTGGACGTACTCGACGTAGTCATCGAGATGGAAGGGGCCGGCCGACAGGGGCACCATGCGCGCGTCGATCCAGTCGGTGACGTAGACCTTGTGGTCCTTGAGCAGGGTCTTCACCGTGTCGCGCAGCAGCGTGGCGTGATGACCCGAGAGCGGCGCGACCACCAGCACGGAAGGTTGCGCCTTCATCTTCTCGAGCGCCGCGCCTTCGTCGGCGAAGCGCTTGAAGCGCACCAGGCGGCAGAAGGGCTTGGCGAGCCGCACCTGCTCCTGGACGGCAACCTGCACGCCGTCGAACGTGACATTGGTGATACCGAATTCGGGCTTCTCGTATTCCTTGGACAGCCGGTGCACCAGGTCCAGCCCGGCCGAGACGCGTTGCGCCATCGGCGTGTGCGTGAAAGGCGACATCGGATGGCTGTACAGCTTCGATGTGGCGCTTGCGAACTCGGAGAACGGGCTCATCAGGGCGCGCTGGGTTTCGTAGAGTTGGTACAGCATGGTCGGCCTTCTTGTCCTTGCGGGTAACGTTCGTTTGAGTTGCGGTTCGACAGAACTCGGGTTTTGACTTTGTCGAAACGATTCTAGGGATCGACTTTGAGTGCAGCCTGACGATACAGCCAATCGATACACGGAATAAGCACGATTTGGACGGTGGTTACCCCGGGCTTGTCACCTTGGCGACACCTCGAGGGGACAAGAAAAAAGGGCGCCGAAGCGCCCTTTTTTCTCTTGTGTTGCGAGGTCAAAGCACCTTGGCGATGGACTCGGCCACGTAGTCGATGTTCTTGCTGTTGAGGGCGGCCACGCAGATGCGGCCGGAATCGACGCCGTAGACGCCGAACTCCGAACGCAGGCGCTGCATCTGTTCCTTGCTGAGGCCGGAGTAGCTGAACATGCCCTTCTGGCGCGTCACGAAGCTCATGTCCTCGGCAACGCCTGCCGCCTTCAGCTTCTCGACGAAGGCGACGCGCATTTCCTTGATGCGCACGCGCATCCCGGCCAGCTCTTGCTCCCACTGCGCGCGCAGCTCGGGCGTGGTCAGCACCGTGGCGACCACCTGCGCGCCGTGGATCGGCGGGTTGGAGTAGTTGGTGCGGATCACGCGCTTGAGCTGGCTCAGCACGCGGTCGGCTTCTTCCTTCGTCTCGGCCACCACGCTCAGCGCCCCGACGCGCTCGCCATACAGCGAGAAGCTCTTCGAGAAGGAAGTCGAGACGAACAGGTCCATGCCGGTGGCCATGAAGAGGCCGATCACTGCGCCGTCTTCGGCGATGCCTTCGCCGAAGCCCTGGTAGGCCATGTCGAGGAAGGGCACCAGCTTGCGCTGCTGCACGGCCTGGATGACCTGCTTCCACTGCTCGAGCGTGAGGTCGTAGCCGGTGGGGTTGTGGCAGCAGGCATGCAGCACGACGACGGTGCCTTCCGGCGCGGTTGCAAGCGCCGAGAGCATGCCGTCGAAGTTGATGCCGCGCTTGGCCGCGTCGTAGTAGGGATAGGTGTTGACCGCGAAGCCGGCGCTCTCGAACAGCGCGCGGTGGTTCTCCCAGCTCGGGTCGCTGATGAGCACCTGTGCATTCGGGTTCAGGCGCTTGAGGAAGTCGGCGCCGATCTTCAGGCCGCCGGTGCCGCCGAGGGCCTGCACGGTGGCGATGCGACCGGCGACGATCGCCGCGCTGTCGGCACCGAACACCAGCCCCTGCACGGCCTTGTCGTAGGCGGCGATACCGTCGATGGGCAGGTAGCCGCGGGCCTTGGGCGCCTCGAGCATCTGCTTTTCAGCCGCGGCCACGCACTTCAGCAGGGGAAGCTTGCCGTTGTCATCGTAGTAGACGCCCACACCCAGGTTCACCTTGGCCGCATTGGAGTCGGCATTGAACTGCTCATTGAGTCCGAGGATGGGATCGCGCGGAGCCATTTCGACCGCGGCAAAAAGCGATGACATGCTGAGTCCTTGTCAGTAGAGATGAATCGTGAATTGGGCTAGCCTTCCAGTTTTGGCCAGCCGCCCGCAGCTGGGAGAAACCCTCATTTTAGGCTGTACCCCAATGACCCAGACGACCGAAGCTCTCGCTGAAGCCCTGCCCCGCGAAGAGCATCGATACCTCAGCTATCCGGGCTCTCCCTTCCAGCTCTACCAGCCCTATCCGCCGGCCGGTGACCAGCCCACGGCCATCGAGCAACTGGTCGGAGGGTTGGAGGACGGCCTCAGCTACCAGACCCTGCTGGGCGTCACCGGCTCGGGCAAGACCTTCACGATGGCCAACGTGATTGCCAGGCTGGGACGTCCGGCGATCGTGTTTGCGCCCAACAAGACGCTTGCCGCGCAGCTCTACAGCGAGTTCCGCGAGTTCTTTCCGAAGAACGCGGTCGAGTACTTCGTCAGCTACTACGACTACTACCAGCCCGAGGCCTACGTTCCGCAACGCGACCTGTTCATCGAGAAGGACAGCGCGATCAACGAACACATCGAGCAGATGCGGTTGTCGGCCACCAAGAGCATCCTCGAGCGCCGCGATGTGGTCATTGTGGCGTCGGTGAGCGCGATCTATGGCATCGGCAAGCCGGAGGACTACACCCAGATGCGGCTGATCGTGCGCGTGGGCGACAAGGTCGGGCAGCGCGACCTGATCGCGCACCTGATCCGCATGCAGTACACGCGCAATGAAGTCGATTTTTCGCGCGGCACCTTCCGCGTGCGCGGCGACATCATCGATGTCTTTCCGGCCGAGCATTCGGAGCTGGCCGTCCGCATCGAGCTCTTCGACGACGAGATCGAGTCGCTGGCCCTGCTGGACCCTCTGACGGGCCGGATTCGCCAGAAGGTTCCCCGCTTCGTGGTCTATCCGTCGAGCCACTATGTGACTCCGCGCGACCAGGTGCTGCGCGCGATCGACACGATCAAGGAAGAGCTGCGCCTGCGTCTCGCCGAGTTCGTGGCCGAAGGAAAGCTCGTCGAGGCCCAGCGGATCGAGCAGCGCACGCGCTTCGATCTCGAGATGCTGCAGGAGATCGGGCACTGCAAGGGGATCGAGAACTACACGCGCCATCTGTCGGGCGCCGCGCCCGGGGATCCGCCGCCGACGCTGGTCGACTACATGCCCGCCGACGCGGTGATGTTCCTCGACGAAAGCCACGTGATGATCGGCCAGCTCGGCGGCATGTATAACGGCGACCGCTCCCGCAAGACCACGCTGGTGGAGTACGGCTTTCGGCTGCCTTCGGCGCTGGACAACCGGCCGCTCCGGTTCGAGGAGTTCGAGCGCAAGATGCGCCAGGTGGTGTTCGTCTCCGCCACGCCGGCCGACTACGAGAAGCGCACGACGGGCCAGGTGGTCGAGCAGCTCGTGCGGCCGACCGGCCTGGTCGACCCCGTGGTCGAGGTGCGGCCCGCCACCCACCAGGTGGACGACGTGCTGCAGGAGATCCACGATCGGGTCGCCAAGGGCGAGCGCGTGCTGATCACGACGCTGACCAAGCGCATGGCCGAGCAGCTCACCGACTACCTGGCCGACAACGGCGTCAAGGTGCGATACCTGCACTCGGACATCGACACCGTCGAGCGGGTCGAGATCATCCGCGACCTGCGCCTGGGCAGCTTCGACGTGCTGGTGGGCATCAACCTGCTTCGCGAAGGCCTGGACATTCCCGAGGTGTCGCTGGTTGCGATTCTCGATGCCGACAAGGAAGGCTTCCTGCGCTCCGAGCGCTCGCTGATCCAGACCATCGGGCGCGCCGCGCGCAATCTCAACGGCAAGGCGATCCTCTATGCCGACAGGATCACCGACTCGATGCGCCGCGCCATCGACGAGACCGAGCGCCGTCGCGCCAAGCAGGTCGCGCACAACGAGGCGCATGGCATCACGCCGCGCAGCGTGAAGAAGCAGGTCCGGGAGATGATCGACGGGGTGTACCTGGATCGCTCAGCCAAGGACGACATGAAGGCGGCGCACGACGCAGCGGAGGTCGAGGTTCTGTCGGAGAAGGACCTCGGCAAGCGCATCAAGCAGCTCGAAAGGCAGATGCTCGAGCACGCGCGCAATCTCGAATTCGAGAAGGCTGCGCGCGTCCGGGACCAGCTCGCCTTGCTCAAGGAGCAGGCCTTCGGGGCGCCGGGTGTCGACAACGTGGATTCCGGCCGATCCTGAGGAGCCGCGAGGGCCCCGCAGGCGCAAGCGTCAGGCCTGTGCCTCGAGCATCAGCCCCGATGCCAGCCGGTGTTCCGAGAGCGGGCGCACCTGGTAGTGGATGACCGCAGCAGCCGCGCCCACGGCATGCGCGAGTCGGCCGAACCGAGCCAATCGCACGGTCGGCGGATGCAGTCCGGCCTCGCCGGCATATTCCGCCAGCCGACGCCGTGCGGGTTCGAGCAGGGCCTCGCCCAATTCGCAAGTCGGCCCGCTGAGGACGATGACTGCAGGGTCGAATGCGACCCACAGGTTTTGCATCAACATGCCAAGGTGCTCGCCGGCTTCGGCGAGCGCGGACCGGATGTGTGCATCCTTGGCTGCCAAGTCGGCATCGAACGCCGCTGGCGGCAGGCTTGCCAGCAAGCCGGCGGGATCTCGTCCCTCCGGAAGGCGGCCAGGGGCCAGGACGGACCGGGCGATGGCTGCCAGGCCGATGAAGGCCTCGGCACAACCTCGGCGCCCGCAGCGGCAGCGAGGTCCCCGCGGGTCCAGGATGGTGTGGCCGACTTCTCCGGCGAAGCCGCCTACGCCGGTCAGCAGTCGATCGTTGACCACGATTCCGGCCCCGACCGCGGTGCTCAAGCCCAGGAACACCAGGGGCTCGGACACCGGCGGGTCGCCGAACTCGAACTCCCCGAGCGCCGCGACATCGGCATCGTTCTGGACATACAAGGCCAATTCGCTCGCCGGCCCTCTTGCCAGCCTGTCGCGCAGGAGATCACGCAAGGGCACGTCGCGCCAGCCGAGTTGGGCAGACAGGCGCAGGACGCCGGTCCGGTCGTCGACGGCGCCGGGCACCGCGACGCCGATCCCCATGGCCTTGCGGCGACGCAGGTCGGTCCGGGTGACCTGGCTTTCGATCAGGGCCGCGACCTCGTGACAGGCAACTCGCGGCTCTGACATGTCGACGCGCGCTGTGTCTTGGGCGAGAACCTTTCCCACGAGGTTGGTCATGACGACGGTAGCCGCTCCCAGCCCGAGCTCGACGCCGAAGAAGACCAGGCGGTCCTGGTCCAGCACCAGCGGCGTGGGGGGGCGGCCGCTGCCGCGCGGCTGGCTTGTCCCCGTGTCGATGTCCAGTTCGACCAGCCATCCTTCGTCGATCAACTCCTCGGTCAGCAGGCCCACCGTCGATTTCGTGAGGCCGGTGGCATGCGACAGATCGGCCCGTGAGCTCCCCGGAGCCTGGCGCACCTGGCGTACAAGGGCCATGCGGTTGAGGCGCTTGAGGAGTCGGTGATCGCCGGTGATGGACATGAGCGGCCAGGCAGGGATACAAAAGAGCGAGGATTATCGAAGCGAAGGCCGCGGGTGATTCGACATGCTGGATTCCCGTCCCGTCATGACTCAAAGAATTCTTTTTGTTTGCATGGGCAACATCTGCCGTTCACCCACGGCGGAAGGGGTATTGCGCAAGCATCTGCGCGACGCCGGCTTGGACGCATCGATCGAAGTGGCTTCCGCCGGGACTCATGGCTGGCATGCCGGCGACCCCCCCGACGCGCGCTCCCAGGCACATGCCGCGCGGCGGGGCTACGACCTCTCCCGCCAGCGTGCCCGGTGCGTCACGAACAGAAGATTTCGAGCGATTCGACCTCCTCATCGCGATGGACTGGGACAATATGGCCTGGCTCGAGCAGCAATGCCCCGAGGCTTGCCGGGCCAAGCTGAAGCGCTTCATGGAATTCGCCCGGCGGCATGACAGCCCGATCGTCCCGGACCCGTACTACGGTGCGGCGGCAGGGTTCGATGTGGTGCTGGATTACATCGAGGATGCGGCCGAGGGCCTGGTCGCTTATCTGAGAGAGCGACAGGCCGAATTGGCGAATGCTGCAGTGCGGAACTTCCCCGCCAAAACTTGACTAAAAAAGTAGGCTTCAGCTAAAATTCGAGTAAATCAGTCGGAATCTTCCGAGGGTTTACCCAGGTCAAAAGCCTATCCGGGTCAACACTTTCGGCACCCTGGCCGGAAGCTTTCAGGAGCTTGCCATGCGTCTTACCACCAAGGGTCGCTTTGCTGTCACCGCCATGATCGATCTCGCGCTGCGCGAGCATCAGGGCCCGGTGGCGCTGGCCGCCATCAGCCAGCGACAACAGATTTCCCTCTCTTATCTCGAGCAGTTGTTCGGCAAGCTGCGTCGCCATGAACTGGTCGAAAGCACCCGCGGGCCGGGTGGCGGGTACTCGCTGGGCCGCAAGGCCGAAGAGATCACCGTGGCCGACATCATCGTCGCAGTAGACGAACCTATCGACGCAACAGGGTGCGGGGGGAAGGAAAATTGCATGGGTGACGACCAGGGCCGCTGCATGACGCACGACCTGTGGGCCAGCCTGAACGCCAAGATGATCGAGTACCTGGACTCCATCACCCTGCGCAAGCTCGTCGAGGACCAGCTTGCCCGCGGCATCTCCATCGAGGAGCAGCCGGTCAAGCGAGCGATTTCCAGCCAGCCCGTGGTCAAGCCGATCAAGGTCAATGCACCGAATTCGGTGTTCGCCCTTGGCAATGCATTTTCGAAGTAACCCAACCGAGAGCCTTCAGGTTTTCTGCCAGCGAGGGCCGCAAGCGGCCTCCAAGCAAGCACCATGGACATGACTCCCCACTTTCCCATCTACATGGACTACGGCGCGACGACGCCGGTCGATCCCCGCGTCGTGGACGCGATGATTCCCTGGCTGCGCGAGCACTTCGGCAATCCGGCTTCGCGGAGTCATGCCTGGGGATGGGAAGCGGAAGAAGCCGTCGAAAAGGCGCGCATCCAGGTCGCCGAGCTGATCGGCGCCGACCCACGTGAAATCGTCTGGACCTCCGGCGCCACCGAGTCCAACAACCTCGCCATCAAGGGCGCGGCGCAGTTCTACAAGTCCAAGGGCAAGCACCTCATCACCGTCAAGACCGAGCACAAGGCGGTGCTCGACACCATGCGCGAGCTCGAGCGCCAGGGCTTCGAGGTCACCTACCTTGACGTGCAGGAAGACGGCATGGTCAACCTTGAGAAATTCAAGGCCGCGCTGCGCCCGGACACCATCCTCGTGTCGGTCATGTTCGTGAACAACGAGATCGGCGTGATCCAGGACATCCCGGCGATCGGCGCGATCTGTCGCGAGCGCGGGATCGTCTTCCACGTGGATGCGGCTCAGGCTACAGGCAAGGTCCAGATCGACTTGCGCCAACTCCCTGTCGACCTGATGAGCCTGGCCTCGCACAAGACCTACGGCCCGAAGGGCATCGGTGCGCTGTATGTGCGTCGCAAGCCGCGTGTGCGCCTGGAGGCGCAGATTGCACGGCGGCGGACACGAGCGGGGCATGCGCTCCGGCACGCTGCCCACCCATCAGATCATCGGCATGGGCGAGGCCTACCGCATCGCTCGCGAGGAAATGGGCACCGAGATCGAGCGCATCCGCATGCTGCAAAAGCGCCTGCTCAATGGCCTGAAGGATATCGACCAAGTCTTCATCAATGGCCACCTCGAGCATCGTGTTCCCCACAACGTGAACGCCTCGTTCAATTTCGTCGAGGGCGAGTCGCTGATCATGGGCATCAAGGGCATTGCGGTCTCGTCGGGCTCGGCCTGCACCTCGGCCAGCCTGGAGCCCAGCTACGTGCTGCGCGCGCTGGGCCGCAGCGACGAACTGGCGCATTCGAGCCTGCGCATGACGATCGGGCGCTTCACGACCGAAGAGGAAATCGACTATGCCGTGACCGTCCTGAAGGACCGCGTAGCCAAGCTGCGCGAGCTGTCTCCCTTGTGGGAGATGTACCAGGATGGCGTGGACATCAGTGCGATCCAGTGGACCGCGCACTGACCGATCCAGAACGAAATTTGTTGGAGTACTGATATGTCTTACAGCACCAAAGTGATCGACCATTACGAGAACCCGCGCAACGTGGGTTCCTTCGAGAAGGGTGACGACACGGTCGGCACCGGCATGGTGGGCGCGCCCGCCTGCGGCGACGTGATGAAGCTGCAGATCAAGGTCAATCCGAAGACCGGCGTGATCGAAGACGCGCGCTTCAAGACCTACGGCTGCGGGTCGGCCATCGCATCGAGTTCCCTGGTGACCGAGTGGGTCAAGGGCAAGACGCTCGACGAGGCCGAGTCCATCCGCAACACGCAGATCGTCGAGGAACTGGCGCTGCCGCCGGTGAAGATCCACTGCTCGATCCTGGCCGAAGACGCGATCAAGGCCGCAGTGAGCGACTACAAGGCCAAGAAGGCGCTCTGATCCCATGGCTGTCACTCTCACCGAAGCGGCCGCTCGTCACGTCGCGCGCTATATCGGCAGGCGCGGCAAGGGCGTGGGTGTGCGCCTTGGCGTCAAGACCACGGGCTGCTCCGGCATGGCCTACAAGCTCGAATACGCGGACGAAGTGGCACCCGAGGACCATGTGTTCGAAGGGCACGGCGTGAAGGTGCTGGTAGACCCGAAGAGCCTGCCCTACCTCGAAGGAACGCAGCTCGATTTCGTGCGCGAAGGCCTGAACGAAGGCTTCAAGTTCAACAACCCCAACGAGAAGGATCGCTGCGGCTGCGGCGAGTCTTTCCGAATCTGAAGGACATGCGCCGGACGCGGCCTGCTGCGAACCTGCAGCAGGCCGCTTGTCCATGCGCAGGGCACAAGCAGGCATGACGACGCTTCAGTCCACTGATTTCGAACTGTTCGACATCCCGGTGCGGTTCGCCCAGGAGCGCGCAGTGCTGGATGCGCGCTGGAAGGCCTTGCAGGGCGAGGTCCATCCCGACCGGTTCGCGGCCCAGGGTGCCGCCGCGCAGCGCGTCGCCATGCAGTGGGCGGTGCGCGTCAACGAGGCCTATCAGCGGCTCAAGGATCCGCTCAAGCGCGCGGCTTACCTGTGTGAGCTGCACGGTGCGCCGATCCAGGCCGAGAAGAACACCGCCATGCCGCCCGAATTTCTCGTTCAGCAGCTTGAATGGCGCGAGGCGCTCGACGACACCGACCATCCCGAGCGCATCGACGCGCTGGCCGAAGAGGTAGGCCGATGCGAGCGCCGCATGCTCGCGGACTTGCAGAAACTCATCGACGAGCGAAGGGACTTCGCCGCGGCTGCCCAACTCGTCAGAGCCCTCATGTTCGTAGAGCGCTTTGCCAGCGAGGTCGATCGCAAGCTCGAAGCGTTGGGACAATAGAAGACGTACATGGCACTCCTGCAGATCTCAGAACCGGGCCAGTCGCCCGACCCGCACCAACGACGCATCGCCGTCGGCATCGACCTTGGCACCACCCATTCGCTGGTGGCCGCCGTCCGCAGTGGCGTGCCTGAATGCCTGCCGGACGCGCAGGGTCGCGTGATCCTGCCTTCCGCCGTGCGCTACCCCGGGCAAGGGCGCCGCCAGATCGGCTTCGATGCCCTGGCCGAACAGGCGATCGATCCGGAAAACACGATCGTGTCGGTCAAGCGATTCATGGGACGCGGGCTGAACGACATCGTCGGGCGCGAAAAGCTCCCATACCACTTTGTCGATGCACCTGGGATGCTCATGCTCCAGACGCGCGAGGGCGAGAAATCGCCGGTGGAAGTCTCGGCCGAGATCCTCGCTGCGCTGCGCCAGCGCGCCGAAGACAGCTTCGATGACGACATCTTCGGCGCGGTCATCACCGTGCCCGCCTATTTCGACGAAGCGCAGCGGCAAGCCACGAAGGATGCCGCAAAGCTCGCCGGCCTCGACGTGCTGCGCCTCATCAACGAACCCACCGCTGCAGCGATTGCCTATGGCCTCGAGAACGGGGTGGAGGGCTTGTATGCCGTCTATGACCTCGGTGGAGGCACCTTCGACATTTCATTGCTGCGCCTGACCAAGGGCGTCTTCGAAGTGGTGGCCACCGCGGGCGACACGGCGCTGGGCGGTGACGACATCGATCACCTGCTGGCTGATTGGGCGCTGGGCCAGGCTGGCCTCTCGATCAAGTCGGCGCAGGACAAGCGCGCGGTGCTCGTCGGCGGCGCGTGCCGCCAAGGAGAAGCTCTCGTCTTCGCCTTCGGTCACCCTGCAGTGCAGGGTAGGGGAGGGCGAGCTTGCGGTCGAAGTGAAGCGCGAGCAGTTGTCGACACTGGCAGCGCCCCTTGTCGCCCGGACTGTCGCCACGATGCGCAAGGTGCTGCGCGATGCCAAGGTGGACAAGTCCGACGTCAACGGCGTGGTCATGGTGGGTGGATCGACTCGCATGCCGCAGGTGCGCGAGGCCGTCGGCGAATTCTTCGAACGCGAGCCGCTGGTCGATCTCAACCCGGATGAAGTGGTGGCCCTTGGCGCCGCCGTGCAGGCCGATGCCCTGGCTGGCAATCGCACGGAGGGCGACCTGCTGCTGCTCGATGTCATTCCGCTCTCCCTCGGCCTGGAGACCATGGGCGGCCTGGTGGAGCGCGTCATTCCGCGCAACAGCACCATACCGACGGCACGTTCGCAGGACTTCACCACGTTCAAGGACGGGCAAACCGCGATGGCCATTCATGTGGTGCAGGGAGAGCGCGAGCTGGTGAGCGATTGCCGTTCGCTGGCGCGCTTCGAATTGCACGGCATTCCACCCATGGTGGCGGGAGCGGCGCGCATCCGCGTGAGCTTTGAAGTGGACGCCGATGGCTTGCTCAACGTATCGGCACGTGAAATGACCTCGGGGGTCGAGGCCGCGGTAAGTGTCAAGCCCAGCTATGGGCTGAGCGACGACCAGATCGCCCGCATGCTGCAGGACAGCTTCGGCACCGCCGAACAGGACATGAAGTTGCGGGCCCTTCGCGAGGCCCGCGTGGAGGCTGAGCGCATGCTGCTTGCGACCGCGTCGGCGCTGGCGGCCGACGGCGACCTGCTTTCGCAAGACGAGCGCCATGCCATCGAGAAATTGACTGCCGCGCTGCACGCCTCTGCCCAGGGCGAGGACCATGAAGCGATCGAGGCGGCCGTGAAGGCATTGGCCGAGGGGACCGACGCCTTCGCCGCTGAACGCATGAATCGCAGCATCCGTGCGGCGCTGTCCGGCCGCAAGGTCGAAGAGGTTTGAGGAATTCCATGCCCATCATCAAGATCCTGCCGCACAGCGAGTACTGTCCTGAAGGCATCGAGATCGAGGCGCCCACAGGCACCTCGATCTGCGAGGCCCTGCTCGAGCACGACATCGAGATCGAGCACGCTTGCGAAATGAGCTGCGCATGCACTACCTGCCATGTGATCGTGCGCGAAGGCTTCGATTCGCTCAACGAACTCGATGAGAGCGAAGAAGACCTGCTCGACCGAGCCTGGGGGCTGGAGGCCCAATCGAGGCTGTCATGCCAGGCCATCCTGGCGCAGAAGGACGTGACGATCGAGATCCCGAAGTATTCGATCAACCATGCCAAGGAAAAGCACTGAAGGCATGCTTCGTGGCGCGCATAATCGCGCCCCATGACTCGACAGATCTTCTTCGATACCGAGACCACAGGCCTCAGCCCTGAGGCAGGCGACCGCATCATCGAGATCGGTTGCGTGGAGTTCGTGAACCGGCGGCCGACCGGCGACAACAAGCACTTCTACGTCAACCCGGAGCGGGCCAACCATGAAGACGCTGTCAAGGTCCACGGCCTGACCGATGAGTTCCTGGCTGACAAGCCGATCTTTGCGGCTATCGCCGATGAGCTGATGGAGTATCTCTACGGCGCCGAGATCATCATCCACAACGCCGGCTTCGATGTCGGCTTCATGGATGCCGAGCTCAAGCGTCTGTCGAAAGGCCGGTTCCATTCGTTCGTCGATCGGGTGACTGACTCGTTGCTGATGGCGCGCGAGATGTTTCCCGGCAAGTCCAATTCGCTCGACGCCTTGTGCAAGCGCCTCGAGGTGGACAACTCCAACCGCACGCTCCACGGTGCATTGCTCGACGCGGGCTTGCTGGCAGAGGTCTACATCCAGATGACCCGTGGCCAGGAAGTGCTGGTGATCGATTCGGATGAGACTGCATCGCAAGCGATCGAGATCAAGGGCATCAATCTGGGCCAGTTCGAGCTGTTGGTGGTGACGGCGAGCGAGGAAGAGATCGAGGCTCATGAGGCGGTGCTGGCCGAACTTGATAAGTCCTCCAAGGGAAAGACCATCTGGCGTTCGCTTGTGGCATAATTTTCGTTTCCCGAGAACGCAGTGTTCTTGAGGAAGCAAGTTTTCGGGTGGTTAGCTCAGCGGTAGAGCACTGCCTTCACACGGCAGGGGCCACAGGTTCGATCCCTGTACCACCCACCAAATGAATAAAGGGCCTGGCAGCGATGCCAGGCCCTTTTCTCTTGAACTATTGCTCAGGATGCGCCGGGCGAAAACCGGTCAGCCCGGCAGCGTTGCGTAGGCAACCGCGATTGCGGCAGCCAATCTTGCGTTGTTCAATACGAGCTGGATGTTGCTCGCCAGGCTGTTTCCACCGGTCAGGGCATTGATGCGGGACAGCAGGAACGGTGTCTCCGACTTGCCAGCGATGCCCTCGCTTCGTGCCTCGGCCAAGGCCTGCTCGATTGCGCGGTCGATCACTTCCCGCGGCAGCGCATGCTCCTCGGGGATGGGATTGGCGACGACGAGGCCACCGTCCAGGCCAATGCCCCACTTGGCCTTCATGACCCGCGCGATCTCCTCCGGTTCATCGAGTCGGGCATCGACACCAAAGGCGCTGTCGCGGCAGTAGAAGGACGGCAGGCTGTCAGTCCGATAGCCGATCACCGGGACGCCATGGGTCTCCAGGTATTCGAGCGTCAAGCGCAGGTCAAGGATGGCTTTCGGCCCGGCGCAGACAACGGCCACGGGCGTGCGAGCAAGCTCCTGCAGGTCGGCCGAGATGTCGAAGCTCGACTCCGCGCCACGGTGCACGCCGCCGATGCCTCCCGTGGCGAAGATGCGGATGCCGGCCAGGGCGGCGATGATCATCGTCGCGGCCACCGTCGTGGCACCGGTTGCGCCGCGTGCCACCAGGATCGGCATGTCGCGCCGGCTGACCTTCGTCGCCGCACGGCCGATGCGGCCGAGGTGCTCGATCTCGTCGTGCGTCAGGCCAACCTTGAGGCGGCCGTCCAGGATGGCGATCGTCGCCGGCACCGCGCCACCTGCGCGCACTTCAGCTTCGACGGCCAGCGCCGTCTCGGCGTTCTGCGGCCAGGGCATGCCGTGCGAAATGATGGTTGATTCGAGCGCAACCACCGGTTGCCCGGCAGCCAGCGCGGCGGCCGCTTCGGGTTGCAAGTCCAGCCGCTCGTCGATGGTCCGGCGCATCAGTTCACCTCGCTCACTTTCGCCAGAACCACCACACCAGCAATGACAGCACCAGCGAAACCAGCAGCGAAGTCATCAACGGGAAGTGGAAACTGAAGCCCTCGCGCTCGATCGACATGTCGCCCGGCAGGCGGCCCCAAGGCAGCTTGGCGAGCCAGGGCCACAGAACGCCGAGGGCGATCAGCATCACGCCCAGTGAGATGAGGAAACGCTGCATCACAAGCTCGATGAGAGGCGCGCAGTGACGGCCGCGTCATTCGGAATCAGCGCCCGGACCGCGCACCGGCCATGGCAGCCATTGCAGCGGACGCAGCAGCAGTGCGGCCTGTGCGAGCAGATGCTGCTGCGCGTGGCGCACCGCAGCGTCGTAGACGCCGGCACCGAGTTCGCCTTCAAAGGTTTCCGTACTGAGCTTGCCTTCGTGCAGGCGTGTCTGCCGGGCCTTCACGCGGGTTCTGCCATCCTGCCAGGACAGCTCGGTGCACGAATACGAAAAACTGAAGAAGCCGGTGGGGTGAGGCGCTGGGGTCAAGACCTCGATGGGTCGCGGGTCGGCATCGCGACCCACCTCCCTCCGCGGGCTCACTTTCTGAAGCGACTTGCTCATGCCAAGCTCCTGTTGCAGCAACCACGCATAACTTTAATGGTGACTCGAGAAACCATGAAGATGGAGCCGCGATCTCAGCGGCTGGTCGTGATGCGGCCTGCTTGCGTTTCGGCTCCGTCATTGCCGTCGCCGCGCAGCATGCGTCCAGTCAACAGGCATGCGGTCAATACCACCAGCGTGCCGACGACGGCGGCGATCTGCATGGCATCGACGAATGCCTCTCGCGCCGCGGCACGCAATGCGTGGTCGAGCGGCGCAGGCAGCTGAGCCGCGGCGGCAAGCGCACCACCCAGCGTGGCCAGCGCATCCGCCATCGTGGCGGCCGGAAGACCCGCAGGCACGGCGTCCGCAAGCGCCTGCCGGTAGAGCAGGGTGCCCAGGCTGCCAAACAGCGCAATGCCGAGCGCACCGCTGAATTCCGATGCCGTCTCTGACACCGCCGATGCCGCGCCGGCGCGCTCAGGTGGCGCCGACGTGATGATCATTTCGTTACCGAGGGTGAACACCGGCGCCAGCCCCAGGCTCATGACCACCGTGCCGATGACCAACGCGGCCAGGCCGATACGTTCGTCAGCCAGCAACACAAGCAAACCGAAGCCGACGGCCGCTGCAGCCAGCCCCCACATGAGGACGTCGACCGGCCGCCAGCGCCGCGCCAGCCGCGGCGCCAGCAGCGACCCGACGACGAAGGCCAATGCCCACGGCATGGTGGCAAGTCCGGCACCAAGCGGCGACAAGCCGAGCACCAGCTGCAGATACTGGGTGATGAAGATGTAGATGCCGAACATCGCAAGGCATGAAAGGCCGTAAGCCGTGATCGCCGCGGTGAACCGCGCTTGCCGGAACAGCTGCAGTTCCAGCAGCGGATACGCCAGTCGCCCCTGCCGCCGCAGGAACAGGGCACCGATGGCGATTCCCGCGATGACGAAGCAGGCCGGCGTCCATGCCGGACCATGCTCGGCGATCTGCTTCAGGCCGTAGATGGTGGCGAGCACCGCCAGCAGCGACTGCATCACGCTGAGCGGATCGAGGCGCCCCGCGTTCGGGTCGCGATACTCGGGCAACAGGCGAGGCCCCAGGACCAGCAGGAGCAGCATCACGGGCACGGCCACGAGGAACACCGCGCCCCACCAGAAGAACTGCAGCACCACGCCGCCGACCAGCGGGCCGATGGCGCCCCCGAGCGAAAAGCTCGCGATCCACACGCCGATCGCGAACTGGCGCTCGTGCGGGTCATGGAACATGTTCCGTATCAGGGACATCGTCGAGGGCGCCAGCGTCGCGCCCGCGATGCCCAGCAATGCACGCATCGCGATCAGCATGCTCGCGCTATGCGAGAAGGCCGCCACTACCGAAGCCAGGCCGAATGCCGCACCGCCGATCAGCAGCAGCTTGCGACGGCCGATGCGATCGCCCAGCGTGCCCATCGTGATCAGGAACCCCGCGACGAAGAAGCCGTAGACGTCCACGATCCACAGCAACTGCGCACCCGAGGGCTTCAGTGCGACGCTGATCGAAGGCAGCGCGAGGTTGAGCACCGTGAGGTCCATGGCATACACAAGGCAGGGCAGGGCGATCACGGCCAGGCCGATCCAGTCACGGCGCGTGGCCTTGGGCGGCGGCACGGAAGTGTCGGGCAGGTCAACAGGGGGCATGGTGGAACTTTCGGTTGAATCGGGCAGGGAGTTCGGCTCTTGCCTGGACGACGAACGGGTGTTCATGAAATCGACAAGCCAGCGCCGTGGCGCATGCGCGGTCGAGCCGATATGCTCGTCGCATGAGCTACGTTTCCAGCAAGCCGGGCTCCACTGCCGTGGTGCTCGACTCGCCGCACAGCGGGACCTGGTATCCCGAGGACTTCCGTCATGCCTGCGACCTCGCCACGCTGCGCCGCGCCGAGGACACGCACGTGGAGTGGCTCTACGATTTCGCGCCCGCCCTGGGCCTGGCCTGGATCGAGGCGCACTTTCCGCGCAGCTATCTCGATGTCAATCGCGACCTCACCGAGCTCGACGTCAGCCTGCTGGATGCTCCGTGGCCCGATCCGGTCGAGGCCGGACCCAAGGTGCGGCTCGGCAAGGGGCTGGTATGGAGGCTGACCGACGAGGGCATCCCGCTCTATCAAGAGGCTGCTCACGGTGCAGGAAGTGCAGCAGCGCATCGAGCGTTGCTGGCGGCCCTATCACGAGGCGCTCGAACAGGCCATCGAGGCAGCGCATGCGCGGCACGGCTACTGCATCCATGTCAACTGCCATTCGATGCCCGCGGTGGCGGCTGCCAATGCCACCGAGTTTCCGGGCATGGTGCACCCGGACTTCGTGCTGGGCGATCGAGATGGCAGCACGGCGGCGCCTGCGCTCACGCGCTGGATGGCCGATTTCCTCAACGGCCGCGGCTACAACGTCAGCATCAACCATCCCTACAAGGGGGTCGAGCTGGTGCGTCGCCACAGCGATCCCGCGCGACACCGCCATTCCATCCAGCTGGAGATCAACAGAAGGCTCTACATGGACGAAATCACGCTCGAGCTGCATGACGGAACGCAGGCCCTGAAGGCACGACCTGCAGGAGCTGATGCGCGGTCTCCTGGCGCTCGATCCGAGGACGCTGTGATGGATCGCATCGATGCAGTGGTGATCGGCGCCGGCGTGGTCGGCCTCGCAGTCGCGCGCACGCTGGCACTGCGGGGCCTCGAAACCGTGGTGCTGGAGAGCGAGACGGCGATCGGCACCGGCACGAGCTCCCGCAACAGCGAGGTGATTCATGCCGGGCTCTACTATCCGGCGGGATCGTGGAAGGCACGCCTGTGCGTGCGCGGCAAGGAGCTGCTGTACGAGTATTGCAAGCTGCACGGAATCGAGCATCGTCGCTGCGGCAAGCTCGTGGTGGCGACATCCGCGGCTCAGCTGGGCGAGCTCGACCAACTGCTTGCCAAGGCTGCGGCCAACGGCGTGACCGACCTTCGCAAGCTCACGCGCGAGGAGGCCGTGGAGCTGGAGCCGCAGCTTTCCTGCGTGGGTGCCGTGCTGTCGCCCTCCACCGGCATCATCGACAGCCATGGCCTGATGCTCGCGCTGCAGGGCGACTTCGAGGCCATGCGTGGTGCGATCGCATTTGCTTCGCCTGTCCTGGGTGCACGCTGCACTGCGCAAGGCATCGAGATCGACGTGGGCGGGGAGGGCGCAGGCCAGCTTCTCGCCGATGTGGTGGTCAACGCCGCAGGGCTCTGGGCGCCTGCCCTGGCACGTCGCTTCGAGGGGCTGGCGTCCGGGCATGTGCCGACGGCTTATTTCGCAAAGGGCAACTACTACTCGCTCACCGGCCGGACACCGTTCTCGCACCTTGTCTATCCCGTGCCCGAGGCGGCTGGCCTGGGCGTTCACCTGACGCTCGACCTTGCAGGGCAGGCCCGGTTCGGGCCGGATGTCGAATGGGTCGAACCGGACCAGCAAGGCCGGCTCGACTATCGCGTCGATCCCCGCCGGGCCGAGGCCTTCCATGCGGAGATCCGGCGCTATTGGCCCGGCCTTGTGGATGGCGCCCTGCAGCCGGCCTACAGCGGCATCCGCCCCAAGATCCAGGCCCCCGGCGAGCCGGCCAGGGACTTCGTGATCCAGGGGCCCAGCGTGCATGGCGTGCCAGGCCTGGTGAACCTGTTCGGCATCGAATCGCCAGGGCTGACCGCATCACTGGCGCTGGGCGAGGTGGTGGCCGACATGGCCTTGGCCGGTCACCCCTTGATGGCGAGCGCGGCCTCGCGCACCAGCGCCGGCCCTCGATAGATGAGGCCGGTGTAGATCTGCACGAGGTCGGCACCGGCGGCCATCTTGGCGCGGGCCTGCTCGCCGCTCATCACGCCGCCCACGCCGATGATGGGAAAGCCCTTGCCCAAGGCCGAGCGCAGCGCGGCGATCACGCGATTGCTGGCTTCGAACACCGGCTTCCCGCTCAGGCCACCCGCCTCCTGTGCATGCGGCAGGCCTGCCACAGCATCGCGGCTGATGGTGGTGTTGGTGGCGATCACGCCGTCGATGCCGTTCTTCCTGAGCGTGGCGGCGATCACGCCGACCTGGGGCTCATCGAGATCGGGTGCGATCTTCACGAACAAGGGAACGCGCCGCCCATGCTCGCGCTCGAGCGCCTCCCTGCGCTGCTGCAGCGCGCCCAGCAAGCCGTCGAGCGCCTCGTCGGACTGCAGGCTGCGCAGGTTCTGGGTGTTGGGCGAGGAGATGTTGACCGTCACGTAGTCGGCATGCGGATAGACACCTGCGAGCCCGAGCAGGTAGTCATCGACCGCGCGCTCGATCGGCGTGGCCGCGTTCTTTCCGATGTTGAGACCGAGGATGCCGCCCTGCTTCCGAAAGCGGGCCTGCCTGACGTTGGCGATGAAGGTGTCCAGGCCCTCGTTGTTGAAGCCCAGGCGGTTGATGAGCGCATCGGCCTGGGGCAATCGGAACATGCGTGGCTTCGGGTTGCCGGGCTGGGCCTTCGGCGTGACGGTGCCCACCTCGATGAACCCGAAGCCCATCATGGCCAGCCCGTCGATGCAGCGGCCGTTCTTGTCGAGCCCTGCAGCCAGGCCCACCCGATTGGGAAAGCGCAGGCCGGCCACGGTGACCGGGTCATCCACCCGCTCCTGGCGGTAGAGGCAAGCCAGCGGCGTGCGCTGCACGCGCGCCAGGGCATTCATCGTGAGCTCGTGGGCATGCTCGGGGTCGAGGCCGAACAGAAAGGGGCGGGCGAGGGAATAGGGGAGCAAGGCCATTTCGGAAGTCGGTTTCGCGCAGGTCCGGCGGATGCGGTCCTTGATAATCGCGGGATTGTCTCAAACGGCGCGCAGGCGCTCGACCCAAGCCATGACTCAAGACGAACTCAAGGCCCTCGTCGGCCGCGCTGCCATCGATCACGTCGTACCCGGCAGCATCGTGGGCGTGGGCACAGGCTCGACGGTGAACTGCTTCATCGACGAACTGGCGAAGATCAAGGATCGGATCGCAGGCGCTGTGTCCTCTTCCTTGAAGAGCACCGAGCGCCTGCAGGCCCATGGCATCCGCGTGTTCGATGCCAACGAGGTGGAGAGCCTGCCGGTCTATGTGGATGGCGCCGACGAGATCGATCGCCGCGGCTACATGATCAAGGGCGGAGGCGCGGCGCTCACGCGCGAGAAGATCGTGGCCGACTTGGGCGACCGCTTCGTCTGCATCGCGGACGCCTCAAAGCTCGTCGAGACCCTGGGCAAGTTTCCGCTGCCGGTCGAAGTGATTCCGATGGCACGCGAGCTGGCCATGCGTCGACTGCGCACCTTGGGCGGCCAGCCGAGCCTGCGGCAGGGTGTGACCACCGACAACGGCAACGTCATCATCGACGTGAGCGGATTGAGCATCACGGACCCGGCGGCGATGGAAGCCGAGATCAACCAGTGGCCGGGTATCGTGACCGTGGGCATCTTCGCCCGCAACAAGGCCAACCTGTGCCTGCTGGGCACGCCGCAGGGCGTTCAGTCCCTGGACTTCTGAGAGCGAGTCCTCAGAATTTGAAGCCGGGCGGGGCATTGCCAGCCGCGGGGCGCGGTGCGGCGATGCCTTGCGCCGGTGCAGCAGGTGCAGGTGCGCTCGCGGCGGCTTGCGGCGCCGGCGTCGGCTTGGGTGTCACCAGCGGAGTGCCTTCGGCGAATTGATAGGTGTTCGGCAACCGAGACTGCTTGGGATAGCCCGCCGCATCCAGGTACGAACCCCAATCGCTCGGCGAGTAGCCCCGGATCTGCTGGCCGCCGATCTGCAGCAGCGGCAGGTCTGAGGTGCCGGAGAGCTTCGTGTAGGCGTCGACGTCCTCGGCGGTCGAAATCGATTTCTCGCTGTAGGGAATGCCGCGCTGGCGGAGCAGGATGCGCCCGGCATCGCAGGCCTGGCAGTTGCTCGTGGTGTAGAGCGTGACGGGATAACGCGCGGTGATCTGGCGCAGTTCGAAGGGCAGGGATTCGGTGCTGTCCGGCGCGCCGGAGGCGCCCAGCGGCTGCACCTTGTTGGATTCGACGGGAGGGCGGTCGGTGTAGGTGACCTTCCCATCAGGCCCCACGACCTTGTAGAGCGCCTGTGCCGACGAAGCGGCCGCCAGCAATCCCAGTGTCATGGCCCAGCCTCGGGCGCGCCACGTCGAACTCTTCGCAGACCTTTTCATTCGCGTTCCTTCGGGTACGACGCCGATGCTAGCTCAGAAGGTGACTCAGGCCATGCCCTGGTGGCGCAACAGCGCATCGATGCTCGGCTCGCGTCCGCGGAAGGCCTTGAAGCTCTCTTCGGCCGGGCGGCTGCCGCCCACTTCGAGGATGGCCTGCGCGGTAGCGACGACCGGTCGGCACGTCGAGCACGCCGGCATCCTCGAAGGCGCTGTAGGCATCGGCGCTCAGCACCTCGGCCCACTTGTAGCTGTAGTAGCCCGCCGAATAGCCGCCCGCGAAGATGTGCGAGAAGCTGTGCTGCATGCGGTTGAAGGCGGGCGGCATCAGCACGGCCACTTCATCGCGCACTTCGTCGAGCACCTGCTGGATGCGCGCCTCGCTGCCCTGCTCGGCGTGCAGGCGCATGTCGAACAGGGAGAACTCGATCTGGCGCAGCGTCTGCATGCCGCTCTGGAAGTTCTTCGCCGCGATCATCTTGTCGAACAGCGCGCGGGGCAGGGGCTCGCCGGTGTCGACATGGGCGGTCATGTGCTTGAGCACGTCCCATTCCCAGCAGAAGTTCTCCATGAACTGGCTCGGCAGTTCCACCGCGTCCCATTCGACGCCCGAAATTCCGGCGACGCCGATGTCGTTGACCTGCGTCAGCAAGTGGTGCAGACCGTGACCGAATTCATGGAACAGGGTGATGACGTTGTCGTGAGTCAGCAACGCTGGCTTGCCGTTCGACGCCTTCCGCGAAGTTGCAGACGAGATGGGCCACCGGCGTCTGCAGGCGGCCTTCGGGCCGCGCCCAGCGGCCGCGCACGTCGTCCATCCAGGCGCCGGAGCGCTTGCCGTTGCGGGCGTAGGGGTCGAGGTAGAACTGGCCGATCAACTGGCCGGCACGCTCGATGCGGAAGAAGCGCACGCTCGGGTTCCAGACCGGTGCGGTGTCGGGGCGGATCGCCACCTCGAACAAGGTCTCGACGATCCTGAACAAGCCTTCGAGCACCTTCGGTTCCGTGAAGTACTGCTTGACCTCCTGGTCGCTGAAGGCGTAGCGCTTTTCCTTCAGCTTCTCGGAGGCGTAGGTCACGTCCCAGGAGGCAAGCTCATCCATGCCCAGCTCGGCCTTCGCGAACTCGCGAAGCTCGGCCAGGTCGCGCTCGGCATAGGGGCGCGCGCGCCTGGCCAGGTCGCGCAGGAAGCCCGCGACCTGATCGGGCGACTCCGCCATCTTGGGAACGAGCGAGACCTGCGCGAAGCTGGCATAGCCGAGCAGGCGAGCCTCTTCCTGGCGCAGGGCGAGCAGCTCGCTCATGATGGTCGAGTTGTCGTGCTCGGGCTTGCCCAGCTCGGATGCGCGGGTGACATACGCGGTGTAGAGCCGCTCACGCAGCGCGCGGTTGCTGCCGTACTGCATCACGGGGAAATAGCTCGGGAACTGCAGCGTGAGCTTGTAGCCTTCATTGCCGTCCTGTCGGGCGGCGATGCGCGCAGCTTCCTTGGCATCGTCGGGCACGCCCTCGAGCTCGGCTTCGGTGCGCGTAGTAGGCGAAGGCGTCGGTGGCGTCCAGCACATGCTCGGAGAACTTCTGCGAGATCTCGGCCTGGCGCTCCTGGATCTGCGCGAATCGCGCCTTGGCCTCGCCCTGCAGCTCGGCGCCGGAGAGCACGAAGTCGCGCATCGCGTTGGAGAGCGCCTTCTGCCGCGCCGGGTTCAGCGTCGCCGCCTGCGGGCTGGCCTTGACGGCCTTGTACTTGCCGTACAGGCGCTCGTCGGCGCCCAGGCGCGTGTAGAACTCGGTGATCTTCGGCAGGTTCTCGTTGTACGCGGCGCGAAGCTCCGGACGGTCGGCCACCGCATTGAGGTGTCCCACGGCGCCCCAGGCCCGGCCCAGCCGCTCGGTGGCGACGTCGAGCACGGCCGACAGGGCGTCGTACTCGGCCGGCACCGTATCGCTCACGGCCCGCTCGAGCGCCGCATCGGCGTGCTTGAGCAGCTGGTCGACAGCGGGGGTCACATGCTCGGGCGGATTTCGGCGAAGCGGGGCAGATCGGTGAAGTCGAGCAACGGGTTCATAAGCATTCGGTTTCCATGGCGCCGAAGGGGTGGTTTTCAGCCTGCGGCGCGTTCGGCCGCCTCGATGGTGTTGACGAGCAGCATTGTGATGGTCATCGGCCCCACCCCGCCGGGAACGGGGGTGATCGCCGAGGCCACCTCGGACACGCCGGCAAAGTCCACGTCACCGCACAGCTTGCCTTCATCGTTGCGGTTCATGCCCACGTCGATGACCACGGCGCCGGGCTTGACCATGTCTGCCGTGAGCACGTTGCGCTTGCCCACCGCCGCGACCACGATGTCGGCCTGCCGCGTGTGAAGCGCGAGATCCGGCGTCGCACTGTGGCAGATGGTGACGGTGGCGCTGGCTTGCAAGAGCAGCATCGCCATCGGCTTGCCGACGATGTTGGAGCGGCCGATCACCACCGCGTGCTTGCCGCGCGGGTTGCAGCCGATCGACTCGAGCATCTTCATGCAGCCATAGGGCGTGCAGGGCTTGAAGCCGGGCTGGCCGACCATCAGCGCGCCGGCGCTTGCCACGTGGAAGCCATCGACATCCTTCAGCGGAGAGATGGTCTCGATGACCTTGTGGGAGTCGATGTGGGGGGGAAGCGGCAGCTGGACCAGGATGCCGTGGATGGTCGGGTCATTGTTGAGCGCCTCCACCCGCGCCAGGAGTTCGGCCTCGGTCATCGTGTCCGGGTACTGCTCGAGCACCGAGTGCAGGCCGTTGTCGAGGCAGGCCTTCACCTTGTTGCGCACGTATACCTGCGAGGCCGGGTTCTCGCCGACGAGGACGACCGCCAGACCTGGCTTCACGCCCCGGGCGGTCAGCGCGGCAGCCCGCTCGGCCACGTCGGCGCGTAGCTTCCTGGCAAGGGCATTGCCGTCGATCAGTTGTGCGGTCATGGGCGGTCCTTCTTCGGTTCTCGGAAACGGCAAACGCGCCGTAGCGCGTTTCGGGCGGCGGCTCATGTCGGGGTAGCGACGTCGGTGCCAAAGCCGAAGGCCGCTTCGAAATAGCGGCCTTGAGGTCTTGCTCGACAGGCCCTGCGGCCTGCGTGTCATGCTTCAGGCTTTGGCTTGTGCGCCGAGGGCGATCTTCAGGAGATCGGCCACGGTGTTCGCATTGAGCTTTTCCATGATGTTGGCGCGGTGCGCCTCCACCGTCTTGATGCTGATGCCGAGGTCGTCGGCGATCTGCTTGTTGAGGCGGCCGGCGACGATGCGGTCGAGCACCTGGGATTCGCGCGTGGTCAGCCTCGAGAGCAGCGCGTCGCGGCTGGCGGCCTCCTGCTGCTGGCTGAAGAGGGAGCGAGCCTGGTCCAGCATGCGCTCGACCAGCGCCACCAGCTCCTCTTCCTTGAAGGGCTTCTCGATGAAGTCCATCGCGCCCTTCTTCATGGTGTTCACCGCCATGGGCACGTCGCCGTGGCCGGTGATGAAGACGATGGGCAGGGGAGAGCGGCGTTCGATGAGGCGGTCTTGCAGCTCGAGGCCGCTCATGCCGTCCATGCGGATGTCTGCGATCAGGCAGGCGACTTCGCGGGGGTCGAAGCGGGAAAGGAAGGACTCCGACGAATCGAAGCACTTGACCCTGTAGTCCTTTCCTTCGAGCAGCCATTGCAACGAATCTCGGACGGCTTCGTCATCATCGACGACGTATACGGTGCCCTTCTTGGGGATCAAGCTCATGTGTGCAGACATCAATGGTTGGAAATTTCCACCGGCAAGGTGAAGCTGAACCGGCAGCCGACGACACTACTTCCATTGTATAAGTTATCAGCCCTCATCCGACCGCGGTGGGACTCGATGATCGAGCGGCACAAACTGAGTCCGATCCCTAATCCATCGGACTTTGTCGAGAAGAATGCCTCATACATGCGGCCGAGCACTTCCTCCTTCAAGCCCGGGCCGCAGTCCGTGACGCTGAACTCGATGACGCCGCCTTCTTCCGGCGTGTGCCGAGGCACCACGCGCAGCTCGATGTTGCGCCGGGAGGTGGCCAGCCCCGCGTTGTCGATCGCCTCGGCGGCGTTCTTCAGCAGGTTGAGCAGCACCTGCTCGATCAGGATGGGATCGACCATCAGGGCGGGCAGGCGCTGGGCCACGTAGCTGTGGATGCTCACGTTGCGGCGACGCAGCTCGATCATGGCCAGCTCGACGGCGTCCTCGACGATGTCCTTGGCATGCGCCGCCTGGCGCTGCGGCTCGCTGCGCTTCACGAAGGCGCGGATGCGGTGGATGATCTGCCCCGCCCGATGCGCCTGCTTGGAGGTCTTCTCCAGCGCGCCGAGGAGGTCGGGGGTGGAGATCGATTCGGCCTTCAGGCGCGAGATGATCCCGTTGCAATAGTTGCTGATGGCCGTCAGCGGCTGATTGAGCTCATGCGCCACCGACGAAGCCATCTCGCCCATGGTCACGAGCCGGCTGGTCACCTCGGCCTTGGCGGCCTGCTGCGCGGCCAGCTCCTCGGCCCGCACCCGTGCCGTCACGTCGGTGGCGATCAGCATCTGGGTCAGGCGTCCGTCGGTCCATTGCAGGTAGCGCGCCCGGACATCGAACCACTTCCCCAGCGACTCCACATACACCTCGCGCGGCTGGGAGCCGGCCTCGGTGAGCTCCTGCGTGGGCAGGCCGCCGAGGGTGTCGACGTTGTCGTCCGAATCGGGCAGCGAGACATCCACCTCGGTCACCTGCTCGCCGGCCAGCAGGTTGTGGCCCTTGGCGTCGGCGCCGAACCAGAGCCGGTAGGAGCGGTTGGCGAACAGCAGCTCGCCGGTCTGCACCGACAGCACGGACACCGCCGCCTCCAGGCCCTTCGAGCACCGTCGTGAAGCGCTCGTGCGAGGCCGACAGCTGGTCGCGGATGCGCTTGGCCTCGGTGATGTTGGTCATCGAGGTCATCCAGCCCGTCTGGTGGCCCCGGGCATCGATCAGCGGCGAGACGTACATGCGCGCGTCGAACTGCGAGCCGTCCTTGCGCATCACCTTGACCTCGATGCCGCCGGCCGGGCTGCGGCCTTGCAGTTCCTGCTCGAACAGGCGCCGGTTCTCCTCCATGCGGTCGGGCGGCCAGTGAGGGAAGGGTGGAAGCTTGCCGATGAGTTCGGCCTCCGAGAAGCCCGTCATCGAGCAATAGGCGGCGTTCACGTAGCTGATGCGGCCCTCGAGATCCATCGCCCGCATGCCGGTCAGCATGGAGTTCTCCATCGCGCGGCGGAAATTGGTCTCGGAGATGAGCGCCTGCTGGACCTGGAGCCGCCGGCGCATGTGGCGCCAGGTGCCGGCCAGCATCCACACCGTCAGGGCACTGAGGGCGGCCACCATCCAGAACAGCGTGTTGCTGATCAGGCCGATGGAGGTGCGATAGCCCAGCCCGCGCAGGATCAGTCCGTTGCCGACGGGCGCGACGGGAATGTCGCGAGAGATGGAGGGCCGCTCGCTGGCCCTGGCGGGACGCGAGGTCGTGCTCGCCAGCACGCGGTCGTTCGCGTCGAGCAGCATCATGCCGTGGCGGTTGGCCACCTCGGTAGGCACGAAATAACGCAGCAACGATTCCACCGAGTACTCGGCCACGACAGTTCCGACGAAGGCGCTGCGGTCGATCAAGGGCACCTGGACCTGGAACACATGCAGCCCGATGTCGGTGTCGTAGGGTCGCGAGTAGACCGGCTGGCGCAGGTCGCGCGATGCCTCGAAGGTCCACTCCGGCTCGGTCTTGGTCAGCCTCGTGGAGCCTGTCGGCGCCGCGCCTCGACTGCCGGGGGAAGCTTGGCCGAGACGGCGGGCGCGCTGTCGGCATAGCGCCCGACATTGAAGGTGTGGCTGGGAGAGACGTAGCTCACGCGGCTGCCTGCGGTCGGCGGCCAGCCAGCTCAGGCTCACCACTTCGGGCCGTTCGCGGGCGAAGGTGGTGGCCTGGCCGAGGAACTCTTCCTGGTCGATGGCGCGCGTGGTGATCTCGCGCGCCATGCGTACCAGGTATTCCTGGTTCTCGATCAGGCGCAGCCGGACCTGCTGCTGCACGACCTCGGTATCGCGCATGACCGATTCGAGTTCGCGCTCGCCTTCCTCGATGCGCAGGTACCAGAAGGCCGCAATGATCGCGGCGAGAAAAAGCAGCACCGAAATCAGCGGGCCGAGGGTCGCAAAGCGGTCCTGGCGGGCCGGCGACTGCCTTCGCCACCAACTCCAGAAGAATCGCTTGGGTCGAGCCGGCATTTCGTGGGTGCTGAGGCGGAAATCTGTCAAGGGAGAGCGCATACGCCCCCGATTATCGAGGCCCGCCTCGGGGGCATCCGACTTGCCATGGGGACGATCCCTAGGCCGGCGGCGTGTTGCGGGCCGATCAAGGGAGGTTCACAGTCGGGAGGCGCCGCGAACCAAACTCTCACGGCGTTTGAATTTCGCATTACAAAATCGACTCGCACAATTTGGAAAATCTGGGAGGCTGTGCGAAACTAGGCAGCGAGTTCTAAACCGACGAGGAGACAACTCATGTCTGCAGTACCCGAGTCCTACCTGGGCGCGGCGGCCAATGACGCCGATGCGCTGGAAACCCGCGAATGGCTGGACGCCTTGTCCGCGGTCATCGAGACCGAAGGCCGCGAGCGCGGCCATTTCCTGCTCGAGCAATTGCTCGAGCACGCCCGCCAGAACAGCATCGACATGCCGTTCTCGGCCACCACCGGCTACGTGAACACCATCGAGCCCGCCGAAGAAGAGCGCATGCCGGGCAACATCGACATCGAAGAGCGCCTGCGCGCCTACATGCGATGGAACGCCATGGCGATGGTCGTCAGGGCCAACCGGCTGCACCCGGAAGACGGCGGCGACCTCGGCGGGCACATCTCCTCGTTTGCCTCGGTGGCGACGATGTTCGGTGCCGGCTTCAATCATTTCTGGCAGGCCGAGCATGAAGGCCATGGCGGCGACCTGCTCTACATCCAGGGCCACTCCTCCCCCGGCATCTACGCCCGCGCCTTCATGGAAGGGCGCCTCACCGAGGAGCAGCTGCTCAACTTCCGCCAGGAGGTCGATGGCAAGGGCCTGTCGAGCTATCCGCACCCGAAGCTGATGCCCGACTTCTGGCAGTTCCCCACCGTGTCGATGGGCCTGGGGCCGCTGATGGCGATCTACCAGGCGCGCTTCCTCAAGTACCTGCATGCGCGTGGCATCGCCGACACGGCCAACCGCAAGGTCTGGGTCTTCTGCGGCGACGGCGAGATGGACGAGCCCGAGTCGCTCGGCGCGATCGGCCTGGCCGCCCGCGAAAAGCTCGACAACCTGATCTTCGTCATCAACTGCAACCTGCAGCGCCTCGACGGCCCGGTGCGCGGCAACGGCAAGATCATCCAGGAGCTCGAAGGCGGCTTCCGTGGCGCAGGCTGGAACGTGATCAAGCTGCTCTGGGGCAGCTACTGGGATCCGCTCCTCGCGCGCGACAAGGACGGCCTGCTGCGCAAGGTGATGATGGAAGTGATCGACGGCGAATACCAGGCGATGAAGGCCAACGACGGCGCCTATGTCCGCAAGAACTTTTTCGGCAGGCATCCCAAGCTGCTCGAAATGGTCGCCAACATGAGCGACGAGGAGATCTGGAGCCTGCAGCGCGGGGGGCATGACCCGCGCAAGGTCTACGCGGCCTACCACCGCGCCGTCAACACCAAGGGTCAGCCCACGGTGATGCTGATCAAGACGGTCAAGGGCTTCGGCATGGGCAAGAGCGGCGAAGGCAAGATGACCGCACACCAGACCAAGAAGCTGACCGACGACGACATCCGCATCTTCCGCGACCGCTTCAACATTCCCATTCCCGACGACAAGCTGGCCGAGCTGCCCTTCTACAAGCCGGCCGACGACACGCCGGAAATGAAGTACCTGCATGAGCGCCGCAAGGCCCTGGGCGGCTACCTGCCCAAGCGTCGCGTCAAGGCCGACGAACAATTGAAGGTGCCGCCGCTCGACACCTTCAAGGCGGTGCTCGAGCCCACGGCCGAAGGCCGCGAGATCTCCACCACTCAGGCCTACGTGCGCTTCCTGACCGCGCTGCTGCGCGACAAGGAGATCGGGCCGCGCGTGGTGCCCATCCTGGTCGACGAGGCGCGCACCTTCGGCATGGAGGGCCTGTTCCGCCAGATCGGCATCTACAACCCCGAAGGGCAGAAGTACACGCCGGTCGACAAGGACCAGGTGATGTACTACAAGGAGGCGCAGGACGGCCAGATCCTGCAGGAAGGCATCAACGAGGCGGGCGGCATCAGCTCGTGGATCGCCGCGGCGACGTCGTACTCGACGAACAACCGCATCATGATCCCCTTCTACATCTACTACTCGATGTTCGGCCTGCAGCGCGTGGGCGACCTGGCCTGGGCGGCCGGCGACATGCAGGCGCGCGGCTTCCTGCTCGGCGGCACCTCCGGGCGCACCACGCTCAACGGCGAGGGCCTGCAGCACGAGGACGGCCACAGCCACATCCTCGCGAGCACCATTCCCAACTGCCGCAGCTACGACCCGAGCTTCGCGCACGAGGTGGGCGTGATCATGCACGACGGCCTCAAGCGCATGGTCGAGCAGCAGGAGAACGTCTACTACTACATCACGCTGCTCAACGAGAACTATCCGCACCCCGGCCTCAAGCCCGGCACCGAAGAGCAGATCATCAAGGGCATGTACCTGCTGCTCGAAGGCGCCAAGAAGACGCCGCGGGTGAACCTGCTGGGCTCGGGCACCATCCTGCGCGAGTCGATGGCCGCGAAGGAGCTGCTCGAGAGCGAGTGGGGTGTCGCCGCCAATGTGTGGAGCTGCCCGAGCTTCAACGAACTCGCGCGCGAGGGCCAGGACGTCGAACGCTGGAACCTGCTGCATCCGACCGAGAAGCCGCGGGTGCCCTTCGTGGCGCAGCAGCTCGAGAAGCATGCAGGCCCGGTGATTGCCTCCACCGACTACGTGAAGAACTACACCGACCAGATCCGCCCCTTCCTGCCCAAGGGCCGCACCTACAAGGTGCTGGGCACCGACGGCTACGGTCGCAGCGACTTCCGCTCCAAGCTGCGCGAGCACTTCGAGATCAATCGCCACTACATCGTGGTGGCGGCGCTCAAGGCGCTCTCCGAGGAAGGCTCGGTGCCGGCGGCCAAGGTGGCCGAGGCGATCAAGAAGTACGGTATCAACACCGAGAAGATCAACCCGCTCTACGCGTAACCCGACGGGGACAACAAGAATGGCTGTCATGGAAGTCAAGGTCCCGGACATCGGGGACTTCAAGGACGTCGAGATCATCGAGTTGCTCGTCAAGCCGGGCGACACGGTCAAGGCGGAACAAAGCCTGCTCACCGTCGAGTCCGACAAGGCCTCGATGGAGATTCCCTCCTCGCACGCGGGGGTGGTGAAGGAGCTGCTGGTCAAGCTCGGCGACAAGGTCAGCGAAGGATCGTCGGTGCTGGTGCTCGAGGCCGTAGGCGGCGCGGCTGCTGCACCCGCTGCGGCCGCTGCTGCGCCCGCGCCGGCTCCGGCAACTGCGCAAGCTCCTGCGGCTCAAGCGCCTGCGCCCACGCCAGCGGCGGGTCCCGCGGCCGGCGGCCCGGTCGAGGTGAAGGTGCCGGACATCGGCGATTTCTCCGAAGTGGCCGTGATCGAGGTGCTGGCCAAGCCGGGCGACACCATCAAGGCGGAGCAGAGCCTGATCACCGTGGAGTCCGACAAGGCCTCGATGGAGATCCCGTCCTCGCACGCCGGGGTGCTGAAGGAAATCAAGGTCAAGGTCGGCGACAAGGTGTCGGAAGGCAGCGTGATCGCGGTGATCGAGGCTGCGGGCGGCGCGGCAGCGCCTGCTCCTGCCCCGGCCGCCGCAGCACCGGCCGCTGCCCCCGCCGCCGGTCCGGCAGCGGCCGCGCCTGCACCGGCGCCGGCCGCGGCCGCGCCCCAGGCGGCGATGCCGGCGCACGAACCCACCGCGCAGAAAGGCAAGCTGCCCCACGCCTCGCCCACCATCCGCAAGATGGCGCGCGAGCTGGGCGTTCCGCTCGATGAAGTGCAGGGCAGCGGTCCGAAGGGCCGCATCACCGAAGGGGACCTGCAGGCCTTCGTCAAGCGCGTGATGGCGGGTGAGCAGCAGACCCAGGCACAGAAGGCGAAGGGTCCCGCTGCCGGGGCCGCTGCGGGTGGCGCGCTGCCCGGCCTGCTGCCCTGGCCGCAGGTGGACTTCGCGAAGTTCGGCCCCATCGAGCGCAAGGACCTCTCCCGCATCAAGAAGATCAGCGGGGCGAACCTGCATCGCAACTGGGTGATGATCCCGCACGTCACCAACCATGATGACGCCGACATCACCGAGCTCGAGGCCTTCCGCGTCACGCTCAACAAGGAGTACGAGAAGGCGGGTGTCAAGGTCACGATGCTGGCCTTCCTGATCAAGGCCTGCGTCGCGGCGCTGAAGAAGTTCCCCGAGTTCAACGCCTCGCTCGACGGCGACCAGCTCGTGCTCAAGCAGTACTTCCACATCGGCTTCGCGGCCGACACGCCCAACGGCCTGGTCGTGCCGGTCATCAAGGACGCCGACAAGAAGGGCATCGTGCAGATCGCCAAGGAGATGAACGAGCTGGCGGCCAAGGCGCGCGACGGCAAGCTGGGCCCGGCCGACATGAGCGGCGGCTGCTTCTCGATCAGCTCGCTCGGCGGCATCGGCGGCACCTACTTCACGCCCATCATCAATGCGCCGGAGGTCTCCATCCTCGGGGTGTGCAAGTCCACCACCAAGCCGGTGTGGGACGGCAAGCAGTTCGTGCCGCGCCTCATCCTGCCCTTGTCCCTGAGCTGGGACCACCGGGTGATCGACGGCGCCTCGGCGGCGCGCTTCAACACCTACCTGGCCAACGTGCTGGCGGACTTCCGCCGCGTGATGCTGTAAGGAGCGCGACGTGGCGTTGATCGATATCAAGGTACCGGACATCGGCGACTTCAAGGATGTCGCCGTCATCGAAGTGCTGGTCAAGCCGGGCGACACGGTGAAGGCCGAGCAGAGCCTCATCACCGTGGAGTCCGACAAGGCCTCGATGGAGATTCCCGCGTCGCATGCCGGCGTGGTGAAGGAGCTCAAGGTCAAGGTGGGCGACACGGTGAACGAAGGGTCGGTGATCCTGTCGCTGGAGGCAGAAGGCGCCGCGGCGGCCGCGCCGGCTGCTTCTGCGCCAGCCCCCGCTCCCGCTCCAGCGACGGCAGCACCACCGGCCCGCGAGCCCGCGCAAGCGGCGGGGCCCGCGCCGGCCGCATCCACCTACACCGGCAATGTCGATCTCGAATGCGACGTGCTGGTGCTCGGCTCGGGCCCCGGCGGCTATTCGGCTGCCTTCCGCTCGGCCGACCTCGGCATGAAGGTCGTGCTGGTCGAGCGCTATGCGACGCTCGGCGGCGTGTGCCTCAACGTCGGCTGCATTCCCTCGAAGGCGCTGCTGCACGTGGCCGCCGTGATGGACGAGGTCAAGCACTTCGCCGACATGGGCCTGGGCGTGACGTACGGCGAGCCGCAGGTCGACCTCGACAAGCTGCGCGCCCACAAGGGCAAGGTGGTGGGCAAGCTCACCGGCGGGCTTGCCGCGATGGCCAAGATGCGCAAGGTGACGGTCGTGCGCGGCTCGGGGAGCTTCCTCGACCCCTTCCACATGCAAGTGGAGGAAACGAGCGGAGAAGGCACCGAGCGCAGCGGCAAGAGCCAGACCATCAAGTTCAAGCGCGCCATCATCGCCGCCGGCTCGCAGGCGGTGCGGCTGCCCTTCCTGCCGAAGGACGATCGCATCGTCGATTCCACCGGCGCGCTGCTGATGAGCGACCGCCCGAAGCGCATGCTGGTCGTCGGCGGCGGCATCATCGGCCTGGAGATGGGCACGGTGTATTCGACGCTCGGCGCCCGCCTCGACGTGGTCGAGATGCTCGACAGCCTGATGCTCGGCGCCGACCGCGACCTGGTGAAGGTGTGGCAGAAGATGAACGCGCCTCGCTTCGACAACATCATGCTCAAGACCAAGACCGTCGGCGCCGAGGCGACGAAGGACGGCATCCTGGTGTTCTTCGAGGGCGAGGCCGCGCCGAAGGAGCCGCAGCTCTACGACATGGTGCTGCAGGCGGTGGGCCGCGTGCCCAACGGCAAGAAGATCGGCGCCGACAAGGCGGGCGTCGCGGTGAACGACCGCGGCTTCATCCCGGTCGACATCCAGATGCGGACCAACGTGCCGAGCATCTTCGCCATCGGCGACATCGTCGGCCAGCCGATGCTGGCGCACAAGGCGGTGCACGAGGCGCATGTCGCGGCAGAGGTGGCGGCCGGCGAGCTGAAGGATGACGACAGCCTGCGCCGCTCGGCCTTCGACGCGCGCGTGATTCCGAACGTGGCCTACACCGACCCCGAGATCGCCTGGGTCGGCCTCACGGAAGACCAGGCCAAGGCCGAGGGCCGCAAGCTCAAGAAGGGCCTGTTCCCCTGGACCGCCTCGGGCCGCGCGATCGCCAACACGCGTGACGAGGGCTACACCAAGCTGCTGTTCGACGAGGAGACGCACCGCATCGTCGGCGGCGGCATCGTCGGCACGCATGCGGGCGACCTGATCAGCGAGGTGGCGCTGGCCATCGAGATGGGCGCCGACGTGGTGGACATCGGCAAGACCATCCATCCGCACCCGACGCTCGGCGAAGGCATCGGCATGGCGGCCGAGATCGCGCACGGCACCTGCACCGACGTGCCGCCGCAGCGCAGGTAGCAAGCTCCAGTCCAGCGCTGATGTTGGCCTTCCTCACCAGCCGGGCGTAGCGGTCCTGCTCGGTGCGGAAGGGGCATTCCGCAGGGACTCTCCAGCGGTTTTGCGGAAGGCTCAGGATTCCGAACCGGAATCCCAGAAACGGGCAGGACGACGGCCCATGCGTGACATCGACACCAAGACCCTGCGCCTGCTGGTGGCCGTGTGCGAGCACCGCAACATCGCCCGCGCCGCCTCGCAGGAGCACATCGAGCCCTCGGCCATCAGCAAGCGGATCAGCCAGCTCGAAAGCGACCTGGGCGTGCAGCTGCTGCAACGCTCGCGGCGCGGCGTGCATCCGACGCCCGCAGGCCTGGCCCTGCTCGAGCATGCCCGCAACGTGCTGTTCAACATCGAGCGCATGGCCGAGGAGGTGGCTGCGTTCGGCGCCGGGGTGAAGGGCCAGGTGACGGCTCATCGCCACCGCCTCGGCCATCGCCGAATCGCTGCTCGACGACATCGCCTCCTTCATGCGCGAGCCGGCCAACCAGAACATCAAGGTCGACGTCGAGGAGCGCTTCTCGCGCGACCTGGTGCGCCACCTGCGCGAGGGCACTGCCTCGCTGGGCGTGTGCTGGGACAACGTGGATTTCGAAGGGCTGCAGCACCGGCCCTATCGCACAGACCGGCTGGCGCTGGCGGTGCACCCGGACCATCCGCTGGCCGGCCGCAAGTCGCTGCGCTTCGAGCAGACGCTGGGGCACGATCACGTGGGGCTGCCGCCTTCGACCGCTGTCCACACGATGCTGCAGAAGGCCGCCGCGCGGGCGGGCAAGAGCGTGTCCTATCGCGTCATCGTCTCGAACTTCGATGCGGCGTTTCGCGTGGTGGCGGCGAAGCTGGGAATCAGCGTGGTGCCCATCGAGGTGGGCGAGCAGTATGCGCAAGTCCTCGGCATCCGGGTGGTGCCGCTCATCGACGCCTGGGCGCTGCGGCGCTTCGCGGTGTGCTTCCAGGACTATGAGGGCCTGCAGCCGGCTGCGCAACGCCTGGTCGATCACCTGGTCGAGCGGGCGCTGGCGGCGGCCGGCCCGCCGCCTCCCCCAGGCGATCTCGAAGGCGCTACTGCGCCCGACCGCTCCTCACCGTCGGCATCGCGAACTCGCGACCGATGACGGTGCGGGCGTAGAGATAGCTGTTGAGGGCTCTTTCGCCGAGCGCGTCCATGTCCACCAGCCCGCTGGCATCGCAAGGAAAGGCGAGGCCACGGCCGGGGTTGAACAGCGAGCGGAAGGTGAGCTCGTAGCGCATGTCCTGGTGCGCGATGGCAAGCGTCGGGTTCATGGGAGTCTCCGTTCGAGAGGCTGTCAAGCAAATCTAGGCCAGCCATGCAACCCGCGGGTCAACCGGCCGCTTCACAGGTGCCCGACGTGTAAACCGTTTGTCGCCGCCGTGTAACCAAGCCCTCCCTTCGTCCTCTTTCTTGATTGAGTCGACCACCGAACCGGCCTATATTGACTGCGCGGTACGTGACTGGACCCAGCAACCTCCAAGGATTCGGCAGGGACAGCAAAAGATGCTTGCTCGATCGCTCCACGACATCGCAGGCGGAGAACAAGCCGCAACGCGGTTGCACCGAGTGGCCCACGCGCTGGCGGTGGCGGCCCTCGTTGCGCCCGCCTTCCTCTGCGCCCAGGAGGCCGCCATCCCGGCCTTCAAGCAGCTCGATTCCATGGAGGCGCGCGTGCAAGGCTGCGTCACCTGCCACGGCCAGAGCGGCCAGGGCACGAGCAACGAGTACTTCCCGCGCATCGCCGGCAAGCCGGCCGGCTACCTCTACAACCAGCTCGTCGCCTTCCGCGACGGGAAGCGCAAGTACCCGCCGATGAACTACCTGGTGGCCTACCTGCCCGACAGCTACCTGCGCGAGATCGCCGAGCACTTCTCCAAGCTGCGCCCGCCCTTTTCCGAGCGGGCCGCGCCCCAGGTCGCGCCGGCCCTCGTGGCGCGGGGGCAGGCCCTGGCCACCGTGGGCGATGCGCAGAAGGGCATCCCCGCCTGCGTCACCTGCCATGGCGCGGGCCTCACCGGCATGGATCCGGGCATCCCGGGGCTGGTGGGCTTGCAGCCGACCTACATCGCCGCGCAGCTCACGCGCTGGAAGGTCGGCGACCGGCATGCCGCCGAGCCGGACTGCATGAAGCGCATCGCGACGCGCCTGTCGGAGAGCGACATCGCCGGGGTGTCGGTGTGGCTCTCGGCGCAGCAGCCGCCGAAGGACCCGTCGCCGGAGTCGTCCAACCTCGTCCGCATGCCCTTGGCATGCGGCAGCCAGCGATGAGCCCGGCCAAGGTGCATCCATGAAGAGCGGCATCAAGGTCCTCGTCGCGCTGATCGTCCTTGCCATCATCGGGCTCGTCACGCTGTACTTCCTCACGCCGGGGACCTTGCCGCAAAAGCCCGGCGGCAGCCCGCAGGTCAATGCAACGACCCAGGTCATCAGCAAGGGCGAGTACCTGGCGCGAGCGGGCGACTGCGTCGCCTGCCATACCCAGCCCGGCGAACCGGAGTTCGCCGGCGGCCGCGCGATGGCCACGCCCTTCGGCAACCTCTACGTTCCCAACATCACTCCCGACGACGAGACCGGCATCGGCCAATGGACCGCCGACGAGTTCTACCGGATGATGCGCACCGGCGTCTCGCGCGACGGCTCGCTGCTCTATCCCGCGATGCCGTTCGCCTCCTACACCAAGGTCACGCGGGAGGACTCCGACGCCATCTATTCCTACCTGATGTCGGTGCCGCCGGTGAAGCTCCAGAACCGCAAGCACGAGCTGCGCTTTCCGTTCAACAAGCGCGAGCTGCTGATCGGCTGGAGGGCGCTCTACTTCAAGGAAGGCGAGTACGTGCCCGACCCGAAGCAGTCGGCGCAATGGAATCGCGGCGCCTATCTGGTCGAGGGCCTGGGCCATTGCGCGATGTGCCACACCGCCATCAACAAGCTGGGCGGCTCGAGCGAGGCGCAGGCCTTCGAGGGCGGCATGATCCCGAACCAGGACTGGTATGCGCCCTCGCTCACCTCCAACCGCGAGGCGGGCCTGGGCAACTGGAGCCTCAAGGAGATCACCGACCTGCTGCAGGTGGGCGTGTCCCATCGCGGCACGGTGTACGGGCCGATGGCCGAGGTGGTCTACAACAGCCTGCAATACCTGAGCGACGAGGACGTCGAGGCGATGGCGGTGTACCTCAAGGCGCTGCCGCAGCGCGAGTCGGAGCCGCCGCCGACCAGCCAGGCCCGGCTCGTCGATCCACGCGTGATGGAGCAGGGCCGGGCCATCTACGCCAAGCAATGCGCCATGTGCCATGGCGAGAACGGCAAGGGCCACCCGCCCGACTATCCGCCGCTCGCGGGCAACCAGTCCATCACCATGGCCTCGCCGGTGAATTCGATCCGCATGGTGCTCAATGGCGGCTATCCGCCGGGCACGAAGAAGAATCCGCGTCCGCACGGCATGCCGCCTTTCTCGCACATCCTCGGCGACGAGGACGTGGCGGCGGTCGTGACCTACATCCGCGTCGCGTGGGACAACAGCGGCACGCCGGTGACGCCGGCCGAGGCCAACGACCTGCGCAAGCACCTGCCCGAGTGAGGCCCTGCATGCCACATCCCAAAGCCAAGGACATCAAGGACACCAAGGACAAGCCCTCGCAGCTCGACCAGCAGGTCGACGAGATCGTCGAACGCGGACCGTCGGGCGCGTTCGCCGTGGCGGGCATCGCGACGGCGATCGTCGTCGCGCTCTACTTCGGCTTCTATTTCCTCGTCTACCTGCCCAGGGGTGCCGTGCAATGAGCCCGCCGGGCCGCCCCAAGGGCTCATGCTCCCGCTTGGCGGGACCGGCCGCAGGCCGTAGGGTGCCCCAATGAGCACTTCTTCGGCCGCGGCCGGCGCAGCGCATCACTCCGAGACCGTCGCGGTCGAGGCCGAGCGGCGCTGGGCGATCGTGGTCGGCGTGATCATCGCGGCGATCGTGCTGATGATGATCGTCACCGGCCTGCACTGGGCCGCGATGCCGCCCTCGCGGGTGGAGACCATCGACGTGAAGACGCTGCACATCTCGGGCGAGTTCGTCGAAGGCAAGCTCGGCACGACGCTCGATGCCGACGGCAAGGTCATGGTGCGGCTCATCGCGCAGCAGTATTCCTTCGAGCCGCAATGCATCGTCGTGCCGGCCGGCATGCCGGTGACCTTCCGCGGCACGGCCACCGACGCGATCCACGGCTTCGTGGTCGGGACGACGAATGCGAACACCATGCTCATCCCCGGCTTCGTCGCCACCTTCACCACCACCTTCCAGCAGCCGGGCGAGCACCTGATGCCGTGCCACGAATACTGCGGCACCGGCCACGAGGCCATGTGGGCACGCGTGCAGGTGCTGCCGCGCGAGGAGTTCCTCGCGAAGGCGCGCGGTGGAGAAAGGCTGGCCTGTGTTCGTCGCTAGGAAGCTCGTCCTCGCCCACTTCTGGGTGGCCTTCGTCGCCTTCCTCGGCGCGATCCTGCTCGGCGAGTGGCAGATGTACCTGCGCAGCCCGCTCTCGGCCTGGGTCAACAACCCGGAGCACTACTACCGCTCGGTCACGGCGCATGGCACGGTGATGGGCTACGTGATGCCCACGCTCGTCGCGATGGGCTTCGGCTACGCGATCTGCGAACTGGCGCTTAAGAAGCCGCTCATCGGCCTGCGCTGGGCCTGGGGCGGCTTCTGGCTGGTGATCGCGGGCACGGTGATCGCCGCGGTGACGATGGGGATCGGCAAGGCCTCGGTGCTCTACACCTTCTATCCGCCGATGATCGCGAGCTCCTTCTACTACCTCGGCGTCGTGCTGGTCGTGGTCGGCTCGTGGATCTGGGTCGCGCTGATGTCCATCAACCTGCGGGCGTGGAAGCAGGCGAACCGCGGCGCGACGATACCGCTGGCCATGTTCGGCAACGTGGCCGGCGCCTACCTGTGGGCCTGGACCTCGCTGGGCGCCGCCATCGAGGTGCTGGTGCTGATCCTGCCCGCATCGCTCGGCCTCACCGACACCATCAACGCCGGGCTGGCGCGGGTGTTCTTCTCGTGGACGCTGCATGCGATCGTGTACTTCTGGCTGATGCCGGCCTACATCGCGTTCTACTCCATCGTGCCTCGCGCGATCGGCGGGCGCCTGTACAGCGACACGATGGGGCGCGTCGCCTTCGTGCTGTTCCTGGTGTTCTCGATGCCGATCGGCATCCATCACCTGTTCGCCGATCCGCAGGTCGGCGCGGGCTTCAAGTTCGTGCATGCGGTGATGACGGCGATGGTGACGGTGCCGACGCTGCTCACCGTCTTCACCATCGTCGCCTCGGTCGAGATCGCGGGCCGGCTGCGCGGCGGCAAGGGCACGTTCGGATGGATCAAGGCGCTGCCCTGGGACAACCCGATGATGCTGGCGGTGACCTTCTCCTTCGTGATGCTCGGCTTCGGCGGCGCCGGCGGCATCATCAACATGAGCTACCAGCTCAACGAGACGGTGCACAACACGCAATGGGTCACCGGGCATTTCCACCTGATCTTCGGCGGCGCCATCGTCATCATGTACTTCATGGTGGCCTACGAGCTGTGGCCGCAGCTCACCGGCTGCGCGCCGCTTCCGAAGGCCTTGATGAAGGCGCAGCTCTGGCTGTGGTTCGTCGGCATGCTGGTGCTCTCGATGCCCTGGCACCTGGTCGGCCTGCTGGGCATGCCGCGGCGCATGGCCTACTACGACTACACGCATCCTGCGCTGCAGCCGCAGGCCTGGACGGTCACGGCATCGACCATCGGCGGGCTGCTGCTGGTGATCTCGGCCTTCATCCTCGTCTTCATCCTGGCCACGGCGAAGAAGCGCATCGGCACGCCTGAGCCCTTCAGCTTCAGCATGCCGGTCCATCCGGGCACGAGGACGCCCGTCGCGCTCAACGGCTTCGCGCTGTGGGTCGCGATGATGATCGGACTCACCGTCGTGAACTACGGCTTCCCGATCGTGCAACTGGCCGTGCTCGAGCATGCCTACGTTCCCGTCATCCCCATCGGGAGCCGGTGATGGACAAGGAACACGGCATGTTTTCCTGGGGCAATGCCTGGTTCCGCTGGAGCGTCCTGTCGCTCGTCGTCCTCACCGTGGTCTCCATGCTGGTGGGCTTCGTGTGGCTGCCCTCGGTGCACGGCGACTTCTCGGCGCAAGGCCTGTGGGCCAGCATCTGCCGAGCGGCCGGCGTTCCCACGACCTGGAGCGCGGTCCCGCGACGCGAAGGCGCTGCCCACCTCCACCGACGTGGTGCTCGAAAGATCGATGGCGTCGGCTGCCAAGACCGATTCCGTCGGCCGCGGCGCGACGCTCGCACTCAACTGCACCATGTGCCACGGCGCCCGTGGCGAGACCATTTCAGACGCGCCCAATCTCGCCGGCCAATATCCGGAAGTCGTGATCAAGCAGTTGCACGACTACAAGAGCGGCAAGCGCTCGCATGCACTGATGCAGGGCCTGGCAAGGGGCCTGTCGGACCAGGACATGCGCGACCTCGCGACCTACTACGCCTACCTGCCCAAGGCCCGGACCGCGCCGACCACCTACGACGAGACGCTGCCGGCGCTGGTGAGGGTAGGCGACCCCCTGCGCAACATCGCACCCTGCATCTCCTGCCACGGCGGGGTCGACCAGAAGCTCGGCGCGCCCTGGCTGGAAGGCATGCCAAGGACTTACCTCGTGTCGCAATTGAAGGCATTCGCAAGCGGCGCACGGGGTAATGATGCACATGCGCAGATGCGCAACGTCGTCCGATCGATGACCGAGAAGGAAATGGAAGAGGTCTCGGCCTTCTATGCCAGGAAGGCGGGGTCTGAAAGCCCTTCCCGATAGGCACATTGTTTGCTCCGCAACACACCCTCATGAGTCCAGCACCTGACATCTTCGGCGAACAAGACGCCTACCTCTTTCGGGAAGGCACGCACACGCGCCTGCACGACAAGCTGGGCGGCCGCGTGCTGCCCGAAGGCCTTGGCGCGCACTTCAGCGTGTGGGCGCCCAATGCAGATCTCGTCTCGGTCATCGGCGACTGGAACGGCTGGAAGCCCGACGCGAACCCCCTGTTCAAGCGCCCCGACCACACCGGCATGTGGTCGGGCGAGTTTGCCGCCGCGCAGCGCGGGCACATGTACAAGTTCCATGTCGTCGGCCCGCACGGCCTCTACCGGGCCGACAAGGCCGATCCCTACGCGCTGTGCTCCGAGCCGCCGCCGCGCACCGGCTCGCGCCTGTGGACGCTCGAGTACGAGTGGAACGACGCCGACTGGATGAACAACCGCAGGCGGCAGGCCAATGCGCCCGATGCCCCGCAGGCCATCTACGAGGTGCACGCCGGCTCCTGGCGCCGCCCCGAAGGCCTTCTGCCCAACTACCGCTGGCTCGCGCAGGAGCTCGCCGCGCTACGTGCTCGACATGGGCTTCACGCATGTGGAGCTGATGCCGCTCACCGAGCATCCCTTCTACGGCTCGTGGGGCTACCAGACCACCGGCTACTTCGCGCCGACCTCGCGCTACGGCGAGCCGCAGGACCTGATGTACCTGGTCGACTACCTGCACAGCCAGGGCATCGGCGTGATCCTCGACTGGGTGCCCTCGCACTTCCCGACCGACGAGCACGGCCTGCAGTACTTCGACGGCACCCATCTCTACGAGCACGCCGACCCGCGCCAGGGCTTCCACCCCGACTGGAACTCGAGCATCTTCAACTACGGCCGCCACGAGGTGCGCAGCTTCCTGCTCTCCTCGGCGATGTTCTGGCTCGACCGGTACCACATCGACGGCCTGCGCGTCGATGCGGTGGCTTCGATGCTCTACCTCGACTACGGCCGCAAGGCGGGCGAGTGGATCCCCAACCGCCACGGCGGGCGCGAGAACCTCGAGGCGGTCGAGTTCCTGCACATGCTCAACGAGGCGGTGCATCGCGACCACCCCGGCGCCATCGTGATCGCCGAGGAGTCGACTGCCTGGCCGCGCGTCTCGCGCCCGGTGCAGGATGGCGGCCTGGGCTTCGACCTCAAGTGGAACATGGGCTGGATGCACGACTCGCTCGCCTACTTCGCGCGCGATCCGCTGCATCGCACGCACCACCAGGGGGAGCTGAGCTTCTCGCTGGTCTATGCCTTCCACGAGAACTTCGTGCTGCCGCTCTCGCACGACGAAGTGGTGCACGGCAAGGGCTCGCTGATCGGCAAGATGCCCGGCGACGAGTGGCAGCAGTTCGCCAACCTGCGCGCCCTGTACGGCTACATGTGGGCGCACCCGGGCAAGAAGCTGCTCTTCATGGGCGGCGAGTTCGCGCAGCGACGCGAGTGGTCGCACGACGGCGAGCTCGAGTGGTTCGTGCTCGGTCACGCGCATCACCACGGCGTGCAGCGCTTCGTGCAGGACCTCAACCGCGTCTATCGGCAGGAGCCGGCGCTGCACCAGATCGACTTCTCGCCCGAAGGCTTCGAGTGGATCGCGCACGACGACGCGCGCTCCAGCGTGCTCGCCTTCCTGCGCAAGCCGCGCCAGGGCGGTGCGGTGCTGCTCGTGGTGTGCAACCTCACGCCGCGTGCCGCGCGAGCACTACCGGCTCGGCGTGCCCTCCGCAGGCTTCTGGCGCGAGATCGTCAACAGCGACGCCAAGGACTACGGCGGCTCCGGCTGGGGCAACCTGGGCGGCGTCGCGGCGACGGGCGCCTCCTCGCATGGGCGCCCCTTCCAGGTCAGCCTGACCCTGCCGCCCCTCGCCACCCTGGTGTTCCGACATGAAGAGCCAAGCCAGACACGCGTAAGAACCTCCCGACGCGAAGTCGCCGGCGCGCCGCTCGCGCCGCGATGGCAGGGCCCGCGCCGTCATCGATGCGGTGTTGCCGGTGGTCGACGGCGGCCGCTTCGCGGTCAAGCGCGTAGCAGGCGAGGCCATGCAGGTGGAGGTGCATGCCTTCACCGACGGGCATGACGCGATCCGCGTGATGCTGCAGTGGAAGGCAGAGCGCGACGCCGCCGCCCACGAGGTCGAGATGCTTCCGCAGGGCAACGACGTCTGGCGCGCCAGCTTCGTGCCGCCGATGCCGGGGCGCTACTCCTATGCGGCGGCCGCCTGGGTGGACCACTTCCGCTCATGGCGCGAGGAGCTCAAGCGTCGCGTGGAGGTCGCCGACATCCGCCTGGCCCTCGTGGTGGGCGCAGGGCTGGTCGAAGAGGCGGCCGCGCGCGCCGGCGGGGCCGAGCAGAAGGCCCTGAAGCAATGGGCCGCGAAGCTGCGCGACGAGGCCGCGGGCGAGGCCGATGCGCAGGCCGCGCAGGCGGTCGGGCTCGACGTGGATCTCGCCGAGCTGGCCGACCGCTATCCGGACCGGCGCCTCGAAGTGCGCTCCGCCGAGCTGCCGCTTTTCGCCGACCGCGCGCGAGCCCGCTTCTCCACCTGGTACGAGCTGTTCCCGCGCTCGGCCTCCACCGTTGCCGGGCAGCACGGCACCTTCCGCGACGTGGAGGAGCGCCTGCCCTATGTGGCGGGCATGGGCTTCGACGTGCTGTACTTTCCCCCGATCCACCCGGTCGGCCGCGTGCGCCGCAAGGGCCGCAACAACGCCCTGGCAAGCCGAGCCGTCCGATGTCGGCAGCCCCTGGGCCATCGGCGCGAAGGAGGGCGGGCACAAGGCCATCCTGCCCGAGCTCGGCACCCGCGAGGACTTTCGCCGGCTGGTCGCCAAGGCCCACGAGCATGGGCATCGAGATCGCGCTCGACATCGCCTTCCAGTGCGCGCCCGACCACCCGTACGTCGAGCAGCATCCGCAGTGGTTCCGCTGGCGCCCCGACGGCAGCGTGCAGTACGCCGAGAACCCGCCGAAGAAGTACCAGGACATCTATCCGTTCAACTTCGAGACCGAGGACTGGCGCGGGCTGTGGCAGGAGCTCAAGAGCGTGTTCGACCACTGGATCGGCGAAGGCGTGAAGGTCTTCCGCGTCGACAACCCGCACACCAAGGCCTTCGCGTTCTGGGAGTGGGCGATCGGCGAGATCAAGCGCGAGCACCCCGAGGTGCTCTTCCTCGCCGAGGCCTTCACGCGGCCCAAGGTGATGCACCGGCTGGCCAAGCTCGGCTACACGCAGTCGTACACCTACTTCACCTGGCGCAACACGCGCCGCGAGCTGGAGGAGTACTTCACCGAGCTGAGCCAGGGGCCGGGACGCGAGTACTTCCGGCCCAACGTCTGGCCCAACACGCCCGACATCCTCAACGAGCACCTGCATGCGGCGCCGCGCTGGGTCTTCATGAGCCGGCTCGTGCTCGCCGCGACGCTCTCGGCCAGCTACGGCATCTACGGGCCGGCCTACGAGCTGCTGGAGAACACGCCGCGCCAGCCCGGCAGCGAGGAATACCTCGACTCCGAGAAGTACCAGCTGCGCCACTGGGACCTGCAGCGCGCGGACAGCCTGAGCGGCTTCATCGCGCGCCTCAACCGCATCCGGCACGAGAACGTCGCGCTGCATGCCAACGAGCGCCTGCGCTTCTTCTCGATCGACAACGAGCAGCTGATCGCCTACGCCAAGAAGAGCGAGGACGGCGCCAACGTGATCCTCTGCGTGGTCAACCTCGACCCGCAATTCGTGCACTCGGGCTGGCTCGACCTCGACCTTTCGTGGCTCGGCGTGCCCGAGGGGCATCAGTTCCAGGTGGACGACCTGCTGACCGACCGCAGCTTCGTCTGGCAGGGGGCGCGCAACTTCATCATCCTCGACCCGCGGCGAGATCCCGGCGCATGTGTTCCGGGTCCATCGCGGGTTGCGTGACGAGCACGATTCGGACTTGTTCCAGTGAAGGGAGCCCGGTCATGAATGCACCGCGCACTCCACATCTCGAATCGGCCGACCAGCCGCCGCTCGTGCTGCCGCGCGACGAGTCGCACTGGTACATGGATGCGGTCATCTACCAGCTCAACGTCAAGGCCTTCTTCGATTCCAACGACGACGGCATCGGCGACTTCCAGGGCCTCACCTCCAAGCTCGGCTACGTCAAGGACCTCGGCGTCAACACGATCTGGCTGATGCCGTTCTACCCCTCGCCGCTCAAGGACGACGGCTACGACATCTCCAACTACCACGAGGTCAACCCGCAGTACGGCACGCTCGACGACTTCCGCAAGATGCTCGAGGAGGCGCACCGGCTGGAGCTGCGCGTCATCACCGAGCTGGTCATCAACCACACCTCGGACCAGCACCCGTGGTTCCAGGCCGCGCGGCGCGCGCCGGCGGGCTCGCCCGAGCGCGACTTCTACGTGTGGAGCGACGACGACAACAAGTACGCGGGCACGCGCATCATCTTCACCGACACCGAGTCGTCCAACTGGACCTGGGACCCGGTGGCCAAGGCCTACTTCTGGCATCGCTTCTTCAGCCACCAGCCCGACCTGAACTTCGACAACCCGCAAGGTGCTCGAGGCGGTGTTCGACACCATGCGCTTCTGGCTCGACATGGGCGTCGACGGCTTCCGGCTCGACGCGATCCCCTATCTCATCGAGCGCGACGGCACCAACAACGAGAACCTGCCGGAGACGCATGCGGTGATCAAGCAGCTGCGCGCGGCCATCGACGCGAGCTACCCGAACCGCTTCCTGCTGGCCGAGGCCAACCAGTGGCCGGAGGACGTGCGCGAGTACTTCGGCGAGGGCGACGAATGCCACGCCTGCTACCACTTCCCGCTGATGCCGCGCATGTACATGTCGATCGCGATGGAAGACCGCTTCCCGGTCATCGAGATCATGCAGCAGACGCCGGACATCCCGGCCAACTGCCAGTGGGCGATCTTCCTGCGCAACCACGACGAGCTGACGCTCGAGATGGTGACGAGCAAGGAACGCGACTACATGTACAGCACCTACGCCGCCGACCCGCGCGCCCGCATCAACCTGGGCATCCGCAGGCGGCTCGCGCCGCTGATGGACAACGACATGGACCGCATCAAGCTGATGAACAGCCTGCTGCTGTCCATGCGCGGCTCGCCCATCGTCTACTACGGCGACGAGATCGGCATGGGCGACAACTTCTTCGTCGGCGACCGCAACGGCGTGCGCACGCCGATGCAGTGGAGCCCCGACCGCAACGCCGGCTTCTCGCGCGCCGACCCGCAGCGCCTGTACCTGCAGCCCATCATGGACGCGATCTACGGCTTCGAGGCCGTCAACGTCGAGCAGCAGCTGCGCGAAGGCTCCTCGCTGCTGCACTGGATGCGCCGCATGCTCGCGGTGCGCAACACGAGCCATGCGTTCGGGCGCGGCGAGCTGCTGTTCCTCAAGCCCGGCAACCGCAAGATCCTCGCCTACGTGCGCGTGCACGAGCGACGACGTGATCCTGTGCGTCGCCAACCTGGCGCGCTCGGCGCAGCCGCTGGAGCTCGACCTTTCCGCCTTCAAGGGCAGGGTGCCGGTGGAGCTGCTCGGTCGCACCGCCTTTCCGCCGATCGGCGACCTGCCGTACCTGCTGACGCTGGCCGGCTACGGCTTCTACTGGTTCAGGCTGACCACCGACGTGGAGGTGCCGAACTGGCACGAGGAGTCGCACCTCGCGGCCGAGGATCGGCCGGTGTTCGTGCTCTTCGACGGCTGGAACACGCTGTTCCGCGACCATGTCGTGCCCTGGCGCATCGGCATGGCGGTCAAGGCGCGGGCGCAGTTCGAGGGCGACACCTTGCCGCGCTTCATCGAAGGGCAGCGCTGGTACGCCACCAAGGGCTTGGCGCGTCGAGCGGGCGCGCCTGGTCGACCACGCGCTGTGGACGGTGGGGCCGCAGCGCTGGCTGCTGTCGGTGCTTGCGCTCGACACCGCGGGCGGTTCCCAGGAGGCGGCGAGCTACTTCCTGCCGCTCGCGCTGGCCTGGGAGGACACCGATGAGGAACGCATGCGCAGCCTCGCGGTCGCGGCGGTGGCCCGGGTGAGGCAGCAGGCGCAGGTCGGCGTGATGGGCGACGCCTTCGCCGACGAGGCCTTCTGCCGTGCCCTGGTCGATGCCATCGGCAAGAAGGTCGAGCTGAAGACCACCGCGGGCAGCTTGCGCTTCCGGCCCACGTCGTCGTTCGCCACGCTGGCCGGCGACGACCTCGACACCGTGCCGGTGGCACGGCCGCAGGCGCAGAGCAGCAACACCATCGTCACCTTCGGCAACCGGCTGTTCCTCAAGGGCTACCGGCGCCTGCGCGAAGGCGCCAACCCGGAGTTCGAGGTGGGCCGCTTCCTCACCGAGGTGGCCCACTTCAAGAACTGCGTGCCGGTGGCCGGGGTGCTCGAGCACGTCGGCGCGAACGGCACCACCAGCACGCTGGCGCTGCTGCAGGCGCACGTGCCGAACCAGGGGGACGGCTGGGCCTACACGCTGGAGTACCTGCACCGCCACCTCGACCTGCGGCGCGACAGCGCCGCGCCGATGCCGCCCGACGTGCACGGCGTCTACCTGGAGCTGGCGGGCACGCTCGGCCGGCGCAGCGCCGAGATGCACCTGGCCTTTGCCGATGCGCGCGGCGAGCCGGGCTTCGAGCCCGAGCCGATGACGGCCGAGGACGTGGCGGCCTATCGCGCGCGGGCGGCCGCCGACCTCGAGAGCACGCTGCAGGCCTTGCGCGAGGCGCAGCCGCGAATGTCCGATGCGGCCTTGTCCGACGCGCTGGCCGTGCTCGAGGCGCGCGAGCGCCTCTTGCACCGCATCGAGTCCGCCATCGGCCCGGACCCGGGCGCGCGCAAGACGCGCATCCATGGCGACTACCACCTCGGCCAGGTGCTGCTGGTGAAGAACGATTTCGTGATCATCGATTTCGAGGGCGAGCCCGGCCGCAGCTTCGAGGAGCGGCGCGCCCGGCAGTCGCCCTTGCGCGACGTGGCGGGCATGCTGCGCTCGTTCAGCTATGCGCGGGCGAGCGCCTTGTCGGCCTTTGCGCAGAACCAGGAAGAGCTGGCGTTCCTGGCGCCGTATGCGGAGGAATGGGAGCGCGAGACCCGTGCTGCGTTCCTCGACGGCTACTGGCTGGCCATGGGCGAGGCAGACGGCGGCAAGGCGCCCGGGGATACCGTGGACCTGCTCTCGCTCTTCGAGCTGGAGAAGGCCTTGTACGAGGTGCGCTATGAGCTCGGCAGCCGGCCCGAGTGGGTGCGCATTCCGCTGCGCGGCATCATGCGCTGGCTGGATCGTTGAGTCGTTGAGGGAGGAACTACGCATGGATCAGGTCGATGTCCTTCTCGAACCCTTGCGCACGCTGTGGCTGCAGATCGGTGCCTTCCTGCCGCGGCTGCTGGCGGGGCTGCTGATCCTGGCGGTGGGCGTGTTCGTCGCCAAGGCGGCGAGCTTCGCGGTGCGTCGGGGCTTGCGGGCGATCAACTTCCACATCGTGACGCAGCGTTCGGGCATGGACGGCTTCCTGAGCCAGGGCGGCACCGAGATGGACACGACCGACCTGTTCGGCTTGCTGGTGTATTGGCTGGTGATCCTTGCGGCGCTGGTGATGGCCTTCAACACGATGGATCTCGTCTACGTGACGGACCTGCTGGGGCGCGTCACGATCTTCACGCGCGCGGGTGGTGGTGGCCCTGATGATCCTTGCGCTCGGGGCGTACTTCGCTGACTTCGTGGGGCAGGCGGTGGTCACTTATTGCGTGAGCAATGACATCTATGACGCGGAGGCGCTGGGGCGGCTGGCCCAGTACGCGATCCTGGCGTTCGTGATCATGCTGGCGCTTGAGCACATGGAGATCGGGGGGGCGATTGTTCGGCATTCATTCCTCATCCTCCTGGGGGGAGTGGTGCTCGCCCTGGCCCTGGCGTTTGGGCTGGGGGGGAAGGATTGGGCGGCGGCTCACTTGGAGAAGTGGTGGCCGGCTTCTTCCTCCTCCTCCTCCTCGAAGAAAGATTTGTTGCCGTGAGCGCTTCTTGGCGCTTGTGGCCAGCGCGGGAGCAGCCCGCCGGGGCGCGCCCCGGCGGCGGTCACTTTCTTGCTGGCACAAGAAAGTAACCAAAGAATGCCTTTTAAATGCAACGCACATTTGGGCTTGGTCCGCCGACCTCATACACACGGTTTCGACGAGCCGTTGGCCGCCCCGAAATGGCAGCGCTTGGGTGTGCGCTCTGGCAAGCCGTGCCTTCGGGGTCCGGCACTCAACCAGCGCTTCCGGGCACGTCAGCGTCTCGCGTGGCTCGGTCGAGTTCGATCGTTGCTGGCTGTTTTGCTCCGATATCAAAGAACAGCGGAGAACCGGCCCCCGGTTCGCTGTCCTCGGTCAAGCTCCAGCGAGCGGCGCGAGACGCTGATGCGTTCTGAAGCGCTGGTCGAATCCCGGACCCCGAAGGCACGGCTTGCCAGAGCGCACTCTCAAGCGCTGCCATTTCGTGGCGCGACTCGTTGGTGGAAACCGTGTGTAGAGGTGGCGGACCAAGCCCTAATGTGCGTTGCATTTAAAAGGCATTCTTTGGTTACTTTCTTGTGCCAGCAAGAGGCAAGCGATGACCCGCTGCCGGGCGGCCCCGGCGGGCTCTCACCCGGTGAGCAACAACACCGAAGGCACCACGACCATGGGTCGTGAAACCCCCATCAGCGCCGTCTGGCCCGGCAAGCCCTACCCAAGAGGCGCAACCTGGGACGGCGAGGGCGTCAACTTCGCCCTCTTCTCCGAAAACGCCGAGCGCGTCGACCTGGCCATCTTCGACGACAGCGGGAGAAGAGAACGCCAACGCATCACGCTGCGCGAACGCACCGACCACGTCTGGCACTGCTACCTGCCCGAAGCCCGCCCCGGCCTGGCCTACGGCTACTACGTGCACGGCCCCTACAAGCCCGAGGAAGGCCACCGCTTCAATCCGAACAAGCTGCTGGTCGATCCCTACGCGAGGGACTTCATCGGCAAGCTGCGCTGGAACGACGCGCTCTACGGCTACACCGTCGGCCTCAAGAAGGCGCGACCTCTCCTTCGACCGCCGCGACAGCGCCCCCTACATGCCCAAGTGCCGCGTGCTCGAGCCCGCCTTCAGCTGGGGCGACGACCGCCGGCCCGACGTGCCCTGGCACGACATGGTCATCTACGAGATGCACGTGCGCGGCTTCTCGATGCTGCATCCGGACATCCCCGAGCCGCTGCGCGGCACCTACGCGGGCCTGGCCTCCGCGCCCGCGATCATCTACCTCAAGCGCCTGGGCATCACCACCGTCGAGCTGATGCCGGTGCACGCCTACATCAACGACCGCCGCCTCGCCGAAAAGGGACTGCAGAACTACTGGGGCTACAACACCCTCGGCTTCTTCGCGCCGGAGATGCGCTACTCCTGCTCCGAGAAGGTCAAGGAGTTCAAGACGATGGTCAAGACGCTGCACTCGGCCGGCATCGAGGTGATCCTGGACGTGGTCTACAACCACACCTGCGAAGGCAACGAGCTGGGCCCGACGCTCTCGCTGCGCGGCATCGACAACGCGTCCTACTACATGCTCAGCAGCGACAACCCGCGCTTCTACGCCGACTACACCGGCTGCGGCAACACCGTCAACCTCGAGCACCCGCAGCGTGCTGCAGATGGTGATGGACTCGCTGCGCTACTGGGTCGAGGAGATGCACGTCGACGGCTTCCGCTTCGACCTCGCCTCGGCGCTGGCGCGCGAGAGCGGCACAGGTCGAGCACCTGGGCGGCTTCTTCGACGTGATCCGCCAGGACCCGGCCCTCAATCGCGTCAAGCTGATCGCCGAGCCCTGGGACCTCGGCCACGGCGGCTACCAGGTCGGCAACTTCCCGCTCGGCTGGGCCGAATGGAACGACCGCTACCGCGACGGCATGCGCGCCTACTGGAAAGGCGACGGCGGCGTGATCGGCGAGTTCGCGCGGCGCCTCACCGGCTCGCTCGGACCTCTACGGCCGCTCCGGCAAGCGGCCGCACGCCAGCATCAACTTCGTCACCGCGCACGACGGCTTCACGCTGCACGACCTCGTCTCCTACAACGAGAAGCACAACGAGGCCAACGGCGAGGACAACCGCGACGGCAACAACAACAACCTGTCGTGGAACTGCGGCGCCGAAGGCCCGACCGACGACCCGCAGATCCTCGCCCTGCGCGAGCGCCAGAAGCGCAACTTCCTCGCCACGCTGCTGCTCTCGCAAGGCGTGCCGATGCTGGTCGCCGGCGACGAGTACGTGCCGCACGCAGGGCGGCAACAACAACGCCTACTGCCAGGACAACGAGATCAGCTGGTTCGACTGGACACCCACGCCCGAGCGCGAGCAGCTGCTCGCGCTTCGTGAAGAAGCTGCTCGAGCTGCGCCGCTCGCACCCGACCTTCAGGCGGCAGCGACTTCTTCGCCGGCCGCGCGCTGCACGGCAGCCAGCTCAAGGACCTGCTCTGGCTCAAGCCCGACGGCCAGGAGATGAGCACCGCCGAATGGGAGCACGAACTCGCGCGCTGCCTCGGCATGTACCTGGCGGGCGCGGCCATCGGCGCGGTCGGCAAGCACGGGCGGCCGATCGACGACGACGACTTCCTGTGCTCTTCAACGCCCACCACGAGGACTGCCCTTCGTCATGCCCCGACATCGTGGGCGTGCCATGGACGCGCTGATCGACACCTGCCAGGCCTCCGGCATCGCCGGGCCCAAGCGCTACGAGCGCGGCGAAACCTATCCGCTGCACGGCCGCTCGCTCGCGCTGCTCACGCCGACCCCCGGCCGCGCCATGAAGCACCGCCACGCTCATGCCCTTCGGCGCCGAGCTGCAGCAAGACGGCGGCGGCGTGCGCTTTCGCCTCTGGGCGCCGAGCGTCGAGCGCGTCGAGCTCGAATGCTCGGCGCGCCGGCGCAGGGCGAGCCGCAGCAGCCATGCCGATGCAGCGCTGCCGCCGACGGCTGGCACGAAGCGCACGCTGCAGCGAGGCCGGCGCCGGCACGCGCTACCGCTTCCGCATCATGACGGCACCGACGCGAGGGCCTGCTGGTGCCCGACCCGGCCTCGCGCTGCAACCCCGACGACGTGCACGGCGACGAGCGCGGTGGTCGACCCCGCGGCCTTCGCCTGGCGCGACGACGCCTGGCGCGGCCGGCCCTGGCACGAGGCCGTCGTCTACGAGCTGCACGTCGGCACCTTCACGCCCGAGGGCACGCTTCGCCGCCGCGCAGAGCCGGCTGCAGGAGCTGGCCGCGCTCGGCATCACCGCGATCGAGCTGATGCCGCTGGCCGACTTCCCGGGTACGCGCGGCTGGGGCTACGACGGCGTGCTGCCCTTCGCGCCCGATGCCTCCTACGGCACGCCCGACGCAGCTCAAGGAGCTGGTCGACGAGGCCCACGCGCTCGGCCTGATGGTGCTGCTCGACGTGGTCTACAACCACTTCGGCCCGGACGGCAACTACCTGCACGCCTACTGCCCGCCCTTCTTCAACGACGGCGCAGCACACGCCCTGGGGCGCGGCGATCAACTTCGACGGCGTCGGGCAGCCGCACGCGTGCGCGACTTCTTCGTCCACAACGCGCTGTACTGGGTCGAGGAGTACCGCTTCGACGGGCTGCGGCTCGACGCGGTGCATGCGATCCGCGACGACTCGTCGCCGCTGCACATCGCCTGCGAGATCGCGCCAGGCGCTGCGCCAGGGCCCGGGCCGCGAGCGCCATGTCCACCTCGTGCTGGAGAACGACCGCAACGAAGCGCACAGCTCTCGCGCACCGACGACGGCCAACCCGCCTGTGCCGACGCGCAATGGAACGACGACCTCCACCACTGCGTGCACGTGCTGCTGACCGGCGAGACCGACGGCTACTACGCGCGACTTCGCCGATGCACCCGTCGAGCGGCTGGCCCGCGCGCTGGCCCAGGGCTTCGTGTTCCAGGGCGAGGCCGTGCCTTCGGCCGAGGCCGGCGGCCGGCCGGTGCCGCGCGGCGAGCCGAGCGGCCACCTGCCTTCGCAGGCCTTCGTCTCCTTCCTGCAGAACCACGACCAGGTCGGCAATCGCGCCCTTGGCGAGCGCCTCGACCACCTCGCCGATGCGAGGCGGCTCGACGCGGCCTACGCCTGCCTGCTGCTGTCGCCGCACGTGCCCATGCTCTTCATGGGCGAGGAGTTCGCGGCCAGCACGCCTTTCCTGTACTTCTGCGACTTCGGCCCCGAGCCTGGCCGAGGCGGTGACCCGGGGCCGGCGCAAGGAGTTCGCCCGCTTCGCCGCCTTTCGCGACGAAGCCGCCCGCGAGCGCATCCCCGACCCGAACGCTCCATCGACCTTCGAAGCCAGCAAGCTGCGCTGGGAGGAACGCGATGCTCCCGGCCATGCCGAGCGGCTGGCCTTGATCGCCCGGCTGCTGGAGCTGCGTCGGCTGCATCTCGTTGCGGGCCTCGCAGCGCAGCGGCGCGGCGGAAGCTATCGCTGCGATGGAGGACTCATCCGCATCGAATGGCCGCTGGGCGACGGCTCGCCCTGGCACATGCTGGCCAACCTCGGCGACGCGCAGGCGCGCTCGGGCCCGGCGCCCGAGGGGGAGACGATCTACTCCGCGCATGTGCAGCCGGATGGCGACGGGCTTTGCTTCGAGCCGGGAGGGGTGCTCGTCACGCGGGTGGGACACGGTGCGGCGTAGCAAAGCGGCATGAGGTAGCGGCATGCCGGTCAACCCCGCGCCTCTCCAGCGGCTGTGCGACCGCGTCGGCGTGCTGCCCGCCTATTGGGACGTATGGGGCCAGTTCCACGAGGTGCCCGCCGATGCGCTCGTCGCGCTGCTGGCCGAGTTCGGCATCGAGGCCGAGACCGATGAGCAGGCGAGCGCCGCGCTCGACGACCTGCACGCGGCAGGCGTGGCGCGAGGCGCTGCCGCCGGTGCTGGCGTCTGGCAGCCGATCGCGCGGACTGGAGCATGAGCCTGCGCGTGCCCGAGTCGGTCAAGCACCTGCACTGGCGCGTGGTCGAGGAGGGCGGTGCGCGACACCAGGGCGAGGCCTTCCTGCCCGATGCGGCCGATGCAGCCGTCGAGATCGAGGGCGTGAGGCATCGCGAGGTCGAGCCTGTCTCTCGCGCTTCGCCTTGCCGGCCGGCTACCACCGGCTCGAGTTCGACGAGCTCGAGGGGCACACGCTGCTCGTCGCCGCGCCCGGGCAGTGCTACATGCCCGAGCCACTCGCCGCACGGCGAGCGCGTCTGGGGGCCTGCGCTGCAGCTCTATGCGCTGCGCTCGCAGCGCAACTGGGGCATCGGCGACTTCACCGACCTGGGCCAGGTGGTCGACCAATGGGCGGCGCGCGGCGCAAGCCTGGTCGGCGTCAATCCGCTGCACGCGATGTTCGCGCACGACCCCTGGCATGCGAGCCCCTACAGCCCCTCGTCGCGGCAGCAGCTCAACACGCTCTACCTCGACGTCGAGGCGATCGAGGATTTCGATGAATGCGAAGCTGCCCGCGAACTGGTCCGGGCGCAGGAGTTCCAGCGCCGGCTGGCCGTGCTGCGCGAAGCGCCGATGGTGGACTACGCCGGCGTCGCGCAGGCCAAGCAGGAGGTGCTGAAGCTGCTGCATGCCAGCTTCCGCCAGCATCATGCGAGCGGCGAGCGCGCCGAGGACTTCCGGCGCTTTCGCGCCGAGCGCGGCGCCGCCCTGCGCCGGCATGCGAGCTTCGAGGCCTTGCAGGCGCACTTCCATGCGATCGACCCGCTGGTCTGGGGCTGGCCGGCCTGGCCGCTCGAATACCAGGACCCGACGTCCGCCCAGGTCGAGGCCTTCGTCGCGGAGCACGAGGCCGAGATCGAATACCACGAGTACCTGCAATGGCAGGCCGACCGGCAGCTCGCCGCGGTGGCCGAGCGCTGCAGCGAGCGCGGCCTGCCTCTCGGGCTCTATCTCGACCTGGCCGTCTCGGTCGACCGGGCCGGCTCCGACTGCTGGGGGAACGCCGATGTCTACGCCCCCGATGCCAGCGTCGGCGCGCCGCCCGACGAGCTTCAACCCCAACGGCCAGGGCTGGGGCCTGCCGCCGCTGCGCCCGGACCGCTCCCGCCGCAGCGGCCACGAGCTCTTCATCCAGACGCTCAGGGCCACGATGCGCCACGCCGGCGCCTTGCGCATCGACCACGTGATGGGCCTGATGCGCCTGTACTGGGTGCCGCCCGGCCGCTCGCCGCGCGACGGCGCCTATGTGCTCTATCCGCTGCAGGAGCTGATCGCGATCGTGGCGCTGGAGAGCGTGCGCGAGCGCTGCCTCGTGATCGGCGAGGACCTGGGCACGGTGCCCGACGAGGTGCGCCATGCGATGGCGAGCGACAGGCTGCTGTCGTATCGGCTGCTGTACTTCGAGCGCGAGCACGACGGCGCCTTCAAGCCGCCCGCCGCCTACCCGCGCCGACGCGCTGGTGGCGGTGAGCACGCACGACCTGCCGCCGCTGGCCGGCTGGTGGCGGGCGCGCGACCTCGCCGTGCGGCGCGCGCTGGAGCTCTATCCCGACCCCGAGATGCACGGCCGCGAGCTGGTCGCGCGCGCGAACGATCGGCTGCGGCTGCTGAAGGCGCTGCAGGGTGCCGGCCTGCTGCCGCCTGGCATCAACCCGGACGTGGCCGCGCGCGAGCCCCTGACGCCGGCACTTGCGGAAGCCGTGCATGCGCTGCTCGCCGCAGGCGCCGTCGCGCGTGATGGTCGTGCAGATGGAAGACCTGCTCGGCCTGGAGGACCAGGCCAACCTGCCGGGCACCGTCAACGAGCATCCCAACTGGCGGCGCAAGCTGCCCGTCACGCTGGAGGCGATGGCGGCAGACGAGCGGGTCGCCTCGCTCGCCCGCCGCGTCGCCCAGCTTCGGCCGCGCATCGCGCCCGCGGCGCAAGCGGGCCGGGGCAGGGCGCAGCATCCGGTGATCCCGCGCGCCACCTATCGGCTGCAATTGCACGGCGGCTTCGGCTTCGACGATGCGGCGCTGATCCTCCCGTACCTCGCGCGGCTGGGCGTGAGCCACGTGTACTGCTCGCCGATCCTGCGGGCGCGCCCCGGCAGCCTGCATGGCTACGACGTCGTCGCGCACGACGAGATCAACCCCGAGCTCGGCGGCCCCGAGGGCTTCGAGCGCTTCTGCGCCGCGCTCGAGGCCCAGGGCCTGGGCCTGCTGCTCGACATGGTGCCCAACCACATGGGCGTGCTCGGCGCCGACAACCCCTGGTGGATGGACGTGCTCGAGAACGGCCCGGCCTCGCGCTACGCGCGCCACTTCGACATCGATTGGCAACCGGCGCACCCCGAGCTGCAAGGCAAGGTGCTGCTGCCCGTGCTCGGCGACCACTACGGCGACGTGCTGGAGCGCGGCGAGCTGCGCCTGGCGCCTGGAGGCGGACACCGGCACCTTGGCCCTGCGCTATTTCGACCACCGCTTTCCGCTCGACCCGCGCACCTATCCCGTGGTGCTGGAGGCGGCACGCCTGGGGCGGTCGGATGCCCCGGGCGGCGGCGAGTTCGCGCAGCTGCTCGAGGGCTTTGCCGCGCTGCCGGAGCGCGAAGCCGCGGACGAGGGCTCGCGCCAGCGCCGTGCCGAGGGGCTGGCCCTGCTCAAGCGACGCTTCGCCGAACTGGTGCTGCGGCCCGAGGCGGGGCCGGCGCTCGATGCGGCGATCGCGGCCATCAACGCCGACCCGGCGCGCGACGCGCTGCACGCGCTGCACGAGCGGCAGGCGTATCGGCTCGCCTACTGGCGCGTGGCGGGCGACGAGATCAACTACCGGCGCTTCTTCGACATCAACGAGCTGGCCGCGCTGCGCATGGAGGAGCCGGAGGTGTTCGAGGCCACGCAGGGCTTCGCGCTCGACCTGGCCGCGGCCGGACGCGTCGACGGCCTGCGCATCGACCATCCGGACGGGCTGCGCGACCCGGCGCAGTACTTCGAGCGCCTGCAGGACGGCTATGCGCGCCGCGCCGGCATCGAGCGCAGGCGAAGGCGAGCGGCCGCTCTACGTGGTCGCCGAGAAGATCGTCGCGCCGCACGAGGACATCCCGCGCGACTGGGCGATCCACGGCACGACCGGCTACCGCTTCGCGATGGTGGTGGGCGGCGTGCTGGTCGATGCCCGCTCCCGCGAGGAGTTCGACCGCCTGTGGCGCGGCTTCACCGGCGAGCGGGAGCAGTTCGAGGAAATCGCCTACCAGGGCAAGCGCGAGGTGATGCGCCATGCGCTGGCTTCCGAGCTGACGCTGCTGGCGACCGCGCTGTCGCGCATCGCGAGGGCGGACCGCCGCACGCGCGACTACAGCTTCAATGCGCTGCGCGACGCGCTGGCCGAGGTGGCGGCCTGCATGCCGGTGTACCGGACCTACGCGGTGGATCGCCCCTCGCCGCAGGACCGGCGGCTGGTGGACTGGGCGGTGGCGCATGCACGGCGGCGCTGGCAGGCGAGCGACCCGTCGGTGTTCGACTTCGTGCGCGGCATCTTGCTGCTGGAGGAGCCGGGGCACGGCAGCCGTCCGCCGGAGCTGGCCGAGCAGGTGAAGGCCTTTGCCGCGCGCTTCCAGCAGTTCTGCGCGCCGGTGGCCGCCAAGGGCGTGGAAGACACCGCCTTCTATCGCTATGTGCGGCTGGCCTCGCTCAACGAGGTGGGCGGCGACCCGGCAGCCTTCGGCATCACGCCGCGCGCCTTCCACGGCGCCAGCGCGTCGAGGGCTGCGCATTGGCCTCACACCATGCTGGCCACGTCGACGCATGACAACAAGCGCTCGGAGGACGTGCGCAACCGCATCCACGTGCTGTCGGAGACGGCCTCGGCCTGGCGCCTTTCGGTGCTGCGCTGGCACCGCATGACGCGCAGCCATCGCGTGGAGATCGAAGGCCGCGCGGCGCCCTCGCGGGCCGACGAATACCTGCTCTACCAGACGCTGCTCGGGACGCTCTCGCCCGGCCCGCTGGACGAGGCCATGCTTGCGGCGTATCGCGAGCGCATCGAGCGCTACATGCTGAAGGCGGCGCGCGAGGCCAAGGTGCAACACGAGCTGGACGGCGCCCAACGAGGACTACGAGCGGGCGCTCGCGGGCTTCGTGCAAGGCATCCTCTCGCGCGTGGACCCCAACCCCGTGCTCGGCAACATGCGCAAGCACGCCGCCTTCGTGGCCTGGTTCGGCGCGCTCAACAGCCTCTCGACGGTGCTGCTGAAGTTCACCTCGCCCGGCGTGCCCGATCTCTACCAGGGCAACGAGCTGGAGGACCTGAGCCTGGTCGACCCCGACAACCGGCGCCCGGTGGACTATGCGCTGAGGGAGCTGGCGCTGGAGGAACTGACCGGGCTGCTCGACATGCAGCGACCGGGGCGACGGCTGGCGGTGCTCGCCGCGCAGCCGCACGACGGACGCATCAAGCTCTGGTTCACCTGGCGCCTGCTGCAGATGCGCGGGCGACATCCCGAGCTGCTGCGCGATGGCGGCTACACGCCGCTGGCCACGAGCGGCCGGCATGCCGAGCATGTGCTGGCCTTCTCGCGCACGCAAGGCGGCACGACGCTGGTGGTGATCGCGGGGCGCCTGTTCGCGCGGCTGCTGGGCAGGCCGGGTCGATTGCCGATGGGCAGGCAGGTGTGGGAAGACACCGCTGTCGAGCTCGCATCGGCGACGGGGGCGCTGCGGGCCGAAAACATCCTGACCGGCGAGGTGCTGGACATCGAGGACGGGCGCATTGCGCTGGTGGATGCCTTTGCCCATGTGCCGGGCGCGGCGCTGTTGATCGAGGCAGCCGGGCGAGGGGCCCTCCCATAGCGATATATGACAGCGTGGCCCCTGCCGTGACGTGCGTGGCACGCGTGCTTGGTTGGCTGTGGAACTCGGCTAGGGCCGGGTGTTACTGCTCAAGCATGGCCTTTGGCCCATTTGCGCACCACGAGGACGTCATGCAAAGAACCGGTCATTCGTCAAACCTTCCCCAGCACATCATCAACGTGCCGGGAACAGGAAGTGCCACTCCTCCATCCGGGAGTGACAGCCAGAACTCAGTCGGCGGGGATTTGCCCGAGGTCGACCTGAAAAAAGATCCTTACGCCGCTCAACAAGAGCTGGGTGCCAAGTCGGCGAAGGGCGAACGGTGCGCCGTGACGGTGGAGGCGGCCACGACCGCAACGGCGGTGGACGCATTCCAAACAACGCACTGCATCGCACAGGTGAAGGTGATCGCGGACGAAGGCTTCAACGCCGAGCAGTTTGCCGACGGCCTTGCAAACAACGATTCGGTACTTGCGTTGTCCCTCCAGGATGTGTCGTCGGATGGCATGGGCGTGATCTTTGGAGCGCTGCAAGCCAGAAAGTCCTCCACGCCGGTGACGCTCACGCTGGTGGGCTGCGGTGCCGCGAACCCGGGAGCGTTGGGCGGTCTACTTTGCTCGGGGCGGGTTGGGGAATTGAGGTATTGCGGCGATCTGAACGGGTTTTCCGAGTTACTCGACGTGGTGCACGGATATTCGCGCGACATCGGGCGGCTGAAGCTACACCTGACTTCATCAGAACCACTGGAAAGCTGCACATCGCTCGTCAAAGAGCTTGTGGCCTTTAAGTCTCTGGACCTCACGAAGCGCACCTCCATCGAGGTCAGCATTCCGCAAGATCTCAGCGTAGTCGTCGAATACGATGGCTCCGTCCCGGCGGAACTCGTCCAGATAGACCTCAGCAACCCGGTCGCCGAGCAACAGCTGCCAAAAATGTCGGCCAGCGGTCTGCGGTACGCCGTGAAGGCGCTAGGCGCGCACGTCGCCCCCCAGCTGATCCAGGCACTGGAAGATCCCGAGTGCTGCATCGAACATCTGACTGTGAAAGGGGGCAACTTCCCGCACCCCTCCTTTGCCACCATGCTTAATACAAACCAATCGCTAAAGGGTCTATCGATTTGGAATTTGCAAGAAGACCATGCCTTCCCACCCGTTTTCAGCGAGCTGGCCAGCAGGACGTCCGAAAAAAGGCCGATCGCGCTCAAGCTGGTTGCAGTCGAACCATTGGACCTCGACCTCGACAACCTGATTCGGTCGAGGCGGCTCAGTGAACTGGCATTTCACGGCTCGAAGGTGGACATTGGACATGTGCTTGACGTGGTTGCCAATTGTGGGGGCGGTGGCCTGAAAAAGCTGCACTTGACCCTGCTGCCAAACGACAAGTCTCGCCGTGGCCCCCGTGATATTCCCTTGCAAATTTTGGGCGCCAGGGCTTCGAAGGTTCTTCACTCGAAAATTATTGAGGAGATCACCCTTCCGACGGAATTGCTGGAGATCGATAAGCAGATTTTCTCGGTCGAGGAGCCACTCATTGAGATCACGCTGAAGGCGGAGAACGCTGTGCAAATGCTGGGCGAAATGGAGCTGGGCGGCGGACGTTACGCCGTACAGTTACAAATCGATGGGGCGACGACGAATGAGCTATGGGAAGCACTTCAAAAAACCAGCTGCATCTTCGATTTGACGGTGATCGCGGAAGAAGGCTTTGATGGGCGTAAGTTTGCCAACTGCCTGATGCAGATCAATTCACTCGAAAAGCTGGAACTCCGCCAAGTGAAGCGAAATGACTTTAAATTGATCTGCAACGTGCTAGCCCAACAAGGCGACAAGCTGACAATCCTCACTCTGATCCACTGCTATCCCAGCGAGCCTGACATGAAGCTGTTGCTCGGGGCGAAGTTGCGGACACTAAAGCTTGTTGCGTTCCGCCAGTATCTTGCGGTGGTGCTCGACCTATTCACTCATATGAATATGAATGATGTGTATCTGAATGAACTCCACTTCACTGTAAGCGGTAACCATCCCGGACTCGCCGAAATTACTCTGGACGTTTTCAATGAATTGGCTGAAAATCTCCGAACACTCGGAGGTCCCAAGCTAATCTTTGAAGAGATGGCAGGCGATTCTGACTCTTCTGAGTATGACTCATCAAGCGGCGACACTCAGAATTCCATATCCTCAGACGAGGTATCTACATCCGACGATGAATAAAGAGGACAAGAATAAAACTGACACCCTGCGGGGGATACCTGTGGGTAGATCGAATGATCGCATCGCCGAAGCGCAGCTCCTCGAGCGCTGCACGGCCGAATCCTTCGCCCTGCTGCGGCAGAACCTGACGCCTCAGGGCATCCTCGCCGCCAGCCGCACCGAGGCCGCCGAGGCGCGCAGCTACACGCGCATCTTCGGTCGCGATGCGGCCATCTGCGTGCTCGCCATGGCCGGCAGCGGCGATGAGCAACTGGAGGAGGGCGCAGTCGCCAGCCTCGACTCGCTGGCCGAACTGCAGGCGCCCAACGGCCAGATCCCGAAGTACGTCGATCCGGGCGGCAAGGACGCCGACTTCTGGTATCTCGGCTGCATCGACGCGACCTTGTGGTGGCTGATCGCCGTGGAGCATGTGCGGCGCCGCGGCGCGGTGGGCGGCTTGCCGACGCGCTGGCAGCCGCGCATCGAGCGCGCCATCCACTGGCTGCAGGCGCAGGAGCACCAGCGCTTCTTCCTGCTGCAGCAGAACGAGGCCAGCGATTGGGCCGACATCATGCCGCGCTCGGGCTTCGTGCTCTACACCAATGCGCTGTGGTACCTCGTCAAGCTGCTGTTCGGGATCGACCATTCCGAGGACACGCACTACCACTTCAACCACCTGCTGCATCCCTTCAAGCAGGACTTGCCGGAGTACCGCCGCGGCGGCTGTTCCGGCACTACGTCCGGCGCGCGCAGCGCCATTCGGGCCTGTACCTGAGCTTCGTCAACCTGTCCTTCCACGGTGACGAAGGCGACGTGCTCGGCAACGTGCTGGCCGTGCTGTGCGGCCTGGCCGGCGACTCGATGGCGCAGCAGATCGTGCGGACCTTGCAGGCGGCCGATGTGGGCGACCCGTATCCGGCGCGCTCGGTCACCGATCCGATCGTGCCGGGGCACGAGCTGTGGCGCGACTACATGAACCGGCACCGGCAGAACCAGCCTGGGCAGTACCACAACGGCGGCATCTGGCCCTTCATCGGCGGCTTCTGGGCGCTGGCTCTCGTCCTGCTGGGCAAGGAGCAGCTCGCCCACGACCAGCTCGTCCGGCTTGCCCGCGTCAACGAGCTGGACGACTGGCGCTTCACCGAATGGTTCCACGGCCAGACGCTCGAGCCGATGGGCATGGCGGGGCAGAGCTGGAATGCCGCCACCTTCCTGCTGGCGAGGCAGGCGCTGCAGACGGGGGTGTCGCCGCTTTAGCTTTAGGTCTAGGCGTGTTCCATTTCGTGCTGGGCGGCCATTGCCAGAAACGCGGAGCGCGTCATGTGCCTCTTGTTCGCCGCGTTGTCGATCTGCTGCACCAGGCGCTCGGGCAAGCTGATATTGAGCCGCACAGCCTTGGAGTTGATCTTCGACAGATCGATGTCGACGAGCATCCAGATGCCCCCCTGGTACTCGGGCTTGCGCGCCAGCACTTCCAAGGGCGTCGGCTGCGGGATATCCACCCCTTCACCCTCGAAGAAGACTTCCACGGCTTCTTGTACGTTGCGGGGCAGGTCTTGCCAATCATCTGCTGCGCTGAAGCAGCCTGGAATGTCGGGGATGGTCACGCCGTGAGCGTGCTTCTCGTCGCCAAGGTGAACGAAGCGCCAACTACGCCACGAGTGCTGCGCTGAAGAACGGAACCCTGCCCAGGTGCTGGTTACAAGCCGAGCACCCAATTTACGAGGTTCCCATGACCCAAACACCCGACGAGTTGACCCTGCTGTTCACAGAGCTCGGCGAAAGCACTCCCGAAATCGATCGAGTCATCGAGCACCCCGGCGAGCCCCGCTGGGCCATTGGGCTGAATGACGATCTCCTTGTCACGGTCGACCTCGTTGAAGACCAGTCCGCCTTGATCCTGTGCGCGGACGTCGGCCGGCCGCAGGAGCAGCACCGCCTGCGGGTCTACGAGGCGATGCTCATGTACTCCTCGCTGCGCCAGAGCAATGGCGGGTTCACGATGGCCTTGGCCCAGGCAGATGGCGAGTGCCAGATCCTGAGCGACATCGCGGCTCGGGATGTCGATGTGCATCGCCTGAGAACAGGGATCCTGGACCTGGCCTCCAAGGCTCGGCTGTGGCGCGAGGTGGTTGCTCTCGGAGCGGACCCGACCCGGGCTTCGCCTGGGGCGCATCAAATTCTCGGTGCCACGGTGTGGGGCTGAGTTCTATCAATTTCTTTGGATGGAGATGATATGGAAAACACTAAGAATAATCAGGCTATAGGGCTAACAAGCTAGGAGCAAACGCCACCACCACTAAGAAGCCCGACCCCACCACTTTGAAGCAATTGAAAGTGCTGTACAGCAGCAGCAGCAGCAACAGCAACTCAAATCAGAAAATAAATAACTTCTCCTTTGCGAAGGTCGACGCGCAACATAGCCATGCGGAGGCAACGATTGCAGAGATTACGCTCCCACGAAGCAATCCCAATCCTTCTCGCCGCCCCAACACCTCGCGCAAGGGCCTTTCCTCAACACTCATTCCAGCGACCCTCTGAAGCAGCCGCAAAGCAGCCCGCCGCCCACGACAAGCTTGATTGATGCGAACTCAATCAAGGAAAACCCCGTTGCCAAGGCCTCGGCGCTTATCTCGCCACATCTCCAAAAGGCGTCACTGAAGGAGCGCCTTTGGATGCTGGCCTACTGCTGGGGCGCACAAGCCTTTATCTCAGATTCGGTTATCAACTTTGCTTCAGCGGTTCAGGAGCAAAAAAATATGCTGAGTCCCGAGGCGGCGGCAGAACTCATTTCTCAGCTGCGTGATGAAATTGCGAAGACTCTTCCGGAGCCACTCGCGACAGCCTATTCACAAGAAGTGAAATCGCTCGACGACTCGAAAAACGCCGGAGAGCGGATGTCCGCCGATGACTACGAGCGGCTTAAATCCACTGTATGCGCCTGGACTTGCAAAAGGGCCGATTCCTGTTCCGTGCCGCCTCTGGAGGACGCAATAAAAGCTGAGATCAACAGGCTGCTCGGGCCGGGTGGCACGGTAGGGCATGGGCCAGCAGTGCGTAAATTGGAGCATTATTGGCAGCATCAACATCAAGCTGAAAGCGGTTTTGCCAAGGACCTTGAAGACACAAAGCGGAAGCTGGCTAAATCTTACTCCGAAAGCACCGCCAATCTGGCGAAGGATCAAATACTCGACAAATTAGTCAAATGTCTTTACCCACAAGCGCAAGAGAAATACCTCAAGCTGGCCCAGCCGCAATCTGGGAACAAGGCTGACCAACTTGTCCGATTCCTGCAATCCGAGATCCGCAAGGAGGCGATCGCTGTCAAAGTTGACGACATAAAAAGGACGATGGTATCAGAGGCCAAGAGCATCGATGATATTCTGTGCGTCCTGCAGTACTGCTGGGACCCGGCTTTCGGTGTGCGAGTGGCCTCCAAACGTTCGACAAGCAATACGATGTCATGAAGAAAAGCCTTCCGGATGACGCGAAGCAGCAGTTTACCAATGCGCTCAGGGAGAAGCTCGGCTCGTATCTTCCGGATCCATGGAAAGCAGAATACCAGAACGCCATACAATCCTTGGACACGCCCTTGGACGCACTTTCATTTGAAAAGATGCGGCATACAGTGCTGAGACTTATCAAGGATGCACAAGCCGAGCGCATTGCGTTCGGGCAAGCCATCGGCAGGTTGACGGCCGGCATCGAGCAAAAGCCAAAGAACGAAATTCTAGAAATGATTCGGTGCTGCCTCGGTGGCGAAATAGACAAGCCTTCGGACTTCACCCAGAACCTGGAAATTGAAAAACAAAAACTTAGTTCCCAGGAGGCCAAGGATGAATTCTCCAAGATGCTTGCGGGTCAACTCGGTTCCAAGATTGGGTGGGGACTGGCCGAACAGTACTTACGTGCTGCGGGCCTATATATCCCAGTTCAAGGAGGTGGCCACCCGGACAGCAACCCCGACTTCCTCCGCCCCGCCATCGAACAGCTGCACATTCTTTGGCCTTGGCACGAGAACGTGGACAACACGGTTGCCGAGCTGCTCAAGGATATCGGGGATGAGCCGCCGTCCGAGATTCTGAACAAGATGCGTGGGTGCTGGAAAAACACTGGTGATTTCTCAACGAAGCTGGCAGATTATGGAAAAACGCTACCTGAGGAAGCGCGTATCGAATTCAACAAGAAGGTTTTTACGGAGCTCGGTCGCAGATACCTCCCAGGAAAATTCAACAGGCAGATTGAATTGTTCAGCCGCAGCGGTACTTTTCGCACCATCACGACCAATCCGAATGGCAAGGCTTACGAAAAGGTCAGAGAGTCTGCCCAGGATTTGATTTTAACGGTGGCTCAGGAAGCCAACAAGATCAAGCAATCAGAGTCGAACCACGCCGCGGCGGCCAAAGTTTGTGCGACAGTGCTCGAGGCCACTCCAAACAATCTAGAGGAGACCCTGAGGAATTTGCATGTTTTGGTTAATAGGGGTTATTTCCGGAAGAGCTCGCTGCCAGCTGTTTATCCTAAAGAAGCCAAGTCACTGGCCGAAGATTATCCTCTGGCGGCAATGGAGTCGCTAAGCCATCAGGTTCATGAGGGTCTCGTGCTGCGCCTCCCCGACCAAATGAGACAAATCTATCAAATCTATTCGGGAGCCAACCTGAAGGATGCGATGTCGCAGTGGACCAGGTCCGCTGCGACAAATCTCCAGCGGGCGACAATCGAGACAGCGGTCGATTCCTTGACGATTAATATCGGAAAACAGACTTCCCCTACCGATATCGTGAGCATGATAAACCACTGTTTCGGCGGGCCCGCGAAAGTCAGTCAGGTGGATTTCCCGGCGAAGCTCGTCGCCCACCGGAAGGCCATCGGTCTACTCGATGAAAAGCCATACGACCAGTTCAACGTGCTGTTGATCGAACGGTTGCTTGGTCTCATTGTCAAGAGTGGTGGCCCGCTGGCCGCGGATGCACGCAAGCACCTCAATAGTTTTAATCAGAAGGATGTCGAGATATGGGCCCACACGAATGCTCCCTGGGTCCGTGGGCCACAATAAGAATAAAACCCGCGAAGACTTTCAATTTCTCGGCCGCGGTTGGTCGGGCTGTTCCAGCGTGAGGTGAATGCGGCCCCGACTTGCTCAACGAAGTCAGGGCCGACTGAGCATCGAGTCAATGGCACATGGTCGGCAGCGGAATGAACCTTCCGCGCCCGAGCTGCAACCTAGCCCGCAAGTCGAACGCGTTCGCGCCTCGCAGCTTTCCAAGGAGACGGCCATGCACACCACCACCATCCAGCGCCAGACCGCCCACTACGAAGTTCGCTTCCAGTCGCTGTTCAATCACGGCCGAGGCCTCGCCTTCCCGTGCGACAGCGAAGGCCGGGTCGACATCGACAAGCTGAACGAGCGGCTGAGGAACAACTACCTCTTCGCGCGGGCGATGGTCGGCCGCGAATACGCGACTCCGACGGTTCTCAAGCGCGGCCTGCACTAAAAGCGCGCGCTGAAACACAGCGACTACACGAGGGACGCCCAAGTCCCGCAAAGCAGGGACACCGACTCGTGCCTGCTGACACGCAGGCGTTACAGCCATCGCCGATGCTTTCGACATGGGCCCGTACAGGGCCCACGAGTCGCTCATCGAGCATGAGGAGTCACAGGTGGACCGCTTAAAGATGCTGGAAGTGTTCAAGGCCGTAGCCGATCGCGGCAGCTTCACCAAGGCTGCGGACGCGCTGGGCCTGTCCAACGCGGTCACCAGTCGCGCGCTGCAGGAGCTGGAAACCGAGCTCGGCGTGCGCTTGCTGCAGCGCACCACGCGCAGCGTGTCGCTGACCTCCGAAGGCCGCGACGTGCTCGAGCGTGCCCAGTCACTGCTGGAGTCCTATGACGACCTGCTCGCCGCCAGCAAGGTGGGCGCGGAGGAAACGGCCGGCGAGATCCGCCTGAGCGCCCCGAGTTCGCTCGGCGGCCGCCGCCTCGGCCCCATGCTCGCCAGCTTCACCGAACGCTACCCCCTGGTGCGCGTCGACCTGCAACTCACCGATTCGCAGGACGACATGGTGGGCGAGGGCGTGGACCTGGCGCTGCGCATGGGCGACGACCTCAGGCATTCGCTGATCGCGCGGCGCGTCGGCCAGGTCAGGCTCGGCATCTTCGCCTCGCCCGGCTACCTGAAGCGCTACGGCGTGCCGCAGCACCCGGGCGAGCTGGCCCGCCACCACTGCCTGACCTACGGCGGCGCCGGCAAGACCCCGGCCTGGCGCCTGCGCCACCGCCATACGGGCGAGCAGGGCGAATGGCCGGCACGCGGCACGCTGCACACCAACAACGGCGACGCGCTGGCTGCCGCCGCGGTGTGCGGCTCGGGGCTCGTGCTGCTGCCGCGCTACCTGGTCGAAGGAGCAGTCTCGCGCGGCGAGCTGCAGGAAGTGCTGGCCGACTGGCAGGCTCCTGCCCTGGGCCTGTACCTGGCCTACGCCTCGCGCCGCAACCAGCCCGTGCGTGTCCGCCGCCTGATCGAGCACCTCGCCGAGAAGGTCAGGGAAACGCTGGACGACATCGACGTGCCGAGCGATGCCGACCTGGCAGCGCTGGCGGCGGGCTATGCCGACATGAAGGCGGTGGAGGCCGCCACGCGGGCCGTGCCGCATCTTGCCTGGGCGCAACGCTCGCCTTGCGGGCAGCGTCCCGTCAGCGCAGGCCGTGCGCTGGGGGAAGCGCGCAAGGCGGCGGCCTGAACGGCTGCCGCTTGGGGCTCACCTTGCTACCGGGTACGTGCCCGGCAGCAGGACGCTCTTGTCGACCGTCTTGATGTCGGTGCGCCCGCAGAAGGCCATCGTGATGTCGAGTTCCTTGGCGATGATCTCGAGGCAGCGGGTGACGCCGGCCTCGCCCATCGCGCCCAGCCCGTAGAGGAAGGAGCGGCCGATCAGCGTGCCCCTGGCGCCCAGCGCCACGGCCTTGAGCACGTCCTGCCCGCTGCGGATGCCGCCATCGAGCCAGACCTCGATGCGGTCGCCCACCGCGTCCGCGATCGCCGGCAGCGCCTCGATCGACGAGGGCGCGCCGTCGAGCTGGCGGCCGCCGTGGTTGGAGACGATCAGCGCGTCGGCGCCCGAGTCGGCGGCCAGGCGCGCGTCCTCGACATCCATGATGCCCTTGAGGATCAGCTTGCCGCCCCAGAGCTTCTTGATCCATTCGACGTCGGCCCAGGAGAGGCGCGGGTCGAACTGCTCGGCGGTCCAGGCCGAGAGCGAGGACACGTCGCCCACGTTCTTCGCATGGCCCACGATGTTGCCGAAGCTGCGGCGCTGCGTGCCCAGCATGCCCAGGCACCAGCGCGGCTTGGTGACCAGGTTGATGAGGTTGGCGATGGTGGGCTTGGGCGGCGCGGTCAGGCCGTTCTTGATGTCCTTGTGGCGCTGGCCGAGGATCTGCAGGTCGAGCGTGAGCATCAGCGCCGAGCAGCGGGCGGCCCTGGCGCGCTCGATCAGGCGCTCGATGAAGTCGCGGTCGCGCATCACGTAGAGCTGGAACCAGAAGGGCTGGGTGGTGTTGGCGGCCACGTCCTCGATCGAGCAGATGCTCATGGTCGAGAGCGTGAAGGGGATGCCGAACTTCTCGGCCGCGCGCGCCGCGAGGATCTCGCCGTCGGCATGCTGCATGCCGGTCAGGCCGGTGGGCGCGAGCGCCACCGGCATGGCCGCGTCCTGCCCGGCCATCTGCGTGCGCAGCGTGCGGCCTTCCATGTTGACGGCCACGCGCTGGCGCAGCTTGATCTTGTGGAAGTCGGCCTCGTTGGCGCGGTAGGTGCCCTCGGTGTACGAGCCGGAATCGGCGTAGTCGTAGAACATGCGGGGCACGCGCTTCTGAGCCAGCACGCGCAGGTCTTCGATGGTGGTGATGGGGGTGGGCATCTTGTCTCCGGGGATCGTCCTTTGAGGAAGTCCCCGCGATGCTACGCAATGCCCATCCTGCCTGGGCGGAAAGCTCTTCAGCTTCGCCGCGAAAGAAGTTCCGCCGCCAGCGCCTGCGAATCGGCCGCCACCGTGCCGCACACCCCGCAGAGCCACTGCGCAAAGGCCGCAGCCGGATCCGATGCGGCATGGGGCATCAGGAAATAGTGGTTGGTCGGCTGTGCGTTGATCGCAAAGAGCGGCACCAGCGCGCCGGTGGCGAGCCAGTTGCGCGCCAGGCTCGGCCGGCCGAGCGCCACGCCCTGTCCGGACACCGCGGCCTCCAGCAGCAGGCCCAGGTCGACCAGCTTGGGCCCGTGCGATGGCTCGGGCCAGGGCAGCCCCGCGGCCTGGAACCAGGGCGCCCACGGATCGAGTGGCGTGCGCAGCAGCGGTGCCCGGCGAAGGTCGTCCGGTTCGGGCAGGGGGCCCACGCGCTGCAGCAGCGCGGGCGAGACCAGGGGCGTGACCACGTCGCGCATCAGCAGCGTGCCGCCGGCGCCCTGCGGGTCGCCGTTGCGCACTTCGATGTCGGCGTCGGCGCTGCCCGCGTCGAGATAGGGAATGCTCAGCATGACCTCGAGCTCAACCTGGGGATGGGCCAAGGTGAAAGCCTCGAGGTTCGGCACCAGGATCTGCCGCGCGAAGGTGGGCGGGGCGCAGACGCGCAGCCTTTCCTGGCGCTGGGCTGTGCGCTGGTGCAGCGGCACGGCCGCCAGCAGCCCGAGGGCGGCGCGCACCTGCTCCAGGTATTCCTTGCCGGCGGCAGTGAGCCCGAGCGCCTTGGCGCCGCGCACCAGGAGCTGTGCGCCGAGCAGGTCCTCGACCGTGCCGACGCGCTTGCTCACTGCGCTGGCCGTGATGGAGAGCTCTTCTGCCGCGCGCTCGAAAGTGCCCAGGCGGGCAGCCGCTTCGAACGCGCGCAGGCCGTCGATGGAGGGGAAGCGGACATCCGCAGGGGAGGGCATGGGCCGATGCTAGTCCACTGCGGACTAGCAAGCGGAGCGAGCAGCCAGAGCGAGAATCGCCTCTTCACTCTTGTCACTGCACACACAAGGCAACCCATGAGCATGAAGAAATCCGACATGGCCAAGAGCCTGGCCAATAAGCTCAGCGGCAAGATGAAGGCTGCAGAGATTCCGAAGCGATTCGCGCAAGGGGCATCGGAGGTCGCGAGCAAGGGCAAGCAGCGCGCGAGCAATCCGGAAGCCAAGCTGGTCGCGGTGGCTTGCCGGCTTCCGGCCGACCTGGTCAACCAGCTGCGTGATCGCGCGGTCGGCCATGAGGGCGGCTTCAATGCATTGATGGCCGAGGCCCTGGGCCAATGGCTCGCCTCCAACAAGCAGGGGCCTGCTTCCTAGACGCCGTCGTCCCCGAAGAGCGGCAGCGTGTAGGGCGCTTCGGGCGCCAGTGCCTGTCGTACCTGGCGTCGAAGATGCTCCCGCAGGGTTCACGGGCCACGACGGGCAAATGGGCGACGCTGACGAGTCGGCGCAACAACTTCGTCATTGCATCAGCGCCACCGGCTACAGTGCCCATCCAACAGAAGCCGCACATACGGGCTATCAAGCAAGGGCAGACTGCTTGTGGTCGTCCACACGGTATGAAAAAACGATCTACGAAGCCTGATGACCAAGACATCCCCGAGCTGAAGCGTGAGCAGCTTGGCCGGGGAGTGCGAGGAAAGTACTTCAAGAAGTTCACCCAGGGCAGCAACGTCGTCGTCTTGCGGCCAGAACTTCAGAAGGCTTTCCCTACCTCAGAGGCAGTCAACGACGCACTTGCCAGCTACCTGGCGTTTGCCCGGGAAGCAAAGGACCTCACAAGTCGTTCGAGCGGACGCGCCACAAAGCGGCGCACTGCTTAGCCTCAGCGGTGGGCTAGTTGACCAGTCACTTTCAACAGACGAGGTGGCTGAGGACTTCGCTTCCGCAGCCTGCTAAACGCCCTCGTCCCCGAAGAGCGGCAGCGTGTAGGGCGCTTCGGGCGCCTGTACCGCGAGCGGCCCGGGCTCGGGCGCGCGACGCGGCCTGGGGCTCGCAGGAGGGGGTAGCGAATCGGCCTTGCACAGCGAGCCGACCCGCACGCCCAGCAGGCGCAGCCGGCGATCCAGCGGCACGCGCTTGAGGCATTGGCTTGCCGCCTGGCGAATGGCCCGTGCGTCCGAGGTGTAGTCGGGCAGGGTGAGGTCGCGGGTCACGGTCTTGAAGTTGTCGTAGCGCAGCTTCAGGCCGATGGTCTTGCCGACGTAGGCCTTGCGCACCAGGTCGTCGGCGACCTGCTCGCACAGCCGCGTGAAGATCTGCCCGAGCAACTCGCGATCGCCGCGCGGGTGCAGATCGCGCTCGAAGGTGGTCTCGCGGCTCATGCTCACGGGCTCGCTGTGGGTGACCACCGGCCTGTCATCGCGGCCGTGCGCCGCGGCATTCAGCCAAGCGGCATAGCGCGCGCCGAAGTGCTCCACGAGCAGCGACGCGTCGGCCGCAGCAAGCTCGCCGATGGTGCGGATGCCGAGCGTCTCGAGCTTGGCCGCCGACTTGGGGCCGATGCCGTTGATGCGCTTTGCGGCCAGTGGCCACACCCGGGCGGGGACGTCTTCATGCATCACCACCGTGAGGCCGTCGGGCTTGTCGAGCTCGGAGCAGATCTTGGCGAGCAGCTTGTTGGGCGTGATGCCGATGGAGCAACTGAGGCCGGTGGCGTGCCGCACGTTGTTCTTGATGGCCTGGGCCACGGCCCGCACGCCGCCGAGCGGATCGTGGCCGACGGCATCCTGGGCGCCGGGCACATCGGTGAGGTCGATGTAGATCTCGTCGATGCCCCGGTCTTCGATGACCGGCGCGATCTCGGCGACAGCGGCCTTGAACAGGCGCGAGTAGCGGCGGTATTGATCGAAGTCGGTCGGCAGCAGGATGGCCTGCGGTGCCAGGGCGGCGGCTTTCATCATGCCCATGGCGGAGTGCAGGCCGAGGGCGCGCGCCTCGTAGGTGGCGGTGGTGATGACGCCGCGGCCGGCGTAGTTGGCGAGCTGTGCGAATTGGCGGGTTCCGTCCACCTGCATTTGCGGCTGGTGGCGGCGGCCGCCGCCGATGACCACGGGCTGGCCGCGCAGCTCGGGATAGCGGAGCAGTTCGACGGACGCGTAGAAGGCGTCCATGTCGAGGTGGGCGATGAGGCGGCGCATGGGGGCAGCGCAGATGCAGTATCTGCGGCGTGGGGGGTCAGGTGGAGGCGAGGGTATGGAGCACGCGGGTGCAGATCATGGTGGTGCTTACGTCGGCACGATGGAATCGAACATGGGAGCGCACCTAATGGACGTACTGTTGCTCGGTTCGTATGCTGTAGCGATGCGAGGGGATACAGCGCCGCACTTCATCTGGCAAGCGAGGAGGCTGAGGCGGACGAATGTCCGAATTGGGGATCATTGCGACACTGTATATTCATCCAGTGTCGACCGGCAAGCGCGGCGTGGCTGCGGCTCGCGACAGGGCCGCCTCGGTATCCTGCCATGTCCAGGTGCGGACTCGTTCCAGCTGCACCGAAGTGACACCTCATTCGAGCGGACCGCCTGCGGCGGCCGCTCACTTTCACGTTAGGCAACCCAAGGAGATTGCTGTTGTCCGCATATGCTGTGAAACACGTCGTTGAAGAACAAGGCCCATTGCTTGCCAATCTGAAGACGATCAGAAAGACACCGTACTCCTATACGTCAAAGGAGCCGGAGGCCACGGACGCGGCGTCCGGCAGTGACGTCTACGTCATCGAGGTTCGCCGCGAGGGCTCACAGCGGACGTATTGGCTCGGCTACAAGTACCGAGCCAAGGAACTCTTCAGGCCAGCAGGCGGCGGGCTTTGGAACAACCGGTTCAAGTACCGAAACTCGGCTGTGCCAGGCGACACTGCCATCGGCTTCTATTTCGAAACGCTCACTCAGATTGTGGACGCACCGTTTTGTGATTGGCTGTCGTCACTGAAGCTTGGGATGGCAAAGATGCCTGACCATCTAGCCGCCTCGCTTGAAGCAATCATTGCCGACCCGGCAAGTGGAGCAAAGAGGTTTACCTGACCCTCCCATCGAGCAGATAGTTTCATTCAAGCCCAGGGGCGCTCAGACCCGTGCGAGCGCCTGCTCCAGATCGGAGCGCAGATCCTCCAGGTCTTCTACGCCGACCGATATGCGCACCAGCGCATCGCCGATGCCCAGCGCCGCGCGTTGTTCGGCGGGAATGGTGGCGTGGGTCATGATGGCCGGGTGCTCGATGAGGCTCTCGACGCCGCCCAGGCTTTCGGCGAGCGCGAAGATGCGCATGGCTTCGAGAAAGCGGCGCGCACCGGCCAGGTCGCTGTCGAGCTCGATCGAGATCATGCCGCCATAGCCGTGCATCTGGCGCTCGGCCAGCTCGTGCTGCGGATGAGAGGCCAGGCCCGGGTAGTGCACTCGCGCCACCTTCGGTTGCTGCTCCAGCCATTGCGCCAGCGCCATCGCGTTGCTGCAATGGCGCTCCATCCGCAAGGCCAGCGTCTTCAGCCCGCGCAGCGCCAGGAAGCTGTCGAAGGGGCCGGCGATCGCGCCCACCGCGTTCTGCAGGAAGCCCAGCCGATCGCGCACGGCCTCGTGGCGCGCCTCGTTGCCGACGATCGCCACGCCGCCGATCACGTCGGAATGGCCATTGAGGTACTTGGTGGTCGAATGCACCACGATGTCGAAGCCCAGCTCGAGCGGCCGCTGCACCCAGGGTGTGGCGAAGGTGTTGTCCACCACGGCAAGGATGCCGCGCTCGCGGCAGATGCGCGCGATGGCGGCCAGGTCGGCCAGGCGCAGCAGCGGGTTGGTGGGTGTCTCGACCCACACCATGCGGGTGTCGGGCCCCAGCGCGGCGAGCAGGTTCTCGGGGTGTCCCAAGTCCACGAAGCTGAAGCGATGCCCGGCGCTGCGCCGGCGCACGCGTTCGAACAGCCGGTAGGTGCCGCCATAGAGATCGTCGCTGGTGACGATGTGCGAGCCGGCGTCGAGCAGTTCGAGCACGGTGGAGACGGCCGCCAGCCCCGACGCGAAGGCGTGGGCCTGCGAACCGCTTTCGAGGTCGGCCACGCAGCGCTCGAAGGCCCAGCGCGTGGGGTTGTGGGAGCGCCCGTAGTCGAGCCCCTTGTGCACGCCCGGGCTCTGCTGCACGTAGGTGGAGGTGGCATAGATGGGCGGCATGATCGCGCCGGTGGAAGGGTCGGGCGCCTGGCCGGCGTGGATCACGCGCGTGGCGAAGGCGTGGCGGCCGGTGCTGCGGGAGTCGTCGTCTTGGCTCACGTCAGGGTCCTTCTCAAGTGGTTCAGCAAGTCGAAGCGGGTGATGAGCCCGTGGAAGCCGCTTTCGTCGGCCACCATGGCGACCAGCCCGCGATCGAGCACGGCTTCCAGCTCGACCAGGCTCGCCTGCGGCGCGAGCGTCTCCGGCGCGCCCGTCATCGCGCTGCTGACCGGAGCGCGAAAGCGCGTGGCGTCGGCGTGCACGCTCAACAGCAGGTCGGACTCGTCGATCACGCCCACCAGAGAGCCCTCGGCGAGCACCGGCAGTTGCGACACCTCGGCCAGGCGCATGCGGCCGAAGGCGGTGAGCAGCGTGTCGTCCGGGCCCACGCTGACCACGCTGCCTTCTTCGACGCGGCGCGAGATCAGGTCGCGCAGATCGCCATAGCGCCGGCGCGGCAGCAAGCCCTGGTCGAGCATCCACTGGTCGTTGTAGACCTTCGAGAGGTAGCGCGTGCCGGTGTCGCACACGAAGCTCACTACGCGCCGTGGCTTGGGTTGAGCACGACAGTAGCGCAGCGCCGCGGCCAGCAGCGTGCCGGTCGAGGAGCCGCCCATGATGCCCTCCACGCGCAGCAGTTCGCGCGCCTCGCGGAAGCTCTCCTCGTCGCTGATCGAATAGGCCTGCCGCACGCCCGAGAGGTCGGCTATCGCCGGAACGAAGTCTTCGCCGATGCCTTCCACCGCCCATGAGCCGGCCTCGCCCACGGTGCCGCTGCGGGTGTATTCGGCCAGCACCGACCCCATCGGGTCGGCCAGCACGAAGGCCAGCGCCGGCTGCACGCGACGGAAAAAGCGCGTGAGCCCGGTGATGGTGCCTGAGGAGCCGACGCCGACCACGATGGCGTCGATGTCATGCCCCATCTGCTCCCAGACCTCGGGGCCCGTGCCTTGCTCGTGGGCCAGCGGGTTGGCCGGGTTGTTGAACTGGTCGGCGTAGAACGCGCCGGGCAGCTCGCGCGCCAGGCGTGCGGCGTAGTCCTGGTAGTACTCGGGGTGCCCCTTGCCCACGTCCGAGCGGGTCATGTGGACTTCGGCGCCCAAGGCCTTGAGGTGCAGCACCTTTTCGGTCGACATCTTGTCGGGCACCACCAGCACCACCCGGTAGCCCTTGGCCCGCGCCACCAGCGCGAGGCCCAGGCCGGTGTTGCCGGCAGTGGCCTCGACGACGACGCCTCCGCCCTTCAGCCGGCCATCGCGCTCGGCCGCATCGATCATCGCCATCGCGATCCTGTCCTTGATCGAGCCGCCGGGGTTCTGCGATTCGAGCTTGAGGAAGAGACGTACATGGCCCGGTATCGAGCCGAGTCACCTCGACGAGCGGCGTGTTGCCGATAAGGTCCAGCACGGCGGGGCGGCCGTGCGAGGGTGTTCCTGCCATGAGGACTTCTCCCCGCAGAAGGCGGTGAGGACAAGTCTACGTCGGCTGTCAGCGCAGCTTGAAGGCCCGTTTGAGGAGTGACCAGTCACCGCGCCATCGGACGCTGACGCTGCCGGCACTGGCGCCGCCGTTCGATTCGGCCTCAGGGCACGGCGCTGTGCTCCATCTGCAGTTCCACCGTCAGGCTCTCGATGTCGCGACCGATCGTCGCCACCGCGAGCACGCGCCCGTTGCGCTTGTAGCGCACGGCGCAGTCGCGGGCCGCGATGTCGCCGTCGATCACGAGCTCGTCCCAGGTCGGCGCGTGGCCCACGTAGTTGATCGGCACGTCGTAGTGCTGGCTCCAGAAGAAGGGCGCCGCGTCGAACGGCTCGCGCAGGCCGAGCATGTTGAGCGCAGCAGTCTGGCCCTGGCGCTCGGCCACGACCCAATGTTCGACGCGGATCGACTCCCCGCTGCGAGCGTCGGGCCAGCGTGCAATGTCGCCGGCAGCGAACACCCCTGGCGAGCTGGTTTCCAGATGGGCGTCGACGAGCACGCCGCGGTCGACCGCGAGGCCGGCCGCCTCTGCCAGTGCTGTGCGCGGACGCACGCCGACGCCGGCCACCACGAGGTCCGCCGTGATCGCGCTGCCGCTCTTCAGGCGAACGTGGTGCTCGTCGATGCCGGCGGGCTGGTCTTCCAGGTGGAACACCACACCGTGCTCCTCGTGAAGGCGGCGCACGAAATCGCCGAGCTGCGGGCCGAGCACGCGCTCCAGCGGCCGCTTGTCGGGAGCGACGACGTGCACCTCGAGGCCGCGTGCGCGCAGCGAGGCGGCGACTTCGATGCCGATGAAGCTGGCGCCCAGCACGACGGCACGGCGAGACCCCTTCGCGCGCTCGATGATGGCCCGGCTGTCGCGCAGCGTGCGGAGCGTGTGTACGTGCGGCAGGTCCATGCCCGGCACGTCCAAGCGGACCGGCTCGGCTCCGGTGGCCAGCAGCAGGCGGTCGTAGGCGACCCCCGTTCCGTCGTCGAGAACCGCCTGCCTCGACGCAATGTCGATGCGCGCGACATTGCTGTTCAGCCGGAGCTCAATGCCTTGTTCGGCGTAGAAGGTGTCGGGGCGCAGTGGCACCCAATCCTCGGGCGCGGTGCCGGCGAGATAGTCCTTCGACAGGTTGGGCCGGTCGACCGGCGGTGCGTCGTCGTTGCTGAGCATCACGAGGCCACCCTGGTAGCCTTCGCGTCGCAGCCGCTCAGCAGCGGCGAAGCCAGCGCCGCCACCGCCGACGATCACGATCTTCTGCGGCGCGGCCGGCGTGCGCAGGGTTCGGCGCGGCGTCGGCTCCTTCTTTGCCGTGACGAAGACCTTGCCCTCGCGCTGCTCGACCGACCAGCACGCTACCGGGCTCAGCGCCGGCGCGCGAACCGCCTCGCCAGTGGCGAGGCTGAAGCACGCGTGATGCCACGGGCAGCGGACCGTGTCGCCGTCCACAATTCCTTCGGCCAGCGGACCGCTGTAGTGAGTGCAGGTGGCTCCGATCGAGAAGAAGCGGTCGCCGCGGCGAACCAGCAGCACCGGCTCATCCCCGACGTGACCGAGCAGCATGCCTTGCTGCGGCAACACGTCGATGGACAGGCCCAGCGCAAGGTCCGGCCCAGGAGTTGAAGGCGTTTCACTCATGGCAGTCTCCTCTCCGATCCGGCGTTCGGCGACATGACGACCCGGACCGAAATGTTATGGCAACAGGAGGGATGTTTTCCGGACAAAGGCTGTCTCCCCAGAACTTGGCTAGGCTGCTTCGACGACTTTCTTCCTGCGGCTCCACTACCGATCGAGGATCAACATGCCAGACAAGGAACACACGACAAGTGTCAGCGAAAGCGAAAACCCCGCAATCCCGGCCCCGACTCCAAAGCGGGGCCGGCCGAGGACGAACCGCGACTGGTGGCCGAATCAACTGGACCTTTCGGTCCTCCACCATCACTCGCACCTGTCCAATCCGATGGAGGAGGACTTCAGCTACGCGGAGCAGTTCGAGTCCCTCGATGTCGATGCGCTGAAGCAAGACCTCGTCGAGCTGATGACGACGTCCCAGGACTGGTGGCCGGCCGACTACGGCCACTACGGCCCGCTCTTCATCCGCATGAGCTGGCATGCGGCCGGAACGTACCGCATCGCCGATGGGCGCGGCGGTGGCGGCGAGGGACAGCAGCGGTTTGCGCCGCTCAACAGCTGGCCCGACAACGCCAACCTGGACAAGGCGCGCCGGCTGCTCTGGCCGATCAAGAAGAAGTACGGCCGGAAAATCTCCTGGGCCGATCTCGTGGTCCTGGCCGGCAACGTGGCCATGGACTCGATGGGTTTCAAGACCTTCGGGTTCGGCTTCGGCCGCCCGGACGTCTGGGAGCCCGAGGACCTCTTCTGGGGTCCCGAGGACACCTGGCTGGGAGACGAGCGCTACAGCGGCGACCGTGAGCTTGCCCCTCCGTTCGGGGCCGTGCAGATGGGCCTGATCTACGTGAATCCGGAAGGGCCCGGCGGCAAGCCCGATCCTGCGGCTGCCGCCAGGGACATTCGCGAGACCTTCCGCCGCATGGCGATGAACGACGAGGAGACGGTTGCGCTCATCGTCGGCGGCCACACGTTCGGCAAGACCCATGGTGCTGCCCCGGCGGTGGACAACGTCGGTCCGGAACCCGAGGGCGCCCCGATCGAGGAACAGGGCCTGGGCTGGAAGAACAAGTACGGCAGCGGCAAGGGCTCCCACGCGGTCACCAGCGGCCTCGAAGGTGCCTGGACCAAGGATCCGATCAAGTGGGACAACGGTTTCCTGGAGAACCTCTTCGAATACGAGTGGGAGCTGACGGAAAGCCCCGCCGGGGCGAAGCAGTGGACGCCGAAGAATCCCGAGGCGAAAGGCACCGTGCCGGATGCGCATGACTCGTCCAGGCGGCACCCCCCGACGATGCTGACGACCGACCTGTCGCTCAGGGTCGACCCGATCTACGCTCCGATTGCGAAGCGCTTCTACGAGAACCCGGACCAGCTCGCCGACGCGTTCGGCAAGGCCTGGTTCAAGCTGCTTCACCGCGACATGGGCCCTCTCTCACGCTATCTGGGCCCATGGGTTCCGGGGCCGCAACTGTGGCAGGATCCCCTCCCGCCGGTCGATCACGAGCTGATCGGCGAGCAGGACATCGCAGCCCTCAAGCGCAAGATCCTCGACTCGGGCCTGTCCGTGCCGGAACTGGTTTCCACTGCCTGGGGCGCTGCGGCCAGCTTCCGCGGCACCGACAAGCGCGGGGGTGCCAATGGCGCGCGGATCCGCCTGGCGCCGCAAAAGGATTGGGAGGCCAACGAGCCGGCCCGCCTGGCCAAGGTGCTGACGACCCTCGAGCAGATCCAGAAAGACTTCAATGGCTCGCAATCCGGCAAGAAGGTCTCGCTCGCCGACCTGATCGTCCTGGGCGGATGCGCCGCCGTCGAGCAGGCGGCCAGGAACGCCGGGCACGACGTCACGGTGCCCTTTACGCCGGGCCGCACGGATGCCTCGCAGGAGCAGACCGACGTGGACACGTTCGATGTGCTCGAGCCGATCGGCGACAGCTTCCGCAACTACATGCGAGCGGACGATCCGTTGTCGCCGGAGACCCGACTGCTGGACCGGGCCAACCTGCTGAAGCTGACCGCGCCCGAGATGACGGTTCTGGTCGGCGGCATGCGCGCGCTGGGCGCGAACCACGGGCAATCGAAGCACGGCGTCTTTACCGACCGACCCGGTGCGTTGACCAACGACTTCTTCGTGAACCTGATCGACATGAGCACGGCATGGAGACCCTCCGTCGCGGACAAGAACGTGTACGAGGGCAGCGATCGCACGACGGGCAAGGTCAAGTGGACCGCGACCGCGGCCGACCTCGTCTTCGGAGCGCACTCCCAGCTTCGCGCGCTGGCGGAGGTCTACGCGAGCGACGACGCGAAAGAGAAGTTCGTGCGCGACTTCCTGGCTGCGTGGAACAAGGTCATGACCCTGGATCGCTACGACTTGCTTGCCCGAGGCCATGTCACATGACGAGCCAGCCCCAGAGAACCGCGATAGGAACATCTCCGTCAACGCGGTCGCTCCGGGGCCGACCGGAACTCTGGCGGTCGCGCAAGCGTCACCGCCTGATCGCTTCACTACGTTCGCTGATGCACTTGTAAAAGGCCATGTGCCGACCTATACCGTGTCAATTCCTCCATCGAAGCCGTCCGATAAGACAAACAAGTCCTACGGAGGCGGTGCGTTGAGCCTCCTTGCTGGACCGTCTCTTGAACGCCGGCCAGAGCCGCTTCGACGCGCTTGCCAAGGGCTGAACGATGAACAAGGAAACGCCTCCGAGCGAGGCCGCCGACTGCGGCCATCCCCATACCGATTGCAACACCGAGCACTCGCATCACCGCGAAGGTGAGATGACCCGACGCGGCTTCGTGCGCACGGGAGTCGCGGGCATCGCGGCGGGCCTGGCGGGCTCCGAGCTCGCCGGCACCGCCTGGGCGAGGGACCGCGACGACCGGGGCCGCGGCGAAGGCCATGGCCGAGACCCGGGCCGCGGCGGCGAGGGCCGACGCTATGTACTGAGAGGCGGCGTCGTGCTGTCGCTGGACCCGAAGGTCGGCGACTTCGAGGAGGCCGACGTGCTGATCGAGGGCCGCAAGATCGTGGCCGTCGGCCCCAACCTCGGCGCGTCGGGCCACGTGATCGACTGCAGGGGCATGATCGTCATGCCGGGCATGGTCAGCACGCACAACCACCAGTACGAAGCCATCCAGCGCAGCATCATCGCGGACGGGCTCATCGTCTTTGCCGGCGATTCGGACCAGCAGCAGACCTCCACGGCGAATGCGCTGTACGAGGCCTATGGCACGGTGGTGCAGAGCATCTGGACGGCGGGGCGGATCGGGCCGGCGAACAACCCGCAGTGGGACCTCGGTCGCTCTCCCTACGATCCCGAGGACTGCTACATCGCGGAACTCATCGCCTGCCTGAGCCAGATCACGCAGGGCATCACCTGCGGCACCGACACCTCGCAGAGCTCGCACACTCCCGAGCACACCGACGCGATGATCGAGGGCTGCATCGACTCCGGCCGGCGCACCCTGTTCGACTACAGCAACGGCATCAACCGGGACGTACCGGGCGTGCACCGGGTGCCGTACGGCGTGCCCACGACGCCCGAACGAGTACCCGCTGCGCGGGCTCCAGCGCCTGTCGAGCAGGTACTTCAACTCCAAGGACCAGCTGGTGACGCTGGGCTTCGCCGGCGGCCCGACGGTCATTCCCGACCTGCCGGCGCCGTACACCGGTCTCACGGGCTGGGCACTCGGCCGCGAGTTCGGGGCCTTCATCAACAACCACAACGTCGGCAACGCGACCGTGCCGGCCACGGCCCTCGCCGCCGGCCTCGCGCCGTTCGACGACGTGACGCTCGTCCACTGCGTCCGCTGGCAGGACAACCCGATCGCCCAGATCAGCCACAGCCACCAGGGCTACCCGAACCCCGCCACGTCCACCGCCTGGCGATCTGGGCCGACAACGGCGGCCACGTCTCGATCGCCGGCATCCTGGAGGCGCAGATGCGCCACGGCATGCCGCCGTTCCAGATGGCGCTCAACCACGGCATCCTGCCGAGCCTGAGCCCCGACGTCGACACCAACATGACGCCCGACCCGTTCTCGATGATGCGAGGCGCTTTCGTCATCCAGCGCGGCCTCGCCAACGACCTCACGTTCCCCCTGAGCGACCCGGGCGGCCTGCCGACCCCGCAGCTGCTGACCTCGCGCCAGTGCGTGGAGATGATGACCATCGCGGGCGCCGCCGGCAGCGGCCTGCTGGACAAGGTCGGGACGCTGACGCCGGGCAAGGAAGCCGACATCGTCATGCTCGACTACGACAACATCAACATCCAGCCGATGAACAACGCCTACGGCAGCGTCGTGACGATGATGGACACGAGGCACGTGCGGCACGTGATGATCGCAGGCAAGTTCGTCTACTGGAACGGCCGCCTGCTGGGCTGGGACGTCGACAGGATCGTCCGCAAGGCCGTGAGGTCGCGCGACAGGGTGCTGGCCCGGATCAACGGCCCCGCGGTCGGCTTTGACGCGGGCATCATCCATCGCGGCAAGAACAGCTTCTCGCAGCCCTACCGGCCGGCCTTCCTCACGTCCTGCTGCTACAACGGCCAGAACGAGTCCGCACCGCACTACAGCCTGAGGCCGTGAAGTGTCCGGCCGTCGCCCCCCCAGCGGCTCGCAGCCCTGGTTGGCCGAGGAGGTCCGACGCGGTCAGCAGCTGCTGACCGCGGGACGGCTGGAGCAGGCGACGGCGCACTTCGAGACGCTGGCGCAGCAGCTGTCGCAGCAGCCGGGTCGTCTCTCGGACGCCCGCGCGCTGGTGGAGCACGGACTGACGATCGCCCAGCACGCGAACCCCGTCGCATCCGAGACCTGGCAGCGCTACGGCGTCCTGGCCGACCTCAGCGAGCGTGAAGCCGCGAGCGAAACGGACGGTCCGCGCAAGGCCGCGCTGCAGGCGCAGGCGCGCGACTACCGCGAGGTCGAGCGTCAGGCGCCCCGCATCGTCGCTGCCCTGGCCCGGCTCGACGGCCGGGGCGGTCGACGGGCGGGCCCTGGTCCTCGAGCGGCTGGGCCGCTGCTTCGATCTGGGCGGCCGCCCCGACCTGGCCCTGGAACACTTCCGGCAGGCCCTGGCCCTCGCGGAAGGCGCGCGCGGCGAGGAGATGCAACGCCTGCGCGGCGCACTGCACCTGCAGATGAGCGAGGTGTTGCGACGGCTCGGCCGATGCGACGAGGCGGACCGCGCCCACCAGCAGGGGCTGGCCTTCTTCGGGCAGCGGCAAGAACTGGAACCCCGGCCACGCGGCCTCGAGGGCCCGGCGCCGATGGCCCCGGTCGCGAACGATGCGGCCTTCGCCCTCACGCTCTTCGAGGACGCGACGACCGATTACGTCTTCGAGCCCGACCTGCTGCTCGACGGTCCGCCGGCGCATCGATCGGTCGTGCACACGGCGGACCCCCTGCCGCTGGCCGACGGCTCGATTCCGGTGTTCCGGCCGGGCACGCGAACGGTGGTCGACGAGCAGGGCGCCGTGCGGTTCTGCCTGCCGCCCGAAGAGCCGGTGCTCGAGCGTCGTCACGGCTACGTCGCGATGCGGCGGACGCAGCGCGAGGTGGCGGTCTCGGGGAGCAGCCCGCTCCTGTGGCGCATCCTCCGCGCGCTCGACGGCACGCGCCCGGCGGCGGCCGTGCTGAGCGGCATCGCGACGGACGAGCGCCCCGTCGCCGCGCGCCTGCTCGCCGCGCTGGCCGCCACCGGTGTCGTCGACGACTCCGGCCGGGCGATCGCCCGCTATCTCCACGCGGCCACCAAGAAGGGCGTGCTGCCGGGCGGCCAGCTCGAGAGCGAAGCGGTCCTGCGCCTGGCGACCGACGGCGGCTACCGCGAGCATTCCGGCGCGCCGCGCATCGCGCTCGGCGAAGCGATACCGGATCGCCTGCAGTCCTTCCACGCGCTGACCCGGGCCCGGCGGTCCCGCAGGGACTTCGACGGGCGGCCGCTGGCCCGCGAGGACTTCGACGCGCTGCTGCGGACGGCGTGCGGAGTGACCGGGTCGCTGCCCTGGGCCGGGCGCGAGGTCAAGCTGCGCGCCTATCCCTCCAGCGGAGCCCTGTACGCGGTCGAGATCTATCCGATCGTGTTCCGCGTCGAGGGCCTGCAGCCGGCGATCTGTCACTACCGTGCCGCCGAGAACATGCTCGAGGTCGTGAGGGCGCCGATCGAGCCCGAGCGCATCGTCGCGGCGGCGCTGCCCGTGGAGCGCGGGATGATGGCGGCAATCTCGGCCATGGTCTGCCTGGTCGGCCACCTCGCGCGCCACGAACGCAAGTACGGCCAAGGCGGCTACCGCATGATGGTCGCGGAGGCGGGGCACATCTCCCAGAACCTGGTGCTGACGGCCACCGCCCTGGGCCTGAGCGCCCGGCCGTTCGGGGGCGTCTTCGACGACCTGCTGAACGAGGACCTCGGGCTGGAAGAGGAGCGCGAGCAGTTCCTGCTGTCCGTCCTCGTGGGACACGCCGCCCCCGATGCCGCGGCGTAGCGGGGAAGCCTTCGCATCGCGGGCGGCCCGCGAACGAGTCTGCCGCCGCCCCGGGCGCAGCCGCTCGCGCGAGGCCGCTCAGCGCAGCGTCCTGAAGCCCGCGCGAAGCTCCTCGACGAACAGCCTCGGCTGCTCCCAGGCCGCGAAGTGGCCGCCCTTGTCGAGCTTGTTGTAGTGGATGAGGTTGGGAAACGCGCGTTGCGTCCAGCTCGTTGGAGCCGCGTAGATCTCATCCGGGAAAGACGCTCACGGCCACCGGGATGGTGACGTTCTTGACGTCGAAGAAGGCCAGCTTGTTTTCCCAGTACAGGCGTGCCGAGGACGACGGCTGTTTGCGTCAGCCAGTAGAACGTGATGTTGTCCAGGATGTCGTCTCGCGTGAGCCCCTCGGCGTGCCCGTCGAACACTCGCGCGATGAGCGACTGGCTGCGCGCGTCATGGTCGAGGATCCAGGCCGCCAGGCCGACGGGGGAATCCTCGATCCCGTAGAGCGTCTGCGGGCGGTTCGCCATCTCGATGGCATAGCCGAGGCCGGTCTTGAAGAAGGAGTCGAGCTGCTTGAACGCGTGCAGTTCCTCGGCGGACAGGCTCGAGGGCGCAGGCTCGCCGTACTTGAGTGCCTTGGAAATGTCCGCGGGAACGGTGGCCGGCATGTTGACGTGGATGCCGAGCAGCTCCGGTGGCGCCAGCAGCGCCATCTGCTCCGAGACGGCATCGCCCCAGTCGCCGCCTTGAGCCACGTACTTCGTGTATCCAAGTCGCTGCATCAGCACGACCCAGGCGCGCGCGATGCGGATCGGGTCCCAGCCCGTCGTGGTGGGCTTTCCGGAGAATCCGTAGCCCGGGATCGACGGGATCACCACATCGAATGCGTCTTCCGCCCGCCCTCCGTGGGCCGTGGGGTTGGTGAGCGGGTCGATGACCTTCAACTGCTCGATGACCGAGCCGGGCCAACCGTGCGTGATGATGACCGGCAGCGCATTGGCGTGCTTCGATCGGACGTGGATGAAGTGGATGTCGACGCCGTCAATCGTGGTCATGAAATGGGGCAGGGCCTTCAGCTTCGCCTCGCCCTTGCGCCAGTCGTAGTCGGTTGCCCAGTAGCGCAGCAAGTTGCTGCATGGTCTTGAGCCGCACGCCTTGGGATTCGTCTGCAACGTTTTCCCGGCTGGGCCAGCGGGTCGCCGTGATCCGCCGCCGGAGGTCGACCAGTGCCTCCCTCGGGAAGTCGAATCGGAACGCGCGGATGGCGTCGGTGGCGGTAGAGGTGTAGGCGGTCGGCAGTGCAGCCGAGACCTGGCCGGGGACGGCCAGCAGGCCCAGGCCCGCCCCGGCGACCGTCGCGGTGAGAAGACTGCGCCGGGTGAGCAGCAGACGGTTTTCAGACGCCTGCTCGCTGATGAATTTGCCGGCAGAAGCTTGGGACATGTTGTGTATCCAATTCGTGTAGAGGGAATGACGGATCAGTGCTGCACGCAAGCGTGAAGAGCGCACATCTCAGGACGAAGATAGGCGAAGAGGGCGCCGTCATCTTTGACGGAACGGGAACACCGTTTTGCAACGGCAATGGGGCGCCCGCCGAGTTCGATCGGCGAGCCAGTGAGACCAAAGGCGGCGTCGATCTTTGACGAATGTGAAAAGCCCCATTCACGCGAGCAGCCTTCATCCGGGCGAGCCCGTCTCCTAGAGTTCTCCCAACGTCATGCACGACGGCAAGCCCAAGAGCGGCGAGCGGTGCTCGACGCCCACCTCAAAGGAAAGCTCATGAGATCAGAGCCTCTCTACTTCGACGACCTCAAGGTCGGCGACGTTTTCACTACCGGCACTCATGAGTTGAGCGCCGACGACATCAAGCGGTTCGCGAGGGAGTTCGATCCCCAGCCCTTCCATCTCGACGACGCGGCCGCGCGCGACACGATGTTCGGTGGGCTTGCCGCCAGTGGCTGGCACACCGCAGCCATCAGCATGCGCCTGCTGGTCACCAGCGGTCCGAAGCTGGCCAACGGCATCCTGGGTGCTGGTGGCGAGATCGAGTGGAAGGCGCCCACTCGCCCAGGAGACGTCCTGCATGTCGAAAGCGAGGTCGCGGATCTCATCGCCTCGCGCTCGCGCCCTGATCGAGGCGTGCTGGTGCTGCTCTCGAGAACGCTCAACCAGCGAGGCGAGGTTGTCCAGACCCTCACAGCCAAGTTGATGGTGGCGCGCCGCGCCGCCTGAACGCTCCGATCCCTGGGGCTCGACCAAGGACTCATGAAGAGCCCTTCTTCGACACGTCATGAATGCGTTCAATCCCCCTGGCATCGCCTTCGCAATCAAGTGCACCGTCGCTGCCATCGCTGCCATCCTCGTGGCGCTCTGGCTTGACCTGCCCAATCCCGGTTGGGCAAGCCTCACCGTGTTCCTGACCAGCCAGCAGCTCGGCGCTGCGTCGGGAGCGGTGCTTGCGCGCTCGGTCTATCGAGTCCTCGGCACCTTGCTTGGCGTCACGGGAGCCCTCTTCGTCATTCCGGCCTTTGGCGGCGCGCCTGAACTGCTGGTCTTCGGCGTTGCCGCGTGGGTGGCCGCCTGTCTCTACGTGTCCCTGCTGCACCGCAGTCCTCGCGGCTATGTGTTCCTGCTGGCCGCGTACACATTGCCGCTGGTCGGCATGCCCCTGGCCAACAACAACGCGTCCCTCTTCGACACGCTGATCTTGCGTGCCGAGGAGATCGGATTGGGCGCGGCCTTTTCGATCGGAGTCCACACGCTGTTCGCGCCAAGCAGCATCAAGCCCTTTCTCGTTGCGAAGGCGCAGGGCGCGATCAACGATGCGCAGAACTGGATACTGAAGGGGCTCGGCCAGCGTCCGGCAGCCGAGGCAGAGCGGCGAGCGCGCGCACGCCTCGCTGCCGACCTGGCCGAAATGCGCAACCTCGCCGCCCACCTGCGCTTCGAGCCCTCGATCACGAGGCAGGACATGGCGACGGTGCTCGCGCTCGAAGAGCGCATGGTCGCCTTGCTGCCGCTCCTGGCCGGCGTGGAAGAGCGCCTTGCCGCGATCAGGGCGACGCGGGATCAGCTGCTCGTGCCAGGGATGAAGGCGCGACTGGCCGAGTTGCGCGAGGCCTGGCGCGACTGCCAGCTCCTGCTCGGCCAGCTCACCGGCGGCGTCGCCGTGCCCGATGCCCGGGTGAGCAAGCTCATCGCCGAAGCCGGCAGTCGCACCCTTCATGTCGACCATGGACTCGCTGCGTATTCCGGCTTCGCAGCCGCGCTCGCCGTGAGCGTTGCCGGCGGACTGTGCTGGGTGCTGGGCTGGGACCAGGGCGCCGGTACCGTCGGCTTTGCCGCCGCGGGCAGCGCGCTGTTCGCCTTTCTCGACGATCCGCGCCCGGTGCTGAGAACCCTGCTGATGTGGACCTTGGTGGCTGTGCCTGTCGCCGCGCTCTATGTGTTTGCAATCTTTCCTGCACTCGACGGATACCTCGAGCTCGCCGTGGTGATGGCTCCGCTGTTCTTCATCACCGGGCTCTACCTGGCAACGCCGAACCTGTCGCTGGCGGCGGTCAGCTTCGCGCTCCTCTCGAACAGCCTCATCTCGGTGCAGCCGGTGCAGAGCGGCGACTTCACGGCTTTCACCGGAATGGCCATCGCGTGTGTGTTCGGAACCGTGATCGCACTGGTCGTGATTTCGCTGATCCGGGTCATCAGCCTGGAGACCGGTGTGCGCAGGCTGCTGCGTGCCGCGTGGCGGGATCTTGCCGCGATGGCGCACGGCAAGCAGTCGTATTCCCGGGTCGCATGGGCCAGCCGGATGCTGGACCGCGTGGGCATGCTCCTGCCTCGGCTCGCAGGAGCGAGCGGCGCGATGCGTTCGCGGGCAGGGCAAGCGCTCGACGACCTGCGGCTTGGGGTGAACATGATCGAGCTGCGAAACGCAGGCCGGGCGGCCGGGCCGGAATTGCGCGCAGCGATCGAGACCGCCTTGAGGCACATCGGAGACCACTTCCAGCAGCGGATCCGCCTCCCGGACGCAAGGCCTGGGGAGGTCGTCCAGGAGGCGATCGACCAAGCCATCGCGGGCCTGGCCGAGTTGGATCACGGGTCCCGGCGCGTGGAGGGTCTCACCGCGGCCACGGGCCTGCGACTGGGATTGTTCCCTGCGCGTGCCACCGCCCAGGACCGGCCGAAGTAGCGGGCGTTCTGGCGCCACAGGCCTCGTGGGTAGAGCGCGCGACGCACCCCAACGAATGGGACAACTGGAAGCCGGCGCGAGACATAGCTTGATTCGAGCGGATCAAGAGAAGAGAAGTCGCTCAGGTCGATGGCGACCATCAGCAGGTCGCGGACCGGCTTCAGGTCCGGTCCGCGAACATAGGCGCGCCGCCTCGTGGGGATCTTGATGCCCTGGACCTCGACGATCTTGTCCACGTACTGGGCCGCCGGGAAAGAGCCGGCGACATCCACCTGGTAGTCATGGCGACGCAACAGGAAGTCGCTGCCGAAATAGAAGTCCTGCTCCTCGCTGTGGCTGGCAATCTGGCCGGGGAAGCGAGCCCGCAGCCCGCGCCATGGTTCGTCGCCTTCGGCGAGGGGTTCGATCTCGCGCACCTCGAAGCCTGGCATGGCCATGAGGAACGGGGTCGTGAGGTAGGTCCACATGGCGTACCCATTGAAGTACGCGCGGTGAAGCGGCTCCCACGCGGTATTCATGGTGTGCCCATCGAACGAGCTGCGCGGGTTGGCCTGCTCTCGAACGACCTGGCCGTCGAGCGTCTCGATGGCCACGCGCTCCGGGCGAAAGCTGGTGCGCCAGTCCGGGCGTCCGAAAGGGGTCACGGAGGCGAATTCCTCGTGTAGCGACACCGTCATCTGCCGCGGCGCGGGGTCCTGGATCAGGCCCTTGAGTGCCCACAGGCCACCGCCTGTGACGATCTGCGCGCGGGCGGTGGCGAACTGGCTCCAGCGATCAAGACCGCCGTGCGCTTCCAGGACCTTGGACAAGAGGGCATTCATGGACAAATCTCCGTCGATGTTTCACGTGACCCCAACTGTCTGCCCCGCCGTTCCGTACTGCGGGCGCCCGGTGGGCCGGTAGACCTGGATCGTCACCCCGCTGGGGGTGGCCCGCGATTCGACCAGTTCGAGCGCTTTGTCCTGGCCCGTGTCGGGGAACAGCCGAGTGCCCTGGCCGACGACCACCGGGCAGATGAACAGGTTGAGCTCGTCGACAAGGTCGTTGTCGAGCAGCCACCGGACCAGGGTGCGGCTGCCGTGCACCTGCAGCTCGCGTCCCGGCTTCGCTTTCAGCTCGCGGACGGCGGCTGCGACCTCACTGGAGAGGACGGTCGTGTTCGCCCACCGCGGGTCGGTGAGTGTGGTCGATGCCACGTACTTGGGCATCGTGTTCAACGCCACTGCGAAGGGGTTGTCGCCTGGATCTGACATTGCTCCCCAGTAGCCGGCAAAGATCTCGTAGGTCCGCCGGCCGAACAGGAACGCGTCGGCGCGCCGGTAGACCTGGCTTACGAACGTCGCGGTCTCCTTGTCGGAGTACGGCGCGGTCCATCCGCCGCGCTCGAATCCGCCGCTGCGGTCCTCGTCCGGCCCGCCCGGGCCCCTGCATCACTCCGTCGACGGAGAGGAGCGTGGTGGTCGTCAGCTTCATGGTCGCTAGAGCGACTTCAGGTACTGGACGAGATCGCCAATCTCCGCCTCGGTGAGGCCGAGCAACTTCTTCGTGTTGTACGTCCGCACGACCGCATCGAGGTCTGGCGCGGTACCGTTGTGGAAGTAGGGCGGATGCTGCCAGATGCCACGCAGCGGTGCCGTCCTGTACTGCTTCGTCGCGCTGCGCGACGCATAGCTCGGCGCGCCGTTCGGTTCCGGCTCGCTGACCACGTCGATCGGGTCGTGCAGCCTGATGTTGGCGTCGGTGAAGAGTGGGCCGCTGTGGCAGGTCGCGCAGCGGGCCGCGCCGTTGAAGATCAGCCGTCCGCGCTCGGCGGCATCGCGATCGAAGCTGTGCTTCGGTGGGCGCGGTGCCTCGAGGCTGACAGCTGATATGCCTGCAAGGCGGGCAGCTTCGAGCTGACGAGGTCCTCGGTCCCGTTGGTGACGCTGACACCGGTGCGCGGCTCGACGAAGGTCCCATGCCCACCCATCTGGGTCACCGCGACGTAGCGGTTCCAATAGGCGATCTCCGTGCCGTCGCCGGTCGACGTGATGCTGTTGATGCCGTCGAGGCCGTAGGCCGGCGGGATGACGTGCGGGCCGTTGATGCCGTCGAGATTGAAGCGCGGGTCGTACTTGCCGGGCCCCCAGGAGTTGTAGACCGCCTTGGTGGCGGCATCGAGCGCGGGTGACAGCGCGATGATCTCTGCCGGGATCGAGATCGAGGTTGGGCCAGCCGTCCAGCCGCCTTCCGATGCCGCTCGAGAACGAATCGTCGACGGTGGAATGGCACAGCGCGCAGGTCACGCCGACGCGAACCAGCTTGTCCTTCCCATTGACGGTTTCGACCTTGCCGCGCAGCCCGATGACGGCATCGAGCTTCAGCAGGGCCACGGTCGTGTCGGGACTCTTCAAGTCCAGCGAGCCATCCTTGATCCCTTTCTTGACCTCGTTGGGCAATGCCTGGACGTCGACCTTCAGGCCCACGGCGAGCGCCGTCATCGGGTCGACCGCCGCGCCGATGACCTCGTGGATGCGCAAGGTGTCGCTCCAGAAAGTCTCGTCGCCGAAGGTGTCGAAGCGGAAGATCGCCTTGCCGATGAACAGCCTGAGCTGCTTCACCTCCTTGCGGTCCTTCAGCTCCTTGTGCTCCATCAGATCGGTGAGCTCCTTGAGCTCCTTCAGCTCCAGCACCTGCTTGAGCTTCGGCTCCGGCAGCTCCTTCAGCTTCTTCTGGTGCCGCGCCGCTGTCTCCACACCGAGATCCGTCTCGGACGCTGGTGACGACCCGCCTCCGCCCCCGCATGCGGCCATGAATGCCGCGACGATCACGGGCGACAGGATGCCGGGATGCCGGGTGGGGTGGCACGAGCGCTGTTCCATGGCGGCTCTCCAGCTTCAAGAATTGCAAGGCAGCGGGCAATTGTCGAGCCCGGATGCCGCAGAGGGCGCCACCGGTTTGCCCAGGGGCGTCACGCAGCGTGACGCAGCCCTCGACCCTCCGGGGCGCGCGGGAGCTTCGCGACTCGCAGCAGGTAAGAATTGCCGAAGGGGCAGCATCATCCCAGCTTCGGTGCTCCCTGGAGTGGCCTCGGCTCACCGGCGAGGCGTCGACCGTCTCTTCATGGCCGAGCCCTCCCGAAGGCCAGCGCCAAACCTCGCTACCGGGGCGAGCCTCACGGTCCGCGGCTCGGCTGGATGGATATGCCGATCAGCACTTATGGCAGCTCCGGTGTGCGACCCCAGGCCTGAACGAAGACGCTCGACAGCACCAGTGTTTCAGGGTCTTCGAGGTGGCGCTTCAGAAGGGCCGTCAACTCGTTCAATTCGGCTTCTCCGATCAGTTGCTGATGGAGGATCCGGGCCCGCGCGTTCTCTACGAAATCAAGCAGCAGCATGCGACGCCCATGGCCCACCGGGTATGCGTGTACCCACGGCTGCACGTGAATATCCACCAACCCGGCTTCACGCATCAAACGCGGCACCTTCGAGCCGATCGTCCGGTCAATCCCGTCCATTCCGGCCGAAGTGTTGAGCACCTCAAGCAAACGGGTTTGGGCATGGTGGGGTGGATCGCATCGCTGCGTGGTTGACTCGGCCTCATGCAAGGCAACCACGCCACCGGGTCGGACAAGGCGGACCATCTCCTGCACCAGGCCCTCGGGGTGCGGAACGTTGACGAGAACCAGCCGCGCGGTCGCGAGATCGAACGATTGCCCAGGCAGGCCTGTATCGCGCCCATCGGCATGCAGAACCTCGACGTTCGTCAGATGGCAGTCCGCGACGATGCATCGTGCACGTTGCACTTGCTCAGCGCTGCGTTCCACGCCGACGACCCGGCCCGTCGCACCGACGCGCCCGGCGAGAAGGCCCAGACAACCTTGAGGGCCACAGCCAATCTCGATCACGCGCCAGCCCGCCGGTACACCGACGTGATCAAACAGCCAGTTCGAATCGGCGGCAAGCTCGTGCCGGTTTCACCTTCACTGGAAGCGTCTGCACGCGCCGCTTGACATCTCGATGCCCGCGGGCGGACAGTGCGCCTCACGAAACGCGGCGCAGCGTCCTGCGACATCCGTCATTGCCTCTGGAGTCCCATCCATGCTTGGCATCCTCGGCATCTTCGTCTCACTGGCCCTTCTCATCTTCCTCGCGCAACTCGGCTGGAACGTGATCTTCATCGCGCCGATCTGCGCGGCGGTGGCCATCCTCTTCAATTGGGGCGATCTGCCGCTGATGGCGAGCTACACGCAAATCTTCATGCCGGCGCTGGGCACCTATTTCGCGACCTACTTTCCGCTCTTCATGCTCGGCGCGGTATTCGGCAAGCTGATGGATGAATCGGGCTCGGCCCGGGCCATCGCGCATCGGATCGTCGAATGGGTGGGCAACGATCGCTCGATCCTCGCGGTCGTGCTGGCGTGCGCGCTGCTGACGTACGGCGGCGTGTCGCTGTTCGTGGTGGCGTTCTCGGTCTATCCGATCGCGGCGTCGCTGTTTCGCGAGGCGAAGATCCCCAAGCGCCTGATCCCGGCCGCGATCGGGCTGGGCAGCTTCACGTTCACGATGGTGGCCTTGCCGGGCACGCCCGCGATCCAGAACGCTATCCCGATCCCGTTCTTCAAGACGACGATCTACGCCGCGCCCGGCATGGGCCTGATCGCGTCGGTATTCATGTTCGCCTTCGGCATGCTGTGGCTGTCGCGCCGCTCGCACGCCGCGAGCCGGGCCGGCGAGGGCTATGGCGAGCACAAGGAGGAGATCGCCGCGGTGGATGTATCGAATCTGCCGCCGTTCTTCCTGGCACTGTTGCCGATCCTGGTGGTGATGGGCCTGAATTTCGCGTTGTCGAAATTCGTGATCCCGGCGTTCGACCACAGCTACCTCGCCACGGCGAAATTCAAGAACATCGACCTGAAGAAGGTGCTGGCCATCTGGGCCATCATCGGCGCGATGGCGGGGGCGATCCTGGTGATCGTGCTGGCCAATCGCTCGCGCATCGCGGATCTGCGCGAAGCATTCAACAAGGGCACCTTGGGATCGCTGCTGCCCATGGCGAACACGGCTTCCGAAGTCGGCTACGGCGCGGTGATTGCCGCGCTGGCGGCATTTGCAGTGGTTCGCGAAGGACTCAAGGCGGTCGCCTCGGACCCGGTCGTCAGCCTGTGGCTGGTGGTGACGGTGCTTGCGGCGATGACTGGATCGGCCTCTGGCGGGATGAGCCTCGCACTCGGTGCGATGGGGGAAGAGTACGCGCATGCCGCCGAAGCGGCCAAGATCGACCCGGAGATCATGCACCGCATTGCGGCGATGGGCTCGGCGGCGATGGACATCCTGCCGCACAACGGCGCGGTGATCACCTTGCTGGCGATCTGCGGGCTCACGCACAAGCAGTCGTATTTCGACCTGTTCGTCGTCGGCAGCCTGACGGCGTTCTCGGCCAGCATCCTGGTCCTGATCCTGTATCTCACCGTGGGGGTGTTCTGAGCATGGGTGCCGTGCTTCGATGGCTGGTGGTTTGCGCCGCGGCCGCCGGCGTGTCGGTGCACGCGCAGCAGCTGCGGCTGCTCGCTGCCGAGTTGCCACCCTATACCTACCAGGTGCCTTCGGCTTCGGTCTCCGAACAGCCCGGCCCGGGGCGCGGCGTGATCCACGAGTTGGTCGCCGAGGCGGCGCGGCGCGTGGGCCATCCCGGCCGCATCGAATACCTGCCCTGGTTCCGCGCACAGGAGATCGCCCAGAACGAGCCCAACGTCGGCATCCTCGCGATCACCCGTTCGCCCGAGCGTGAAGAGAAGTACCGCTGGCTGCTGCACCTGCTCACCGACGACCTGGTGCTTGTCGGGTCCCCGGGCGTGGACGTCTCCGACATGTCGAAGGTGCGCGACAGGCCGGTGGGCGTGCTGCAGCGTTCGGGTGCCGAGGCCCTGGTGCGAAGCCTGGGGTTCACTCGCACCATGCCGCAGCGCGAAGAGTGGATGAACGCCAAGCGCATCAAGGATCGCACGATCGATGCCTGGGTGGCGCCTCGAGCGATGGTGGTGCACGCCGTGCGCGAAGTGCGGGGCAACCTCGACGTGCTTCAGTTCGGCCAGGTGATCCGCAAGTCCGAGCTCTGGCTGGCGGCGTCGAAGGATCTTCCCGATTCGCAAGCCAAGCGATGGGAGGATGCCTGGGCCGCGATGCAGGCGGACGGCACGGCCGAGCGCATCGTTCGACGCAACCAGAATCCGCGCATCGATCCGATCGAAGACGCCAAGCGCCTGATCCAGGAAGAGCCGTTTCAGTGAGCCCACCGAAGCCTGAGGCCACCATGCAAACCCACCACCCGCAACTCGCCGCGCTGATGCAGACGCAACGCGGCAAGATCGTCTCCGCGCAAGATGCGGTGCGCCTGATCCGCGATGGCGACACCGTTGCCACCGGCGGCTTCGTGGGCATCGGCTTCGCCGAGGAGATCGCACTGGCGCTCGAAGCGCTGTATTTGCAGAGCGACGATGCCTTCGCGCAATCCACCGGCAAACCGCGCAACCTCACGCTCGTCTATGCAGCCGGCCAGGGGGATGGCAAGGACAAGGGTCTGAACCACCTCGCTCACGAAGGCCTGGTCAAGCGCGTGATCGGTGGCCACTGGGGCCTGTGTCCGAAACTGCAACAGCTCGCGGTCGCGGGGCGGGTCGAGGCCTACAACCTGCCGCAGGGAGTGATCTCGCATCTGTTCCGCGACATCGCTGCGGGCCGGCCGGGGCATCTGTCCAGCGTCGGACTGGGGACCTTCGTCGACCCACGCTTCGGCGGCGGCAAGCTCAACGAGCGCACGACGCAAGACATCGTGCGACTGATGCCCATCGATGGACAGGACTACCTGTTCTACAAGGCGTTCCCGATCCAGGTCGGCATCATCCGCGGCACCACGGCCGACCCCGATGGCAACATCACGATGGAAAGGGAGGCGCTCACGCTGGAAGCGCTCGCGATCGCCATGGCCGTGCGCAATTCGGGCGGCATCGTGATCGTGCAGGTGGAACGCCTGGCCGAGCGCAATGCGCTGCCGCCGCGACAGGTCAAGGTGCCTGGCGTGCTGGTCGATTGTGTCGTGGTGGCGCAGCCGCAGAACCATTGGCAGACCTTCTCGGAGCCCTACAGCCCGGCCTTCAGCGGCGAACTGCGCGTGCCCTTGACTGACGGAGCTCTTGCAGCTCCGATGGCGCTCAACGAACGCAAGATCATCGCTCGCCGGGCCGCATTGGAGCTCGATGCCAACAGCGTCGTCAATCTCGGGATCGGCATGCCCGAGGGCGTCGCCGCGGTGGCCAACGAGGAGAAGATCGTCGATCTGATGACGCTCACCGCCGAGCCCGGCGTGATCGGCGGAGTGCCCGCCGGCGGCTTGAACTTCGGCGCGGCGACGAACCCACAGGCCATCATCGATCAGCCCTACCAGTTCGACTTCTACGATGGCGGCGGGCTCGACATCGCCTTCCTCGGCCTGGCCCAGGCTGACGCGAGCGGCAACCTGAACGTGAGCAAGTTCGGCCCCAAGCTCGCCGGCGCGGGCGGCTTCATCAACATCAGCCAGAACGCGAAGAAGGTCGTCTTCGTCGGCACGTTCAATGCCGGTCGGCTGCGCATCGCAGTGGAAGGCGGTGAACTGCACATCCTGGAAGACGGAACGGTCGCCAAGCTCGTGCGCGAGGTGGAGCACCGTACCTTCAGCGGCAGCGAAGCCGTGCGGCGGGGCCAGCGTGTGCTCTACGTGACCGAGCGCTGCGTGTTCCGCTTGTGTGCCGAAGGCCTGGAGCTGATCGAGATCGCACCCGGCATCGAATTGCAGCGCGACATCCTCGATCGCATGGATTTTGTGCCGCTGATCAAGGCACCGCCGGTGCCGATGGATGCGGCCATCTTTCGCCCCGAGACCATGGGCCTGCGTGAGCGCATGCTGCGGCTGCCGTTGCCGGAGCGATTCGCCTACGACGCGCAGCAGAACACGCTGTTCATCAACTTCGAGGGCCACACGGTGAAGACCCCGGCCGATGTGGAGGCGATCCGGGACCAGGTGATACGCCTCGTCGAGCCGCTCGGCCGGCGCGTCCGGGCGATTGTCAACTATGACAACTTCAGCATCTTTCCCGACGTGCTCGATGCCTACACGTCGATGGTCAAGGACCTGGAGGAGCAGCACTACTCGATGGTCTCGCGCTATACGGCGAGCAACTTCCTGCGCATGAAGCTCGGTGACGCCCTGAAGAAGCGCGGACTGGCGCCGCACATCTTCGAGCGCGCCGAGCAGGCACGGGCGCAGATCGCCGATTGAAGGGCTCCGGGCACTCTGGATGGCGGATCACAGCGTCGTCTAAGGGGATGAATCGGCTAGTCCGCTGAATCATTGAAATGCGACCCGAGGGACGCGCGAGACGGGATGCGATGCAAGGCGCAAAGCGCAGCGATACCCGTAGGTATCGCGAGCATTTGCAACGCCGCAGCGCGCCCGTATCGCGCGGACAGCGGGGGTGCGATTTCAGTGATTCAGTGGACTAGATGAGGGTCTTGTCGAAGAAGGCCGTAATTTCGTCGGCGAGCTGCTTCAGGAACGCATCGCGATCGAAACCCGGCGGGTTCGCGGCGACGTCGCCGTCCGCGCTAGGGATGGACATGCTGGGCGAATCCATGAAGGCGAAGTGCCACGCGTTAGGCACCCGATGCAGGTTCGGTGCGGGCAGATTGCGGGCGACCCATTCGGCATGAAATCGCGGCACCAGGAAACGATCGAGCTCTGCCTCGTAGATCATGGTCGCCGACCGAACCGCGGCGAGCGATTCGGCGGTGAGCGGCACACCCGTCGGGGCCATCGCGACGATCGCCCGAACGCGCTCGTCCTTGAGCGAGGGCGTGGCCGCTGGTAACGGCGGCATCGCAACCCCCGAGCGGCCCATGCCGCAGAAGATCGGGTCTTCGGATGCTTCGGCCAGGCAGTGCTTCCTCATCCGGGACAAATCCGGCCTGGCTCCCGCCAACGCCAGCACCGTGTAGCCGCCGGCCGAGTGTCCAAGCGCACCCACGCGAGGCCCCTGGCTATCGGTCGCAATCCGATCCTTCCACCCTGGATCGGCCAGGATCGCGTCGATGACCCGAGAAGCTTGCCGCGGCCGCTCGTCGAAATAGCGCTCGGGGCTCTTCTCGATCAGAGACCGATCCTGCCAGTTGTCGCCGGGATGACGGAGTGCGGCGACCAGATAGCCGTTCCGGGCGAGGGCTTGCGCCAGGACGCTGTGCCCGAGCTCGCTGCCGCCGATGCCGTGACTGAGCAGGATCAGCGCCTTGACCTTGTCGACGGGTTTGCCGCCGATGGCGACGTCGAGCGCGAACGGTCCCATGGCGATGGCTCGCGGCGCAGCCATCGTCGGGTAGTACAGGGCGACCGTCGTCGTGGAGGCATCCGGTGTCGTACCAGCCACCTGGATCTGCATCCAGCCGGCCTCGTAGGCATGCGCGTGCGCTGCGAAGAGCAGGGTGGCCAGCGAGGCCAGGATGCGCCGAAGAAGGCAGGTCATGTGGTTTTCCAGATCGTCGTGGTGTTCCATTGTCGGACCAGACTGCGAGAGAACAACATGGGCGTGGCAACGCCGTAGGATGGGGCGCGGAGCCCAGGAAGTTCGGACACGGCTGGCGACGGCGGCCCTGGCGGGCCGCGCCCTGCTCGCCGAGGTCCGGACGATGGGCCGCTTTGCACGGGGACCGGCATGAAGCTGGCTGTTGCAGTTCACTACGATGGCGACGGAGCCTGGGCCGCCGCCGTGGCCTTCGACGAATGGGATGCGCCCGAAGCATCCCGAACGTTCACGTCCCGTGTCGCCCACGTGGAAAAGCCAGCGCGCGGAGAACTCGATCTTCGCGCGCTGCCGTGCCTCTTGCAGCTGCTGCGCGAGCACGCCCTGGAGCCTGACGTCATCGTGATGGACGGGGCCGTCCACCTCGATGCGGCGGAAACACCTGGGCTGGGCCGACGTCTGTACGACGCTTGCGGCGGTCGCACCGCCGTCGTCGGCGTCTCGACGAGATCGATGCCCGGCATGCCGGCGCAGTTCGAGGTATTCCGGGAGGAAGAGGCCCGGTCTCTCGTCGTGACCTGCGTCGGCATCGACCTCGGTGCGGCCAAGGTCAGACTTCGGGCCATGCATGGCAAACGACGCATCCCGACCTTGTTGAAACTGGTGGCCCGGATCTGCGCGGTCTGGTCCGGCTTAGGCCAGGGGGACCGTGCCTTGCCAATCTTGCCAAAGCGCTTGGCCATGCCATGACCGGCCATTCGGGTGACTATGCCAACTCGCAGCTGATCGGGTGGTACCCGGATGATTCTGAGCTCATTGCGGGCCCACGAGTGCCAGCACCGGCTTGTCACGGTAGCGCTGCGGGAACTGGAGCTTGAGCTGATCGAGCTTGGGCCGGTCGTGCACCAGGATGTACGGGCTCCCGGGATTGCGCGTCATGTAGTCCTGGTGATAGGTCTCGGCAGGGTAGAAGCCGCGGCCCGTCTCCACCGTGGTCGCGAGCGCCTTGCCGAAGGTGTTGGCCTTGGTCAGCTGCTCGATGTAGGCGGACGCGACGCGCGCCTGTTCGTCGTTGGTGGCGAACACCGTGGAGCGGTATTGCGGGCCGTGATCCGGGCCCTGGCGGTTGAGTTGCGTGGGGTCGTGCGCCACCGAGAAGTAGATTTGCAGCAGCTCGCCATAGCTGATCGTCGCCGGGTCGAAGACGATGCGCACGGCCTCGGCATGGCCGGTGCGGCCCGTCCCCACGCTCTCGTAGCTCGCTGTTTCCTGGCTGCCACCGGCATAGCCCGATACCGCGCTCTGCACGCCCACGACGTGCTGGAACACACCCTGCACGCCCCAGAAGCAGCCGCCGGCAAACACGGCCGTTTCGCTGCGGCCCGCGCCGGGTGCGAGGTCGAGCTCCGGTGGCGGCAACGACACAGGCGGCCGGGCACCAGGGGAGGAGAGCGTGAGCGTGAACCACAGCGCAGCGAGTGCGAGCACGAGGACGCCAGCAGTGCGAAGGGGGGCGAAGGATCGCTTCATCGAATCTCCCCGGCTCGATGGCTCAGCCGAAGAGTGAAGGATAGTCCGAGGCGTGGCGAGCATCCGGGGTGCCGTCATGCAAGCGACGGCACCCCATTCGGCGAACGGCGTTACTGGACGTTCGAGCCGTTCTTTTCGGCCATCCTGATCTCGGACCGGTAGCGATCGGGATAGAGCTCGTTGAGCTTGGCCAGCGTGTCGCTTCCGGACAGGATGTCGCCGGTGCGAATGGCCTCGGCCAACTCGGCCTTGACCTGTTCGCGCGTCTTGGTGAACACCGGGGCCGCGGATGGGTACAGGTCCGGTCGAATCTCGTTGAGCTTGCGCGACGACTCGCCCACGATGATGTCGCCCGTGTGGATGGCTTCCGCCAGCTCGTCCTTGACTTGCTCGCGGGTCTTGCCCGCGGCCTTGGGAGCGGAGGGATAGAGATCCGGATACAGGTCCTTGAGCTTGCGGGACGTTCCCCCAGCGAGGATGTCGCCGGTGCGGATCGCCTCGGCGAGTTCCGCTTTCACCTGCTCTCTCGTCTTGGCAGGTTCTGCATGGGCTTGCGCGGCGAAGACGGCCGCAAGAAGGATCGCGGGAAGGGTCATCAGTTTCATGGTGGTCTCCTGAGGGAGTGGGTTGGGAACACGACGGTGCAAATCTAGGCATCGGGGCGCCTCTTGAACAGGTACCAAACCTGAATGCGCTTTTGCAGCTTGCGGAACGCTCGTCGCCTTTGCGTGCCGGCACGAGACGCTATTGCAGCGGCTGCCTGTATCGCCGATGTGTCGGCAGGTCAGCCTGCCCGGCTTGCCGCGCGACACGGCGCAGGTGATCGTCGATACGGCGCACCTGACCTGCCCGTACTCGAAGGCCACGCGACCGCCCGGTTCCTGTCCGACCGGAACGCTTCCTCCCGGCACTGGTCCGGATTCTGGAACTGACTGTTGACAGAACCGCCATTTTTCGCAGCGCCCTTCGTACCTACATTGAACCTGTCCCTTCTTCTTCAGTGGAGTACTCACCATGAAAGCCAAACGAGCAACTTCGGGCATCGCCCCGTCATGCCGAGCTGGTTCGAAAGTTCGCGGATCAACGCGGCGAGGCCGAGGGCGGCGCCTCCTGATGGAGTGAGCTGACCAACGGGTGCCATGGACACTCTGCAGCAGCTGCTCGTCGAACACGGGGCCACCCTCGTGTTCGTTGCAGTCCTGCTCGCTCGAGCAGGTGCTCCGATCGCAGGCGGCCCCGTGCTGGTGGTCGCCGGTGCCCTGGCTGCGCTCGGGCAGATGTCGCTGCCCCTCGTTGTCGTGCTGTCGCTCGCTGCCAACCTGGCCGGGGATGCCGTCTGGTTTGCCGGCGGGCGCAAGTTCGGCTACCGCGTGATGCGGCTGCTGTGTCGGATTTCCCTGTCGCCCGACACCTGCGTGCGCCAGAGCGAAGGTCTTTTCACGCGCTGGGGCGGACTGTCCCTGATTGCGGCGAAGTTCGTTCCCGGGATATCCGTCGTCGCCGCGCCCGTGGCTGGCGCGCTCGGGATGTCATGGCGGAGGTTCATCGCGTGGGACCTGGCGGCCGGGGCGGTGTGGACCGCAGCTTATGTGGCCATGGGGGTGGTGCTGCGCGACCAGGTCGAGGGTGTCCTCGAAGGTACTGGCCGACGCCGGCACGAAGGCGCTGCTGGGCCTCGCGGTTCTGGCAGCTGCTGCCTTGCTCGTTCGATGGCTCAGGCGCAGGGCGATGCTGGCTTCCGTCGAGGCCAGCAGGATCAGCCCGGAGGAGCTCTACCAGCTCATGGCCGGCGAACGCCAGCCGACGGTGCTGGACGTTCGTCGTGCGCTCGCCCGAGACAGCTCGGACGTCATTCCGGGAGCGCTCTGCGTCGAGCTCGACAAGCTGCGAGCGATGGCGCCTCGACTCGGCAGCGGGCCGGTCGTGGTCTATTGCGACTGCCCCGATGAGGCCGGTGCACTGAAGGCCGCGAGCATCCTGGAGAAGATCGGCGTTGCCGATGTTCGCGTGCTCGTCGGTGGCTACGACGGCTGGGCCGGGATGCTGACACGCCAGCGGTCTCGGCCGTCCGAGACTCACTTCCCGCTGCGATACGTGGCCTTCCACAGGCGTTCGAGTTCGGCTGCGACGGGCGGGGATGGCGCGCCGATGAGCGTCGAACGGCCGCGCTGAAAAACCTTGCCGTGCACCGACTGCGACGCCGCGGCATAGAGAAGCACCATGCTGTTGTCGTAGCAATCGTGGTTCTTGCAAACGCTGACGAGCTGGTATTCAGTGCCTGCGACCCGCACCTTCTCGACTGGCTGCGCCGGGCCGTCAAGTTCCATCAGCCACGGCTCCTTGGCGAGCGGGCCGAGCGCCTGCACGTACGGCTGCTTGAACTTCGCGTCCTTCAGCAGATCGCTGGGCCCGATCTGAACGGGAGCTGCCGTCCCCGGCGGGATGTTGCGGTTCGGGTCGCAATGTCGCGCGCGCTTGCCTTTGAACGCTGGCGGTAGCGCGGCCATGACCTTCGGCCCGCCCTCGACCGCGGCAAAGACGCCGGAAGCGTTGCGGTAGAGCACGAATACCAGCGCTTCGCCGCCCGCGACTTCGCTCGTCAATGCAGTCTCGAACTCCGGTGGCGGTGTGGCACCGAAGTACGCAGGCACCGCCTTCACATTGCGCCCGGTCAGCACCGCCTTGCCTGCGTCCTGCACGACCAGTGAATCGCCGAGGTACTTCAGCTGCGGCAGCATGTAGTTCGAGCAGTCCGGGGCCAGCACGCCGCCGTAGCGCTGCATCAGCTTGGCGTCGATCTTGCCCTGCGCCCAGGCCACTGGCGCGGCGCAGAGGAACAACAGCGCCACGCCGAGAAGTCGGCGTATCGGAGATGTCGTGCAGGGCGTGTTCATCGTGCTTCCTCTCGCGCTCGCGCAAGTCAATGGCAATCGGCCCTGCGTCGCTACCAACGCACCTTGATTCCCAGCGAGGCCTGCACGGAGGACTTCACGTCGGCATCGCCGCCGATGTTCCACAGGTGGCCGATTTCCCCGTAGAGGCTCGCCGACGGGGTCAGCGCCAGGGTCGCGCCTGCGGCCACTTCGCCGGCCTTGTATTCGCCCTCGCTCGCGATGACGGTCGATGCCGCCGGTCCGATGAAGGTGGCTGCATCGCCGCCGACGTTCGCGCGGTAGAAGTTCAGGCGCCCATAGGGCTGCAGCCACCCGGCGGCGGTGGCGAGATCGCCCTTGATGCGCAGGCCCAGGCGGGCGACCCAGCCGCTGGCCGCATCCTGCTGCACGCGCGCGCCCTCGAGGACCAGGTCATCGAAGCTGCTGTTCTGCCAGGCGAGTTGCGCCTGCGGCTCGATGCTCCAGCGGTCGTTCAGCGCAAGCGCCTTGCCGCCTTCCACCGAGGCGGTGTAGCTGCTGGCCTTGCCCGAGACAGCTGGGGTTGTCTTCCGGTCGAACGTCGTAGCGATGGTCGGCCCCCTGCAGCACGCTGTCGACGTACCAGCCGCTCGCATCCATCCAGGTCGCGTACGCGCCCAGGAATCGCGAGCGCAAGTCGTTGCGGCCGACCTTCGCAGTGGTGCCGCGCGCATTGCCGCTGACGTCGGCCTTGCCGTCCAGGTAGCCGACGTAGATGCCCGCCCGCCAGGCGTCCTTCACCAGCAGGTCGATGCCCGTCTGCAGGCCGCGCACGCTGCCGTCGGTGCGGGCCTGCGCGACGCCCGGCTGCTCGATGCCCAGGTCGGCGTACACCACGCGCGCCCAGGCCCGGCGCCTGCTGTCGCCAGATGCCGCACGCGCTTCATCGCCCATGCGGCGATGCAGGTTGCCCAGCATCGCCAGGTCGGCCTGCCTGAGCTGCGCCGGCAAGGCCGCCAGCAGGGGCACTTCGGCCCGGTAGGTCGGCACTTCAACGGGCGGGCTCGTCGGCGGCCCAACCGGAGGTCCGGGTTCACCCGGTCCCACAGGAGGTGTCACCGGCGGCTCGACAACGGTCGTCGATCGCAGGTACCAGTTCTCGCCGGCGCCCTGCGCGTCGGCCGGATGGAGCCGGTATTCGAATGCGCCTGCATCCACGTGCCCGCCGGCCAGGCTGAAGGCGCTCCTGGTGGTCTGCGCAGTGGTGGTGGCGCCGTTGCGCGCGCTGATGACCTCGATGCCGTTGCCCGAGGTCAGCGCGCCCAGCCCGCCGAGGTTGACGATCTGAACGCTGGTGTTGCCGCTCGCCGCGGCCGTGGGGCCGTCGAGCACCAGCCTGTCGCTCACGCTGGCGCTGCCGGTGCCCAGCCTGAGGATGCCGGCGTTGCCGACATAGGGGCCGGTGACCGTGAGCGTGCTGCCTGCGGTCCCACTGACCAGGCTGACCGTGCCGCTGTTGCTCAATGCCGCCATGCGCTGGTTGAAGCCGCTGGTGTCGAGCGTGGCGCCTGGCGCCACCGTGTGGGCCGACGCTGCGCTGAACACATCGGCTGCGCCCGCGCGCAGGGTGCCCGCGGTCACGTCGGTCGCGCCGGTGTAGGTGTTGGCGCCCGCAAGCACCAGGGTGCCGCTGCCGTTCTTGGTGAGGGCTCCGCCACCGGAGATGACGCCCGACAGCGTTTCGGTGAAGGCGCCGGTGTCGATGACGGGGTCGCTGGTGCCGGTGAGTACCACGGCGTTGGCCAGGTTCAGCCCGTCGCTGGCAAAGCCCAGCGTGGTGCCTTCGTCCATGGCCAGCGTGCCGCTGCCCAGGGCGGTGTTGTGGCCCACCGTGATCTGGCCGCCCTTGAGTGCCGTGCCGCCGCTGTACGTGTTGGCGCCTGTCAGGGTCAGGGTCGAGCCGTTGAGCTTGGTGACGCTGCCGCTGCCGCTGATGACGCCGCCGAAGGCCTGTGCATTGCTGCGGTTGAAGACCAGCGATGCGTTGTTGTTCACATCGCCCACGATGCTGCCGGTCGTGCCGCCGTTGCCCAGTTGCAGGGTGCCAGCAGCTGATGGTCGTGCCGCCGGTGTAGGTGTTGTCGGCCCCCAGGACCAAGGTGCCGATCCCGGTCTTGACGAGCGCGCCAGGACCGCCCAGCGTGCCCGTATGCGTCAGGGTGCCCGATTGCGTCTCGATGGTCCCGCCTCCCGCATCGAGCGTCGTCGCGCGGGCCGTGGCGATGTCGCCCGCGGTCCTGAGCGTGCCGCCATTGAATGTCAGCACGCCGCCGGCGGCACCGAGGTTCGTGTCGTTGCGAGATCTCCAGCGTGCCGCCGGAGATCGTGGTGCCGCCGGTATAGCTGTTGGTCCCGGCAAGCACCAGCGTGCCCAGATCGGTCTTGTCGATCCCGCCGCTGCCGGCCAGCTCCGCCGCGATGGTGGCCACGTAGCCGGCGCCTGGCGCTGTGCCATCGCCCACGCGCAGGACGTTGCTGCCGGTCGCCAGCGTGATCGGCTGGCCTTGCAGCACATAGCCGCTGGTGGCGAACTGCATGCCGCCGGAGACCACCGCGCCCAGGCTGTTGTCGACCGTGACCGTGCCGGGCGTCCCCGCGAACACCGCAAAGGTGCCGGACGCATAGGTCCCATTGACGGCACCGGTGGAGTCCGCCCAGTTGTCGTTGCCGGCCGAGGCCTGCCAGACGCCATGGCCGCCATCGATCCTGCCGTTGTTGCGCGGCGCGACGCCACCGTCCCAGAAATCCATCGCCAGCCCCGCCGTGTTGATCAGGTTCACCTGCCCGGCGACGGCCGTCTGCACGGAATTCACGCTGCCGGCGGGCTGCGTGCCCAGGTCAAGGCCGTTGTCGGTCAGCGTGCCGCCGTAGCTGATCAGCCGGTAGAGGCCGGGGCCGAAGGTGCCACCGGCCGACGCGCTGACATTGAGCGTGCCGTCCAGCGTCAGGTTGCCGCCCACCACGGTCAGGTCATTGAGGGGACCGCCGACGACGCCGGCCTGCCCGAACTCGTAGTTGAGCACCGAGGCAGGGGCGAGCGACAGGTTGCCATTGATGGTCAGCGTGCCGGCGGAATTGCCGGGTGCCAGCACACCATCGCTGATGGACACGTTGCCGCCGAAGGTGCCGATGCCGCCCAGGCTGCCCCCATTGGAAACGGTCATCGTGTGCGCCGCCCAGCACGCCGTTGATCCACAGGGTGCCATTCGTCACCGCGGTGCTGCCCGAAAAGGCGGCGCTGTTGCCGCTGAGGGTGGTGGTGCCGGTGCCGACCTGCGACAGGGCTCCCGTGCCGCTGATCGCGCCCGCGAGGCTCAGGTCGTTGCTGCGGTTGAAGACGAGCGTGCCGTTGTTGGTCACGTCGCCCACGATGCTGCCCGAGGTGCCGCCATTGCCCAGTTGCAAGGTGCCGGCAGTGATGGTGGTGCCGCCGGTGTAGCTGCTGTCGCCAGTCAGTATCACCGTTCCGCCAGACCGCTTCTGCAAGTTGCCGCTGCCGCTGATGGCGCCATCGAAGGTGATGAAATTCGTGCGCGCAAAAGCGAGCGTTCCCTGGTTGACGACGTCGCCGACGATGCTGCCGGTGGTGCCGCCATTGCCGATCTGCAAGCGTCCCGGCGCCGATCGTGGTGCCGCCACTATAGCTGTTGGCCTCGGCCAGGACGAGCGTGCCGTCCCCGGTCTTGGTCAATGCGCCGCTGCCGGTGATCACGCCGCGGTAATTCAGCGTCGTGCCGGACTGCGTGCTCCAAGGTGCCGCCGCCAGTACCGAGCGTCGCTGGCCGGATGGTCGAGATATCGGCTGTGGTGCGCAAGGCGCCTGAGTCGAAGGCCAGCGCGCCCGAAGCGCGCTCCGAGGTTGGCATCGCTGGCGATCTGCAGCACCCCGCCGCCAAGGGTGGTGCCGCCTGAGTAGGTGTTGTTGGCGCTGAGCACAGTGGTGCCGCTCAAGACCACGACCTGCCCCGCGCCCGCGACCAGGGGCACGAAGGAATAAGCGCCGCTGGCATCGGTGTGGTTGAAGACGATGCGGCCTGTGCCGGCGCCAAAGGTCACGGTCGGCGGTCGACAAGGTGCCAGGCGCGACGGGCGCCGCACCTTCGGCAGCGCCGATGTTGAGCACGCCAGTGGCGCCCGCATCCTGCGCAATGGTGACACCACGCAGCGCGATGACCTGGCCGCCGTCGGCCAGCGTGAGAGCTGCCGGCGCCGCCGATGCCGACCGTCACGGTGTCGCGTGTTGGTCCAGGTCGAGCCCGATCCGGTGACCAAGGCATCGCCGATCGAATTCGGGTTGTTCGCGATGCGGCCGACGCGTCGTTGTTGACGGTGGCCCCCGCACGAATGGTCAGGCGGCCCCGGCCGCTGAAGCCCACATCCATCTCGCCCGGCATTTGCATGCTGGACCCGGAGCCCGTGACCGTCACCTCGCCCAGGCCCAGCGTATTGACGCCGATGCGCGTGCCGAAGATGGTCGACATCTCTCACCAGGCCGCCGTCGGAAATCAGCAGGATTCCGTGCCCCGACTGACCGATCTGGAGTTCGCCATTGAGGTTTTCCCAGATGGAACCGACGCCAGTCACCGTGACCGACCCCACGCTGCCAGGCAGGCGCCCGAGGCTGCCGGCCGGCGCGCTGCCGGGAGTCCTGCTCACCACCATTCCGCCGTCCTGGATGATCAGGTTGCCTTGGCCGGTGAAGCCGACGATGAGCTGCTCCCCCACGATCCAGGGGCTCGGTTGGCGGTGCTCGGCACCGTGACCGTCTGGCCGCCATCGATCACGACCGGCTGAGCGTGCGCGGTCTGCTGCGCAAGCACATGCAGCATGGATGCCGCAACGGTGGGCAGCCACCGCGATGCGCGCGCGGCGCAGACAGGGTGGCCAGGCATGGGCATTTGCTAGCCCAGTACGTCTTTCACCCGCGCATCGAATTCCGCCAGGCTCCGCGCGGTCCCGAGTCCCCTCGGCAGTCGCGTCCCGCTCTTCATCGTTGGCAGCGGCGGCAGAAACCATGGCATTGCCCTCCTCCAGGCTCGAAGAAAGAACCAACACGCCGGATGAACGAAGCGGGTAATGATGCTGCAGGCTTGGGCTCAAGGCAAGGACGGGCAGGTCCACCGCCAGAAACGACTTTCCCGAACCGCTTGAACCGTAGAGGGCAGCCAAGCCGGTGGCCGGCAGAGGCGACGAACTCACCAGGCCAGAGGTCCGCGATACACCGACATAGCCGGCCCTGCAGCCAAGGTCACAAGCCGGCCCTGGCTGCACGAGGCGTGCGCTGCACCAGCGCGTCGTACACAGTTCCGAGACCACACCGGAGATCTCCTCATGAACAAACGTCTCTTCATGTCCCTGGCCGCCGTGACCTTGCTCGGGTCGGCATGCGCGACCGCTGACCCGGGCGCAACCCCGGCGCGTGCGAGCATTGGCGCAGGTCAATCGATGTGTGTAGACTCTTGTGCAAGGAGTCACACATGGCCACCAATCTAGCAATCGATCCCGACCTTCTGGAACGCGCCGTCGAGGTCAGCGGTGAGCGCACGAAGAAGGCTGTCGTCACCAAGGCCTTGCAGGAGTTCATCGCTCGTCGAGAGCAGCGAAGAGTCGTGGAACTCATGGGCAAGCTCGAGTGGGACGATTCGTTTGACTACAAAGCTGAACGGTCCCGCACGTGACCCTGCTCGTTGACACGAGCGTCTGGTCGTTGGCATTGCGACGGGACGCGACTGCTTCCGAGCCGGAGGTACAACAACTCAAGGATGCGCTCTTGGGCGACGATGTCGTCGTGACCACCGGGCTTGTGCTGCAAGAGTTGCTGCAAGGCTTCTCTGGGCCGAAGGCCAGCGCACAGATCATCGAACGCTTTGCGGCCTTGCCACTTCTGAGTCCCGATCGTCAGGACCATGTCGCCGCGGCAGAGCTGCGAAACACGTGCCGCAGAGCGGGAATACAAGTCGGCACTATCGACGCCCTCCTTGCTCAGTTGTGCATCCGGCACGACCTGACTCTTCTGAGCACCGACAACGATTTCAAGCTCGCCGCCAAGCACTGTGCCCTGCGCGTCTGGTTGCCGAAGACGGGCACGCGCAGAAAGTGACGGCAGGCGTGCCGCCAGCACGGGGTGCCAGCGCCGTTGATGACGGCGACCTGGGCGCTCGAGGTCGGGGCGCGGCTCGATTCAGGCCTTAGGTTTCCGAATACGCCACCTTCAGCCCGAGGTGCTCCGAGAATGGCAAGAAGTCCCTATCCGCGTGGAGCAGCGTCAGCCCGTCCTCAATGCAACGAGTCGCAATGAGCGTATCAATGGTCTTCCGTATGGTGATCCCCATTGCGCGCAATGACCGGTAGTTCTCGGAAGCCTTGATAGCCAGATCGTAGCCAACCAGATTGATGTGCTCAAAGGCTTCCAAGGTCTTCTTCACCAGCTTGAACTCTCGCTCGTCGCGAACGCCTTGCAGCACTTCTGCAGCGATCAAATCGCCCACTGCAAGCGGGCTCCGCCCGAAGAAGGAGTCCAGAAGTGCGACCTGTGGGGTATCAGCCGAACGGAAGTAGTCGATCCAAACGCTCGAATCAACCAAGATCACCGGTCAGTCCTCATGGCGTTCAGATCGCCTTCCCAGGTAATCTTCCCTTTGAGTTCGCGGGCTTTCTCCTGCGCACGAAGCTGAACCAAGGTCTTCAGGCCGAGTTCAACCACCTCGCGCTTGGTCTTGGCGCCTGTAGCCTTCAAAGCATCCTTCATGAGCTTGTCGTCTATCTCAATGTTCGTGCGCACCTTGTGTACTCCTTGTACGATCGGTACACAGAGTATCACGTGCCGCCGTTCGCGGAACCTCCGTCAAGGACTCTTCGCATACGCGAGACCCGCCGCCGCTTGCGCGCAAGCCGGAGCCAGCTCGCCGATCACTGAGAGCCTGACCATGGACCACAAGCAAGTCTCCGACACCTGGGAGCGCGGGAGTCCATACGAGCAGTACGTAGGCCGTTGGAGCCGCCGGGTCGCGCCGCTCTTTCTCTCGTGGTTGAGCGTTCCGGCCGGCCGGAGATGGCTCGACGTGGGATGTGGCACAGGGGCGCTATGCGCGGCGATCGCGGACCGCTGTTCGCCCTTGTCGGTCGCCGGCGTCGAGCCTTCGGAGGGATTTCTCAAGACGGCAACGGAGAATCTCGCGGGCCGGGCAGCGCTTCACCAAGGCAGCGCGACGGCGATCCCGCTCGGTGACGCGTCGGTCGATGTGGTGGTCTCTGGACTGGTCCTGAACTTCGTTGCGGATCAGCCGCGCCGCGCTCCTCGAGATGGCGCGGGTGACGGGCAAGGGCGGCATGATCGCCGCATACGTGTGGGATTACGCGGGAAAGATGGAGCTCATGCGGTTCTTCTGGGATGCGGCGGTCGAGCTCGACCCGAACGCCGCAAAGCTGGACGAAGGCACCCGCTTCCCGCTGTGCCGCCCGGAGGCGCTCGAGAAGCTCTTTGCCGGCGCCGGACTGAAAGAGGTCGAGGTGAAGCCCATCGACATACCAACGTCGTTTGCGGATTTCGATGACTACTGGCAGCCCTTCCTCGGCGGCCAAGGGCCGGCGCCCGCCTACGCCATGTCGCTCGATGAGACAGCGAGGGCGCGCCTGCGGGACCGTATACGAGAGTGCCTGCCAACCGAAGCAAACGGGTCGATCTCGTTGACTGCTCGGGCTTGGGCAATTCGCGCCAGAGTCACAGCTGACCCAGTCAGCACAGCCTGAATTGAGATGGACAAGAACCGCCGCGACGAATTGTTCAAGACGGCACTGCAAGTGCTCGCGGCCCTGTGTCTGATTGCGCTCTTCTCAATGATCTTGCACAAGGCATTTGCCGATGTCTCGGCGCTTGCACGACAGCATTCCGGCGGTGACTTCTGGGCAGCCTTGGCACGCTATGTATTTCGGAACCTCGCGGGTGGCTAGGTCGCCGCGAACCCCTCACATGTCAAACGCATCAGGTGCCCTTATGTCCCACGCCGCATTGATCACATCACCATCACCTCGCCGTCACTGCAGGCGGGAAGCGATTTCGTGTTCGAGCGCCTCGGCGCAAGGCCAGGGCCGGGTGGTGAACACCCGCGCATGGGAACACACAACCTGCTCCTGCGGCTAGGCGAGACGATGTTTCTCGAAGTCATCGCTGCGAATCCAAAGGCCGAGAAGCCTTCGCGTCCCCGCTGGTTCGCGCTGGACGAGCTGCCCCAGGATGCAAAGCCGCGCCTGGCGTGCTGGGTTGCGCGAACCGAAGACATTCATGCGTCGGCCATCAGTGCCACCGAGGCGCTTGGAGACATCGAGCCAATGTCACGGGGCGGGCTTGAGTGGCTCATATCGATCCCAGAAGGATGGCAGCCTTGCGCTAGGTGGTGCGGCGCCCGCGCTGGTCCAATGGAGTGTGGCTGTTCATCCCGCGGTGACCATGCAGGATCTTGGTTGTTCGTTGGTGGCGCTCGATGTTCTCCACCCTTCGACGCAGCGAGTAAGTGCACTGCTGAGCAGCCTGAGCCTTGACGAGCCATCGGTGCAGGTGTCGGTGCTCGAGTCGCCGGTGCCTGGCCTCGTGGCTCACATTCGAACACCGAGCGGGCTTCGAACGATCGGGGCATCCAACCCGGCGTCCGGCCTGTTCGCCCGCGAGTAGCATTCACAGCAACGTCCGCACTCCAGCCCGATCGCCATGTGTCGCAACATCAAGACCTTGTTCAATTTCGAGCCTCCGGCAACCGAGCTGGAGATTCGCGACGCGTCCCTGCAGTTCGTCCGAAAGCTCAGTGGATTCAATGTCCCATCAAAGGCAAACGAGGCGGCGTTCGAGCGCGCCGTGGAGGAAGTCGCCGCTTCGGCCCGGGTTCTCATCCGATCGCTTGTCACGACAGCAGAGCCTCGCAATCGCGAAGTCGAGGCTGCAAAGGCGCGAGCCAGGGCAGCCGACAGGTTTGGAGTTCAGCAGTGAAGCAGGAGAGTCACATGGCCAAGGGATATTGGATCGCTCGGGTCGATGTCGCCGATGCGGAGAGGTACAAGGCCTACATCGCAGCCAACGCCGAGCCGTTCAGGAAGTACGGAGCCCACTTTCTGGTGCGGGCGGGCCGGTTCGAGAATCCGGAAGGCTCGAGTCGATCTCGCAACGTCGTCATCGAATTCCCGTCGTATCAAGCAGCCCTCGACTGCTGGAAGTCGCCTGAGTACCAGGAGGCTGCCAAGCTGCGGCTTCCTGTTTCGACAATAGATCTCGTGATCATCGAGGGTTACGACGGCCCGCAGCCCTCCGACAGCTAGGTTGAACTGCTGCTCACATGACCACCATGCCGCTCGCAATCCCGGAGTCCGAAGTCGAGTTCAGCGCCGTCCGCGCCCAGGGCGCGGGCGGCCAGAACGTCAACAAGGTTTCCACCGCGGTGCAGCTGCGCTTTGACGTTCGAGCCTCCTCGCTTCCAGAGGACGTGAAGCAGCGTCTGCTCGAACTGCCGGATCGGCGGCTGAGCAACGAAGGGGTGATCGTGATCAAGGCTCAGTCCACGCGTAGCCAGGAGCAGAACCGTGCCGATGCGCTGGCCCGTCTGTCAGCCTTGGTCAACAGCGTGGCGCAGCCAAGGACGCCACGCCGGCCCACCAAGCCAACCTTTGGCTCCAAGCAGCGCCGCCTGGAGAGCAAGAGCGCTCGCGCGAATGTCAAGGCTTCGCGCGCCAAGGTCCAAACCTGAGACCAGAACGGGGTTCGACGAGTAACCGTCAGGCTCGCCTGTGACTGCCCTCGAGCAAGAGCGGAGTCATGCGCCTGCTTGTCGCACTCTCAATCCCTGCCTTGACGATTTCGCTGGCAGGTTGTGCCATTGCTCCACCCTCACGATGTGGCGCCGGGGAACAACGCGCCGTAAGCGAACTGCTCTACTTTGGCACCGCCAAGCCGACCGGGCTTGTCACTCCGCAAGAGTGGTCCGATTTCCTTCGCAGCTCGGTCACACGCCGCTTTCCGAAGGGGTTCACCGTTTGGCAGGCCTCCGGCCAATGGCAGTCTGCCAATGGACAGATCGTGCGCGAGGGCTCCTATGTGGTCAGTCTCGTGTATCCCGAGCACGAGCCAAACGAAACGGCGGTTCGCGAGTTGCTCTCCGAGTACAAATCGAGGTTTCAGCAAGAAGCGGTTCTTCGGGTCAAGAGCCATGCCTGTGCTTCCTTCTAGCCTCCACCAGGTGGGGCCACACACGACTTCGAGAACCGGGGCGCCCGAGCCGGAGCGTTGAACCTTTCCATGCCGGGCGGCTTCGAGCAAGACATGCCCAGCATTGCTCAGTGGCGTGGGGGAAAGCACCCGATGGACGGGCTGCCTGGTCTTCGTATGCTGGCGCCACAGCATGAAATCACTGCTTTCCTCCCTCGTTCTCTCCCGATCGAACTGGCCGATCATCGGCCTTGTCTTCGCCGCTTCGGCGCTGCTCCTGGGCATGGTGTTGCTCCTGCATTTCTGGAAAGGCATCCCCGTCGGTCACCTGACCGGAGACCCGGGCTCGATCCTCGGGTCTCCGCCCTATCTCGGCTTCCTTTCGCAGCTGGGCATCTTCTTCTGGTCCGGAACGGCCGCGGTCTGCCTGTTCGGAGTCGCGGTCCTGCCGGAATGCCCGGAACATCTCGGCAGCAGGCGCTTCCTGCTCGCCTCCGGGCTGCTGACCTTGCTCCTGGGCTTCGACGATGTGTTCCTCGTTCACGAAGACGTCCTGCCCCGCATGGGCATTCCCGAGAAGGCCGTGTTGGCGACCTACGCGGGACTGCTGCTTGCCTACCTGCTGGGGTTCTACGCCTCGATCATGAAGACCGACTATCTCCTGCTGGCGATGGCCTTGGCCTTCTTCGGGGCTGTCTGTCGGACTGGATGTCATCGTCACCCATCAGGACGGCCTCTACCTGTTCGAGGACGGCTTCAAGCTGGCTGGGCCAGCTGAGCTGGCTCGGCTACTTCTTCCGCACGGGGGCGTCGGCCGTTCTTCGCTGTCGCTAGCCATGACCTTGCCCAGGCTCCTCGGGTTTGCAGCAGCGCTCCTCGTGGCCGGCGCCGCAGCCGAGGATTTCGCCTCCCAGCGCCGCCAGATGGTGGAGGACATCGCCTCGCTCGCGCGCGCGACCCGCGTCGAGACCGGCAAGCCGGAGTTCGACGAGCGCGTGATGGCCGTCATGGCGAAGGTGCCGCGGCACGAGTTCGTGCCGGCGAGCCAGTTGCCTTCCGCCTACCGCAACCGGCCCCTGCCGATCGGCCATGGGCAGACCATCTCGCAGCCCTACATCGTCGCGCTGATGACCGACCTGGCGCGGGTGGAGCCCGAGCACCGGGTGCTCGAGGTCGGCACCGGCTCGGGTTACCAGGCCGCCGTGATGGCGCAGCTGGCGAAGTCGGTCTACACCATCGAGATCATCGAGCCGCTGGGCCAGCAGGCCAGGCAGCGACTGCAGGCGATGAACTATTCGAACGTGCAGGTGCGGCTCGGCGACGGCTATCACGGCTGGGAGGAGCATGCGCCATACGACGCCATCCTCGTCACCGCCGCGGCGAGTCATGTGCCGCCGCCGCTCGTGCGCCAGCTCAAGCCCGGCGGCAGGATGGTGATTCCGGTCGGGGCCTCGTTCATGGTGCAGCACCTGATGCTGGTCGAGAAGAACCTCGAGGGCAAGGTCTCGACGCGGCAGATCCTGCCAGTGGCCTTCGTTCCGTTGACCGGGCAGCGCTAGCGGCCTGTCCCGGGGCTCGTCACCGATGGCCTCCAGAAGCGCCCGGGCTCCCGACGCGGCCACCGCGCCGGTGATCGCCGTGGCCCTTGTCTCGGCCGCCGCGCTGGCCTACGAGATCCTGCTGATGCGGCTGTTCTCGATCAGCCTGTGGCACCACTTCGCCTACATGATCATCAGCCTCGCGCTGCTGGGCTATGGCGCGAGCGGTGCGCTGCTGAGCGCCTCGCAAGGCTTGCTCCAGGAGCGCTTTGCGCCTGCCTTCGCCGCGGCCGCCGCCGGCTTCGGGCTGAGCGCCATCGGCTGCTTCATGCTCGCGCAGCGCGTGCCGTTCAATCCGCTCGAGATCCTGTGGGATCCCCTCCAGCCGCTCTACCTGCTGGCGGTGTACCTGCTGCTGGCGCTGCCCTTCATGTGTGCCGGTGCCTGCATCTGCATGACGTTCTCCAGATGGCGCGGCATGCCCTGGCGCATCTACAGCTTCGACATCCTGGGCGCGGGGGCGGGCAGCCTCGGCATCGTGGCGCTGCTGTTCGTGCTGACCCCCTCCGATGCCTTGCGGACGATCGGGCTGCTGGGCGCGGTCGCCGCCGCGGTGGCATGGCTCGAATGCGGCGGCCCCAGGCGATGGCCGGCGTTGCTGCTCGGCGCGCTGGGCCTGCTCCCGTTGGCATTTGCCGGAGGCCTGGGTGGCGCCCGCGATGTCGCCCTACAAGCAGCTCTCGCAGACCTTGCGCATTCCCGGTGCGCGCGTGGTGGAGCAGCGCTTCAGCCCGCTGGGCATGGTGAGCGTGGTGGAGAGCCCGCTGATCCCGCTGCGCCACGCGCCCGGGCTGAGCCTCACGGCATCGGTCGAGCCGCCGGCGCAGCTTGGCGTCTTCGTCGACGGCGAGGGCTTGAGCGCGCTGACTCGCTTCGACGGCCGGCGCGAGAGCCTGGCGCACCTGGATCAAATGAGCTCGGCGCTGCCCTACCACCTGCTGCGGCATCCGCGTGTGCTCGTGCTCGGTGCAGGCGCGGGGGCGGACGTGCTGCAGGCCCACTATCACGGTGCTGCGCGGATCGATGCCGTGGAGCTCAATCCGCAAGTGGTCGACCTGGTGCGACGTCGATTCGCCGACTACGCGGGCGGCATCTATTCATTGCCAGGCGTGCGCGTGCACATCGCCGAAGCGCGCGGCTTCATGGCCGCCAGCCCGGATCGCCACGACCTCATCCAGATGGCATTGCTCGACTCCTTCGCCGCCTCGTCGGCCGGCTTGCATGCGCTCTCGGAGAACTACCTCTACACGGTCGAGGCCTTGCAGGAGGCGCTGTCTCGCCTGGAGCCGGGCGGGCTGCTGGCGATCACCCGATGGGTGAGGCTGCCGCCGCGCGACGAGCTCAAGCTCATCGGCGCCGCCACGATGGCGCTCGAGCGCTCCGGCGTGGCCGATCCGGCATCGCGCATCGCGCTGGTGCGAAGCTGGCAGACCAGCACGCTGCTCGTGAGGAACGGCAGCTTCGGCCCCGAGCACATCGCGGCGATCAAGGCCTTCTGCGAGGAGCGCTCCTTCGATGTGGCCTTCTATCCCGGCATGCGGCCGGAAGAGGCGAACCGGCACAACCTGGTCGAACGCCCCCACCTGTTCGACGCCGCCACGGCATTGCTGGGTCCCGATCGCGACCGCTTCCTGCGCGACTACAAGTTCAACGTCGCTCCCGCTACCGACGACAAGCCGCACTTCTTCCACTTCTTCAAGTGGCGCTCCTTGCCCGAACTGCTGTCGCTCAAGGAGCAGGGCGGACTGCCGCTGCTCGACTGGGGCTATCCGGTGCTGGTCGCGACGCTGGCACAGGCGCTGCTGGCCAGCCTGCTGTTGATCGCGGTGCCGCTGGCATGGCTCGCCCGCGTCCGGCCGCAAGGCGAGGGCGGTCGCGCACCGCTGACCGGATCGCGGCTGCGCGTGCTGGCCTATTTCGCGGCCATCGGCCTGGCCTTCATGTTCATCGAGATCGCGTTCATCCAGAAGTTCGTCCTGTTCCTGAGCCATCCGCTGCATGCCGTCGCGGTGGTGCTGTTCTCCTTCCTGCTGTTCGCCGGCATCGGCAGCGCCGCTTCGAGGCGATTGCAGGAACGCTGGGGGACGGGTCGCATGCAGCCCGTCGCGATGGTGGCCCTGGCCATCGGCCTTTGCGCAGCGCTTTGCCTCGGTGCGCTTCCCTGGCTCTTTCAGCACGCGATGGGACTGCCCGATGCCGCCAGGATCGTGATCGCCGCGATGCTGATCGCGCCGCTGGCCTTCTTCATGGGCATGCCGTTTCCCTTGGGGCTGGCGCGGGTGGAAGGCGGCAATGCCCGGCTGGTGCCCTGGGCCTGGGGCATCAATGGCTGCGCGTCCGTCACCGGCGCGGTGCTGGCCACGCTGCTGTCGATCCACTTCGGATTCACGGCAGTGGTGGGTGCCGCGCTGGTTCTCTACGGGATCGCCGCCATGACTCGGCCATGAAGCCCGGGGCTCGGGGCAGTGTTGCATCAAGTCACAATGGAGCACGGTACATCGGGGCTTCGTGAACTCCTGCACCACAAGAAAGTGATGGGCATGAGGGCACCGCTTAGAGTGGAGGGGTCTCAAGCTTGAGGATCGCCCTGCATGCCGAATCACGCCGTCATGTCATTTGCCGCAGCAGCGGCCGCCTTGGGCCTGGCCCTGGTCCTCAACCCATCGCCTGAAGAGCATCGCGCCACGATCAAGGAAACGATCGCCGAGAACAGCCCGCTGGCAGGCGCCCTGGGCATCGGCTCCCTCAGGGCCTTCAGCTCGACCTACCACTCGCTCGGTGTCGCGTCGTACACCACCGCCGGCGACAGCACCCTGTCGGTCGGCATGCTCGGAATGGTCTTCGTTGCGCAGTAGCCGTCGGCGAGTAGCATTCGTCTGCCGCCCAACTGGACGACCGGACCGGCATCACTCCTGAGTTCGCCGGCTCCGCATCTCCGAGGAGATTGCGTCATGGCGAAATCGCACACCGATGCCTTCCTGGACAGCAACAGGCACTACGCGCACAAGGAGGCGATTCACAAGGCCGCTCACCCGGGAAAGCAGCCGATCAGGCCAGCCAAGCGGGTCGCGGTGCTGGCCTGCATGGATGCGCGCATCGACGTCGAGGACCTGCTCGGCCTGCAGACCGGCGATGCGCACATCATCCGCAATGCCGGTGGCGTGGTGACGGACGATGCGCTGCGCAGCCTGATCATTTCGCACCACCTGCTCGACACCAACGAATTCATCCTGATCCACCATACCCGCTGCGGCATGCTCGCCTTCACCGACGAGCTGCTCAAGGCAGGCCTCGAAGGCGACCCGGCCGCCGAGAAGCTGATCGGGCAGGCGACGAAGCGTGAATTCGCGAGCTGCAAGAAGTGCGCATCGTCGCCTTCGGCATTCCACGCCTTCCGAGGGTCGATCGAGCCGCTCGATGCCCCGCCCGACGCCAGGAACCGCGAACGCCTCGAGTGGGACGTGCGCAGGGGCATGTCAGCCATCCTCAACCACCCATGGATCCCCACCCATGGCGCCGACGCGATCACGGTGCGTGGCTTCATCTATGACGTGGATACCGGCAAGCTCGAGGAAGTGAGCCAGCAGGGCTCGATCGGCTCGATTGCCTGATGCCCCGTGTGCGGGAGAGCGCCATGAAGCCTCGCATCACCTTGCTGACGCTCGCGGTCGATGATCTCGAGCGTGCCCTCCCATAGCGTTAACAGGCCCTCGGGCCCGGCCACTTGCAGGAGCAAGCCGTGAATGCCAAGGACTCGAGGTCCGAATATCTCGTCATCTCCCGCGGGCAGTGGGACAAGGACCGCTCGCCCGAGGAGATACAAGGCGCGATCGACCGCTTCTACGCCTGGTATGACCGGCTGGTGCAGGAAGGGAAGATCAACCCGGGGCGACGCCTGGAACGCGAGGGCAGGCTGGTCTCGAAGGGCAAGGTGACGGACGGCCCGTTCAGCGAGGCGAAGGAGGTCATCGGGGGCTACTGGTTCATCGTGGCCGCAAGCCTCGACGAGGCGGCGCAGCTCGCGGCGGAGAACCCTTGCCTGGCCGTCGGCCTGTCCTATGAGGTCCGGCCGTTCGCGACGGCGCGCAACAGCGCCTTCGTGAAGTCTTCCGAGACGCCCGGAACGTGAGCAAGGGGGCAGGCAGCCCCCCGAACGAACGAGGTGGAGGAATGTGCAATGGAGGGGAAGGAACTGATCTCTTCGGCGATGGCCCTCGCCGCCGTGCTCATAAGCCTCTTCGGCTTGTTCTACACGCGGGACCAGATGCAGCGAGCGCGGGTCACGGACCGCGGGCGCCTGTTCAAGGAACTCTACGAGAAGTTCTTCGACGACGAGGAGATCAACTACGTTTACACGCTTGCCGAAAAAGGCGAGAACATCTTCACCCAGAGCCACGGCTCGGCCGACCTGAAGGAGCGCGATCACCGGCAGAAGGCGATCGAGCGCCTGCTGGCGCACCTCGAGGTCATCTGCGCGCTGTATCGCAGCCGGCTGCTCGAGCCGGAAGACATGGGGCACTTCCACTACAACATCCAGCGGCTGAGCCAGTTCTCCGGCTTCGACTGGTATCGGGACTTCCTGGAAGAAGAATGGCCCCGGCAACGTAATCTTCAACGAGGGCCCTATTCGAGCCTGTTCTGGTACATCGACACCGAATTGCGCAATCCCCCGCAGCCGCGGGGCGGCAGGGCCTGACGGTGGGAACGCTTGTTGCCACGATCATCAGCCAGGAGCCGCCCATGCCACTCGTCACGCTCACCGCACGCAAGCCGAAGTCGAGCGAATTCAAGGCCACGGCGCTCGATCTGGTGCATGCCGCGCTCATGTCGTCCGGAATTCCGGCAGCCGACAGGTTCCAGCGCTTCATCGAGCTCGACCCGCAGGATTTCCGCTTCGACCTGAACTATCCCGACCTGCGCTCCCCGCGCAACGAAGATTTCGTGCTCATCGAGATCCTGTGGTCGGTGGGGCGCAGCGTCAAGGTGAAGAAGCTGCTCCTGCACGAGATCATGAACCGCTTCGAGCGCGCCGGCTTCGATCCGGAGAACGTCATGGTCTGCTTCGTCGAGACCGGGTGGGAGAACTGGTCCTTTGGTGGCGGACGCTTGATCCACACGTGAGCCAGTGTCGAAAATTCCTTCCATCGTTCGTCGTGCCATGAGGTGCAGCCGAAGGGCCGCATCTTCCCTGGCTCAACCCTTTTCACCTGGAGACTTCCCATGACCAAGCCCATTCCGGACGGCATGCACAGCCTGACCCCGCACCTGGTTTGCGATGGCGCTGCCGAAGCGATCGAGTTCTACAAGAAGGCCTTCGGTGCGGTGGAAGAGGCCCGCCTGCCCGGGCCCAACGGCAAGCTGATGCACGCGATGGTCCGCATCGGCGATTCGCCGCTGATGCTGGTCGACGAGTGGCCCGAGTATGGGCTGCCTGAGCCCGAAAACCCTCAAGGGCTCGCCCGTGACGATCCACCTCTACGTCCCCGACGCCGACGCGACGGCGGCACAGGCGGTCGCTGCCGGCGCCAAGCTGTTGATGGCTGTGAACGACGCCCCCTGGGGCGACCGCTACGGCCGGCTCGAGGATCCGTTCGGCCATCAATGGTCGGTGGGGACGCACAAGCAGGACCTCACCCCCGAGCAGATCGCCGCCAACATGGCAAAGATGGAATGCTGAGGACTGGCGCCAGCTCGGGGCCGGATGGGGGCATCATCGCTCCCTGGACCACCACGGGGGACCCCATGGCGAAGAACGCTTCCATGCCGATCCATGTCTCGCCCCTGGCGGTCGCTCTCGCGATCGCCGGCTGCTGCAGCGCCCGGATGACTGGGCCGACTTCGGTGCCGGAGGCGCTGCGGCCGCCGCCCACCCAGTACGCCTATCTCGAAGCCCTGGCAAGCGGCGTGCAGATCCATGAGTGCGCCACGAAGGCCGGGGGAGGCTACGAGTGGGCCTTCAAGGCACCCGAGGCCACCCTCACCGACCGTTCGGGTCGCCCGCTGGGCAAGCACTACGCCGGCCCGACCTGGGAGTCCGACGATGGCAGCAAGGTGGCCGGAGAGGTCAAGGCCAGGGATCCCGGCCCGTCCCCCACCGCGATTGCGTGGCTGCTCCTGGCCGCGAAGGGCAGCTCGGGCTCGGGCGTCTTCAGCACCACCAGGAGCATCCTGCGGGTCGACACCACCGGCGGCCTTCCCCCCACGGAGACCTGCGCGGCGGCCAATGTCGGCGAGGTGAGGCGGGTGCCGTACACGGCGACGTATTACTTCTATCGCGACAAGCCCTGAGGGCCTGTTCACACGACGGATGTCAGATGCGCCGCCTCGCCCCGCTCCTCCTGGCGACCGCCTTCGTGCCTGGCGGCGGTGCGCTGTGCGCTCCCGTGGCGCTGAACCCGGGCCTCTACGAGGTGACGACGGAAACCCTGCTGCCGCACCTCGAGGAGGCCTTGCGCTACGCCACCACCCGCCAGCGCCAGTGCCTGGACGGCCCCGACGCGGCCGGGCTGTTCCCGCTGCTGCGGCACCAGGCCTTTGCCGGCTGCGATCTCGCGCGCGAAGGATCCGAGGGCTCCACGCTGCTCTTCGTGCTGGCCTGCCACAACCCCGAGGCGGCCACGGGAGCGGCGCGCTTGACCGTGGACGCCGACCGGCTGCATGGTGTCCTCGACATCAAGATGGGCGGCAAGAACATGACCCTTTCGCAGCGCATCGGCGGCCCGCGCGTGGGGCCCTGCACCCCGGCCGAGGGTGATGCCCGTCGTTGACGATGGGCTCGCACAGGAGAGGGCGCCCATGTTCAGCATCTGCGACATCGATCATCTCGTGCTGCGAGTGGTGGACACCGAGCGCATGCTGCACTTCTACTGCGAGGTGCTCGGCTGCAGCCTCGAGCGACACCAGGAGGCCATCGGCCTGATCCAGTTGCGCGCAGGTCGATCGCTGATCGACCTGGTGCCTGTCGACGGCCAGCTCGGCAGGGCAGGCGGCGCCGCGCCGGGAAGCGAGGGCCGCAACCTCGACCACTTCTGCCTTCGCATCGAGCCCTTCGACGAGGCGGCCATCCGCCAGAGGCTGGCCTTGCACGGGGTCGAGGCGGGCCCGGTGGAGAGCCGCTACGGCGCGCAGGGCCAGGGTCCGTCGATCTACCTCACCGACCCGGATGGCAACGTGGTCGAGCTCAAGGGGCCGCCCACTGGCCGCTAGCTCTTGTCCGAACGCTCGACCACCACCTCGCTGATCTGGATCACCGGCGTCTGGTCGGTGTAGTTGGGGATGTCGCCCATGATCTCCTGCGCATGCGGCCCGAAGCCGGCCTGGAAGGACTCGACCGAGTCGCAGACCAGATGGCACATGCCGACGTAGGTGGGCGGCGTGTCGGGCGCGCCGCCAGCCAGCCCCTTCTCGACGGTGTAGTACTTCAAGGCGTCGCCCATCCTGCTCTTGACCAGGGGCATGTGCTTGTCGCGGTAGTAGTCGTGGTCGAACCGCGCGCCCGGGCGTGTTGGGATACATCACGCTGACTTTGATCATCGCTGGTCTCCTTTGGGATGGACCTGTCGGCAACAGGGAGTCCAAGTATCGGCTTTGCGACCTGGTCGCGCATAGACTTCCTGGCGGCCCGCTCGGGGCCTCGACAGGAGAAGGCTGTGCTGGAACTTCGTCCCACTTGCGAGCACTGCAACAAGCCCTTGTCGCCCGCATCCGCCGAAGCGCGCATCTGCAGCTTCGAGTGCACCTTCTGCGAGTCCTGCGCGACTGGCGTGTTGGGCGGCATCTGTCCCAATTGCGGCGGCAACTTCGTCCCGAGGCCTGTTCGCCCGTCGAGGAACTGGAAGGGCGACAACTACCTCGACAAGTACCCGCCCTCCACGCAGGTCAGGCACCGGCCGGTCGACACGGCCACGCATGCCGCGCTGGTCTTGGCGATCGGCGGCCTGCCACCCGAAGAGCGATGACTTCCCGCGACAGCCGGGCCGAGTACGAAAGGCGGATGCACCGCGTGCTCGAGCACATCGACCGGCATCTCGACCAAGCGCTCGATCTCGAGGCATTGGCCGGCGTCGCGCTGTTCTCGCCGTTCCATTTCCATCGGCTCTTCACGGCCTTGATGGGCGAAACGGTGGGCGACTACCTGCGCCGCCGTCGGGTCGAGGTCGCCGCATGGCGGCTCATTGCCCAACCACGACTGGCGGTGCTCGATGTGGCCCTCTCGGTGGGGTTCGGTTCGGCCGAGGCATTCGCGCGGGCCTTCAAGGGCCGCTTCGACTGCACGCCGAGCGCGTGGCGCGCACGGCAGGCCCGGGAGCGAAACGCAAATGGCAAGATGGGTCAGGCCGATCGCAAGAACGATCAGGCGCTGCAAGCCACGCTGCCGAATCATGAAGTCTCCTTCCACCCTTCAATGGAGACTTCCATGAACGTGCAACTCATCGACCGCGAACCCGTGAGCATCGCCTACCTGCGCCACGTCGGCCCCTACGGCCAGCCGATCCTGCAGTTCTGGCAGGCAACGGTCTACCCGTGGCTGCTCGAGAACGGCCTGCTCGACCGCCCGCGCTACGGCATCAGCCATGACGATCCGGGCATCACCGAGGCGAAGCACTGCCGGTACGACGCCGGTGTCGAAGTGCCGACGCAATTCGTGACCTCGGGAAACGCGATGAAGACCACCCTTCCCGGGCGGGCGATACGCCACGACCCGCTTCGAGGGGACGGTGGAGCAGATCGGCGATGCGTGGGCCGCGCTGCTGCGGGACTGGCTGCCTGCCAGCGGCCTGCAACTCGACGCGCGACCTTGCTTCGAGCATTATCCGAAGGGTTCGAGCTTCGACCCGAAGACCGGTGTCTTCGATTGCGAGATCTGCATTCCAGTCGCTCCACTCTAGCCCTGCATCCCGGAGGTTTCACATGCACTGCCCGCTGACCCATGAGCTCGCCCCCTGCATCGGGCAGGTGGCGTCCAAGCGCGTGCGATCTGCCTGAAAGCATGCAGGACCTCCTTGCCGTGTGCCTGTGCGCTGCCTGGTGTCACCTGTGCGGAAGCTACCGGGCCAACTTCGAGCAGGTTGGCGAGAAATGGCCCGATGCGCGCTTTCGCTGGCTCGACATCGAAGACGAGGCCGAGCTGCTCGGGCCGCTGGACGTCGAGGACTTTCCGACCCTGCTGGTCATCAAGCAGGGCAAGCCCTGGTTCTTCGGCCCGATCGAGCCGCACGAGGCCACGCTGGATCGGTTGCTGCGCTCCATCCGTGACGACCCCGGCGAGCCGCCCTCGATGAGCGAGGAGCTGGTCGGGCTCGCGCGCAAGCTGCACGCGGAGCCGGCGCCGATCAACCGGATTTCCTGACGCATTCCTTCCATCAACCCACCGACATCGACGCTACTCATGATCACGGCTGACCAATTCAACACCCGCAGTTCCGACCATCTGCCCGGCCATCTGGGTATCGTCATCACGCACGTCAGCCAAAGCGAGGTGCGGGCAGAACTGGCGGTGAACAAGATGCACATGGCGCCCAACGGCTACCTGCATGCAGGAACGGTCGTCACGCTGGCCGACACCTCTTCAGGCTGCGCCTGCCTTGCGAACCTGCCACCCGGCGCGACGGGCTTCACGACGATCGAGCTCAAGTCGAACCACCTCGGCACGGCGCGCGACGGCACCATCGAATGCACCGCGACGCCGGCCCACCTGGGCAAGACGACGCAGGTGTGGGACGCGGTGGTCCGGCACCGCGAGAGCGGCAAGACCATCGCGCTGTTCCGCTGCACGCAGATGCTGCTGTATCCGAAGCAGGGCGCTTGAAACTTGTCAAGAGGAGAAAAGCAGATGCCATCGATCGAATCCATCCAGCGCATGCTCGATCCCCTGTTGCCGGGGCTGCTCGGCATGCGGCTCGTGGAGCTCGCGCCTGAAAGGGTCGTCGCCGAGCTGCCGGTGCGGCCCGAAGCTCTGCACCACCGGCGGCGTCCTGCACGGCGGCGCGAGCATGGCCTTTGCGGACACGCTCGGCGCCGTCGGCACCTTCATGAACCTGCCCGAGGGCAAGCGCACCACCACCACCGATTCGAGCACCAAGTTCATCGGCGCGGCCAAGGTGAACACCACCGTGGTGGCCGAATGCGTGGCGCTGCATCGAGGCAGGACGACGATGGTGTGGCAGACCACGATCAGGACCGCCGAAGGCAAGCTCTGCGCGGTGGTCACGCAAACCCAGCTGGTGATCGACGCCTAGGAGCTCTTGCGTGCGAGGCCTCGCTCGCCGCCTTGGCGTGCTGGCCGTCGCGATGGGCCTGCCCTTCGTGACGTGCGCAGACGAAACGCTTCGCAACTGGTTCAACGATCCGTTTTTCCAGGTGCGAAACGTTGCCCGCTCCACCAGCAAGGTCCCTTACCCCACGATCGACCGAAGCAGATAGGCTCGATGTGAAACCAGCGAAGGCTTGCGCAAATGACCGAAAGCATCCTGTTCCCCAGGTTCAAGCGCCACGACACCGTCACCGACGAAGGCGTGACGATCCATGCCGTCACCGGCGGCGAAGGCCCGCCCTTGCTGCTGCTGCACGGGCATCCGCAGACCCATGCGATCTGGCACAAGGTGGCGCCGGTGCTGGCCCGGAAGTTCACGCTGGTGCTGTGCGACCTGCGCGGCTATGGCGACTCGTCGAAGCCCCCGGGCCTGGCCGACCATGCCAACTACAGCAAGCGCACGATGGCGCGCGACGTGCTCAAGGTGATGCAGGAGCTGGGGCATGCGCGCTTTTCGGTGCTGGCCCACGACCGGGGCGCGCGCGTGGCGCATCGGCTGGCTGCCGACCACGGCGATGCGGTGTCGCGCCTGGTGCTGCTCGACATTGCGCCGACGCTTGCGATGTACGAGCAGACCACCGAGCAGTTCGCGCGCGCCTACTGGCACTGGTTCTTCCTGATCCAGCCTGCACCCCTGCCGGAGCGGCTGATCGAGGCCGACCCTGCCGCCTATCTGCGCGAGGTGATGGGCCGTCGCAGCGCGGGGCTCGGCCCCTTCGATCCGCGTGCGCTGGCCGAATACAGCAGGGCGATCAGCCTGCCGGGCACGGCGCACGGCATGTGCGAGGACTACCGGGCCGCCGCGGGCATCGACCTCGATCATGACCGCGCCGACCGCGAGCAGGGCCTGCGCCTGAAGTTGCCGTTGATGGTGCTGTGGGGCGCGGAGGGTGTGGTGCACCGCTGCTTCCGGCCGCTGGACGAATGGCGGCGCGTGGCCGAGGATGTGCGCGGCGAGGCGCTGCCCTGCGGGCACTACATCCCGGAGGAAGCGCCCGAGGCGCTGCTCGACCGGGCCATGCCTTTCCTGCTGGAAGGACACGACTGATCCACTCAACCAAAGGAGACGAGACATGCTCTACAAGGGAAGCTGCCACTGCGGCAAGGTCGCCTACGAGGTCGAGGGCGAGATCAAGGCGGCGATGGACTGCAACTGCTCGATATGCCAGCGCAAGGGTGCCCTGCTGTGGTTCGTCCCGCGCGACAAGATGCGCCTGCTGACGGACGAGGAGGCCGCCGCGACCTACATGTTCAACAAGCATGTGATCAAGCATCGCTTCTGCAAGATCTGCGGGATCCATGCCTTCGGAGAAGGGGTCGATCCGAAGGGCAATGCGATGGCTGCGATCAACGTGCGGTGCCTGGAGGGGATCGACCTGGAGAGCGTGCCGGTTCACAAGTTCGATGGGCGGTCGAAGCCGTGAATGCGTCCCCGGCTCACTGAGATGCGCATCGGCCTCATCTCCGACACACACGGCTTGCTGCGCGCTGAGGCGAAGGACTTCCTGCGCGGCTGCGATGTGATCGTCCACGGCGGCGACATCGGCCACGCCGGCATCCTCGAGGAGCTCGCGGCGCTGGCGCCTGTGACGGCAGTGCGCGGCAACAACGATCGTGGTCCATGGGCCGAAAGCCTGCGCGAAACCGAGTTGTTGCAAGTGGAAGAGGTCCTCATCCACGTGATCCACGACATCGCCGAGCTGGACATCGATCCATCCGAGGCCGGAGTGCGCGTGGTCGTCAGCGGCCATTCGCACAAGCCGCGCGTCGAGGAGCGCGATGGCGTGACGTACGTCAACCCTGGAAGCGCCGGCCCGCGTCGCTTCAAGCTGCCGATCGCAGTCGGCGAACTGCTGGTGCAAGGCGCCTCGGTGTCGGCCCGCATCGTCGAGTTGCCGATTAGCCTTGTAACCCTGAAATCGGAAGTCGCTGTCCACCGATACGGGGCACGCAGGCCACTAGAAGGAGTTCGCGATGTTCACCTACGTCTGCCTCGGCACCAATGACATCGAGCGCGCCACCCGCTTCTACGACGCCACGCTCGGCGCGCTCGGCCTGAAGCGCTGCGATAACGCCGACGACGAGGAAGGGTTGGTGGGCTGGGGCTCGTACGAGGACGAAGGCGCGAACGAGCTTGCGCTGTGGGCCTGCAAGCCCTTCGATGGTCGGCCGGCGAGCGTCGGCAACGGCACGATGGTGGCGCTCAAGGCCCGGTCGTGGAAAGAGGTGGACGACTTCCATGCCGCGGCGCTTGCCAACGGCGGCAGCTCCGAAGGCGAGCCTGGCCTGCGCCTGCGCTACAACCCGGACTTCTATGCCGCCTATGTGCGCGATCCGGACGGGAACAAGCTGGCCGCCGTGTGCCGAGGCTTCACCGAGCGGCCTGCGGGCTGAGCCGCCGCTTCATTCAAGCGGCGGCGGATCGAAGTCCCGAGCGAGCATTCTCCAGACCCGCTCTGCCGTTGCCGGCATCTGCACGCGCTCGGCGTCGCGGCCCAGGCCGGCGCGGTCCAGCGCATCGATCACCGCATTCATCACCGCCGGTGTCGCACCGATCGTTCCCAGCTCGCCCACGCCCTTGGCGCCCAGGCTGTTGGTGAGGCAGGGCACCGAGGTGTCGAACCGGGTCTTGAAGCCGATGAAGGCATCGGAGTGCGGCAGGGCGTAGTCCATGAAGCTCGCGGTCAGGAGCTGGCCGGACTCCTTGTCGTAGACCACCCGCTCGCACAGCGCCTGGCCGATGCCCTGCAGCGCTCCGCCCTCGATCTGGCCGCGCACGATGAGCGGGCTGACGACGCGGCCGATGTCGTTCACCGAGGCATAGGCAACGACGCTCGTCGCGCCGGTGGCCGGGTCGATTTCCACCTCGCAGACATGACAGGCATTGGGCCAGCTCGGTGCCCCTGCCGATGCCTGGCCTTCGACGCGGATGCGCGCCTCGCCCTGGCGCGCAGCAAGCTCGAACAGGCCGATGCCCAGGTCGGTGCCGACCACGTTGAACTGCCCTTCGCGGTATTCGACGTCCGCCGGTGGCGCTTCGAGCGCGTCGGCCGCCAGCGACTTCGCGTGGTCGATCGTGCGCTCAGCGGCCACTCTCACCGCCGCGCCGCCGGTGAACAGCGAGCGCGAGCCGGCGCTGCCGAAGCCGTTGGCGCGATCGGTGTCGCCCTGCAGCACCCGGATGCGATCGATCGGCACGCCGAACACGTCCACCGCCAGTTGCGCATAGCTGGTGGCGATGCCCTGGCCCATGGCCTGCGTGGCCGAGACCAGCTCGATGACGCCCTCGGGCAGCACGTGCACGGTGACCTGCTCGGTGAGGGCGTTGCCGCCGGTCCATTCGAGGAAGGTCGCGATGCCGCGGCCGCGCAGCAGGCCGCGCGCGGCAGAGTCCGCGCGGCGTGCTTCGAAGCCGTTCCAGTCGGACAGGGCCAGGGCCTGGTCGAGGATCTGCTCGAAGCGGCCGCTGTCGTAGGTCTGCTGCATCGCGTTGGTGTAGGGCATCTGCTCGGGCCGGACCATGTTGCGGCGACGCAGCTCGGCCGGGTCCATGCGCAGCTCGCGCGCGGCGGCGTCCATCAAGCGCTCGGTGATGTAGATGGCCTCGGGCCGACCGGCTCCGCGATAGGCGGCCACGGTGGCGGTGTTGGTGAGCACCGCGGTGAGGTGCAGGTCGATGGTCCGGATGTCGTAGATGCTGGTCGTCACCCAGGGGCCGATGAGCAGCGAGATCATCACGCCCGCGCCGCTGGCATAGGCGCCGACGTTGGCGATGGAGCGTATGCGCAGCGCCAGCACGCGGCCGTCGGCGTCGAGCGCCATCTCGGCGCGGCTGGTGACGTCGCGTCCGGCCCCGGCGGACAGGAACTCCTCCAGCCGCTGGGCGCACCACTTGACCGGGCGCTTGAGCTGCAGCGCCGCGAAGGCGACCACCACGTCTTCGGGGTGGCAGCCGTTCTTCATGCCGAAGCCGCCGCCCACGTCGCCCACCAGCACGCGCACGTCTTCCTTGGCAAGCCCGGGAATGGTGGCGCACAGGGTGTCGCGCACGGCAGTGGGCATCTGGTTGCTCATGCGCACGATGAGGCGGCCGGTGCCGGCCTCGACCTCGCAGTTGAGCCCCCGCGGCTCCATCGGGCTGGGCGCGACCCGCTGGTTGACGATCGATACCGTCACCGTGTGCGCGGCGCGCGCGAAGGCGGCGTCGGTGGCGGCGCTGTCGCCATGGCGCATCTCGGCCACGATGTTGTCGGGCGCCTCCGGGCAGAGCGCCGGCGCGCCGGGCGACATGGCGTCGATGGGGTCGACGACCGCAGGCATCTCCTCGTATTCGACCAACACCGCTGTCGGCAGCGGCTTGTGCCGCATCGCGCGACTCCGCGACCACGGCGGCCACTGCTTCGCCGACGTAGCGCACGGTTTCATGGGCGAGCCCGCGGCGCGCCGGGGTGGCCGCCTTCGCGCCGTCAGGGCGCGTCATCGGCACCTCGATCGTCATGGGCCTGACACCGACGCGCTCGAGCTCCGCTCCCGTGAGCACGAGCAGGACACCGGGCATGGCGAGCGCGGCGCTCGCATCGACCGACACGATGCGGGCATGCGCGTAAGGCGAGCGCACGAACACCAGGTGCGTCTGGCCCGGCAGGGACGTGTCGTCGCTGAAACGGCCGCGGCCGGTGACGAGGGTCGGGTCTTCGATGCGCCGCACGGCATGGCCGCTGCCGAAGCGGCGCGCGAAATCATTTGCGCCGATGTCGCTCATGCCTGGTCCTCCGCGGAGGCGATCTTGCGTGCCGCCTCTTGCACGGCCTTGACGATGTTGACGTAGCCGGTGCAGCGGCAGAGGTTGCCTTCGAGCGCGTGCGCGATCTCCTGCTCGCTGGGCTGCGCGTTCTGCGCAAGCAGGCAGATCGCCGTCATCAGCATGCCCGGGGTGCAGAAGCCGCATTGCAGGCCGTGGCAGTCGATGAAGGCGTCTTGCAGGGCGTGCAGCTTGCCGTCTTGCGCGAGCCCTTCCACCGTGGTCACGTCACGGCCTTGCGCCTGCACCGCCAGCACGGTGCAGCTCTTGACCGAAGCGCCATCGAGCAGCACCGTGCATGCGCCGCACTGGCTGGTGTCGCAGCCCACGTGGGTGCCGGTGAGGCCGAGGTCGCGTCGAAGCAGGTCGACCAGCAGCGTGTGGGGCTCGACGTCCAGCTCGTGTGCCGTGCTGTTCACGCGGATGCTCAGATCGGGTCATGAGAATGCCTTGGTCGATGAATCCAGCATGGACGATACGACCTCATTCGCGGCTCGTCCATTCAGCCTTCGTCGACGGCCTGCGGCGCACCGCCCTTGGGCGCCTCGCCGCGGCCGAGCTGGAAGAAGATGAAGGCCGCCATCGCCGACAGGAGCCCCACGCACACGTAGGTGGCCTGGAAGGTGCGCACCACGGCCACCGAGCCGTGTGCCTCGTGGTGGCCGCCGAAGGCCAGCAGCAGGGCGCCCGCTGCCGCGACGCCGAGGCTCATGGAGAGTTGCATCACCACCGACAACAAGCTGTTGCCACTGCTTGCATGCGCATCGTCGAGGCCTCGCAGGGTGAGGGTGTTCATCGCAGTGAATTGGAGCGAGTTGACGATGCCGAACAGCCCCAGGTACACCAGCAGCAGCCAGTGCGGCGCGCCAAAGCCCATGAGTGCGAAGCCGGCGATCATGCAGCCCAGCACCAGCGTGTTGACCACCAGCACGCCGCGATAGCCGAAGCGATTGATGAGCCGTTCCGCGAAGGTCTTCGCGAAGATGGCGCCCAAGGCGCTCGGGATCATGCTCATGCCCGCCACGCTGGGCGAATAGCCGAGGCCCACCTGGAGGAACAGCGGCGTGAGGAAAGGCATCGCCCCGCTGCCCAGCCGTGCGAACAGGTTGCCCAGCAGGCCCACCGCAAAGGTGCGGATGCCGAACAGGCTCAGCCTGAACAGCGGCTGCTCGGCACGCGCCGCGTACAGCCAGTAGCCGGCCAGGCAGGCAAGGCCGGCGAAGAGCAGCACCATCGAGGCCGCGAAGCCCAGCGCCCGCTCGCCCAGGCCCTGGAGCGCAATCGAGACCATCACCATGCCGCCGCCGAACAGCGCGAATCCGGCCATGTCGAAGCGCAAGCCAGGCGCGCCGCGCAGGTCGGGCATCAGGCGCGCGGTGGCCAGCGCGCCGGCCAGGCCCACCGGGATGTTGATGAGGAAGATCCAGTGCCAGCTCGCCACCTCGACCAGCCAGCCGCCAAGGCTCGGGCCGATGAGCGGACCGATCAACCCCGGCATGGTGACGAAGGCCAGCGCCCTGAGCAGCTGGTCGCGAGGAAAGGTCTTCAATATCGCCAGCCGCCCGACGGGCAGCAGCAGGGCGCCGCCGATGCCCTGCAACACGCGGGCGGCCACCAGCAGCCCCAGGTGGTTCGACATCGCGCAGGCCAGCGAGCCCAGGGTGAACAGGATGATCGCGCCCAGGTACACCCGCCGCGTGCCGAAGCGGTCGGCCAGCCAGCCCGAGACCGGGATCAGCAGCGCCACCGTCAGCATGTAGGCGATCACGACCGACTGCATGCGCAAGGGGCTCTCATGCAGGTCGGCCGCCATGCGCGGCAGCGCCGTGTTGAGGATGGTGGAGTCCAGTGCCTGCATGAAGAAGCCCACGGCCACGAGCCAGGGCAGGAAGCGCTGAACATTGGGTGGGTTCACGGCGGGCACCTTCGCGGACAGCGGATTCTAGGGACCGGCTTGCGGGCGCGGGGTCAGGTGTTCTGCGAGGCTTGCCCAGGGAGCGGGTCGGCGCTACCGTCGATGGTCATCCGATAGATGGAGGACGCGATGCCGACAACCAACATGAGCAGGGCTGCGGCGTGCTTGCAGGCCCTGCTGCTGGTCGCCTGCACGACGCCCGCCGAGAACCTTCCGCCCGCCGAATTCGCCGGCAAGATACCCGTGGCCCGCTACGTGGGCACCTTGCCTTGCGCGGATTGCGGCGGCATACGCACCGACCTCAGCATCTACGCCGAGGGCAACGGCGCACCGGCCGGCTATGCCATGCGCGAGACCTACGTGGCCACCCGTGACGGCGATCGACGCTTCGATCGCACCGGGCGGTGGGCCATGCTGCAGGGCGCCTCGGGCGATGCAGGCGCGCTGGTGCTGCAGCTCGACAGCGACAAGCCGGGGCAGGAGCGGTCCTTCCGCAAGGTGGGCGAGCAGTTCCTGCGAGCCCTCGACCGCAGCCGCGCCGACCTGCCCGCCACGCAGCCGCGAAGCCTGGTGCGAGTGCCGGACGACGTGCCGGCCCAGGCGCTGGTGCTGACGGGCGGCGACAGCCGGGCCTTCAACGAACTGCGGCTCGGTGAGGTGCTGGTGGTCATGCTGGCCGCCAATCGAGGTACCGGCTATGGCTGGCAGATTGCCAATGACCCGGGCGACGTCCTGGCGAGCACGGGGCCGGCCTCCTACGTGGTCGATGCCGCCGCGGCCGGCGTGGCGGGGGCGGCCGGGGTGGAGGTGTTCCGCTTCACGGCAAGACGGCTCGGCCAGCAGAGCCTGCGATTCGACTATCGGCGTCCCTGGGAGGCCGGCGCTCCCGCGGTGCAGACGGTGGACTACACGATCCGGGTGCGCTGAAAGCCCGGGATGGCGAACGATGCTGCGCAAGGAGACGATGTTGTCGCGCCGATTCACCTCGTTCGGGCTTGCCGTCCTGGCCGGCTGCGGAGGTGGCCAGGATGGCCTCGACGCCGGTTCCGGTGAGTGGGCCATCAGCGGCCCGGTCACCGGCTTCGGTTCGAGCGCCGTCAACGGCATGCGCATCGACGACGCGCCGGCCAGCTTCACGAACGATGACGGCGACGCCATGTCGCCGCAGGACCTGCGGCAAGGCATGGTGGTGGAGGTTCGCGGCAGGAAGACGGCGCCCTCGCGCGGGGCCAAGGCCGGCTCGCAGGGCCTCACGTCCGTGCACGTGGTCAGCGAGATCAGGGGGCCGGTGGAGGCCGTGACGGGCGAGGGCAGCCTCACGGTGCTCGGGCAGGCGGTGAGCTTGCGGCAGGATGCCTTCTTCGAGGTCGGCCTGACTTTCGAGGACATCGCCGTGGGCGATGTGCTGGAGGTCTACGGCACCGTCACGGGCAAGGGCCAGGTCCGGGCCACCCGCGTCGAGCGCGAGGGCAGCGGCGACGCAGGTTTCAAGCTGCGCGGCTTCATCGGCGGACTCGATCCCGCGCGCCGGATCTTCGGCATCGGCCAGGCCTCGATCTCGTATGCGCGCATCGCCAACACCCCGGCCTTGCGCACCGGCGACTTTGTCAGGGTGCAGGTGGAGTCGGTGCAGGTCGGCGGTCGCTGGATCGCTACCCGGATCGAGGTGCACCGGGCGCCGACGAACATCGAATGACGGCTTGACTCTGCAGGGGCTGCAGGGTTTTCAATGAGTCCGAGGGCCGGAGCACCGCGCCTGTGGAACCAGAAAGGAAACGCATGTCGGCTCATTGCCACGAACACCATTGCGCCACCGACGGCTCGCTTTCCGCCAATCCGCATTGGCGGCGCGCGCTGTGGATCGCGCTCCTCGTCAACGTCGCGATGTTCCTGGTCGAAGTGCTTGGTGGCCTGAGCGCGCAGTCCGCCTCCTTGCTGGCCGACGCGATCGACTTCGCGGGCGACGCGGCCAACTATGGGCTTTCGCTTGCCGTGCTGGGCTTGGCAACCGTCTGGAGCTCTCGCCTGGCGTGGCTGAAGGGCTGCTCGATGGCGCTGTATGGCCTGGGCCTGCTGGTGTACGTGGGTTGGCTGGCCTGGCACGGCTCATCCCCCGGGGCCGCCACCATGGGATCCATTGGCGTGCTGGCGCTGGTCGCCAACCTGGCGGTCGCCGTCTTGCTCTACCGCTTCCGCAAGGGCGATGCCAACGCCGAGTCGGTGTGGCTGTGCACGCGCAACGACGCCTTGGGCAACGCGGCCATCTTGCTGGCGGCGCTGGGCGTATTCGGCACGGGGACGGCGTGGCCGGACCTTGTCGTCGCGCTGGTCATGGCGGGGCTGGGGGTCAGTTCCGGCTGGCGCGTCTTGCGCAGCGCCGGACGGGAATTGCGAGGACACGCGAAGGCTCAGGCCGAGGCTGTCTGAGGAGTCTCGCGGCCGTCCGAACCCGACCCGCACCCGGATGCGCCTTGTTACGCGCCTTCGTCCAATAGCCTTTAAATGTGCAAGATGCACATTTAAGATCGTGGCAGGCCGTTCGAAAGACAGCTCGCCATGGATCGCTCATCGACCGTCTCTTCTCCTGACCCGGATGCCGTTGGGCCCGCCGTTCCTGCCGCCGTGCTCGACGCCTGCCGGGCCTTGCTAAAGCCCTTGGCGCAACTGGCGGTGGCGCGCGGCGTGCCGTTCGCCCCAGTCCAGGAGACGCTGAAGGCGGCCTACGTGGACGCGGCCCGAGCGGCCCATCCTGGAGTCGCTGCGCACCGCGCAGTGAGCCGCATCAGTGCCGCCACCGGTCTCAACCGGCGGGAAGTCACGCGGCTGGTGCAGCGTGACGAACACCGGGCGCCGGTGCGGAAGTCTCCCGCCACGCAAGTGTTCACGCGCTGGATGAGCGACCCCGCCCTGCGCACGCCGGAAGGAGGCCCGAGACCGCTCCCCCGCCAGGGAAGCGCCCCGAGTTTTGAGGACCTGGCCCAATCGGTCACCCGTGACGTTCACCCGCGCAGCTTGTTGGAGGAGCTGTGCCGCCTTGGCCTTGCCAGGGTGGACGAGACCGAGGGCCAGGTCCACCTTTTGAGCGAAGCCTTCGTGCCCCGGGGCGACATGGATCGCATGCTCGGGTTTCTCGGCGCCAATGTCGGCGACCACCTGTCGGCCGCGGTGGCCAACGTGCTGTCCGACGGCAAGCGCCATTTCGAGCAGGCGCTGTTTGCCGACGAGCTCTCGCAGCAATCACTGGAAGCAGCTCGCGCGCTCATCACCACGCAGTGGCAGTCGCTGCTCGCCGCGATGGCGCCTGCATTGCGGGCCTTCATCGAGCAGGACCGCGCCGCCGGGCGAGCCCAGGACCAGCGGCTGCGCATCGGCCTCTATACGTATACGGAAGCGACGCCCGCGGACGCTTCCGGCCTCACAACGCCTCAGGAGGAATCACCATGAGCAGCTCGATTCATCGGCTTCTCGGGCGACAGGGTCGGCTTGGCCTGGCCTTGCTGGCCGCAGGTCTCATCGTCGCGGCTTGCGGGGGTGGGGGCGGGAGTGGCGGCTCGGGCGGCGTCGACACCGGAGGCACCGGCTCGTTCTCGGTGGGCAGCATTTCGGGCTTCGGCTCCGTCATCGTCAACGGGGTGCGTTTCGACGACAGCGGCGCATCGTTCTCGGATGATGACGACGAGTCGGCGTCTTCGGGCTCCCTCAGGCTCGGCATGGTGGTCGAGATCGAGGCGGAGTCCATCACGGCCGGCACCGCCGACACGCTGGGTTCGGGCGATGCCACCTCGGTCAATGTGGTGAGCGAGATCAAGGGGCCGGTGGAAGCCGTCAATGCCGCCGATACGCTCACGGTGCTCGGCCAGTCCGTCGTGGTGAACAGCAGCACGGTGTTCGAGGACGGTTTGACCCTTGGTGCGATAACCACCGGGCAGGTCCTTGAGGTGTACGGCTTCGTGCAGGCCGGGCAGGTCACCGCCACCCGCATCGAGAGGGAAAGCGCCGGCACGAGCAACTTCAAGCTGCGCGGATTCATTGGCAATCTCGATGCCGTCGGCAGGACCTTCAACATCGGCACGGCGAGGATCTCCTATTCCGGCATCGCCAACCCGCCCGCCCTGGCCAATGGCAGCTTCGTGCGCGTGCGGCTCAACACCACGCAGGTCGCAGGCCGGTGGACCGCCACGCGCCTGGAGCTGCGTCGCGAACTGGACGACCACGACGAAGCGGAAGTGGAGGGCGTCATCACCGCCTATTCAGGCGTGGGAACGAGCTTCGAGGTCAACGGCCTGCCCGTCGATGCAGCCGGGGCGCGCTTCGAGGACGGCAGCAGCGCGAACCTGGCGGTCGGAGCTCGTGTCGAGGTCGAGGGTGCGCTTCGCAACGGCGTGCTCAGGGCGAGCAAGGTCGAGTTCCGCAACGTCGAGGAATTCCGCCTGTTCGGTGAGGTGGAATCCTTCAACGCCACGGAGCGGAGCTTCGTGGTGCGCGGGGTGAAGATCGTCTACACCGCCACCACGCGCTTCGACGACGGCACCGCGGCCGATCTCGGCCGGGCCAATGCGCAAGTCGAGGTGCGCGGCCAGCTCCAGGCCGACGGAACCACGGTCCAGGCCGAACGGATCAGGTTCGAGAACTGACCGCCCGGCCCGGCTCAGCCGAGCCTCTTGCGGTGCCGCGCAATCTGCGCCCGGACTTGTCCGGGCGCCGTGCCGCCAAGGACGTTGCGTGCATGCAGCGAGCCGCGCAGCGACAGCACCTGGTAGACGTCCTCGGTGATGAGCGGCGAGAAGCTCTTGAGCGTTTCCAGCGGCAGCTCGACGAGGTCGGCGCCACCTTGGATGGCCACCTTGACCGCATGCGCGACGGCTTCATGCGCATCGCGGAAGGGCAGGCCCTTCTTGACCAGGTAGTCGGCCAGGTCGGTGGCGGTGGCATAGCCCTTGAGCGCTGCGCTGCTCCATCGCCTCGGGCTTGACGGTGATGCCGCCGACCATCTCGGCAAAGATGCGCAACGTGTCCTTCAGCGTGTCGACGGTGTCGAACAGCGGCTCCTTGTCTTCCTGGTTGTCCTTGTTGTAGGCCAGGGGCTGGCCCTTCATCAGGGTGATCAGGCCCATCAGGTGGCCCACCACGCGGCCGGTCTTGCCGCGCGCGAGCTCGGGCACGTCGGGGTTCTTCTTCTGCGGCATGATCGACGAGCCGGTGCTGAAGCGGTCGGCGATGTCGATGAAGCCGAAGCTCTGGCTCATCCACAGGATCAGCTCTTCGCTCAGGCGCGACTGATGTGCACCATCGCCAGTGAAGCGGCAGCCGTGAATTCGATCGCGAAGTCGCGGTCGCTCACCGCGTCCAGCGAGTTCTGGCACACGCCTTCCATTCCCAGCGTGCGGGCCACGCGCTCGCGGTCCAGCGGATAGCTGGTGCCAGCCAGCGCGGCGGCGCCCAGCGGCAGCCGGTTGACGCGCCTGCGCACGTCGGCCATGCGCTCGGCATCGCGCGCGAACATCTCCACATAGGCCAGCATGTGGTGGCCGAAGCTCACCGGCTGCGCCACCTGCAGGTGGGTGAAGCCGGGCAGGATCACGTCGACGTTCTTCTCGGCGATCGCCAGCAGCGAGCGCTGCAGCTCGTCGAGCAGGCCGTCGATCAGGTCGATCTCGCCGCGCAGCCACAGGCGCACGTCGGTTGCCACCTGGTCGTTGCGGCTGCGGCCGGTGTGCAGGCGCTTGCCGGCGTCGCCGACGAGCTGGGTCAGGCGGGCCTCGATGTTGAGGTGCACGTCTTCGAGGTCGAGCTTCCACTCGAAGGCGCCGGACTCGATCTCATGGACGATCTGGGCCATGCCGCGCTCGATGGCGGCGCGGTCGTCGGGCGAAATCACACCCTGGTCAGCCAGCATCTCGGCGTGCGCCAGCGAGCCCTGGATGTCGGCGCTGCCACAGGCGCTGGTCGAAAAAGACGCTGGCGGTGTAGCGCTTCACCAGGTCGCTCATCGGCTCGGTGAAAAGCGCGGACCAGGCTTCGGATTTTTTGTCGAGTTGATTCGTGGACATGGTTGGATGAACGGCTTGCTAAAGTCTGCGCTTAACGGCCTGATTCTAGGGGGCCGTGCGTTTTCGGCTCAGAGGAGACTGCCGCTTGTCCCATACAGGCTCCCACCCCGTCCCGGCGGACCGTCAAGGCGTGCCATCCAGCAGGTTCGGCACGACCACCATCTTCGACCGCGTGGGGAGCGCCTCGGCCGCGGCGCAGGCGCTTTCGCCCTTCGATGCCTGCCACATCGGCGTGGTGCTGCGCGCGCTGCTCTTCGTGCATGCCGTGGTGGCCGTGGGCATGAGCTTCGTGAGTGCCGGATGGAGCCAGTGGCTGTTCGGCTTCGCCTACGCTGCTGCGGTGGCCTTGCCGTCGACACTCCTGTGGCTCGTGGTTGCCTGTGCGCTCAAGCGGCCCTTGACCGCCATGCCCGAACACTTCCAATGGGTCGCTGCGGTGAGCCTGGGGGCGCTGTGCGGCGCCTATGGCTGGTGGCAGGTCGGCCTGGCGGAGATCCGCGGCACCGCGGGGTTTCTTGCATGGCCGCCGATGCTCGCCGGGGCCGCCCTGGCGGCGGCGCTGTTCTACGCGCTGCGACTGCGAGCGCGCAGCGAGCTGCCGGCCGCCACGGCGGCGCGGCTGGCCGAACTGCAATCGCGGATCCGACCTCATTTCCTCTTCAACACGCTGAACACCGCCATCGCCCTGGTCCGGCATCGATCCGGCGCGTGCCGAGGCGGTGCTGGAGGATCTTTCGGAATTGTTTCGCGTCGCCCTGGTCGACTCGGGCGATGCAGTGACCTTGGGCGAAGAAGTCGAGCTCGCCCGCCGCTACCTGGCGATCGAGCAGATCCGCTTTGGTGATCGGCTGCAGGTGAGCTGGGAGCTCGATCACACCGCAACGCCCGCCCGGGTGCCGCCGCTGCTGTTGCAGCCGCTGGTCGAGAACGCGGTGCGCCATGGCGTGGAGCCGGCGTCGCAGGGCGGCTGGGTGCGGGTGCGCACCAAGGTTCGGCGCGGCCATGTGCTCGTCTCGGTGGCCAACTCCCTGCCACCTGCCGACCGGGCCGGCGCGGTGACCGGCCACGGCATGGCACTGCGCAACGTCAAGGAACGCCTGCGCCTGATGCACGATGTGAGCGCGCATTTTTCGGCGGGCCCCGAGGACGACACCTGGCGCGTGCAGATTTCGATACCGCTGGCCGATGGACCGCGGCCCATACGCAAGGAGGACACTCGACATGCTACGGGTTCTTATCGTTGACGATGAGGAGTTGGCCCGCGTGCGGTTGCGCGGCCTGGTGCAGGACACCGAGACTCCGGCAGCCAACGTGGTGGGTGAGACCGCATCGGCCACGCAGGCCCTGGTCTGGCTCAGCCAGCACAACTGCGACGTGGTGCTGCTCGACGTGCAGATGCCGGGCCCCGACGGAACGAAGCTCGCTGCCGAATTGCGACAGCGTGACGATGCGCCGGCGGTGGTCTTCGTGACTGCACACCCTGAGCACGCCGTGACCGCGTTCGAACTGGAGGCGGTCGACTACCTGACCAAGCCGGTTCGCAAGGAACGCTTGCAAGCGGCGCTGGAGCGCGTCGCCGAGCGTTTGAAGCTGCGGCCCCCGAGCGACGAGGGCGACGAGCCCGCGCTCGTGGTCAACGACCGCGGGCGCGTAACGCGGGTGCCGGTGTCGGAGGTGCTCTACCTCAAGGCCGAGCTGAAGTACGTCACCTTGCGCACCGCCGAACATACCTATGTGCTCGACGATTCGCTGGCCGACCTCGAGGAGCGGCTGGGCGCGCGCTTCCTGCGCATTCACCGCAATGCGCTGGTGGCGCGCCGCGCCGTCCGTGCGCTCGAGCGGCGCCTGGCGCCTGGGGAAGACGACGACAGCGGCAAGGAAGGCTGGGCAGTGCGAGTGGCCGGCGTCGATGAGTGGCTGGCGGTTTCGCGTCGGCAGGTGGCGGCGGTGCGCGACGCGCTGAGCATCGAGGGCTTTTGAGCCAGACCGGGGGTCAAAGATCCGTGCGCAGCTTCCAGATCTCGGGAAACAGGACCACGTCGAGCATCTTGCGCAGATAGCCCACCCCCGAGGTGCCGCCTGTGCCGCGCTTGAAGCCGATCACGCGCTCGACGGTGGTGACGTGCCGAAAGCGCCACAGGCGGAAGGCGTCTTCCAGATCGGTGAGTTCCTCGCCAAGTTCGTACAGGTCCCAGTGGCCGCGAGGGTCGCGATACACCTGCAGCCAGGCCTGCTCCACCGCGTCGCTTTCGGCGTAGGGCTCGCTCCAATCGCGGTCGGTGTGCGTCGCGGGAATGGCCAAGCCGCGGCGCGCGAGCAGGCGCAGCGCCTCGTCGTACAGCGAAGGCGCACGATACGCCGCCTCCACTTCAGCCAGCCGCGCGGCGCTGTGCGAGTGAGGCTTGAGCATGGCCGCGTTCTTGTTGCCGAGGGCGAACTCGATGCAGCGGTACTGCCAGCTCTGGAAGCCGCTGGAGTTCGACAGGTAGGGCCGGATGGCGGAGTACTCCGGCGGCGTCATGGTCGCCAGCACGTCCCAGGCATGCACGAGCTGCTCCATGATCTTGCTCACGCGTGCCAGCATCTTGAAGGCGCTGGGCAAATCGTCGCGCGAGACACGGTCGATCGCTGCGCGCAGCTCGTGCAGCATCAGCTTCATCCACAGCTCGCTGGTCTGGTGCTGCACGATGAAGAGCATCTCGTTGTGGTCGGGCGAGCGCGGATGCTGCGCCGACAGCAGCTCGTCGAGCCGCAGGTAGTCGGAGTAGCTCATGTCCTTGGAGAAGTCGAGCTTGGCGCGCTCCTCGTGGACGATCTTTTCGGTGCGGGATCGGGTCATGGTGTTCTCTGCGAGCCTCAAGTCACTGCGGAGCGCTGGTTGAAACGCGCCTCGCGCCATTCGCCGGTCTGCATCACCTGCCGAAGATGCTCGACGGCGTCCCACGCATCGACGTGGCGCAGGTACAGCGGCGTGAAGCCGAAGCGCAGGATGTCGGGCGCCTGCGCGTCACCGGCACGGAAGTCGCCGATCACGCCGCGCGCGATCAGCGCCTGCACGATCGCGTAGCCGCCCTCGGCGCGCGCCAGGCAGACCTGGCTGCCACGAAGCGCCGCTTCGCGCGGCGACACGACCGAGAGGCCATGGCCGCTGCAGCGAGCCTCGACGAGCTGGGCGAACAAGTCGGTCAGCGCGATCGACTTGGCGCGCAGCGCCTCCATGCCCCCAAGGTCCTGAGCGGCGAGCACGGTGTCGACGCCGCATTCGAGTGCGGCCAGGGCGATCACCGACGGCGTGCCGCACAGGTAGCGCGTGATGCCTGGCGCGGGCTGGTATTGCGCCGTGAACTGGAAAGGCGCTGCATGGCCCATCCAGCCCGCCAGGGGCTGCCAGAACCGGTCGGCGTGGCGCGGATGGACCCACACGAAGGCGGGCGATCCGGGGCCGCCGTTGAGGTACTTGTAGCCGCAGCCCACGGCGAAGTCGGCGCCCGAGCGCTTCAGGTCCACCGGGACGGCGCCGGCCGAATGGCACAAGTCCCACAGCATCAAGGCTCCCGCCTGGTGCGCGGCCCGCGTGACGGCGGGCATGTCGTGCATGAGCCCGGTGCGGTAGTTGACGTGCGTGAGCATCAGCACCGCCACCTCCGGGGTGAGCGCCTCGGCCACCTGCTCGGGCTCGATCAGCTTGAGCGTCCAGCCCAGCTCCCTTGCAAGGCTTTCGGCGATGTAGAGATCGGTCGGGAAGTTGCTGCGCTCGGAGACGATCACGCGGCGGTGAGGCGCGTCCTGCCTCACGATGCGAGAGGCGGCGTGGAGCACCTTGTAGAGGTTGACCGAGGTGGAGTCGGCGGCCACCAGTTCGTCCTCGCCGGCGCCGACCAGCCGCGCGATCTTGTTGCCCACGCGCCGTGGCAGGTCGATCCAGCTGGCGGTGTTCCAGCTCTTGATGAGGTCCTTGCCCCATTCGTCCCGCACCACTTGCTGCACTCGCGCCGCGGTGGCCTTCGGCAACACGCCGAGCGAATTGCCGTCGAGGTAGATGATGCCTTCGGGCAGATCGAACTGTTCTCGCAGGGAGGACAGCGGATCGGTCGCATCGCGGGCTTGGCAGTCCTCGCGCGTGAGGGAGGGAGGCAGTGTCACGGGCATTCCTTTCAAAGCTCGCGCAGGATCGGCGCGTACCGGGCTGGCATCGGCTTCGATGAGCTTCAGCGGCAGGGCGATCAGCTCGTAGTCGCCTTCGGCGACGTCGTCGAGCACGAGGTTCTCGAGCACCCGCAACTCACGCGCGAGCAGCACCTGGTGCGCGTCGAGCGTCTTGCTGGCCGCGGGGTCCACCGAGGCCGTGTCGATGCCCACCAGCCGCACGCCGCGGTCGGCCAGCCACTCGAGGGTTTCCGGCGCAAAGGCGGCGAAATCGTCGATCCAACGGTCGAACACGGCCTGTTGGCAGGTGCGCACGAGCACGCGTGGTGGCAGTTGCACCTCGGCATGTGCGAGGTGGCCCGGCCGCACCAGCGGGCCGACGTCGATCGCATGGATCACACGGCAGCGGCCGAGGTAAGGATCGAGCGGGACCAGGCCTATCGGCGTGGCGTCGTTGGCGTAGTGGAGGGGCGCGTCCGCATGCGCGCCGGCGTGCGGCGAGGTCGTGATCTGGCTGACATTGACAGGGCAGCCTGGGCCCAGGATTGCGCCCCAGATCTGCGAGTAGGGCGTGTCACCCGGGAATACAGGGCTGCGGGTGTGCAGGGGCGGGGAAATGTCCCACAGGCGCTTCATGACAAGGACTATCGGCGGAGAAGAGCGCCGTTTCTAGCACCGCGAAAAAAACCATGGTGTCGGTTATTCCCAACGGCGTAGGCTCCGGGCCATGGTCTACCGACTGCTGGCCGACGCTGTCGTGCTCCTGCACCTGGCCTTCGTGATCTTCGTGATGGCGGGGGGCCTGCTTGCGTGGCGCCGGCCCGGGCTGGCATGGCTGCACTTGCCTGCCGTGGCGTGGGGCGCGTGGATCGAGTTCAGCGCCGGCATCTGTCCGCTCACGCCGCTGGAGAACCGGTTGCGAGTCGCGGGCGGCGAGCGGGGATATGACAGCAGCTTCGTCGAGCAGTACCTGATGCCCTTGCTCTACCCGGCGGGCCTCACTCCTGCGATGCAGGCCTGGCTCGGGGGCCTGGTGCTGGCCGTCAATGGCGCCGTCTATGCGGGCCTGTGCTGGCGACGGTGGCGCCGCTGGCGGTCGATGAGTTCAGCCAATGCGCCCTAGCAGCAGGAACTCCATCAAGGCCTTCTGCACGTGCATGCGGTTCTCCGCTTCGTCCCACACGACCGATTGCGGTCCGTCGATCACCTCGGTCGAGACTTCTTCGCCCCGGTGCGCAGGCAGGCAGTGCATGAACAGGGCATCAGGCTTGGCATGGGCCATCATGTCGGCGTCCACGCACCAGTCGGCGAAAGCCTGTCGGCGCGTTTCGTTCTCGGCCTCGTAGCCCATGCTGGTCCACACGTCCGTCGTGACGAGGTCGGCGTCGCGGCAGGCGTCCATCGGGTTCGTGAAGGTCTTGAAGCAGGCCGTGTCCTTGATATTGGCGAGCGCGGGATCGACCTCGTAGCCGCTGGGCGTGCTCAGGTGCACCTTGAAGCCCAGGATCTCGGCGGCCTGCAGCCAGGTGTTGGCCATGTTGTTGCCGTCACCCACCCAGGCTACCGTCTTGCCCTGGATGGAGCCGCGGTGCTCGATGAAGGTGAAGATGTCGGCCAGGATCTGGCAGGGATGGAACTCGTTGGTGAGGCCGTTGATGACCGGCACGCGCGAGTGGGCGGCAAAGGCCTCGAGCTTGGTCTGCTCGTAGGTGCGGATCATCACCAGGTCGACCATGCGCGAGATGACCCGGGCGCTGTCTTCGACGGGCTCGGAGCGGCCCATCTGGCTGTCGCCGGTGGTGAGGTGCACCACCGAGCCGCCCAGCTGGTACATGCCCGCCTCGAAGCTCACGCGCGTGCGGGTGGAAGCCTTCTCGAAGATCATCGCCAGCGTCCGATCCACCAGTGGCGTGTACTTCTCGTAGTTCTTGAAGCGTCGCTTGATGATGTCGGCGCGTCGGAAGAGGTAGGCATATTCCTCTGCGCGCAGATCCTTGAACTGCAGGTAGTGCTTCATCAATGTCGGCCCCGGCTTCATGGCAGTCTCCTCTTGCGGCTGTCAGGTCGCCGGCTTGGCCAGGAAGCTCTTGATCAAGGGGCACAGGATGGCGACGATCTGCGCGGCCTCGTCCTCGCTGAGGATGAGCGGCGGTACCAGGCGGATCACGCTGTCGGCCGTCACGCTAAGAAGCAGGCCGGCTTCCATGGCGAGCTTGAGGAGGTCGCCGCAGGGTCGCTCCAGCTCGATGCCGAGCATCAGCCCCTGGCCACGAATCTCCACCACGCCTGGGACGCCCGCCAGCTCGCGCTCCAGGCCGGCACTCAGCGCCGCGCCGACTCGTCCTGCGCTGGCGACCAGGCCCTCTTCCTCCATGATGCGCAGGGTTTCCATGCCGGCACGCATGGCAAGGGGGTTGCCTCCGAACGTGGTGCCATGGTTGCCGGGGCCGAATACGTCGGCGGCCTTCGGGCCTGCCACGACCGCGCCCACGGGCACGCCCGAGCCCAGGCCCTTGGCGAGCGGCATCACGTCGGGCACGATGCCCGCCCACTGGTGCGCGAACCACTTGCCTGTGCGTCCGAGGCCGCATTGCACCTCGTCGATCATCAAGAGCCAGCCGCGCTCGTCGCAGATGCGGCGCGCTTCGCGCAGGTAGTCGGCGCGCGCCGGATTGATGCCGCCTTCGCCCTGGATCGTTTCGAGGAACACGGCCACAACGTTCGGCCGGGTGCGGGCCACCTCTTCGAGAGCCGCAGCATCGTTCAAGGGAACACGCACGAAGCCGGGCACGAGCGGCTCGAAGCCCTTCTGGACCTTGGCATTGCCGGTGGCCGAGAGCGTGGCGATCGAGCGGCCGTGGAAGGCCTTTTCATAGACCACGATCTCCGGCATCTCGATACCCTGGTCGTGGCCGTACTTGCGGGCGATCTTGATGGCAGCCTCGTTGGCTTCGAGGCCGGTGCTGCAGAAGAACACCTTGCTGAGTCCGGATAGCTCGACGAGCTTGGCGGCAAGTTGCTCCTGCAAGGGCACCTGATAGTAGTTGGAGCTGTGGATCAGCTTGGCGACTTGATCCTGCAGGGCGGGCACCAGCTTCGGATGGGCATGACCGAGCGTATTGACCGCGATGCCACCGAGGCCGTCGAGGTACTTCCGGCCCTCGGTGTCCCACACCCACGCGCCCTGGCCATGCGACAGCGCGATCGGCAGGCGGCTGTAGGTATTCATCAGATGCGTGGCGGGCGGCGTGTCCTTCTGCGGCTCAGTCATGTCGGCTCCAAAAAGCAAAACCGCGGAGGCAAGCGCTGCGCTGCAGGGCTCCAACTCCGCGTCGGCGAACCATTCTATCGGCCCCTGGCGAATGGCTGCGCCGCAACGACTACACTTCGCACCGCGCATGCCGCCACAAGCGGCAATCAAGCTTCGCAACTCATGACGCTTCCCAAACCTCGCGAGATCTTCATACAAGGGATCACCAAGGATGGCCGCACCTTCCGGCCCAGCGATTGGGCCGAACGGCTCGCAGGAGTGATGTCCCGCTTCCGTCCCGGGGGCGCCCAGTCGGCTCGCCCCGACCATGAGATCGGCTATTCGCCCTACTGCGTGCCGACCTTGGTGAATGGAGTCAAGTGCGTGGTGGTCAATGAAGCAGTCCGCGAGGTCGAGCCCATGGCCTGGGACTTCGTCATCAATTTCGCGCGAGACAACGGCCTCCAGGTGGTAGAAGCCTGCCTGGTGCCAGAACCGCCCAAGGCTTGATCCGCGAGACGTCACTGGCGCGAGTGAAGCGCCAATGAAAAAGGGCTCGCATCAGCGAGCCCTTTTCTTTTCTCAACCCGGATCGGCTATCAGGCCGACAGCGCCTTGATGGAGGCGGAAAGGCGGCTCTTGTGGCGAGCGGCCTTATTCTTGTGGAAGATGCCCTTGTCGGCCACAGAGTCGATCACGACCTGTGCGCTCTTGAACAACTCGGCGGCCTTGGTCTTGTCACCGGCCACCACAGCCTTTTGCACGTTCTTGACGACCGTGCGGAACCTGGAACGCAGGGAGGAGTTTGCAGCGTTGAGCTTGATGTCCTGACGTGCGCGCTTGCGGCCCGATGCAATTCGGACGGTCTTCTTCTTGGCTTTGGAGGAGGTTGCCATAGGGGGTATTGCTTCTGCGGGTTGAGCAAAGAGGCGAAGTATAGCATTTGTCACGGCCTGGACGCAAAGCTCCGAGGAGCGGATCCCATCGGCGTCAGTGGGCACTTTCGCAAACGGTCGCCATAATCGCGCGTTTTTGCCTCGGAACATCTTTGTTCAGCACATGAATCTGCTGCGCGCAGCCTCCACCGTCTCGCTTTTCACCCTGGCATCCAGGATCACCGGGCTCATTCGCGAACTGCTCGTGGCGGCCAGCTTCGGCGCCAGCGCCTGGACCGATGCCTTCAACGTCGCCTTCCGCATACCCAACCTGCTCCGGCGCCTGTTTGCCGAAGGCGCCTTTTCCCAGGCATTCGTGCCGATCCTGGGCGCGAGTCGTGCCCGCAATGGCGACGATGCGACGAGGAGCTTGGTGGACGCGGTGGCCACGGTGCTGTTCTGGGCACTGCTTGTCACCTGCGTCGTCGGAGTGATCGGCGCCCCGGTGCTGGTCTATGCCATGGCGGCGGGTCTCAAGTCGAATCCACAGGGCTTCGAAGCCGCCGTGGTGATGACCCGCTGGATGTTTCCCTACATTGGCTTCATGTCGCTGGTTGCCCTGTCGGCCGGCATCCTGAACACTTGGCGCCACTTTGCCGTGCCCGCCGCTACACCTGTGCTGCTCAACCTGTCGATGATCGGCGCGGCGGCCTGGCTGGCTCCGCAATTCGAGCGCTGGGGCATCGTGCCAATCTATGCCATGGCTGCCGGTGTGATGGGCGGCGGCTTGCTGCAGCTTGCGGTCCAGATTCCGGCGCTCGCGCGCATCGGCGTGCTTCCGCGCCTGAGGTCTGTGCGCCAGGCCTGGGCGCACGACGGCGTCCGGCACATCCTTCGTCAGATGGCGCCGGCCCTGCTGGGTGTTTCGGTGGCTCAGCTTTCGCTCTTGATCAACACGCAGATCGCCTCGCACCTCGCCACAGGCAGTGTCTCCTGGCTCACCTACGCCGATCGCCTGATGGAGTTTCCGACCGCCATGCTGGGGGTCGCGCTGGGCGTCGTGCTGTTGCCGCAGCTGTCGGCCGCCCAAGCCAAGGATGAGCACGAGCGCTACTCGGCCTTGCTCGATTGGGGCTTGCGCCTCGTGGTTCTGCTGGCCATGCCGTGCGCGGTGGCCTTGCTGGCATTTGCCAAGCCGCTGGTGGCCGTGCTCTATCACTACGGGGCCTTCAGCGAGCGTGACGTACAGCAGACGACCCTGGCCTTGATGGGCTACGGGGTCGGCCTGATGGGGCTCGTCGGCGTGAAGGTGCTGGCTCCCGGCTTCTATGCCAAGCAGGACATCCGTACGCCGGTCCGCATTGCCGTTGTCGTACTGGTCCTGACACAGGTATTCAACCTTGTCTTCGTGCCGCGCTTGGCCCATGCGGGACTGGCGCTCTCGATTGGCCTGGGGGCCTTGCTCAATGCCGCTTGGCTGCTATGGGGCCTGCGCCGATGCGGCTCATATGCACCAATGGCGGGATGGTGGCCCTTCCTGCTGCGCGTTGCGGTGGCGAGCGCGGCACTGGCCGGGGCGCTGGCCTGGATGGCTCAATGGCTGGATTGGACCGGACTGGGTGCCGAGCCATGGCAGCGCATTGCTTGGCTGGCGCTTGCGCTGGCGGGCTCGGCGTGCCTGTATTTTGGTGTCCTGCTGTTGCTGGGCACGAAGCTCAGGCAGCTCGTTCGACGCGGTTGAAGCGCCGTGGTTGCGCCGACTACACTGGCTTCATGCAGTTCGAGGTTCCCTCCACACTGGAATATTTTTCGGCCCTCGTGGCCGATGACGCCAGCTTTTCCTTGACGGAAGTGGCCCTGTCGCTTGCCCAGGACGAGTTCCCCGACCTGGACATGCAGGAAACACTGGCCGAGATCGATGCGCTCTGCGAGCGGCTCAGGCGCCGCTTGGCCGCCGATGCCCCGCCGGTCCAGCGCTTGCGCATGCTCAACCGCTATTTCTTCGGCGAATTGGGCTTCGCCGGCAACGTGAACGACTATTACGATCCCTACAACAGTTGCCTGAACATCGTATTGCAGTCGCGGCGCGGCATTCCGATCTCGCTTGCGGTGATCTACATCGAGATGGCCACCCAGATCGGCCTTCAGGCGCGCGGCGTTTCCTTTCCGGGGCACTTCCTCGTCAAGCTCAAGATGCCGCAGGGAGAGGTGGTCATCGATCCCTTCAGTGGTGTCTCGCTGTCCCGCGAGGACCTGGACGAACGCCTGGCGCCGTACAAGCGCCAGCAAGGGCTGGTCGGGGAATTCGACATGCCGCTCGGCCTCTTCCTGCAGGCGGCGACACCGCGCGAGGTGGTGGCGCGCATGCTGCGCAATCTCAAGGAGATCTATCGCGCGACGAAGGATTGGCCGCGCGTCCTGGCGGTGTCGGAGCGCCTTGTCGTCCTGCTTCCGCAGGTGCTCGATGAACTGCGCGACCGCGGGCTTGCGCACGCCGAGCTTGGCCACAGCGACGAGGCGATCGCCGATCTATCGGCCTATGTGCACCGTGCAGAGCATGCCGATGACAGGCTGGCGATGGTCGACCGGCTGGCCGCCTTGCGCCGCGGCGGGCGGCCCGCTCGCCTGCATTGATTGCTGCGCGCTGCAGCGCGCAGACCGCTCCTCAGATCACCTGCGTTTGGTGCTCGTCGCCCTGGCGGGCGTCAATCTTCCCGATGCGGTACACCGTCTGGCCATGCTGCTGCAGCAGTTGCGTGGCGCGGTCCGCGTCCGCCGGCGAGACGACCAGCACAAAGCCGATGCCGCAGTTGAAGGTGCGGTGCATCTCGCTTTCCTCGACGCCACCTTCGCGTTGCAACCACGAGAAGATCTCGGGCCGGGGCCAGGCCGAGTTGCGGATGACAGCCTTGGCGTTGGCCGGCAGGCAGCGCGGAATGTTCTCGGCCAGCCCGCCTCCGGTGATGTGGGACATGCCCTTGACAGGAACCTTCTGCAGAACGGCCAGCACTGGCTTCACATAGAGGCGCGTGGGCGCCATCACGCGCTCACGAAAAGGAACCCCGTCCAGCATCGTCGGCAACTGCTCGCCTGCGCGCTCGACGATCTTGCGCACGAGCGAATAGCCATTCGAATGAACGCCGCTGGAGGCCAGGCCCAGCACCACGTCGCCCGCAACGATGTCGCGGCCGTCGACGATGCCCGACTTCTCGACCGCCCCGACGCAGAACCCCGCGAGGTCGTATTCGCCGGCAGGGTACATGCCGGGCATCTCGGCGGTTTCGCCGCCGATGAGGGCGCAGCCCGATTCCTCGCAGCCGCGGGCGATTCCACCGACCACGCGGGCGGCCGTATCGACATCGAGCTTGCCGCAGGCGAAATAGTCGAGGAAGAAGAGCGGCTCGGCCCCCTGAACGAGCACATCGTTGACGCTCATAGCAACCAGGTCGATGCCCACGGTGTCGTGCGCGCCCCATTCGAAGGCCAGCTTCAGCTTGGTGCCCACGCCATCGGTGCCGCTGACGAGCACCGGTTCCTTGTAGCGCTTGGGCACCTCGAACAGGGCCCCGAAACCCCCGATGCCGCCGAGCACACCTTCGCGCTGCGTGCGCTTTGCCAGGGGCTTGATGCGATCGACGAGGGCGTCGCCAGCATCGATATCGACACCGGCATCGCGGTAGGAGAGGGGGGTATTGGACATGGCAGGCCGCCGGCGCACTGGGGCCGGCCTATAGAATTTGCGCGGATTTTAACGGGGCACCACCCCCACTCTCTTTTCGCATGACCCTCTGCCCCCGTCAGGACCGAACGCCAGGATGCCCCGCGTATTGCGCAGGTCTTTGCCTTGCCATTGCGAGCCCAGCCGGGGAAAGAAGCTGGTCGGCACATCAGATGCAATGAGGCAAATTCCATTGGGCCTGGGGCCAAGCGAGGCCCAAAGTTTCGATACCTTCCTGACTGGCGCGAACCAGGCGCTGCTCGAGCAATTGCGCGGCCTGCTGACGCAGGATCGACCCGCCCCGGCCTACCTCTGGGGTGAGGAGGGCGCCGGCAAGACCCACTTGCTGCGCGCCCTCGCGTACGAGGTGCAATGCGCCGGCGGACGGGTGGGCTGGTTCGACGCGTCCATGTCCGCGCCCTGGGAGTTCGACGAATCCTGGCGCATGATCGTCCTCGACGATTGCGGCTCCTACGATGCCGAGCAGCAGCACGCCGCCTTCGGTCTGTTCGTGCAAGCAAGCACGCATGGTCTGCCGGTGGCTGCGGCGGGTACGCTTCCGCCGGTCGATCTGCCGGTTCGCGACGATCTCCGCACTCGACTGGGCTGGGGCCACGTTCTTCATGTTCTACCGCTGACCGAGAGCGAGCGCCGCGCCGTGCTGCGCCGCGACGCCGATCAGCGAGGCATCATTTTGTCGGATGAGGTAATGAGCTATTTGTTGACGCGCTTTTCGCGCGACCTGGGCAGCCTGATCGGCCTGCTCGACCGGCTGGACCGCTACGCACTCGCGACCCATCGCGCCGTGACCGTGCCCTTGCTCAAGCAGATGCTGGCCGAGGAGGGTGCATGAGCTTCCTTCATCGCAACCTCTGCCTCTTCGACCTGGACCACACGCTGCTGCCCTTCGATTCCGACCACGCCTTCGGCGAGTTCCTGGTGGACGTGGGCTGGGCCGATGTCGCCGAATTCCGCACCGGTAACGATGCCTTCTATGCCCAATATCTGGCCGGCGCCCTGGACGTCGATGCCTACATAGCGTTCACGACCGCACCCTGGCGTCAGCGCACACAGTCTGAACGCGACTGGATCCAGGAGCGCTTCATGGCCGAGATCGTGCGACCTCGCATCACGCCCGCGGCCGTCGAGCTGGTGCGCGAGCACGAGGCCCGTGGCGACCTGGTGGCCATCGTCACGGCGACCAATGAGTTCGTCACCCGTCCGATCGCCGAGGCCTTCGGGGTCAGCCATCTGCTGGCCATCGAGCTGGAGCGCGACGCGGCCGGTAACATCACGGGTCGCATCCAGGGCGTACCCTCCTATCGCGACGGCAAGGTCACGCGCGTGGTGAAATGGCTGGACCAGCTGGGGCGACGTTGGGAAGAGTTCGAACGCACCACCTTCTACAGCGATTCGCCCAATGACCTCCCCCTTCTTGAACGCGCGAGCGACCCGGTGGCGACCAATCCTTCTCAGGTCCTCGAAACCACGGCCATGGAGCGGGGTTGGCGCATCCTGAAACTGTTCAATGATCAAGAAACTCATCAATAAGCTGCTAGGGAAGTCCACCGATGCCACGCCAGGCAAGGATGACAAGCCCAAGCTGCACACCGGCAAGCGCGTCGAAGTGCTCAAGGCCGAGCATGGCATCGACCTCACCTTGCTGGACGAGCGCGCCATCAAGGTCGTGCGCACGCTGGCCGAAGCCGGCTACGAGGCGTATATCGTCGGCGGGGCGGTGCGCGATCTCATCCTCGGCTTGCGGCCGAAGGATTTCGATGTGGCCACCAATGCCACGCCAGAGCAGGTCAAGAGCCTCTTCAGGCGCGCGTTCATCATCGGCCGCCGTTTTCGCATCGTGCATGTGGTGTTCGGACGAGGGCGCGAACACGAGGTGATCGAGGTGTCGACCTTCCGCGCCTACCTCGACAACACGGTGGCCGAGCAGGTTGCCGGCAACGAGAAGACCTCCAGGCATGATCTTGCCGGCAAGAGCCATGTCGTCGATGCCAGCGGCCGGGTGCTGCGCGACAACGTCTGGGGTCCGCAGCTCGAAGATGCGGCGAGGCGCGACTTCACCATCAATGCGATGTACTACGACCCGCAGCGCGAGATCGTGGTGGACTACCACCATGGGATCCGCGACGCGAAGAAGAAGCTCCTGCGAATGATCGGTGATCCGGAGACACGCTACCGCGAGGACCCGGTTCGCATCATCCGCGTGGTGCGCTTTGCCGCCAAGCTGGGCTTCGAGATCGAACCAAAGACCCGCGAGCCGATGCGCCGCATGGCCGATTTGCTCGACAACGTGCCGCAGTCGCGCCTTTTCGACGAGATCATCAAGCTGCTGCAGACCGGTCACTCACTGGCCAGCATGGAAGAGCTGCGCAAGCAGGGCCTGCACCGCGGCGTATTTCCGATCCTCGACGTCGTGCTCGACGAGCAGAAGCACCACGACGGCCGCGAAAAATTCGTCCAGCTTGCCCTGGCCGACACGGACCGCCGCGTAGAGGAAAGCAAGTCAGTGGCGCCCAGCTTCATGCTGGCCTGCCTGCTGTGGCATGACGTGCAAGATCGCTGGACGCGTCAGAAGGCGCGTGGCGAGCCGGCTTTCCAGGCGCTCGGCATGGCGATCGATGAAGTGTTCAATGCCCGCATCGGCGACATCTCCGGACGCGGCAAGCTGGCCGCCGACATGCGCGAGGTCTGGATGATGCAGCCTCGCTTCGAGCGTCGCACGGGCAACGGACCTTTCACGCTCGTCGAGCAGCCGCGCTTTCGCGCCGGCTTCGACTTCCTGCGGCTGCGAGCCGATGCCGGCGAAGTCGAAGAAGAACTCGCCCGCTGGTGGGAGGAGTTCTCGCTGGCCGACGTCCAGGAGCGCCGCCACCTGATGGACTTGGCGCGTGAGCAAGGACAAGCCCGCCGCGCTGCCGGCACTGCCGCACCTGAGGAGGCGGCCGCCAAGAAGCGGCGCCGCCGGCGTCGCAAGCCTTCAGGCAGCGTCGCTCGAGCCTAGCTCCGGTTCGCAGCCTGATTGATCTCGATGCCTTCGTCGCGAGCCTACGTGGGCCTGGGTGCCAACCTGGGCGAGCCGCTGGCCGCCATGCGGGCGGCGGTTCGCAGCTTGGCGGCCTTGTCCGGCGTGTCGCAGATGCAAGCGTCGGCTGTCTATGTCTCGGCCCCGATCGATGCCGGCGGCCCGGACTTCTACAACGCCGTCGTGGCCTTTGACACCACGCTTGCGCCCGACGAGCTTCTTTCCGAACTTCTGGCGATTGAGCAAGCCCATGGGCGCGAGCGTCCTTATCGAAACGCGCCACGCACTCTTGACCTCGACTTGCTTCTCTACGGAGATGTGCAACTGCGAACCGAGCGACTCACGCTGCCGCATCCGCGCATGCACGAACGAGCCTTCGTCCTGGCGCCCCTGGCCGAACTGGCGCCCGGACTGGTGACGCCGACTCATGGCAGCGTGACTACGCTGCTGGCGCGAGTGAGCGGGCAGCGCGTCTCGCGTACTTCTGAATCCCTTGATCTGATGTCCGACTTCTCCCTGGCGGCATGCCGCCACATCGCTGTCGAAGGGCCCATCGGCGTGGGCAAGAGCTCGCTCGCACGCAGGCTCGCTGCTCACCTCGGCGCCGAGCTGATGCTGGAGAAGCCCGAGGAGAACCCCTTCCTCGAGCGCTTCTACGCGGACGGGTCGCGCTATGCCTTCCAGACCCAGATGTACTTCCTGTTCCAGCGGGTGGAGCAGTATCGCGAGCTCTGCCAACCCGAGATGTTTTCGCAGGTCGTCGTCAGCGATTTCCTGTTCGCCAAGGACGCCATATTCGCGCGCCTCACGCTCAGCGACGACGAGTACCAGCTGTACAGCCAGATGCATCAGCACCTGGCGCCGCAGATCCCCGAGCCCGACCTGGTGATCTGGCTGCAAGCCGACCTGCCCACCTTGCAAGCTCGCATTCGCAAGCGGGGTCTCGACATGGAACAGGGCATCGATGACGACTATCTGCGCCGGATCTGCGATGGCTATTTCGAGCACTTCCGCGCTTTCGACGGTGCGCCGGTGCTCGCCGTCACTACCGAGGATTTCAATCCGGCGGTGAATGATGCGGACTTTGCGCATTTGCTGCGGCGCATCGAGACGATGAAGGGGCGCCGCGAGCACTTCGCGCCGCAGGCCGGCGCAAACGCTTGACTCTGGCGCAGCGCTGCCGTTCAGCCAGCCGCAGCACCGTTACAGGCACGTCCTGTCACAATATCGAAATTTTTCTGTCACACGACCAGCCGACTTGCGCGCTGGCGCGCCCCCGCTCGAAGGGCGCGGCAATATCAATAACGTCACGAGCGTTCTCTCACATGATCTTCGGCAAGCTCCTGCCTCGCGAAGGCAATTTCTTCGAACTGTTCAACCAGCATGGCGAAAAGATCGTCGAAGGCTCGCGCGCCTTCATGGCCATGGTGCAGAACTACGCCGATGTCGAGCAGCGCGAGCGCCATGCCGAGGAAGTGATCCGTGCCGAGCACCAGGCCGACAAGATCACCGCGGAAGTCAATCGCCTGCTGCACAAGACCTTCATCACCCCGATCGACCGTGAGCAGATCCATTCGCTGATCAACGCGATGGACGACATCCTCGACCTGCTGCAGGATGCCAGCGAAACCATGCAGTTGTACGACGTGCGCATGCTGACCGATGAGGTCTTGCGCCTCGCCGACCTGAGCTGCAAGTGCTGCGAACGGGTACGCCATGCGGTGTCGCTGCTACCCGAGCTGAGCAAGCGCAATGTGGCCGAGGCGGCGGTCAAGACCTGCGAAGAAATCGACAAGCTCGAATCCGACGCCGATCGCGTCATGCGTGCGTCGATGTCCAAGCTCTTCAGGGAGCAGGAAGACGTGCGCGAGCTGATCAAGCTCAAGGCGATCTACGAGCAGCTCGAATCCATCACCGATCGCTGCGAAGACGTGGCCAATCTGATCGAGGGCGTGGTCCTCGAGAATTCCTAAAGCGCCTTCGCTTCGAATCGGAGATCTACTGGATGGAAGCGATACAGGTCAGCTTCTGGGTGGTCGTGCTGCTGGTTGTGCTGGCCGTCTTGTTCGACTTCATGAATGGTTTTCACGACGCGGCGAATTCCATCGCCACCGTCGTCTCTACTGGAGTGCTCAAGCCACAGCAGGCTATCTTGTTTGCGGCGTCGTTCAACTTCATCGCCATCTTCATCTTCCACCTGTCGGTGGCGGCCACCATCGGCAAGGGCATCGCGGTGCCGGGGGTGGTCGATCACCATGTCGTCTTCGGCGCGCTGGTCGGCGCCATCGCATGGAACGTGATCACGTGGTACTACGGCATTCCCTCGAGTTCCTCGCATGCGCTGATCGGGGGAATTGTCGGCGCGGTGATCGCGAAGGCTGGGGCCGGCGCGCTGGTGCCGGCAGGCATCTGGAAGACCGTCCTCTTCATCTTCATTTCGCCCGCGCTTGGGTTCCTTCTCGGCTCGCTGCTGATGGTGGCGGTGGCCTGGATCTGTCGGAACACCTCGCCGCTGAAGGTTGACAACTGGTTCCGGCGGCTGCAATTGGTCTCGGCCGGGTTGTATTCGCTCGGTCACGGAGGCAATGATGCCCAGAAGACCATCGGGATCATCTGGATGCTGCTGCTGGCTTCGGGCTACGCCAGCGTTGATGCGCCCATGCCGCCAGCGTGGGCGATCTGGTCCTGCTACGTCGCCATTGCGCTCGGCACCATGTTCGGTGGATGGCGCATCGTCAAGACGATGGGCCAGAAGATCACCAAGCTGAAGCCGGTCGGCGGTTTCTGCGCGGAGACGGGCGGGGCACTGACGCTCTTCCTCGCGACGGCGCTGGGCATTCCGGTCTCCACGACTCACACCATCACCGGTGCCATCGTCGGGGTCGGCTCCACCCAACGCGCCGCGGCAGTGCGCTGGGGCGTGGCCGGCAATATCGTCTGGGCCTGGATCTTCACGATCCCGGCCGCAGCATTCGTGGCCGCGGTCGCCTATTGGGTGAGCGGCCAGTTGTTCTGAGGCCACGCGCGCGCCGGATTCACTGGCTGATCTTGCGCGCTTCCTCGACCTGCCACTCGAAGTAGCGCTGCATGCCGAACGCGATGGTCGCCATCAGGATGCCGGCGCCCACCATCAAGGCGGCGATCACGCCGATCACCGCGGCCCAACCGGTCCGGTGTTGCATCCCGGACGCATTGAAGCGGGCATTCCACTGCTCGTCGGGCTTGAGGCCGTACACGATGGCCACGAGCATGGCCTGGGACAGCATCAGGCCCAGCAAGGGAATCAGTGCCCAGGCGAGGCGATCATCCTGGCCAAACGCGAGCATGCGCTCGATGCCGTAGAGCCCCAGCAGCGTGGGCAGGGGATGCAACCACCCCAGCCAGTCCCTCAGGCCGTAGAGGTAGAAGCGATGAAGTCCCAGGCTTCCGCCCAGCAGGGCGAGCCAGGTGGCGAGGGTCTTGGACTTGTATCCGTGCATGCGAATCATGGGGGCCGTACTGTATATAATTACCGGTTCCCTCGCTGGCTGGGCTGTGAAGCTGGCGTATCTACGGTGGGGGCTCGAAATTTTCGGATGCTTTGCGCCTGCGTGTTCTCCTGGTGCGGCGGACTCAACAAGAGATTCAAAGGAAACATCATGGTCGTGATTCGACTTTCGCGCGGCGGCTCCAAGAAGCGCCCGTTCTTCAACATCGTCGCTGCCGATTCCAGCAACCGTCGTGACGGCCGCTTCCTCGAGCGCGTGGGCTTCTACAACCCCGTTGCTTCCGGCGCTGCCGAGGGCCTGCGCATCGCCCACGACCGCGTGGAGCACTGGGTCGGCAACGGGGCCCAACTCTCTCCCACGGTTGCTCGCCTGATCAAGCAGGCCAAGGCTGCTGCCTGATCGCTTCATCGCGATCCACGCGCCGGCCGTGCCATTTCCATTGCCTTCGCCGTGAAGTTGCCCGCATCATCCCTTGATGACGTGGCGTTTCCGGAGGACGCCGTAGAGGTAGGCCGCATCCTTGGCGCCTGGGGCATCAAGGGCTCGATCAAGGTCTTGCCCTTCTCGTCGGACCCGCAGGCTCTGTTTTCATCTCGGCGCTGGTTCCTGCAGCCGCCAGACAACCCGCATCGAGGCCCGCCGGGCGTCGTCCCTTCCTTGCCGCGTCTGCTGAAGATCACGCAGGCGAAGGAGCATGGTGACGCCATCGTGGCCACCGCGCAGGAGGTGCCGGACCGCACGGCCGCCGAAGAGCTGAAGGGCGCGCGGGTCTTCGTCTCCCGAGCCAGCTTCCCCACCGCCGACCCGGACGAGTTCTATTGGGTCGATCTGATGGGACTTGCCGTCGTCAACCGCGAGGGCCACCGGCTCGGCGTGGTTGCCGATCTCCTCGATACCGGCGCGCACAGCGTGCTGAGAGTGCTCGACGACGCCAATCCGCCGATCCAGCGGCTCATTCCTTTCGTGAGCGCGTATGTCGACCGGGTTGACCAGTCCGCCAGGCAGATCACCGTCGATTGGGGTCTCGACTACTGAGGCCACGCGGGTCATGCGCTTCGACGTCATCACCCTCTTTCCAGACCTGTTCCAGCCTTTCCTGACTCTCGGGGTGACGCGTCGAGCGTTCGAGGGCGGCCAGGTGGACGTTCGTCTTTGGCCTTTGCGCGACTTTGCTGAAGACGCCTACCGACGTGTCGATGACCGGCCGTACGGTGGCGGCCCGGGGATGGTGATGCTGGTCGAGCCCCTTGAGCGGGCCCTGGCGTCGATCCGGCGGGCGCGTCCCGACGACCGGGCGCCGGTGGTGTGGTTTTCCCCCGCCGGCCGCCGCATCGATCAGCGCTTGCTGCAGGAATGGGCCGGCGGACCCGGCGCGATCTTGGTCTGCGGGCGCTACGAAGGGGTGGACCAGCGATTCATCGAACGCCATGTCGATATCGAGCTGAGTCTCGGCGACTTCGTGCTTTCGGGCGGCGAGTTGCCGGCCGTGGCGCTGCTCGACGGAATAGCCCGATTGCAACCCGGTGTGCTCAACGACGCGCAATCGCACGTCCAGGACAGCTTCACCGATGGCCTCCTCGATTGTCCGCACTACAGCCGGCCCGAATTGCTGCAGGCCAACGCAGGTCCCCAAGCCGTGCCGGAGGTCCTGCTTTCGGGCCACCATGGCGAGATCGCACGCTGGCGACGGGAACAATCCTTGAAGCTGACCGCATTGCGCCGGCCCGAGTTGATCGCTGCAGCGCGAGCCGCCGGAACCCTCACCGCGGCCGACGAGCGGTATCTGGCGGGCCTTGGGCTATAATCATCGGCTTTCCGATCCTCTGCCAATCCTAGCCGGGCTTCCATGCAGGCCGGGCACCATAAGGCGGAATCCGAGCCGGGCCTAGTGCCCGCTTGAGTCCGCGCCCCATCAACCCTTTGGCACGATCGCAGGAGAAACCATGGATCTGATCGGTCAACTCGAGCAAGAAGAAATTGCTCGTCTCAACAAGAACGTGCCCGCGTTCGCCCCCGGCGACACCGTGATCGTCAACGTCAACGTGGTCGAAGGCACCCGCAAGCGCGTGCAGGCCTACGAAGGCGTGGTGATTGCCAAGCGCAACCGCGGCCTCAACTCCAGCTTCATCGTCCGCAAGATTTCGAGCGGCGAAGGCGTGGAGCGGACCTTCCAGCTTTACAGCCCGCTGATCGCCTCGATCGAGGTCAAGCGTCGCGGCGATGTGCGTCGTGCCAAGCTGTACTACCTGCGCAGCCGTAGCGGCAAGTCGGCCCGAATCAAAGAGAAGCTGGCTTGAGCGATCGCGACGCGACAGCGAAAGCTGTCGTTGTGCGATAACGAACCGCCTGTCGCCGTGTGCGCAGGCGGTTTTTTCTTGTTCGACGCCATGGCAGCCCTGATATTCAATCCCCAGGAACTTCCCGTGATCGGGATCGATTCGCACCTGCCTCCGGTATCCGCAGAGCGCCTTCAGCCCTCTGCCTTGCGCGCCCGATTCGCTCAGTTGCCGCAATGGCAGCCGGAGCTGATGGCCGATCGCAAGCCGTCCAACCGCGAGCCGGCCCACGCGTCGGTGCTGATTCCGATCGTGATGCACGACGAACCGACGGTGCTGCTCACTCGTCGCACGGCTCACCTTCGAGCCCATGCCGGCCAGATCAGCTTCCCAGGCGGAAGGGCCGAGCCGCACGATGAGGATGCCGCGGCCACCGCCTTGCGCGAGACCGAGGAGGAAGTGGGCCTTTCGCACGAGCATGTCGAAGTGATCGGCACCCTGCCGATCTACACCACGGTGACTGCGTTCCTGGTCACTCCGGTCGTGGCACTAGTGACCCCTGGCTTCACCGTCCAGCCTGACAGCTTCGAAGTGGCCGAGGTCTTCGAGGTGCCCCTGGCGTTCCTGATGAACCCGGCGCACCACGAGCGCCGGGCCTTCGAATCGGGCGACGAAAGCCGCGAATTCTTCTCGATGCCCTGGCAGCCGCCGGGCGGAGGCGCGCCGTACTTCATCTGGGGCGCCACAGCAGCCATGCTGCGCAACTTCTATCGCTTCCTCGTTGCATAGGGGTCGAAAGCGGCCGCTATCATGCCGGCCTATGAGTTTTTTCTCCGTCCTCTTCGCGCTGCTGCTCGAGCAACTCAAGCCCTTGCGTGGCGGCAACTTGATCCACGAGTCCTTGGCAGGATGGGTGCGCTGGACGGGCCGGAATTTCGATGCGGGAAAGGACATCCACGCCTGGGTCGTGTGGGGCATCACCGTGATCGTCCCGGCCCTGCTGGCCTTCGGCATCTACTGGGCGATCGCCCAAGTGAGTCTCCTGGCGGCCTTTGCGTGGAACGTCGCGGTGCTCTACCTCACGCTGGGCTTTCGTCAGTTCAGCCACTACTTCACCGACATCCGCGATGCGCTCGAGCGCGGCGATGAGCTTCAGGCCCGCACGCTCCTGGCGCAGTGGCTGCATCTCGATGCCAGCGAACTGCCTCGCACCGAAATCCTGCGTCACGTCATCGAGCATTCCTTGCTGGCGGCACATCGCCATGTGTACGGCGTGTTCTTCTGGTTCATCGTGCTGTCGTCCGTCGGTCTCGGGCCGGCGGGAGCGGTGCTCTATCGCATGGCGGAGTTTTCCAGCCGCTACTGGGCCTATCGCAGCCACGTTTCGGGCGTGCCGACCAATGCCAGGCTGATGGAGCTGGCCCAGCAACTCTTCAACTGGCTCGACTACATCCCGGCCCGCCTCACCGCGTTCGGATTCGCAGTGGTGGGCAATTTCGAGGAAGCGATCGAAAGCTGGCGCCGCAATGCTGAGCTATGGCGCCATGAGAACGACGGCATCATCCTGGCGGCGGCTGCAGGCGCCGTGGGAGTGAGACTGGGCGGGATCAGTGCGCCTGCAGTCACGCCGGATCGAACGAAGACCTTCGAATCCGGGGCGCCCTCGGATGCGACCGACGCCTGGGGCCATACAGGCGGCATGCCACCCGAACTGGGGCACTTGCGCAGCGTCGTCGGCCTCGTATGGCGGTCGGTGGTCTTGTGGATGCTCCTGCTGGCGCTGCTGTCGATGGCCAACCGCGTGGGCTAGGGCTAGAACCCCGCGGCCGCCGCTGCCGGTTCACTCCCTCACCAGCGAGTCTGGGTCAGCTCCTCGTAGATCTGGCTATAGATACGATGGCGCGACTCGCTGATTTCGCCGCTCTGGACGGCTGCGCGCACACCGCAACCCGGCTCGTGGAGGTGGGTGCAGTTGTAGAACTTGCATTGATGCGCGGGCTCGCGCAAATCGGGCATGTAGGCCGGCAGCTGCGCGGCTTCGATCTGTCGCAGGCCGAACTCCTGGAAACCCGGTGAGTCGATCAGCCCCGAGCTGCGGGCTTCGTCCAGCCAATACCACTGGGTCGTCGTCGTCGTATGGCGGCCCGAGTTGAGGGCCTGCGAGATTTCACCGATCTGTGCCTTCGCATGCGGCACCATCAAGTTGATGAGCGTGCTCTTGCCTGTGCCTGAAGGGCCGAGAACCAAGGTGCTGCGCCCGGTGAGCCTCGGTGCGAGCTCGGCCCGGGCTTCGTCGACCTGGGCCTTGAAGGCGAGCTCGAGCAGCTCGTAACCCATGCCGCGATAGGCCTTCAGCCGTTCGCGTGCGCTCTGGGCCTGCGGCAAGTCGATCTTGTTCAGGACGATGCAGGCTGGAATGCCAGCGAATTCCGCCGCAATCAGCGAGCGGCTCAGCTGCGATTCACTGAACGAGGGCTCGACAGCGACCAGCACCAGCAACTGGTCCAGATTTGCCGCGAACGACTTGGTCTTCCACTCATCTTGCCGGTAGAGAAGGTTGGCGCGCGGCTCGATGGCCTCGATCACGCCCTCGTCGCCGGTGTTGGAGACGGTGTATCGCCAGCGCACGCGGTCGCCCACCACGCATTCGCTCTTCTTTCCGCGAGGGTGGCAAATCAGCCGACGGCCTTCGGGCGTTTCCACCATGTAGTGCCGCCCATGGCCGGCCACCACGAGACCCAGGTCGAGCTCGACGTTCTTTATCAAGCAGTCCTCAGTCCAGGAGAGCGTCTGCCTTGGCGGCGCAGATGAAATCGTTGATCGAGATGCCTCCCACCGAGTGCGTGTTGAAGCGGACCTGCGCGGCTGTCGTACTTCACCAGCAGGTCCGGATGGTGGTCCTCCGCATTCGCGATCCAGGCCAGCGCATTCACGAAGGAGATGGTCTCGTGATAGTTGCGGAAGCGGTAGGTCTTCTCGATCGCGCCGTCACGCAGCGACCAGCCTTCGACGTTGCGCAGATGAGCTTCGATCTCGCTGGCCGACATGGGTTCGCTGCCTTCCAGCGGCTTGCACTTCTGGGTGATCAAGGGGTTCATGTGCGAAGGGCTGTGGTTTGCTGCATGGCCGCCAGGCGTTGTGCCGCCGGCGGGTGGGAATAGTAGAAGCGAACGTAGAGCGGGTCGGGCGTCAGGGTGGACGCGTTGTCTTCATAGAGCTTGAGGAGGGCTCGTGAGAGATCCGCGCCGCTCGACTGGGCACAGGCGTAGGCGTCGGCCTGGAATTCGTGACGGCGCGAAAGGCCCGCCATCATGGGCGACAGGAAGTACAGGAAGACCGGCCCTGCCATCATGAAGAGCAGCAGCGCCAGCGCGTCGTTCGGAGCGGCCATGTTGGGCTGCACTCCCAGCCCGGTGTAGAACCAGACTTGCTGGGCCAGCCAGCCCAGCAAGGCGAAGCCTGCCAGGCTTGCCGCGAAGATGCCGACCATGCGCTTCTGCACATGCTTGTGCTTGAAGTGTCCGAGTTCATGGGCGAGCACCGCTTCCACTTCACCGGGTCCGAGCTTGTTCAGCAGGGTATCGAAGAACACCACCCGCTTTGCGGCGCCCAAGCCCGTGAAGTAGGCGTTGGCATGGGCCGAGCGGCGCGAGCCGTCCATCACGAAGAAGCCCTTGGCGGAGAAGCCGCACTTGGCCATCAGGGCCTCGACACGCTGGCGCAGGGTCTCGTCGCGCAGCGGTTCGAACTTGTTGAACATGGGCGCAATGAAGGTGGGGTACAGCACCAGCACGAGCAGGTTGAAGGCCACCCAGGCGCCCCACGCCCAGAGCCACCAGGTGGCGCCGGCCGTCCCCATCAGCCACAGGATGAGCGCCGCAATCGGGAGCCCGAGCAGCACGGCAACTACGGCTCCCTTGAGCAGATCCGCGAAGAACAGACCCCAGGTCATGCGATTGAAGCCGAAGCGCTGCTCGATGCGGAACGTGGCCCAGGCATCGAACGGCAAGTCCAGCAGGGCACCGATCAAGCCGAAGGCAGCGAGCAGTGCCAACTGATAGGCGAGGTCGCCGAAGCGAGGCAGCACGGCATCGCGCACGACGGAATTAAGCGCATCGAGCCCGCCCAGCAAGGTCCAGCCGAGCACGACGGCGGTGCCAAAAGCCGCCGTGAGCAGGCCGAAACGGGTCTTGATGATCGTGTAGTCGGCCGCGCGCCGGTGGGCCTGCGGAGACACCGTGTCGGCAAAAGCGGCGGGAACGGTGCCGCTGTGCTGTGCCACGTGGCGGATCTGGCGCGTGGCGAGCCAGAACTTCGCCGCCAGCGTGGCCAGCAGGGCCACCGCGAAGGCGATGGAAAGCAGGTGGGATTGCATGGGGAAAGAGTGTAGGTCGTTCAATCGCGTAAACCCCGGCGGGATCACGGAAAATCGCCTCCCAAGGAGTTTTCATGAACGACATCGACACTGCATCGCCCGCGGCCGAGACCACCTCTGCGACGCTGGCATTTTCCGACCAGAACCTGGTCTGGATCGACCTGGAGATGACCGGCCTCGTCCCGGAGCGCGACCGCATCATCGAGATCGCGGTGGTGGTGACCGATGCGCAGCTCAACGTGCGTGTCGAGGGCCCGGTATTCGCCGTGCACCAGAGCGACGCAGCGCTCGATGCAATGGACGCCTGGAACAAGGGAACGCACGGCCGTTCGGGCTTGATCGATCGCGTGAAGGCCTCGACGATCGACGAGGCCGAGGCCGAGGCACAGACCATCGAATTCCTCAAGCGCTACGTGCCGCGTGGCCAGTCGCCGATGTGCGGAAACTCCATCTGCCAGGACCGGCGCTTCCTCGCCAACTACATGCCCAAGCTCGAGGCGTTCTTCCACTACCGCAACCTCGATGTCAGCACGCTCAAGGAACTGGTCAAGCGCTGGAAGCCGGAGCTGATGGCCGGCTTCAAGAAGGCGCAGAAGCACACGGCGCTGGCCGACATCCACGAGTCCATCGACGAGCTCGTCTACTACCGCGAGCATTTCCTGCGCGGCTGAGGGCCGCTCGTCGTCATCGCCCGAGCCCCAAGCGGCCGCGCCATTGGGCCACGCCCTCGGCCAAGGCCTCCGCCACGGTGGACGCACGCAGGGTCAGGCCCAGGGTAGCGGCCGCTGCCAGCAGGGCCTCCAGTGGCCGGGAGGTATCGAGGGCCTTGGCGCCGTTCTGCTTGGAAAGCTTTTCGCCGTCGGCACCCAGCACGAGCGGCGTATGCAGATAGCGCGGCGTGGGCAGGCCAAGCAGGCGCTGCAGATGGATCTGGCGGGGCGTGTTGTCCGCCAGGTCCTCGCCTCGCACGATGTCGGAAATGCCTTGCTCGCCGTCATCGACCACGACCGCCAACTGATAGGCCCAAAGGCCGTCGGCACGATGCAGCACGAAGTCGCCGACCGCATCGGTGATGTTCTGTTTCGAAGATCCGAGGCGGCGATCGGCCCAGGCGATCTCGATGGATTCCCACGGTGCGCCTGGCGAGCCTCGAACGGCGGTGAGCAGCCTCACGGCGCGGGCGGTCTTGCCGTGCAGGCCGTCTCGACAGGTGCCTGGATAGACGAGTTCCCCGTGCCGCACCCGGTCGATGCCGAGCCTTGCCTGTGCCTGGGCGATATCCTTTCGCGAGCAGCCGCAGGGGTAGGCCCAGCGCGCGGTGACCAGGCGTTCGAGCGCTGCCTTGTAGAGATCGCTTCGCTGCGATTGCCACACGGGCGGTTCGTCGGGCAGCAAGCCGCAATCGGCGAGTTGCCGAAGGATGACGAGATCGGCGCCCTTGACGCAGCGCGGCGTATCGACGTCCTCGATCCGCACCAGCCAGCCTCCACCATGGGCGCGCGCATCCAGCCAGCTCGCCAGCGCGGCGACGAGCGAGCCCGCATGCAAGGCGCCAGTAGGCGAGGGGGCGAATCGGCCCACATAGCGGCTCCCCGGCTGCCGGTCCCGGATCTCATGCCTGGCTCGAAGGCTGCCAACCGGTGTGGCGCTCGATCAGTGCCTCGCGGGTCTGCGGCTTGTCGAGTTGGTCCAGCCACCATTGGAGCGCCAGTCCCCCGCCCCCATGCGAGGCGGGCAAATGGCCTCGCTCGCCATTGGTGGCCGAGCGCCACGCATAGAAGAGGCGCGCCGGTGCCCGCGCCCTGGCCACCGGCTTGACCACCAGTCGGCCCACCTCCACATGCGGACGAATCATCGACCGGGGAGAAAGCCGCAACCCAGCCCGCGCAACATCGCTTCCAGCTTGGTTGGAACGCTCGGCACGGTGAGCACGTCTTGGCCGGGCAGGAGGTTGACCGTCAAGGGGGTCAGGCGCTGAGCCGTGTCGGCCACGGCTACCGCGCGGTGATGCACGAGCTGAGCATCGGTCAGCGGTTCGGTGGCCGAAGCCAGCGGGTGGTGCGGCGCCACCGCGAAGTCCATCTGCATGTCGCCGAGCGGATGGATGCTGATTCCGGGCGCTGGCGCCGGCTCGCCTGAAATGCCGATTGCGAGGTCCGCGTGACCCGTGACGAGAGCCTCCCAGGTGCCCACCAGCACCTCCGAGCGCAGCTGCAAGCGGGTGCCGGGACCGTTCGTGTCGGCGCTGGCGGGCTTGAGGGCGTAGAAGGCTTCGCAGAGCTCGAACATCGTGATGCTCGAGATGATGCTGTCCACCGCGATGCACAACAGGCTTTCCCAGCCGGAAGCCACGCGCCGCACGCGATTGGACACCGCATCCATCTCCTGCAGCAGGCGACGCCCTTCGTTGAGCAGCTCGAAGCCCGCGGCGGTGAATCGGGCCTGGCGCGAACGCCTGTCGAACAGCAGCACATCCAGCGCGTCCTCGAGCTGCCGTACGCTGTAGGTCAGCGCCGAAGGCACCTTGCCGAGTTCGCGAGCGGCCGCAGCGAAGCTGCCTGTGCGGGCGATGACGTCGATCATCAACAGTGACTCGGGTGTCAGCGCATTTCGGCGGTCCGGTATGGGCGGCATGGGCGGCATCATTCAAATTTGTCGAATGATGCCATCAAGGCCGATGGCTCGGGCTGTCGGTCTGCAGCCCCAAGATTGAAGCGGCACTGGAAAGGAGCGCACATCATGTTGACCTTGCGTCGATCACACGAACGCGGCTATGCCGACCATGGCTGGCTCAAGAGCTTCCACAGCTTCTCGTTTGCCGACTACTACGACTCGAACCACATGGGCTGGGGCAACCTGCGGGTCATCAACGAAGACCGCATCAGGCCGGGGACCGGCTTCGGCACGCATGGCCATCGCGACATGGAGATCATTTCCTACGTGCTGGAGGGTGAGCTTGCCCACAAGGATTCGATCGGCAATGGAGCGGCGATCCGGCCCGGCGAAGTGCAGCGCATGAGTGCCGGCAGCGGCATCATGCACAGCGAATACAACCATGCGCCGGCAGCCACCACCCACTTCCTGCAGATCTGGATCATGCCGAACGTGCAGGGCATCAAGCCCGGGTACGAGCAGAAGGACTTTCCCGCCGAGGAGAAGCGCGGCCGCTTGCGCCTGGTGGCCTCGCCGGACGGACGCGAGGGCTCGGTCAGGCTCAACGCCGATGCGTCGATGTACGTCGGCCTCTTCGATGGTGACGAGCGGGCAGAACTGGCGCTCGACCCGCAGCGGCCTGCGTACGTGCACGTCGCACGCGGAGAGGTCTCGGTCAACGGGCAGCTGCTCAAGGCCGGCGACGCCGCCAGGCTCGTGGGCGAAGCTCGCATCGAACTGGCCGAAGGCCACCAAGCCGAAGTCATTGCCTTCGATCTGGCACCATGAGCCAAAGACAAGGAGAGTCAATGAGTGATGAGCTGCGAGTCCTCGTCATGTCCGGAAGCTCGCGGACCGGGTCCTTCAACCGCAAGCTGGCGGCGGTTGCTGGGGAGGTGGCCAGCCGCGAAGGCGCCCGGGTCACCACGCTGGACCTGCGAACGCTGCAGCTTCCGGTATACGACGGCGACATCGAGGCGCAAGGCTTGCCTGCCGGCGCGCTCGAGTTGCGCAGCATCCTTGCCGATCACCAGGCCGTGCTGATTTCGGCGCCCGAATACAACAGCTTCGTCACGCCCTTGCTGGTGAATTCGCTGGCCTGGCTGTCGCGCGTTCCAGCAGTGCCCGGCGCGCCTTCCGGCCTCGAATCGACGCGAGGCAAGGTGGGCGGCCTCGTCAGCGCCTCTCCCGGCGCGCTGGGCGGGCTGCGCGGCCTGATGTACCTGCGCGCCTTCCTGTCCGCCACGTTCGCCATGCTGCTCGTGCCGGAGACGCAGTCGGTTCCGGCGGCGCACCAGGCTTTCGATGCCGAGGGCCGGCTTCTCGACCCCAAGCACCAAGCCGGCGTCGAGCGTGTGGTTCGCTCGGTGCTGAAGACTGCATCTGCCCTGTACTTGCGCTGAAGGCGCGTCAAACCGAGGAACTCTCATGACCATTGAAGCCCACGTCCATCGACCCAATGGCGCGCTGACGACGCTCAGCGACGGCCGCAAATCCTGGATCGCCGACCTCGAGGAGGAGGCAGGCGGCAACGAGACTGCGCCCGATCCGCACAACCTTCTCGATTCGGCGCTTGCTGCCTGCACGGCATTGACGCTCGAGGTCTATCTTCGCCGCAAGGGATGGCCGGTGACGGATGTGCACGTCACCATCGAGCACGAGGAGACCAAGGCCGATGACGGAAAGGTGCACTACCTGCTGCGACGCAATATCCGCATCGAGGGCGAGCTCCCGCCGGAGGATCGCCAGCGCTTGCTTGATATCGCCAATAAATGCCCGTTGCATCGCATCCTGACCGGCCGCATCGAGATCGAGTCCAGTCTCGAGCCGGTCTGAGGGCGCGCATGGACGCCGTCCTCAGGATCATCAATGTGCTGCCTTGGCCAGACTGGCTCGCGCTGGCCTGGTTCTTCGCCGCATGGGTGGCCTATGCGAGCTTTGCCCGCAAGCGCGGCGAGTCCGAGATGTCGGTGCTGGGCGTGACCAACCATCTGCGGCACCTGTGGATGCTCCAGACCACCGACCGCGAGGTGCGCGTGATCGACGGGATCGTGATCCAGAGCCTGTCGACCAGTCCCTCCTTCTTCGCGTCGACCACCATCCTGATCATCGGTGGCCTGCTGGCCCTGCTCGGCACCAGCGACAAGGCCACCGACCTGGTTGGCGAGATCCCCTTCGCGGCGCGCACTTCGGCGCTGGTGTTCGACGTGAAGCTGCTGATGCTGACGGGCGTGTTCGTCTACGCCTTCTTCCGCTTCACATGGGCCCTGCGCCAATACACCTTCGGTGCGCTGATGGTCGCCTCCGCGCCCGACCACAAGGTGTTCGAGCGCGGCGAAGCCTCGCGCGAGGAGTTTGCCGAGCGGGCCGGGCGCATCGTGGGGCTGGCAGCCGAGACCTTCAACGACGGCTTGCGCGCCTACTACATGGCATTCGCGCTGGTCGGCTGGTTCTTCTCGCCGCTGTGGTTCGCGCTGGGGACGGGCGGGGTGATCTACGTGCTCTTCCAGCGCGAATTCAGGTCGGAGGTGCTTGCGGTGCTGAAGGCGGGTTCCGGCGGCCCGGGTGCGGACGGCGGTTCAGCCGGCTGAATGCCGATCGTCGAGGGCCTGGCCCAGGGCCTCGCGCTCATCGAACACGAAGCAGGTGCCGTGGAAGTGACGGCCGGCCGTCTGCTCGAAGTACTTGAGGATGCCGCCTTCCAATTGATAGACGTGGTCGACGCCGGCGTTGCGCATGTAGATCGCTGCCTTTTCGCAGCGGATGCCGCCGGTGCAATAGCTCACGATGGTCTTGCCGGCCAGGTCCTGCCGGTGGGCCTCGAGTGCCTGTGGGAAGTCGCTGAACTTGCCGATGTGCCAGTCGATGGCATTGTCGAAGGCGCCATACCCGACTTCGAAGGCGTTGCGCGTGTCGAGCATGACCACGGGCCGTCCTTCGTCGTCATGGCCTTCGTCGAGCCAGCGCTCCAGGGTGGCTGCGTCGATCGCCGGGGCACGTCCCTGCTCGGGGCGAATAGCCGGCTCGTTCATGCGGATGATCTCGCGCTTGACCTTCACGAGCAGCTTGCGAAACGGCACCGCGTCCGACCAGCTTTCCTTCGGCTCCAGGTCGGCAAGGCGTGCATCCGCTCGCAGCCGGTCGAGGAATCCGCGCACGGCGGGCGCAGAGCCCGCAAGGAAGAGATTGATGCCTTCCTCGGCCAGCAGGACAGTGCCCCTGAGCTCGAGCGCCGCTGCATGGGCGTGGATGCTGTCGCGCAGCACGGCGCAATCCGCCAGGGCAACGAATTTGTAGGCAGAGACGTTCAGAATCGATTTCACTTGCCGGATTTTATGGGGGGTGCTGCTGCCTAAAATCGCCCGATGAGCTTTGTCCACCTGCGCACGCATACCGAATTTTCCGTGGTCGATGGCACCTTGCGTGTCGGTGACGTGGTGGCGGCAGCCGCCTCCGACCAGCAGGTGGCCCTGGCCATCACCGACTTGAGCAACCTGTTTGGCGCCGTCAAGTTCTACAGCGAGGCTCGCGGCGCCGGCATCAAGCCCATCATCGGCGCGGATGTCTGGATGGAGCCCGAGGGCGGCGCCACGAGCGAGCGGCAGCCCAGCCGGCTGCTGCTGCTGATCCAGAACAAGCAGGGCTATCTCAACCTGTCCGAGCTGCTGGCGCGCGGCTGGACCCAGAACGTGAACCGCGCGCAGGCCTGGATCAAGTGGGAATGGCTGGAGACATTGGGGGATGGGCTGATCGCATTGTCCGGCGGCGAACATGGGGCCATCGGGCAGGCCTTGCTGACGCGCGATCCTGAACGCGCCCGGTCCATGGCCACGCGTCTCGCGCAGCTCTTTCCGAGGCGCTTCTATGTCGAGCTGCAGCGTGCCGGCCAGCCCGGCAACGAGGCGCATGTGCGCGCTGCCGTGCCGCTGGCTGCCGAGCTGGGGCTCCCCGTCGTCGCCACGCACCCGGTCCAATTCCAGACGCCCGATGATTTCGAGGCGCACGAGGCGCGCACCTGCATCGCCGAGGGCGAAACCCTTGGCAATCCACGGCGCATCAAGCGCTTTACACGCGAGCAGTACTTCAAGTCCCAGGAGGAGATGAAGTCGCTGTTCGCCGACCTTCCCTGCAGCCGTCGCGAACACACTCGAAATCGCCAAGCGCTGCAACCTCAGCCTGGTGCTGGGCAAGCCGCAGCTGCCCGACTTCCCCACGCCCGAGGTCGACGGCATCTGCATGCCCATGGAGGAATACTTCCGCTACGCCTCCCACGAGGGGCTGAAGGAACGGATGCTGCATCTCTATCCCGATGCAGCAAGGCGCGCGCAGGAGATGCCGCGCTACGTCGAGCGGCTGGATTTCGAGATCGCGACCATCCTGAAGATGGGCTTTCCTGGCTACTTCCTGATCGTGGCCGACTTCATCAACTGGGCCAAGAGCAACGGCTGTCCGGTGGGTCCCGGCCGGGGATCTGGCGCGGGTTCGCTCGTGGCCTATGCGCTCAAGATCACCGACCTCGATCCGCTGCGCTACAACCTGCTGTTCGAGCGCTTCCTGAACCCCGAGCGCGTGTCGATGCCCGACTTCGACATCGACTTCTGCCAGGCCAATCGCGATCGCGTGATCGACTACGTGAAGGCCAAGTACGGACGCGACGCCGTCTCGCAGATCGCCACCTTCGGCACCATGGCGGCCAAGGCGGCGCTGCGCGACGTGGGTCGCGTGCTCGGCATGGGCTATGGCCATGTCGACAGCATCGCCAAGCTGGTGCCGGCGCCGCCCGGCAAGACGGTGACGCTCAAGCGCCCGGGTGACAACCCCGACGGCAGTGTCATCTATGCGCGCAAGGAAGCGCCCGAGATCGAGGAACGCGAGAAGAAGGAAGAGGAAGTCGCCGAGCTGCTGGCCCTGGCCGAGCGCGTCGAGGGCATGGTGCGCAACATCGGCATGCACGCCGGGGGCGTGCTCATCGCGCCGGGCAAGATCACCGACTTCTGCCCCTTGTACATGCAGCCCGGCAGCGACTCCGCAGTGTCGCAATACGACAAGGACGACGTCGAAGCCATCGGCCTCGTGAAGTTCGACTTCCTGGGCCTGGCGACGCTGACCATCCTTGAAATGGCCAAGGAGTTCATCGTTGCGCGCCATCCTGCGCGCAAGGATTTCGCGTTCGAGACCATCCCCCTCGACGACCGCGCTTCCTACCAACTGCTTTCCGAAGGCAAGACGGTCGCCGTGTTCCAGCTGGAAAGCCGCGGCATGCAAGGCATGCTGCGCGACGCCAAGCCGAGCCTGTTCGAGGACATCATCGCCCTGGTCGCCCTGTACCGGCCGGGCCCGATGGACCTGATCCCCAGCTTCTGCGCGCGCAAGCACGGGCGCGAGGAGGTCGACTATCCCCATCCGCTGATGAAGGAGGTGCTCGAGGAGACCTACGGGATCATGGTCTACCAGGAGCAGGTCATGCAGGTGGCCCAGCGACTGGGCGGCTACTCGCTCGGCGGCGCCGACTTGCTGCGCCGGGCGATGGGCAAGAAGAAGGCCGAGGAGATGGCCAAGCATCGCCTCATCTTCGCCGAGGGCGCAGCCAAGAACGGCATCGCCCCCGACCTGGCCAACGAGATCTTCGACTTGATGGAGAAGTTCGCCGGCTACGGCTTCAACAAGTCGCACGCGGCCGCGTATGCACTGCTGGCCTATCACACCGCCTGGCTCAAGGTCCATTACCCGTCGGAGTTCTTTGCAGCCAACATGAGCGTGTCGATCGACGACACCGACAAGCTCAAGATCTTCTTCGACGATGCGGTGCAGAACTTCGGCATCACGTTCGAGATGCCCAATGTCAACACGGGCGTCTACCGCTTCGAGCCGATCGGCGACAAGGCAGTGCGCTACGGGCTGGGCGCCATCAAGGGCACGGGGCAGGGCGCCATCGAGGCGATCGTGCAGGCCCGCACGAATGGCGGGCCGTTCAAGAGCTTCTTCGACTTCTGTGCGCGCGTGGATCGCTCGCGCATCAACAAGCGGGTCGTCGAAGCGCTCATCAAGGCCGGTGCATTCGATGCCATCGAATCGAACCGTGCGGCGCTGCTCGGGAGCGTCTCGCTCGGCTTCGAATTCGCGGAATCACAGGCGGCCCATGCGGATCAGGGCGGCCTGTTCGATTTCGGCGATACGCATGGCTCGTCCACCGAGGAGCCCGATCTGGTGGCGGCCGAGCCGTGGAGCATCAAGACACGGCTCTCGCACGAGAAGCCGGCGATCGGCTTCTTCCTTTCGGGCCACCTGTTCGACGAATACGCCCCCGAGGTGCGCAAGTTCGCAAAGCGCAAGATTGCTGACTTGATCGACAGCCGCGATCCCCAGCTGCTGGCCGGCATCGTGAGCGATCTGCGCGTGGTCAACGGACAACGCGGGCGCGTGGCCATCTTCAAGCTCGACGACAAGAGCGAGGTCATCGAAGCAGTGGCCAACGAGGAGCTGCTGGATGCCCATCGCGATCTCTTCAGGGATGACGAGCTCGTGATCATCTCGGGAAAGGTCCAGCCCGATCGCTTTTCGGGAGGCCTGCGGCTGAACGTCCAGCAGATCTGGGACTTGGCGGCAGCGCGTTGCCGCTATGGTCGCTATCTGCAGATCGAGATCAACGGCACGGCCCCCGCCGTCCGCGAGTTGGTGCAGAGCTTTCCTCCGCGGCGCTTGAGCACGGACCATGGCGAGGTCGTGCAGGGACTTGGCGTGCGTCTTCAACTCAAGCGCGCCGATGCGTGTGGTGAGCTGGACCTTGGCGACGATGCGCGCTTCTACCCCTCCGACGACGCTCTCAGTCGTTGGCGCGACGGGGCGCACGAAGGACGGGCCGTCATCGTTTACGAATAGTCACCTTGTGAGGCTTGATTGCGACATTTGCCGGCAAATGTGCAGCAATCGGGAAACCTCAGGCCTCATTTATCCACTGAAGCGGCATCTCACCAAGATGCCGGACGCAAACTCGAGCCTGTCGAGGCAACGATCTGGAGAACCAATGAAAACACGCACGATGGCCCTGGCCACCACCCTGGCGCTTTGCGCCTTCGCAGCCAAGGCCACGGATGTAGGCGTCTCGGTGAGCGTCAACCAGCCCGGGGTGTACGGACGCATCGACATCGGGAACGCGCCGCCGCCCATGGTGATCTACCCGCAGCCGATGGTCATCTCGCGGCCCGCGGTGGTGGTTCAGCAGCGGCCCGTCTACATGAGGGTACCCCCCGGCCACGAGAAGAACTGGGGCAAGCACTGCCACCGATATGACGCCTGCGGCGTCCCGGTGTACTTCGTGAAGTACGACGATCGGCATGATCATCGCGATCACAAGCACCGCCACGATCGCGACCATGACCACGATCACCACCATGACCACGATCGTGGACATGGGCACGGCCATGGACACAAGCATCGCGACTGATCCGGCGGGCGCCGCCGGCCGCCGCGACGGATAGGGCGCCGCCCCCGATGAAGCAATCCCCATGAGCGCCGACAAGAAGACCGGCCTGATCCTCATGGGGGGTGGAGCGCGCGCCGCTTACCAGGTGGGCGTGCTGCATGCGATCGCCGACATCTACCAGGACCGCGTCGCATCGCCGCGGCCGAACCCCTTTCCGATCATCGCGGGCACGTCGGCCGGCGCGGTGAACGCTGCAGCTCTTGCCTGCGGCGCTGATGATTTCGTGGCTGCAGTGAGGGCCGTGACCGAGGTGTGGTCCGCACTGCATGCCGAGCAGGTCTATCGCGCCGATTCGCTGGGCGTGATCCGCAGCGGTGCCAGGTGGCTGTCGATGCTCTCCATGGGCTGGATGATCGCGCGGTGGAGCCGCTCGCACCCACGCTCCCTGCTGGACAACTCACCGCTGGAGGAACTGCTTGCCTCCATGATGGACATGCGGCGCATCGACTATGTGATGCGCCACGGCCACTTGCGCGCTCTTGCCGTCACGGCATCGAGTTATTCGTCGGGCGAGCATGTGACCTTCTATCAGTGCCGCGAAGCGATCCGGCCCTGGGCACGCTCGCATCGCCTGGCCGTGCGGGCCCGCATCACGCAGGACCACCTGCTGGCCTCATCCGCGATTCCTTTCATCTTCCCGGCGGTGCGGCTGTTGCTCACCGGCGAAACGGAGTACTTCGGCGACGGCTCGATGCGCCAGTCCGCGCCGATTTCCCCCGCAGTGCATCTGGGTGCCGAACGCATCCTCGTCATCGGCGCGGGGCGGCTGCAGGAACCACCCGGCAGGCGCATCGTCTCGCATGAGTACCCGTCGCTTGCACAGATCGCCGGACATGCCATGTCCAACATCTTTCTCGATGCGCTGGCCGTCGATGTGGAGCGGGCGCAGCGCATCAACCACACCCTGTCGCTGCTGAGTCCCGAAGCCCGCGAACTCACGCCCTTGCGACCGATCGAGGTGCTGACCATCGCACCCTCGCAGAGGCTGGATGACATCGCCGGGCGGCATGTCGCGGCGCTGCCGCTGTCGATCCGTGCGCTGCTGCGCCCGCTGGGCGTGACGGGCGAGGCTGGCGACACAAGGGGTGCCGCCTTGGCGAGCTACCTGCTGTTCGAGCCCGACTACACGCGCGAATTGATGAACCTCGGGCGCGAAGACACCCTGGTACGGCGCGACGAGGTGCTGCGATTCTTCGGATGGGATGTGCCGCGCGAGGTCAATGCGGGCGAGGGATCGATGCGAGAGTCCACCGCGGCATGAATGACGACGCCCCGCATGCGGGGCGTCGTCATTTGCGCAAGTCGGCGTGCTTACTTCTTCTCTGTCTTGGCGGATTTCTCGGTCTTGGGTGATTCGGCGGTGCCGACGTAGCTCGTCCCGTTGACCGTCAGCCCTTGCTTCGACAGCTTCGTGGCGCTTTGTCCTCCCACGCCCTGGACTCGCTCGATCAGGTCGTTCCAATCCTTGTAGGTGCCCTTCTTGCGCTCATCGAGGATCTTGGTGGAGAGCGCGGGGCCGATGCCCGTGACCGTTTCGAGCTGGGCCTGGTCGGCCTTGTTGACATCGACCGAGGCGAAGGCGGCGGCAGCCACGAAAGCCAGGACGGCGCACAAAAGCTTCTTGAACATGGATTTCCTCATCTGACAGTTGTTGTTGAACACTGCCTGCGGCCGGAAGGCCACAGGCAGCGCTGAAGTCTATGAAGAGGTGCGCCTGTGCCGGGAACTCGGCCGGCCTGCCAGCCCCCCCTCCGGTGAGGGTTCCGACAAACGGCGGTCCTGGAGCCTCAGCACCAATGATCGGCGATCCAGGGTGCGGGCTTCACGAAGCGCAGGAAGCGATTGCGCCGTCCGACCAGCGCGTCCGGCGGGTTCACCTCGCCATGAAAGACCACCACGCGCGCATCGTGCGGGATGGCGGGTTCCTTCAGGTAGTTGAGCGGCCAGGGCGGGATGCAGTGGTACTTGTAGCTCTTGCACCATTGGGCTGGCCAATAGGCCAGCTTGCCTCGGTCGTGCAGATAGCTGGAGAGGTAGGCCTGTTCGTTGCGGAATCGCGCCCGAATATCGGCTTGGTGCTCGTGGAAGTGGCTCAGGACGCTGCCGAGCTCACCCAGCTTGAAGCGGTATACCGAGGAGTTGCCGGTGACGCGCCACGGCCGCTTCCAATCGTGAATGATGAGGAACTCGCCGGGATGATCGAAGAAGGGATCGAGCGAGCCGACGACCACGACATCGACATCCAGGAACAAGGCGGTCCCGCGCAGCCCGTGCAGATCAGGCTGGAACACCGTGAGCTTCTTCCAGCCCCGCTCGGGGATGCCCTGCGGCAGCGCGAGATCGGGGATGGGAAAGCACTCGACCTCGCTGCGCAGTCCGCTCGGATCATCGGTGAGGCAGACAAAGCGGAATTCGCCGCTGCAGATGGCGACGAACCATGGCGTAGAGGCGGTTCACATACTCGGGGCCGTACTTGGTGCCCCACTTCATGCAAATGACGATGCGATCGGTCACAACTCTTCCAGGCGCAACGGGGGGTAGCTGTCCCAGCTCTGGCAGCCCGGGCACTGCCAGAAGTAGTGCTGGGCTTCGAAGCCGCAGGCTGCGCAGCGGTATCGCTGCAAGGGCTTGGCGGCCAAGGCGGCCACCAGGTGCAGTTGGCGGGTCTCGGTGGGCGTGGGGGAGCGCGACTGACGGGCGTCTTCCTCCAGCAAGCCGGCGACGGCGGAGATGCCCGGTCGTCGGTCGAGATGCTCGAACAGCAGCGCGTGCCGTCCGGCGGGTTCTTCCTCGAGTCGCAGGAGTGCCTCCAGCACATCTCGCGATGGCGCTCGATCGTACTGGGCACGCAGGCGATCACGGGCGACCGCGACCTGGCCCGCGGCCACGGCGCTGTTGGCGTAGGAACCCGCCACCAGTGCAAAGCTGGCGGGGTGGACCGTCATCAATTCGGTCCACACGCTCATCGCCTCTGCATGCTGGCCCAGGCGTTCGAGCCGCTGGCCGGTGAGGACCAGCGCGCGTGGCGACTGCGGCGCGGCTTCCCGCGCCTTCTTCAACGCATCGTCGGCACCGGGCGCATCGCCGCGGGCATCCGCTTCGAGGGCGATCTCGCACCAGTAGTGCGAAATCCGGCTGGCGAAGGAGCCGGCGCCCGCGGCTTCGAGCTTGCGGGCCACGCTCATCGCCTCGCGCCAGTCGCGGGAGCGCTCGTAGAGCGTCAGGAGGGCGAGCCATGCTTCCGTTCTGAAGACCGTGTCCTCCAACGGCCTGAAGGCCGCCTCCGCACGATCGAAGAGCCCGGCCTTCATGAAGTCCTGGGCGAGCGCGTATTGGGCCCGCTCGCGCTCCGAATGCGGCAGGTCGGAACGACCAAGCAGGTGTTCGTGAACGCGGACAGCGCGCTCGTATTCACCGCGACGGCGGAACAGGTTGCCGAGCGCGAAGTGCAGGTCAGAGGTGTCCGGGTCCTGCTGGACGGCTTCGATGAAGGCGTCGATGGCCTTGTCTTGCTGTTCGTTGAGCAGCAGGTTCAGGCCCTTGAAATAGGCCCTCGGGGAGCTGCGCTCCTCAGTGCGCAATTGCCGCAAGTCGATTCGGGAGCCCAGCCAGCCTAGGGCGAACGCCACGGGAAGGGCCAGCAAGAGCCATTGGAAATCAAAGTCCATCGCGGGGAGGGTGGGGAAGGGAAAGGTCGTCTGCAAGCGTGGCCGCATCGGTCGATGGTGAGGCCCCGGCCGTGGTCTCGATGACCGAGGCGGGCCGGCGTGCCGCGCGACGATGGCGCCACCAGCTCGGCAGCATGGCCAGCATGCCGAAGGCGCAGCCGATGACAAACGCGCCGAGCACGATGAAGACCAGTTGCGTGCGCCATTCGTAGCCAAAGAACCACTTGAGCGTTGCGTCGTGCTGGTTGTTCAGCGCGAAGGCAAACAAGGCGAAGAAGATGGCGGCCCGAAAGAGCCAGAGCAGAACGCGCATCGCGGGATTCTAGCCGTGGCCTTGTTCGCGACGAGACTGCAGGCAGCGGCGCTTGCGCAACACCCGCGTACGCTCTATGCGCCCTGCAGACGCCATCGCCGCGCGATGGATGGATGGCCTCAAGCGGTGGCCTTGTCGTGCGCTGAAGTGGCGTCGTCGGTGGAATGCGGTTCGACCTCGGTCCCGCTGTCTACCGCTTCGCGCAGGGCCTTGCCCGGCTTGAAATGCGGCACCAGCTTTTCGGGGATCAGCACCTGCTCGCCCGAGCGCGGATTGCGACCCATGCGGGGCGGGCGTCGGTTGATGGAGAAGCTGCCAAAGCCGCGGATCTCGATGCGATGCCCGCGAGCCAGTGCATCCGACATGGCGTCCAGGATGGTCTTCACCGCGAACTCGGTGTCGCGGTGGGTCAGCTGGCTGAAGCGTTCGGCCAGTTGGTTCACGAGGTCGGATCGGGTCATGAAGGGCCGTGTTCTCTCGAGTGGGCGCGGGCTGGGATGAGAGGCCGCAGCATGGGCCGCTCATCGCAGCCCCGCGAGGGGCTGCTGCCCGGGCCGTGCGACCCGGGCGTCTCGAAGCTTATGGGTTGTTCTGGTTGTCGAGCTTGGCCTTGAGCAGGGCGCCGAGGCTGGTCGTGCCAGCCGTCTCGCGGCTTTCGGCCGACAGGCGCTGCATGGCTTCCTGCTGGTCGGCGTTGTCCTTGGCCTTGATCGACAGCTGCAGGCCGCGGGTCTTGCGGTCCACGTTGATGATCAGGGCGGTGACTTCGTCGCCTTCCTTCAGCACGTTGCGGGCGTCTTCCACGCGATCGCGAGAGATCTCGGAGGCGCGCAGGTAGCCAATGACGTCGTCGGCCAGCTGGATCTCGGCGCCGCGCGCGTCGACGGTCTTGACCTTGCCGGTGACGGTGGTGCCACGGTCATTGACGGCCGTGAAGTTGCTGAACGGATCGGCGTCGAGCTGCTTGATGCCCAGGGAGATGCGCTCGCGCTCCACGTCGATGGCCAGCACGACGGCTTCGACTTCCTGGCCCTTCTTGTAGTTGCGCACCGCGGCTTCGCCGGTCTCGTTCCAGGACAGGTCGGACAGGTGCACCAGGCCGTCGATGCCGGCAGCCAGGCCCACGAACACGCCGAAGTCGGTGATCGACTTGACGGGGCCCTTGACCTTGTCGCCGCGCTTGAAGTCCTGGGCGAACTCTTCCCACGGGTTCGGCTTGCACTGCTTCATGCCGAGGCTGATGCGGCGCTTGTCCTCGTCGATCTCCAGCACCATGACCTCGACTTCGTCGCTCAGCGTGACGATCTTGCTGGGGGCGACGTTCTTGTTGGTCCAGTCCATTTCGGAGACGTGCACCAGGCCTTCGATGCCCGGCTCGATCTCGACGAAGGCACCGTAGTCGGCGATGTTGGTGACCTTGCCGAACAGGCGGGTGCCGGTCGGGTAGCGACGCGACACGCCGACCCAGGGATCGTCGCCCATCTGCTTGAGGCCCAGCGAGACGCGGTTCTTCTCGGCGTCGAACTTGAGGACCTTGGCCTTCAGTTCCTGGCCCACGGTGACCACTTCGGAGGGGTGACGCACACGACGCCATGCCATGTCGGTGATGTGCAGCAGGCCATCGATGCCGCCCAGGTCCACGAACGCACCGTATTCGGTGATGTTCTTGACCACGCCGTCGACGATCGCGCCTTCTTGCAGGGTCTCGAGCAGCTTGGCGCGTTCTTCGCCCATGGAGGCTTCGACCACGGCACGGCGGCTCAGCACCACGTTGTTGCGCTTGCGGTCGAGCTTGATGACCTTGAATTCGAGCGTCTTGCCTTCGTACGGGCTCATGTCCTTGATCGGACGGGTGTCGATCAGCGAGCCGGGCAGGAAGGCGCGGATGCCGTTGACCAGCACCGTCAGGCCACCCTTGACCTTGCCGGAGACCGTGCCCTGCACGAAGTCGCCGGACTCGAGCGCGCGCTCGAGCGAGAGCCAGGAGGCCAGCCGCTTGGCCTTGTCGCGCGACAGGATGGTGTCGCCATAGCCGTTCTCGAGGGCGTCGATGGCCACCGAGACGAAATCGCCGATCTGGACTTCGAGGCCGCCCTGGTCATTGCGGAATTCCTCGATGGGGATGTAGGCCTCCGACTTGAGGCCAGCATTCACGACCACGAAGTTGTAGTCCACGCGGACGACTTCAGCGGTGATGACCTCACCGGAGCGCATTTCCGAGCGCTTGAGCGACTCTTCGAACAGAGCGGCGAAGGATTCCATGCCTTGGGAGGAGGCGACGGCAGTTTGAGTCATTGAGATTCCTCGGTGCCTGCGAGTGCAGGCCGTGTTGCAGCTTGTGCTGCGGTCAAGTTGTCGAATCCGGCCTTCCGCGTGCCTTGCAGCACAGGAGGGAGAAGACCGGGCCCATGTTCCTGCCCAAATTCCCCGACGGGGCTGCTTCAGGCGGGAGCGGCCATCCTCAAGAATGGCCTGCGCTCTTCCCACCAAGCCAGCACTTGAGCCACCGATTCTTCGATGGTCAGCGCCGAGTTGTCCAGCAGGAGCGCATCGTCTGCAGGCTTCAGGGGCGAGGCGCTCCGGTTGCGATCCCGGGCATCCCGCTCCTGCATGTGTTGCAGAAGATCTGAAATATTAGCCGAAATTCCCTTAGAAATCAATTGCTTATGCCTGCGCTCAGCCCGGGTGGCGACGCTGGCCGTCAGGAAAACCTTCAGGTCGGCCTCGGGAAACAGCGCCGTACCCATGTCGCGTCCGTCGGCGACAAGGCCCGGAAGGCGGCGAAACGACAACTGCAGGGAGTGCAGGGCGGCGCGAACCTCGGGGTGGGCCGACACCTGGGATGCCAACGCCCCCACGTCTTCCCGGCGCAGTTCCTCGGTGACGTCCTCGGCATCCACCCAGGTCCGCTGGTTTTCGAAGCGCAATGGCAAGCTTTCGGCAATGCGGGCGAGGGCGGTGGCGTCGTCAGGGGCCACGCCGGAACGCAGTGCCAGCAGGGCTGTGGCACGGTAGATGGCGCCCGAATCGAGCAGGCGGTAGCCCAATACGCGCGCGACCTCGGCGGCCAGCGTGCCCTTGCCCGAGGCAGTGGGCCCGTCGATGGTGATGACGGGGATGTCGCTCAGGTCGGTGCTGGCCACGTTGAACAAAGTCTCGAAGTAGTCAGGGAAGGTCTTGCCGACGCAGCGCGGGTCGAGGATGCGCACCGGGACGGCCGGCTCAGACCCAGCCCGTGGATTGAATGCGGCCAAGGAGAAGCACATCGCCACCCGATGGTCGTCGTAGGTCTCGATGACAGCAGGCTGCCATCGGCTTGGCGGGTGAACCTCGATGAAATCGTGGCCCTCGACGACGCTGGCGCCCAGCTTGCGCAGTTCGGCCGCCATCGCGGCGATGCGATCGGTTTCCTTGACGCGCCAGCTGGCGATGTTGCGCAACGTGGTCGGCCCGTCAGCATAGAGCGCCATCACGGCGAGCGTCATGGCGGCATCGGGGATGTGGTTGCAGTCGAGATCGAGGGCCTTGAGCGGCCAGGATCCGCGATGCACCTCGAGCCAATTGGGCCCGGCATGCAGCATGGCTCCCATGGATGCGGCCGCCTCTGCGAAGCGGATATCACCCTGGATCGAGTCGGCGCCCACGCCTTCTATGCGCAAGGGGGAAGCGGCATCGGCCGCGATGGCGCCCAAGGCGATGAAATAGGAGGCCGAAGAGGCATCGCCCTCGACGTGGATGTCGCCAGGGGAGACGTAGCGGCTGTCCTTCGGGACGGTGAAGCGCTGCCAGCCCTCGCGCTCGACCTGGATGCCGAAGCGCCGCAGCAGGTTCACGGTGATCTCCACGTAGGGCTTGGAGATCAATTCGCCCTCGACCTCGATCACGACCGGCCCTTGCGCCGACAGCAAGGGCAAGGCGAGCAGCAGCGCCGTGAGGAACTGGCTGGAGACGTCACCACGCACCCGGATCGGGCCGGTCAGCTGCGCTTGTCCGCCGGCGAGCCGCAGCGGCGGGTAGCCGTCCTGGCCCAGGTAGTCGATCCGGCATCCGATGCGACGCAAGGCATCGACCAGGTCGCCGATCGGGCGCTCGTGCATGCGGGGCACTCCGCTGAGCTCGAAATCACCACCATGCAGGGCGCCGAGGAGCGCGAGCGCGGCGGCCAGTGGGCGCATGGCCGTGCCGGCATTGCCGAGGAAGAGCTTCGCCTGCCTGACGGGCAGTTGCCCTCCCAGGCCGGTCACCTTGAGCACGCGGCCCTCGGATTCGATCGAACAGCCCAGGTCGCGCAGCGCGGCGATCATCACGCGGGTGTCGTCGGAATCGAGCAGGTCGTGAATGCGGGTCAGGCCGTCGCTGAGGCCCGCAAGCAGAAGCACGCGATTGGAAATGCTCTTGGACCCAGGCAGGCGGACGCTTCCGCCGACAGAGCGCAGCGGCGGGAGATCGAGAAACTTGGTGGTGTACATGCGGCCTTTCAGCCACTGATGCCTAGCGATTGAAGGGAGTCTTGGGCGCAGACATCTGCCAACCCGAGCGGGCGTCGGATGCGCTGCGGATCAGGTCTTCCAGAGCTTCGGCATTGCCGGTCTTCATCACGTGCTCGAGCGCGTCGAGCGTATGGCGAAAACGCGTCGATTGATTCAATACTTCTTCCCTGTTGGCCATCAGGATGTCACGCCAGATGGCCGGGTCGCTGGCCGCGATCCGAGTGAAGTCGCGAAAGCCGGGGCCGGCCAGCGAGAGGAAATCCTTGCCGGTCGGCTGCTTGGAAATGGAACTGAAATACGCGAACGCCAGCAGGTGCGGCAAGTGGCTCACCGCCGCGAAGGCCGCATCATGGTTTTCGGGGCTCATCTTGAGCACCTGGCAGCCGATCGCCGACCACACGTCGGTCGCCTTTTGCAGCAGCTTGACGTTCGTCTGCGGCAAAGGGGTCAGGATGACCTGCCGGCCCGAATAGAGCTGCGCGTCGGCATGGTCGACTCCCGCCACCTCCTTGCCGGTGATCGGATGGGCCGGCACGAAGGAGCCGATGCGATCCTTGAGCACTCGGCGCGCCGCATCCACGACGTCGCGCTTGGTGCTGCCCACGTCCATGAACAGGACACCCGGTTCGACCAGGTGTCGAATGGCCTTGAAGGTGGATTCCGAGGCCGCGACCGGCACCGAGATCAGCACGATGTCCGAGCCCGATACGGCCAGCAAGGCCGATTCGGCCGTGGTGTCGATCACACCCAGGCGCCGGGCTTTTTCGACCGTGGACGGCGACTTGCTGTAGCCGACCACACGCTTGACCAGTCCCGCGCGCTTGAGTGCCAGCGCGAAGGAGCCGCCCATCAAGCCGCAGCCGATCACGCCGAGTTGATTGAACATGTGCAAATGCTCCGGCATGCGTTCAGTGGACGTCCAGCGGATAGGTGCCGAGCACCTTGAAGAAGGCGCAGCAGTCGCGCAGTTCCTTCAAGGCCGTGGCCACCTCCGGCTGGTCGGGGTGTCCTTGCAGATCGATGTAGAAGTAATACTCCCATTGGCCGGAGCGTGCGGGGCGCGACTCGAAGCGCGTCATCGAGACGCCATGCTGCTTGAGAGGCACCAGCATGTCATGCACCGCTCCCGGGCGGTTGACCACCGAGACGACCAGGCTGGTGCAATCGTGCCCGGATGCCTGCGGCTGCGGATGGCGGGCAGGGTGGGTGACGATCGCGAAGCGCGTGCGGTTGTGCGGATCGTCCTGGATCGCTGGAGCCACCACGTGCAGGCCGTATTCGCCCGCAGCACGTTCGCTTGCGATGGCGGCCATTCGGGCATCGAGCGACGCAAGGCGGGCGCCTTCGGCATTGCTTGACACCGGGCGACGCTCCACCTGCGGCAGGTGGTTGCTGAGCCAGCCATGGCATTGCGCGAGCGCCTGGGGATGAGCGCAGACCGCTTCGATGCTGTCGAGCGTATTGTCCTTGCGCAGCAGGTTGTGGCGCACGAAGAGGCTGGTCTCGCCGATGATGAAGAGCGGCTCGGTAAGGAACAGATCGAGCGAGCGAGCGACCACGCCCTCCGTCGAGTTCTCGACCGGGACGACGCCGAAGTCTGCCGCGCCGGCTGCGGTGGTGCGAAACACCTCGTCGATGCTCGTGCAAGGCACCCTGACGAGCGAAGAGCCGAAATAGCCCAGCGCCGCCTGCTCGCTGAAGGTGCCGGCAGGGCCGAGGTAGGCCACCCGCGTGGGCATTTCGAGACCGCGGCAGGCCGACATGATCTCGCGCCAGATGGGAGCCACGGATTCGGTTTGCAGCGGGCCAGGATTGACGGCCTTCAGCCCGTCGATCACCTGCGCTTCGCGCTCGGGGCGGAACACCACCGAGCCTTCCTGCTTCTTGACCTCGCCCACGGCCTGGGCGAGGGTGGCGCGCTTGTTGAGCAGCGCCAGCAACTCTCGATCGACGGTGTCGATCTGGTTGCGAAGCGCGAGGAGTTCGGAATCGGAAGTGTTGTCAGCCATGGGACGCCGCAAATTCTCGCATGTAGTCGACCAAGGCTTGCACGCCTTCGATCGGCATGGCGTTGTACAGGCTTGCTCGCATGCCACCCACGCTCTTGTGCCCCTTGAGTTGCAGCAGCCCGCGCTGCTTCGCGCCGGCGAGGAACGGCTCGTTGAGCGCATCGTCGGGGAGGAAGAAGGGAATGTTCATGCGTGAGCGGCAGTTCGCCGCCACCTTGTTGACATACCAGCCCGAGCGATCGATGAAGTCGTAGAGCAGCGTCGACTTCGCGATTGCGCGCCGCTCCATCTCGGCCACGCCGCCCTGGCGCCGCAGCCACTGGAAAACAAGCCCCGCCATGTAGATGGCGTAGGTCGGCGGCGTGTTGTACATCGAGTGGTTGTCGGCCACGACCTTGTAGTCGAATGCCGAGGGACAGGAAGGAAGGGCGTGGCCGGTCAGGTCCTCGCGCACGAAGACGAGGGTCAGCCCCGCCGGGCCGATGTTCTTCTGTGCCCCAGCGAATGCAAGTCCCACGCGCGACCAGTCGATGCTGCGCGACGCGATGTGCGACGAGCAGTCGATCACCAGCGGAGCGTCGCTGCGGAGCGCCTTGAGGTCGGGCAGCTCATGGAACTCGACTCCATGGATGGTTTCGTTGGTGCACACATGCACGTAGGCGAAGTCGCCCTCGAGGCGCCAGCTGGCCGGCGAGGGCAGGGTGGTGTGGTGGCCGGCTTCGTTGCTGGCCAGCACATGAGCCTCGCAATACCGGCGAGCTTCCTTGAACGACTTCTGCGACCACGAGCCCGTCACGACGAAACCTGCCCTGCTGCCGCGCGACAGGTTCATCGGGACGATGGCGTTTTCGGCGAGACCGCCGCCCTGCATGAACAGAACCTTGAAATGCGCCGGGACGTCGAGCAGCTCGCGCAGGTCGGCTTCTGCCTGGTCGCGGATGGTCATGAACTCCCGCCCGCGGTGGCTCATTTCCATCACGCTCATGCCGCTGCCGTGCCAGTCGAGCATTTCGCCTGCCGCCTGCTCGAGCACCTCCTGGGGCAGGACTGCCGGTCCGGCCGCAAAGTTGAACGGGCGCTTCATGCGTCTTGCGGCGTGTCGTCGCCGGCGATGTCAGCTTCGCCCTCCAGGCCACGGTCGGCAGCGTCGTTCTCGACGATGCGCTGCAGCCCTGTCAGGGCCGAGCCGTCGTCCAGGGCGATGAGCGTGACGCCCTGCGTGGCGCGCCCCAGCTGGCGGATTTCCGACACGCGGGTGCGGACCAGCACGCCCTTGTCGGTGATGAGCATGATTTCGTCCTCGGGACGCACCAGCGTGGCTGCGACCACCTTGCCGTTTCGCTCCGATTGCTGGATCGCGATCATGCCCTTCGTGCCGCGTCCATGGCGCGTGTATTCGGTGATGGACGTGCGCTTGCCGTAGCCGTTCTCGGTGGCGGTGAGCACGCTCTGGGTCTCGTCTTCGGCGACCAGCATTGCGATCACGCTCTGGCTGTCTTCGAGCATCATCCCCCGTACGCCGCGTGCCGTGCGGCCCATCGGTCGCACGTCGTTTTCGTCGAATCGGACCGCCTTGCCGCCATCGCTGAAGAGCATGACGTCGTGACGCCCGTCAGTGAGCGCCGCGCCGATGAGGAAATCGCCTGGATCCAGGTCGACCGCGATGATCCCCGCCTTGCGCGGGTTGCTGAATTCATCGAGCGCCGTCTTCTTGACGGTGCCCAGGGCGGTGCACATGAACACATAGTGATCGGCCGGGAAGCTGCGGAACTCGCCGGTCAGCGGCAGGACCACGGTGATCTTCTCTTCAGGCTGCAGCGGGAACATGTTCACGATGGGCTTGCCGCGCGAGTTGCGCGAGCCCTGCGGCACCTCCCAGATCTTCAGCCAGTACACGCGCCCGCGGTTGCTGAAGCAGAGGATGTAGTCGTGCGTATTGGCGATGAAGAGCTGGTCGATCCAGTCGTCTTCCTTGGTGGCGGTGGCCTGCTTGCCGCGGCCGCCGCGCCTTTGCGCGCGGTACTCCGCGAGCGGCTGGCTCTTGATGTAGCCGGTATGGCTGAGCGTCACCACCATGTCTTGCGGCGCGATCAGGTCTTCGGTGTCCAGCTCTTGCGCGTTGTGCTCGATCACGCTGCGGCGCGCGCCGACCTTCGTCTGCCCGAACTCCTGCTTAACCGTGGTGAGTTCCTCGCTGATGATGAAGGTCACCCGCTCCGGCTTCGCAAGGATGTCCAGCAGATCGGCGATCTGGGTCATGACGTCCTTGTACTCGCTGATGATCTTGTCCTGCTCGAGGCCGGTGAGGCGCTGCAGGCGCATCTGCAGGATCTCGCTGGCCTGGTCGTCGGACAGCCGATACAGACCATCGGCCTGCAGGCCATAGTGCACGGGCAGTCCCTCGGGGCGGTAGGCTGCGCGGCCGCCTGCGGTGTCGCTTTCCGCGCGCGCCAGCATTTCGCGCACCAGCGAGGAGTCCCAGGACCGCGCCATCAGCTCCTGCTTGGCCATCGGCGGCGAGGGCGAGTTCTTGATGATGGCGATGAAGTCGTCGATGTTGGCAAGGGCGACCGCAAGGCCTTCGAGCACATGGCCGCGCTCGCGCGCCTTGCGCAGTTCGAAGACCGTGCGCCGGGTCACCACTTCGCGGCGGTGCTCGAGGAAGATCTCGACCAGGTCCTTGAGATTGCACAGCTTCGGCTGACCGTCGATCAGCGCCACCATGTTGATGCCGAAGGTGTCCTGCAGCTGCGTCTGCTTGTAGAGGTTGTTGAGCACCACCTCGGGCACTTCGCCGCGCTTGAGCTCTATCACCACCCTCATGCCGGACTTGTCGGACTCGTCCTGGATGTGGCTGATGCCTTCGATCTTCTTCTCGTTGACCAGCTCGGCGATCCGCTCCAGCAGGTTCTTCTTGTTCACCTGGTACGGAATCTCGTCGACGATGATGGACTGCCGCGAGCCCTTGTCGATGTCCTCGAAATGGCACTTGGCGCGCATCACCACCTTGCCCCGACCGGTGCGGTAGCCATCACGCACACCCGACAAGCCATAGATGATCCCGGCGGTGGGGAAATCGGGCGCCGGAATGATCTCCATCAGCTCGTCAATGGAGGCATGCGGGTTCCTCAGCAGGTGCAGGCAGGCGTCCACCACCTCGTTGAGGTTGTGCGGGGGGATGTTGGTGGCCATGCCCACCGCGATGCCGCCCGAGCCGTTGACCAGCAGGTTGGGCAGCCGTGTCGGCAGAACCAGCGGCTCCTTCTCGGAGCCGTCGTAGTTGGGGCCGAAATCGACGGTTTCCTTGTCGATGTCAGCGAGCAGTTCATGAGCGATCTTGGCGAGGCGGATCTCGGTGTACCGCATCGCCGCGGCGTTGTCGCCGTCGACCGAGCCGAAGTTGCCCTGGCCGTCAACCAGCATGTGGCGCATGGAAAAGTCTTGCGCCATGCGGACGATCGTGTCATAGACCGATTGGTCGCCGTGAGGGTGATACTTACCGATCACGTCTCCGACGATACGGGCCGACTTCTTGTAGGGCCGGTTCCAGTCGTTGTTGAGCTCGTGCATCGCGAACAGCACGCGGCGGTGCACAGGCTTGAGGCCGTCGCGGGCGTCGGGGAGGGCGCGGCCCACGATCACGCTCATCGCGTAATCGAGGTACGAGCGCCGCATTTCCTCTTCTAGGCTGACGGGAAGTGTTTCTTTGGCGAACTGAGTCATGCGATCCCTGGGGGCGGCGGCGCAACATTCAGTTGCGCGACGTGACGGCGGTATCGGCCGGAAGCGGAGATTCTAATTGGGAGGCAATGTAGTAATCGCGCAACATTGCTTGGGGGGTGGACCGCCCCCTGGGACAAAAACTTGTCCGCATGACGTGCTATGGCACAATGAATTGTCAGTAGCAAACACGCTTCCTGTCCGCGTGTTTCCTTGGTTCCGTCCGATTTCAAATGGACGTTTCGCAGCCAAGCTGCGACTTTTCTTGTGAGGAGAAACATGAAGAAACTGAACAGAGTGGCAATGCTGTTTGCCTCGACTGCATTGGCCTCCGGAGCGTTTGCCCAACAGTCGATCGACAATTGGCGCAACATCGACGGCAACGTCTGGAAGAACGGCACCAACGAATACTGCTGGCGTGATGCCACCTGGTCTCCGGCAACAGCTGATCAGCGCTGCGATGGCGCGCTGAAGCCGGTCCAGGCTCCCCCTCCGGCCCCCGTGGCTCCGCCGCCTCCTCCCCCGCCCCCGCCGCCGCCCGCTCCGGTGAGCGAGAAGGTGACCTTCGCCGCTGACGCCTTCTTCGATTTCGACAAGGCCGTGCTCAAGCCTGAAGGCAAGGCCAAGCTGGACGACCTTGCCAGCAAGATGCAAGGCATCAACCTCGAAGTGATCATTGCGGTCGGCCATACCGACTCGGTCGGCAGTGACGCGTACAACCAGCGCCTGGCGGTCCGCCGCGCTGAAGCCGTGAAGGCCTATCTGGTGTCCAAGGGCATCGAGCAAAACCGCGTGTATACCGAAGGCAAGGGCGAGAAGCAGCCCGTGGCCGACAACAAGACCCGCGAAGGCCGCGCCAAGAACCGTCGCGTGGAAATCGAAGTGGTTGGTACCCGCACGCGGCAATAACTTCTTCATTCCTCACTCAAGAACCCCGCTTCGGCGGGGTTTTTTGTTTGTAACCACCGAATGCTTTTTTGATCAATGTTTTGGGCTCTGATCACTTAGCGGTTTTTCAATCCTGTCATTTGGGCACAATGAAGCTATGACAGAAGCGACAAATGTCGATCCCCAGGAACTGGCCAAGTTCAGCGCCCTTGCGCATCGCTGGTGGGATCCCGAGAGCGAATTCAAACCCCTGCATCGCATCAATCCGCTTCGCCTGGATTGGATCGATCAGCAGGCCGGACTCGATGGCAAGGAGGTCCTGGATATCGGTTGCGGGGGCGGCATTCTGAGCGATGCCATGGCCCGTCGGGGCGCGCGGGTTCTGGGAATAGACCTTGCAGACAAGCCTCTGAAGGTGGCGCAGCTTCACGCCCTGGAGGCAGGGACGACCAACGTGACCTATCGCGAAATCAGCGCCGAGGCGCTCGCGATGGAGCAGCCGGCCATGTTCAACGTCGTGACGTGCATGGAAATGCTGGAGCACGTGCCCGACCCGGGCTCGATCGTTCGCGCTGCATCCAGCTTGCTCAAGCCTGGTGGTTGGGCGTTCTTTTCCACGCTGAACCGCAATCCCAAATCCTTCCTTTTTGCCGTCGTCGGGGCCGAATATGTCATGCGCTTGCTGCCCCGCGGCACGCATGAATACGCGAAGTTCATACGGCCGAGCGAATTGGCGCAGTGGTGTCGGCAGGCGGGCCTCGAAATCCGTAGTACCCGCGGCATGCAATACAACCCCTTGACGCAGCGTTATTGGCTGTCCTCCGATACCAGCGTCAACTATCTAGTTGCCGCGCGCAAGCCATGACGTCGCTTCACGCAGTTCGTGCGATCCTGTTTGATCTGGATGGCACGCTCGCAGACACGGCTCCCGATCTTGCAGGTGCTGTCAATCGCATGCGTGTTCGTCGCGGCTATGCGCCGCTGGCGGTCGAGCGACTCCGGCCGGTGGCATCAGCAGGTGCAAGAGGCATGCTGGCTGTCGGCCTTGACGTCAAACCCACCCAGCACAACTACGAGGCGCTGCGCGACGAGTTCCTGAACGAATACGAATCGGCCCTGGATGTCGATTCCTGCTTGTTCGAAGGCGTGCCCGCCTTGCTCGATGCTCTCGAGGATTCAGGCCTGCCATGGGGAATCGTCACCAACAAGGCCATGCGTTTCACGGCGCCGGTACTTGCCGCGTTGGGCCTGCATGGGCGCGCGTCAGTGGTGATCGCCGGCGACACGACACCCTTCAGCAAGCCTCACCCTGAGCCGCTCTTCGAAGCCTGCCGCCGATTGCAACTGGTGCCGGCGCAGGCGGTCTACGTCGGAGACGATCTGCGCGACGTGCAAGCTGCGCGGGCGGCAGGCATGCCCGTGGTGGCAGCGGGTTATGGCTATCTTGGAGAAGACCGCGACGTCACGACCTGGCAAGCCGACGAAGTGATCGATTCGCCCCAGTCGCTGCTGGACCTTTTGGGCCGGCCTCGATCAGCGTCGCGCCAGCGCCTATAACTTGCCCAGTGCATTGACCGGCCCGCACGTTGTGCGCAGGCCGGTCCAGCGTGCCGGAGGCAAACATGGCGCTGGCATCGTTTGACTCGATCGAGACCGAGAAGTCGCCGGCCCAGGACTCGGCGCCCAAGGCCTCCCGGCCGCGCTGGCTCAGGCGCCTGGTCTACGCCATCCTGATCCTGGCCTTCCTGGCTGCGGCGTGGACCGGCCTTGCGGGCTGGTGGATGCCACGCTTCGTGCAACCGCGGCTGGAAGCAGAGGCCACGGAGGCCTTGGGGACGCCAGTCAAGCTCGATCGGATCGAATTCGCCCCTTGGTCCCTCGCTGCCCGCTTGCACGGGCTTCAGGTCGGGCCGCAGGCAATGCCCTGGGTGCACATAGATGAGGTGCATGCCGACCTGTCCCTCGAATCCGTTTGGCGCCTTGCGCCCGTGCTCGATCGCCTCGAGATCCTGCGTCCGAAGTTGCGCATCGAACGCGAGCAAGCGGATCGCTTCAACTTCGCGCCGGCCATCGAGCGCATTCGATCGCGACCTTCGTCTTCCGGCGAACCGGCTCGCTTTGCACTCAACAACATCCGCTTGAGCGAGGGCTCGGTGCTCTATGCGGACCGCGTATTGGAGCGCGAATATCACGTCGACGCATTGGAATTGGGCGTGCCCTTTCTCTCCAATCTGCCGAGCCAGGTGACGATCGACGTCGAGCCTCTGCTATCGGCCAGGATCGACGGCAGTCCGCTGCACATGAAGGGTCGCACACAGCCCTTCAGCGACGGCCAGCGCTCGGAAATCACGGTTCGTTGGGAGGCGGTGGATCTCGCCCACTGGAGCCGCGCCTTGCGCCCACTGTTGCCGCCCTCGGCCCAGGTTGCGGTCGAGAAGGGGACGCTCGAGACCGATCTGCACCTCAGCTTCGAACGCAGGACCAATGCGCCACAGCCGCTCCTGCAGGTTCAGGGTGGCGTCAAGGTGCGCGACATGGATGCCGCCTTGCCCGGGCTGCGCTGGCAGTGGGCCGCCTTGACGATCGCAGGGATTGATCTGCGGCCGCTCGAGCGCCACGCGTCCGTGAGCGACGTGAGCGTCGAACAGGTGGCCGCTGACGTCAACCTCGCTGCGATGTCCTCCAAGCCGGCCAAGCCGGCACGCCCAGCAGAGACTCCCTCCGCTGTCCCTGAATGGGCGTGGAGCGTAGGCAAGATCGACGTACAAGGCCGGCACGCATCCTTGAAGGTCGATACCGGTTCGGCGCCCTGGGCCCTGGCCTCATGGCACGTCCTGGCCACCGGGATCGATTCGAAGCCCGGCGCAGCCCCCGTTGCTCTACTCGTCGAAGCCCAGGACCCGCAACGCGGCCAGTTGCGCGTGGAGTCACAAGTGCAAGTCCAGCCGCAGCATGCCAAGGGCAAGCTGGCTTTCGAGGGGATCGACCTGGCGAAGTACATCCCGCCCGTGCAGGACGCCTTGCCGTTGCGATGGCGTTGGCGCGAGGGTGCCCTGAAGGCGGAGGCGCAGTTCGAATGGGACCCGAAGGCCCTGCGCATCGATGGCGGGGAGGTGCAGGTGCAAGGCGCTCACATCGTCCCTGCTGAAGCACCTGGCCCTGCTTCCAACGATCGAGCGACTCTCGGGCAGATCTCGGCGCACGGGCTGCGCGCGCAGCTTGCATTCGATGGCAGCGAAGGACCGTTGGTCGAAATCGGGAGCATCGAGACGGATCGCCTCGACGTGCGCGCGACCCGGCTCGAGAACGGCGAATGGGCCCTGCAGCCCACGAAGGCGGTCGTCAGCACGCTCGAGGGCGAGAAGAAGACAGAGGAGGGCAAGCCACTGCGCTGGAGCGTGGGTGCCTTGTCCTGCAAATCCTGTGTGCTTGCCATCGCAGACCACACCATGAAGCCGGCCGTCGAGGCGGGCCTGCGCAACCTGGACCTGAAGACGGGCGAGTTTTCGAGCGATTGGACGCGGCGCACCAGCTTCGAGATGAATGCGCAGTTGCAGCGCGGTGGCAGCATGCGGCTGGCGGGCGACGTGCAGCCGGAACCGCTGTCACTGCGAACGCGCATCGGCCTCAAGGCGGTCGACCTGCGGCCGATCCAGCCTTATGTCGATCCGTACGCCAACGTGACCCTGGTCTCGGGCAAGGTCGATGCGGAGGGTGAACTGCAGGCCGATACCGGGACGGCCGGCATCGCGGCACGCTACCGAGGCTCGCTGGGCCTCACGGACTGGCGCACGCTCGACAAGGTCAACCAGGCCGAATTCCTGCGCTGGAAGCGGCTCGCCTTCGACGGCATGAACCTCGTTTGGCGTGCAGGTGCATTGCAGCTCGATCTTGGCCAGGTGGCCCTCTCGGACTTCTACGGCCGGCTCATCATCCAGCCGGACGGTCACATCAACCTGCGCGACATCAAGCGCGAGCAAGGCGAGGATTCGCGCTCGCTGACGACAGCCAAGGGCGCTCAAGCCTCGAGCCCGGCCCCTGCGACCCCCACGCCGCCCGCCGCCGCGACCAATGCCGCCCCGGCCGTATCCGGCGGCCCGGCAGCGCAACTGCGCTGGCGCGGGATCAAGCTCGACAACGGACGCATCGACTTCACCGACAACTTCATCCGGCCCAACTACTCGGCCCGACTCACCCAGCTCGAAGGCGAGATTTCGCGCGTGGCATGGAACGATCCGCAGCCCGCCAGCGTGCGGCTCCACGGCCGGGTCGATGCCAGCGCGCCACTGGAGATCACCGGCGAGATCCATCCGCTTGGCCCACGCATGTACACCGACTTGCGCGCAGTGGCCAAGGGCATCGAGCTCACGCGGCTGTCGGCGTATTCGGGCCGCTATGCCGGCTACGCGATCGAGAAGGGCACGCTTTCGATGGACGTTCGCTACAAGGTCGATGGCGGAAAGCTGGAGGCCGAGAACAAGATATTCCTCGACCAGCTCACTTTCGGCGAGCGCGTGGAAAGCCCCGATGCGCTCAAGGTGCCCGTGCTGCTGGCTGTCTCATTGCTGAAGAACAGCCGAGGCGAGATCGACGTGAACCTGCCCATTTCGGGCAGCCTCGACGACCCGGAGTTTTCCATTGGCGGGATCATCGTCCGGGTGATCGTCAATCTGATCGTCAAGGCGGTCAGCGCGCCGTTCACCTTGCTGGCCAGCTCCTTCGGCTCGGCGGGGCAGGAACTCGGCTATGTCGAGTTCGAGGCGGGCTCCAACCAACTTGGCGACGATGCAAGGCAAAAGCTCGACACGCTGGTCAAGGCATTGAATGATCGCCCGGCGCTGAAGCTGGAGGCCACCGGCCGGGCCGACCCAGCCGTCGATATCGAAGGCCTGCGACATGCCTACGTCGCGCGCCAGATGCGCGCAGCCAAGGCGCGTGCCACAGGCGTATCGCCCGCGAACCTGGCCATCGAGCCGCAAGAGCGCGACAAATGGCTGGAAGAGGCCTACAAGGCCGCCGACATCAAGAAGCCGCGCAATGTCGTCGGGCTCACGAAGAGCCTGCCGCCGGCCGAGATGGAAGCCTTGCTGATGGCGGCCGCGCCGGTCGAAGAGGAGCAGCTCCGAAACCTGGCCAATCGCCGCGCCGACAACGTCAAGGAGTACCTGGTCGGCAAGGTCGCGCCCGAGCGTGTCCTGCTGACGGCCTCCAAGCTCGATGCGGCAGGCATCGATGACAAAGGCAAGACGACAAGGGTGCAGTTCGCGCTCAAGTAGGCGGAAGGCTATTTGCTTAAGCTATTGAACTTTCGATGACCGGCCCGATCTACAATCACTGGTTCCTGGGGCCGACTTGGTTTCGACGTGGGTACGGATTCGGGACAGGGCATGCCGAGCACCAGTTCGCTCGTAAATCCACTGGAACAAAGTAACTGCGAACGACTCTACGTACGCTCTCGCCGCTTAACACCGGTGAGCCTCTCAACGGTTGGCCGATAGGCCGGGCCCGCAAGGGCTGAGAGGTTATTCATATCGGCTGGTTCTGAGCCGGGTCACTCGACCCAGAACGAGATCAAGTGACTGGCGGTGTTGGTAGCGTGCTGCTGCGCGACCGCACCGTGAGAACCAAATCAGTCAGCTAAGCATGTAGAACTGCTCGATGATGGCTTGCGGACGGGGGTTCAATTCCCCCCGGCTCCACCATTCAAGGGCTCCGCATGGGGCCACAAACGACCAAGGCGCTAAGTAAATCAACGACTTAGCGCCTTTTTCGTGTCCGCATGAGACCGGGCACGACCGCTTGCACCGGGTAACTCACCGGGTAACATACCGGGTAACTCGATCCAGACGGCCTCTCGCGGTAGAAAGTTACCCGGTTTGGCCACGACGAACATCCTTTCCGACAAGGCCCTCAAGGCCGCGCTCAAGGGCGCGATGGCCGCAGGCAAAACGCGCAAGATCAGCGACGGTGGCGGGCTTCACCTTGAGGCCAGGCCCACCGGCGCAGGCTGGTGGCGGCTGCGCTACTGGATCGACGGACGCGAGGGCATGCTGAGCCTGGGCACCTACCCTGAGGTGTGGCTGGGCTCGCCCGAGCACGGCGGCGCGAGGCGCGCAAGCTGGTCGCGGCCGGGATCGACCCCAGCGCGGCCCGCAAGGCCGACAAGGCGGCGAGGGCGGCGAAGGCCGAAGCGGCACGCCTGGTGGCCGAGGGCCAAGCTGCCCCGGGCACCTTCGAGGCGGTGGCCCGAGAGTGGCTGACGACCGTGCACGAAGTGAAGGTGAGTGCCGGTCACGCCGCGCGCACGCGCATTCGCTTGGAGCAGGATGTCTTTCCCTGGCTCGGGACGCGCCCGATTGGCGAGATCGAGGCGCCCGAGCTGCTGCAATGCCTGCGCCGCGTGGAGGCGCGCGGCGCGATCGAGACGACCCATCGGATCAAGGACGCCTGCGGGCAGGTGTTTCGCTACGGCATCGCGGCCGGGCATTGCACCCGCAATCCAGCCGCCGACCTGCGCGACGCGCTGCGCCCCGTGCCGACGCGCCACCATGCCGCCATCGTGGACCCAAGCGCGCGGGCGAGTTGCTGCGCGACATGATGGCCTACCAGGGGCATCCGGTGACGCGCGCAGCGCTGCAATTGTCGGCGCTCCTGCTGCTGCGCCCAGGTGAAGTGCGGCAACTGGAGTGGGCCTGGATCGACCTCGATGCGGCGACCCTGGCCGTGCCCGCCGAGATGATGAAGCGCAAGAAGTCGGAGAAGGCAAACGGGGCGCCGCATGTGGTGCCGTTGGCCCCGCAGGCCGTCGCCATCCTGCGCGAGCTGCACCCGCTCACGGGGCACGGGCGCTACGTGTTCCCGTCCGCTGCGAAGGACGGGCGCTGCATGAGCGAGAACACCGTGCGCAGCGCGCTGCGTCGCCTGGGCTACGGCAACGACGACATGACGGCACACGGCTTTCGCGCCATGGCGCGCACGATGATCGCCGAGCGGCTGGGCATCGCGCCGGAGGTGATCGAGGCGCAATTGGCGCACGCGGTGGCGGACTCGCTTGGCCGGGCCTACAACCGCACGCAATACCTGGATCAGCGGCGCGACATGATGGTGAAGTGGGCCGACTATCTCGACCGGCTGCGTGACGGCGCCCAGGTGATCGCTTTTCCCGCGACGGCCGCATGAGGCCCGGTCAGGACTCGCATCCCGCGCTGTGTCCCTGCCGTCTTGTGCGACGTCGAGTCTGCGTCGAACGACGTCCGGTGACTGAGGCTCCACTGTGCTTCTGTGCCCATTTCGACCGTGAAGTGGCGCCCGGCGTCTATCACGATCTCGGTCGCAGCAGCTCGCTGCGACCCGGGTTGGTTCCCTTCACCCGCGCCTAGTCTGGGCTGATGCTCAAAAAGCCGGTTCCCTTGCCGGTGTGGCGTGGCACATACACACAAGGCTCAACATTGAGAGTGCGATGAACGACGACAAGAGTGGCGGGCCGCAAGGCGATGCGACTTCCGAAGGGCTGTGCGAAGCGTGCGCTGACGCGCAGGGCATGAGCCGGAATCTGGCTGAGGATCCCGATGAGGGGCCGTGGCCTGCCGCTCCTGACTTCGGCAAGGACGATTACCTGAGGCTTCCCAACTTTGGGTTGGATTACCTCAGCCTGGTTGATGCGGCATGGTGGCGGCGCTGGACATGGCCGCGGCTGGGAAAGTGCCCGGTCTTGATATCAATACAGGAATAGCAGGGATAGCTGGGATACGGTGAAGATATTACCCCAAGCAAAAAGAGAAACTCGAACCCTTGCGAAAGCAGTTTCTCGACGCACTGGTGCGATCGGTAGAGGAGCAGCACCCCCATGCCGAGGTTCGGGGGCGCACGCTTTTGGAATCGCGGCCGATAGCTGAACGGTCCTATGTCAGTTTAAGTGATCTGGTGGTGTGGCTTGGCGTTCGCGGTCATGAGCCTGCCGAGGCGATCGGGGATCTGCAGGAAAGCCTACAGATTTGATTGCGAGTGTCTGGCGGAGGAGGTAGCCGAAGATCGGGCGAGGTTACGCCTGCCAGACGCTGATGCCGAGGCGCTTGGCCTGGAGCCGGGAAAGCCGTTCGATGAGTCGCGATCGTTGCGCCTGCAGATTGTTCACCTTCAACAGGAATTGAAGGCTCGAGAAGCGCAATCAGAGCAAGCCTTTGTCGAAGCGGAGGCTCCGGACGGCGCTGACCGTCATCGCGGCGCTCTGCCGCAAGGCCGGGATCGACACATCGAGTCGAGGGGCTGCGGCGGCGATCGCGTCCGCCACTGACGAGATCGGTTGCCCGGTGAGCGAAGACACAACTCTGGACTTGCTGCGCGAAATTCCTGACGCGCTCGAGAGCCGCTCTCGCTGAAGCAGCGCTGCTTCTCAGATGCGCTCAGTGGTGAGCGTGTACATCGATGAACTGGGGTGGGGGCGGCGGATCATCGATGAAGCAGGGCAGCGAGCCCCATGGAGTCGCCTCGATGACCGAAGCGGTAGCTGTGCATGTGTCGAGGCTCCGGCGGTCGATGAAGCCTTGTTGGCGCGCAAGCCGTTTTGATCGTTCAGCAGCGGCGGGTCGCATATGTCGATCAACTGCTTGTGCCTCGGCTCGGCGTGGTCGCGCGCTGCAATACGCGAAAGCTATTGAGCTGACTTGATAGCAGGCGCGACGACATGGACGTTGGACTTGAGCTTCGCGGGCCATCGGGGAGGCCGTTTCCCGAATTAGGTTTTCACTTCCCGAGTTCGGCCTACTGGTTCGTCTTCCGCATTGCAATGGCCCGTCTAGAAATACATAGGGCCAGCCGTGACCGCAAAGATCAACCTTCCCCCAGTCCCCCCCGCCCTCGCCGATGTGGCGCTGATCGACGGCCCAACCGCCGCCGCTGCGCACAACATCTCGCTGAGCCACTGGCATAGACTTGGTGCGTCGCAAACATGCGCCCCAGCCGGTCATCCGTGGGCCGCGTTGCACGCGCTGGCGTCTCGCTGATGTGCGTGCCTATCTCGTCGAACGAGTCGAGAAGGCCGCTGGCGATTCCGAAGCAGCCATGGCCGTGGCGGATAAGGCCAAGAAGGCGAGCGCCGCCGCGCGTGCGAAGCGCACTGCCGGCGTGGTCGCTGGTCCCCACGAGGCGAGCGCAAACCAGGTGGAGGCACCGCATGCCTGAAGGCTCTCATTTCAGCACGAGCCGCTGCCAACAGAATCTTGCGATGGACTTCGATCGTCCGCCGAACGCGAGCGCTGCCTTCCGAAGGCGCCGCCATTGTCGCCAAGTTTCTTGGCACCACAACCCCCGCCACCTGCGCGTGCTCAGACGCCCTGATGTCTTCTCGTGAGGGACTGATGCGCGAGGAATTGGACCGCATCGCGGGCAGCAGCAATGGCCCCGAAACCATTTCGAGCTTGCGCAGCCGGGGCCTGGAAATTCCGTGCGAGCCCGTCCACGCCAGGACCGCGACGGCAAAATTTGCTTCCCCGGCCGCTACCGTCTCGCCAACGACCGCCCCACGATCAGCTCGCGGTGGCATGCAACCTGAGGAGATTCTTCTACTCGAGTGCGAATCGGACGAGCCCGCCGAATACGCGGAGGAGTTCTAATCGCCATGCTGAACATTTCAGCCTTTCCGATCCGCGCGATATGCTCCCCTTTTTCGATTCCGGGCTGCGGCCACGACAAGGTGCACGGCGCTGCGCCCCACTTGCCCATCTTGCCGCCGGGCGAGCACCGCCTGGACCACCTCTGTCCGGATGGCAAGCGCGCCAAGAAGACCTTGGGCGTGACCGTCCAGCACGACGGCTCTGCGATGGCGCACTGCTTCAGGTGCGAGTACGCCGAGGCATGGCGCGCCCGCGGCAGCCACCATCGTCATCACCGCCCCGGCAAGGCGGCTTTCCGGCCGGTGGCGCCTTCAAAGCGCGAGCGCCTGGCCCCGCACTGGCACGAGCTTTTTAACGCCTGCAGCCCCCTCTCCGGCACGGCCGGGGAGCAGTACCTGCAGGCGCGCGGCTGTGTGGTCCCGCCAGACGATGCCGACCTGCGCTTTCACCCGGAGCTCCACCACCCCAGTGGCTACCGCGGCCCGGCGCTCGTGGCGCTGGTGACTCACGCCGAGACGCGGGTGCCGCTGACACTGCATCGCACATGGATTCGACCGGACGGCACGAAGGCCGACGTCGACCCGCCGCGGCTACTGCTCGGTGGGCACCGCAAGGCCGGTGGCGTGATCCGGCTCTGGCCCGACGAGGCCGTGACCTATGGGCTCGCCGTGGCCGAGGGTATCGAAACCGCGCTCAGCCTGGCGCATGCCTTCGAGCCGGTCTGGTCCGTGATCGACGCCGGCAACCTGGCCACGTTGCCGGTGCTCTACGGCATCGAGACGCTGGTGATCGGTGCCGACCACGATGACGCAGGCCTGAAAGCCGCCAACTCATGCGCCGACCGCTGGGCGGCCGCGGGCCTGGAGGTTCACGTGATCGCGCCGCGAGGACGAAGGCAAGGACTGGAACGATGCGGAGCTTCCGGCATGAGTGCCACCTTCGAGCGCACGGCCCAAGCGGCCTTGAAAAAGTCCAAGCCTCACAGGGTGGCAGTGGCCACGAGCGATGAGCACGTCGACGAGCACGACCCGCACCGCAACGCGCCGTACCCCGATCCAGCATGCCTGTACGGCCTGGTCGGCGACGTCGCTCGCGCGGGCTCGGAGACGACCGAGGCGCCACCCCCATGCGGTGGCCTTGAATTTCCTCGCCTATCTGAGCGCGGCGGTCGGTCGGGGTTCGTACCTGCCGGTGGGCAACACCTGGCACCACCCGCGGCTGTTCGGGCTGCACATCGGGCGCACTAGCCGAGGTCGCAAGGGCGACGCCGCGAGTCTTGTTCACCGTCTGGACATGGCAATCCGCCAGCTCGACAAGTACGCTGCCCCGCAGGTTCACCGCGGTGGGCTGTCGTCGCGCGAGGGCCTCGCTCTGCTGATCCATGACGGCTTCAAGGAGGGAAAGCAAGAGATTGAGCCCATCCACGACAAGCGCCTGTGGGTGATCGAGTCCGAATTCGCGAACGTGCTCGGGCAGACCAAACGCGAGGGCAACACGCTGTCCGCGGCGCTGCGCGACGTGTGGGATGGCATATCGATTCGGCCCGCCACGAAGTCGAGCCGCGTCTGGGCGACCGACCCGCACATCGCACTCAGCGGCGCCGTGACTCCTGGCGAACTGCGCGCGCTGCTGGCGTCGCGCGAACTGACCAACGGCTTCGCGAACCGCTTCATGATGATCTGGGCCGAGCGCGACAAGCTGCTGCCGTTTCCGCAGGCCACGCCGCAAGAGGTCGTCAACGATTTGGCCGGGCGCACTCTGCAGGTGATCGAGTTCGCCGGCGGCACGCGGCCGGCCGAAAAGAACATGCACTGCGTCACGCTGAGCCCGGCCGCCGCCCGGCTGTACAGAGACCTGTACCTCGGCGAACTCAATGCCCAGGGCGCGGGGGACCTCGTCGCGGCATTGACCGAGCGCCGCGCGCCGATGCTTCTGCGCCTGGCAATGCTGTTCGCGCTGTGCGACGAGTCGCGTCAGGTCGACATAGTCCATATCGAAGCGGCCATGGCCTGGGTGCGGTACTCGCTCGAGTCGGTCACGTTCGTGTTCGCGTCAAGCATCGACGAGGCAGGCGCCGCCGAGGTGTCGGAACTCGCCGGGAAGATCGTTTCCTACCTGGAAAGCAAGGGCCGGGCGACACGCACCGATATCACCGGCCGAGTGCTTCCAGCGGCACCAATCGCGCGACAAGATCGACGCGGCCCTCGACGAACTGCTGAGCACCACGCCGCCTCGCATCGTTGTGGAGACCGTTGCTCGTCAGAAGGGTCGCCGGGATCGCCGACGAAGTTCTATCAACTGGCCGCGAAACCTGCGAATTCAGCGAACAGTACGGTTCCATGCGGGCCTGCGCAGTGTTGGCCCGTCAGCGAAGCCGGCGAACTGTGCGAAGTGCTGGCGACCACAGTTCGCACGCTTCGCCCCGTTCACGAGCAACCGCATCAGGCTGCAGGCCGCGCCGATTCTGACGATTCGCTCGATTCGCACAGTTCGCGCGAAGCTGACGACGAAGGAAGCGCGACATGACGAAAGCACAGGGCAAGGCGCCGACTCCGCTGAACGCGCTCGCAAACGCTATCGAAGCCAAGTCCGAAAAGCGCCGGCGCATCGATTAGGAAGCGGTCGAGCGGGACTACCGCGCCGGCATGCTCACGCTGCGCGAGATGGCCGGCAAGCACGGCTGCACCAACGGCCGCATCGCCCAGCTAGCCAAGAAGAACGGCTGGGTCCGAGGAGATCTCCAGAAGGCGGTCAAGCAAGCCACCGCGGCCATGCTCATCGAGCAGCACCTAAGCAGCGAGGTAAGCAAGGCTAAGCAGGGCCTAAGCGACACGGTCATTGCGGCGGCCGAGCTCAACAAGACCATCGTGCTCGGCCATCGCAGCCGGCTGGCCAAGCTGCTCAAGGACGCGGACTCGGCGAGCGCCAAGCTGATGGCTCTGGCCGAGGATGTCGACGATGTCCGCGAGGCCGCGGTGCTGGTCGGCGCCATCGAATCGCTGTCCCGCACCACCAAGTCGATCATCGACAAGGAGCGCGAAGCCTACGGGCTGGACAAGGGCGGGGACAAGGGCACCGACCTGGAGAACCTGTCGGACGAGGACCTCGATGCTCGCATCAGCGAACATCTCTCCCGCCGAAAGTAGTGCCGCGGCGGTCGCGTTGCTGGCGATGCTGCGCGAGAAGGAGCGCCGCGCGTCTCGCACGACGGTCAGCACGCGCTGCTTCATGGCCGCAAACCGTGTCGGCAAGACCGGGCGGCGGCTACAGACCACGGTGCACCTGACCGGCCGCGCTTCTCCTGTTCCGTCTCCTGGAACTAGAAAGGCCAGTTCTGAGGCATCGCCTGTTCCGTCTCAGGACACCATCTACAGATGCCAGCTGCTGCATTCGAAACCACGCATTGAAAGGACATCTTGAACCACATCCGACTCAACCTTGCCGCCGACATCAACAGAAGCCATGACGGATTACGAGAAGTACGAATGAAGAACATCAACATTGAGACGATCAGGATCGACGGTGGCACGCAGTCTCGTGCCGAGCTCAATGAGGCAGCGGTCGCTGAGTACGCCCAATCCATCAAGGGCGGCGCCGCCCTGCCTCCGGTCGTTGTGTTCTTTGATGGTGCAGAGAACTGGCTGGCCGATGGCTTCCATCGGTATCACGCCTACCGCTCTGCGGGCAAGGCTTCAATTCCGGCCGACTGCCGGCCGGGAACCAAGCGAGACGCGATTCTCTTCTCGGCTGGCGCTAATGACACGCACGGCCTGCGCCGCACAAACGAGGACAAGCGTCGCGCGGTCAAGACCCTGCTCGAAGATCCCGAGTGGGGCAAGTGGAGCGACCACAAGATCGCCGAGGAGTGCAAGGTGAGCCACCCCTTTGTGGCCTCGCCCAGTCAGGCGCTCACTGGTAACCGTTTCCAGTGAGAAACCGACCGAGCGCACCTACACGACCAAGCACGGCACGCAGGCCACCATGAAGATCGGCAAGGCGCCGAAGGCCGTGGAGGAGATCGCCCCGGCTGATGAGACCAAGGCCGATCGCGCCGCCGGAGCAAACAGACGAGGCCTATGACGACTTCGGCCCTTCTGCTGAAGAGATCGCTGCTTCTATCTCCGAAACGGAAGCCGACCTGAACGCGATGCGCAAGGTCTTCGAGGCGGATGACCGGCTGGCCGCGGCCATGGCCGAGATCAGGCGCCTGAACGAGTGCATCCGCGTGCTTGATTCGCGAGTGAACGGCCTGATGGAAGAGAAAAACGCGGCCGTCCGTGTCGCCAAGTCCTGGCAGCGCAAGGCCCAGGCCCAGCAACCCGCAGGAGCGACGGCATGGTGAACCCCGGAGCGGGCCGAGATGCGGCGGCGCATCGCCGCGAGCCTCGCCGAAGGCCGCCGAGTATGGCTGTAAAACGGTGCGAGCTGTTCGCGCAGCTCGCCGAGGTCAAAGAAGCGATCGATGCCACGCAGGAGGTGATCCCGTGGGACATGATCGTAGAGGTTGAAACTGTAGAAGAGCTTGTCTTGTGCGCCACCTCGTTGACCCATCATTGCCCACTTCACTCCCGCTACCGTTGGTTGCGAATCAACTTAGGCCATGGCGGCGGAAATTGCCGGGGAGTTTCACAACAGAATCGGCCGGGAGCGACATTGAACGTTCCTTCTGCGGTGACTCTCTTGGCCGCTCGACGTGGAAGGCCGGCCTGTCCTCGTCCCGTAGGGTTCGTTCAGCGTAAGCGTCTAGGCGCGGCACCTTGAGCCGAAGCGAATAACGCCGGACCATCGCGTTCATGGCGAACGTGATGGAGACGACCTTCGGGCAGCGCGGGCCCGGCTCTTGCGCTGGCTCTGGGTCAGCGTCTTGATTGCCTGCATGGCCAACGGATGGCCGCGTATTGGGCACTGCGCGTTTTGTTCACCTGGTCGACCTCAGTCGGCGGGCTGCCAGCGATGCGGCAGCAGTTCGTCGATGCGGCTGGCCGGCTGCGTGGGCAGGCGCTCGAGCACGTCGCGCAGGTAGGCGTACGGGTCGTGCCCATTGAGCTGGGCCGACTGCATCAGGCTCATCGACCGCCGCGGCGCGTTGCCCGGCGCGCAGCGATGCCGGCGAACAGCCAGTTGCTGCGTCCGATGCGCAATCACTGGGTCATTCTGCCCATGTCGGGCAAGAAGTCGAGGTCTTCTACCGCTGGCACCCGCTGTATGGACGTCGCGTGCAGGCGCCAGTACAGCGAGCAGCGTGCCAACGGCGAGGTCGTTCACGTCGAGGTCGAACCGGGCATCGTGATCGTGGTCGCTGCCTGGATGCTCAACGCCGCGGCCTGCGCTCGCATGGAACTGGGCGCTCCGCGAGCATCTGTGGATGCGCTGGCCGAGTTGCACCTGTTGCTATCGCAGCGAGGACTTCGACGAAGCTGCGCGGGTGTTTGCCACACCCGCGAGGAGCGCCATGACCCATGCACCCAGACCGCGCCGACTGCTGACGACATCGGCACCGCCACAACCACAAGCCCAGCGTCAACTGAGCATGGCGTTCGAGTCCCCCGTTCTCCAAGACATGGACCCGAGCGAACGGGCCAACGTGGTCGCGCAGTTGGCGATCCTGCTGCTGCAAGCAGCCGGCGTTCAGGCGGCGGGGAGTAACGATGACGAACTCTGATCTGTTGCCGGCCGCTGTGCTTCGGCGCAAGGCCGTCGTCTATGTGCGCCAGTCCACCCAGACGCAGGTCCAGACCAACCTGGAGAGCCAACGTCGCCAGTACGACCTGGTGGAGGAAGCTCGCCGCCGAGGGTTCGCGCAGGTGGAAGTCATCGACGATGACCTCGGCCGTTCCGCCAGCGGCATGGTGGCTCGACCGGGCTTCGATCGCCTCGTGGCGTGGCTGTGCGCCGGCGAAGTCGGCGCCGTCTTGTGCTTCGACGCCTCGCGGCTTGCTCGCAACGGACGCGACTGGCACCATCTGCTGGAGCTGTGCGGTTTGGTCGAGGCACGGGTCATCGATCTGGATGGCGTGTACGACCCGTGTCGGCCCAACGATCGGCTGCTGCTGGGCATGAAGGGCAGCATCAGCGAGTTCGAGCTCGGCGTGCTCAGGGCGCGCATGTTCGAAGCCGCCCGCGCCAAGGCCCATCGCGGTGAACTGCGCATCAGCGTGCCCGATCGGCTACATCTGGCACCGCGAGATCGGCCTGGGGTTCGATCCGGACATGCGCCTGCAGGAGGCGATCCGGTTGATCTTCGAGCGCTTTCGCAAGCTCGGCAGCGCCCGCCAAGTGCTGCTGTCGCTGGCGGCCGACGAAGTCCACTTCCCGCGGCCATCGGACGGCAAGAAGATGGTGAGCTTCGACTGGACGCCGATCCGCTACCGCAACGTGATCTCGGTGCTCAAGAACCCCTTCTATGCGGGGGTCTACGTGTACGGCAAGAGCGAGAAGCGCACGACCCTCGTGGAGGGGCGGCTTCGCAAGAGCTATGGGCACGGCAAGCCGGTCGATCAGTGGGACGTGATGCTCAAGGAGCATCACGAGGCCTACATCGACTGGGCCGAGTTCGAGCGCAATCAGAAGCAGCTTGCCGTCAATGCCTACGGTAGAGTGGGCGGTGCGAAGTCCGGGCGCGGTGGTCGGGCCTTGCTCGCGGGGATGCTGTGCTGTGGACGATGCGGGCGGCGCCTGGTGGTGGCGTACACAGGGCGCGGGGTGCCTCAAGCGGTGTACCGGTGTGATCGCCCCAACCTGCAGCTTGGCGCAGCCGCGATGCTTCACGTTTGGCGGCCGTCGACCCGACGAAGCGATCACCCGGGAGTTGTTGCGCGCCGTCGAGCCCATGGCCATCGAAGCCGCGCTGCAGGCCGAACGGAGGCACATGGAAGTCCAGGTCGACCAACGGCGCATCGTAGAGCTCGAGCTGCAGCAGGCGCGCTACGAGGCCACGCTCGCTGAGCGCCGCTATGCGGCATGCGATCCGGACAACCGGTTGATCGCGGCCCAGCTCGAGAAGAGCTGGGAGGCCGCGCTGCAACGCGTGCTCGCCTGCGAGCAGCGCTTGAACGCGGTCGAGCAGGCGCAGTCCTCGGCAGCCAGACCCGACTTGGCCGGTCTTGCCGAAGATCTCGCCGCCGCGTGGAATGCGCCGGGCGTGACGATGCGCGCGCGCCAGCAGTTGCTGCGCACCCTCGTCAAGGACATCGTCGCCGATGTCGACGATGCGACCCGCGAGGTCGTGCTGACGATCCACTGGCGCGGCGGACAGCATTCGCAAGTGCGGGTCGTCAAGCCGCGCACAGGCGAGCACGGCTGCCGTACGCCGGATGAGGCGCTGGCCGTCATGCGCAGCATGGCGGGCAAGTGGTCCGACGAGCACATCGCCGCGACGCTCAACCGCATGGGCCTTCCCACGGGTCAGGGCAAGACGTGGACCGCGCATCGCGTGGGCTCCGTGCGCATGGTCAACGACATCCGCGCGTACCGTTCGGCGCACAAGGATGGCGAGTGGTTGACCATGTCGGAAGCCGCTGCCAAGCTCGGCGTCAACAACCACCGCATTCGGCGCCTGATCAAGGACGGATTGCTGCCCGCCGAGCAGGTGGTGCCGCGGGCGCCGTACCAGATTCGGGCGAGCGATCTGCTGGATCAGAAGGTCATCGACGCCGCCGCGCGAACAGATCGCCCGTGTCGCATCGATGGCGAGAACCAGATCTCAATGTTTTCAATCACTTAACGAGGTGGGGCACTATGAGCAGGCCATTGCGATCGGCCGGATCTGGTTCTCGAGGTAGTTGTTGTCGATCGGCACCTCGCCGTCGAGCAGGAATCGCGAGAGCGCCCGACCAGCGGTTCAAGCTGTAGTCGATCGCCTTGGCGATGGAGCTGCCGTCGGGCACACGCATGCGCTCGAGCTTGAGCCAAACGTGCAACTCCTCCCACAGCGGCTTGGATCGCTCCTGTCGCATCAGCAGGCGTTGCTCGGCGCTCAGTTGTCGGCCGTCGGCCTCGATCCTGTACAGCCAGGCGATGCGCTGGATGGCCTGGGCAGCCACCTCGCTCGCGTTGGCTTTGAACAGCTCGTCAAATTTTCGCCTCGAATGCGCCAAGCAATGAGAGACGATCCGCCCCTGCACGCGCAGGGCCTCGTCATAGCCGCCGTAGGCATCGACGACCAGCGTGCCCGACCAACCGGTGAGCAACTCCTTGGGGTATTGCCCCCCGCGCCCGGCGCAGAAGTCGTACACCACGCCGAGCTCGGGATCGAAGGCGCCACGCGCGTAGGCCCACATGTAGGCCTTCTTGGTCTTGCCCCTGCCCGGGTCCAGCAGCGAGATCGGCGTCTCGTCGGCATGAAGGACGCGCGAGCCCAGCACGAAGCTGCGGTGCGCCTCGAACAGGGGCATCAGCTGCGCCCCGGTGTGCCCGCTCCAGGCCGCCAGCGTCGAGCGCGGCGTGTGCACCCCCGAGCGCGCGTTGATCTGCTCTTGCCGGTAGTAGGGAATGTGATCGACGAAGCGGCTGACCACCGTGTGGGCCTGCAGGCCCGCCGTTGGCAGCGCATTGTCGAAGACCTGCGCGGCGGCCGGTTCCTGCACCAGGAGCTGGCAGCACTTGCACGCCCACTTGCCGCGGATCTGGCGCTGCACGAAGAACTTCGCCGGCACGATGTCCAGCCGCTCGCTGATGTCCTCGCCCACGCGCACCATCGGGCGGCCGCACTCCGGCGTCGGGCAGCGAGTGTCCTCGGGCTCGATGCGCTGGTCCACGCGCGGCAGATGTGGCGGCAGTGCTTCGCGCTTGGGCTGGCGGCGCTGCTGCTTGTCTGGTGCGCTGCGGCTTACGGTGGAGTTCGCTTGCAAGGCCGCGAGCTGGGCTTCGAGGTCGGCCTGGTCAGCGGCCAGCGTCTCTTCGAAGATCTCGCGCTGCTCGGCGTTCATGCGCTCGCTCTTGGCGCCGAACTTCCAGGCCTTCAGCCGCGCCAGCTGGAACGTGATGCTCTCGATCTTCGCGTCGCGCCACTTGATCGCCTGCGCCTGCGAGTCGATGCGCTTGCTCTGCGCATCGATGTGTTTGCTCTGCTCGGTGATGTGGGCCAGCATTTGCGCCGCCAACTGGGCCAGTTCGGCGGGGCTCAGAGCCTCGAGGTCCTTGGTTCTGATCGCATGCACATCGAGCATGGAGTGGCAGTGTGCATGTCCGTCCACGCACAAGTCATCGGTGCTTGTTCGAATTGCACGCGGGTGGCAATGCCTCGGTCTCTTACATGCGCGTGATCAGTCGCATCTGCTCCAGACGCTGCCACGGAAGTCCCAGGACCAGGGCGTCGAACTGATCCTTGGTCAGCGTCAACGGCGCAGCATCGACGGCGCCACCGCGCGGCCATTCGAAGCTGCCGGTGTTGAGCCGGCGTGCCGCGCACCACACGCCGAATCCGTCATGCACCAGCAGCTTGATCCGGTTCGATCGTGCGTTGGCGAAGAGGTAGCCGTGATGGGCCCGGGCGGCGCCGAAGACCTGCACGACGCGTGCAAGCAGCCGATCGACGCCGGCGCGCATGTCCACGGGCTCGACGGCCAGCCACATGGCATCGATGCGAATCATCCGAGCCACTCACGCAGCCAGTTACCACACGCCGCGGCTTCCTGGGCGGGCCAATTGACGATCACCGTCGCAGCGCCGCGGCGCAGCTCAAGCCGAATGTCGGCCGGCGCTGCGCGCGGCATCTCCAGTTGCAGCGGCACGAAGGCCGCGGCGGCATCGGTCAGCGCGCGCGTAGCGGCTGGCCGCTGCGCCTTCACGGCGACCCCTGCGGCAACCGACGGCGCCGCTGGCGCTGCAGCCAGTGCCGGCGGCCGCCAAGGACAAGTCAGCAACCTTCGCAAGCGTGACGCCGGCCTTTGACGACAACCGTCTGGCATCCTGACAGCGCCGCCACTTGTGCACGAGATTGGCATTCAGGCCATGGGCCTGCGCCACCGCAGCCACCGAGGCGCCAGGTTCCTCGCAAGCAGCCAAGACCTTGTCCTTCAGTTCTGCCGGGTGACGCCGACGTGATGCTTGTCTCGAGTACATAGGCGTAGGTGTCCACCTGAGAAATAGGTGGACACCATCGTCGCCCTTCGGCCACCGCCGCTCAAGATGCCGCGGCTAGACGCTTACCTTCAGCACCTTCATGGGCGGAGCACTTGGGCGGGATAGCGTCGCGAACGATCCTTTCAGAGATCGGCGATGGCTCTCGCCGCCCACGAGATCTCGGACAGCAAGGCCTCAAAGGGAACCCTCCGCGTCGCTCCCGACCCGTTGTGAGCAGTCGAACCCGGCAGAGCAAATGTCAGCGAAGCGCTGTTCAGCGGACCTCGGGCAGAAACCGCCAGGCGGCGTGGGCCGGCCATGAGCGGCTCTTCCCTGAAGCCGGGTGAAGGACCGCTCAAGACTCGGCTCCTGCCGCTCAAGTCCGGCAGTTGAGAAGCCCGACATGCCGCCCGCCATCGACGACCCGCCGTTCTGAACCTCGCACCGCCCAACGACGAACGCCGCCAACTTCAACACTGGCGGCGTTCGCGTCCGTGCGCATGATGGCCGTGGTTCGATCATCACAACCGCATCGGTCCACAAACCACCGCCGATGATCACCGTCCTGATGGCTCGGTCGACCATCACCGATTTCGATCATCGGTCCATCGAAATGGCTGATCACTCAGCTGCCAGCGCTTGGCCGAACTTCTGCTCAAGTGCCAGCCACAGCGAGTGTGGATCTTTAGGCAAAGGCCAAGCCCGGCACAGCGCGCCAATGTGTGAGGCCGCCGGCATTCTTTATCAAGTGATCGCCCATCCGACCGGCAAGAACAACGTGTCTCATCCCGTGCTCCCTGAGGACATTCAGCAAAGCTGGAACGACCTCAATGCCAAGCGCCTTAGTTGCGCTCATTCGACCGCGAGCGACTGGGTTTGCCTCGCCGGCAATTTCGCGCGCGCCGACTCAAGGTCGGAGCAAGTGTGAGAGGAGATGATCCGGTGGTCATGAACCTATGGAATGGCTACCACAGCCGCGACGTGAGCCCAGATCAGCGCCTCTCGCTAAGAACCTCGGTTATGGCGGCAAGACAGCGAGCGAAGAATCTTGGCGCTACTGGCCTCAGTCAGGACCCGGGCCCTGGACCATTGCCGCACCCCTGGGCGCCGCCGAGTACACGCAGGACAACCTACGATGGCAATCTCATCTATGAGGCCAAGGAAGGCGAGGGTCAATGGGATGTGACGTGGCAAGCATTGGCCCACTTTTATGGTGTCCTCGCTCGCAAGATCGCGCGCGGCATTCCAATGTCGCCCAAGCTATCGTAGGCGCGGGGACGAGCATCGAATTGCGCGCCCTGCCTAGGGTCACTGGCTCTGTTGCTGACCATATTTATCTCCCTTCAGGCAACCATTGCCGTCTTGCGTACACCACGGACATGCTTGCACTCGCCCCTGTACTCAAATCCCGGGCAGGTGCATTGCAGGTGGCCGCCACGACCGAAGGTCACCTGGTAGAACTTCTTGGGTTCCTTGGAACTCGGGAATTCCCAAGATCCAGTTTCGGCCAACGGCCCATCCTCTGGCAGCGCAGCCACCATCTCGCCGATAATGTCGATGCGTGCGGCGTCCTGACCTGTTGCGCGTGCAGCCTTGGTTTCCTGCAACAGGGCAGGGCCGAGCCGCATGAGCGTGGCCTGCAGGTCCTTCAGGATTGACGCGTCTGGCGCTCTGCTGCTTCACCGCCTGCACCAGCTTCAGCTTGGCCTCGAGCAATTGGGCGATGTAGCCGTCCAGCGTTCCATCGGCCATCAGGTACTCCACCGTCACCTGCTGCGGCTGGCCGATGCGGTAGCGATCCTCGGCCTGCAGATGGTTGGCCGGCACCCAGTCCAGGTCCTGGAAGATGACGTGCGTGGCAGCAGTGAGGTTCAGGCCCACGCCGCCGGCGATCAGATTGCACAGGGCCACCTGAACGTTCGGGTCGCTCTGAAACGCATCTGTGGCCGCCATGCGCTGCTTGGCGTTGTCGGCACCGGTGACGGTGACCGCTTTGTCGCCCAGCGTCTTCTTGTGGCGCGTGATGCCCTCGGTATAGCTGGTGAACACGACCACTTTCTGGCCGGTGGCCTATCGCGATGCTGTATGTGCATTCGAGGGTGAGATGGCCGCAGGTGGCGGGACCGCAGAGGGCTTGTATGTGGTCTCCTGCAAGGAGGACCTAACCAAACAACGGGTGGAACGTCTCGAAGCCGTCATCCGAGACATCACCCCGGAGTAGGCGGTGCCAGTTGTGCATAGTCGATCGGTCCGCGCTGCTCTCGTTCTCCTCGTCGCAATGCTGAGTGCGGTGTACGCAATGGCACAGGGGGACGATTGGGGTGCCTTGGACGGTGCATGGATCAGACTTCCGGTCGCGTGCCCTGGCGGACTTGGACAAGCAGTGTTACGGCGATTCGCTGACCATCACGAATGGCGCGTTGAACGTAAGCGTCCGGCGAACCCGTCTTGAGAATGGCTGCGCAGCGATAACGATCCTGTCCAGTAAGCAAATAGCTGGACACGATGGAAGCTGAGCAGAGTCGCAAGCGCAGGCGCTACAGCCGCGAGTTGAAGGCCCAGATCCTTGCCGAGTGCGACGCACCCTGGCGCGGCAGTGGCCAAGATCGCGATGGCAGCATGAACGCCAACATCCTGTACGGTTGGCGCAAGCTGACGGCGCTTCTGCTGACGGCTGTGCGTCCGGGCGAGGTCGCCAATGCCAATGTGGCCGACTTCAACGCGACGAAGGGCACTCTGAAGCTCGATGGCAAGACGGGCGAAAGGACCGTGACGCTATCGACCGCGGCAATCAAGCTCTTCACGGAGCAGGCGAAGAACAAGCTCCCGGGCGCCCCGCTGCTTGTGGACGCCTTTGGCAACCGCTGGAGCAAGGACAGTTCGAAGATGTTGGCGCCGAAGTAAAAGTGACCCACCTGGGCGAGGATGACGGCCTTTTCAGTGCCGTCGATGTTGACCCAGGAGCAAGCAGTGGAGCTACGAGTGATGGCCCGAAGGGGCGAGGCGGTGCGATCGATCGCGGGCAGCTGGGCTGCTCGCGCAACACGGTCCGGCGATACCAGCGTGACGAGGCAGCGCGTCGCTACGGGCCGCGACAGGCACGGGCATGCAAGCTCGACGACTACAAGGGCTGCCTGGGGGTAAGTGGCCGCCCTCACTATGCAAAGGCAGAGTTCGTGTCGTCTTCGGGACACCCTAGCTGGAAAGGCATGGTCAGGGCCATGGCGTTCGTCGTTACCTGCATGCGGGCTAATGCGCAATCCCGCGGCCAGGGCCTTTACCCGTGCGAGGCGATGTTGCATAACCGAACTTCGGTAATCGACACTGGAGGAGACTATGCGCGCTGTGCTCGCCGTTGCCCTAACGTTACTCCTGCAATACGCCCAAGCCCAGCAACTGGCTGTTAAGCAAACAGTGGTTTATAAGCCGCTTGATCCTACTTGGTATGGGTTTACAAGTTCCTTCGGAGATCAAAATATATTAGAAGACTTCACACTCCACTCCCGACCCGTATAAGCGAAGTCAAATGGGCTGGATTGTTCTCAAGCGGATTGGTGGCAACGTCCCAGTCAGTTGCAGATTTCGATATATTAATTTTTGCTAACGACCCAGCCGCGAAACTGATCACAGACGGGGGAACATCTGTTTCAGGACTGCCTCGGGCTAGGCCGTTTTACGAGACAACCGTAACTGGCGTCACAGGATCGGCCACCAGTTTTGGTGATATGTTGCACGGAGGCACCATTTTTGAATGGACAACCATTATCCGAGATTTGGTGCTCGGCCCAGGAAAGTACTGGATCGTCATTCGTTCTGCTTCTAGTGAGACAGACTACTTTCTTTGGTCGCACAGTAGTCCTGCAGACGGATATGCAGTACACAAGTCGCTTTCGAATACTTATCCTCGGTGCCCCGGGTCAAATCCCTCCAACTGCTGGACAGTTTCTAATGAATATGGCGACACGCAAGCCTTGTCGCTTGT
>CAWFRK010000037.1:0-72241 GCA_963818175.1 uncultured beta proteobacterium | reverse complement strand
CACTCCGGCAGCGGCAACGACTCGTGCACTTGATCTCGTCGAGGCACACGCTGGAACGCACGGCCGTCACGCCGGGCAACCGCATCAGCGTTTCCATCAGGAAGCGCGACAGCGACTTCAGGTCGCGCGCGATCGACCTTGACCACGTAGTCGAAGTCGCCGGTCACCGAATAGCACTCGAGCACCTCCGGCAGGTCGGCGATCAGGTCCTTGAACTTCGGCAGGTCGCGGATGTGGCCCTTCTCCATCGCCACGTGGATGAAAGCCACCACGCTGAGCCCGAGCCTCACCGGGTCGAGCCGCGTCTCGTATCGTGCGATGAAGCCCTCTCCTCCAGCCGCCGATGACGCCGGTGGCACTGCGGCCGGCGACAGGCTGGCGGCCTGCGCCAGCTCGAGGTTCGAGGCACGTCCGTGGTCCTGCAGGAACTCGAGAATCTTGCGGTCGATTCGGTCGAGATCGAGCTCGTACAAGATCCTCTCCTTCTTGACTCGCTGATGCGCAATCTTCTTTCGCCACTAGGGGTTCGCCCTGCGGCGTTTCGCAAGGCAATTGTGCGCCTCGACACCTAAAGTTTCCGGCTCCCGAACACGGTTCCACCGAGCCGAACCCGCAGCGAAGCCGCCCACCAAGCCGAGCGCTGCGACCCGCCCCCGAGATTTCTCACAAGGAAACCACTGCATATGATCTCTCAAGCTCCGCACCCCGCTGGCTGCCCTGGCCCTCTCGCTCGCCGCCGCCGTCCCCGCCCTCGGCCGCCGACAAGACGGTCGCGGTCACGGCGATCGTCGAACACCCGGCCCTCGACGCAGCCCGCGACGGCGTGCAAGGACGAGCTGAAGGCCGCCGGCTTCGAGTCCGGCAAGAACCTGAAGCTTCCAGTACCAGAGCGCCCAGGGCAACAACGGCACCGCCGCGCAGATCGCCCGCAAGTACGTCGGCGACCGCCCCGACGTGATCGTCGCGATCGCCACGCCCTCGGCCCAGGCCGTGGTCGTCGGCCACCAAGGACATCCCGGTCGTCTACAGCGCCGTCACCGATCCGGTCGCGGCCAAGCTGGTGAAGAGCTGGGACGCTTCCGGCACGAACGTGACCGGCGTGTCCGACCTGTCGCCGCTGGCCAAGCACCTCGAGCTGATCAAGAAGATCGCTCCCGAACGCCAAGCGCGTCGGCGTGATCTACAGCCCGGGCGAAGCCAACTCGGTGGCGATCATCGAGGCGCTGAAGAAGGCCATGCCGGCCGCCGGCCTGACGCTGGTCGAGGCGCGCCGCCGCGCGCACCGTCGACGTGCCCAGCGCCGCGCAGAGCCTGGTCGGCAAGGTCGACGTGATCTACGCCCCGACCGACAACAACGTGATGTCGGCCTTCGAGGGCATCGTCAAGGTCGCGCAGCAGGCGAAGCTGCCGGTCATCGCCGCCGACACCGATGCCGTCAAGCGCGGCGCCGTCGCTGCGCTGGGCCTCAACTACTACGACCTCGGCCGCCAGACCGGCAAGGTGGTGGTGCGCGTGCTCAACGGCGAAGCCCCGGGCAAGATCGCCTCGCAGGTCAGCAACACCTTCGAGCTGCACGTCAACCCGGCTGCGGCGCAGAAGCAGGGCGTGACGCTGCCGGACGAGCTGGTGAAGACGGCCAAGGTCGTCGTCAAGTAAGCAGTTCGCTCGACGGGCACATCCCCGGCAGGCCGTTCGGCGTGCCGGCGGGTCGGCCCTCATCCTCGACCCGGTGCGCCACCGCGCACCGCGGCACCTGATCCCCTTCAAGGATTTTCCATGTCGCTCATCGCATCGCTGGGCGCACTCGAGATCGGCCTGATATTCGGACTTGGTCGCGCTGGGCGTCTTCCTCTCGTTTCGCATCATCAACTTCCCCGACCTCACGGTCGACGGCAGCTTCCCGCTCGGCGGCGCAGTAGCCGCGGCGCTGATCGTCGCCGGCTGGAACCCCTTCGCCGCCACCGCCGTTGCCATCGTGGCCGGCGCGATGGCCGGCTACCTCACCGCCTGGCTCAACGTGAGCCTGCGCATCATGCAGCTGCTCGCCAGCATCCTGGTGATGATCGCGCTGTACTCGGTGAACCTGCGCGTGATGGGCAAGCCCAACGTCGCGCTGATCAGCGAGCCCACGGTGTTCAGCCTGCTGTCCTTCGGCGACCTGCCGGAGTACTGGCTCAAGCCGCATGGTGCTGCTGGTGATCGTGGCTCGCCGCCAAGATCCTGATCGACCTGTTCTTCGCCTCCGAGACCGGCCTGGCGATGCGTGCCACCGGCGGCAACCCGCGCATGGCGCGCGCCCAGGGCATCTCGACCGACCGCTTCACGCTGTGGGGCCTGGCGCTGTCGAACGCGCTGGTGGCGCTGGCCGGTGCGCTGTTCGTGCAGACGCAGGGCGGCGCCGACATCTCGATGGGCGTGGGCACGATCGTGATCGGCCTGGCCGCGGTGATCATCGGCGAGACGCTGCTGCCGGCGCGCAGCCTCGTCATCACGACGCTGGCCTGCATCGTGGGTGCGGTGCTCTATCGCTTCTTCATCGCGACCGCGCTGAACACCGACTTCATGGGCCTGAAGGCGCAGGACCTGAACCTCGTCACCGCGGTGCTGGTCGCCTTCGCGCTGCTCGTTCCCACCTACAAGCGCAAGCTCGCCGGCCTGCTGCCGCGCCGCCAGGCGCAATCCCAAGCTCCCCGCACCGCCAAGGAGGCCCGATAAATGTTGCGCGCCCAGAATCTCGAGATCACGTTCAACCCCGGCACGCCGATCGAGAACCGCGCGCTGCGCGGGCTCGACATGCACATCCCCAAGGGCCAGTTCGTCACCGTGATCGGCTCCAACGGCGCCGGCAAGTCGACCTTCCTGAACGCGGTCAGCGGCGACCTGATCGTCGATCGCGGCAGCATCCACATCGACGGCCAGGACGTGACGAAGAAGTCCGCATGGCAGCGCGCGGACCTCGTCGCCCGCGTGTTCCAGGACCCGATGGCCGGCACCTGCGAGAGCCTGACGATCGAGGAGAACATGGCGCTGGCGTGGAAGCGCGGCGAGTCAAGGCGGCTTCGGCTTCTCGCTCAACCGCAGCCTGCGCGAGGTATTCCGCGACAAGCTGCGCATCCTCAACCTCGGGCTGGAGAACCGGCTCTGCCGATCGCATGGGCCTGCTCTCGGGCGGCCAGCGCCAGGCGGTGAGCCTGCTGATGGCATCGCTCAAGCCTTCGCGCATCCTGCTGCTCGACGAGCACACCGCCGCGCTCGACCCGAAGACGGCCGCCTTCGTGCTGGAGCTGACCGCGACGCATCGTCGAAGGCTCCAAGCTGACCGCGATGATGGTCACGCACAGCATGCGCCAGGCGCTCGACTACGGCACGCGCACCGTGATGCTGCATGAAGGCCGCGTGATCCTCGACGTGTCCGGCCCGCAGCGCATGGGCCTCGACGTGCCCGACCTGCTGCACATGTTCGAGAAGACCCGCGGCGAAAAGCTCGACGACGACAAGCTGTTGCTCGCGTAGCCGCTGCGCACTGCCTCGACGACACCGCTCCCCCGAGCCCCCTCCGCGAGGGGGCTCCAGCATGAATCACGAGCGGCCTGCGGCCGCGAAATGACGACTGAGAGACGAAATGAAAGAACTGCTTAACCGCTTCGAGACCAAGGCCCCCGAGATCGTCTTCGAGTGGCATGACTCCGAGACCCCGGCCAAGGGCTGGGTCGTGATCAACTCGCTGCGCGGCGGTGCCGCCGGCGGCGGCACGCGCATGCGCACGGGCCTCGACCGCCGCGAGGTCGAGTCGCTGGCCAAGACCATGGAGGTCAAGTTCGCCGTCTCGGGCCCCGCGATCGGCGGCGCCAAGTCGGGCATCGACTTCGACCCGGCCGACCCGCGCAAGGATGGCGTGCTGCGCCGCTGGTACAAGGCCGTGACGCCGCTGCTGAAGACCTACTACGGCACCGGCGGCGACCTCAACGTCGACGAGGTGCACGAGGTGATCCCCATCACCGAGAGCCATGGCCTGTGGCACCCGCAGGAAGGCGTGGTCAACGGCCATTTCGCGCCGACCGAGAGCGAGCGCATCCAGAAGGTCGGCCAGCTCCGCAAGGGCGTGGCCAAGGTGGTCGAGGATCCGCGCTACACGCCGGATGCCGAGCGCAAGTTCGTCGTGGCCGACCTGATCACCGGCTGGGGCGTGGCGGAATCGGTGCTGCACCACTACCGCCTGCTACGGCGGGAAGGTGGCGGGCAAGCGCGTGATCGTGCAGGGCTGGGGCAACGTCGGCTCGGCCGCGGCCTACTACCTGGCGCAGGCCGGCGCGAAGGTGGTCGGCATCATCGACCGCGACGGCGGCCTGCTCAAGCCCAAGGGCTTCAGCTTCGAGGAAGTGCGCGAGCTGTTCCTGGACAAGCAGGGCAACACCCTGGCGGCCGAGAGCATGATGTCCTTCGACGAGATCAACGAGTCGATCTGGAGCGTGGGCGCCGAGGTCTTCCTGCCCTGCGCGGCGTCGCGCCTGGTGACGCGCGAGCAGGTGGACCGCATGGTCGCCGGGCGGCCTCGAAGTGGTGGCCAGCGGCGCCAACGTGCCCTTTGCCGACAGCGAGATCTTCTACGGCCCGACCTACGAGTACGCCGACTCGCAAGGTGGCGGTCATCCCCGACTTCATCGCCAACTGCGGCATGGCGCGCGCCTTCGCCTTCCTGATGCAGGGCGACGTGGAGATCTCCGACGAGGCCATCTTCAGCGACGTGTCCGCCACCATCGCCGGTGCGCTGGAGCGTTGCCACACGCACTACCCGGAGCGCACGCAGCTTGCGAGGACGGCCTTCGAGGTCACCCTCGGCCAGCTCGTGTGAAATCCAAGTCGAGCAAGGCGCGCCGCCGGCCTGCGGCCGATTGTGATTCATGCTGGAACCCCCTCCCGGAGGGGGCAGGGGGAGCAGTGACGTTCAGCGGCGGCTCCGCCGCGTGAGTCGCGCATCCGTTAGGATGTGCGACTCACGCGGCGGTAGCTCAACCGGATAGAGCAGCGGCCTTCTAAGCCGCAGGTTACGGGTTCGATTCCTGTCCGCCGCGCCACCACGCAATCTCACGACGCCTGGGTGTAGGCCGTCTTGACCACGGTGAAAAACTCCTGCGCATGGCGTCCCTGCTCGCGGGGCCCATAGCTCGATCCCTTGCGGCCGCCGAAAGGCACGTGGTAGTCCACGCCTGCCGTCGGCAGGTTGACCATCACCATGCCCGCTTGCGCGTGGCGCTTGAAGTGGGTGGCGTACTTCAGCGAGGTGGTGGCGATGCCCGCCGAAAGGCCGAACTCGGTATCGTTGGCCAGCGCCAGTGCCTCGTCGTAGTCCCTCGCGCGCAGGATGTTGGCGACCGGGCCGAACACCTCTTCGCGGTTGATGCGCATCCCGGCGCTGCTTTCCGAAAAGAGCGCCGGCGACATGAAGAAGCCGTCGGTCTCGCGCTTGACTCGCTCGCCTCCACACGCCAGCACCGCGCCTTCGGCCTTGCCGATATCGACGTAGTTCAGATCCTGCTCGAGCTGTGCCTGCGACGACACCGGGCCGATCTCGGCCCCGGGCTCCAGCGCATGCGCCACCTTCAAGCGCGCCATGCGCTCCTTCATGGCCTTCACGAAGCGTGGATAGATGCCCTCGGTGACGATCAGCCGGCTCGATGCCGTGCAGCGCTGTCCGGTCGAGAAGAACGCGCTTTGCACGCTGAGCTCGACAGCCTGCGCCAGATCGGCGTCGTCGAGGATCACCTGCGGGTTCTTGCCGCCCATCTCGAGCTGCACCTTCTTGAAGCTTTTCACGGCCGACTGCGCGATGCGCGCGCCCACGCCCACCGAGCCGGTGAAGCTGATCGCTGCGATGCCGGGGTGGTTGACCAGCGCATCGCCGACGACGCTCCCGCGGCCCATCACCAGGTTGAACACGCCTGGCGGCACGCCCGAGCGCGAGATGATCTCGGCCAGCGCCCAGGCACTGCCCGGCACGATGTCGGCCGGCTTGAGCACGACGCAGTTGCCGAACGCCAGTGCCGGCGCGACTTTCCATGCGGGAATCGCGATGGGGAAGTTCCAGGGGGTGATCAGGCCCACCACCCCGATCGGCTCCCGGGTCACCTCGACGCCGATGCCGGGCCGTACCGAAGGCAGCACCTCGCCGGCCAGGCGCAGGCATTCGCCGGCAAAGAACTTGAAGATCTGCCCTGCGCGCGTGACCTCGCCCACCGCCTCGGGCTTCGTCTTGCCTTCCTCGCGGGCCAGCAGCGTGCCGAGTTCGTCCCTGCGCGCAAGGATCTCGCTGCCGATCTTGTCGAGCGCGTCGCTGCGCGCCTGGATCCCCGATGTCGACCAGGCAGGAAACGCGGCCTGCGCGGCGCGCACCGCGGCGTCGAGCTGGAGCGCGTCGGCCTGGGCATAGTCGCCCAGCGTGTCGACCTGGTCCGAAGGATTGATGTTGGCGCCGTAGCTCGCGCCGGCGGTCCACTCTCCGCCGATCAGGTTGTCGAATCGCGTCATGTCATTTCCCCCAGCGCAGCACCAGCGGGTCGAGCCGTCGCGCGGTATCGATCAAGCCGGCGCGCGTGGCCGGGTGCAATGGCGGGGAAGGGCGCGCGCGGCGCCTCGCAGGCGATCACGCCGCCTTCCTTCATCAGCGCCTTGGCCGCGAGCAGCCCGCACTGGCGGTTCTCGCAGTTGATGAGCGGCAACCAGCGCTGCCAGGCGGCGAAGGCCTCGTCATGCCGGCCGGCCACATAGGGGTCGAAGATGGTGCGGATCGCATCGGGAAAGCCGCCGCCGGTCATCGAGCCGGTGGCGCCGGCTTCGAGGTCGGACCACAGCGTGATGGCTTCCTCGCCGTCCCACGGGCCTTCGATGGCGTCGCCGCCCAGTGCGATCAAGTCGCGCAGCTTGGCTGCTGCCTGCGGCGTCTCGATCTTGAAGTACCTCACCGCCTCGATCTCGCTCGCCATGCGCGCGAGGAAGGCCGCGGAAAGCGTGGTGCCGCTGACCGGCGCGTCCTGGATCATCAGCGGGATGTCGATCGCGTCGGAGACGCTGCGGAAGAACTCGAAGATGCCGCTCTCGGGCGACGCGGATGGTCGCGCCGTGGTAGGGCGGCATCACCATCACCATCGATGCTCCTGCTCCTGCGCCCGCCTGCTGCGCTCGGCGCACACGCGGGAGCTGAAGTGCGTGGTCGTGACGATCACCGGGACGCGGCCGGCAACGTGTTCCAGCGCAGTGCGCGTCAGCACCTCGCGCTCGTCGTCGCCCAGCACGAACTGCTCGGAGAAGTTGGCCAGGATGCACAAGCCGTTGCTGCCGGCATCGATCATGAAATCGATGCAGCGCTTCTGGCTCGGCAGGTCGAGCTCGCCGGATTCGGTGAAGGTGGTGGGCACCACCGGGAAGACGCCCGTGTAAGTGGTCTCATTCATGGCTCACTCGATGATGTCGAACTGATCGAGGAACTCGGTCTTCAGCGTCAGGCCGAGGCCGGGCTTGTCGTCGTCGAGCTGCAGGAAGCCGTCCTGCGCCACCGGCTCGCCGTCGAAGATGTAGTAGAAGAGCTCGTTGCCGACCTCGACGTCGAACATCGGGAAGTATTCGCTCATCGGCGAGGCCAGCGTGCTCATCGTCAGGTGGTAGTTGTGCATCTGGCCGGCATGCGGGATCACCGGCACCGAATGGGCCTCGCACAGCGCGTTGATCTTGTGCGCCATCGTGATGCCGCCGACGCGGTTGGTGTCGTACTGCACCACCGACACCGCCTTGCGCTCGAGCAGCTGCTTGAAGCCGTACAGGCTGAACTCATGCTCGCCGCCCGAGATCGGCACGATGTTCATCGCGTTCAGCTCGGCATAGCCGTCGATGTCGTCGGCGATCACCGGCTCCTCGAGCCAGCGCGGCTGGAACTTCTCGAGCTTGGGCAGCATGCGCTTGGCGTATTCGACGTTCCAGCCCATGTAGCACTCGAGCATCAGGTCGTTGTCGTAGCCGATCACCTCTCGCACCGCCTCCACCGACTTCAGGTTCTCGACCACGCCCTTCTGCAGGTGCTGCGGGCCGTAGCCGAAGCGCATCTTGAAGGCGGTGAAGCCCTGGTCGAGGTAGGTCTTGGCTTCATCCTGCATGGCCTTCAGGTCGGTGCGATACAGCTTGCTGTAGTAGCAGGGGATCTTCTCCTTGGTGCGGCCGCCGAGCAGCTTGAAGACCGGCTTGCCGACCGACTTGCCGAGCAGGTCCCAGATCGCGATGTCCACCGCCGAGATCGCCGCCATGCCCACGCCCTTGCGGCCCCAGGCGTGGGTCGCCCGGTACATGCGCTGGTTCAGGTATTCGTAGTCCCACGGGTCCTGGCCCATCACCAGGGGCTTGAGGTACTGGTCGACGATCTGCTTGCTGATGCGCGGCGCCAGCGCCACGTTGCCGTAGCCGACCAGGCCGTTGTCGGTCTCGATCTCGACCACCGTCCAGCCGTGGAAGCGGAAGGTGCTCATGGTCTCCTGCTTCGAGTAAAGCAGGTCCATGGCGTTGGAGCAGAAGTTGCCCTGCGGCGGCACGGTCTTGCCCTTCCATTCGAAGGTGCGGGCGCGGACGTTGGTGATCTTCATGGTGAGCTCTTTCAGTTCTTGGTGCGCAGGGCGCGGCCCATGCGGCTGGCGATCAGGAAGGCGTTGGCGGTGGCATTGACGTTGGCCTTGCCGCGGCCGGCGATGTCGTAGGCGGTGCCGTGGGCCGGCGTGGTGATCGGGATCGGCAGCCCGCCCTGGACCGTGACACCCTGGCTGAAGCCCATCAGCTTGATGGCGATCTGCCCCTGGTCGTGATACATGGTGACGACCGCCTGGTAGTCGCCGTCGCGCGCCTTCAGGAAGATCGTGTCGGCCGGGAAGGGTCCGGCGACCGGGATGCCTTCGGCCTTGAGCTGCTGCACCGCCGGCTCGATGATGTCGATCTCCTCGCGGCCGCAGGTGCCGCCGTCGCCGCCATGCGGGTTGAACGCCGCCACCGCGACCTTCGGCTCCGCGATGCCGCTGGCCTGCAAGGAGCGGTAGATCAGCCGCGCCGCCTCGACGATGCGCTCCCGGCTCAGGAAGCCTGCCGCATCCTTCAGCGGAACGTGCGACGACACGCGCGAGGTCCACAGCTCGCCGAGCGTGTTGAACTCGCAGAAGTAGCCGTCGACGCCCAGGTATTCGGCGAAGTGGTGCAGCTCGTCTTCGTGCTTCAGGCCGCCTTGCTTCATCGCGTGCTTGTTGAGCGGTGCGAAGCAGATCGCGTCGACGTGGCCCGCCAGCGCGCCGTCCATGCAGGCATTCAGCACCTTCAGCACCGAGGCGCCGCCGGCAGGCTCGGCCTGGCCGACGTGCACCTGCGCCGGATCGACCGTGTGCATCGCGAGGAAGGCCGGGCGGGTGGTGTCGGCGCGGGCGCGCACCGCCGCCAAGCGATTCGACGGGCTGCGTGTCGACGCGGGTCGCGGCGATGCGCTGGCCTTCGTCCCACAGCCAGGGATCGCCGACCAGCACGACGTTGGCCTGCGACATCGCGTCGCCGCGTGCCAGCAGGCGCGCGATCAACTCGGGCCCGATGCCGGCCGGGTCGCCGAGCGTCAACGCGACGACCGGCAGGGTGGAAGTCTCCATGGCAGCTCTCCTTTCAGCGGGGCGCCTTGGCGATCGCGGCGAGGAATTCCTTCGTCACCTCTTCGCCCACCGCGGCCGAATGCTTGGCGATCACCGGCTGCAGCTTCTCCTTCATGCGCTGGCGCTCGGCGTCAGACACGTCATTGACCTGCATGCCGAGCTTGACGAGTTCGGCACGCAGCTTGCCGTTCAGTTCACGGCTGGCCTGGCGCTCGTAGAGCGTGGCCTCGGCGGCCGCTGCCTGCAGTGTTTCCCGGTCCGCGGCGGACAGGCCGTCCCAGAACTTCTTCGACGCGATGAGCACCAGCGCATCGTACGCATGGCCGGTGGTCGAGAGGTACTTCTGCACGTCGTAGAACTTCTGCGCATGGATCACGGTGAAGGGGTTCTCCTGCGCATCGACGGCCTTCGTCTCCAGGGCAGTGAAGAGCTCGGTCACCGCCATCGGCACCGCGTTCGCGCCGAGGCCGTTGAAGAGGTCGATGTAGAGCGGGTTCTGCATGGTGCGCACCTTCAGGCCCGAGACGTCCTCGACCTTCACCACCGGCCGCTTGCTGTTGGTGAGATTGCGAAAGCCGTTTTCCCAGAACGCGAGGCCGACCAGGCCCTTCTCCGGCAGCCTGGCCAGCAGGCTCTTGCCGAACGGGCCGTCGAGCACGGCGTCGGCCTGGGCTTCGCTGGCGAACGCAAACGGCAGGCCGAGCACGCCGAACTCCTTGACGATCGAGGCCAGCGTGGCGGTCGACGGCACGGTGAACTCCTGCGTGCCGCCGCGCAGCGCCGACTGCATCTGCTGGTCGCTGCCGAGCCCGCCGGCCGAATACACGGTGATGCGGATGCGGCCCTGGCTCTTCTTCTCGGCCAGCTCGGCGAACTTGCGCGCGCCGAGCGTCTGCGGATGTGCATCGGGCAGGCTGGTGCCCAGGCGGGCCTTGACCTCCTGCGCAGCCAGCGGGCCGGCGAAGGCCAGCGCAAGCGCCAGCAGGGTCATGCGGATCTTCATCGTGATGTCTCCTTCGTTTGCCAATGTCATTGCAGTGCGTAGATGCGGCACGCGTTGTCGCAGAAGAGCGCCAGTCGCTGCTCGGGCGCTGCAGGTGGCGGGTGCAGTGTCTTGAAGCCCTGGAAGATGTCTGCGAGGCCAGCCACCAGCCCGTCGACCGGGAAGTTGCTCGCGAACATGCAGCGTGCGGGGCCGAAGCTCGCCAGCAAGGCTGTCGACGACCGGCCGCTGCAATTCGGCGGTCCAGGCTCGGCCGGGCACGCCCAGGCCGGAGATCTTCATCACGACGTTGGGCTCGTCGGCCAGGCGGCCCATTGCGCGGCCCCATGCCGCCAGCGATGCGTCGTCGCGTTCGGCGGGCAGCCCGGCGTGGTTGACGATGATCGTCGTGGCGGGAAAGTCGCGCGCCAGTTCCACGGCCTCGGCCATGTGCCACCAGGGCGCCTGCAGCTCGAACATCAGGCCCGCGTCGCGCAGCCGCGCGTAGCCGTCGCGCCAGCGTGGGCAGCGCATCGATCCTGGTGCGGCCCAGTCCGCCCGGTACTCGGCGCGCGTCGTGCAGCACGGCTTGTGCCGCACGCTGCGCACCAGCGGAATTTCGGCGTATTGCGCGAGCACCTCGGCCACATCGTCGCGATCGAGCCAGACCTGCGCCGCCATGGCATGCGGCGTGCCGCTGCGCTCGGCGAGGCCCGCCATCCAGCGTGCTTCGCCGACCGGATCGGCGCTGTCCCATTCACCTTCCATCACCACGTTGCGCAGCACCCGGTGCGGCAGCCGCGGCCCGTGCGTAGTCGCCGGGCAGGAAGTCGCGGCAGATGGCCTCGTAGTCGCCGTAGCGGAAGGCGATGCGCGGCCGGCTTTGCAGCCAGGGATGCGGGTTGTGGGCGATGTCCCAGAAATGGTGGTGGGCATCGACGATGGGCAGCTCGGCTTCGTCGCCGCTCGCCAGCCAGGTCGAGCGCTGTGATTGAAGGTCGTCCACGGCGCGGCTCTCAATCGAGGCGGATGCCGCGCTTCTTGATCAGCGCGGCGTAGCGCGCGTTCTCTGCGTCATGGAAGGCCGCGAACTGCGCCTGCGTCGTCGGCGTCACCTCCGCGCCGATGGCCGCCAGCCGCGCCTTGGTGTCCGGCAGCTCGATCAGCTTGGCGACCTCGGCCTGCACCCTTTCCTGCACCGCCTTCGGCGTCGCTGCGGGCATGTAGATGCCGTACCACGCACTCATCTCGACGCCCTTGACGCCGGCTTCGGCCATGGTGGGCACCTCGGGCAGTTGCGGGCTGCGCCTGGCCGAGGCGATCGCCAGCGCGCGCACCTTGCCGCTCTTGATGTGCGGCAGCACCGACGCCAGGGTGTCGAAGCTCATCTGCACCTGGCCGGCCATCAGGTCGACCAGTGCGGGGCCGCTGCCGCGATAGGGAATGTGCGTGATGAAGGTGCCGGTCGCTTCCTTGAACAGCTCGGCCGCGATGTGCTGAGTGCTGCCAGCGCCGCTGGTGGCGAAGTTGAGCTTGCCGGGCTGCTTCTTCGCCATCTCGACCAGTTCACCAACGGTCTTCACGCCCAGCTCGTTGTTGACCACCAGCACGTTCGGCACCGAGCCGACGAAGGCCACCGGCACCAGGTCCTTGCCGTTGTCGTAGCTCAGCTTGAGCAGGTAGGGCGCGATCGCATGGGCGGTCGATACGCCCATCACCATCGTGTGGCCGTCGGTCGACCGGGCAGTGGCTTCGGCGGCGAGGGTGTTCGAGGCGCCGGGCTTGTTCTCGACGATGACCGTCGTGCCGCAGCGCCGGCCCGAGCTTGTCGGCCACCGCACGCGCCATGGCGTCGGTGCCACCGCCGGGCGGACGATCCCACCAGCATGCGAAGCGGCTTGTCTCGGCCAGTCGTCTGGCATGGGCAGCAGCTGGCGATCATGCATGCAAAGGCGCACAGCAGCGGCACGGCGGTCGAGCATCGGTGTCTCCATCGTCATTTCGAGTGGTGACGAGAATCCTAGGTGCCAGATGCTTATCGGTAAACTAGAAATAGCTTGAACAACTCGATAAACAGAGGTTATCGATGGCACGACAGCTTTCCGCCTGCCTTGCTCCTCAATCGGCTGCGCTTGCGCCAAGTCGCGCTGCTGCTCGAAGTGCAGGCACCGGCACCCTGCGCGCGGCGGCTGAACAACTGGGCATCACTCAGCCGGCCGCCACCGTGATGCTCAAGGAACTGGAGGCGGCGGTCGGCGTGAGCCTCTTCGAACGGGAGGGCCGCGGCCTGCGTGCGACCCCGCGGGCGCGGCGGTGATGGCTCATTTCGAAGGCTTGCGCGGCTCGATGGCAGCGCTGGCGCGCGAACTCGACGACCTGCGCCTGGGCGGCGGAGGGGCGCTGGCGGTGGCAGCATCCTTGCGCCGTCGCCGACGCTCCTGACCCGCACCGTGGCACGCGTCAAGCAGGAACAGCCCCGACTGCGGGTCGCGGTGCTGACCGAGACGAGCGACCGCCTGCTGGACCTGCTGGAGCAAGGCAAGCTCGACCTCGTCATCGGGCGAATGGCCGATGGCTACGCGCACCGCGAGCATCTTTTCCGCGTGCTGGAGGGTGAGGATCTGAGCGTGGTGGTCGGTCCGCAGCATCCGCTTGCGCGGGTTCGCCGCACGTCACTGGCGGCCTTGATCGATCAGCCTTGGATACTGCAGCCGCGCGAGTCGCCGATGCGCGAAGTGCTCGAGCGCGAGTTCCGCCTGCAGGGGCTCGACACGCCGCAGGACCTGGTCGAGACGGCATCGATCCTGACGACGATCTTCCTGCTCGGCGAGGCACCGATGGTGGCGGTGGTGCCTTCGTCGCTCGCGGCGCGCTACGCGGACAAGAAGCTTCTGCATGTCCTGCCGGTGCGGCTGGTCCATCAACTGGATCCCTACGGGTCGATCGTGCGGCGTGGCCGGCCGCTAGTGCTGCGGCACAGCGGTTTCTCGCCTGTTGTTAGTCGGTATGCGAGGTGTGGCTTGGTCGGCGAGCTTCAAGGCCTGGCCGCTGGCGTGGAGTCCGGCAGGTCGCGCCTCGCTGAGGAACTGTTGGCTGTCGGGCTCCCGCGAAGCCGGAACCGAGAAGCCTCTAACTCATCGACACCAAGCCTCAGGCACCCTCCAGGAAGCGCTGCGCGAGCAACACCCAATACGCACTGCCAACACCCACGTTGTCATCATTGAAGTCATAGCCCGGGTTGTGCACCATGCACGCCCCGGCGCTGTCGCCGTCGCCATTGCCCACGAAGAGATAGCTGCCCGGGCACGCGCTCGAGCATGAAGGCGAAGTCCTCGCTGCCGGGCACCGCCGGGCCCTGCAGCGTGACGCGTTCGGCGCCCACCAGTTCGAGCGCCACCTGCCGCGCGAACTCGGTTTCCTCGGCGGTATTCACGAGCACCGCGTAGCCCGGACGCCAGTCGATGCTGGCCGTCACGCCGAAGCTCTCGGCCTGCGCCGCCACCAGCGCCTTGATGCGCCGCTCCAGCGTGGCGCGCACGTCGCGATCGAGCGCGCGAACGCTGAGCTCGAGCCGGGCCGAGGCCGGGATCACGTTGTTGGCCTCGCCCGCATGCAAGGCGCCCACCGTCACCACCGCCATCTGCAGCGGATCGATGTTGCGCGACACCACGGTCTGCAGGGCCATCACGATGCTGGCCGCGGCGACCACGGTGTCGGTGGCCTTGTGCGGCATCGCGCCATGGCCGCCGAAGCCCTTGATCGTGATGGTGGCGTAGTCCGACGAGGCCATCGCCGCGCCTTCGCGCAGCACCAGCCGCCCCTGCGGGATGCCCGGCATGTTGTGCATCGCGAACACCGCGTCGCACGGGTAGCGATCGAACAGCCCGTCGTCCATCATGCGCAGCGCGCCGCCGCCGCCTTCTTCGGCGGGCTGGAAGATCAGGTTCAGCGTGCCGTCGAAGCTGGCTTTCTCGGCCAGGTAGCGCGCGGCAGCCAGCAGCATCGCGGTGTGGCCGTCATGGCCGCAGGCGTGCATCACGCCGCGCCGGCTGCTGGCCCACTCCGAGCGCGAAGCCTCCTCGATCGGCAAGGCGTCCATGTCGGCCCGCAAGCCGAGCCGCCGCGTGCCCGTGCCGCGCACCAGCCGCCCGACGACGCCGGTGCCGCCGACGCCGCGCTCGACCTCGTAGCCCCAGCCCTCGAGCTTGTCGGCCACCAGGGCCGCGGTGCGGTGCTCCTCGAAGGCGAGCTCCGGGATGACGGTGGATGTCGCGGCGCAGGGTGATGAATTCGCCGGCGCGGGCGGAGAGGGCGTCGAGCAGGTAGGTCATGGCGCGCTCCGCTTCACTGCGGCTGCAGGTTGATCGACTTGGCGATGGCGCGGTAGCGCGCCGTTTCGCCTTCGAAGAACTTGCTCGCCTCGGCGAGCGACATCGGCGGCGCAGCCAACTGGGTCTGCGCGGCGAGCTGCGTCGCGCACCGCCGGGTCCTGCAGCACCTTGGCGATGGCGTCGTGCAGCTTCTGCACGACAGGCTCGGGCGTGGACTTGGGCACCATGTAGCCGCTCCAGGTCCGATAGGCAAAGCCCTTGAGCGCCTGCCCTTCGGCGACCGTGGGCACGTTCTTGAGCAGCTTCCGAACGCTGCGCGCCGAGCTGGCCGATCACCTTGAGCTTGCCCTGCTCGGCCAGCGCGCCCATCGCCGCGCTGTAGACGAGCACGGCGAAGTCGACCTGGCCGCCGCCGATGTCCTGCATCAGCGGCGCGTTGCCCTTGTACGGCACGTGCTGGAGCTTGATGCCGGTGCGCTGCTGCACGTCTTCCATCACCAGGTGGTAGAGCGATCCCACGCCGACGCTGCCATAGGTGAGCGGCCGATCGGGCGTCTTCTTCGCCAGCTCGATCAGCTCGTCGACGCTGTTGACCGGCAGGTCCTTGCGGGTCAGGAACACCATGACCGCATCGGCCACCGGGTGCACGAGGCGGAAGTCCTCGCTCTTGAGCTTGACCGAGGCGTTGGCCAGCGAGGACAGGATCACTTCGTTGGGCGAGCCCTGGAAGATGTAGTGGCCGTCGGCCGGCGCCGCGAGCACCTTCTGCGCCGCCAGCGCGCCGCTCACCCCGCCGAGGTTCTCGACCAGCACCTGCTGGCCGAGCTCCTTGCCGAGCGGCGCGTTGAAGATGCGCGCGATCGCGTCCGAGGGGCCGCCGGCCGGGTAGGGGACCATCAGGTTGACGGGTTTCTGCGGGTAGGTCTGCGCAAGGGCTGCGGCGGCAGCCATGGCAAGGACTGCGGCCAGGCTCAACGAACGCTTCGCGATCCGGATCATCTTGTCTCCTGGTGGGCGCACGCCTGGACGCCGGCTGTAGGTATGGGGGCGTGATGTGATCGTAGGAAGAGTCGCAAGCGAACGTCCAATGCATTGTTTTTTCGAATAGCATGCATTCGAACTCATTCGACATCGTGCACGCTCATGACCCTGGTGCAGCTTCGCCATCTCATCGCCCTGGCCGAGACCGGCTCGTTCAGCCGCTCGGCGCAGCGTCTCTTCATCACGCAGCCTGCCCTCAGCCGCAGCATTCGCTCGCTCGAGGACGAACTGGGCCAGCCGCTGTTCGATCGCATCGGCCGGCGCAGCGAGCTCACGCCCTTCGGCCGCGAGCTGGTGGCGCGCGCGCAGCAACTGGTCTCCGATGCGGACGAGATGCTCGGCAGCGGGCAGCAGATGGCCACCGGCCAGGCCGGGACGCTGCGCATCGGCATGGGCTCCGGCCCCGGCGCGATGCTGATGACGCCGCTGCTCATGCGCATGGCGACCCGGCACCCGCGGGTGCGGGTCGACATCTCGCGCGCAAGGACCGAACTGCTGGTGCAGGCCCTGCGCGAGCGCGCGCTGGACGCGCTGGTGGTGGACGCTCGCTCGATGTCGCCCGCGCCCGACCTGAGCGTGGATTCGCTGCACGAGATGCGCGGCACGCTTCATGTGCCGCCGGGGTCATCCGTTGACCAGGAAGCGCGGCAGCGTCGGCTTCGCGGACGTGCAGCGCTATCCGATCGCCTCCACGCCGCTCAGCGACGAGGTGGCGCGGGTGCTCGTCGAGCGCTTCGGCTCGCAGGCCCACCCGCAGCAGTGCGTGACCCTGCGCTGCGAGGAGGTCGCCAGCCTCGTCGAGGTGGCGCAGCGCACGGACGCGGTGCTGCTGGCGATCCGCGCGGCCGGCCCGGGGCTCGTCGAGTTGCCGATGAAACCCGGCTTGAATTCGACCGCGCGCTTCGGCCTCGTGACGCTCGCCCGTCGCACCCAGGCTCCGGCCCTGGCGATCGTTCGCGAGCTGATGGAAGAGCTGATGCACGATTGAACAAGCCCATGCATTGCGCGGGCATTGGCTGTAGTACTCCACACTCCGCTCCTGCAGTGGAGCGTCGGCGGATCCGAGAACTATTCGCCGACACTGAGGCGCAAACTCCCATACACTCTCGGTCCCGTCCTGCAGCTATACGCCGTCGAGAGACGCATCGCAGGTGCGCGAGGAGCAGGCGGCAGCCGCGGCTTTGGAGGGGAGGCCTGGGTTGCCGTCTTTTTGTAGAAACCCCATTCTAGTTATCGTCTCGGCGCCGGCCTGTTCGGCTTCCGCCTATTTCCTGCGTCGCCAAGGCCATGACGTCACCGTGGTGGATCGGCAGGCCACCGCCGCCGCGGAAACCAGCTTCGCCAACGGCGGCCAGATCTCGGTGAGCCATGCCGAGCCCTGGGCCAACCCGGGCGCGCCCCTGAAGCTGCTGAAGTGGCTGGGCAAGGAAGACGCCCCGCTGCTGTTTCGCCTGCGCGCCGACCTGCGCCAGTGGCTGTGGGGCCTGCAGTTCCTGCGCGAGTGCACGCCCGCGCGCACGCGGCACAACATTCGCCAGATCGTGCGCCTGGGCACCTACAGCCGCGAGACGCTGCAGGCGCTACGCGAGCGAGATCGGCCTGCAATACGAGCAGCGCGCGCAAGGCATCCTGCACTTCTATACCAATGCCAAGGAGTTCGATGCGGCCGAGGCGCCCGCCGCGCAGATGCGTGAGCTGGGCTGCGACCGGCGCGTGATCTCGGCCGACGAAGCCGTGCGCATCGAGCCTGCGCTGCGCCACATCCGCCCTCGCCTGGCGGGCGCGACCTACACGGCGGAGGATGAATCCGGCGACGCCAATCGCTTTGCACGCGAGCTGGTGCGCCACTGCGAGCGCGACGGCGTGCGGTTCCTGATGAGCCACACCGTCACCGCCTTGCGCGAGGCGGGCGGCCGCATCGACCACGTCGAGGCGACCGACTCGGAAGGGCGCTTCCAGCGCCTGACTGCCGACGCCTACGTGCTGGCGATGGGCAGCCTCTCGCCGACCTACGCCGCGCCCCTGGGTATTCGCCTGCCGATCTACCCGGCCAAGGGCTACTCGGTCACCATGCCCGTGAAGGATGAGTCGATGGCGCACCAGGTCTCGCTGACCGACGACGAATACAAGCTCGTCTTCTCGCGCCTCGGCGATCGGCTGCGCATCGCCGGCACGGCGGAGCTCAATGGCTACGACCGCGACCTGAACCGCGTGCGCTGCGAAGCGATCGTGCGCCGCGTGGAGGAACTGTTCCCCGGCGCGGGCGACACCGAGCGCACGCAATTCTGGACCGGGCTGCGTCCGGCCACGCCCAGCAATCTCCCGCTTGATCGGCCGCAGCCGGGTGCCGAACCTGTACCTGAACACCGGACACGGAACGCTGGGCTGGACGCATGCATGCGGCTCGGGCAAGAGCATTGCGCGCATCGTCAGCGGCCTGGCGCCGGAGGTGGACTTCGCCTTTGCCGGCCTGCCTCGCTCAAGGCCTGCCAAGGAAGAAGTAGACCGCCTGGTTGTCGCGGTCCCCGTAGCCATAGGCCAGGTAGACCGGACCGAGCGGCGTGTCGAGGGCGAAGTAGATCGATGACCCGTAGCGCGTCTTGCCGGGATTGGAGCTGAAGACCTGGTCGCCGATCCGCCCGCCCTCCAGCGAGGCTCCGACGTACACACCGTCGAAGATGGAAGGGCCGGCCAGCCGATAGTTGTAGACGAGGCGGACAAAGCCCATCTCCGTGCCGGAGAACTGCTGGGTCTGGTAGCCGGAGAGCTGCAGGAAGCCGCCCAGCGTGAACAGCTCGTATTCCGGCAGCGGCTCGTCGCCGAGGCGGCCGCCGGCGCGCACGCCGACCTGCAGCGAATGTGCGCCGACCGCCCAGGCCTGTGTCGCCGCGAGCGACGGCCCGGGTGTAGCGGTCGTCCGCGCCCAGCGCCGGAATGGAGCTGTAGATGGACAGGTCCAGCTGGTAGCCCTGTCGCGGAAAGCGCAGGTTGTCCAGGTTGTCGAGCGCGACCCGCAGCTTCACGCCACCCGCGCTGACGTCGGGCAGGGGGCCCGGATCCGTCACCGAGATGGTGTCTTGCAGCACCTTGACATGCCCTCGATAGAGACCCAGCCGCGCCTCTCCGGTCGTGCCGATCGGCGTGCCCAGGTCGATCCCCCCGCCGTAGGTCGCGATGCGAAACCGCGCGAGGCGATCGCCCTGCTCGTCGAACACGTCGAAGGGGTCGCGGGCGAGCTGCAGGTAGGGCGCCACGAACAGCTTCTGGCGTTCGGTGAGCGGCTGGTACCACTCGGTGCGCGCGAGGTCGTTGCGGCCGATCTGGAGATCGTTGCGCCATTCGGCGCCCAGCGAATTGAGCCAGGTCCAGCGGTGCGAGGCCAGCAGGTTGAAGAAGGCATTGCCCTCGAAGTCGGAGGACAGCGACAGGCCGAAGCGCAGGTAGTTCGGCCCCCAGGACTTCTCGGTGACATCGACGGCGAGCGTGCTGCCCTGGCCGGGCTCCTCGACCAGCGAATAGCTGATGCTCTCGAAATCGCCGCGGCCGTAGATGCGCTTCAGGTCCGCATCGAGCGTCTTGGTGTCGAGCAGCTGGCCGGGCTTGGTTTCCATGGCCTCGAGCACCGCTTCGGGATTCACCCTGTGCGTTCCCGTCACGCGGACTTCGTCGATGCGCGTGCTCGGGCGGCCGCTCGCCCTGGAAGCGGGCGGTCATGAGCTCCTTGTAGGCGCGCTCGTCGATGCTGTATTGCGCCAGCTGCGGCGCCATCTGTCGCGCGGCCGCTTCGCCGGCCTGTGCGGCTTCGGAGAGGCGATCGAAGCCGGCCGAGGTCACGTTCTCGAGATTCGGCGTGATGAGCACATCGCCAGGCCTCAGCTCGGTGAGCGACTGCTTGACGTTGGCCTCGGTGAGGATGGCGAGCATCTGCTCCGAGACGGCCAGCAGCGAAGTGATCTGCTCGCGCTTGAGCAGCGGCGTGCCGACGTTGACCGCGATCACGACATCGACCCCGAGCTGGCGCGCGATGTCGATCGGCAGGTTGCGCGTGAGGCCGCCATCGACCAGCAGTCGCTGTTCCGTCTCGACCGGATTCACCGCGCCGGGGATCGCCATGCTGGCGCGAACGGCGGTGGCGAGGCTCCCTTCGGCTGATCACCACCATGTCGCCGGAGGTGAGGTCGGTGGCGATGGCGCGAAACGGGATGGGCAGCTTGTCGAAGTCGGTCGCGTTCTGCCGCCGGGTGAGCCGGCGCAGCACCGCCTCCAGCGACACGCCGGCCACCGCGCCCTTGGGCAGCGACAGGCCATCCTTGTGGACGCCGACCTCGGGGCCGATGTAGTTGTAGCTGTCGTCGCTCTTGCGCCGGTAGGGCGCGTCTTGGCGAGCGGTGTCGCGAAACAGCACCGCGGTGCTCATTCCCTTCATTTCCTCTTCGATGGCCTCCAGCGGCAGGCCGCTGGCATAGGCTGCACCGACGATGGAGCCGGCGCTGGTGCCGACGACCACGTCGACGGGCACGTGCAGTTCCTCGAGCACCCTGAGCACGCCGATGTGCGCGCCGCCGCGTGCGCCTCCGCCAGAGAGCACGAGGCCGATCCTGGGTCGTGCCGTGTCCTGGGCGACGGCCTCGGGCATCGGGACCAGCAAGAGCAGGGCGGCGAGCAGCAGCGCCAGTGGCGGCAAGCGGGTACGGCGGGCGGCTGACATGCCGCGTATCGTGCCGAGCCATCTCTCGCGGCGCAAGCGTCCCCCGATGTATGAACCGGCGCCAGCGAGCGGGAGCCGCGGATCCGGCTCCGCCGGGCCGCTGGCGGAGCCAGCCGCCAGAGTCGGCTGGCGCTCGTGCCGTCCAAGCCGACGCAGGTCGGCTTGGAGCCGCGGCACTCTCCCCCTTGAGGGGGAGCGCCGAAGGCGCTACGGGGGTGGTCAAAGATTCGCGCGCACCGCGCGAGCGAGCTGCTCGCTCTGCTCGTCGAGCGCGTCGCAGATGAAGCGCGCGCCGAACTCCTGCAGCCAGGCCTTCTCGGCATCGTTGGCCGCGGCGCCGATGATGGCCAGCCTCGGATTGAGCCGGCGCGCCGTGCGACAGACCTGCATCTTCTCGGCGAGCGAAAGATCGGCCAGCAGCAGGATGCGCGCATCGGCGATGCCGGCTGCCTGCAGCACGTCAGCGTCGGACGGATCCCCGCCGATCAGCTCCACCTCCGGCTCGCCCGGTCCCATGCCGGCTCCATCGCTGTGGATCACGCGCAGGGCGACGCCCTTGTCAAGGCAGCGCTGTGCCAGTCGGCGGCCCAGCGACCGGTAGCCGGCCAGCACCACTGGCACCGCCTTCGAGGCCCTTCCCGGCTCGGTGGGAACATCGTCGGGCTCCTCGGCCGTATCGGCAATGCCTGCGCGAGCGAGGATGCGCGCGCTGATGCGAAACAGCACCGGATTGAGCGCGATCGACATGATGGCGACCACCACCAGCGTGTCCATCGCTTCCGGAGGCAGCAGGCCCAGGGCGGTGCCGAGGCTGCCGAGGATGAAGGAGAACTCGCCGATCTGCGCCAGGCCCACCGAGACCGTGGTGGCCGTGCGGCGCGTGTCGCGCAGCAGGTTCACGATGATCCAGGCCACCACCGGCTTGACGACGATCACGATGCCGAGCGCCGCGAGCACCAGGCCGGGGTGCTCCAGCACCAGCGCCGGATTGAACAGCATGCCCACCGAGACGAAGAAGAGAGCGGAGAACACGTCGCGAAACGGGCCCATGTCGGAGGCCGCCTGCGGCCCGAAGCGCGACTGCCCGACCACCAGGCCGGCGAAGAAGGCGCCCAGCGCCACCGAGACATGGAACACCTCGGCCGCGATGACGGCCACGCCCAGCGCGATCACGAAGATCGCCAGCGTGAAGAGCTCGGTCGAGCGCGTGCGAGCCATGCGCTCCATGAGGCCCGACACCAGCCGCGTGCCGACGAACCACACGATGGCCGCGAACGCGCCCGCCAGCGCAAGCGCCTTGAGCAGCGAAAGCGCGAGGCTCGAGACGTCGCCGTCACCCTCTGCCAGGGCCGGCAGCACCACCAGCGCGGCCACCGTGAAGAGGTCTTCGACGATGAGCCAGCCGACGGCCACATGCCCGTCGCGTTCGCTCAGGCGGTCCTGCTCGACCAGCATCTTCATCAGCACCACGGTGCTTGCGACCGCCAGCGCCATGCCGAACACCGCACCTGCCGCGTGGCTCCAGCCGAAGGCGCGCGCCAGCGCCCAGCCCGCGATGCCGGCCACGAGGCTTTGTCCCACTGCGCCCGGCACCGCCAGCCGCCACACGCGCAGCAGCTCCTGCGGATGGAAATGCAGGCCGACCCCGAACATCAGCAGGATGACGCCGATCTCGGCCATCTGCGAAGCCAGCCTGCCGTCGGCGACGAAGCCGGGCGTGTAGGGGCCGACGACGATGCCGGCGAGCATGTAGCCCACCAGGGCGGACAGGCCCAGTCGCTGGGTGATCCATCCCATGACGAGGGCCACGGCGAGGCCACCGGCCAGGGTCGTGATGACCGCCAGGTCGTGCATGCTTGGAACCTCCTTGATTCGTTGGACGAAGCGGGCGCTGTGGCGGATCAGCGCCGCGCGATCAATGGCGCTTGTATTGCTCGGCTCCGAAAAGCATTTCGCGCGCCTTGTCGTCCGTGATCGGCTTGCGTTCCGCGGCCAGCACCTCCACGCCGCGCTTGACGGCGGGCCGGGCCGCGATCTCGTCGAACCAGCCCTTCAGGTAGGGATAGTCGTTCCAGTCGATGCCCTGGTTCTTCCAGGAGCGCAGCCAGGGGAAGATCGCGATGTCGGCGATCGAGTATTCGCTGCCGGCGATGTAGCGGCTGTTGGCCAGGCGCTTGTCCATCACCGCGTACAGGCGCTTGGCCTCGTTGGTGTAGCGGTTGATGGCGTAGTCGATCTTCTCGGGGGCATAGATGCGGAAGTGATGCGCCTGCCCGAGCAGGGGCCCGACCCCGCCCATCTGGAACATCAGCCACTGGAGCACTTCGAACTTCTCGCGATCGCTCCTGGGCAGGAACTCGCCCGACTTCGAGGCGAGATAGACCAGGATCGCGCCCGACTCGAACAGGGAGATCGGCTTGCCGTCGGGGCCCACGGGGTCGACCATCGCCGGGATCTTGTTGTTCGGGCTGATCTGGAGGAACTTGTTGTCGAACTGGTCGCCCGCGCCGATGTTCACAGGGTGCACCCGGTAGGGCAGGCCGCACTCTTCCAGCATGATGTGGACCTTGTGGCCATTGGGAGTGGCCCACGAATACACTTCGATCATCTTGGAATCCTTCCGCGGCGCTGCTCGTGGTCGAGACGTCGAATCTAGCCGATCCGCACGCACCATGTTCAATACGCTTAGACGCTGGCTGGGAACACGCGACGAGGATGTCGATGCGTCGGCCCTCGCGTCATGGGCTGGGGACCACGGATACGTGGTGCATCGCGACCTCGAGCAAGGCTGGGTCTCGGTGGAGGGACGCTTCGGGCAACGCCCCTGGCAGCTCGAGTACGGCCCGCCGCAGCGCCACTACATCGAGGGGCGCGAGCTGCGCCTCTGGACGGATCTGGAACTGCCGCCGGCGCCGCACTTGCTGCTGATGTCGCGCAGCCTGCTGGCCGCCTGGAGACCCTTGGCGTCGAGATCGCCTCCGTGCGGTTCGACCCCGCGGACACGAAGGCCGCATCGATGGAGGAAGTCCGCTGTGTTGCCATGTATGCCAAGGTGGCGCTGGCCGGCACCCCGGGGCTCAGGCCGCACTTCGGCATGGTGGCAAGCGAGCCGATCGCTGCACAGGCCTGGCTGCACGGCCGACTCGGCGACCGCCTGGCGCGATTTGGCGCCGAGGCCTTGCAGGCGGCGCCCTTCCTGCTGATGTTGCGCCGCGGGCGGGTCCACCTTCGCCTGCAGGCGCCGCACCTGTCGGTGGCCCTGCTGGAGCAGGTGATCGACCTGTACCAGGTGGCCACCGACCGCGCCGCGGAGGTTCTCACTGGCTGGGCGGGCGAAAGCGACAGCGCGTGGGCCAACACCCTGTCGGCCACGTGGCATGCCGACGAGCCGGGCCGCGAGCCTCCTACCGGCCATCCACCGATTCGCTAGTGGCCGATCCGCACCGCCGGCCCCCAAAGGCGCCCGCACAGGCAAGTTCTCGAGCAACCTCGAGCAATCCTGATAGCGGTGCGCCAGCCCCTTCTAGAGTCTCCTCATCGAGCGTCCGGGCACGGTTGACGGAGGGCTTCATGAAGCAGACCAGCGGCAGTTGGAGTCCTGCCACCAGGGCGCGTGCTCGCGGGCCTGGCCTTGTGCGCCGCCGCTTGCGTCGCGCGAGCCGAGTTGCCGAATGAGCAGCTGACGGTCGCGCAGTTGCCGAAGGATGCCACTCATCGGGTGTACCGTCGGATCCCGCGATGAACCATCTCGTCGACGGACGCATGCACGTCATCGACGGCGCAGGCATGCGCTACCTCGGCATGCTTGGCACCGGTTTCGTGGCGCAGACTTGCCTGTCGCGCGACCAGAAGCGAAGATCTACGTCGCGACCACTTATCACTCGCGGCTGCAGCGCGGCACGCGCACTGATGTGGTCGAGGTCTATGGCACCGACGACCTGCAGTTCCGCCACGAGATCGAGATCCCCGAAGACATGCGCAGGCCCTCCCGATCCGCGCCTCGCTCGCGACCACGTCCGACGGACGCTTTCTTCTGGTGCAGAACGCGACACCCGCCAGCAGCGTCACGGTGGTGGACCTGAAGCAGACGCAAGGTCGTTGGCGAAATGCCCACGCCCGGCTGTTGGGGCGCGCTGCCCTGGCCGGGGCAGCCGCGAGGTTCTCGACCGTATGCGGCGACGGCACCCTCGCGACCATCGAGCTCGACGAGGCCGGCATCGCGATGCCGCGCAGCCCGGGCACTCGCTTCTTCGATGAGGACAAGGACCCCGGTGTTCCATGCACTACGAGTTCATCGGCGAGCGACTGCACCTGCTCTCGTATGGCGGCCAGGTCGCACACGCTGAGTCTGCGCGGCCGAGGGCGTCGCGAGCGAGCCGGCCTGGAGCTTCATCCCGCGGCCGACTTCAGGAGGGGCTGGAGGCCGGGCGGCTATCAGCTCTTCACCGTGGATGCCGTTCGCCAGCGCCTGTTCGTCGGCATGCATCCGGGCGCGCACGAGGGCTCGCACAAGACGCCTGCGGCGGAGATCTGGGTGGTGGACCTGAAGGAGCGCAAGCGCGTGTCGCGCTCGCCGGGGCGCAACGCGGTAGCGATGACCCTCTCGCACGGTGCGAACGCGCCGGCTGTTCGTGCTCGATGGCATGACCAACGGCCTGGTGGCGCTGGACCCGCAGGCGATGAAGCCGGGCAAGCCGCTCGGGCGCTTCGACGGCATCGGCGACACGCCCATCCTGCTGGAGGCGCACTGAATGGAGATCCTGCGCGACCCCGTGCTCGTCCATGCTGCCGCAGCATCGCTGGGCCTGCTGCTTGCGCTCGCCGCATGGCCCAAGCTGCGCGACATCGAGGCTTTCCAGCATGCGATGGCGGGCTACGAGATGCTGCCCGAGCGGGCCTTGCCGCTTGCCGCGAGGCTGATCGCCGCTGGCCGAGCTTGCGGCGGCGGCCCTGCTGCTGCACGGCGCCACTCGCGTCGCGGGCGCGACGCTCGCGCTGCTGGTCCTGCTCGTTTTCACCTTCGCCGGCGTGCACAGTCTGCGCGCGGGCCGCAGCGAGCTCGAATGCGGCTGCGGAGGCGGGCAGGGCGTGACACTCTCCTGGGCGCTGGTCGCGCGCAACGCGGTGCTTGCCGCCATTGCCGTGTTGGCCATGCTTTCGCCCCAAGAACGGCCGACCACCGCGCTCGACGCCGCGACCGGCGTGCTGGCGACACTCGCGGTCCTGGGCCTGTACGCCGTCGGCAACCAGTTGCTCGCCAATGGACCCAGGTTGAAGAAGCTGAGAGACGCGCCATGAACGACACCCTGTTGATCTCGAACGTGCTGGTCTGGGTCGTCTTGCTGGCCTTGCTCCTTGCCGTGCTGGCGCTCGCGCGCCAGGTGGGCATCCTGCATGAGCGCATCGCGCCGATGGGCGCGCTGATGATGGACGCCGGCCCCCAGGTGGGCGACATGGCGCCCGCGCTCGCGCTCGAATCGCTCGCCGGCGGCACGCTGTCGCTCGGGCAGGCCGACACGCGCAGCAGGCTGCTGTTCTTCCTCTCGCCGAGCTGTCCGGTGTGCAAGAAGCTGCTGCCGGTGCTCAAGTCGATCCGAAGCGCAGAGTCGTGCTGGCTCGACGTCGTGCTCGCCTCCGATGGCGATCGACCCCAGCACGATGTATTCCGCCAGCGCGCCGGGCTCACGTCCTTTCCCTACGTGCTCTCGGCCGAGCTTGGCATGCAGCTGCGCATCGGCAAGCTGCCCTACGCGGTGCTCCTCGACCACCAGGGCCGCATCCGCGCCAAGGGCCTGGTGAACTCGCGCGAGCAGATCGAGAGCCTGTTCACCGCCAGTGAACTCGGCGTCGCTTCGGTGCAGGACTACCTCGCCCCCGCGAGCCCGCATGCCGGCCATGCGCAGCGCGCTCCTTCCGCGAAAGAACATGCATGAAGCTGCTCGATCTGTTCGACCGATTTGCCGAGTGCCGTGCGCGCGGCATGGCCTCGGGCGTGTCCCGCCGCAGCGCGCTCGACCGCGTGAGTCGCCTCCTGGTGGGCGCCGCCTTCGCGCTGCCGGTGCTGCCTTTCGACCGCAGCTCGCAGGTGCATGCCGCGGGCGCGCAGGGCGCACGTGGGCGCAAGGGCCCGCCTGGCGAGACCGACTGCGACTACTGGCGCTATTGCGCGGTGGACGGCTTCCTCTGCTCGTGCTGCGGCGGCAGCGCCACTTCCTGTCCGCCGGGCACCACGGCATCGAAGGTGACCTGGGTAGGCACCTGCCGCAATCCCGCCGACGGCAAGGACTATCTCGTCAGCTATTACGACTGCTGCGGCCGCACCAGCTGCGGGCGCTGCATGTGCAACACCAACGTGGGCGACCGGCCCGGCTACCGCATGGGCGTGCACAACGACATCAACTGGTGCATGGCCAACGACAACTCGGTGTTCCATTGCACGGCGTCGGTGATCGTCGGCGTCGCGGACAAGGCCTGACGAAGGAAGGGCCGGCGCGATGGACCGACGATCGCCCGACGCCCGCCTGCGCGCGTTGCTCGCGGGCCTCGCCGCGCTCGCGCTTGCCACCGCGTCGCAGGCAGCAGGAGGCGGTAACCCGCGCCTGCTCTACACGCTGCACTGCTCGGGCTGCCATCTTCCAGATGGCAGCGGCGCACCGGCGCGCGGCATCCCCAGCATGCGCGGCAGCGTGGGCAACTTCCTGCGCCTTCCCGAAGGACGCGCACTGCTCGTTCAGGTGCCCGGCGTGATGAACACGCCGCTCGATGACGAGCAGGTTGCAAAGCTCATGAACTGGCTCTTGCGCGACATGGCCGGGCCGAGCATGCCGCCCGACGCGCCGCCGTATACCGCCTCCGAAGTAAAGTCGCTGCGAAGGACGCGGCCGGCCGACATGGCCGCCAACCGGGCCCGGCTGGCGGACCGGCTGGCCGCGATGGGCTATCCGGTCGAGGCAGCCTTGCCGTCCGGCGCAGGTGACTCCGAGCCGCCGAAGGAGCAATTCAATGATCCGCCACACGCCTTGGTCCCTTGCCGGCCTCCTCCTGGCGGGCGTGTCCGCACTTGCTCTCCATCCACAAGCGCGCGCGGCCGACGCGGCCAGGCTCGGTACCGAGCTCACCCCCGCCGGCGCAGAGAAGGGAGCCAGCAAGGACGGCAGCATCCCCGCCTGGCCCGGCAACGAGGCGCAGCAAAGCGGCTGGAGCTTCGGCAAGTTCCGCGGCGATCACTTCAAGCACAAGGACGACAAGCCGCTCCTGACCATCGACGTCTCCAACGCCGACAAGCATGCCGACAAGCTCTCGCCGGGGCAGCTGGCGCTGCTCAAGCAGGTCAAGGGCTACAGCATGAGCGTGTACCCGACGCGGCGCAGCTGCGGCGTGCCCGATTTCGTCGCCGAGAACACGAAGAAGAACGTCGGCACGGCCAAGCTCGGCTCCGACGGCTGGAGCCTCGCCGAGGCGGTCGTGCCGGGCATCCCCTTCCCGATGCCCGAGAACGGCACCGAGGCGATGTGGAACAGCAAGATGCGCTATCGCGGCCTCGGTTTCGAGTTCAGGAACACCATCACCGCGGTCTCGCCGCGCAAGGGCGGTACCGACTGGATCCGCGCCGGCCAGGAGTTCACTGCCTTCATGCCCTGGGGCGCGAAGGGCTCGACCCAGGTCTCCAAGCTGCCGCCGGTCGAGTACTTCGTCTACTTCGCCTACAACTCGCCCACCGCGCTCGCGGGCCAGGCCGTGGCCATCACCTACTTCATCGACAAGCCGGGCAGCGAGACCTTCTACTACTTCCCCGGCCAGCGCCGCGTGCGCCGCATGCCGGCCTACTCGTACGACTCGCCGCAGATCGGCATGGAGAACCAGTACACGCTGGACGAGCCCCAGATGTTCAACGGCACGCTCGACCGCTTCGACTGGAAGCTGGCAGGCAAGAAGGAGCTGTACGTGCTTTACAACGCCTTCGGCGCCTACGACTTCGCCGGCAAGTTCGACGACATCGCGAAGCCGGACTTCATCGACCCGGGCCACCGACGCTACGAGCTGCACCGGGTGTGGGTGATCGAGGCGAGCGTGAAGCAGGGCATGCGCCACAGCGCGCCCAAGCGCACCTTCTACCTCGACGAGGACAGCTGGAACATGGTGCTGGCCGACGACTACGACGCGCAGGGCAAGCTGTCGAAGGTGCGTGAGGGCTTCCTGATCCCGGTGTACGAGACCGGCACCTGCGACGTGTCGGCCTTCGTGCAGCACAACCTCAACGAGGGGCGCTACGTGTTCGACCTGCATGCCGCGGGCACCGGGTCGGACGTGAAGTGGGTGCCCGAGTCGAGCGGCCCGCGCTTCAAGCCCTCGTTCTACACATCAGACAACCTGAGGGCGATCAGCGATCGGTGATCGCTGATCGCCCGGCGGGCGTAACCACGGCTCCCCCCAGCCCCCTCCAGGAGGGGGCTCCAGTTCGAGGGACGAGCCGGCCGCAGGCCGGCGGCAGTGCCACTCGCGGATCATCAACAAACTGAGCTGCTCGAATGAAGGTCCATATACATCATCCTCGCCTTGTGGCACTCGCGGGCCTTGTTGCCTGCACGAAGGCTGCGGGCTTCACCTTTGAAAGCGACGGCATCCGCGGCAACTTCGATTCGACCGTCACCACGGGCCTCGGGGTGCGCGCCGGCGATCCGTCGTGCTCGCGGGTCGGTGATCCGTCCTTCTGCGCGGATGCCGACGTGTTCGGCTGGGCCAACAGCGACGACGGCAACCTCAACTACCGCAAGGGCGATCCGTTTGCCGCCTATGTCAAGGGCAACCACGAGCTGCTGCTCACACGGGACGACTGGAAGTTCCTCGGCCGCGTGAACTGGCTCGGTGACTTCAAGGCCGACGACACGGCGCGCACGCCGCTGTCCTCCGATGCCCGTGCCGAGATCGTGCACGATGTGCGCGTGCTCGACTTCTGGCTCGGCAAGACCTTCCAGCTCGGCGACAAGCTCGCCAACCTGCGCGTGGGCAACCAGTTTCTCAACTGGGGCGAGAGCCTGTTCCTTCCGGGCGGCGTGAACGCCACCAACTCGGTGGACATCCAGCGGCTGTCGCAGCCCGGCACGCAGCTCAAGGAAGCCCTCCTGCCGGCCCCGATGCTGAGCGCCTCGACCGGCCTGGGCCGGGGCTTCAGCCTCGGCGGCTACTACCAGTTCGGCTGGAACCGCAGCAAGGTCGCGCCGGTGGGCGGCTTCTGGTCGGTCGCGGATGTCTACGATCGCGGCCGCCAGCCGATCTTCCTGGGACTCGACCCGGCCGCCAGCCAGGCGCTCGGCGCTCCGCCCAGCCCGACCATCGGGTTCACGCGCGACGACACGCCGCGCGACAGCGGGCAGTTCGGCTTCGCGCTGCGCTACCAGCCCGAGGGCAGCGCGCTGAACTTCGGCTTCTACGCGCTGAACTACCACGACAAGACGCCCAACCTGCAGTTCGTCAACGGCCAGTCCGAGGCGCAGTGGACCTTCCGCGAGGACCGCAAGCTCTATGGCGTGAGCGTCAACTTCCCGCTCGGCAACTGGGCCATCGGCAGCGAACTGTCTTACCGGCCGAAGGATGCCATGGCGCTGTCGGGCTGCTACAACCCGGGGCAGGCGGGGGACAACATTGGCGGGCTCGCTCCCACCAGCACCTGCCAGCAGTTCGAGGACGGCAAGCGCTACCAGTGGCACCTGACCGGGATCCTCTCGCTCACGCCGGGCGACCACGGGACCTTCCTCAACCTGCTCGGGGCCGACACCGCCACGCTGATGGCCGAGGCGGTGGTGATCCGCTACCCGGGCCTGAAGCAGGAGCTCACCCGTACCGCGGCCGATGGCGCGCTGGTGTCGCAACTGCCGGCCGCGGGCCTGTGGAGCTGGAGCAGGGACGGCGGCGCAAGCATCCACGGCGCCGGCAACAAGACCTCCTGGGGCTACAACTTCGACTTCAGCTGGACTTACGACGGCACGCTGCTGCCGGGCTGGCAAGTGGTGCCGGAGGTGTACTTCTTCCATGCCGTCAACGGACGCACGCCGAACTTCGTCGCCAACTTCATGGAGGGGGCCAAGTCGGCCAACTTCATCGTCTCCTTCATCAAGAACCCGGCCGAGTGGCAGTTCGCGGTGAACTACGCCAAGTGGTGGGGCGGCGCGGCCTCGTTCGACCAGCCCTATGCCGACCGGGACTACTTTGGCGCCTATCTCTCCCGCAACTTCTAGGATGCGCGCGCTGCGATCGCTGGAGGGGCTGCTGTTCCAGCACCGCGCCCTCGTACTGGGAGCGCTTGCGATGCTCACCGTGGTGATGGGCTGGTTCGCGGCGCAGTTGCGCCTGGACGCCGGCTTCGAGAAGCAACTGCCGGTCGGCCACGAGTACATCTCCACCTTCAAGAAGTACCGCGACGACCTGCTCGGCGCCAACCGGCTGACCGTGGTGGTGCGCGCCCGCGAGGAAAGCATCTGGACCCGCGAAGGACTCGCGCGCCTGCATGACGTGACGCAGGCGGTCACCTTCCTGCCCTACGTCTCGCGCGGCAGCGTGCAGTCGCTGTGGACGCCGAACTGCTTCGTCAACGAGATCACCGAGGAAGGGTTCCGTGCCGACCCGCTCATCCCCGGCACGGTGACGCCCGAGCGGCTCGACGAGGAGACCATTGCCGCCATCGCTCGCTCCGCAGCGCTCGGCGGCTATGTCGGCACGCTGGTGGGGCGAGACCAGGCGAGCGCCATGATCACCGCCGAGCTCAACGAGTACGACAGCCAGGGCGTGCACATCGACTACATGGCGTACAACCGCGTGCTCGAGGAGCTGCGTGCGAAGTTCGAGGATGCGCGCTTCGAGCTGCAGATCATCGGCTTCGCGAAGCAGGTCGGCGAGATCGCCGCCGGCGCGGCGGCGGTTCTCGAGTACTGCGTCATCGCCTTGCTGCTGACCGCGGTCGCGGTGTACTGGTACTGCCATTCAGTGCGCTTCACGCTGCTGGCGCTGGCGTGCTCGCTCGCCTCGCTGGTGTGGCAGCTCGGCACGCTCAGGCTGATGGGCTACGGACTCGACCCCCTCGCGGTGCTGGTGCCCTTCCTGGTGTTCTCGATCGGCGTATCGCACGGCGTGCAGCAGATCAACTTCATCGTGCGCGAGATCTCGCTCGGCAAGAGTCCTGGCGAAGCCGCGCGCGCAAGCTTCAGCGGACTGCTGATGCCTGGCATGCTGGCCCTCGTGACCGCCTTCGTCTCCTTCACCACGCTGCTGCTGATCCCGATTCCGATGGTGCGCGAGCTGGCCATCGCTGCCTCGCTCGGCGTGGCCTTCAAGATCGTGAGCAACCTCGTGATGCTGCCGCTGGCCGCCTCGTACTTCCGGGTGGATCAGGCCTATGTCGACAAGGCGGTGGCCAAGCGCGAGCGGCGCGCCGGCTGGCTGCGCACGCTCTCGCGCGTGGCCGAGCCGCGCAACGCGCTGCTCGTGCTCGGCATCGCGGCCGCGGTGCTTTCCGCGGCAGCGTGGCAAAGCGGCGATCGCGTGGTCGGCAGCTTGCAGGCGGGGGCTCCCGAGCTGCACGCGCAGGCGCGCTTCAATCGTGATGCGTTGGCCGTCGCGAGCCACTACGACGCCGGGCTCGACTGGCTGAGCGTCGTCTTCGAGGCGCCACCCGGATCCTGCGAGATGGTGGCGATCGGTGCCCGGCAGGACCGCTTCGCGTGGGCGATGCAGGCGGTCGAAGGCGTGCTCTCGACCGCCTCGTTTTCCAGCCTCATGCGCCAGTACAACGAGGGCTACAACGAAGGGCACCCGAAGATGTCGGCCGTGCCGATCGACCCGGGCAACTACGCCGCGCTCGCCGCCGAGGTGAGCCGCGTGCCCGGCACCATGCGCAAGGACTGCAGCATGACGGCGGTGCACCTGTACCTTGCGGATCACAAGGCCACGACGATCAAGCGCGTGATTGCCGCCGTGAAGACCTTGCGCGCCGAGCAGCCGATGGAAGGCCTGACCATACGCCTTGCGGCCGGCAACGCCGGGGTGCTCGCCGCCGTCAACGAGGAAGTGGAGGCGAACGAGCTGCCGATGCTGCTCCACGTCTACGCGGCGATCATGGCGCTGGTCTTCCTCGCCTATCGCGACCTGCGCGCGGTGCTCGCCTGCTGCCTGCCGCTGACGATCGGCACCTTCATCGGCTACTGGTTCATGAAGGAGCTCGAGATCGGGCTCACGGTGGCGACGCTGCCGGTGATGGTGCTCGCGGTCGGCATCGGCGTGGACTACGCGTTCTACATCTACAACCGGCTGCAGCGGCACCTGGCCGAGGGCCTCGGCATCGTCGAGGCGCTCGAGCGCGCGATCCTCGAGGTCGGCACGGCCACCATCTTCACCGCTATCACGCTTGCGGTGGGCGTGGCGACCTGGTCGTTCTCGGCGCTGAAGTTCCAGGCCGACATGGGCAAGCTGCTGGCCTTCATGTTCATGGTCAACATGGTGATGGCAATGACGGTGCTGCCGGCTTTCGCCGTCTGGCTCGAGCGGCTGTCCCCGCGTCGCGGCCCGGTGCGCGGGCCGGGGTTGCCGAGCCACAGTCCGCTGGATCATTGAAATGCCACCCGAGGGACGCGCGAGACGGGATGCGATGCAAGGCGCAAAGCGCAGCGATACCCGTAGGTATCGCGAGCATTTGCAACGCCGCAGCGCGCCCGTATCGCGCGGACAGCGGGGGTGCGATTTCAGTGATTCAGTGGACTAGCGGAGGAGGGCAAGGTGCGCATGGCATCGGTCTGCGGCGCGCTCGTGCTGGCCTTGTCGGGCCAGCATGCCGCGCAAGGCGATGTGGCCGACACGCTCTTGCCGACACCGGCCGCGGCCTCGCCGATCGCGCAGCACGCGATGATCCTCGGGGCGGCATGGGCCGGCCCGCGTGCGGTCGCGGTAGGCGAGCAGGGCATCGTGCTGCTGTCCGACGATCGTGGCGCGAGCGTGCGGCAGGCCGGCAAGGTGCCCGTGAGCTCGACCCTCACGGCGGTGAGCTTCATCGACGCCCGGCAGGGCTGGGCGGTCGGCCACTGGGGGGCGATCCTCGCCACCACCGACGGCGGCGAAAGCTGGAGCTTGCAGCGCCTCTCGACGCAGGAGGACCGGCCGCTGTTCTCGGTCCATTTCTTCGATGCCAGGCAAGGCGTGGCGGTCGGCCTGTGGTCGCTCGTGCTGACCACCGACGATGGCGGCCAGACCTGGACCCGGCAGCAGCTTGCCCCGCCCGACGGCGCAAGCAAGGCCGACGCCAACCTGCTGCATCTGTTCGCCGATGCGCGGGGCCGCCTCTACGCGGCCGGCGAGCGCGGCCTGGTGCTGCGCTCGGATGATCGCGGACGTCACTGGACCTACCTGCACACCGGCTACAAGGGCTCGCTCTGGAGCGGCATGGCGCTGCGCGACGGCAGCCTGGTGGTGGGGGGGCAGCGCGGCAGCGTGTTTCGCAGCGAGGACGGCGGCGCGAGCTGGTCGCGGGTGAAGTTGGAGAGCAAGAGTTCCATCACCGCCTTTGCCCAGGCCGGCGACGAGGTTCTGGTCGTCGGCCTGGACGGACTGCAGGCGCACAGCCGTGACGGCGCCCGGCATTTCGAGGCGAACCATCGGCCCGATCGCCTGTCTCTGACCGCGGCGCTGCGGCGCGACGATGGCGGCTGGCTCGTCTGGTCCCGGCGCGGGATCGCGAGATAGGGCGCCGCCTGGCTCAGGCCGCGTGCTTGCCCAGCTCGATCTTGGCGATCGCGTTGCGGTGCACTTCGTCGGGGCCATCGGCGAAGCGCAGGGTGCGCGCACCGGCGTAGAAGCCCGCGAGCGGGAAATCCCCGCTCACGCCGCCGCCGCCATGCGCCTGCATGGCCCAGTCGATCACCTGGCAGGCCATGTTGGGGGCGACCACCTTGATCATCGCGATCTCGGCCTTGGCTGCCTTGTTGCCTGCCACGTCCATCATCCAGGCCGCCTTGAGCGTGAGCAGGCGGGCCTGCTCGATCATGCAGCGGGCCTCGGCGATGCGCTCCTGGGTCACCGTCTGGGCCGCCACCGGCTTGCCGAAGGCCACGCGGGACGAGGCGCGCTTGCACATCAATTCGAGCGAGCGCTCGGCCAGGCCGATCAGCCGCATGCAGTGATGGATGCGGCCCGGGCCCGAGGCGGCCCTGTGCGATCTCGAAGCCGCGGCCTTCGCCCAGCAGCATGTTCGAGGCGGGCACGCGCACGTTCTCGAACACGATCTCCATGTGGCCGTGCGGCGCGTCGTCATAGCCGAACACGCTGAGCGGGCGCAGCACCTTGACGCCCGGCGTGTTGGACGGCACCAGGATCATCGACTGCTGGCTGTGCCTGGGCGCCTCGGGGTCGGTCTTGCCCATGAAGATGTAGATCGCGCAGCGCGGGTCGCCCGCGCCGGAGATCCACCACTTGCGGCCGTTGATGACGTAGTCGTCGCCCTGGCGCTCGATGCGCGATTCGATGTTGGTGGCGTCCGACGAGGCCACCGCCGGCTCGGTCATCGCGAAGGCGCTGCGGATCTTTCCTTCCAGCAGGGGCTCGAGCCACTGCTTCTTCTGCTCGGCCGTGCCGTAGCGCACCAGCACTTCCATGTTGCCGGTGTCGGGCGCGGAGCAGTTGAACACCTCCGGCGACCAGGGCACGCGGCCCATGATCTCGGCCAGCGGCGCGTACTCCTGGTTGCTCAGGCCCGCGCCGAGCTGGCTTTCGGGCAGGAACAGGTTCCACAGGCGTGCCTCGCGTGCCTTGCCCTTCAGCGACTCGATCACCTCGAGCGGCGTCCAGCGCTTGCCTGCCTTGGTGTTGGCCTCGATCTCGGCCTCGTAGCGCGCTTCGGCGGGGTAGACGTGCTGGTCCATGAAGGCCTGCAGGCGCGCCTGGAGCTCGCGGGTCTTGGGGGAATAGTCGAAATCCATGTGCGGTCGCTCCCGAATGGTGGTGGAGGGGACGTGAAGGAAGTGGTTCAGGCGCGCTGGGCGAAGCTCCAGCCCAGCTCGGACAGCGGGCGGGCCCCGGCGCCGGCCTGCTTGCGCCTGTGCGCTGGAGGCGGTGCCGTCGACCACGCGCTTGGCAATGCCCTGCAGGATGGCGGCGATGCGGAACAGGTTGTAGGCCAGGTAGAAGTTCCAGTCGGCCATCACGGCATCGAGATCGCCTCCGGGTGCAAGCCGGCCGGTGCGCTCGCAGTAGCGGCGCACGTACTCGCGCTCATCGGGGATGCCGAGGGCGGCGATGTCGAGCCCGCCGATGCCGCGGAAGCTCCCCGGCGGGATGTGCCAGGCCATGCAGTGGTAGCTGAAGTCTCCAAGCGGATGGCCGAGCGTGGACAGTTCCCAGTCGAGCACGGCCAGCACGCGCGGCTCGTCGGGGTGGAAGATCAGGTTGTCGAGACGGTAGTCGCCATGCACGATCGACACCTGGCTGTCGTCGCGGGCGCTGGCCGGGATGTGCGCGGGCAGCCATTCGATCAGCCGGTCCATCGCCTCGATCGGCTCGGTGATGGAGGCCTGGTACTGCTTGGTCCAGCGGCCGATCTGGCGCTCGAAGAAATTGCCCGGCTTGCCGTAGCCCTCCAGGCCGCGGGCCTTGAAGTCCACGTTGTGCAGCGCCGCGATCACGCGGTTCATCTCGTCGTAGATGGCGCCGCGCTGCGCGTTCGTCATGCCGGGAAGGGACTGGTCCCACAGCACCCGGCCTTCCACGTGCTCCATGATGTAGAAGGCGCGCCCGATCACCGACTCGTCCTCGCACAGCAGGAGCATCTGCGCCACCGGCACGTCGGTGCCATGCAAGGCCTTCATCACCGTGAACTCGCGTTCGATGGCGTGGGCCGAGGGCAGCAGCTTGGAGACCGGGCCCGGCTTGGAGCGCATCACATAGTTGCGCCCGGGCGTGACGAGCTTGTAGGTGGGGTTGGACTGGCCGCCCTTGAACTGCTCGACCGTGAGCGGCCCAACGAATCCGGGCAGCTTGTCGAGAAGATGGCGCTCGAGCGCTGGCACATCGAAGCGGTGCTGCTCGGAGACAGGTCGGGTGCCGGTGTTGGCTTCCATCGGGGCTTCGTTCCTTTCAGGTTGAAGAAGAAGCGATGCGCTGCCGCCGAAGCAGGCGGGGGCTATCCCTCGGCGATCGCCATGAGTTTTTCTTTCGAGAGCAGGATGAGGCGCGTCGGCTCGATGCGCACCGCGCCCTCGCGCTCGAAGTTCTTGAGTTCCTGGTTGACCCGCTGCCTCGATGCTCCGAGCAGGTGCGCCAGGTCTTCCTGTGCGAGCTGCAGCCGATGCGGATCTCCTCGCCCTGCGAAACGCCATAGCTTCGGGCCAGCAGCAGCAACTGCTTGGCGAGCCGGGCGGCGAGGGGCAGGGTGTTGAGGTCTTCCACCAGGTCGAACATCAGGCGCAGCCGCCGGCAGTTCATGCGCAGCAGCGCGTCGTAGAGCTCGACGTGCTGCGACAGCAGTTCCGTGAAGTCGGGCTTGCGCACCACGAGCAGGGTGGTCTCGCCATGCGCGTGGGCATCGTGGGTGCGCGGAAGGCCGTCGAACAAGGCGATGTCGCCGAACCAGATGCCGGGCTCCACGTAGGTCAGCGTGACCTGCTTGCCCGCGAGTGACACCGAGCTGACGCGCACCGCGCCCTTGGCCACGCCGATCCAGGCCTCCGCCGGCTCCCCGCGCGACGAAAGCTGCGTGCCATCCGGAATGCGGCGCACGGTGGCGCGCGACAGGATGGCCTGGCGCAAGGCGGGAGACAGCTTGGAGAACCAAGGGCCGGACTCGATGTTGTTGCGTTCGGGGAGTGTAAGAACGGGGGTCGTCATGTCTTGTCGCTGACGCGACAGAAGCGCGCAAGCATTGGCATGTATTTTCCACCCGCCTGTCACCGAGGAGACAGACCATGAATGGCAGCCATTCATGTTTGCGGCGTGCTGCCCTCGAGGCGGAGGTATTGCGCCAGGAGCTTCTCCATCGTGGTGTAGCGCTCGCGTTCGTGCAGCCATTGCGTCGGCGCGAGGTTGATCGCGCGCACGACGCTGTCTTCGGTGCCCACGTCGAGCACGTTGATGCAGGCAGGAGCCTGTTCCATGCGGCCCAGGTAGCAACGCTGGCCTGCGAGGGTGTATGAAAGCAGGCCCCGGTTCACGCCGCCGTGCAGCACCAGCAGCAGTTGCTCCCAGCTCTCGTCGGCGAGCAGCGCGGCGTAGCGGGGAAGGATGCGATCGAGCATTTCGCCGATCGATTCGCCCCCGAGAAAACGGGCCGACTCGCCCACCATGCCCTGGAAGGCGCCGAGGAAGGCATGCCGCACTTCATCGCGCGGGATGTCGGCCAGGCGGCCGGGGCGGATTTCCTGCAACTGCTCGTCGATGGTGATGGGGCACTGCTGCGCTGCGGCGGCCAGCACCCGCTCGGCGGTTTCGACCGTGCGAGGCAGGCCGCTGGCGACGACTCGATCGAAGCGGACTCCGGCTGCGGCGAACAATTCGCCCGCGGCATCGGCCTGCGCGCGACCGGTGGCATTGAGCGGCACGCCGTGCGGCGGCACCGGTGTGCCATCCGGAAGGAAGTAGTCCACCGAGCCGTGGCGCATCAGGTAGATGCGGCGGCGCCGAGGAAGGTGGCCCATCATGATGATCTTCCTCGTCCGGCGGACTCAGCCGAAGCGCGGCGGCCGCTTGGCCCGGAAGGCGGCCAGGCCTTCGGCCGCGTTGGGATGCAGGAGGTTGTCGACGAAGCTGTCACGCTCGCTGTCCAGTTGTTGGGGAAGGCTGTGCGTCGGCCAGTTGTTCAGCAGTTCCTTGCTGCTGGCCAGCGCATTGGGCGCGAACTCCGACAGTCGCTGCGCCAGCGTGACAGCTTCTGCGAGTGCCTGTCCCTTGTCTGTCACGCGGTTGACAAGGCCATGCACGTGAAGCTGCTCGGCCGACACCGGTTCCGCAAGCCAGACCCACTGCGTGACGAGCTGGCGCGGCAGCGCCTGCATCAGCTGCCAGGTGCATCCGCCGTCGGGCGACAGGCCGATGCGGTTGTAGGCCAGCACGAAGCGCGCATCGCGTGCCGCGACGATGAGGTCGCAGGCCAGCGCCAGGGAAAACCCGGCGCCGGCGGCAGCACCTTCGACCGCCGCGATGACCGGCTTGGGGAAGCTGCGGATCGCCTCGATCCAGCGGTTCAGGCGATCGATGCGCGCGGTCTGCACTTCAGGGCCGAGGCGGCTGTTGCGCTCGAGCGTGTCGATATTGCCACCCGAGCAGAAGCTGCCGTCGGCCCCGGTGAGCACGACACAGCGGATCTCGTCGGAAGACTCGGCCACGCCGAGCGCCTCCACGCCCGCCGCGGTGATTTCGTCGGAGGTCGCGTTGCGGGTGTCCGGGTCGCTGAGCGTGAGCACGAGGGTGCGGTCGTGTCGTTCGGTTCGCAATTCGCTGGCCATGGCGCGTCTTTCTTGAGAGGGGTCGAGGTCGATTTTGCATGAGCGTTGCAGCCGCGCATCTTGCAGGCGTGGGGGCAGGGCAGGCTTGCCCGCGGGAGGCGTGGTCGCATGCTAGAGTCGCCGCACGCGGCGCGCGCCCCGACCCCCGGAATGAACAGAGACTGCCTTCGATTTCTTGTTGCCACCTGCCTCTTGGGCGTATGCATTGATGCCTCCGCACTGGGCTTCGGCCGTGAAGACAGCGGCGCCGTCCTGGGCCGGCCGCTCAGTTTCTCCGTCGAGCTGCGCACCAGTCCAGGCGACGACATCAGGCCCGAGTGCACCAAGGCCGAGGTCCACTTCGGGGACACCAGGGTTCCGCCCTCCGAGGTTCGTGTGCGCATCGATGGCGGCGGCTCGGGACAAACCCTGAAGGTCACGACCTCCGCCGCGGTTGACGAGCCGGTCGTGACCGTCGACGTGACGATGGGTTGCGAATCGCGCAGCAGCCGCAGGTTCGTTGCCCTGTCCGAGCCCCCGACCGTGCAGGTGGTTCCCGCGCAAGCGGCGGCTACCGCCACGCAGCCCGCTCGCAGCGCGTCGAACGGGCGGCGCAGTCCGGCTCCAGCGCGCCCGGCGGCAGGGCGGAACTCCGCCGAGGGTGGGAATGCGGCAGCCGGCTCGACACAGGACCGATCGCGAGTGCGCGCCCCCGCCCGCGACACGAAGACGAGCGACACGCTGCGCGCCGCCGCACCCTCCTCGACATCTACGGGCGCCGCGGCGGCACCTGCGCCACCGGCCTCCGCGCCGCAGGGCCGACCGCGGCTGCAGCTCGATCCGGTCGATGCCGGCACCCCCGTCGCCCTCGCGCCCGAGCCTTCGCCCGAGCAGGCCGCTCTCGAAAATGAGCGCCAGCAGGCACTTCAGCGCGTGCAGGCGCTCGAGGAGAGCCTCGCCCAATTGCGGGACGAAACCACGCGCACCCGGCAGGCCCTGGAACTCCTCACGGCTCGGCTGCGCGAAGCCGAGAACGCGCGCTACAGCAATCCGCTGGTCTACGCGCTGCTTGCCCTGTGCGTCGTGCTGGGCGCCATTGCCATCTGGCTCTGGCATCTGCGCCGAACTTCGCCGCCGGCCTGGTGGAAGGCTTCGACGCGAGACAGCCAGAAGGCGGTGCTCGCTTCCGCACCCGCTTCGCACATGTCGGTGACCGGCGACGAGATGCATCCGGTTGCGGCAGACAGCCGTTTCGCGCCTTCGACCACGGCCTTGCCCAAGTGGCGCCCCGCCGCCCCGGCGGCGCGCCAACCGGCCGACACCGATGTCCTCGACACGGCGGAATCCGAATCGGAGCGAACCATTACCCTTCGCCCGCCGGCATCGGCGGCCACGGCGAATGCGGCCGATGAAAAGCAGGCCATTGAAGTCTCCATCGAGGAGCTGATCGACCTGGAGCAGCAGGCCGATTTCTTTACCGCGCTGGGCCAGGACGAAGCCGCCATCGACCTGCTCGAGAGCCATGTGTCGGACCACCCGGACGCGAGTCCGCTGCCCTACCTGAAGCTGCTGGAAGTCTTCAAGCGACGCGAAGACCGCGAGCACTACGAGGAAGTGCGCACGCAGTTCAACCAGCGCTTCAATGCCTACGCGCCTTCATGGGAGGTCGAGCTGCTCGAGGGCCGATCGCTGGAGGACTACACCTCCGTCATCTCGCGGCTGCAGCACCTGTGGGCAACCCATCCGGGGCGCGCGATGGAGGTCTTGCAGGCCTCGCTGCTCAGGCGCGACGGCGCGCAGACCTTCGACCTGCCGGCCTACCGCGAGCTGCTGATCCTGTACGCGGTGGCGCGCGACCTGGCGGAGCGGGAACCGGTGGTGGCCGAAGTGGACCTGCTGCTGCCGCTCGAGGACTTCGACGATTCGGCGCCGTCGCGTCTCGAGCCCCTGAGCGCAACGATGCCCTTGCAACCCTACCGGGGCCCGATGCCGGGTCGCGACGTCGATCTTCAGCTCGACTTCGGCGACACCCTGCCTCCCCAGGACCGCGAAGGGCAGCACAGCATCGAGTTCGAGGAGATCCGGGTGGAAGCGCCACCGGTTCGCCTGGTGCCTGACGAGCGCGGGCGCTGAGTCCCGGTCTCAGATCCGGGCGAGCCGCTCCAAGGCCGCTTCAAGGGTCTGATCCTTCTTCGCAAAGCAGAAGCGCACCACCTGCTGCTCGAAGCCGCCGTCGTAGAAGACCGACAGCGGGATCGCGGCGACACCCGCTTGCGCAGTGAGCCAGCGGCAGAAGTCGGCCTCGCTCTGCGAACTGATGGCGCTGTAGTCCACGCACTGGAAAAAGCTGCCCTCGCTGGGCAAGAGCTTGAATTGCGTGCGCTCCAGGCCGGCGCGGAAGAGGTCACGCTTGTGCTGGTAGAAGGCCGCCAGCTCCAGGTAGGGCGCAGGCTCGGCCATGTAGCGCGCCAGTGCGTGCTGCACCGGCGTGTTGACCGTGAACACATTGAACTGGTGCACCTTGCGGAACTCGGCCATCAAGGACGCGGGCGCGGCCACGTAGCCCACCTTCCAGCCCGTCACGTGATAGGTCTTGCCGAAGCTCGACACGATGAAGCTGCGCGCGGCGAGTGCGGCATGGCGCGCCACGCTTTCATGCGCACGGCCATCGAACACCATGTGCTCGTAGACCTCGTCGGAGATCAGCAGGATGTCGGTCGGCGCGAGCAGGGCTGCCAGGGCCTCCATGTCGGCCGACGACCACACGGTCGCGCTCGGGTTGTGCGGCGTGTTGACGATGATCGCGCGCGTGCGGGGAGTGATGGCCGCGGCGATGCGCGCGAAGTCCGGCCGAAAGCTTTTCGATTCGCCTTCGATGCCGAGCGGGACGAACACCGCCTTGCCGCCGGCCAGCTCGATGTTGGGCTCGTAGCTGTCGTAGCAAGGCTCGAGCACGATCACCTCGTCGCCGGGGCGCACCACGGCGAGGATGGCAGTCAGAATGCCCTGCGTGGCGCCGGCCGTGACGGTGATCTCGGTGCCCGGGTCGAAGCGATGGCCGTAGAGGTTCGCCATCTTGTTGGAGATGGCTTCGCGCAGCGCGGGCACGCCTGCCATCGGTGGATATTGGTTGTGGCCGGCGCGCATGGCCTCGGTCACGCAGTCCACGAGCTTCGGGTCGCAGTCGAAATCGGGGAAGCCTTGTCCGAGGTTGACCGCGCCATGCTCGTGGGCGAGGGCCGACATCACGGTGAAGATGGTGGTGCCGACCTTCGGCAGCTTGGTGCCGATCTCGGGGGTATGGAGAAGGGAGGCAGTCATCGCGGCTTTTTCGTCGTGAAGTTCAGAGGTCGTAGCTCGCAGCTTCGGTTCCCATCGCCCGCATGATGAGATTGCGGCTCAGGCGGTCCGAGATGAGCTCGGCAAAAGCGTAGACGAAGTTGCGCAGGTAGGCGCCCCGCTTGAACGCCAGGCGCGCGACGTTCTGCCCGAACAGATGACCGGCAGGCCGCCAGACCAGGTCGCCCGTGGCCGATTGAAACACCGGGTCGTCGCGCACCGCCATCTCCGCCACGATGCCGACGCCCAGGCCGAGGCGGACATACGTCTTGATGACGTCCGAGTCGATGGCCTCCAGCACGACGTTCGGCTTGAGATGGCGCAGCGCGAAGGCCTGGTCGACCTTGGTGCGACCGGTGAACGATGGGTGATAGGAAATCAGCGGTTCGGCCGCCAGGTGGTCAAGTGTCAGCCGCTCGACCTGGGCCAGGGGATGCTGGGCCGGCAGCACGATCACGTGCGACCACTCGTAGCAAGGCAGGGTGACCAGCTCATCGAAGCCCGCCAGCGACTCGGTGGCCAGCCCGATCTCGGCCGTCTCCTCGAGCACCATGTGCGCCACCTGCTCCGGCGTGCCCTGGTGCAGGCTCACATTGACCTTGGGAAAGCGCTTGCGCAGTTGCGCCACCGGCGCGGGGAGCACGTAGCGGGCCTGCGTGTGGGTGGTAGCGATGCTGAGCGTGCCCGCGTCCTGCTTGGAGAACTCTTCGCCGATGCGCTTGAGGTTGCCGACCTCGCGCATGATGACCTCGATCGCCTTGAGCACCTGCTGGCCTGGCTCTGTCACGCGCTTCAGGCGCTTGCCATGACGGGCGAAGATGTCGACGCCGAGCTCTTCCTCCAGCTCCAGGATGGCCTTGGAAACCCCTGGCTGGGACGTGTAGAGCGCTTTGGCGGTTTCGGTGAGATTCAGGTTGCGGCGCACGGCCTCTTGCACAAAGCGGAACTGATGCAGGTTCATATTTCGGCCGAATCTGAAGATGGCTGAAATTATGTCACCGGGGCATGTCTCCTGATGCAGGGAGCCGCGCCAGGGCCAATGCGGCGCTCGCCATGGCTTCGATCACCGCAGGATGCTCGCCGATGGCCCTGCGCAAGCTCCATTGCACTGTCGGATGCCGCGCGGCGAACTGGGCGAGCAATGGAGGGATGTCCTTGCGCACATGGCCGCCCGCGCCCAGGAACAGCGGCACCACGCTGACCATCGTGCATCCTGCATCGACGAGGCGCTGGCCGGCTTCGGGCAGGCCGGGGCTCATGAACTCGAGGAAGGCCAGCTCGACCCGAACCCCTGGAGCCTCGCGGCGAATGCATTCGGCCACCGCCTCGAAAGGCGCCGCCCAGCCTGCGTCGCGCGCGCCGTGGGCGAAAAGGAGGATTCCCGTGTTCATCTTCGGCTCACCGGTGCCGCACGAGCCAGTTGAAGGCCAGCAGCGAGATCACCAGGTACACCGCGCTCGGCGTGGCCGCCGCCACCCAGGGGATCCAGTTCTGCAGCAGGCCCACGTGCGTGCTGATGTTGTTGAGCAGCACGAAGCTGATTCCCAGCATGATGCCGCCGAAGACCTTGAGGCTGATGCCGCCGGAGCGGCCATGCAGGTAGGCGAAGGGCAGGGCGAGCGCCACCATCACCAGGCAGGCCAGCGGGTAGAGCGTCTTCTTCCAGAACTGGATCTCGTAGCGCTGGGCGGCCTGCTCGTTGTCGGCCAGGTGGGTCATGTACCTGAACAGATCGACGGCCGACATCGTTCCCGGGGGCCGCACCGCAGCCGCCACGACAGGGCGGGTGAGGGTGCTGGGCCAATCGAGCGAGGCAAGGGTGTCGTCGGTGACCTCGAGCTCGCCCGAGCCGCTCGCCGAACGCCACGAACTGCGCTGCACCTGCGAGAGACGCCACACCGTCTGGCCCTGGTCATCGACATCGATCTTCGCCGTCGCGGCTGCCATCCTCGCGATCAGCCGCGCATCGCGATCGAATTCGTAGATGCGGACGTCGTTGAGCTCACCCCTCGGCGATGCGCTCTGGATCTGGATGGAGTAGGTGCGCTCGCCTTGCGGCGTGGCGTGGCGGTCTTTCAGCCAGGCGCCGCTGCGTCCGTACGTGCCGCCCCTGGCTTCGGCCTTGATGAGCTGGGCTCGTTGATCGGATATCGGGGCGATGTAGTCGCCCACCACGAAGGTCAGCACGGCGAAGGCGACACCCAGGCCCATCAGCAGGCCGAGTGCCGCCACCGGTCCCAGGCCGCTGGTGCGCAGGATGGTGAACTCCGACGACTGCGCCAGCCTCGCCATGGCATAGATGGTCCCGATGAGCACCGCGATAGGCATCAGCTCGTACAGGTGACCCGGCAGCAGCAGCAGGCAGTGGAGCAAGGCGTGCTGCACCTCGTAGCCGCCGCGGCCCACCCGCTCGAGCTCATCCACGATGTCGATGAAGAAGAAGAGCGCCAGGAAGGCCACGGCGACGAAGCCGACGGCACCGAGCACATCGGAATAGAGCAGGCGACGGACGGTCTTCATGCAGCCTTCAGTCTCGCTTGACGTGTCGGCAGCCACAGCACGCCGGACAGCCCGTGCTCGCGCCAGCGCAGCAGCACCAGGGCAAGCAGCAGGGCCCCGCCGTGCACGAGCAGCAGGGCGGTCATGGGCGCCAGCTTGCCGCCGCCGACCCAGGCCTGCGTCAGCGTGAGCAGGTTGTAGTACACGACGAAGGTCAGCAACGCAAAGATCAGGTTCCAGCTGGTGCCACGCCGCGGATTGGTGGCGGCCAACCCTATCCCAAGGAGCAGGAGGTTGGCGGCAGTGAGCGGCACCCCGAGGCGCCAGACCAGCTCTCCCTGGTTGCGCGGGCTGCGTTCCACCCACAAGGCGAGGCTGCTGCGCGCACGGGGCGACACGGCGCCCGTCGATGTGTCGGACTTTTCGCCGATGAGGATGCGATAGGTGTCGAACTGCGAGATCTTCTTTTCGCGCGTCGAGAGGTCCTGGTCGACCTGCTGGCCGCGGTCGAGCACGAGGAAGCGGTCCTGGCCCTCGAACTCGACGCGTCCGGTGCTGGCCGACGTGACCGACTCGCGCTGGTCGTTGCGCGTCAGCACGAACACATTGCGTCCCACGCGCCCGTTATCGGTGTTGCGCTCGATGAAGAACACCCGCTTGCCGTCGGCAGAACTCTGGAACTGGCCGGCCACGACGCGAGACAGGTCGGAACGCCGCTCGAACTGCGCGCGCAGCTCGCCCACCTGCTGGTTGGTCCAGGGCCAGACGAACAGCGACAGCAGCGCCACCGCCAGCAGCATCGGCCAGGCCAGGCGCAGCACCGGCGCGGCGAAGCGCTGCAGCGACACGCCGCTGGCGAACCAGATGGTCATTTCGCTGTCGCGGTACATGCGCGCGAGCGTGCTCACCACGGCGATGAAGAGAGACAGCGTGAGGATCAGCGGCAGGTAGCCGAGGACCGTGTAGCCCATCAGCAGGATCACGTGCTGCGGTGAGACAGAGCCACTGGCGGCCTGGCCCAGGGTGCGTATCAGCATCATCGTCAGCACGATGGTGATAAGCACGACCAGGGTCGCCCCGAAACTGCGGGCCAGCTCTTTACGTACAGAGGAATCGAATAACATCGAAGGATCAAATTGATCCCGACATTATGGACTTTCGCTCGCAGGTCGCCTCCCGTTCCACACTGGCCGAGATCGTGGCCGATGCCTTGGTTGTCGTCGTTGCAGGTGATTCCAAGAATCAGAGACTCGACGCGCCCTTGGCAGGTCACCTCAAGCAGCTGCTCTCGCAAGGCGACTTCGAGATCAAGGCCGGCCGCTCGATCTACATGCATCGTCCGGACGGCGTGCGCGCCCCGCGCCTCGTATGGGCCGCGGCCTCGAACGACACGGCCAAGGCCTTCAAGGCGGCGATCTCCGGCGCGGTCAACCTGCTGCAGAATTCGGGCGCGAAGCATGTGGCTGTCGTCAGCGCCGTTGCGCAGGCGCTGACGGCCGAGCATGCCGAGGCCCTGGTCGCTGCCGTGCATGACGCCACCTACCTGTACCGGCACACCAAGCCCAGCGCGCCACCAGCCGGCGCGCTTGCCAAGGTGACGCTGCTGCTCGACAAGGACGAAGCCAAGGCCGCGCAATCCGGCCTTGCTCATGGAAAGGCCATCGCCGCAGGCGTGACGCTCGCGCGCGAATGCGGCAACCGCCCGGCAAATTTCTGCACGCCCAGCTTCCTTGCCGACCAGGCCCGCAAGCTCGCCAAGGAGTTCGGCCTGAAGGTCGAGGTGCTGGATCGCGGGGCGGTCGAGAAGCTCGGCATGGGCTCCTTCCTTTCGGTGGCCAAGGGTTCGGAAGAGCCGCTGCGCTTCATCGTGTTGCGCTACGAAGGTGCGGCCAAGGGTGCCGCTCCGCAGGTGCTGGTGGGCAAGGGCATCACCTTCGACACCGGGGGCATCTCCATCAAGCCGGCTGCCGAGATGGACGAAATGAAGTTCGACATGTGCGGCGCGGCCAGCGTGCTGGGCACCCTGCGCGCCATCGCCGAACTCAAGCCCAGGCTCAATGTGGTGGGCGTGATCCCTGCCTGCGAGAACATGCCCGATGGTCGAGCCAACAAGCCGGGCGACGTGGTCACCAGCATGTCGGGCCAGACCATCGAGGTCCTCAATACCGATGCCGAGGGCAGGCTGATCCTCTGCGACGCGCTCACCTATGTGGAGCGCTTCAAGCCTGCCGCGGTGGTGGACATCGCCACGTTGACGGGGGCCTGCGTGGTCGCTCTCGGCCATCACCATTCCGGACTGTTCACGGCCGACGACAAGCTCGCCGCCGACCTGCAATCGGCCGGCCAGGCGGCGCTCGACCCATGCTGGCGCATGCCGCTCGACGAAGAATACGAAGAGGCCCTCAAGAGCAATTTCGCCGACATGGGCAACGTGGGCGGCCGGGCCGGGGGCGCCATCACGGCTGCGATGTTCCTGCGGAAGTTCGCCTCCAAATACCGCTGGGCGCACCTCGACATTGCCGGCACCGCCTGGAAGAGCGGCGCGAACAAGGGCGCGACCGGGCGTCCTGTCGGCCTGCTCACGCATTACCTGCTCGGCCAGGCCCGCTGATCGGGCGGCCAGGCTCTACGCATGACCGAGATCGCTTTCCACTTCGGCGTACCTGACAAGCTCGACTACGCCCGCCGGTTGCTGCGCAAGGCGCATCGCAGCGGTGCGGCGGTCGGGGTGGTGGGGCCCGGCGACCTGCTTGGCAGGCTCGATCGCGAGCTGTGGTCCTTCGAGCCGCTGGAATTCATCCCGCACGCCTCGACGGGTGCTGCCAGCCCGCCATTGACGCGGCACACCCGGATCTGGCTGTCGCCCCGCGTGCAGGATGTGCCCCATCATGGCGTGCTGGTCCACCTGGGCACCTCCATCCCCGAAGGATTCGAGCGCTTCGAGCGCCTGATCGAGATCGTCTCCATGGACGATGCAGACAGGCAGCAGGCCCGGGCCAGGTGGAAACACTACGCCGATCGCGGATACCAGATCCGCAAGCACGAGTTCGGTACGGAAGGGCAAGGATGAGCTCCAAGGCTGCTCCGCCCCGGCAGGTGCCCACGCTCACCGAGATCGTGCAGTTCGCCGAGATTTCCGCGGCGCCCACGGTCGCGGAGACCCCTGCACCTCCACCTCTTGCACCTTCCGCGGCGGCTCCAGCCAAGGCGGCTTCCGCACACTCGGCCTTGCCGCCGGGCGCGGAAGAGCAGATCACCCAGCGGATATTGGCCGAGCTCCAGCGCAAGATCGACCTGACGCTCGAATACCGACTGCGTGAGACGCTCGCGCCGGCCGTGGCGCGCATGGCCGATCAACTGGTGCGCGACACGCGGGCGGAATTGGCCAGCACGCTGCGCGACGTGATCTCCAAGGCAGTCGCCCAGGAACTCGAACACTTGCGCCGACGTCCGTGATTGGCCCGGCTCTTGCGGGGCGAGAGATCGGGCATCTCCAGCAAACGCAGGCCGAGACCCGGGGTTGACCCTTGAAACGACGCAATGCTTAGAGAATTCCCGCTGTAGATGCCGGTTTATTTCGAGTATTGTTCCGGCCGTTGAGTAATCAAACAGTCTCAACTCTTTTCCTCCAGGAGGCTATACATGCAATTCAAATTGAAGCTGATCGCGGGTGCTGCTGTGGTGTCGCTGGCTGGCGTGGCTGCCGCCCAGGACGCGGTAGTCAAGATCGGCCATATCGGTCCGACCAGTGGCGCCATTGCTCACCTGGGCAAGGACAACGAACTGGGCGCCCGCATGGCCATCGACGAACTCAACGCCAAGGGCGTGACGATCGGCGGCAAGAAGGTGAAGTTCGAACTGTTGGCCGAAGACGACGCCGCCGATCCGAAGCAAGGCACGGCTGCGGCGCAGAAGCTGATGGACTCCAAGGTCCAGGGCATCGTCGGCCACCTGAACTCGGGTACCACCATCCCGGCTTCGAAGATCTACAGCGACGCCGGCATTCCCCAGATCTCCCCCTCGGCCACCAACCCGCGCTACACCCGCCAGGGCTTCAAGACCGCGTTCCGCGTGGTTGCTGACGACGTGCACCTCGGCGGCACGCTGGGCCGGTATGCAGTGAAGGAACTCAAGGGCAAGTCGATCGCCGTGATCGACGACCGCACCGCTTATGGCCAGGGTGTTGCCGATGAGTTCGAGAAGGGCGTGAAGGCCTCCGGCGGCAACGGTCATCGCCCGCGAGTTCACCAACGACAAGGCGACCGACTTCACCGCCATCCTGACCTCCATCAAGGGCAAGAAGCCCGACATCGTGTTCTACGGTGGCATGGACGCCGTGGCCGGCCCGATGCTGCGCCAGATGAAGTCGCTGGGCATCAACGCCAAGTTCATGGGTGGCGACGGCATCTGCACGGGCGAATTGCCCAAGCTGGCTGCCGGCACGATGGGTGACGGCCAGGTGGTCTGCGCCGAGGCCGGTGGCGTCGAAGGTGCCGAGAAGAAGGGCATGGAGGACTTCAAGGTCGCCTTCAAGAAGAAGTTCAACACCGACGTGCAGATCTATGCACCGTACGTGTATGACGCCGTCAACGTGATGGTCGCCGCGATGGTCAAGGCCGGTTCGTCCGACCCCGCCAAGTACCTCCCGGTGCTGGCCAAGACCGAAGGCTACAAGGGCGTGACCGGTACGATCGCCTTCGACAACAAGGGCGACATCAAGAACGGTGCGCTGACCCTGTTCACCTACAAGGGCGGCAACCGCGAGCAGATCGCCGTGGTGCGCTAAGAGCGCCGCGAGGCATCGCTGCAATGAGAAGGGCGTCCGAGAGGGCGCCTTTTTTTGTACCTTGGAAATAGAAAACGCGCCTCGTGGGCGCGTTTTCTATTCATGTCTTGGCGGAGGGGGGGGGATTCGAACCCCCGGTGGGCTATTAACCCACACACGCTTTCCAGGCGTGCGACTTAAACCGCTCATCCACCCCTCCGCGATGGGGTCCAGCAAAGCCGCACATTCTAGCAAGAGATTCGCGCACGACTTACCTGGTGGCCGAAGGTGCCGACTTTCATCAGCGTCATGGCCGTGCCGATCAAGGCCGAGACCTCGCTCATGTTGCCCGGGACGATCATCGTGTTGTTCTTCTGGGCCAGCTGGGCGAAGGCATCGACCGCTCTTTCGGCGACCTTGAGGTTCACCGCCTCCATGCCACCCGGCTCACGGATGGCCGCGGCAATCCGGCTGATCGCACCGGCCGTCGCTTCGGCCACCGCCGTGATGGCTGCCGCCTCGCCCTGTGCGCGGTTGATCTCGGCCTGCCGCTCGCCTTCGGACCTGGCGATGAAGGACTGGCGTTCGCCTTCGGCGATGTTGATCTGCTCCTGGCGGCGGCCTTCGGAGGCAGCGATGAGCGCGCGCTTCTCGCGCTCGGCCGTGATCTGCGCCTGCATCGAACGCAGGATCTCGGCCGGCGGCGTCAGGTCCTTGATCTCGTAGCGCAGCACCTTGACGCCCCAGTTGAGAGCCGCTTCGTCGAGCGCATTCACCACGGCAATGTTGATCACGTCGCGCTCCTCGAAGGTCTTGTCCAGTTCCATCTTGCCGATCACCGAGCGCAAGGTCGTCTGCGCCAGCTGCGTGATCGCCACGAGATAGTTCGAGGAGCCGTAGCTGGCGCGCATGGCATCGGTCACCTGGAAGTAGAGGATGCCGTCGACGGCGAGCTGGGTGTTGTCCCTGGTGATGCAGACCTGGCTGGGCACGTCCAGCGGAATCTCCTTGAGCGAATGCTTGTAGGCGACCCGGTCCACGAAGGGGACCAGCAGGTTCAGGCCCGGCGTGAGCGTGCCGTGGTAGCGGCCGAGCCGCTCGACCACCCAGGCGTGCTGCTGCGGCACCACCTTGAGCGAGCGAACGATGAAGATGCCTGCGATGACCAGCAGCACGAGAGCAACGATTTCCATAGGGCCTCCTAGCCCGTGTTGTCGAGAGAGGGTGAGAGGGTTCAGGGCCCGACGATCAGCCGATTGCCTTCGACGGCGCGGATGATGTGCTCGCCGGGCTGCGGCTCCCCGGCCCCGGCATAGCGGGCGGTCCAGGTGGCTCCGCGATACTGGACGCGGGCGGTGCGGTCCGGCGCCCATTGGGAAACATGCACTCGCTCGCCCACGTCGAGGTTGACGTCGCGATTGGCTTCGGCCGGCGGCGCCTTGGGGTTCTTGCCCAGATGCCAGTGCCACAGGGCGACCGCGCCGCCGCCTACCACCGCAGCAGCGACCAGTTGGGCCGCGAGCCCGGCGTCCAGGTGGGCGGCGATGGCAGCCGCTGCCAGGCCGATGGCGAGCATCAGCAGGTAGAAGGTGCCGGTGGCGAGTTCGGCGGCCACCGCGACCCCGGTTGCGATCCACCACCATGACGCTGCGCTCAAGTCCATCCGTGCTCCTGGCTCGCGGTTGCGGGCGTTTGAACGAGCGGCAGTGTACGACGCAGGCTTGGAGTCATTTGCGGCCCGCGGCAGTCGACGTTGCGCCTTGCGGACATGCTCGCCAGACACGAAACTGGCATGGCGAAAGCCCTACACTTCGCGCTTCCCGTTTTTCTTGTATCCGCCCCGGAGGGCCGCCATGCTGCGCTTTCATTTCCCTATCGTCATCATCGACGAAGACTTTCGCTCCGAGAACACTTCGGGCCTCGGGATCCGCGCGCTGGCTGACGCCATCCAGAAAGAGGGCTTCGAGGTGCTGGGCGTCACCAGCTATGGCGACCTGTCGCAGTTCGCCCAGCAGCAGAGCCGGGCCAGCGCCTTCATCCTCTCGATCGACGATGAGGAGTTCGGCTCGGGCTCCAAGGAAGAGATCGATGCGGCGCTCAAGAGCCTGCGCGCCTTCGTCGGCGAGATCCGCTTCAAGAACGCCGAGATCCCGATCTACCTCTATGGCGAGACGCGCACCTCGCAGCACATTCCGAACGACGTGCTCAAGGAACTGCACGGCTTCATCCACATGTTCGAGGACACGCCGGAGTTCGTGGCGCGCCACATCATCCGCGAGGCCAAGAGCTATCTCGATTCGCTGGCGCCGCCATTCTTCCGCGCGCTGATCGACTACGCCCAGGACGGCTCCTACTCATGGCACTGCCCGGGACATTCCGGCGGCGTGGCCTTTCTCAAGAGCCCGGTGGGCCAGATGTTCCACCAGTTCTTCGGCGAGAACATGCTGCGCGCCGACGTGTGCAACGCGGTCGAAGAACTGGGCCAGCTGCTCGACCACACCGGGCCGGTCGCGGCATCGGAGCGCAATGCGGCGCGCATCTTCAACGCCGACCACTGCTTCTTCGTCACCAACGGCACGTCCACCTCCAACAAGATGGTGTGGCACCACACCGTGGCGCCGGGCGACGTGGTGGTGGTGGACCGCAACTGCCACAAGTCGATCCTGCACGCGATCACGATGACCGGCGCGGTGCCGGTGTTCCTCACGCCCACGCGCAACCACTACGGCCTGATCGGGCCGATTCCGCAGAGCGAGTTCACGCGCGAATCCATCGAGCGCAAGATCGCCGCGAACCCGCTGCTCAAGGGCGTGGACCCGAAGAAGGTCAAGCCTCGCATCCTCACCATCACCCAGAGCACCTATGACGGCGTGCTCTACAACACCGAGACGATCAAGTCGATGCTCGACGGCTACGTCGACACCTTGCATTTCGACGAGGCCTGGCTGCCGCATGCGGCCTTCCACCCGTTCTACGGCGCCTACCACGCGATGGGCAAGAACCGCGCGCGGCCGAAGGATGCGCTGGTGTTCGCCACCCAGTCGACGCACAAGCTGCTGGCCGGCATCAGCCAGGCCTCGCATGTGCTGGTGCAGGATTCGCAGAACCGCAAGCTGGACAGGCCGCTCTTCAACGAGGCCTATCTGATGCACACCTCGACTTCGCCGCAGTACGCCATCATCGCCTCCTGCGACGTCGCGGCGGCCATGATGGAGCCGCCGGGCGGCACCGCGCTGGTCGAGGAAAGCATTCGCGAGGCGCTCGACTTCCGCCGCGCCATGCGCAAGGTGGAGCAGGAGTTCGGCGACGACTGGTGGTTCAAGGTCTGGGGGCCGGATCACCTGCCCGACAGAGACATCGGCGAGCGCAACGGCTGGATGATCAAGGGCGACGCGCAATGGCACGGCTTCGGCAACCTCGCCGAAGGCTTCAACATGCTCGACCCGATCAAGTCCACGGTGGTCACGCCGGGGCTGGACCTGGAAGGCAAGTTCTCCAAGAGCGGCATTCCCGCATCCATCGTCACCAAGTACCTGGCCGAGCACGGCGTGATCGTCGAGAAGACGGGGCTGTATTCCTTCTTCATCATGTTCACCATCGGCATCACCAAGGGCCGGTGGAACACGCTGCTCACCGCGCTGCAGCAGTTCAAGGACGACTACGACAAGAACCAGCCGATGTGGCGCATCCTGCCCGAGTTCTGCGCGCAGCACCCGCGCTACGAACGGGTGGGCCTGCGCGACCTGTGCCAGGGCATCCACGAGATGTACGCGCAGGGCGACATCGCGCGCCTCACCACCGAGATGTACCTGTCGGATCTCCAGCCGGCGATGAAGCCGACCGACGCGTATTCGCGCATCGCCCACCGGGAGACCGAGCGGGTCGAGATCGACCAGCTCGAAGGCCGCATCACGACCTCGCTGCTGACGCCCTATCCGCCGGGCATTCCGCTGCTGATTCCAGGCGAGCGCTTCAACAAGAAGATCTGCGACTACCTGCGCTTCACACGCACCTTCAACAGCCGGTTCCCCGGCTTCGACACCGACGTGCACGGGCTGGTGGAAGAGGACGACGAGAACGGTCAGCGGCGCTATTACGTGGATTGCGTTCGCAAGGACTGACGGGGCTTGAGCCCTTTCGGCGCTCACCAAGGACGGATGCTTGCGATGAGCCTTTCCCCGCCTGATCGGAGACATCGGAGGCACCAACGCGCGCTTCGCCTGGGTGGCCGCGCCAGGCCAGCCACTGGGCAGCGTGGCCTCTTACCCGGCAGCCCGGTTCGCATCGCTGCCAGGAGGCGATCGAGCACTACCTGCGAGAGCATGGGCACCCCGCGCCGCGCTGGGCTGCCATCGGCATCGCCAACCCGGTGGCCGGCGACCAGGTCAGGATGACCAATCGGGACTGGGCGTTCTCGATCTCCGAACTGAAGCGCCGGCTGGGGCTGGAGCGGCTGCTGGTGATCAACGATTTCACCGCTCTGGCCCTGGCCTTGGCGGCTTTGCAGGCAGCTGAACTCGGGCAGGTGGGCGGCGGCAAGGCGGCGCGTGATGCGCCATTGGGCCTCCTCGGGCCGGGAACGGGACTTGGGGTGTCCGGGCTGCTTCGGGGATTCGATGGTCGCCCGGTGCCCATCCAAGGGGAGGGTGGGCATGTCACCCTGGCGCCCGCAGATGATCTGGAGGATCAGGTCATCCGCATCCTGCGCAGGCGGTTCGGCCACGCTTCGGCAGAGCGCGCCTTGTCAGGTCCGGGCCTCGAGAACCTCCTGCATGCCGTGTGCGAGCTTCAAGGCGTCGCCGCGCCGGACTGGCCGGCACCGCAGATTTCGGCCAGCGCGCTCGACGGCAGTCATCCCCAGTGCGTCATGGCACTGGAAATGTTCGGCAGCCTGCTGGGGAATGTCTCGGGCAACCTGGCGCTGAACCTGGGTGCGCTCGGTGGCGTGTTCATCGGCGGCGGCATTGTTCCGCGGCTGGGTGATTGGCTGTCTCGATCGAGGTTTCGCGAGAGCTTCGAAAGCAAGGGGCGATTCCGCCCCTACCTGGAAGCCATCCCGACGTTCGTCATCCGGGCGCCCTACGCCGCACTCATCGGGGCGGCGCGGGCGCTCGACGAAATGCCCTGAGCCGCCGCGCCGCACGGCACCCTTAGCTCGCGTCTGCTGCGACGCCGCTCATGACCTGGCTGAAGCCGGCGTCGACGTAGGTGATCTCCGCGGTCACGCCCGCGGCCAGGTCCGACAACAGGAAGGCCGCGACGTTGCCCACGTCGTCGATGGTCACATTGCGGCGCAGCGGCGCGTTCTGCTCGACCACGTCGAGCATCTTGCCGAAGCCCTTGATGCCGGATGCGGCCAGCGTCTTGATCGGCCCGGCCGAAATGCCGTTGACCCGCACGCCCTTGGGGCCCAGGCTGGACGCGAGGTAGCGCACGCTGGCCTCGAGCGAGGCCTTGGCCAGGCCCATGGTGTTGTAGTTGGGAACGTGACGCACCGAGCCGAGATAGGTGAGCGTCAGCAGCGCCGCATGGGAGTTGAGCATGGGCGCCGCCGCCTTGGCCATCGCGGGGAAGCTGTAGGCGGAAATGTCATGCGCGATCTTGAATGCCTCGCGCGACAGGCCTTCCAGGAAGTCGCCGGCAATGGCTTCGCGCGGGGCAAAGCCGATCGAATGCACGAAGCCGTCGAAGCTGGGCCAGGATTGCTTCAGGTCCGCGAATAGCCGCTCGATCTGGGCGTCGTCGCCGACGTCGCAGTCGAATATCAGGTCGGAGCCGAACTCACGGGCGAAATCGGTGATGCGGTCCTTGAAACGCTCGCCCACGTAACTGAAGGCGAGCTCGGCGCCTTCCCGCTTGCAGGCGCGTGCAATGCCGTATGCGATCGAGCGGTTCGACAATAGGCCGGTGATCAGCAACCGTTTGCCGGCGAGGAATCCCATGGTGTCTCCCGAAAAATCAAGGGCTGGGGATTCTCGCACGGCGACAGGTGGCCGCCGCCTGCGGCATGGATCCTGCGGGCCCGCACCTTGTTAGCACGAAAGCTTTCGAAGTACAATCCAGCTTTCGCTAAGTCAGAGTCTATGGGCGGAGACATCCAGCCCATTTTTTTTGCTTGGCCGTTTTCTTTTTGGGCACGGGAATCGAGAAGGCAATATTGGCTGTGTTGAATGTGGGGCCTGGCGTGAATCAAGGCGTAGGTTGGCAATCCCTGGTGGAAAACACCGTGACGGGCTTGGGCTACGAGCTCGTGGATTGCGAGCGCAGCGCGCACGGCTTGCTGCGGGTCTTCATCGACAAGCTGCCGGCTGATCCGGACGGCGAATTCATCACGGTCGACGATTGCGAGAAAGTCACCCGCCAGCTGCAGTACCTGCTGGAAGTGGAAAACGTGCCCTACGAACGCCTCGAGGTGTCTTCGCCCGGGCTGGATCGCCCGCTGCGCAAGCCGGTGGACTACCAGCGCTTTGCCGGGCACGAGGTCGATATCACCCTGAAGCTGGCGTTCCAGAACCGCAAGAAGTACCGCGGCGTGCTGGAAGCCGATGGGGATGCCTGGCGCTTGGTGTTCAACGACGGCAAGCAGGATCAGGCTTTGAATTTTTCGTTTGAAGAGGTCAGGGAAGCGCGCCTGGTGCCGGTGGTCGACTTCAAGGGTCGACGGCGCAAGGAGCGGGAGTCGAACGACCCCCAAGGCCGTACACAAGAAGACGGAGGTCAGGAATCATGAACCGCGAAATGTTGATGCTGGTCGATGCCATCTCTCGCGAGAAGAGCGTGGATCGTGACGTGGTGTTTGGTGCCGTGGAAGCGGCGCTGGCCTCCGCCACCAAGAAGCTCTATGACGGCGATGCGGACATCCGCGTCTCGGTGGACCGCGATACCGGCGAATACGAGACTTTCCGTCGTTGGCACGTCGTGCCGGACGAGGCGGGCCTGCAGTTGCCCGATGCCGAGATCCTGCTGTTCGAGGCCCTGGAGCAGATTCCTGACATCGAGGTCGACGACTACATCGAGGAGCCGGTCGATTCCGTGCCTATCGGGCGCATCGGCGCGCAGGCCGCCAAGCAGGTGATCCTGCAGAAGATCCGCGATGCCGAGCGTGAGCAGCTGCTGACCGACTTCCTCGCTCGTGGCGACAAGATCTTCGTGGGCACCGTCAAGCGCATGGACAAGGGCGACATGATCGTCGAGTCCGGCCGCGTCGAGGGCCGCCTGAAGCGCAACGAGATGATCCCGAAGGAAAACCTGCGCACTGGCGATCGCGTGCGCGCGGTCATCCTCGAGGTCGATCCGACTGCGCGTGGCCCGCAGATCATGCTGTCGCGCAGCTCGCCGGTCTTCATGATGGAGCTGTTCCGCCAGGAGGTGCCAGAGATCGAGCAGGGCCTGCTCGAGATCAAGAGCTGCGCCCGTGACGCCGGCTCGCGCGCCAAGATCGCGGTGCTCTCGCACGACAAGCGGGTGGATCCTATCGGTACCTGCGTGGGTGTGCGCGGCTCGCGGGTCAATGCCGTGACCAACGAGCTCGCCGGCGAGCGCGTCGATATCGTGTTGTGGTCGGAGGACCCGGCCCAGTTCGTCATCGGCGCCCTGGCGCCGGCCAATGTGGTGTCGATCGTGGTGGACGAGGAGCGCCACGCGATGGACGTGGTGGTCGACGAGGAGAACCTCGCCATCGCCATCGGCCGTGGCGGGCAGAACGTGCGCCTGGCTTCCGAACTGACCGGCTGGCGCATCAACATCATGACCGCCGAGGAATCCCAGGCCAAGCAGGCCGAGGAGTCCGATTCGATCCGCAAGCTCTTCGTCGAGAGGCTCGACGTCGACGAGGAAGTCGCCGACATCCTGATCCAGGAAGGCTTCACCAGCCTCGAGGAAGTGGCCTACGTGCCGCTGCAGGAGATGCTGGAGATCGAGTCGTTCGACGAAGACACCGTCAATGAGCTGCGCAATCGCGCCAAGGATGTGCTGCTGACGATGGAAATCGCCAAGGAAGAGAGCGTCGAGGAAGTTTCGCAGGATCTGCGTGACCTCGAGGGGCTCAATGGCGAACTGATCTCCAAGCTTGTCCGACGCCGGCATCCATACTCGCGACGACCTGGCCGACCTGGCCGTCGATGAACTGACCGAAATCACCGGCGTGGACGAGGCGAAGGCCAAGGCGCTCATCATGAAGGCTCGCGAACATTGGTTCACGGCCTGAGATTCGAGCCCCTTCATCCTCACGTCACAGCCACACCGCACAGTACGCCAAGGGACCAAACAATGGCCGTCACCACAGTCGCCCAGTTCGCCGCCGAGCTGAACCGCCCCGCGACGACACTGCTGGAGCAGCTCAAGTCCGCCGGGGTGGCGAAGCAGTCGCCAGAAGATTCGCTTGCCGACTCGGACAAGGAACGCCTGCTCGACTTCTTGCGCATCTCGCACGGCACCGCCGAGCAACGAGCGCCGCAAGATCACGCTCACCAAGAAGTCCACCACCGAGATCAAGCAGGCCGATGCCTCGGGCAAGGCACGCACGATCCAGGTCGAAGTGCGCAAGAAGCGTGTCTTCGTCAAGCGCGACGAGCCCGGTGCGCCCGCCGAGGAAGTGGCCGCCAAGGGCGCGGTGATCGACGAGGTCGAGCTCAATCGCCGCGCCGACGAAGCCAATCGCCAAGCCGAACTGCTGCGCCGCCAGGAAGAAGAGCTGGCCGAGAAGCGCCGCCAGCGCGAGGAAGCCGAAGCGCGTGCTCGCGAGGAAGCCGAAGCCCGTGCCCGGGAGGCCGCCGAGAAGGCTGCGCAGGAAGCCGCGGAGAAGGCTGCGGCCGAAGCCGCCGCACGCGCAACCGCGACCGAGAAGGCGCCCGTTACGGTCGAGGCCGAGGAAGAGGCCGCTGTCTCCGCAGAAGAAGGCCACCGCGCCCGCTCCGGCGCCAGCCCCTGCACCCGCGCCAGCCGAGCCACCACCCAAGAGCAACCTGCGAGTAGTGAAAGCCGCCGACGTCGAAAGCGAAGAGAAGCAACGCGCTGGCCGACCTGGAAAAGCGCCGCAAGGCCGCCGAGGCCGAGGCCGCCGCCATCCGTGCCATGATGGCCGCGCCCAAGCGCGTGCTGGTCGCCAAGAAGCCTGAGGAAGAAAAGCCGAAGGTCGAGGCCGGCAAGGAAGGTATCAAGGGCACGATCCACAAGCCCAAGGCAGCGCCGCGGGGCGCCCGGTGCGACCACGGCCGCTCCCGCGCGGCAATGGGGCTGCCAAGCCGGGCGACAAGAAGTCGGTCAAGTCCGAGAAGCTCTCGTCGAGCTGGGCCGACGATGCCGCCAAGAAGCGCGCACTCAAGACCCGCGGCGACTCCGGTGGCGGCGCTCGTGCCGGTTGGCGCGCGCCCGCCAAGGGTGGCCGACGTGGCGATCGTGGCGACTCTTCTTCGAGCTTCATTGCGCCCACCGAGCCGCAGGTGCACGAGGTTCATGTGCCCGAGACCATCAGCGTCGGCGATCTGGCGCACAAGATGTCGGTCAAGGCTTCCGAGGTCATCAAGCAGTTGATGAAGCTTGGCCAGATGGTCACCATCAACCAGCAGCTCGACCAGGAAACGGCCATGATCCTCGTCGAGGAAATGGGCCACAAGGCCTTTGCCGCCAAGCTCGATGACCCGGAAGCCTTCCTCGAAGAAGACACCCAGGCGCAGGCGGGCGAGCTGGTGCCGCGCGCCCCCGTCGTTACCGTCATGGGTCACGTCGACCACGGCAAGACCTCGCTGCTCGACTACATCCGCCGCTCGCGCGTGGCGGCGGGCGAGGCTGGTGGCATCACGCAGCACATCGGCGCCTATCACGTCGATACGCCGCGCGGCATGATCACCTTCCTCGACACCCCGGGCCACGCCGCCTTCACGGCCATGCGAGCCCGCGGCGCGAAGGCGACCGACATCGTGATCCTGGTGGTGGCCGCCGACGACGGCGTGATGCCGCAGACCAAGGAAGCGATCCACCATGCCAAGGCGGCCGGAGTGCCGATCGTCGTGGCTGTCAACAAGATCGACAAGCCCGATGCGAACCTCGAGCGTGTGCGGTCCGAGCTGGTGGCTGAACAAGTAGTGCCCGAGGAATTCGGCGGCGATTCGCCCTTCGTGCACGTGTCGGCCAAGACCGGTGAAGGCATCGATTCCTTGCTCGAGAACGTGCTGCTGCAAGCAGAAGTGCTCGAGCTCAAGTCCGCCATCGAGGCGCCGGCCAAGGGCCTGGTCATCGAAGCGCAGCTCGACAAGGGCCGCGGCCCGGTGGCCACGGTGCTGGTTCAGTCGGGCACGCTCAAGCGCGGCGACGTGGTGCTGGCAGGTTCGAGCTTCGGCCGCGTGCGCGCGATGCTCGACGAAGACGGCAAGCCCATCGCCGATGCAGGCCCCTCGATCCCGGTCGAGATCCAGGGCCTGACCGAGGTGCCGCAGGCCGGCGACGAGTTCATGGTGCTGGGCGACGAGCGCAAGGCGCGCGAGATCGCGCTGTTCCGCCAGGGCAAGTTCCGCGACGTCAAGCTGGCTCGCCAGCAGGCCGCCAAGCTCGAGAACATGTTCGAGCAGATGGGGCAGGGCGATGTCCAGACCCTCGCGCTCATCGTCAAGGCCGATGTGCAAGGCTCCGCAGGAAGCGCTGGCGCAGTCGCTGCTCAAGCTTTCGACCGACGAGGTCAAGGTGCAGGTGGTGCATGCGGCGGTGGGCGGCATCTCCGAGTCGGACGTCAACCTGGCGATCGCCTCCAAGGCCGTCATCATCGGCTTCAACACGCGCGCCGATGCAGGCGCCCGCAAGCTGGCCGAGAACAACGGCGTGGACCTGCGCTACTACAACATCATCTACGACGCCGTGGATGAGGTGAAGGCAGCGATGTCCGGGATGCTGGCGCCCGAGCACAAGGAAGAAATCATCGGCCTGGCCGAGGTTCGCCAGGTGTTCAAGGTCTCCAAGATCGGCACGATCGGCGGCTGCATGGTGCTCTCGGGCGTCATCCGTCGCTCGGCGCGCCTGCGCGTGGTGCGCGAGAACGTGGTCATCCATACCGGCGAGCTCGAGTCGCTCAAGCGCTTCAAGGACGACGTGCGCGAGGTCAAGGAAGGCTTCGAGTGCGGCTTGAACCTCAAGCACTTCAACGACATCCAAGAAGGCGATCACCTGGAATTCTTCGAAATCAAGGAAGTGGCCCGAACGCTGTAAGGCGGAGCCGATCCTGCGCGATCAGACCCCGCCTTCCGAGGGATGGCGGGGTCTTCGCTTTCAGGCCTGCCCAGGAGTCAGACGATGCGCCATAAGAAGTCCATACCCAATCGAAGCTTTCGCGTGGCCGACCAGATCCAGCGCGACGTGGCCGAGCTCATCCGCCAGCTCAAGGATCCGCGCATCGGCATGGTCACGATCAATGCGGTCGAGGTCACGCCCGACTACGCCCATGCCAAGGTGTTCTTCTCGCTGCTGCTGGGCGACGCCCAGGAGTGCCAGGAGGCGCTGAACGAGGCAGCAGGCTTTTTGCGCAATGGCCTGTTCAAGCGCCTGCAGATCCATACGGTGCCCACCCTGCATTTCGTGTTCGACCGCACCACCGAGCGGGCGGCGGACCTGAGCGCGCTGATCCAGCGTGCCAACGCGTCGCGCGCCAAGGACTGAAGGCCTTCGGGATCCCTATGAACGCCAGGCTCGACGCTCGTCCACCCCGCCAGCCACGCCGTGCCGTGCATGGCGTGCTGCTGCTCGACAAGCCCCTGGGCCTGTCGAGCAATGACGCGCTGCAGAAGGCCAAGCGCCTGTACCGCGCCGAGAAGGCCGGCCACACCGGCACGCTCGATCCCCTGGCAACGGGCCTGCTGCCGCTGTGCTTCGGGGCCGCCACCAAGTTCTCGCAGGTGAGCCTGGACGCCGACAAGGCCTATCGCGCCATGCTGCGCCTGGGCGTGACGACGAGCACGGCTGACGCCGAGGGCGAGGTGTTGCGTGAGCGTCCGGTGGAGGTCACGCGAGGCGAGATCGAAGCTGCCTGCGCACGCCTCACCGGCGAGATCGAGCAGGTGCCGCCGATGCACTCGGCGCTCAAGCACGATGGCCGCGCGCTCTACGAATATGCGCGCGCCGGGGTGGAGGTGGAACGAGCCGCGCGGCGCGTGACGATCCATCGCATCGACATCCTTGGCTGGGACCATGAGCGGCTGGAGATCGACGTGAGCTGCAGCAAGGGCACCTACATCCGCACGCTCGCCGAGGATATCGGCGAACTGCTCGGCTGCGGCGCCCACCTTTGCGCGCTGCGCCGCACCGGCAGCGGCCCCTTGAACATCTCGGCCGCCTTGACGCTGGAGCAACTCGAAGCCCTGACCGAAGCCGAGCGCGACGCAGCATTGATGAGCGCCGACGGCCTCCTCGAAGCCTGGCCGGTCGTGCGCCTCGGCCCGGAAGATGCGGGGCGCTTTCTCTCGGGCATGCGCCGCAAGCTCGACCTGCCCGACCTGCCGGCCGTGCGCGTCTACGGCCCCGATCCCCATGCCTTCCTCGGCAGCGCCTGCATCAAGGCCGGTGAGCTGATCTCCACCCGGCTGCTGAGCCCCCCGGAGGTGCAGAGCCTCCTCGCCCGATCCGCATCCACCCGTGGCCAGCAGGCCGCAAGCCAATTGCACACCCCATGAACAAGCAGATCCGCAACATCGCCATCATCGCCCACGTCGACCATGGCAAGACCACGCTCGTAGACCAGCTGCTGCGCCAGTCCGGCACCTTCCGCGACAACCAGCAGATCGCCGAGCGCGTGATGGACAGCAACGACCTCGAGCGCGAGCGCGGCATCACCATCCTCGCCAAGAACTGCGCGGTGAGCTGGGAGGGCACCCACATCAACATCGTCGACACCCCGGGACACGCCGACTTCGGCGGGCGAAGTGGAGCGGGTGCTGTCGATGGTCGACGGCGTGCTGTTGCTGGTCGATGCGGTCGAAGGCCCGATGCCGCAGACCCGCTTCGTGACGAAGAAGGCGCTGGCGCTGGGCTTGAAGCCCATCGTCGTGGTCAACAAGGTCGACCGCCCCGGCGCGCGCCCCGACTACGTGATCAACGCCACCTTCGACCTGTTCGACAAGCTCGGCGCCAACGACGAACAGCTCGACTTCCCGGTGATCTACGCCTCGGGACTGAACGGCTGGGCGGCGCTCGAGCAGGGAGAGGTCGGCACCGACATGGCCCCGCTGTTCGAGCCGTGCTGCAAGCACGTGCCGCCGCACGAGGGCGACGAGGACGCACCGCTGCAGCTGCAGATCTGCTCGCTCGACTATTCGAGCTACGTCGGCCGCATCGGCATCGGCCGCGTCAACAGCGGCACCTTGAAGCCGCTGCAGGACGTGGCCGTCTACAACGGGCCGGACAGCGCCCCGATCAAGGCGCGCGTCAACCAGGTGCTCAAGTTCGAAGGCCTCGAGCGCAAGCAAGCCACCGAGGCCGGCCCGGGCGACATCGTGCTCATCAACGGCATTGAACAAGTCGGCGTGGGCGTCACCATCACCTCGCTGGACAACCCGCAGCCGCTGCCCATGCTGATGGTCGACGAACCGACGCTCACGATGAATTTCTGCGTCAACAACTCGCCGCTGGCCGGGCGCGAAGGCAAGTTCGTCACCAGTCGCCAGATCCGCGACCGCCTCGACCTCGAGCTGCAATCCAACGTCGCGCTGCGCGTGAAGGACACCGACGAGGACGGCATCTTCGAAGTGTCGGGCCGCGGCGAGCTGCACCTGACCATCCTGCTCGAGAACATGCGCCGCGAGGGCTACGAGCTGGCGGTCTCCAAGCCGCGCGTGGTGTTTCATGAGGTCGATGGCGAGCGCCATGAGCCGATCGAGATGGTGACCGCAGACGTCGAGGAGCAGCACCAGGGCGCCGTGATGCAGGCCTTGGGCGAGCGCAAGGCCGACCTGGTGAACATGGAGCCGGACGGCATGGGCCGCGTGCGGCTGGAGTACCGCATTCCTGCACGAGGCCTGATCGGTTTCCAGAACGAGTTCCTGAACCTCACGCGCGGCACGGGCCTCATCAGCAACATCTTCGACGGCTACGAGCCCTTCAAGGGCGAGATCGAAGGCCGCAAGAACGGCGTGCTGATCAGCCAGGACGACGGCGAAGCCGTGACCTATTCGCTCGGCAAGCTCGACGACCGCGGCCGCATGTTCGTGAAGGCGGGCGATCCGCTTTACGAAGGCATGATCATCGGCATCCACTCGCGCGACAACGACCTGGTCGTCAACGCGGTGCGCGGCAAGCAGCTCACCAACTTCCGCGTCTCCGGCAAGGAAGACGCGATCAAGATCACGCCGCCGATCCAGCTCACGCTGGAGTACGCGGTGGAGTTCATTGCGGATGACGAGCTGGTGGAGATCACGCCGAAGTCGATTCGCCTGCGCAAGCGCTTCCTGAAGGAACACGAACGAAAGCGCGCACAACGTGAAGCCGCGTAAGCGGCTTCACGCTGCGCGCGCTCTCGTTCCTCGCCGGATGGGGCACCCCCTGCCCCCCGCCGAGCGGGGGTTCCAGCTCGAATCACGATAGGCCCGTTGGGCCTGAACTTCCTTCATGAAGCATCGCAATGCTGTCCTGGCCATGGTCGGGGTCACGCTGCTGTGGAGCACGGCGGGGGTCGTGACGCGCCATCTCGAATCGGCGCGCGCCTTCGAAGTCACCTTCTGGCGCAGCTTCTTCAACGGCGTCTTCATGCTCGTGGCGCTCGGCCTCTGGCGCGGGCGAGGCTTGTGGCATGGCCTGCGTCACGGCGGCTGGCCGCTGTGGGTGTCCGGCGTGATGTGGGCGGTGATGTACACCTGCTTCATGGTGGCGCTCACGCTCACCACCGTCGCCAACGTGCTGGTCACCATGGCCCTCGGCCCCTTGATCACGGCACTGCTGGCGCGCCTGGCGCTCGGCCAGCGGCTGCCTCGCCGGACATGGTGGGCCATTCTCGCGGCTGGCCTGGGCATCACCTGGATGTACGGCAAGGAAGTGAGCGGCGCCGATCCGCAGCATGTGCTCGGTACGCTGGTGGCCCTCGCAGTTCCGGTGGCTGCCGCCATCAACTGGACCGTCATCCAGCACAGCAGCCGGCATGCCGAGGCCGGCCAAGGTCGCGATATGCTGCCCGCCGTGTTGATCGGTGCCGTGCTGTCGGCCCTGATCGCTCTGCCGCTGGCCTGGCCCTTCCAGGCCTCGAGTCACGACCTCGGCTTGCTGGCCGGCCTGGGTGTGTTCCAGTTGGCGATTCCCTGCCTGCTGGCGGTGCGCCTGGCGCGCGAGCTTCCCGCACCCGAGGTGGCCTTGCTTGGATTGCTGGAGGTCGTGTTCGGGGTGGCCTGGGCCTGGATTGGTGCCGGTGAGGCGGTCTCGGCCGCGGTGCTCGGTGGAGGCTCGCTGGTGCTTGGCGCGCTGGCCTTCAATGAATGGCTGGGGTCCTTGCAGCGGCGAGCCTTGTCGCCGGCCGCGAGCGGCCGGAGCCTTGCAGCTCCCGCCGAGTGAGGCGGCGAATCTTGAGTCAGTGATGAAACAGGATCAACCGAGCACTCGCAGCCCCTGGCCTACAACGTCACCCCCACCGCACTCAACCCCGAGGCCAAGATCGTCCTGACGACCAGGCCCACCGCGCTTCAACACAAGGCCTTCTCGCTGCTGGCCTTGAATCCCGCCTGTACCCAGTAGCCGCGCTCTCGCTCGGCTGGAACTTCAGTCGCGACGCGCACTTACGCCCAGCTACCGGCCAAAGTTCGGGCTAGTCGCTCCGCGCTGGACGCAACAAATGGCGCACGAACTTCACCGCCTGCTCGAGAGCGGCATCCTCTTGACCGCGCTCTCGGCCGTGCTGCTGAACTTCTACTTCAACGGCGGCAAAGCCGACGAAGCCGGCGCGGTCGAAGCCGCGAAAGCGGCCGATGCGCATTGAATGCAGATTGCCGAGCAACGTGCGCACGCTGGACTCCACTTTGGGTGTGTGAAACGTGCTTGACAAAGGAGGCTTGGCCATCGGCCTGTTCGACGACCTCGCGGCGCGCCAGTGCACCGTTTCGATTGGCGAACCGAGTCGCCCGTTGAGGAAGGCCGGCTGAACCTGCCGGAAACGGAACGTTGATTTTCAGTTCGCGGCCAATTGGGGGCCTTCACGACCAGCAGCTTCTGGAAGCGTGCTTAGCAAAGCCCTGCTCCTACGCTGGGAGGGCGATCGAACTTGCTCGCTCATCCCAGCGCTGCTCATTCGTTCGGGACAAACACCCAGAGCAGGATGTAGAGCAACACACCCGCGCCACCGAACAGTGCAAGCACCGTGAACAAGAGCCGCCATACCCACGAGTCCATCCCGGTGGAATGGGCCAGGCCACCGCAGACTCCGGCGAGCCAGCGGTCGCCGCGGCTGCGCCGCAGCGCGTTGATCGCCGCCACGCCCGCGGGCCCGGCGGGGCGAAGAGACTCGCCCAACACGCGTGCCTTGGCGCGCGCGAACTCCTCGTCGGTCAGAACGCCGCGCTGGCGCAGCTCATCGAGCTTGCCGAGTTCGTCGCTCATTGTCATTGCGGCCTCCTTTTTGAACGTCATGCTCAGGCATCGTGAGTCGCGACGCGACCCGCAGCAAGTCTCGCACGCGACTCGCGAACCTTCGCGCGGCCGACTGAGCCTTTCACGGGCCAGGTGGTGCCTCCCGCGAGAGGCGCACCAGAGGTTCCGCGCAATCCGCGGCGATCGCCTTGCGTGCCGCGTCGCGCAGTTGCACGGCGGCACGCCAGTCGCTGCCCGGCGGCCTCAGCGCTTCGTGGATGCACACCTGCACCGCCTCCCGCCGCGGCCGCCACGAGCCGTCGCGCATCACGCCGCGCGTGCCGCGCAGCGTCACCGGCAGCAGCGGCAGGCCGCTCTGCGCGCTGACGACAAAGGCGCCCATGTGAAACGGGAGCAGCCCCGGTTCGCGCCTCAGCGTGCCCTCGGGGAAAAACACCAGCGATTCGCCGGCCCGGGCTGCCCGCACCAGCGCCTTCGCGTCCTCGACACCCTGGCGGGCATCGCCACGGGCGACGAAGCGCGTCCCGACCCGCCGCAGCAGCCAGCGCATCGCCCGACCCTTCGCCAGCTCCTTCTTGGCGACGAAGCTCGTTGTCGCGGGCAGCACGGCCGTGAGCAGCAGCCAGTCGATGAAGCTCGCGTGATTGGCCACCAGCACCACTGGCCCGCGAGGGATGAGCGCGCCACCTTCGACGCTCACGGGCAGTCTTGACGCATGCAGCAGCGCGCGCGCCAGCGAGCGCGCGGCCTGCTTGCGCAAGCGGCACGACGGCAGCAGCGCGGTCGCGACGCCCAGCGCCGCCCCTACGCCAAACAGCGCCCACGACCAGGCCCCGTAGACCGCCGCCGCGACAGCCCGCAGAGGCTCACGCGCGCGCCGCAGCAGCGCGTCCAGCCACAGCCGCGCGACCTGCGCCGCGACCGACTTGGCGCCCGACTGCAGCAGGCCCTTCTCATACAGCTCGCGGCAGACGGCACGGCGGATCTTGCCGCTGGAGGTCTTGCGCACCGTGTGCGCGCCCGCCAGCACGATGTCATCGGCCGGCCCGCCCAGCAGGTCGATCGCCAGGCCGCTGATGCGATCGCGCAGCGCGGCCCGCCTTTCGGCATCGGTTTCCCGGGTTTCGGCGAGCACGACGACACGCTCGGTCGCGCTGCCAGGATCGGCGGCAGCGAACACCGCGACGCCGCCCCGGCGCACGCCGGGCAGGTTGCCCACCGCACCTTCCAGCTCGTACGGATGGATGTTGTGGCCGCCGCGAATGATCAGGTCTTTCGCCCGGCTGGTGAGGTGCAGCTCGCCTTGCGCCACGTAGCCCACGTCCCCAGTGTCCAGCCAAGGCCCGTGGAAGAGCGAGCGGGTGGCCTGGGGATTACGGAAATAGCCGGAGCTGGCCGACGGCCCGCGGAACTCGACGTGCCCCTCGACGCGCTCGGGCACTTCGGCGCCGCGAGCATCGACGACTCGGATCTCGTGGCCGGGCAGCGGCAGGCCGCAGGCCACCACCTGCATCGCCTGCGGCGCGTCGCAGGGCACCGGCAGTGCGCGACCGGCGCGGTGCAGTTGCCGCCGGTCGATGCAATCGACACCTCGGCCCGCGCCCAAGCGGCGGGAACGTCAGGCCCAAGGCCCCTTCGGCCAGGCCGTAGACCGGCATCATCGCCCGCGCGTCGAAGCCGAAGGGCGCCATGCGCCGCGCAAAGCGATCCAGTGTGGCCGCGTGCACCGGCTCGGCACCGTTGATCGCGATGCGCCAACGGCTGAGGTCCAGGCCGCGCAACTCGTCGTCGGGGACCTTGCTGGCGAGGATCTCGTAGGCGAAGTTCGGCGCGGCCGACAGCGTGCCGCCATGCTCGTGCAACGCCCGCAGCCATCGCGAGGGTCGTGCGAGAAAGTTCTGCGGCGGCATCAGGAAAAGCGGCAAGCCGAAGTAGAGGCTGCCCATCCAGACGCCGATCAAGCCCATGTCGTGGTACAGCGGCAGCCAGCTCACGAACACGTCGCCGGTGCCCACCTCCAGCGTCGCCCCCATCGCGCGCAGGTTGGCCAGCAGGTTCGCATGCGTGAGCACTACGCCCTTGGGCTGGCCCGTGCTGCCCGAGGTGTATTGCAGGAAAGCGATGTCATGCGCTCCGCGCACCACTGCAGCCGGCTCGCCGCCCGCTTCGGCCAGGCGCTCGACCGTCGCCACGCCGCGCAGCCGTGGCGCCCCGGCGCGAAGAATGCCCGCCGCCAGGCGCATGCGCTCGTCGCCGATGAGCAGCACGGCCTGGCCGTTTTCGAGGATGTTCGCCTGGCGCCGCAGATGATCCTCGATCTGGGCGGCGCGAAACGGCGGGTAGATCGGAATCGGGACGCCGCCGGCAATCATGATGCCGGCGAAGGCTTCGAAGAAGGCCAGGCTGGTTGGCAGCATCAACGCCACGCTCTCGCCCGGCTCGAGGCCGCCGCGCTGCAGCCCGGCGGCGATGGCCCGGGCGCGCTCCAGCAGGCCGGCATGGGTGAGCACGGCCTGCGCCTCATCGCCGATCAGGGTGACATGCCGGTGCCCGGGCGCGCCGCGCGCGTGCCACTGCAGCACCTCGATCAGCGTGGAGGCATGGGTCGGCGGCGCATGCGCGATCGCGCGCGGCGCAACGTCCGGCGCCGCGGGTGCGAAGCCTCGCTCCGGCACCGCAGCGGCCAAGGCGCGCCAGAGGTCGCGCAGGGTCTGCGCGCTGCTGCGCCAGCGCTTCGGGCATGGACACGTCGAAGCTGCGCTCCAGGCGCAGCGTCAATTCCATGCGCTCGAGGCTGTCGATGCCCAGCGTGCGCTCCAGGTCATCGTCCAACGAGACGGGAACGACCGCGCCGCCGCGCAGTTCGGCCAGCATGGCGACCACCACGTCGAGCAGCGCCTCGGGACTGGCGGGCCGGGACCTGCCGGCGATCGGTTCGATGGCGGCTTGCATCTGTGCGCTCGCAAGCGGTCAGGCACACCGGCTCATCCCTGCGCACCTTTCAGGTGGGCAAGGAACCAGTCACCGGCGATGATGGCGACCGTTTCCAGTGCGCCGGCCTCCTGGAACAGGTGAGTGGCGCGCGGCACGATCTCGAGGCGCTTTTCGCATTCGAGTGCCTTGTAGGCCTCGCGATTGGATTGAAGCACCTGGGTGTCTGCAGCACCCACGATCAGCAGTGTCGCCGCGCTCACGCGAGGCAGATGGTCGCGGGCCAGGTCGGGGCGGCCGCTGCGCAGGACCACCGCCTGCACCCGCTGCGCACGACCTGCGGCAGCTACCAGCACCGCCGTCCCCGCCATGCTCGTGCCTCCCAGGCCCAGTGGCAGATCGCCCGCCTGTGGCGGCAGCGCATCGATGGCCTGCAGGATCCGCTGCGCCAGCAGGTCGAGATCGAATACCCGGGCGCGGTCGTCGACCTCCTCCGGCCGCAGCAGGTCGAACATCAGCGTGCTGAGGCCTCGCCTTTGCATGCTTTGCACCGCCTGCCGGCTGCGCCGGCTGTTGTGGCGGCTGCCGCTGCCCAGCGCAAGCACGACCATGCCACGTGCCGATGGCACGGAACACAGTTCGCCCTCGAGGCGCTCCTCGCCGATCACGGTGGGCGTGTGGTTGACCATGGGATGCTCCCACGCAGCGGCGATCCCGCGCGCGCTGTCGCCGCAGCATTCAGTTGACTGCATCCAGAGTCTGCCGCTGCACATCAACACCTGCGCTGGAATGGGCAATGGTCGCGTGAACTTCCGGCGATCCGAGCCGACCCGACAGTCCATGCACCGATTGCCGCCACCGCGGCCACGCCCAGGATCCGCTGCCCTGCGCGTAGCGCCGGTGCCGAACGATCTGGCGATCGGCGCAGTCGCAGCGCATCAAGCGAATGTCGGACGACTCGCTCAGCAACTTCCTCGAGGACGTCGAGAGGATCGCCGGTGAACTGCATATGGGGCGCGACGAACAGCCGCTGGCGTTCAGTGGGAGGGCTCTTGAACACGCCCTAGTCCACCGCGTCATTGAAATGGCACCGGGCGAATTCGCCTTGATGGATGGTCGTACTTCCACTTGATGGGCTTGGGATCCTTGTTCTGTTCGCGGATGTAGCGCATCAATTTGCGGTCCAGGTCCTTCACCGAAGTGAAGATGCCGCGGGTGATCACGTCCCGCTGGATACGCGAGAACCAGTTCTCCACTTGGTTCAGCCACGACGAGTAGGTCGGCGTGAAGTGGATGCGCACGTTGCGGTGCTCGACCAGGAAGTCATCCACGCGCTTGGTCTTGTGGCTGCTGACGTTGTCGCAGATGACAGTCGATCTCTCGGCGCTTGGGCTGGCTGACCACGATGTCGGCGAGCGCGGGCGCAAGGGTGCGACAGGTTGGTACTCGCGCCGCCATGCCGGTACGCGGTAAGCTTGGTATGTCGCTCGCGCCGCTCAGGCGGTCGTCGGCGAAAAGCACACGTCGCCGGTGCTCGGCACATCCGGGCGGCCAGCCGAGGTCATCGACAGGCTGCCGACTTGGGCGGCGTCAAGCCTACACCCAGGGGTGATCGCTACGGTTCACTGGAACTACCGGAGGCCGCGATTCCGAGATCAAGTCCATCCTTCTCCACGTGGATGCCACCGAGCGCAGTGGCGTGCGCCTGGCCGTGGCGCGCGATCTCGCCGAGCGCCACGACGCGGCGGTGCGCGCGATCTATGCCGCCACGCCGAGCGCCATGCACGTCTTCGACAGTGGAACCGGCGAAGGCGCCTCGCTGATGTACACGCTCACGCAAGAGCACGAGGCCGAGCGACGCGAACGCGCGCACCGCCTGTTCGAGGCTGCCGAGGCGGGGCCGAGGGTGCATTGGGTCGAGCTCGGCGCTGCCGCTGCGACGCCAGGCTTCGTGCGCGAGGCGCTGACGGCCGACCTCTTGGTGCTCGGCCAGTACGACCACGCCCACCCGAGCGAGCAGGCCCTGCCCTCGGACTTTGCGGTATCCGTGATCCTGGAGAGCGGCAGGCCGAGGCGCTGGTGATTCCAGCGGCCGGCGACTTCCCGGACGCAGGACGCACCGTGCTCGTCGGCGTGGAAGCCGACGCGCCGATACGGCGCGTGCACTCGGCTTCGCCCTGCCGCTGTTGCGCACGGCTGACGAGCAGGTGCAGTGCGCGAGCTGGGGCAGCGACCCGCGCGAAGTCGAGCGCTGGCTGCTGTGCCACGGCATCGACCCCGTCTTTCACCACGAGCCCGAGGTGCATTCGAAGATCGGCGAACACATCCTCGCGCGGGCCGCGGAACTGGGCGCGGACTCGCTCGTCATGGGGTGCTACGGCCACAGTCGCATCCGCGAGCTGGCGCTTGGTGGGGCCAGCCGCACGCTGCTCGAATCGATGACGCTGCCGCTGCTCCGTGCGCTCCGGCCTCGTGGACCTCACCGAGCCCGCCCAGATGGGGCTGCGAGAGGCCCCCGAGCTGACCGGAAACAGGGCTTGCCAGCTGAGCGGCCAGGCGTTGGGAAGCGAACAGCGAGGAGATGTGGGCCTGGACGGCGGCGGGGGGCTGGGAAATCGGTGTGACTTTGCGTGATGATGAGCGGCGGCGGGCGGGGGATGGACGGCCCGGCTCGGGGTCGCGGCGTCTCTGACTGGACGACGGCGGCGGGGAAGGCGGAGATGGAAGCGACGCCATGACTGAGCCACCCGTAGCTTCGGTCATCTGGTCCCAGAGTCCGATCTCCACCAGCGTCCTGCCGCAACCCTGGCAGTACCTGCCGGCGAGGTCCATGCGGCAGATGTTGATGCATGGATTGGCGACGGAAAGGGGCGGGATCATCATGGCTTCACTCGTGTGGATGCCGCCGATGATGCATGGGTGAGCAGCGTCGAGATCAGCAGCGGCTGCTGCATCATGTTTGCGTTCATGGTGGCTTCTCTCTTACCAG